>NZ_JBTSWB010000002.1:0-1147892 GCF_054602315.1 Bradyrhizobium cedriense | reverse complement strand
TTCTTGCCCAGATCAATCGCCGCTCTGATAAACTTCGCCATGGACGGCCTCCCTCTTTGTGGCGCTCCGGCGACCACGTTTTGGCACTTGATGCCGTTCAGGTGGGGCCGTCCACAACATCATTGCGAGGAGCTCTTGCGACGAAGCAATCCAGACTGTCTCCGCGGTCGGATTTCTGGATTGCTTCGCTTCGCTCGCAATGACGACAAAGCAAAACGCCGGAGCGGTTGCCCGCTCCGGCGTCATGGTCGTTCACGCGATGATGCTTACGCCGCGTTGAAGCCGGCGACGGCCTTCACTTCGAGGAAGTCCTCGAGGCCGAACTTGCCCCATTCGCGGCCGTTGCCGGACTGCTTGTAGCCGCCGAACGGCGCGGTACGGTCGTTGGGCTGGCCCTGGAGGTTGACGTTGCCGGCGCGGATCTGGCGACCGACACGCTTGGCGTCCTCGACCGAGGGACCATAGACATAGCCCGCGAGACCATAGGGCGTGTCGTTGGCGATCTTGACAGCGTCGGCCTCGTCCTTGGCGCCGATGATGGTGAGCACCGGTCCGAAGATTTCCTCGCGCGCGATGGTCATGTCGGGCGTGACGTCGGCGAAGATGGTCGGGCGGACATAGAAACCCTTGTTGACGCCTTCGGGCAGGCCCGGGCCGCCGGCGACGAGCGTTGCGCCCTCGTCGATGCCCTTCTTGATCAGGCCCTGGATCTTGTCCCACTGGCCGCGGTTGACGACCGGGCCGATGGTGGTGCCTTCGGCGCGGGGATCGCCGGCCTTGGTCTTGTCGGCGACGGCCTTCGCGATCGCGGCGACGTCCTTCATCTTCGACAGCGGCACGATCATGCGCGAGGGTGCGTTGCAGGACTGGCCGGAGTTGTTGAACATGTGCATCACGCCGCCGGTCACCGCCTTCGTGAGGTCGGCGCCTTCGAGGATGACGTTCGGCGACTTGCCGCCGAGCTCCTGGCTGACGCGTTTGACGGTGGGCGCTGCGCGCTTGGCCACATCGATGCCGGCGCGGGTTGAGCCGGTGAACGAGATCATGTCGATGTCGGGGTGCTCGCTCATGGCGGCGCCGACCTCGGGGCCGAGGCCGTTGACGAGGTTGAACACGCCCTTGGGCACGCCGGCTTCATGGAGAATCTCGGCGAAGATCAGTGCGGACGTGGGCGTGAACTCAGACGGCTTCAGGATCATGGTGCAGCCGGCGGCCAGCGCCGGCGCAACCTTGCAGGCGATCTGATTGAGCGGCCAGTTCCAGGGCGTGATCATGCCGACCACGCCGATCGGCTCGCGCAGCACCACGGCGGTGCCGACCGGCTCCTCGAAATGATAGTTCTTGAGCACGTCGAGCGTCGTCATGAGATGGCCGAGGCCGGCGCCGGCCTGGAGCTTTTCCGCCATCGGCAGCGGCGCGCCCATCTCGTCGGAGACGGCAGCGCCGATCTCCTTGAGGCGGCCCTTGTAGATCTCGATGACCTTGGTGAGCAGCGCGACGCGCTCGTCGCGGCTGGTCTGGGAGAAGGTGGCAAAGGCGCGCTTGGCGGCGGCGACCGCCTTGTCCACGTCGGCCTTGGAGCCCAGCGCAACCTCGTACATCGCCTCTTCCGTCGCCGGATTGACCACGGCGGTGGACTTCTTGACGGCGGGATCGACCCAGGCGCCGTCGATGTAGAATTGCATGCGATTGACCATCGGTAACCTCTTCTTGGGGCTTGGAGGGGGGCGTTTCGGCAGGCATCCTTGCACGAAAGCGCCGGCAGTTGAACCCGCCATATGCGGGGCCAGCGTTGCGGCGGACGGAGGTTATATGAGCCGATGGCGGGACCGAGGCAAGGCTCTCCCGGATGTCATTCCGGGCCGGCTCAAAGGGCCGAACCCGGAATCTCGACTCGATATGGCTCGCGGTTCGCGCGTAGTTACCTCAACTACACCGCCATCTTCCGGTGCAGCACCGGCGCGCCGGTGGTGAGGCTTTCGGCCGCATCGATGATGGCGTTGGCATCGATGCCGTAATGCCGATAAAGGTCCGCGATGCTGCCGGTCTGGCCGAACTGCTCGACGCCCAGCGCCTCGACGCGGTTGCCGCGGACGCTGCCGAGCCAGCCGAGCGCGGAGGGATGACCGTCGATCACGGTCACGATGCCGCAGTCGCGCGGCAGCGGCGCCAGCAGTTTTTCGATATGGCTGAGATGCTGCACGCCGCGACGGTCGCGCCGCAATCTTCGCGCGGCGGTCCACCCCGCATGCAGGCGATCCGCCGAGGTGATCGCGAGCAGGCCGACGTCGCGGCGGCTCTCGCCGATGAAGCCTGTGGCCTCGATCGCTTCCGGCGCAACCGCGCCGGTATAGGCGATCACGGCTTCGGCATTCGGACCCGGCTTGCGCAGCCAATAGGCGCCGTCGGTAATGCCCTGCCTCAGCTCCGGCGTCATGATGCGCTGCGCCTGCTCGATGTTGCGCGTGGAGAGCCGCAAATAGACCGAGCCCCCCTCGCCGGGATCGCGTTGCATGTGGTCAAAGCCGAACGCCATGATCACGGCGAGCTCGTCGACGAAGGCCGGCTCGAACGAGGCGAGCCCATCCTGCGCCATGCCGATCAGCGGCGTCGCGATCGACTGGTGCGCGCCGCCCTCCGGCGCGAGCGTGATGCCGGACGGCGTCGCCGCCACCATGAACCGGGCATCCTGGTAGCAGGCATAGTTCAGCGCATCGAGGCCGCGCTCGATGAACGGATCGTAGAGCGTGCCGACCGGCAGCAGCCGCTCGCCGTTGATCTGGTGCGACAGGCCGAGCGCGGAGAGCATGATGAACAGGTTCATCTCGGCAATGCCAAGTTCGAGATGCTGGCCCTTCGGCGAGGCGTCCCAGTTGTAGGTCGACGGAATTTTCTCGCTGCGGAATAAGTCCGCCTTCTCGGCGCGCGCGAACAGCCCGCGGCGGTTGACCCAGGGGCCGAGATTGGTCGAGACGGTGACGTCGGGCGAGGTCGTCACGATGCGCTTTGCCAGCTCGCTGTCGCTGCGTGCGATCTCGTTGAGCACGAGGCCAAAGCCCTGCTGGGTCGACATCTGCGGCGACGGCTTGAAGGCGAGCTGCTGGGGCACCTCGACGACGGGAGCCGTCAGCCGGCGGCCGTCCTGGTTGAACGGCACCCGCGCGAGGAAAGCTTCGAGTTCGGCCGCATCCTGCGACAGTCCCTCGAACTTGTCCCATTCGTGTCCGGGCCGGATGTTCTGGCTGTCGCGGTACTTCTCCATCTGCGCGACGGTCATCAGGCCGGCGTGGTTGTCCTTGTGGCCCTGGAACGGCAGGCCGACGCCCTTGATGGTATAGGCAATGAAGCAGACCGGGCGATCATGATCGATGGAGTCGAACGCCTCGAGCATGCTTGCCATGTCGTGGCCGCCGAGGTTCGACATCAGTGCGAGCAGCTCCTCGTCGCTGCGCCTGTCGATCAGCTTGGTGATCGGGCCCTGGTCGCCGATCTCGTCGTGCAGGTGCTTGCGGAAGGCCGCGCCGCCCTGGAAGCACAGCGCGGCATAGAGCGCGTTCGGACAGTTGTCGATCCAGCGCTTGAGCGCCTCGCCGCCGGGCTCGGCAAAGGCTTCGCGCATCAGGCGGCCGTATTTCACGATCACCACGTCCCAGCCAAAATTGCGGAACATGGTCTCGAACTTTTCCCAGAGGCCCTCGCGGACGACCGCGTCGAGCGACTGCCTGTTGTAGTCGACCACCCACCAGGTGTTGCGCAGGCCGTGCTTCCAACCCTCTGCCAGAGCCTCGAAGATGTTGCCCTCGTCCATCTCGGCGTCGCCGACGAGCGCAATCATCCGCCCTTCGCGGCGCTCCTTCATCCAGCCATGCGCCTTGACGTAGTCCTGCACCAGCGACGAGAACAGCGTCTGCGCGACGCCGAGGCCGACCGAGCCGGTGGAGAAATCGACGTCGTCGACGTCCTTGGTGCGCGAGGGATAGGACTGCGCGCCCTTGAAGCCGCGAAAGTTCTCCAGCTTCTCGCGGGTCTGGCGGCCGAACAGATACTGGATGGCATGGAAGACCGGGCTCGCATGCGGCTTCACCGCAACGCGATCCTCGGGGCGCAGCACGTGGAAGTACAGCGCGGACATGATGGTCGCGAGCGAGGCGGAGGACGCCTGGTGGCCGCCGACCTTGAGGCCGTCCGCATTGTTGCGGATGTGGTTGGCGTGGTGGATGGTCCAGGACGACAGCCACAGCGCCTTGCGGGCGAGCGCGGTCAGGGTGTCGAGGCGAGCGGGGTCAACGGGCATGGCGATGCTCCGGGAAATAAGCATCGATCATACGCCTGCGGGCCCCGCCAAACTTCTCAATTTTTCGCGCCGTACCGGCCGAGATTGGGATATTTTACCAATCAGATGCCTTCTGACCCAGGTTCCATCCCAATGCCAGAGCTCGACGCCATCGACCGAAAAATCCTCAGCCACCTTCAGAACGACAGCCGGATGACCATGCAGGAGCTCGCCGACAAGGTCGGGCTCTCGGTCTCACCCTGCCATCGCCGGGTCAAGCTGCTGGAGGAGCGCGGCGTGATCTCGCGCTATATCGCGACCGTGGACCAGAAGGCGCTCGGCCTGCATGTCAGCGTCTTCATCTCGATCAAGCTGGCGCGGCAGAAGGAAGAGGACCTCAACCGCTTTGCCCGCGCGATCTCGAAATGGGACGAGGTGCTGGAATGCTATCTGATGACCGGAAATCGCGACTATCTGCTCCGCGTCGTCGCCGCCGACCTCGCCTCCTATGAGACGTTCCTGAAGACCAAGCTGACCCGGCTCGACGGCATCGCCTCCATCGAGTCGAGCTTTGCGCTCAGCCAGGTGAAGTATTCGATCGCGCTGCCGGTGTGACCTGCTTCAGCGGGATCGCATGTCACATGGACGCAACAAACCCCGCCGATGGTCGTTGTGACTGGTATCCGAGCCGAGAGAAGGACCCATGACCGCATCCGATCAAAAATCCCGGATCTCCAAGCGCGAGCGCATCATCCAGGAAATGGCCGACGATCTCGACGAGGAACTGGAGATGGAGCTGGATGATACCCGTCTCGACGAGCTCCTTGACGAGGCCGGAACGCTGAAACCGACGGTCGATCGCAGGCTCTATTTCCGGGAACTGCTTCGCCTCCAGGGCGAGCTCGTCAAGCTCCAGGACTGGGTGCAGAGCGAGAAGAAGAAGGTCGTGGTGCTGTTCGAGGGCCGCGACTCCGCCGGCAAGGGCGGCGTGATCAAGCGCATCACCCAGCGGCTCAATCCCCGCATCTGCCGCGTCGCGGCGCTTCCGGCGCCGAACGAGCGCGAGCGCACGCAATGGTATTTCCAGCGCTACGTCGCGCACCTGCCGGCCGGCGGCGAGATCGTGCTGTTCGACCGTAGCTGGTACAATCGCGCCGGCGTCGAGCGCGTGATGGGCTTCTGCTCGGAGGACGAATATCAGGAGTTCTTCAAGTCAGTGCCGGAATTCGAGCGCATGCTGATCCGCTCCGGCATCATCCTGGTCAAGTACTGGTTCTCGATCACCGACGACGAGCAGCAGTTCCGCTTCACCATGCGCATCAAGGATCCCTTGAAGCAGTGGAAGCTGAGCCCGATGGACGTCGAGTCCCGCAGTCGCTGGGAGGCGTACACCAAGGCCAAGGAGACGATGCTGGAGCACACGCATCTGCCGGACAGCCCATGGTGGATCGTCGATGCCGTGGACAAGAAGCGCGCCCGGCTCAACTGCATCGCGCATCTACTGACTCAGATCCCGTACCAGGAGGTCGCGCGGGCTCCGGTGATGCTGCCGGCGCGCGTGCGCAACCCCGACTATCAGCGGGGCCCGGTCCCGCCGGAGATGTACGTGCCGGCGAAATATTGACGAAGTCTCGTAAGGTGGGCAAAGCCTAGCGTGCCCACCATGACAGCACGGCGTCTGAAGGTGGGCACGGCGCAGGAGCGCCCTTGGCCACCCTACAAGACTACGACACTCCTACCGCCATGGCTGCACGATGATCTTGGTGTGCATCTCGGGATTGGCGAGATCGGCGAACGCCTTGGCTACTCCGTCGATTCCGACCTCGGCGGTCACCATTGCAGCCGCATCCACCTGACCTTCCGCGATCAGCCGCAGCGAGCTTGCGAATTCGTCCGGCGTGTAGCCGAGCACGTACTGGACATTGAGCTCCTTCATGATGCCGAGCATCGGCTCGCTTTTGTCGGTTTCCATGCAGACGCCGACCACGACGATGCGCGCGTCCCGCGGCGCGCCTTCGAACACCTGCTGCAGCAGGCCGGGCACGCCGACGCATTCGAAGATGATCGCCGGCTTCAGCGCCGGCAGCATGGCCCGGAACGGCGGACGTGCTGCCTTCTCCGCCTCCGACATCTGCGCGTGCTCGGCCCAGGTTGCATAGGGCTGCGAGACCCGGGGATCGACTACGACGTCCGCGCCCAGCTTCGCCGCGAGCGCGCGCCGGGCCGGCGAATAGTCGGCGGCGACGATCGGATGCAGGCCCCTCAGCTTCAGCGCGGCGATCACCGCGAGACCGACCGGACCGCAGCCGATCACGAGCGGCACCTCGCCTCCGATTATATTGGCTTTCGCGACGGCGTGGACGCCGACCGCCAGCGGTTCAGTGAGCGCGGCGTGCTCCGGCGCAAGACCATTGGGCACTTCAAGCAGCAGCGCCTCGCTCAGCAGCATCGCTTCGGCATAACCGCCGGCATTGTCGTTGGAATAGCCGATGCCCTCGATGCCCTGCGGGGTCAGCAGCGCCGGCAGCGAGCAGACGCGGGTGCCGGGCTTGAGCTTGCGTTCGGCACCGGGACCGTAGTCGACGATCTCGCAGCAGAACTCGTGGCCGAACACGACGTCGCGGCTGAGGTCCATCGGCTTGCGCCCGACCTTCCGCGCCATCTCCACCATGCGATGGGCGTGCTGACGCGCGTGCAGGTCGGAGCCGCAGATGCCGCAGGCGAGCGTCTTCACCAGCACCTGGCCGTGACCCGGCTTCGGGTCCGCCATGGTGTCGACGATGATCTCTCCGTTCCTGAAAATCGCGGCGCGCATCGGGAGTTTCCTCGGGATTGTTCTTGTGGGTCGTCACGTGATGCTACCAAGCGTAGCGCAACAGACCCTTGCCGGCATAGGACTTCGTCAGGTCCGAGAACTGCCCCTCGAAGGTCACTGCCGTGGACCATCCGTTCATCCAGTTCATTTCCGCCGAGGCCGACGTCAACGCGGACTCGCCGGCCTGCGCCGCACCGCTGACCACGAAGGACGCGCCGGGCAATGTCTGGAACACGGCCGTGACGCTGCGATCGGTGTTGAAGTCGTGGGCCCACGCCACTCGGCCGCGCAGCGACAACAGCCCGCTGGCGAGTGCGAACAATTTGTCGGTCCGGACACCGATCTCGGTGCGGGTCGCCGTGACGTCTTTGGCGCCGTAGGTGAGCGCCGCAACGCCGGTGCCCGACAGCACCTGCTCGGCATAGGCGGGCAGGCTGTAGAGCGTCGCCTGTGCCGCCCCGTACGGCGTGACGGTCAGGCCGGGCAGCGCAAAGCGGTAGCCGGTTTCGAACCGGCCGGAGAACGCATTTGCGCTGAAAGTGGCGCGCAGCCGCTCGATCCCGGCCGCGGTGACGGTGCGATCGGTCGTGACATCCTGCCAGCCATAGGCGGCCGCTGCCGTGAGATAGGCGCGTGCTGCATCATGCCGCAGCACGACGCCGGCCTGGAACAGGTCGGAGCTCCCGCTGCCGAAACCCGCGACGCCGAAACTGTTGCCGCCGCCCGCCAGCGCGAAGCCGATGCGCGTTGCCGGCGAGAGGCGGTAGTCGGCGCCGGCGACGACGCCGAAGGTCCGGACCGTCGCTGCGTTCGACCCCAGCACCGCGTTGCCATCGGTGTTGCTGCCGCCACCATAGGCCGCGCCCCACACGCTCCAGCGTTGCGCGAAATCATTTGCGACAGGCGCTTTGACCAGTCCGGCGAACGCGTCGCGACCAGCGCTCGAACGCTGCGGCATATAGGCATTTGCCAAAAAGAGCTCATCGGCGAATTGCGAGGTCTGTGCAGCTCCACCTGCGTCGCTGCGACCCGGCTGAAACGGATCGGTCAGCGCGGAGAGAAAGAAACTCATCGCCTCGAACGTTGCCTGCTGCGAGCCCGTCGCGGTCTCACCCGACACCTGCGCGAGGCCGGCCGGCGACAGCGACGCGAGCGCGACCGGAAGGCTGGCTCCGGCGTTGAAGGCGTTGGTCAGCGTGGTCGCAACATTGTGCTCGTTGACAGTGAGTTTGGCGGGATTGCCGAAGTCCAGCGCGACGTTCAGATAGGCGTGGTTGGCATCGTAGCTGATACTGGGCGTGAGATTGCCGGAAAGCCCGTTCCTCAACACGCCGCTGAACGTGCCGCTGACGCCGCCGACGGCGGTCAGAATGAGCTGCTGCTTCGAGACCGTCGCGTTCGCCGCCAGGGAAATGCCGGCGTCGCCGTCGAGCGCGGCAGCTCCCGTCACGTACGCATAGGACGCCGCTCCGGGCCTGAGCTGGGCGATGTACAGCGCGCCGGACTGGAAGGACAGATTTCCCGACACGGTCGTGAAGGTGCCGGCCGCTCCGCTTCCGGGCATGAGAATGCCGGAGCTCTCGACCACGGTATGGCCGACCGTGCCGATGCCGGCGAGTACACCGCCGCTCTGGACGGTCGTGATCGCGGAGGATGCAATCGATCCGTCGACCTGAAGCACGGAGCCGCGTGAAGCTATTGCGGAGCGTGATGGTGTCGCCATTGCCGGCACTCGCGATCGCCGTCGCGAAGGTGGCCGAGTCGGTGACATCGTAATTTGCGGCGCGGACGCCGGCAGCGCCTGTCGCTACGACGAGGGCTGTGACCCCGGACAACAGCACGGGACCGCCGTGCCACGTCTTCCAACCCAAGCCTGGCAGTCCCGAAATTCCCACGAAGTCAACCCGTCGAACAACCTGCGCCGCCCATTGCGATCGTTCGCGCTCGGGAACAGCGCCACTTGCCGGAAGGCGGATGGTATTTCCGGTTATCTCCAGGTGTTGCGGACTGTTTCTATAGGTTTATGGTAAACAAGGTGTTGCAGTATGGCGACGCCTCAGGCGGCAGCGCCGCAAGCACGTCGGTCGCGGATTGCGTCAGGCGTTCGGGGAGCGCTCTTCCAGCACCAGGAGCTGGGCGCGACGTACTCGCTCGCGATGGGCGATGTAGAGGCCGCTGGCGACGATGAACGCCGCGCCGGTGATGGTGAAGACGTCGGGCACCTCGCCGAAGATGAAGAAGCCGAGGATGCTGACCCAGAGCAGCTGCGTGTAGGAGAACGGTGCCAGCACCGACGCGTCGCCGTAGCGATAGGCGAGTACGACGATCCACTGGCCTGCGGTCGAGGCGACGCCGATGAAGATGCCGAGCGCGAGCGCGGCCCATGATGGCGTGACCCAGACGAACGGCACCAGCGCGGTCAGGATCGCAAGGCCCGTCAGCGAGGAATAGGCCATGGTGGTGACGACAGCTTCCCGCCCGCTCATCATGCGCGTGAGGATCAGCGTGCCGGCCCAGCATGCCGCCGAGACCAACGGAAAAAATGCGGCGGGGTGAAACGCGCTGGTGCCCGGACGCAGGATGATCAGCACGCCGATGAGGCCGAACGCGGTCGCGAGCCAGCGGCGCATGCCGACCTTCTCGCCGAGGAAGACGATCGAGAGCGCCGTGACGAACAGCGGCGCAACGAAGCCGGTGGCGGATGCCTCCGCGATCGGCAGGAAGCCGAGACCCGTGATGAAGAACAGCGAGGAGCCAAGCAGCGCCGCGCCGCGCATCACGTGAAGGCCGGGACGCTTCGTGCGCATCGCATAAAGCGGTGAGGCAGGCAGCATCACCGGCGTGAACAACAGCGTGAAGGTGAGGAAACGGATCCAGGTGATCTCGATCGAAGGCAGACTGGTCGACAGATATTTCGCGGTGACGTCGGAGCAGCCGAGGAACACCGTCGAGAGCAGGATCAGTGCGATCCCTCTGAAAGGATGATCGACGCGCGCAGGCGCGCGGCGAGCCTCCTGCTTCTTCTCCGGCGCGGGCATGGGAATACTGTCGAGCCTTGCGGCTGCGGCGGGCGGCGGTGTCACGGCTGGAACCCGGGCAAATGCGAATCGAGAACGCCCGAACGAAACGACAATTGCGCCGCGTTCACAACTTCCGAAAACAGGAGGCCGATATGCGCGGGCCGCCGCGCGCGTCAATGCTCCGTTAATGTTGCCCGTTGTGCACTACAGCATGGGCAGGCCGCGCGGCTTCGGCCCGCGCGGAAACGCGGCCTCCAGCGCAGCAATTTCATCTTTCGTCAGCACGAGATCGCCGGCTTCCGCATTCTCGGCGGCGTGTTCCGCGGACGAGGCCTTCGGGATCGCGAACACCGTAATCGCACGGGTGAGGAAGCTCAGCGCGACCTGACGCGGTGTCGCACGACGCGCCTCCGCGATACGGGCCAGCACGGCGCCGCCCTTGCTGCTGCTTGCGGGGAAATCATCATGACCGAACGGCGAGTAGGCAACGACGGCGACGCCGTGCCGCTCGCACCACGGGATCACGGCATGCTCGATCGCGCGCTCCTTGAGATGATAGAGCACCTGGTTGCACGCGATCCGGTCTTCGCCGGCGACCTCGAGAATCTCGTCGAGATCATCCGCGTCGAAATTGGAGACGCCCCAGGACTTGATCTTGCCTGATTTCACCAGTTCCTCGAACGCAGCAACGGTGTCCTCCAGTGGATAGGAGCCGCGCCAGTGCAAGAGATAGCAGTCGAGCCGGTCGGTCTTGAGCCGCTTCAGCGAGCGCTCGCAAGCGGTGATGGTTCCGCGGCGCGAGGCGTTGCTGGGCAGCACTTTCGAAACGAGGAACACCTCGTCGCGCCGGCTCGCGATCGCATCCGCGATGACGAGCTCGGCATCGCCATACATTTCGGCGGTGTCGATATGGGTCATGCCGAGATCGAGCCCCCGCTGAAGCGCCGCGATCGCGCGCTTGCGGTCGCCATTGTCGAGATACCAGGTGCCCTGCCCGACGACGGAGACGTTGGCCCCGGTCTTGCCGAATGGTTTTGTGTTCATGTGCGCTCCGCTATTCCTGTTCCTTTAGACAACCGCCATCAGGTTCACGCATTCAATCCGTTGTTGTCAGCGACCGGCACGCTGGCGGTCGCGCGCTCCGTGATATAGAGACGATCCTTGTTTTCGCCACCGATCGCGACGTCGATGCAGTTCGTCCCGCCCGACTCGATGCGCGCGATCAGTTCGCCGATCGCGCATACACGCGCGATAACATAGGGCACAATGGCCTCGATTGTGGCAGAGGGAATGTCTGGGTTTGGGATCGGGCATGACGGCAACGATGAGCGCCCGCCATCCTGAGGTGCGAGGCGTTGCGATGCTGACGGGTCGCGCAGAGCCTCGAAGGAGGCACGACCCCGATGAGAGGGGCCGTCGCCATCGAGGCCTCCTCTCCTGTGCCTCTGGATGATGGCGATAGCCGGCGCGGGTGATGTCGGCAGAGGAGTGTGCCGCTTACCCCGCACCCCCCGCGACCCTGGCCTGCTTCGCAGATACCGCTTTGGTCGTCGCGATCAATCGCTTCATCTCGGGGATGCAGGAGCCGCAATTGGTGCCGGCCTTGAGTTCGGCGCCGATCTCGGCGGCGGTGCGTGCGCCGCCGGCTATGGCGTCGCAGATGGTACCGCGGCCGACACCGAAGCAGGCGCAGACGATCGGGCCGGTCGAAGCGGCGCCCTCTATCGACTTGCCGGACAGCAGCATACGACGCTGCTCGTCGGTCACCTGGTCGGCGGCGAATGCGCTCTTCACCACCTCCCAATCGCCCGCATCGTGCGCGGGTCCGACGAACAGGCAGGCCTCGATCCGGTCGCCTGCGAACGCGGCGGCGCGATAGACCCCGCCGCCGAAGTCACGGTACTCGGCGACGTCTTCGCCCGCGACGTTCTCGAGCCAGGTGGGCCAGCGCGAGAGATCGCCGTTGTCCGCGAAGAGATAACCGAAGCCGCCGGCGACCGTTACGCGGGTCCACAACAGGTTCTGCGGCAGGTCGATCTGCTTTCGTGACAGCGCGAAGCCGCGGAAGACGAATTCGTAAGGAGCGATCGCGGCCGGCGTCGCTTTTGCCTCCGGCTGGCCCGAGAACGGATCGGTGAAGGACTGCACCAGCGCGCCAACGCGGCCGTGCGAGGCGTTCATCGCGCTCCAGTGGATCGGCACGAACAGGGTACCGCGCTGCTGCCGTTCGCTCACGACGGCCTTCAGGATGCACTGGCCGTAATCGGTGGTGATACGCGCATAGCCGTCGTGGACGATGCCGTATTTGCTTGCGTCATCAGGATGGATCTCCACGAACGGCTCGGGCAGATGCGCGCCCAGCCGCTGGCTGAGCCCGGTGCGCGTCATGGTGTGCCACTGGTCGCGAATGCGTCCGGTGTTGAGCCTCAGAGGGCGCGACGGGCCGGTCTCGCCGCGCAGCGCCGGCATCTCCGGCGCGACGAAGCGGCCCTTACCGTCATTGGTGAAGAAGCCGCCTTGCGCAAAGAAGCGCTCGCCGGGCATCCCGCCTTCCCGCATCGGCCATTGCACCGGCTTCAACGCGTCGAACGCTTCATCCGACAGCGAGGCCAGCGCGCCGATGTCAAAATCACGGCTGCCGCCGTTCTCGAATGCGGAGAGCGCTGCATGCTCACGGAAAATGTCCGCCTCGGATTTGTAGTTGAAACCGTCGCGGAAGCCGAGGCGCCTTGCGGTCTCGCTCAGGATCCACCAATCCGGGCGCCCCTCCCCCGGCGCCGGCAGGAACGAGCGCTGGCGCGAGATCCGCCGCTCGGAATTGGTCACCGTGCCTGACTTCTCGCCCCAGGCCAGCGCCGGCAGCAGCACATGCGGACCGGCCTCGACCGTGTCATTGGAGAGCACGTTCTCGGAGACCACGAACAACTCGAGCTTCTTCAGGGCCTCTCGGACCATGTCGGCATCCGGCAGCGACACCGCCGGGTTGGTGCCCATCACCCAGAGTGCCTTGACCTCGCCGCGGTTGATGGCCTCGAACAATTGCACCGCCTTCAGCCCCTCATGGGTGGCGATGCGCGGCGCCTTCCAGAACCGCCTGACGCGATCGATGTCGGGCGGCGTGAAACCCATATGGGCGGCAAGCATATTGGCGAGGCCGCCGACCTCGCGACCGCCCATCGCATTGGGCTGGCCGGTGAGCGATAACGGTGAGGCGCCGGGCCTGCCGATGCGCCCCGTCGCAAGATGGCAGTTCAGGATGGCGTTGACCTTGTCGGTACCCTGCGCCGACTGGTTGACCCCTTGCGAATAGAGCGTGACGACCTTCTCGGTGTCACGGAACATCCTGAAGAAGGTGGCAACGTCCTGCTCGGACAGGCCCGTGGCAAGCGCTGTCGCAGTGACGCTGCCGGCGATGTTGCGCGCACGGACCAGCGCGTCGTCGAATCCAGACGTGTTGGAGGCGATGTAGTCCCGATCCAGCGCACCATTGTCGGCGAGATGAACGAAGAGGCCGGAGAACAGCGCCGTGTCGGTGCCGGGCTTGAGGCCGAGGAAGAGATCGACATCGCCGGCCGTGTCGGTACGACGCGGGTCGATCACAATCATGCGCGCGCCTCGCTCCTGCCGGTTCTTCAGCATGCGCTGGAACAGCACGGGATGGCACCAGGCGGCGTTGGAGCCGACGAAGACCAGCAGATCGGCCTGGTCGAGATCCTCGTAGCAGCCGGGCACGGTGTCTGCCCCGAAAGCGCGCCGATGGCCCGCGACCGAGGAGGACATGCAGAGTCGCGAATTGGTGTCGACATTGGCCGTGCCGACAAACCCTTTCATCAGTTTGTTGGCGACGTAATAATCCTCGGTGAGGAGCTGGCCGGAGAGATAGAAGGCGACCGCGTCGGCGCCGTCGCGCGCCACGATGTGCTGCATGCGATGGGCGACATGATCGAGCGCATCGCTCCAGGCGACGCGTTCGAGCACGCCCTTGCAACGGATCATCGGGTAGAGCAGCCGGCCTTCGAGCCCGACGGTCTCGCCGAGCGCGGAGCCCTTTGAGCACAGCCGGCCAAAATTGGCGGGATGATCAGGATCGCCCGCGATCGCCGCGCCGCCTTTACCGTCGGGCGTCGCCAGCACACCGCAGCCGACGCCGCAATAGGGGCACGTCGTCTTGGTGGTGCGACGGCTTGGATCGATCGCCGTCATATCAAGCAGCTTTCGAAGATTGCACGAGCGCGCGGCCGAACATCATGTCGGTGCGGATCGCCGCGACCTTGTCGCGATTGCGGATCAGTTCGAGGTACCAGAGCGCATCGACGGTATCGCCGATCAGCACGGCACCTGTGAGCCGGCCGTCGGCGATCACGAGCTTCTTGTAGGTGCCGCGCCTGCGGTCCGACAGCACGAGACTCTCCGTGCCCTCCCCGCCCATGAAGTCGCCGGCCGAGAACACGCTGACGCCCGAGACCTTCAGATTGGTCGAGATCACGCTGCCCTGATAGGCGGCCGGGCGGCCGGCAAGATGCCGCGCCAGCACGCGCGCCTGCTCATAGGCCGGCTCGACCAGGCCATAGCAGGTGCCGCGATGTTCGGCACATTCGCCGAGCGCGAAGATGTCGGACGAAGAGGTCTGCATGACGTCGTTGACCACCACGCCGCGATTGACCGCAATTCCCGCTTCTTTCGCCAGCGAGACGTTGGGCTTGATGCCGGCAGCGAAGATCACGGCGTCGGCCTCGATCCGGTTGCCGTCGGCAAGCTCGAGCGCCTGGACGTGACCATCGCCATGGATTCGGGCCGTCGAGGCGTTGAGCAGGATGCGGATGCCCTTGCGTTCGACCAAGGTCTTCAGCAGATCGGCGGCGGGTGCATCGAGCTGGCGCTCCATCAGCCGGTCCATGAGATGCAGCAGCGTCACCGGCGCGCCGGCCTTGGCGAGACCGTAGGCCGCTTCAAGGCCAAGCAGGCCGCCGCCGACCACGACGACGCGCTTCTTCGCCGCCGCGAGAGTGAGCAGCAGGTCGACGTCGCGGGTATCGCGGAAGGTGTGCACGCCGGCAAGATCGGCGCCCGGCACGTTGAGCCGCAGCGGCGTCGAGCCGGTGGCGAGCACGAGCTTGGAATATTCCATGCTCTCCTCGCCTTCGATCTTCAGCTCCCGGCGGCCGGTGTCGATCTCGGTGACGCGATAGCCATAGCGGACCGTGACGCCGCGGTGGCGCCACCACTCGGCGGGCCGGAGCTCGATCTCGTGCGAGCCGGTCTCGCCGGCCAGCACGGAGGAGAGCAGCACGCGGTTGTAAGCGAGCCGCGGCTCTTCGCCGATCACGGCGACGGCGTAGCGGCCGAGCGCGGTCTTCGCGAGCTCGTCGACCAGACGCGCGGCCGCCATGCCGTTACCGACGATGACGAGCGGTTCACTCACAAGGCATCTCCTATTCGGCGGCCTGCGGCTGTGCGCCATAGGCCTCGGAAATCATGTAGCCGGACAGCACGCCGTATGCGTCGGTCCAGGCCTTGGCGAGTTCGGGCGTCCAGGCATCGCCGAGGCCCTTCTCCAGGGTCCACAGCAAGGTGGCGCCGACGACGGGGTAGTGCTCGGCCTTGGCGCCGTAGGCGACGTGGCGCTTGGCGAGCGCGGAGGCTGCGGGAAGAATCGAGTTCAGGTTCGACAGACCGCCGACCACGGCGGCGAGCATCCCCATCAGCTTCTTGCGCTGCTCGGTCATGTCCTCGGGAAACATCGCGCGTACCGACGGCGCCACCTCGAACAGACGATCGTAGAACAGCACCGCAGCCTGCTCCGATATCGGCGCAACCTTGGAAAAGCTCTGCTGAATGAGGGTGACCTGTTCTGGCGTCATGATGTTCTCCTGTCTGTTTCGGTCTGCCTTCGTCCGCGCCATTGCGGAAAAAGTTCATGGGTCAAACGTCATCAGAGGGACTCCTCCCCGCGTATGGGGAGAAGCGACATTCGTGCCAAGTGGTCACGCTCACACCCGCGCTTCGGCGAGGCTTGGCGCGCCTTCACGCTGCGGGCTGCGACGCAGGTAGAACCACCAGGTCAGAGCCAGGCAGGAGGCGTAGAAAGCAAGATAGATCGCGAGGGCGAGCTGCGGCCCGCCGGTCAGGGCGATCGACTTGCCGAAGCCGCTCGGGATCAGATAGCCGCCGACGGCACCGATCGCGCCGATGAAGCCGACCGCCGCGCCGCTCTCGATGCTCGCCGTCTTCAGGGCCACCGCCCGCGCCGCGTCCCCCTTGCCGCGCACCTTGAACAGGTTCTCCTCGCGGAAGATCGAGGGGATCATGCGGTAGGTCGAGCCGTTGCCGATGCCCGTCGTCACGAACAGGATCAGGAACATCGACAGGAAGCCGATGAAGTCCTTATGCCCGACGAAGTAGAGCACGCCGACCGTGGCGCCCGCCATCGCGATGAAATTCCAGAAGGTGATGATGGAGCCGCCGATCTTATCGGCAAGCCAGCCGCCGAGCGGGCGCGACAGCGAGCCGACCAGCGGGCCCAGGAAGGCGATCGAGATCGTCACTGCCGGGAATTGGGTCTTGATCAGAAGCGGGAACGCCGCGGAGTAGCCGATGAAGGATCCGAACGTGCCGACATAGAGATACGCCATGATCCAGGTATGCCTGCGCTTGACGATCGCAAGCTGGTTCTTCACCGACGATCTTGCCGTGGCGAGATTGTTCATGAAGAACACCGCGCCGAACACCGCGATCGCGATCGGCAGCACCCACATCAGACCGGCATTCTGCAGGAAGACGCCGTCGACGGGCGTTGCCTGGAACAGGTTGAAGACGGCGAGCGTCATCAGGACGGGAGTGAGGAGCTGCACGCTGGAAACGCCGATATTGCCGCCGGCCGCGTTGAGGCCGAGCGCCCAGCCCTTCATGCGGTCGGGGAAGAAGAACGAGATGTTGGTCATGCTGGAGGCGAAATTGCCGCCACCGAGACCCGCGGTCGAGGCAACCAGCAGCATCAGCCAGAACGGCGTGTCGGGCTGGCTGACGAAATAGGCGAGCGACAAGGTCGGAATGAACAGGATCGCCGCGCTGAAGATCGTCCAGTTGCGGCCGCCGAAGGTCGTCACTGCGAATGTGTAGGGAAAGCGCATCAGGGCGCCGATCAGGCCCGGCACGGCGACGAGCTGGAACAGCTGGTCGGTGGTGTAGTGGAATCCCGCCTGCGGCAGCTTGGTGGCGACGATGCTCCAGATCAGCCAGACCGAGAAGCCGATATGTTCGGCGACGATCGACCAGATCAAATTGCGCCGCGCGATGGTCTTGCCAGTCGCGTTCCAGAACGCCTCATCTTCGGGGCGCCAGTCAGAAATCCAAGTGGGACTCTTCGTCATTGCGTATCCCTTCCAGTCTCACCGCTGCGTCGTTGCAGGCTCAGCCTCCGGACAAGGAGGCGCGCTCCGGGACTTCACCCCGGTGGCGAGTTCACGATGCTGATTGATGATGTTGAGGGACGTCGTCGTTGGCGTCGCGCAGAGACATTTCAATTTCCGTGCCAGTTGCGCGCATCCTGGAAGCGCAGGGATTTCAGGATGTTGTTCGTGTCGCCCGAAATGTTTGCAGGGCTTTCTCGCACGTTAAACTTGCGATTCGCTCAATCCTTGTGCGGCGCATAAGGATTGAGCGAGATGTCGATCATTGGGGCGCGCGCTGTTGCGTGAAGCGCTTCGTTTACGCGGCCTCGACGAAGCGGTGACGCTCGTAGAGGAATTCGAGCACGCGCTGGCGGCACTTCAGATAGGTGCCGTTGGTCGCGAGATCGAGCCGCTTGCGCGGCCGCGCCAGTGGAACCTCGAGAACCTCGCCGATGCGCGCGCTCGGCCCGTTCGTCATCATCACGATGCGGTCGGATAGCAACACGGCCTCGTCGACGTCGTGGGTAATCATCAGGATGGTGTTGCCGAGCTTCTGATGCAGCGCCATCACCGAATCCTGGAGATGCGCACGGGTCAGCGCGTCGAGCGCGCCAAAGGGCTCATCGAGCAGCAGCACCTTAGGCTCCATGGCCAGCGCCCGCGCGATGCCGACGCGCTGCTTCATGCCGCCGGAGATTTCGGAAGGACGCTTGTCCCTGGCATGGGCCATCTGCACGAGGTTGAGATTGTGCATCACCCAGGCGTCGCGCTCGGCGCGGGACTTGGTCTTGGCGAAGACCTTGTCGACGCCGAGCCTGACATTCTCGTAGACGGTCAGCCACGGCAGCAGGCTGTGGTTCTGGAACACGACGGCGCGATCGGGTCCCGGCGAGTTCACCTCACGGTTCTCCAGGAGCACGCCGCCGGTGGTGGCGCCGGTCAGGCCCGCGATGATGTTGAGCAGGGTCGACTTGCCGCAGCCGGAATGGCCGATGATGGAGACGTATTCGCCCTTCTCGATCGTGAGGTTGATGTCCTTCAGCACCTCGGTGGTGGCAGTGCCGCGGGTGAAGACCTTATCGATGTGGTCGAGCTTCAAATAGGCGGTCATGTGCTCTGCTCCTCAGCTCTGCGCGGTGCCGCGGGTGACGACCTTGCCGAGACCCGCGATCAGGCGGTCCAGCACGAAGCCGATGATGCCGACATAGAACAGCGCCAGGATGATCTCGCTGATATGCGACGAGTTCCAGGCGTCCCAGATGAAGAAGCCGATGCCGACGCCGCCGATCAGCATTTCCGCCGCAACGATCGCAAGCCATGACAGGCCGATGCCGATGCGCAGGCCCGTGAAGATGTAGGGCGCCGCCGCCGGGATCATGATCTTTGCGAAGAACTCGAGCGGATTGAGCTGCACCACGGCCGCGACGTTGCGGTAGTCCTGCGGAATGTTGCGGATGCCGACCGCGGTGTTGATGATGATCGGCCAGATCGAGGTGATGAAGATGACGAAGATCGCCGAGGGCTGGCCATCGCGGAACGCCGCGAGCGAGAGCGGCAGCCAAGCCAGCGGCGGAATGGTGCGCAGCACCTGGAACAGCGGATCGAGCCCGCGCATCGCCCAGACCGACTGCCCGACCAGCACGCCGAGCGCAATGCCCGCGATCGCCGAGAGCGAATAGCCGAAGGCGACGCGCTGGAGGCTGGCGGAGAGATGCCAGAACAGGCCCTTGTCGATGCCACCATTGTCGAAGAACGGATCGAGGATCAGCTCCTTGGTGTCCGTGAACACCTTCGACGGCGGCGGCAGCGCCGAGCCGGCGCGGCGGCAGACCAGCTCCCACACCAGCGTGAGCAGCGCAATCACGACCAGTGGCGGGATCACGCGCACCGCCGTCTCCCGTGCCATGCGTGCATAGGCTTCGGCGCGCGGGGGACGCCTTGGCGTCATCGTGACGACCGGCGCTGAGCTGGCCGCAGGCGTCGCGGTTTCAATCTCGATCTTGGCAGCAGGCATGTTCATCGCAATCTCTCTCCGGCTTCAAGGGACGATGCGGCCGCCAGCGAAGGCGGCCGCTGGCTCCATCAGACTTCGACGCGCTTGATCGCGAGCGACTTCAGATAGGCGGCCGGATTCTCCGGATCGAACACCTTGCCGTCGAAGAAGGTCTCCTTGCCGCGCGAGGTGGAGGTCGGAATGTCGGCAGCCGCGACGCCGAGGGTCTTGGCCGCGTCCTTCCAGAGGTCCTCGCGGTTGACCTTGGCAATCAGCGCCTTGGTGTCGAAGTTCGGCTCGTACTTGCCCCAGCGGATGTCCTCCGTGAGGAACCAGAGATCGTGGCTCTGGAACGGATAGGAGGCGTGATCACGCCAGTACTTCATGATGTGCGGCGAGCTCTCGACCACCTTGCCGGGGATGCCGTAGTCGAACTTGCCGGCGCTGCGGTCGAGCACGTCTTCGACCGGGCAGTTCATCCACTGCCGCTTGCCCATGATGGCGGCGAGCTCGGCCTTGTTCTCGGCCTTGTCGGCCCATTGCTGGGCTTCCATCACCGCCATCAGCAGCGCCTTGGCCGCCTTGGGATATTTGTCGACGAAAGCAGCGCGCATGCCGAAGGATTTTTCCGGATGCTTGTTCCAGAGCTCGCCGGTATTGACTGCGGTATAGCCGATCTTCTGATGGATCAGCTGCAGGTTCCAGGGCTCGCCGACGCAGAAGCAGTCCATGGTGCCGACCTTCATGTTGGCCACCATCTGCGGCGGCGGCACCACGATGGTCTCGATGTCCTTGTCGGGATCGATACCGCCGGCGGCGAGCCAATAGCGGATCCAGAGGTCGTGGGTGCCGCCGGGGAAGGTCATCGCGGCCTTCACGGCCTTGCCCGAGGCTTTCTTCTTCTCCAGCGCGGCCTTGAACGGCGTGGCATCGACGCCGAGCTTCAGGTCGGCATATTCGTTCGCGACGGAGATGCACTGGCTGTCGAGATTGAGCCGCGCCAGGATGTACATCGGAGTCGGCTGGTTGTTCTGCGTCACCTTGCCGGCCGAGATCAGATACGGCATCGGGGTGAGGATATGCGCGCCGTCGATGCCGTTGCCTTCGGAGCCGAGCACGAGGTTGTCGCGCGTCGTGCCCCACGATGCCTGCTTCTGCACGTCGGTGTCGGGCATGCCATATTTGGCGAACAGGCCCTTGTCCTTGGCAACGAAGAGCGGGCCGGCATCGCTCAGCGCAATGAAGCCGAGCTTGGCGCCCTTGACCTCAGGGCCGGCGTCCTGCGCGAAGGCGCCGGCGGGGAAATTCAGTTTGGCTGCGGCGAGAAGTGCTGCGGTGGAGCCGGCGGCTTTCAACAGTTGACGGCGGCTGAGGCCAGTCGTTTCCGAGGGCCGGCGGGTGCGCTTGGTCATAAGCAGTGTCGTCCTTTGCTGCGTCGTTGCGGAATGATTTGCGGCTGTGCGCGCGAGCGGCCCGTCCGTCCGTGGCGCCGTTTTGGCGCATGCGAACGCGCGACGGGGGAACCCCCGTCTGGCGGCGTCAGCAAATCGGATGAGAATTCTCGCGGGACGGCTTCAATGGCGTCGGCTTGGAACTATTCAAGCTTCATGCCAAGCGCGATGCTATAAAAAACCAAGATAAATCAATCTATTAAACGAATCGCGCCAGATTGTCGCAGGCGAGTTCCGCATGCAAAGTTTGCGGCTTGCACATTGCTTGTGCGACGCACAAAGCTTGTGCAGAAGCTCAAGCAAGAGGCCGTGGTGGCGCTGGAACCGCATCTGATGGAACGCCATCCCGTTGAAACCACTCCTATTTTTGACGGGTTACACCGGCACGCAATTTGCATTGTGTTCACTGTCAACGAAGACTGCGGCTTGCCGCATTGTTGCAGCCTCTGGCGGCTGCATCCCGGAAGCTCAACTGCTTCGCGGCCTTCCCGGCTTTAAAGTCCTCGTGGCGCGATTCCCAAGGCTTCCAGACTTTCCATAGATCCGTGCGCGGCAGGCCTGCCCGCACAGCCGATGACGCGCGCTCTCCGGAGCGTGTCGACACTCACCAACGATTCAAAAGGAAGCATCGATGTCGTATCTCGCACCTTCGGAATTCGTCACCAAGATGGTGGATGCGGGCGAGTCCAAGATCTTCATGTCCACCCGGGATACCATCATCCGAGCCTACATGGCCGGCGCCATCTTGGCCCTGGCGGCCTGGTTCGCCGTCACCATCAACGTGAACACGGGCCAGCCGCTGGTCGGCGCGCTGCTGTTTCCGGTCGGCTTCGTCATGCTCTATCTGCTGGGCTTCGACCTCCTGACCGGCGTGTTCGTGCTTTCGCCGCTCGCCCTGATCGACAAGCGACCGGGCGTCACGCTCGGCGGCGTGCTGCGCAACTGGGGCCTCGTCTTCGTCGGCAACTTCGCCGGCGCCTTCACCGTGGCCTTCATGATGGCCTTCGTCACGACCTTCGGCTTCACCCAGGCCCCCGAAAAGGTCGGAGCGGCGATCGGCAACATCGGTGAAGGCCGGACGCTCGGCTATGCCGCGCACGGGGCGGCAGGCATGGCGACGCTGTTCATGCGCGGCATGCTCTGCAACTGGATGGTCTCGACCGGCGTCGTCGGCGCCATGATCTCGACCTCGGTCCCCGGCAAGGTCATCGCGATGTGGATGCCGATCCTGGTGTTCTTCTACATGGTGTTCGAGCATTCCGTCGTGAACATGTTCCTGTTCCCGTCCGGACTGCTGCTCGGCGCGAAGTTCTCGATCATGGACTATTTGATCTGGAACGAGATCCCGACCGTGCTCGGCAACCTCGTCGGCGGCCTCGCCTTCACCGGCATGACGCTCTATGCGACGCACGTGATGACCCAGCCGAAGCGACAGGCCGGCAAGGCCACGCGGCCGCGCGTTGCGGCCTGATCAAACCCGTCTCGACAGGGGAGCCTCGCCCGGCCAGGGTGAGGCTCCCCTCTCCTGGTGATGACGATGCCCCCCGGTCTCCAGATCTCGGTCGGCCAGCATTCCGACAAGGGCCGCAAGCCCGTCAACCAGGACTTTCACGGCATCCTGATCCCGCAGGAGCCGCTGCTCAGCCTGAAGGGCATCGCCGCCGTCCTCGCCGACGGCATCTCCTCCAGCACGGTGAGCCAGATCGCCAGCGAGTCGGCGGTCAAGAGCTTCCTGATGGACTATTACTGCACGTCGGAATCCTGGACGGTGAAGACCTCCGCCCGCCGGGTGCTGGACGCGACCAATTCCTGGCTGCACGCGCAGACGCGCAAGAGCCAATATGCCTATGACCGCGACAAGGGCTATGTCTGCACCCTCAGCGCCATGGTCATCAAGGCGACCACCGCGCACATCTTCCATGTCGGCGATTGCCGCATCTACCGCGTCGCCGGCAAGGCGCTCGAGCAACTGACCGACGATCACCGCATCATCGTGTCGTCCGAGCAGACCTATCTCGGCCGCGCGCTCGGCATCAATCCGCAGCTCGAGATCGACTATCAGGCGTTCGAGATCGAGGCGGGCGACACTTTCCTGCTGGCAACCGACGGCGCTTACGAATTCGTCGACGCACGCTTCGTCACCAGCGCGCTGAACGAGCATGCGGGCGAACTCGACGCCGCGGCGAAGGCCATCGTCGAGGAAGCCTGCCGGCGCGGGAGCGACGACAACATCACCGTTCAGATCCTGCGCATCGATGCGGTGCCGCAGCGCGAGCCGGCCGGCATCTTCAATCAGACCGCACAATTGCCGCTGCCTCCACTGCCGGAGCCGCGCGCGATCTTCGACGGCTACCGGATCGTCCGCGAGATTCACGGCAGCAGCCGCAGCCACATCTATCTTGCGGTCGATGTGGAGACTGGCGAACCGGTCGCGCTCAAGCTGCCGTCGGTCGATCTGCGCGACAATGCCGCGTACCTGAAGCGCTTTCTGATGGAGGAGTGGATCGCGCGCCGGATCGACAGCCCGCACGTGCTCAAGCCGCTGTCACAGTCGAAACGGCGCAGCTACCTCTACGTTGCGACCGAATTCGTCGACGGACAGACCCTGAAGCAGTGGATGATCGACCATCCGCGCCCCGATCTCGAAACCGTCCGCGGGCTGGTCGGTCAGATCGCGGCGGGCCTGCGCGCCTTCCACCGCATGGAGATGCTGCATCAGGACCTCAGGCCCGACAACATCCTGATCGACAAGACCGGCACCGCCAAGATCATCGACTTCGGATCGGTCAGGGTTGCCGGCGTCGCGGAGGCCGCGCCTTGCGAGGAATCCGACGACATCCTGGGAACGGTGCAGTATACCGCGCCGGAGTATTTTCTGGGACAGGGCGGCTCACCGCGCTCCGACATGTTTTCGCTGGCCGTGATCTGCTACCAGATGCTGACCGGAAAGCTCCCCTACGGCACCAAGGTCGCCAGCATCAGGCGCAAGGCGGACCTGCGCAGGCTCCAGTATCGCTCGGCGGACGACGACCCCAATGTGCCCGCCTGGGTCGATGGTGCGCTCAGGCGCGCACTCCATCCGGATCCGTACAAGCGGCACGAGGATCTCTCGGAGTTCGTCTTCGAGCTCCGCACGCCCAATCCGGCCTACCTCGACAGGCGGATCACGCCGCTCTTGGAGCGCAGCCCGCTGATGTTCTGGAAGCTGACTTCGGCGGCGCTCGCCTGCGCGGTCGTCGTGCTGCTGGCGCTGCTGCACTCAAGGTAGGATGGATGCTCATAAGGTAGGATGGATGCTCATAGTGGCTCGGACGTCGCTATTTCAAGACTAGCCGCAACGTTCTCACCTGTACGGGCAAGCCGACGCACTCGCACTTCTTCCATCGCTGACGAAAGATCGCGGATCATTTTCTTAAGCTCCGGAGCAAGTTGTGCCGTATTCATGACTCTGATGACGTAAGGAGGCTTGAGGGCATTGATGCCTCCCCCGAAAATTGAGTCCAAGAAAGCAGCAGCAATGTCGCCATGCCATTCCGGTGCTCCTATTGCAGCTTTAAGGGCCGATCGAAAATCGGAAGCAGTTTTCCAACTGCCAGCATCGAGCTCTATCGTGACAATGGTCATTTCATGCTGCCGCCATCCGCTGCCACGCCGCTCACAGTGTACGGGCTTGACGCTGAGCCCTCACGCCGGCTCCGCCGCCTTCACCCCCAGCGGTTTCGGCGCCATGCCGCCGCCCGGCTTAAGGTGGAATTCGTAGGTCATCAGGTGCCACTGCCCGTTAGCCTTGGTGCCGTCGGGCATTTCGAGATCGCTGCGCGGCTCGACCCTGGCGATCAGGTCGTCCTTGACGCCAAACACCACGTCGGAATCCAGATATTTGTCGCCACCGATGAAGACGTGCGTGATCAGCGGCTCGTAGCCCTTGGCATTGACCAGGAAATGCACATGCGCCGGGCGCATCGGGTGACGCCCCGTCTGCACGATCATCTCGCCGACCGGACCGTCGGTCGGGATCGGGTAACTGCACGGCAGGATGGTGCGGAAGAAGAAGCGGCCATCGTCATCGGTGATGAAGCGCGCCCGCGCCGAGGCGCCGACCTGGTCATAGTTCGGCTTCTGTGAATCGTAGAAGCCATCATCGTCGGCATGCCAGACGTCGACGGGCACGCCGGCGAGCGGCTTGCCGTTAAGGTCGGTCACGCGGCTCTGCACGAACATCTTTTCGCCGGTGAGATTGTGCGGCGAGATGTCGGTCCCGTGCGCGGTCACCTTGTGCTCGCCGACATAGAACGGGCCGAGCACCGTGGTCTGTGTGGCGCCCTCGCGGTCGCGGTGGTTGACCGCGTCGACCAGCATGGAGACGCCCAGCACGTCGGACAACAGGATGAACTCCTGGCGCGTGTCGGTGCATTTCTGCCCCGTCCGGGTCAGGAAATCGATGGCGTATTCCCATTCCTCGAAGGTCAGGCCGGTCTTGCTCACGTAATCGTGCAGCGACTTCACCAGTTCCTGCAGCAGGAATTTTGCCCGCGTATCAGGCGTCTGGTCGAAGCTCCTGATGACGGCTTCGGTGAGTTCGGTCTCGTTGAACTGGGTCATGATGCGTTGCCCTCGCGTTTCTCGTTGGCCCGGGCGGGCTACCTGGAGGCGTTCCGCGGCCGAGCCTACACCAGTCGGCCCGGCCGCGTTAAGCGCAACCGGCTTGGAATGAGGCCGCCATTTCGGTATCAACTCTCCGGCAAAACGCCCGGAGGAACTGATGCTCGCCCCCACCCCCGCCTCGCCCGAATCCGTCGGCATGTCCAAGGCCGCGCTCGACCGCGTCGATGCGCATCTGAAGAACCGGTACATCGATGCCGGCCGTTTCCCGGGGACGCAGCTCCTCGTCTACCGCCGCGGCAAGATCGCTCACAGCTCGGTGCAGGGCTTTGCCGACGTCGAGCGCAAGGTGCCGGTGAAGGACGACACCATCTACCGCATCTATTCCATGACCAAGCCACTCACCAGCGTCGCCTTCATGATGCTGGTCGAGGAAGGCCTCGTCGCGATCGACGAGCCCGTCGCCAAGTACATTCCGGAATGGAAGGATCTCGGCGTATTCGTCGCCGGCACCTACCCGGCCTTCCTGACCCGGCCGCCATCCCGGCCGATGCTGATCGTCGACCTGCTGCGCCACACTTCCGGCCTGACTTACGGCTTCCAGCAGCGCTCCAACGTCGATGCCGCCTATCGCAGTGAGAAGATCGGCGAGGTCGAGAAATCAGGCACGCTCCAGACCATGATCGAGGGCCTGGCAAAGATCCCGCTTGAGTTCTCGCCCGGCGAGTCCTGGAACTACTCCGTCTCAACCGACGTGATCGGCTACCTCGTCGGCAAGATCTCGGGGATGCCTTTCGAGCAGTTTCTGAAGCAGCGAATTCTCGATCCGCTCGGCATGACCGACACCGATTTCCACGTGCCGGCCTCGAAGGCGCATCGCTTCGCCGCCTGCTACTCGGCCGACCCCGGCGGCGGCATGACTTTCCATGCCGGCCAGCGCCGCGAGGGCCTGACGCTTCAGGACGATCCGGCGACGAGCTCGTTCCTGTCACCGCCTTCCTTCATCTCCGGCGGCGGCGGCCTGTGCTCGACGGTCGCCGACTATCTCACCTTCTGCCGCGCGCTGCTCAATGGCGGCGAGCTCGGCGGCGTCAGGCTGGTCGGGCCGAAGACGCTGGCACTGATGACGACGAACCACATCCCGGGCGGACAGGCGCTGCCGGAGGTGTCGCGCTCGCTGTTCTCCGAAGCCACGTATAACGGCATCGGCTTCGGCCTCGGCTTCGCCGTCACCATGCGCCCGGCGGAGACGCTGATCGCCGGCAGCCCCGGCGAGTACAACTGGGGCGGCGCGGCCACGACCTCCTTCTGGATCGATCCGGCCGAGGAGCTGGTCACCATCTTCATGACGCAGGTGCTGCCGTCGAGCGCCTATCCGATCCGCCGCGAGCTGCGCAGCATGGTCTACGCCGCGATCACCGAGAGCAATCTGTAACCGGTGGAATTGATCCCGCGGCCGTCCGCCGCGGGATCGTACTCTCAGATTCTCCTTTGCAGACGCTCATTTCAGCATCTCCGGCACGATCAGACGCGGCAGGAACAGCGACACGCTGGGCCAAACGATGACCGCCGCCAGCACGAGCAGCATCGGGATCAGCATGATCACCGTGTCCTTCAGCGCATAGCGCAGCCGCACGCCGGCGATCGAGCAGGCGATCATCAGACAGAGACCATAGGGTGGCGTCACCAGCCCGAAGGCCAGCGATATGATGGAAATGATCGCGAACTGGACCGGATGGAGATCGACCGACCTGGCGAGCGGCTCCAGCACGGTGCCGACGATGATGATCGCCGGTATGGCGTCGAGGAAGCATCCCACCACCAGAAAGCAGAAGGCGATGAAGAAGCCGGCCGCAACGGCGCCCATGCCCCAGGTCGATACGTTGGCCAGCAGCTCTTGCGGGATCTTGTAATAGGCGAGCAGCCAGCCGAACGCACTTGCGGTGCCGACGCAGAACAGCGCCACGCCGGAGAGGCGCCCGGTGTCGAGCAAGGCCTTGTACAATTCGCGTGGCCCCGTTTCGCGGTAGAAGAATGTCGAGAGCGCTACGGAATAGAGCACCGCGACGCAGGCGGACTCGGTCGCGGTGAACCAGCCGAGGAGAATACCGCCGACGACGATGAAGGGCGTCATCAGCGCCGGTATCGAGCGCCAGATCGCGCATCGCATCTCGGTCCAGCTCGATTTCGGATAGGTGGGGTAGCCCCGGCGCACGGCATAGATGTGCACCGTCGCCATCTGAGCGCCCGCGATGAGCAGGCCCGGCACGATGCCGGCCAGATACATCGCCGCAATCGAGGTCGAGATCAGCCCGCCCCACACGATCATCAGGATCGACGGCGGAATGATGACTGCAAGCACCGCCGACACCGCGGTGATGGCGATGGAGAACGAAAGGTCGTAGCCCTCCTTGTTCTGCGCATCGATGAATATCTTGGACTGGCTCGCCGCATCGGCGGTGGAGGAGCCCGAGATGCCGGCAAAGAACACCGACAGCACGACGTTGATCTGCGCCAGGGATCCCGGCCAGTGCCCGACCATCGAGCGCGACAGCGCCACGAGGCGATCGGTGATGCCGCCGATGCTCATCAGGTTCGCCGTCAGCAGAAAGAACGGCACCGCGAGCAGGATGAACGAATTGTACGCATTGAAGGTCTCCTGCGCGAGCGTCATCAGCGACAGGCGCGGCTCGATCAGCAGGATCGGCACGCAGGCAAGGCCGAGCGCGAAAGCGACCGGCACGCGCACGATGAGCAGACCGACGAAGCCGCCGAACAGGACCATCGCCGCCTGTCCGGCGGAAAGTACGCTGCCGCTCATCTCCGTGCCCCGACCAGAACGCGCATTTCATCGATGATCTGTTCACCCGCAAAGATGATCCACGTCACACCTGCAACCGGCCAGGCGACGTGGATCAGCCAGAGCGGCAGATCGGCCAATTCCGACGTCCTGTTCCAGGCAAAACGGGTGAACTCGATGCCGGCGGATACGAACACCAGCGCCAGCGCCAGCACGCCGAGTCGGGCGAGGATCCGCACCGCGGCCTCCGACCGCCGCGACAGGTCGGGCCACACGTCGACCTCGAAATGCTGCGCCTCCCGGATGCCGACCATGGCACCGATCATGATCGTCCAGATGAACAGGAAGCGCGCCATTTCCTCGGTCCAGATGTATGACGGAATGAACGGCGTGTAGCGCGAGATGATCTGCAGCGTGACCGGAACTACGAGGATGCCGACGCAGGCGGCCAGCAGGAATTCCAGCAGCTTCGCGTAGGCCGCCGTGACGCGACGCCACAGCGAGAGTGTGGACGGGACGGGCATTTCAGACATTGGGACTCCGTGCGGCATCCGCGACGTCCGGGCAGGAAGCGGGGCCTGCCCGGAACGCTCTCGGCGGACAGAGCGATCTCAGACGACGTTGATCTTCTCGAAGATGCGTTCCGCACCAATTTCCTTGGCATAGGTGGCCATCACGGGGTCGGCGAGCTTCTTCATGGCGTCCCGTTCCTCGAAGGGAACGCGCTTGAGCTTGCCGGCCTTCTCGAGCGTGTCGAGCTTGACGACTTCTTCGCTCGACTCGAGCTGACGGCCGTAGTCGCCGGCCTCTTTGCCGGCCTTCATGATCGCGTCCTGCAAATCCTTCGGCAAGGTCTTCAGCGTCTTCACCGAGAAGCAGATCGGCCGGATCGACACGGCATGCTGGGTCAGGTTGAGATGCGGGGCGACTTCGTAGAACTTCATCGCCTCGACGCCGGCCGCCTCGTTCTCGCCGGCCGAGATCACGCCGTTCTGGATCGCATTGTAGACTTCGTTGTAGGCGATCACGGTCGGACTCATGCCGACGGCCGCAAAGGTCTTCGACCAGATCGGCGCGCCCTGCACGCGAACCTTGAGCCCCTTGAGGTCTGCGAGGTTCTTGAGCGGCTTGTTCGCGAAGATGTTGCGGATGCCGCCGCCGGCATAACCGATCAGAACGACCTCGGCCTTGGCCGCAACCTCGTCGGCGACCGGCGCCAGGATGTTGGCCTCGACGACCTTGTTCATGTGCTCAATGCCCTTGAAGACGAAGGGCGCATCGATGAACGGGGCGGCCTTGGCGAAGGTCGACATGTGAGCCGGCGAGACGATGCCGTAGTCGACCGCCTTGCCCTGCGACATGTACTCGAAATACTGCTTCTCGAGGCCGAGCGAGGAATTCTTGTGCAGAGTGAAGTTGACGGGCTTGCCGTAGTACTTCTTCACCAATTCCTCGAACCGGATCAGTGCCCGGTTGAAGGCATGGTCGTCATTGAACTGAACCGCACCGTTCAGCGTGATCGGGGCTTGCGCCCTGAGGATCGACGGCATTCCGATCGTAGCCGCCGCGCTGGTCGCACCGATACCAGCGAGAAATGTCCTTCGCTTCATCGTCTCCCCTCCCTTTGATGCTCCGCCCCTGTCGCCGGGGCGTGAGCGCAGCCGGTCTACGGCCAGCGTTCATGGAGCGTATGAAAAACTGCGGCGGGACGGAAGTCATTTCGCTTGGGCTGGACGTCCTCTTCGTCGCAGAGCGGAGCCTGCTGCACTGCAACTCGCCTTTCGCGTTCGCAGGCTTCCTCTCGACGAAGGTGCACTTCCTGGTCTTGCGTCCTGCTCGGCGTGGGACTCCCCGTGCGGCGATCGCGTGAATGCTGGGGGACCGTAATGAACGCGAAAATCGTGGCGCCGTGCAATTACTGCCCTTATGGTCCTGCCGAAATCATTGTCCGGCGCCGCTGCGCTGGAACCGGGACGTCCACGTTTGTCCAAGCTCACTTTGCCCGTCCGGCTCGCTCTCCTCGTGGCGGGAACGATGCTGCCGCTGATCATCTTTGCCGTCGGCCTCGCCTATTCCAACTATCGCCACGATCGCGGCGAGGCAACGCGCCGGGTGTTGGAGACGGTGCGAAGCATTCGCATCGTGCTCGACTCCGAAGTGCAGCGGGTGACAGGTGGCTTGCAGGTGCTCGCGCTCAGCGATTCCCTGCAAAGCGGTGATTTCGACGGCTTCCGCCGGCCGGCGGCGGGGTTCATCAGCCAGTATGGCGGGGACAGCGTTCTTCTACTGGCCGACAGATCCGGCCAGCAGCTGTTTTCGACCGTGACGACGGCAACAGCGAGTCTGCCACCGCGCAACAATCGAGAGATCGTCGAGCGGGTGTTTACAAGCAAGGCGCCGCAATATTCCGACCTGTTCGTCGGTTCGACCGATAAACGGCCGATCGTGACCGTGGAAGTTCCCGTGCTGCGGAATGGCGACGTCGCCTATGCGCTTTCCTTCAGTCCGCCGATCGCGATATTCCAGAAACTGGTCGAGCAGCAGCGGCCAAACGATCAATGGACGGTGTCGCTGCTGGATACCAAGGCTCGCGTGTTCGCGCGCACACCAAACCCCGCCGAGACGTTCGGCAAGCAGGCTTTCGGCGCACTCTACGATGCGATGTCCCGCACGCCCGAGGACGCGCTTTCGACCGTTTCGCTCGACGGCGTCGCGCTCTCGTCCGCCTTCACCAGATCGCAGCTGACCGGCTGGATAGTCGTGGCCGGCGTCAGCGAGAGCTCGCTGATCGCGCCGCTCTGGCGCGACATCGCGATCACGAGCCTGATCGGCGGCATCCTGCTGCTGGTCGGCCTCACCTTTGCAGTCAGGATGGCGACCACGATCGCGCGCGGCGAGATGCTGCACAATCTTCTGATCGAGGAGCTCAACCATCGCGTCAAGAACACGCTGGCCCTGATGCAGGCGATCGCGGTGCAGACCTTCCGCGGCGCCAGCCGTGACGAGCGGACCAAGTTCGAGGGCCGGCTCGGCGCGCTGGCCGAGGCGCACAATCTCCTGAGCCAGGAAAAATGGGCCGGCTCGGAGCTCCGGGACGTGATAGCCCGCGCGCTTCGGCCGTTCCTGCTGGACAGTCCCGACCGCATCCGCATGGCCGGACCGGCCGTGCCGCTGTCGCCGCGGCTTGCCGTGGTGCTGTCGATGATCGTGCACGAGATCGCCACCAACGCTGCGAAATACGGTGCGCTGTCCAACGACACCGGCCGGGTGACGCTGGTCTGGGAAGTCACCACCGATGCGCCGAAGCCGCGACTGCGGCTGATCTGGACCGAGACCGGCGGGCCGCCCGTGACGGCGCCGGTACAACGCGGCTTCGGCTCGCGTCTGATCGAGCGCAGCGCGCGCGATCAGCTCGACGGTGAGGCAACCATCGACTTCCTGCCGCGCGGCGTCGTCTGCACGGTGATCTGCACACTGGACGAGGCGCCCTGATCCGAGCCTTCGCCAGCCTATATCGCAGCGCAGCACGGTCATGCTGCGACAATTGCGCTTGCCCTCCGCCAATCATCCGATGTTAAACATCGGATGATTGTAGCTGCCGGGCGTGGCAGCCAAAGATAAATGAACCGGCCGCTACAGGCCGGACGGGAGAAACGTACGAGTGGCAAGAGCGCGCCCGAGCGCCGTCGACAAACCGATCAAGCCCGGCCGCATTCGCGCCGTGCTGACCACGCTCGGCCGCGAGATCGCCCAGGATCTCATTCCCGTCGGGACGACCCTGCCGCCGGAGCCTGAACTCGAAACCCGCTTCGGCGTCGGGCGCGGCGTGGTGCGCGAGGCCATCAAGACACTTGCCGCGAAAGGCCTCGTCAGCGTGCGACCGCGCCACGGCACGCAGGTGCTGCCGCGCCACGAATGGAGCCTGCTCGATCGCGACGTGCTGAGCTGGCTCGTCGGCCGGGACGAGCCGGACCGCGGCCTTCTGTTGGCGATCCAGGAGGTGCGCTCGATCATCGAACCGGCCGCCGCAGCTCTCGCCGCCGAACGCGCCACCAGGAACGACCGCTGGCGGATCGACACGGCCTTGGCCGCGATGCAGACTGCAAAGGACCAGGCCAGCGCTCTCGCAGCTGACAAGGCATTCCATCTCGCCATCCTGGACGCGACCCACAACCCGGTCCTCCAGGGCTTTCGCGGTGCGATCGATACCATTCTGAGCACCGTCTTCACCGTCGCCGTCGTCAGCCCCGGCGGCTGGTTCAGGGATAATCTGCCGAACCACGCGGCGGCGGCGCGAGCCATCGAGAGCGGCAACCCGGAGAAGGCGCGCGCCGCGATGGAACGGCTGCTGGGCTACACCCGATTGAAGCTTTCGAACCGGAAGACGGTCATCGCCGCGGCAACCCGCAAAACGGACGGATCGGCCCTGCGCTCACCCAGGAAATCGAGCCCCAAGAGCAAGAGAAATCGCCATGGACCGTGACCGAAGGGCTCGGCCCAGATCCTCGCTCCGCCGGAATCGCGAGGGTCACACACCGACGGAGATATGCGATCGCGCGAGACGTGGTTTCCATGTCGGGAATGATCAGCGTGAAATGCCGGCACAGGCATAGCTGAGCGTCAGGGAGGTCAAATGCAGGTGACGGGCAGTCTGAAGGGCCGATCGTCGCGGCTGATCCGCAGCGTCAATACGCTGGCGGGAGCTGCGATGTTCGTCGCGCCGCTGCTTGCGCTGGTCGCGATCTGGGCGATCGTCGTCCCGCTGTTCAACGTCAATCCACGCGTGTTTCCCTCGGTCGCTTCGGTCGGCGTGGCAGCGCTGGATTCGATCCGCGACGGCACGTTGTTCGCTCATGTCGGCGCAAGCCTCTTGCGCGTCGGCCTGGGCACGCTGATCGGCATCGCGACCGCCGTGCCGCTCGGCATCGCCATGGGAGTCAGCCCGACGGTCGCGGCCTTCCTGACGCCGCTGTTCCGCTTCTTCTCGGTGCTCGCCGGCATTGCCTGGATCCCGATCGCGACGCTGTGGTTCGGCTACGGTTTTGGCGCGATCGTCTTCGTGATCTTCAACGCCGTGTTCTTCGTCGTCGCCTACAACACCCTACTCGGCGTCAGGACCATTCCACACACGCTGCGCAATGCTGCCGCCTCGCTTGGCGCCGGCCGCTGGGCGCTGCTGACCGAAGTGCTGCTGCCGGGCGCGCTCCCCAATATCGTCACCGGCATTCGGACCGGCCTGGGCTTTGCCTGGCGCGGGCTGATCGCCGCCGAGATGATCGCGACCAATGTCGGGCTGGGCTACATGCTTTTCGTCGCGCGCGACTTCTATCGCACCGAGGTGATCGTGTTCGGCATGATCGTGATCGGCGTACTCTGGCTTTTGATCGACCGCCTGCTGCTGGTCCCGCTGGAACGCGCGACCATCGAGCGCTGGGGCATGGTGAGGCGCGCATGAATCTGATGCTGCAAATCTGGGCCGGCTATACCCGCCTGACCCGGCGCTGGCCGGGGATCGCCGCGATCATTCCCTTCATCCCGGTGCTGGCGCTGTGGACGGCGGTGAGCGAAGCCGGATTGTTTCCACGCGCGTTCTTCCCGGGCCCGGCCGACGTCGTACGCGCGTTCTTCACGCTCACCTACAAAGGCATCCTGCCCGACTATCTCCAGGACAGCCTGATAAGGCTCACGACCGGCGCCGCGGTCGGCATGGCGCTCGGCATTCCCTTAGGGATTCTGATCGGCACCAGCCGCTGGGCGCACCGCATCTGCTGGCCGGTGCTGCTGTTCTTCCAGGCCATCGGCGACATCGCCTGGTTGCCGATCCTTCTGATCTGGTTCGGCTTCGGACTGACGACGATGACCTTCGTCATCGTCTACACCGTGCTGTTCCCGGTCGTGCTCAACACCGTGCTCGGCGTCGAATCCGTGCCGCGCGACATGGCGCGCGCCGCCTTGAGCCTCGGAGCCTCCCGCGCACGCGTCTTGTGGGAGGTGACGCTGCCGGGCGCACTGCCCAACATCATCACCGGATTGCGCAACGGGCTCGGTTATGGCTGGCGCGCGCTGATCGCGGTCGAGATGATCGTCGGCACCTCGGGCATCGGATTCATGATGTTCGATGCCCGCCGCGCCGGTTCGACCGTCGAGATCCTGCTCGGCATGATCATTCTCGGATTGCTCTGGTACATCGTGGATGCCTGGATCCTCGCGCCGCTCGAGCGCGCGACCGGCCAGCGTTGGGGATTGGTGACATCATGAAGACGCTCTCGCTGCGCAATCTCGGCAAGACTTATTTCGATCCCTATGCGGGCGCGCATGTCACCGCCGTCCACGACGTCTCGCTCGACGTCGAACCCGGCGAATTCATCTCGGTGGTCGGTCCCTCCGGCTGCGGCAAGACGACGATCCTGAACATGATCGCGGGCTTCATCCCCTATTCGAAGGGGGACATCCTGCTGGACGGCAAGCCGGTGCACGGTCCCGGCCCCGAGCGTGGCGTCGTATTCCAGTCGTTCGCACTGTTTCCCTGGAAGACGGTGCTCGACAATGTCGGCTTCGGCCCGAAGATGCGCGGCGTGCCGAAGGCCGAGCGCGACCGCATCGCACGCGAATATCTGGCGCTCGCCGGGCTCTCGCACGCGGCGCACCGCTATCCCAACGAACTCTCCGGCGGCATGCAGCAGCGCGTCGGCGTGGTGCGCGCGCTCGCCAATAACCCCGACGTCCTGCTGATGGACGAGCCCTTCGCCAGCGTCGACGCGCAGACGCGCATGACGCTCCAGGAGGAACTGACGCGCATCTGGCAGGAGCGCAAGCCGACGGTGATCTTCATCACCCATGACGTGCCGGAAGCAGTGTTTCTCGCCAACCGCGTCGTCGTGCTGTCGAAGGGACGCGTGCTCGACGAGATCGCGATCGACCTGCCGCGGCCTCGGGTCTGGGACGATCTCGTCAAGGACGACCGCTTCAAGCAGCTCTCGGCGCGCGTGCTGCAGATGGTGCGCGCAGCATGAGCATCGCCACCGCAGCCTTGCGCTCGCCCAAGGGCCGCATCGTGCTCGGCGCGATTGCCGCGTGGGCGCTGTTTCAGCTCTGGCTGACGATCGCGGCGCCGGGAAAGATTTCGCCGGAACTCACGGGCACATCGGAAAAGGTGAACGTGCAGATCGAGCTGCCGTTCACGCCGGAGCGCTTCCACGTGCTCGCGTTCCAGCAATACGGACGCGTCTCGGGAACGGACGAGCATTCGATCGAACTACGCGGTGTCAAAAGAACGGACCTCAACGCCGTGGCCCGCCCCTATTGGGTGACGGCGGTGGGGCCGATAAAAGAGGGAGGCTGAGATATGAAAAGAGTCTTGCTGCTTGGATTGGCGCTTCTGGCCGGCATGGTGCCGGCAAGCGCCCAGACCCCGACGAAACTCAAGGCCGGCATGGTCACCGGCATCGACCAGATCGGCCTGCCGATCGCGCTCGAACGCGGCTTCTTCGAGAAGTACGGGCTCGACGTCACGATCGCGCGCCCCTACGCCACCGGCGTCGATGCGTTGAACGCATTGCAGGCCGGCGAGAGCGAGATCGTGCAGGTCGGCGTGCCCATGATCGGCGCCGTGCTGCGCGGTATGGACCTCGTCGCGCTCGGCAATTACAGCGGCAACGCCACCAAGGCCGGCTCCGACGCGACGATGGCGATCATCGCGCGCGAAGGTTCAGGCATCGTCAAGGGCGACCTGTCGACGCTGAAGGGCAAGAAGATCGCGGCGTCCTTCGGCACGATCAACCATCTCTACATCCTGGCGACGCTGGAGAAGGCCGGGCTAAAGCCCGACGACGTGACGCTGGTCAACACGCCGCCGCCGGACATGACCGTCGCCCTGCTCGCCAAGGGTATCGATGCGTTCTCGGGCTGGGACCCCTGGCCGATCGTCGCGGGCAAGGACGTGCCGGGCGCCGTCGAGATCATCCGGGGCGGAGACGTGATCTCCTATATCGGCTTCAACGTCGCGCTGCGGCCCTGGGTGCAGACCAATGGCGCGACCATCGAGAAATTCCTCGCGGCCGTCTCCGAGGCCGACCAATGGATGCGCAAGAACCCGAAGCAGGCGGCGCAGGTTGCCACACGCTGGATTCCGGGACTCAAGCAGGACGTCGCCGAGGCGGCGATGCAGTTCAACATCCAGCAGGCGGACCGCCGCTTGTCGGCGAACAACTACCGCGCGCTCTGGAGCGCCGAGGAACGGCTATCGCGGCTTGGCATCCTCAAGTCGACCTTCGACGTCAATGCGCATATCGAACCGAAGCACATTCTCAAGGTCATGAAGGACCGTCCCGAACTGTTCGCCGATCTGCCGCCGATCCCGGAGACGGCGGCGATCACGCCGGGCTACGTGTTCAAGCCTTGAGCTGGTTGCAAACGGGACCGGCGCGCTGAGCGCGCCGGTCTAACCGATCGTCTGCAGCGCCGGAAAGGTCTCGAGCAGCCAGATGCTCACATTCGTCACGGCGCCGGTGAGAAAGCCGATGCCGGTGATCACCATCAAGACGCCCATCGCGCGCTCGACATTGACGAGGTGGCCCTTCATGCGCGCGAACAACGCGGAGAACTGTTCGATCATCAGCGCGGCAATCAGGAACGGGATGCCGAGGCCCGCGGAATAGACCGCGAGCAGGCCGGCGCCCTTCGCCACCGTGGTTTCCGCCGCGGCGATCGAAAGGATCGCGGCGAGGATCGGGCCGATGCAAGGCGTCCAGCCGAAGGCGAAAGCGAGGCCCATGATATAGGCGCCCCAGAGGCCGACCGGTTTGGGGATCGGCAGCCGTCCCTCGCGCATCAGCAGACCGACGCGCGTCAGCCCAAGGAAATGCAGGCCCATGATGATGATGACGATCCCGGCGAGGATCGACAGTTCCGCCGACCAGGCCCGGATCAGCCCGCCGATCAGCGAGGCACTGGCGCCGAGCGCCACGAAGATCGTCGAAAACCCGAGCACGAACAGGAGCGCCGACATCAGGATCGCGCGCTTGGATGCTGCGACCGGCTCGTCGCTCTCGACATGCTCGATCGTGGCGCCCGTGAGGTAAATCAGATAGGGCGGAACCAGAGGCAGGACGCAAGGCGAGAGGAAGCTGACGAGTCCGGCAATCAGCGCCGCCGGGATCGAAACATTTTGCATGATGCAGTCGGAGCCATCTCAGGCACCGGTACGGCGCGCAGGAATGCGCCCGGACCGGAGCCGAACCGGCTCTGGTGTAGCCGATGGCTGAGAATGCGCAACAGAGGCGCACAAAACCAAGGCTCCTCCCGATGCCATCCGTGATCACAGATACGGCATCGGGACGCGCACAAACCTCGCCAAAAAGCGAGATTCGGCGGCGCGGCTACTTCACCACGCGGAGCAGCGGACGCCGGGGCTGGTCCTGCGTCTGCTTGGAAGGGGTCGGCGGAACGCTCGCAGCGCTCCGCAGCATTTCGTCGCACAGCGCCTTGAGATCGGCACTGTCAATTCCTTTGAGTTTCATCCGCACGTCCAGGATGACGATGGACAGAATCTCGGCCGACTCGCGGCTGTTGCACTCATTGAGAACCCTGCGGCACTCCTCGAGCGTTTCCAGCACGGACTGCAACTGTTCGTCTGAATGCGACACCGGCGTTCTTTCCGTTAATTCGGCCTGCGAGACGTATGGGTGACGCCCTCTTCGGTCCCCATGGAGGACCAAAGATAGCATGAGGGTACTTCGCCTCCGAACCTGATTTCAGTGTGCTTCTGCCGCGAAACCGCGACTCCGGCCGCCGCCGCGCAGCGACCATGGCGGTTAGTGAAATGGTCCGGGAGCAAACGCCTCACGCGATGCGATTGATCCATCGAGAGCGATGGCATCGGCTCTCTTCGAGAAACTTTCAATGCGGCCAGCGCCGGCAACTCCGCAGCAATTCCACGGCTCGCAACGGAACTCACGCCACACCCCCCTTTAGCCGAGCCGATAGTCTGCCCGATTCCCAACCCGCGGCAGCATCCCAATACCGCCCCACAAGCAGTAAGGATGACGTTCAAAACTCGTCATTCCTCAACCCGTCGAGGTTGTGGTTTGCGCCAGATTCTGCCAGTTTAGCAATCCGAAGGGACTTGTATGCACTCCTTGGCGGAAAGGGGCGTTCCTCTGGCGGAACGCCCAAAGACAAATCTCAGCGGCCTCTCGGATTGGGATGCGGCCCGCATATTTCTGGAAGTCGTCCGATGCGGAAGTTTCCGCTCGGCGGCCGAGCGCTTGTCGCTGTCGATCAACGCCGTGCGCCGGCGGATCGACGACTTCGAGCGCCAGACCGGCACCACGCTTTTCACTCGCGACGTTCACGGCACCCATCTGACCGATGAGGGCGCCCTGGTGGTCTCCGCCGTCGAGCGCATGGAAGCGGCCACCTTCGACGTGCTGCGCGCCAGCGATTCGATGGCCAACGCCTTGTCCGGCGAGGTCCGCGTTGCCGTCACCGAGGGGCTCGGCACGTTCTGGCTGGCTCCGCGCCTGGTCGAATTCCAGCAGGCCTATCCGAAGATCCTGGTCGACCTGCATTGCGCGATGCGCTCGGCCGACGTCTCGCGCCACGAAGCCGACGTCGCCATCCATCTGGCGCGTCCGTCCGCGCTCGACATCAAATTGGTGCGGCTCGGCCGCATGCACCTGATGTTCTGGGCCTCCGAGAAATACATCGCAAAGCATGGCGCGCCGCGCTCGGCGGCGGAATTGATCAAACACCGCCTGGTGCTGCAATTCGCCGACCAGATCGCCGCCAAGGAATCCTTCGAGAGCTTCTTCCCGGGTGTTTCGGAACGTGACCTTCTGGTCATGAAGACCAACGTCTCGAGCGCCAACTATTGGGCCGTCGCGAATGGCGCTGGCATCGGCGTATTCCCGAGCTATGCCATTGCGCTTGGCGGGAAACTGATTCCACTGGAGGTCGAGCTGAACCGGCCGCTGGATATCTGGTTGTCCTACCATCCCGGTAGCGGCCGAATTCCGCGCGTGCGGCACATGATTGACTGGCTGATCGAGGCTTTCAGTCCGGCCCGCTTCCCGTGGTTTAAGGAAGAGTTCGTGCACCCGCATGAATTCAAGGACTCGTACATGGGCGAACCCCTGACCCAGCTCTTCGGGGGATTTTCAACCGAAGAACAAAGGTGAAGACAGAGATGAAAGCAGCGGCGAAAAGAATGAAGCAGCGCAGCGCCGGAAAGCCGGACATCGAGCTTGGCAAGCGAATCCGTCTGCGGCGCGTCGAGATGAAGATCTCGCAGGCCGAACTCGGTGAGAAGCTCGGCGTCAGCTTCCAGCAGGTTCAGAAGTACGAGAAGGGCGTCAATCGCGTCGGCGCTGCACGGCTTCAGCAGATTGCCTCCGCCCTCGATGTGCCCGTGACCTTCTTCTACGACGGCGACAACAAGGCCCGCGAGGTCGAGAGCCTGCTCTTCCTGGACTCGGCGTTCAGCCTCCGCCTGCTGCGCGCCTACAGCAAGATCAAGGACCAGACGGTGCAGCGTCAGCTCGTCTCGCTGATGGAATCGATCGCGGCAAACGAGAGCTGAGGCCGATCGACGGCCTGGCCTTTACGGCCGATGTTCAATCCGCCGCGTCACGGGGGCGCAGCCGGATTGGACGGGTTCTGTCTGTGCCCGCGCGCTTGCGCGCGGTCTGTCTCGGGGGCGGCTTGGCCGCCCCCTCTTCTTGGCAACCTGCCGCCATTCGTCGAACTTCGCGCGCCATGCAATCGCTGCACGGGTGGATGCAAGCTCTCCTCCCCTGCGCCGGTTGACCGCGGCGGCGGCGACGCCGCACATTGCGTCTCGCCAACGACCAGCGAGCGCGCAATGCCCGACATTCTCAGCACGACCGAAACCCCTTACGCGGATGGCAAGATTCTCAAGCACACGGCCGCTGGCGTCGGCGTGATCACCTTCAACAATCCCGACAAGCGCAACGCGATGTCGCTGGAGATGTGGGAGGGATTTGGCGAAGCGCTGACGGCCTTGCGCGACGACGACACCATGCGCGTCGTGATCCTGCGCGGCGCCGGCGGCAAGGCGTTCGTCTCGGGCGCCGACATCAGCCAGTTCGAGAAGGTCAGGCACAATGCGGCGGCGTCCGAGGAGTACGCCAGGCGCAGCGCCGCCCAGCGCGCGTTGCTCGCCGACTATCCCAAGCCGACCATCGCCTGCATCGACGGCTACTGCCTCGGCGGCGGCCTTCAGGTCGCGATGCTCGCCGACATCCGCCTTGCCTCGCATGGCAGCCAGTTCGGCATCCCCGCAGCCAAGCTCGGCATCGCCTACGGCTATGACGGCCTGCGGCATCTGGTGTCGCTGGTCGGCCCGTCCTGGGCGCGGCTGCTGATGTACACGGGTATGCGTATCGATTCCGCTGAAGCGCTGCGCATTGGCCTCGTCGAGCGCCTGTTCCCGGTCGACGAACTCTGGGGTGAGACCATGGCGATCGCCGAGACGATCTCGCAGAACGCCCCGCTCGCGATCAAGGCCGCAAAGATCACCATCGCTCAAGTGCTGAACGACGAGAGCCGGCGCGACATGGATGCCGTCAAGGCGATCGGTAGTTCTTGCATGGACTCGGAGGATTTCCGCGAGGGCCGGCAGGCCTTCATGGAAAAGCGCATGCCGCAGTTCCGGGGACGCTGAAGCTGAACCGGCGTTCAGGTAGATTAAATTCCTCGTGCAACTGAGCGCAGTCGCAACCACTTGATGTCGCGAAAGTTCTCCCGCCACCAACGGGAGATTTGCGATGACACTGAAATTTGCTCTTCTTGGTCTGGTCGCCGTCGGCAGTGTGACGCTCGCTTCGGGACCGGCCCTTGCGGCTATGCCGAATGGCATTCCGCAGGCGGATAAGATCGCAAAAGGCCCAGCCGCAGAGGTCGAACAGGTGCGCTGGGTCTGTAACCGCTGGGGCCGCTGCTGGTGGCGCCCGAACTATTACCGCGCCTACGGCTATTACGGCGGCCCGCGCTTCTACGGTCCGCGCCCGTGGGGCTATCGCCGCCATCACCACCACTGGCGTCGGTGGTGAACGGCAAGGGCCCCTCTCAGGGCCCTTTTCTTTTTGGGTGAAGTGGCACCGCGATCGCTGCTCAAAGCGCCGCGAGCACCGCCTTCGTGATGTCCGCCGTACCGTTGCTGCCGCCGAATTCCATCGGCTTGATGCCGCCGGCATAGATCTGATCCACCGCACGCTCGATCGTCGCGCCGGCTTCCGCGGCGCTCTCGACGCCGTGCTTGTCGGCGAGCCAGTCCAGCATCATCGCCGCGGACAGGATCATGCCGGTCGGATTGGCCTTGCCCTGCCCCATGATGTCGGGCGCGGTGCCGTGGCAGGGCTGGAACACTGCGTACTTGTCGCCGATATCGGCAGACGGGGCCATGCCGAGGCCGCCGATCAGGCTCGCGGTGATGTCGGAGACGATGTCACCGAACATGTTCTCCATCACCATCACGTCGAAATCCCAGGGACGTTTCACCAGGATCGCCGAGCAGGCATCGACATAGAGCCGGTCGGTCTTCACCTCGGGATGTTTCTTGGCGATCTCGTCGAAGATGCCGCGGAAGAATGCGAAGGCCTTGAACACGTTCGCCTTGTCGACACAAGTGAGTGCGCCCGGCTTGCCACGCGCCTTGCGCCGTTCGGCGAGGCGAAACGAGAACTCGAACAGGCGCTCGGACGTCTTGCGCGTGATCACCATGGTCTCGCGCGCATCCTCATGGGTGACGACGCCCTTGCCCATCGAGGCGAACAGGCCCTCGGTGGATTCACGGATCACGACGAGATCGATGCCGCGCGTGTCGGCACCGACGATCGGGCTCGGCACGCCGGGAATGAGGCGCGCCGGACGCACGCCGGCATAGAGATCGAAGATGAAGCGCAGCTCGATCTGCGGCGCGATCTCGGTATTGTCGGGATAGCGCACCGACGGCAGGCCGCAGGCGCCCAGCAGGATCGCATCCGCCTCCTCGCACAGCTTGATGGTGCTGTCCGGCATCGATTTGCCGGTGGCGAGATAATTGTTGGCGCCTGCCGGCGCCTCGGTGAAGCGGAAGCTCAGGCCGGATTTCTGCTCGACCTTACGCAGCACCTCGATGGCCGGCGCCATGACTTCGGGGCCGATGCCGTCGCCGGCGAGCACGGCAACGTGGAAGGCGTTGTTTGCGGACATGGGTTTCCCAAAAAGTAGAAGTCATTCCGGGCGGTCCGCAGGACCGAACCCGGAATCTCGAGGTCCCGGGTTCGATGCTTCGCATCGCCCCGGAACGACGAGGTGAAAACTAAGGTGTTAGCACCGTGCGTCCGACCACTGCGCCCTGCTGCAGCTGCAGCAGCGCCTCGTTGGCCTTGGCGAGCGGTTGCCGCGTCACCGGGATCGGCGGCACCTTCTTGCTTCGCACGAGCTCGAGCAATTCCTGCGTCTCACGCAGATTGCCGACATAGCTGCCCTGGATCGTCACCGCCTTGATCGGAATCAGCGGCAGCGCCCAGGTCGCGCCGCCGCCGAACAGGCCGACGATGACGAGCTTGCCACCCTTGGTCAGGCAGTCGAAGCCGAGCTGCGTCGTGGCGGCATTGCCGACGAGGTCGATCACGGCGCGGATCGGGCCGCCTGCCTTCTTGGCAAGCTGCTCCAGCGCATCCGGCGCCTTGGGATCGACCGTCGCGAGCGCGCCGGCCTTTTCCGCCGCCTCGCGCTTCTTCGCGTCGATGTCGACCATGATGGCGCCCTTGCCGCCCATTGCCTTCAACAGCGACAGTGCCATGAGGCCGAGCCCGCCGGCGCCGAACATCACGATCGGCGTGTCGAAATGCTGTTCGACCTTCTTCAGCGCACTATAGGTGGTGACGCCCGAGCAGGCATAAGGCGCGGTCGTCGCGGGGTCGAGCCCCTTCAGATTGAGCAGATAGCGCGGATGCGGCACCAGCATGTGATCGGAATAGCCGCCGTCGCAATAGACGCCGAGCGAGCGCGGCGTCAGGCACATGTTCTCGTCGCCGGCCAGGCACGTGGCGCATTTGCCGCAACCAATCCAGGGATAGACGAGACCGATGTCGCCGAGCTTGAGATCGCCCTGATCGGTCGGCTTCACGTCGGGACCGAAGGCCAGGATCTCGCCGACCGTCTCGTGGCCCATGGTCAGCGGCAGGTTGATGCCGCGGTCCTTCAGGGACAGCGGCTTTCGGCCGTGGCCGAGATCGTAGCCTCCTTCCCAGATGTGAAGGTCGCTGTGGCAGACGCCGGCCGCCTTCACCTTGATCAGCACCTGCGTGCCCGACGGCTGCGGCGTCGCTTCGTCGACCTCCTGCAGCGGCGCCTTGAAATCGGCGACTTTGAAACTCTTCATCGGCGTCCTCCGGCATGTTTCTCGTTGTCCCGCACCATGCCATGGCCGGCGAGGCGAGACAAACCCGGGAACGGTCTTAGTTCAGGCCAGCGGATGGTGGCAAGCCGCGAACTGGCCGATTGCTACCTCGCGCAACTCCGGTATCTCCGCGCTGCATCGCTGATCCGCGCGCGGGCAGCGGGTGCGGAAGCGGCAACCGGACGGCGGTGCAATCGGCGATGGCGGCTCGCCTGGCGCCACGCTCTCGGCGGGACGAACGTCCGGATCGGGCACCGGGATCGCCTGCAACAACAGCCCGGTATAGGGATGCGCCGGCCTCGCGAACAATTGCTCGGACGGCCCAACCTCGCAGAGCCGGCCGAGATACATCACCGCGACCCGGTCGCTGACCGCTTTGACCACTGCGAGATCATGCGCGATGAACAGAAGGGTCAGATCGAACCGCGCCTTCATCTCCTCCAGAAGATTGAGGATCTGCGCACGAATGGAGACATCGAGCGCCGAGACCGGCTCGTCGCAGACGATGAACTCCGGATTGAGCACCAGCGAGCGTGCGATGCAGATGCGCTGGCACTGCCCGCCGGAGAATTCATGCGGCAGGCGGCCCGCCACGATATCAGGGTCGAGCCCGACCGCAGAGAGCACCTCGCGCACGCGCCGTTTCCGCTCGGCGGCATCCTTGACGCCCGCGATGATCAGCGGCTCGGCCACGATGTCGCCGATGCGGCGGCGCGGATTGAGGGAAGCGATCGGGTCCTGGAAGATCAGCTGGACGCGGCGCCGCATTCTCCGCAGCAACTCGCCCTTCATGGCCGTGAGATCCTCGCCATCGAACAACACGCGACCGGATTTGGCGCGTCGCAATTGCAGGATCGCACGTCCCAGCGTCGACTTGCCGCAGCCGGATTCGCCGACCAGCCCCAATGTCTCGCCGCGTGCAACCTGAAGGCTGACGCCGGAGACGGCGTGGACCGTTTTGTTGCCGAGACCATATTCGACGACGAGATCCTCGACATCCAGAAGCGGTTCGGACCGCACGGCAAGCTGCATCATGCGCCAATTCCCTCGGCCATCCGGATCGGATGGAAGCAGGCATAGAGATGCCCGGGCATCTCGGCGCTCTTCAGCTCGGGCTTGCCCTCATGGCAGCGCTCCCCGACATAGCGGCAGCGCGGCGCAAAGGAGCAGCCCTTCACCGGCCGCGTCGGATCGGGCGGGCGGCCGGAGATGGCGGGCAACGGCGTATGCGGTGCGGTCTCCAGCTTCGGGATCGCCGCCAGCAAAGCCTCGGTGTAGGGCATGTGCATGCGCTTGAACAACGCATGCGTCGGCGCGCGCTCCACCACACGGCCCGCATACATCACGGCGACCTCGTCGGCGCGGCCGGCGACGACGCCGAGGTCGTGGGTGATGATGATCATCGCCATGTGGCGGCGGCGCTGCTCGCGCGCCAGCAGATCGAGAATTTGCGCCTGGATGGTGACGTCGAGCGCCGTCGTCGGCTCGTCTGCGATCAGCAGCTTCGGCTCGCACGACAGCGCGATCGCAATTGCGATGCGCTGGCGCATGCCGCCGGAGCATTGATGCGGATACTGCGCGAGCCGCTGCTCCGGCGCCGGGATGCCGACGGCAGCGAGCAGCTCAACGCTGCGCTTGCGCGCCGCCGGTGCATCGAGCTCGAGATGCTCCTGGATCGTCTCCATCAATTGGGTGCCGATGGTCAGCACCGGATTGAGCGATGTCATGGGATCCTGGAACACGACCGCGAGATCGCGCCCGCGCAAGCGGCGCAAGCGTTCCGCATCGAGCCGCACCAGATCCTCGCCGTCGAACATCACGCTGCCGGTGAGCTTCGCCTTTTTCGGCAGCAGCTGAAGCACCGCGCGCGACAGCATGGTCTTGCCGCAACCGGATTCGCCGACGATGCCGAGCGTGCGGCCGGCGTCCAGCGTCAGGTCGACATGGTCGACGGCGCGCAAATTGCCGCGTGGGGTCGGCAGCTCGACCGCGACATTCTCGATGGTCAAGAGCGGTGCGCTCACAGCGCCCCCTGACGCGGATCGGTCAGCGCCCGCAAGGTGTCGCCGACGAGGTTGAAGGCCAGCACGGTCAGGAACAGCGCGGCCGCCGGCAGGAAGGCGAGCCGCGGCGCGACGTCGAGACTGTCCCGCCCCTCCCCGATCATACTGCCCCAGCTCGCCATCGGCGGCGGCACACCGAGGCCGAGAAAGGACAGCGCCCCCTCGACCACGATGGCGACGGCAACGCCGAGCAGGAAGAAGGCGAGCAGCGGCAGGGTCACGTTCGGCAGCAGCTCGCGCAGGAGAATGCGCGCATGGCTGGCACCCAACGCCTCCGCCGCGATCACGAACTCGCGCCGCGCCAGCGTCAACGTCGCCGCCCGCGCCACGCGCATGAAGGCAGGGATGCCGAGCACGCCGAGGATCAAGGTGAGATTGGGAACCGATTGGCCGAGATAGGCCGTCACGGCGAGAGCGAAGATCAGTGGAGGAAAGGCGAGCAGAACGTCCATGCTGCCGACCACCAGCGTCTCGAACCGGCCACGAAAATAGCCGGCGAGCAGCCCGAGTGCGCCGCCGACGACGAGGCCGATCATCGGCGCGATCAGGCCGACCGTCAGCGACACGCGCGCACCGAAGATCAGCCGGGCGAGCTCGTCGCGGCCGAGCCCGTCCGTGCCGAACCAATGCTCGCTCGAGAAGGCGGCACGGCGCTCCAGCATGTCCATGTCGGTCGGGTTCTGGAGCGGCAGCAGAGGCGCGAGGATCGCGAGCGCAAGAATGATCGCGACCCAGCCGCTCGCGAGCCAGAACAGGAAGCCGAGCTTGCGCTTGCCGCGCGCGGGCGTGGATGCTGCCTCGTCCTGAATGAGCTCAAGCGTGGCCATGGCGGATCCTCGGATCGAGCACGGCGTAGAGCATGTCGACGATGAAGTTCACGATGACGAAGCCGCAGGCGACCAGCAGCACCACGCCCTGGAGGATGACGAGGTCGCGGGTGTAGATCGCGCCGACCAGCAGCCGGCCGATGCCGGGCAGCGCGAAGATCGACTCCACGATCAGCGTGCCGCCGAGCAGGCGCCCGATATTGATGCCGGTCACCGTCACCAGCGTCAGCGACGAAGGCTTGAGTGCATGCACGAACAGGATGCGCGATGGCTTGAGGCCTTTCGCCTTGGCGAGCGCGATATAGTCCTCCTGCAAGGTCGCGATCATGTCGGAGCGCAGGACCCGCATGATGCCCGGCCATTCCGCCAGCGCCAATGTCAGCGCCGGCAGCACGAAGAAGCGCAAGTTCGCAAGCGGCGCCTCGGTGAACGGCACATAGCCGGTCGCCGGCAGCCAGCGCAATTCGACCGCGAACAGGTAGATCAAGAGGATCGCGGTCAGGAAAGACGGCATCGACAACATGGCGAAGGCGCCGCCAGTCATGAAGCGGTCGAAGCCGCCGCCAGCGCGCGCGGCACAGGCGATCGCGAGCGGCACGCCGATCAGGAGCCCGATGAACTCCGCCATCAGCATCAGCTGCAACGAGACCGGGATGCGCTCGGCCACGGCCTGGAGCACCGTCTGCCCCGTGCGGAACGAGCGGCCGAGATCGCCTTGCAGGACCTGACCGAGCCAGCTCAGATAGCGCCACCACAGCGGCTGATCGAGCCCCATGTCACGCCGCAGTGCCGCAACATTCTCCGGCGTCGCCTGATCCCCGAGGATGACCAAAGCGAGATCGCCCGGCAGCAGCGAAGCGATCAGGAAGGTCAGCAGCGAGACGGCAAGCAGGACCGGCAGGATGGCAAGGAGCCGCCGAACGACGAAGTTCAGCATCGCGCGGTCATTCCAACCAGGTGTTCGAGACGTCGATCACGCCGTTGTAGATCTTCGGGAAGCCCTTCAGCCTGGCGCTCGACAGCGCGTAATAGGTGTTCTGGAAGGTCCAGAACCAGATCGCTTCCTTGTTGATCAGGCGGCTGATCGCGCAATAGTCCTCCGTCCGCTGGCCGAGGTCGGCGGTGACTCGTGCGTGGTCGAGAAGCCTGTCGAGTTCGGGGCTCGAGAATCCGGCGAGCGCCAGCGGGCTGCCGCTGCGGAAGTTCGCATACATCTGCGGATCGGGATCGGCGAGATCGACGATCCGCCACGGCGTCAGCTGGAACTGGCGGGTGAAGGCGCGCGACGGAATGGTGGCCTGGTCGACCTGCTCGATCTCCATATTGGCGCCGACGCGCTTCCAGAATTGCTGGAGCACCTGGCCGACCATGCGGCCGCGCGGCGTCGCGGTCACCAGCATCTTGAACTCGACGGGCTTGCCGTAATCCTTGATCAGCGCCTTGGCCTTCTCGACGTCGAAGGGCAACGCGCCGTCGTCCTTGCATTTGACCCAGGAGCCGTCGCCATAGGGATTGGTCGCCGGCCGGCTCAGACCGTTGCTGATCGCCTGCGACATTTTCGGCCGGTCGATCGCCATCACCAGCGCCTGCCGCACGCGGACGTCATCGAATGGAGCGACCTTGGTGTTGAAGGCGTAGACCGCGGCGCCCGAGCCCTTGTAGGTGTGCACGGTGAGCTTGGGATCCTTCTGCGCCTTCATGATGTTGTCGGCGTCATTCTCGTCGTCCCAGATGATGTCGGCCTCGCCCGATTGCAGCGAGGCGAAGCGCGACTGCGCGTCCGGCAGCGGTTTCAGGATGATGCGGTCGAGGTAGGGACGGCTCTTGTCCCAGTAGTTGGGGTTCTTCTCCAGCACCATGCGGTCGCCGGCGGTCCAGGATTTCAGGATGTAAGGACCGGTGCCGACCGGATTGCGATTATAGTCGTCGCCCTTGCTCTTCCAGGCCGTGGGCGAGTGCACGACGTTGTTCTGGCTCTGGATGGTGATCACCGCCGGCAGGTTCACCGAAGGATCGGTGAGGTTATAGACGAGGGTATAGTCGTCCGGCGCCAGCACCTCCTTCATGTTGCTGATGTAGAAGGCGCAGCGGCACTTGTTGGCAGGGTCCTTCTGCCGGTCGAAGTTCTCCTTGAAGGCCTGCGCATTGAAGGGCGTACCGTCGTGAAACTTCACGCCCTGGCGCAGCTTGAAGGTCCAGCTCTTGTAATCGTCGGAATGGGTCCAGGACACCGCGAGCTTTGGCGCGGCCTCGCCCTTGTCGTCGAGCGTTGTCAGCGTGTCGAAGATCGCGGCCGCGGCGGTGAAGGTGGAGGTGTCGTAGACGCCGACCTTCAACGGATCGAAGCCTGAGATCTCGAGCTCCTGGCCGACGGTGATGCTGCCGCCGGATTTCTGCGCCTGCGCCGGCGCGACCAGTGCAAATGCCGCAACAAGGAAAATCGGTGCGCGCTTGCGCGCCGCTGTAGCCGCGTTCGTCATGGTCCCTCCCGGATCCCTCGTCCGATGTTTCGGATCGTTGAATGACCGGGCGAGATTGACCACAAAAGCGGGCCACGGCAAGAGGCACGCGGGGGGAGTTTCAACCTCCGCATGCCGCGACGCAATGCTGTTCAGCCTGTCGCAGCTGTTTTGCCCGGCAGGATTGCCGCATCGCTGGCGAGGCCGATCTCGTCGCGGAGCGCATCCGTATGCTCGCCGAGCACGGCAATCGTCTTGCCCGGCCTCGTATCGGCGCCGGACATCCGGAACGGCAGGTTGAGCACCCGGAAGGAGCCACCCTCGTCCCGCACCTCGGAGAGCGCCTGCCGATGCGCCAGCTGCGGATCGGCCAGGGCCTCGGATACGGTGCGATAGGCCGACGCCGGCACGCCGGAGGCGCCAAGCGCGAGGAGGCATGCATCGGTCGTGAGTTGACGCGACCAGATTTCGACGCCGTCCATCAGGTCCGCCCAGTTCTCGCGGCGCGCGGCGTAGGTGGCAAAGCGCGGATCGGAGATCCATTCGGGGCGTCCGATGACGCCCATCAATCCTTGAAACGTCTTCTCGCTGGCGATCGTGATCATGACGTAGCCGTTTCCCGTCTCCGTCGGCCCGAACATCGGACGCGGCGGCGGCTTCACGGCGAATTGCGAGTTCTGAAGTTCGATCACGGTCAAGGTCAGCATGGATTCCAGCATGGAGACGTCGATGTGCTGACCGAGCCCGGTGACCGTGCGTTGATAGAGAGCGGAAGCGATGGCTCCGAAGCCGTAGGCGCCGGTGACGACGTCGGCGTGGTAGATGCCGCAATAGTCGGGACGGTTGCGGCCTGGCTGGTAGGCGAGATGCGCCATGTCGTAGCCGGAAGCCGCATGGATCACCGGGGCGTAGGCCGGCAGCTCGGCCGAGGGGCCGCTCTGGCCGTAGCCGGAGATCGAGCAGTAGATCAGCCTCGGGTTGACCGGGCGCAGCCTGTCATAGTCGAGCCGCAGCCGGTGCATCACGCCAGGGCGGAAGTTCTCCACCAGGATGTCGGCAGTCGCGGCCAGCCGGCGCACCGCCTCCTGACCATGCTCGGACTTGAGGTCGAGGACCACGCTCTTCTTGCCGACGTTGAGCTGGCCGAACACGGTGCTGCAGCCCTTGCGCAAAGGAGGTCGCGTCCGCATCGTCTCCCCGCCGTCGGTCTCGATCTTGATGACCTCCGCGCCCATGTCGGCGAGCATCCGCGTGCAATGCGGACCGGCGATCGTGGTCGAAAAATCCAGGACCCGCAGGCCCGCGAAGGCCTTTATCGTTGTGCCGTGATGCTCATCTGCTAGCTGCATCCTTGAAGCCCCTCTTTGGAACCTTCAATGTTTCTTCTTGTTGATGCCGCGACCCTAGAGGGCGGCGGCTGAGTAGGAAAGTGTTTACCGAACAGGCGCACCGCATGGGCGGGCTTGGGAATTCCAGGAAACTGGACCCGTTCTTGCATAGCAGGGAACGGGATCGGAAGAGGGCGGCTGTTCTTGAGGGTCTTGTTCGTCACCACAGAGATGGACGACTTCGTCCGCGTCGGTGGACTGGGCGCCGTTTCGGCCGCCCTTCCACGTGCACTTCGGTCCTTTGCCGATATCCGGATCATGCTGCCCGGCTATCGCGACATCATCGAGCAACTCACGCATATTCAGATCGTCGGGCGCTGTCCTGCGTTCGCGGAAATGCCGGCCTGCTCGCTCGGTCGGGCTGCGACCAAGGACGGCCTGCCGGTCTATGTGCTGTTGTGCTCACAGCTCTACGACCGGCCAGGCAATCCCTATGGCGACGAATCCGGGCGCGACTGGCCGGACAACGACATCCGCTTCGCGCGCTTTGCCTCGGCGGCGGCTGAGCTCGCAATGGGCACGCTGGACACGAATTGGGCAGCGGACCTGATCCATGCCAATGACTGGCCAGCCTCGCTCGTGCCGGCCTACCTCGCCTGGCGCGGCGCAAAGCTGCCGTCGATCCTGACGATTCACAACCTCGCCTATCAGGGCCTCTTCCCGAAGGACTCGCTGCGGCGGATCGGCGCCCCGGAGAGCTCCTTCCACATCGACGGCGTCGAATTCTACGACCAGGTCTCCTTTCTCAAGGCGGGCCTCGTCTATGCCTCGCACCTCACCACCGTCAGCGGCACCTATGCGCGCGAGATCACCACGGCCGAATTCGGCTGCGGCCTGGAGGGCCTGCTCCGCCTGCGCTCGGATGCGGCCGAGCTGACCGGCATCCTCAACGGCATCGACGAGAGCTGGGACCCGCGTTCATGCGCCCAGCTCGCCCAGCAGTTCGGCGCCGGCGACTGGGCCGGCAAGAGGGCCAATGCGGATTACGTGCGCAAGCAGTTCGGGCTTGCCGTCTCGCGCGGCCCGATGTTCGGCATCGTCGCGCGACTCGTGCACCAGAAGGGCATCGACCTCGTGCTCTCGGCGGCAGACGAGATCGTCGACGCCGGCGGGCAGATCGTGGTCACCGGCTCCGGCGAGCCGGCGCTCGAGCAAGCCCTGATCGACGCGCATCGCCGCCGCCCCGACGCCATCGGCGTCGTGATCGGCTTCAACGACGCCCAGGCTCGCCGCATCTTCGCCGGCAGCGACTTCACGCTGATGCCGTCGCGCTTCGAGCCGTGCGGCCTCAGCCAGATGTACGCTCAGCGTTTCGGCTCGCTGCCGATCGGGCACCAGACCGGCGGTCTCGCCGAGACCATCACCGACGGCGAGACCGGCTTCCTGTTCTCCAAACCCTCGCGCGAATCTTTCCTCGGCGGCGTCCGCCGTGCTTTCTCGGCCTTCATGGCGCACGACCAGCTCGATACCATGCGCCGCAGCGCCATGGGACGATCGTTCTCCTGGAGCATTTCCGCCGGCAGCTACAGCGCACTTTACCGCAAGCTGGCGTCGGTGTGAGGCGCCGCTGTCATTCCGGGGCGCGCCGCTTGGCGCGAGCCCGGAATCTATCGTGCGGCCGGAATGCTCTGAGAAATGGATTCCGGGCTCGCGCTCCGCGCGCCCCGGAATGACCGAGGAATGACGGCGGGCCGTGAACTGCACGGATAACCGACTTCCAAGACCCTACTTCCCGCGGGCGTCCATCTGCGGCCGTCCGATCCAGGCCCTGTTGAGACAGCGGGTCATCCAGTCGGGCTGCGGCTCGCCCCGCAGCCGCGCCTGCGCTTCCTGGTAGGGGCCGACATAGCGCAGACGATCCGGCAATTTCGGATAGACGCGCCTGATCCATCGCAGTGCATTGTCCGCGGACCGGATATCCCGCGCGTCAAGCTCGAAACCAAAGCCTGCGCGCAAGCGCTCGGGCAGCATCCTCGCCGTGAGCGCGCGATACCATCGCGGTGGCCGCAACCACGGGCGCGCCCCCGTGAAAATCTGTGTGGCGATCTCGCGTGCCGCCGTGCTGACCGTCAGCGTCTCCGACTGCGCCATCTCCGCGGTGTAAGCGGCAAAGCCGGTCCAGTCGGCGGGCAGATCATCCGCCGTCAGCCCGAACAGCGCACCGTACATCCGGCTGTCGGCCCAGTAGCGCTCGCGCTCTTCCGCCGAGAGCGGTGCCAGAACGAGGTCATGCGCCATCAACGCGGTCTCGACCAGGGTGGCGTGGACCCAGCGCAGCGACGGAATGTCATTGGCACAGTAGCGCGAGCCTGCCGCGAACGGGCCGACGCTCTCGGGCATCTCGCCGACGATCATGGCATGACGCCGGTGCAATTGCCGCGACGACGACAGTGCCTCATCGAGCGAGCCGAACACCATGGCGAAGACGATGCCAAAGGTGCGATGGAATCGCCCGATCGGGTCGGCAAAGGTCTTGGAATGCTCGGCGATCGCCGCGGCGACCCAGGGGTTGGCCAATTGCAGCAACAGCGCGCGACCGGCGCCGAGGAAGATCACGGCCTCACGGTCGATCCGCCACGTCACCGAGTCCGGGCCGAACACGCCGGCAACCGGTCCTGCCGCGTGAGCACGGACCTGATCGAGAGCGGCTTCGAGATCATTCCCGGACACCATTGTACGGCCTTGGACTGTGGCGAACGATGAACGATCCGCGAGGCCTGTGGCAATTCGATGAAGAGGGACGCCGTCCCTACTCCGCCGCCATCGGCATCTCGTCCATATGCTCGTGCAGCACCACGCCCGCGAGCGGATCGAACTCGCCGATCCACGGCTTGCGCGCCAACACCGCCTTCGTGTGGGCATAGCCAGCATGCCATCGCCGCGTGATCCCGGACGGACTGAAATCGATGTCCTTGGTATGGGTCTCGCGCTCGAGCTGCGGCGCCAGCAGCCGCACCACATGCATGCGGGTCGGGCAGCCGTAGCTCGTCAGCTCACGCACGGCGGGGTCGTTGCGTTCGCTCTCGGGTAGCCGCGCCGCGAGCTGGTTGATCACATGGCGCAGGCGATGGGCCTGCTGCTGTCGCACGATCTGGCTCGCGATGCGGCTGGAATATTGCACGTCCTTGTGCCGGTTCAGCACCTCCGCCATCGTGGTCGGTTCGGACCCGACCGGATTCCACAGATGCACGGAGAAGATCAGCGAATCCCTGCGTGGATTGTCGTCGAACACCGCTTCCGTCGGCGTGTTCGACAGGATGCCTCCGTCCCAATAGAGCTCACCGTCGATACGCACGGCGGGGAAAGCCGGTGGCAGTGCGCCCGAAGCCATCACGTGCTTCACCGTCAGCTCGCCGTCTCGGCTGTCGAAATAGCGCATTTCGCTGGTGCCGACATGAGCCGCACCGACCGTCAGGCGCGGCGCGCAGCGATTGGCCAGATCGAAATCGACGAGCTCGCTCAGCGTCTTCTCCAGCGGAGCCGTCGAATAATAGCCCGCGTGATCGGCACCCAGCGGAAAGGAATCTCCGGCATGCGCCAGCGGATTGGGCCGGAAGAAACCCGGAATGCCGTGGGTGACGGTCGACCAATAGGCCAGCTTCTCGTTGAAGCCGGGAAATCCGGCGCGCCAGTCCCAGACCGGCTGTTGCTCCATCCGCTTCCAGAACTCCCTCAAGCGCGCGAGCCGCTGCGCCGGTCCGTTGCCCGCGATCAGGCTGGCATTGATGGCGCCGATCGAGGTGCCGATGACCCAGTCCGGCTCTATGTCGGCCTCGTGCAGCGCCTGGTAGACGCCTGCCTGGTACGAGCCGAGCGCGCCGCCGCCCTGGAGGACGAGCACGACCTGCCCCGGTAGATCCTTGCGCTGTATGTTGGTCTGCGTGCCATTCATGGGTCGCTCCTGATCAGCCTGCACTGCCCGGGTATTCGCTGCTGATTGCGGCTTGTTACGCCGGCTCATGTTAGTGCGCGGTCCAGCCGCCGTCGACAGGAAGGGCGACGCCGGTGATCGACCCGGCCGCCTCTGTCGACAGGAACACCGTGAGCGCCCCGAGTTCCTCGACTGTCGCAAAACGCTTGTTCGGCTGCTGTGCCAGCAGCACGTCGCGGATCACCTCGTCGCGGGAGATGCCGTGCGCCTTGGCCTGACCTTCGATCTGCGCCTCGACCAGCGGAGTATAAACGTAGCCGGGGCAGACCGCATTGCAGGTGATGCCTTGTTCGGCTGTCTCCAGTGCCGTCACCCTGGTCAGGCCGACGATGCCGTGCTTGGCTGCGACATAGGCCGCCTTGAACGGCGAGCCGACCAGACCGTGCGCGGAGGCGATATTGATGATGCGACCAAAGCCGTTGCCGCGCATCGCCGGCAGTGCAAGTCGCGTCGTGTGAAAGGCCGAGGTCAGGTTGATCGCGAGAATCTGATCCCATTTTTCGACGGGAAACTGGTCGAGCGGCGCAACATGCTGGATGCCGGCATTGTTGACGAGAATGTCGAGCCGGCCCGATTGGGCGATGGTGGCCGCGATCATCTCGGCAATTGATCTGGGCTTCGTCATGTCGGCCGGGGAATAGCTCGCCTTGATGCCGAACTCGGCGGCGATCTGCTCGCTGGTCCGGCCGATCTCGCTGGCGACGCCAAGCCCGTTCAGCACGATGTCGGCGCCGGCCGCGGCCAGCGCACGCGCGATACCGAGGCCGATACCGCTGGTCGAGCCCGTGACAAGCGCCACTTTGCCGGCTAGCGCGCGGACAAGCTGAGCTGTCTGCGCCGACGGAATGTTCATGCAGGATCTCCGTTCGCGACAACCGGGCTTCACGGACGAGCCCGGACCTTCGCTGGAGCCTGAGGGAACGCTCGCCCGAACGGAAATACCGGCTGGCTTCCAATTCCATAGGCGCGCGCTATTGCGCCCGGGATGTCATTCCGGGTTCCAATCGGCTAGATTTGCGGTCCAGTTTTGCTCGGAGCCGATCCATGGAAATGCACCAGGTCCGCTATTTCCTCGCGGTGGCGCAGCTCTTGAACTTCACGCGCGCGGCCGAAGAGTGCAACGTCACGCAGCCGTCACTGACGCGCGCGATCAAGCAGCTCGAGGCCGAGCTCGGCGGCGACCTGTTCCGCCGCGAACGGCCGGCGGCGCAATTGACCGAGCTCGGTCAGCGGATGCATCCGCTTTTGAAGCAGTGCTATGACGCCGCCGCCGGCGCACGCTCGCTCGCCTCCTCGTTCAAGAGCGGCGAGATCGGTGCGCTCCGCATTGCGCTGACCCATTCGATCGACCTCGCCTTGCTCATTCCGCATCTCAACGAGATCAAGCGGCAGTTCAACCGGATCGAATTCCGCTTCCTGCGCGGCTCGAACCGGGAGGTTGGCGATTTCCTGAAGAAGGGTGAAGCCGAGCTCGGCATCGCCGCGGAGATCGACGAGGCCTGGGACCGGCTCGACGTCTGGCCGCTGTTCACCGAAAATTTCGAGCTCGTGGTCGGCGACGGACACCGGCTGGCCGGCCGCAGCTCGATCGAACTGGACGATTTGCGATCGGAGCAGCTTCTGAGCCGAACCTTCTGCGAGCACTCTCGCCGCATCTCGACCAGCCTGCGCGAGCACGGCATCGACATCGAACATGGCCACGAGGTCTCGAACGAGCGCGATTTGATCGAGCTGGTCGAAGCCGACATGGGCGTCGCCATGGTGCCGCACACCTCGCCCGTGCCGGAGCGGCTGACGCGTGCCGCAGTCGCTGGGCTGGACGCCCGCCGTACCGTCAACCTTTATGGGGTCGCGGGCCGGCAGCGCACGGCAGTAGGCAACGCCGTGATGCGCATGCTGCGCGGCGCCGACTGGCGGGAGATCGCGGGGTAGCGCGGACGCTGCCCTCCTTCTCCTCTTTGTAGGAGAAGGAAGAAAATGCGCCTCAGCGCTCCCGGCTGGCGCTCGCCAGCGCTTCGATCAGATCGTCGATCTCCATTCGCTTGCGGAAATCCGGATCGACGAAGCGGGCTTTCACGATGCCGTCGCGTCCGACCACGAACACGGCCGGGATCGGCAGCACCCAGCCGTCATTGCCGTGGAATTTCGCCATGTCCTGATGGGACAACAGATGCTGGATTTCGGCGCCGAGCCAGATCGCGAGATTGAGCGAGAGTGCGTAGCCGTTGTCGAGATCGGTCAGGATCGGAAACGGCGCGCCCGCGTCTGACTTGAGCTGCCGCGTATATTCCTGCATCTCCGGCATGATTGCCACCACCTGCGCCCCCATCGCCTTGATGCGGCCGAGTGCCTGGACAACCGCGCGGACGTTGAGCCTGCAATACGGACACCAATGACCGCGGAAAAACATCACCGCGACCGGGCCGCTCTCCAGCAGCGCGGTCAGCGCGACGAGACGCCCGCTCTCGTCGGGCAGGATGAAGGGCGGCATGGTGTCGCCGGGATGCGGCGCCGTCTCGCCACCGCCGTTTCCGTTCAATCGCGCCACCAGGCGATCGACGGCCTCGCCATAGGCGGGGAAGACCTTGCGGCTGGCATTGGCGTAGGCGCGGAGCTGTTCGTTCAGCGTACCGTCCATGTCGCGGCAGCGCTGAAAGGCGAGCCTGAGCTGTTCGGCGTCGGCTTCCGCAAGAGACGTCATCTTCTGCTCCGGCGTTCGAGGAACGAATAGTAGTTGCCCGATCGGGCCGCCCGCAAGGGGCGGCCGTCGTGCGCACGTCATCAGTTCACGTAGAAATTGCCGGTTGGGTCCAGCCGCCCCGAGGTGGAGTACAGCGTACCCTTGTCCATGAAGAAGACGGTATTGTCGGGCACTTTCTTGGCGTGCTTCATCATGGCCTCGTGGTTCTTTTCGGCCGGCGCCATCGCCATCGCCGACATCTTGCCAGGCCCGCCATAGACGTAGGCCATGCCGGCCTTGAAATCCCAGGCAGCCTCCGAGAGGGCCGCTGTAGCGATGACCGCAAACGCGGCGGTGGCGATCAGGGTCTTGGACAGTGATGTCATGGAATGCTCCTCCGGATTGACGTGAACGCCCGCCAACGGGCGCTTTGCCATCGAACGGTGGAAGCGGCGCGAGCGGAAATGCCGATCCACGATCGGTTCGATAGCCGCCGCCTATCGGCATAGTCCCGGGCTATCGCGCCGAGAGCGAAAGAGCATTTCAGGACGGGCAGCGCCTCGAAGACACTTCGGCCACAGCCGGCGACCACCGCGGTTGCGGCCAACACAGGAGACTTCCATGTTCAAGCATCGCACGTTATCCCGGGCGCTCTGGCCCGGCCTTGCGATCCTCGCCGCACTGACGCTTCCGGCGAAGCAGGTCGTCGCCGGCGAATGCCCGGCCGGGAAGATCAAGCCGAACGCGCAGCAGATGGTCGACCACAAAGCGGTCGGCGTCACCGACGTCACGCTCGGGGCGATCGACCTCGGCAAGCAGCCGGCGCGTATCGAGGGTCGCGAGCTTCGCTTCCGCAAGCTGACCATCGCGCCCGGCGGCATCGTGCCGTGGCACAGCCATGACGACCGTCCTGCCCTGATCTTCGTGCAGCAAGGCGAGATCGTCGAGTACGCTTCCAACTGCGTCGAACCGATCGTGCACAAGGCCGGCGACATCCGCTCCGAGGTATTCGGCACCTCGCATTGGTGGAAAAACCTCGGCAAGGAGACCGTCATTCTCTATGTCGGCGACGTCCGCAAGGACCCGAACGACCACCACATGTAACGAGCGCCCTCAGCCCCAGCGCATTCGTTACCTGGGTGTGGCGCCCGGGATGCCGCATGCCGGGCGCCACATTCCTCACAGGACAAGCACGCATGACCGAGCTCTCCGCGCGGACAAGACCGGCCACGACGACGCATTCTCCGGGTCTCGTGCTTCGCTCGCTCGTGATCGGCCTCACCGCATTCCTGACCGTCGTCGACCTCTTCGCGACGCAGGCGATCCTGCCCTCGCTGACGCGGCACTACGGCGTCACGCCGGCAGCGATGGGCTTTGCGGTCAATGCCAGCACCTTCGGCATGGCGGTCGCCGGGCTCGTCGTCGGCTTCTTCAGCCCGCACATTAACCGGCGGACCGGCATCCTGCTCAGCCTGGCACTGCTCGCGATCCCCACCAGCCTGCTGGCGTCCGCGCCGAATCTGGCCGTCTTCACTGCCTTGCGGGTCACGCAGGGCCTGTGCATGGCCTCCGCCTTTGCGCTCACCCTCGCCCATCTCGGCGAGCAATGCAGCGCCATGGACGCCGGCGGCGCCTTCGCCGCCTACATCACCGGCAATGTCGCCAGCAACCTCCTCGGCCGGCTGATCTCGGCGGCCGTCGCCGATGGCTTCGGCCTTGCCTGGAATTTCTATCTGTTCGCAGCGCTGAATTTGGCCGGCGCGGTGTTGGTCTATTTCACCGTCGGACGCATGCCGCCGATGCACGAGATGAAGCCCCCGGCATCTCCGCTCGCGGCCAGCATCGCGCATTGGCGCAATCCGCCGCTGCGCGCCGCCTACGGCATCGGCTTCTGCATTCTGTTTGCCTTCATCGGCACCTTCACCTTCGTCAATTTCGTTCTGGTCCGGCCGCCGCTGTCGCTCGGCATGATGGACCTCGGCCTCGTCTATCTCGTGTTCCTGCCCTCGATCGCAACGACGCTGCTGGCTGGGCGTGTCGCCTCGCGCCTCGGAACACGTCCAACGATCTGGGGCTCGCTCGCCGTTGCAGGCATCGGCCTGCCGCTGATGCTGACGGCGCGGCTCGCCGAAGTTCTCGCCGGAATGGTGCTGGTCGCAGTCGGGACCTTCTTCGCACAGGCGGCGGCGACCGGATTCGTCGGACAGATTGCGACTGACGACCGCGGCATCGCCAGCGGCACCTATCTCGCCTGCTACTTCTGCGGCGGGCTCGTCGGCACGGCCGTGCTCGGACGGCTGTTCGACGCCTTTGGCTGGCAGGCCTGCGTAGCCGGCGTTGGTCTCGCCCTCGTGGCCGCTGCCCTGCTCGCGAGCGGCTTGAAGCGCTAGAGCCTTTCCCGTTCCGATTGACGCGAACCGATGTCCACTTCGCTCGAAATCGCTAGTGTTTGGCCGGCGCTTCCTGCGGCGGCTCATCGTCGGCGATGGCGCGCCAGGCAGCACCGTCGAGATCGTCGTACTGGCCGCTCCTGAGCGACCACAGGAAAGCGACGAGACCGGCACCTCCGAGCAACAAGGCCAGCGGGACCAGGATGACCAGGATCTCCATCACACGATCTCCCGCGAGGCGCTGCGGGCGCGCAGCGAGTTCAGCATGACCAGGATCGACGATCCGCTCATGGCGGCCGCCGCAATCAGGGGCGTCACGATGCCGCTGATGGCAACCGGCACTGCCAGGACATTGTAACCGATCGCCAGCCAGAGGTTCTGCCGCATCAGGCGCAGCGCCTTGCGCGAAGCGTCGATGGCGGCAACGACGGGCGCCAGCGGCCGGCCGAGGAAGACGAGATCGGCGGTGGCCTGGCTGAGATGCGCGGCCGAGATCGGCGACATCGAGACGTGGGCTGCCGCCAGCGAAGGCGCGTCGTTCATGCCGTCACCCACCATCAGCACCGTGGCGCCGCGCCGCTTCAATTCCTCGATCCGGGCGATCTTGTCGGCCGGCGTCACGCCGGCGCGCCATTCGGGAATGCCGAGCGCAAGCGCTGCCGCCTTCACCGCCGGCTCGCGGTCGCCGGAGAGAATCTCGACACCGATATCGCGAGCCTTCAGCGCCGCGACCACGGCCTCCGCATCCGGGCGCAGGCCCTGGCGGACGGAAAGGATGAACTTCTCGTCGCCCTTGCTGAAGGCCACGACGGAGGCCTCGGGATCGAGCGTGGCGCCGCCGACCAGCGTCTCGGCATCGCAGAAGGACGGACGCCCGAGGCGAAGCTCGACGCCGTCCACGGTCGCGCGGACGCCCTGCCCGGCCTCCTCGACCGCGCCGACGATCGGAGACTTCGCACCGGCAGCCTGAGCGACCGCGGCGGCGACCGGATGATGGCTCGACAGCGCGAGCCGGCCGGCGAGCTCGAAGATGTCGGAGGGGATGTCGGCCGCATTCATCACTTCGAGATCGGGCAGCGTCAGCGTACCGGTCTTGTCGAAGATGACATGGTCGGCTTCTGCGAGCCGCTCGATCGCGTCGCCGGAATTCAGCAGCATCCCGGACTTGAACATCGCGCCGGAGGCGATCGTCTGCACGGTCGGAATGGCAAGGCCCAGCGCACAAGGGCAGGTAATGATCAGGACGGCAACACCGGTCACGATCGCATCATGCCAGCTCGCGCCGGCGATGACCCAGCCGAGGATGGTCAGAAGCGCGGTCGCATGCACCACCGGCGCGTAGAGCCGCGAGGCGCGGTCGGCGAGCCGCATGTAGCGCGAGCGTGCCTGCAGCGCGTTGTCGAGCAGCCGCGTGATCTCGGCGAGCAGCGTCGCCTCGGAGGCTGCGGAGACCCGCACCCGCAGCGTCCCGGAGATGTTCATCGATCCGGCATAGACAGGCGTGCCTTGCTCCGCCGTGACATAAAGCGTCTCGCCGGTGATCAGGCTCTGGTCGATCTCGGAACGGCCCTCGATCACGGTACCGTCCACCGCGCAGCGCTCGCCCGGCCTGAGCAGCACGATGTCCCCGGGATGGATGGCCGCCACGGGGACCTGCGAGATTTCGTCGGGACCGACGAACTTGGCGGCAGTCTCCGCCTTCAGCGCTGCGAGGTTGCCGGCGACCGCGCGGGTCCGCCGCCGCATGTTCTGGTCGAGGACGCGGCCGACCAGCAGGAAGGTCAGCAGCATGATCGCGGCGTCGAAATAGGCGTGCTCGGCGTGATGGATGGTCTCGACCACGGACATGCCGAGCGCCAGTATCACGCCGATCGAGATCGGCACGTCCATGTTGGTCGTCTTCGCCGACAGCGCGCGCCAGGCCGAGCGGAAGAACGGCTGGCCGGCATAGGCGGCCGCCGGCAACGCGATCAGCGCCGACAGCCAGTGGAAGAAATCGCGCTGCTCGGGCAGCATGTCGGAGACGTTGCCGGACCACACCGGGATCGACAGCATCATCACGTTCATGGTGGCGAATGCCGCGACGCCGAGGCACCGCAGGAGGAAACGCGACTCGGCGACCTCGGCCGCCTCCGCGCTCTCGGTCTCGAACGGATAGGCCTTGTAACCGAGTTCCTCGAGGCGATCGATGAAGCGGCCGGGGTCGAGCGTGCCCGCCTTCCACTCCAGCGCGACGCGGCGGTCGGTGAGATTCACGCGCGCCAGCGTGACGTCGGGGATGGCGGACAGGCCGCGCTCGATCTTTGCCATGCAGCCGGCGCAGTGAACGCCCTCGACGGCGAGGTCGATATGCCGGAGGCCCGCGCCCGCATCGCGAACATAGTGAGAGAAATCGCGCGTGACCTGCATGACAGAATCCTTCAGTTCAGGATCACGCGGTTGCGCGAGAGGAAGACGCGCGTCCCCCGCGCCTCACCCTCGATCACGAGATCCCATTGGCCCGGCGCGACGGATGCGGCGTTGCCGCGATAGAGTCCGATACCGGCTTCGGTGAGTTCGACGGCGAGATCGGCGCGCTTGTCGGTCGGCCGCTCCAGGCGGCCGTCGAATTTCAGCCCGGAGATCGGCTGTCCGCTCGCATCGCGGGCTTCGACCTGGACCAGAGCGCCGCCGTCGTTGCGGCGCTCGATATGGGCGCTGACCTTCCATTTGCGCGCGGCCTGATCCTGCGCCGCCGAGATCTCGCGGTCATAGACGAGGCCGGCGGCATAGGGGCTGTCGACGTCGGTGCCGGGCAACGTCGCGATCGCGAGCTTCATCATGGTCCCGTTGACGCCGATCACGACGCCGAAGAAGGCGACGAGCATCAGAAAGACCTTGGTTCCAGTCAGCGGCTTGGAGGCCATGGCAGTCCTCACTCCTTAAGGCGAAACGAAATTGTCGGTGGCGGATGCGACTTCGCCGAGCCCGATATCGGTGACGTGGAAGCGGACCGGAATCGATTTCTCCGGATTGTTGTCGGCCGGCGCGGTGACGAGAAGCCGGAGCTCGCTGGTGGAATCGCGTGGGACCACGATCATCGGCCGATCCGGCGTCACCGAATCGACGCCGATGACGTGGACGGTCGCATTCGCCGGGCCGTGCGCGTCGATGGCGATGATGCGGTCGTAGCCGCTCTTGTTCAGCAGGCGCACCGTGTAGGCGTTGCGGATCGAGCCGTCACTGAGCTTGACCGCGACCGGATTGCGGTCATGCAGCACGTTGACGTCGAGCAGGCTGCGGGTCGCGAGCGTATAAGTCATGAAGCCGCCGATGGCCACGATGATCGCGCTGTACACGATGGTGCGGGGCCGGACGATCCGGTAGATGGGCGCCTTGCCTTCCTGGCGGCGGTGAATATTGACGTCGTTGTCGTAGCCGATCAGACGCTTCGGCCGGCCGATCTTCGTCATCACGTTGTCGCAGGCGTCGATGCAGAGCCCGCACTGGATACATTCGAGCTGGGGCCCGTTGCGGATGTCGATGCCGGTCGGGCAGACCGCGACACATTGGTAGCAATCGACGCAGTCACCGACCGTCTGGCCGAGCGCCCGCAACTCGGCGGCCTTCTTGACCGACGTGCGCTGCTCGCCACGGTCGTAGCGATAGGTGACGTTGAGCGCCCATTCGTCGGTGAGCGCGGCCTGAATGCGCGGCCACGGGCACATATAGGTGCAGACCTGCTCGCGCATGAAACCGGCGAGGACGTAGGTCGTCGCGGTGAGGATGCCGATCCAGATATAGGCGATCATTGGCGCCTGGAAGGTGACGAGCTCCTTCACCAGCGTCGGCGCGTCGTTGAAGTAGAGCACCCAGGCGCCGCCGGTCCACCAAGCGATCATGAGCCAGATCGAATGCTTGAGCACGATCTCGGAGATCCGCTCGAGCTTCATCGGGTCGGACGATTTGTCCTTCTTCATCCGCTCGCGCCGGTCGCCCTCGATCAGGCGTTCGACGGCGTAGAACAGGTCGGTCCAGACGGTCTGCGGACAGAGATAGCCGCACCAGATTCGTCCGCCGATGGAGTTCATCAGGAACAGCGCCACCGCGGCGACGATCAACAGGCCGGTGAAGTAGTAGACCTCCTGCGGCCACAGCTCGATGAAGAAGAAGTAGAAGCGGCTGTTGGGAAGATCGATCAGAACCGCCTGGCTGGGAGCGCCGAGGCCGCGGTTCCAGCGCACGAACGGCAGGAGATAGTAGACACCGAGGCAGAATGCCATCAGGCCCCATTTGATCCGCCGGAACGTTCCGGAGACGCTCTGGGGATAGACCTTCTTGCGGGGGACATAGAGCGGCCCGCTATCGTCCGCCGGCTTCACTTCGTTCGGGTTGACGGTCTTGTTCATCGCGGAATCTTCTCAGGAGGTGCGATTAAACCTAGACCCGGTGTTCGCCGGTCACTTGATCCAACGCAAACGGGGGCGTTTTTCTGCGCCCCCGTTTGAAATCGGCGCTCGCTCGCCGGCTATTTGCCGCCACCGAGCGAGTGGACGTAGACAGCCATCGCCTTGATGGTGGCGGGATCGAGCCGGCCTTCCCAGGCCGGCATGACGCCGGCGCGACCGTTGGTGATGGTCTCGATCAGGGTGGCCTCCTCTGGACCATAGAGCCAGATCTTGTCGGTCAGGTTTGGCGCGCCGAGTTCCGGGTTGCCCTTGCCGGCATCGCCATGACAGGCCGCGCAGTTCTCCGCGAAGATCTTCTCGCCCTTGGCCTTGTCGAAGCCTGCCCGGGTCGGCAGACCCGCCAGCGCCCGCACGTAGCTGGCGACGGCGACGATCTCGTCCGACTTCAGCACGCCGTCCTTGCCGAAGGCGAGCATCTGGCCCTCACGCGTCTTGGCATGGCCGGAACGCACGCCGAACTGGATGGTCTGCATGATCTGGTCGAGCGAGCCGCCCCACAACCACTCGTCGTCGTTCAGGTTCGGATAGCCCTTGGCTCCGGCGGCGCCTGTGCCGTGGCACGGCGCGCAATTGTCGCCGAACACGGTCTTGCCTTTGGCGCGTGCGAGCGCCAGCAGAGCCGGATCCTTCTCGATCTCGGCGAGCGAGGCGGCGCCCAGCGCCACCATCTTGTCACCGCGGATCTTCTCGAGGTTGGCGAGCTCGACCGCAACGTCGGCGCGCGATGAGTAGCCGAACACGCCGGCGGTGTTGCTCGAGATCAGCGGCCAGGCCGGATAGACGATCCAGTAGCCGATCGACCAGACGATGGTGAGATAGAAGGTGATCACCCACCAGCGCGGCAGCGGTGTGTTGAGCTCCTTGATGCCGTCCCACTCGTGGCCGGTCGTGGACGTGCCGGAGACGGAATCGATGTCGCTAGAATGGTCGGTCATGGTTCTCTACTCCTCCCGCAAGGGCAGGTGCGCTGCTTTGTCGAACACAGCCTTGTTACGGGGCCAGAATGCGTAGGCGATGATCGCGAGAAAGATCGCTACGAACACCGGTGTCCAGATCGTCGTCACGAGATCTGACGCAAGATTATGGACGGTCAGGATGGCTTTCATCGTTCATGCCTTCTCAGCGAAGATTGGCTTTCTCGTTGTAGATCTTGAAGTCGACTAGCGTGCCGAGCATCTGCAGGTACGCGACCAGCGCGTCCATCTCGGTCGGCGTGCCGGTCTTGCCGTCGAAGTTGCGCACGACGGCCTTCGCGTAGCGCTTGCTGAAGGCGTCGGTGCCGGCATTATCCGGATCGGCCTGAGCCTTCAGGTCGGCGGCTGCGTTGGCGATCTGCTCGTCGCTATAGGGTACGCCGACGATCCTGAGCGTGCGCATGTCGCCGGCGATCGCATCCGGGTCGATCTCGGTTCTGCTGAGGAATGGATAGCCCGGCATCACCGATTGCGGCACGATCGCGCGCGGGTTGGTCAGATGGGTGACGTGCCAGTCGTCGGAGTATTTGGCGCCGACGCGGGCAAGATCCGGACCGGTGCGCTTGGAGCCCCACTGGAACGGGTGATCGTACATGCTCTCGGCGGCGAGCGAGAAGTGGCCGTAGCGCTCGACCTCGTCCCGCAAGGGCCGGACCATCTGCGAGTGGCAGAGATAGCAGCCCTCGCGGACGTAGATGTTGCGTCCAGCGAGCTCCAGCGGCGTGTAGGGCCTGACCCCGTCGACCTTCTCGATCGTGCTCTTGAGGTAGAACAGCGGGGTGATCTCGACGAGACCGCCGATCGCGACCACCAGCAGGATGCCGACGATCAGGATGATCGAGTTCTTTTCGAAGATTTGGTGGCGTGTCCAGAACGACATTGCTTTGAGCTCCTCATTCCGCCGGCTGAAGAGCGACGGGCATCTGGACTTCCTGCTCGCCGACGCGAACCGTCATCCAGAGATTGTAGGCCATGATCAGTGAGCCGATCAGGAACAGGCCACCGCCTGCGGCGCGGATGATGTAGAAGGGGTGCATCGCCTCGACGGTCTCGATGAAGGAATATTCGAGGAAGCCGAGCGAAGTGTAGGCGCGCCACATCAGACCCTGGAGGATGCCGGACACCCACATCGCCGAGATGTAGAGAACGATGCCGAGGGTCGCGATCCAGAAGTGCCAGTTGACGAGCTTGAGGCTGTAGAGCCCCTTGCGATTCCAGGCCCACGGCACCAGGCAGTACAGCGCGCCGAAGGAGACGAAGCCGACCCAGCCGAGCGCACCGGAATGCACGTGGCCGATGGTCCAGTCGGTGTAGTGGCTGAGCGAGTTGACCACCTTGATCGACATCATCGGGCCTTCGAAGGTCGACATGCCGTAGAAGGCGACGGAGACCACGAGCATGCGCAGCACGGGATCGGTGCGCAGCTTGTCCCAGGCACCCGACAGCGTCATCAGGCCGTTGATCATGCCGCCCCAGGATGGCATCCACAGCATGATCGAGAAGGTCATACCCAGAGTCTGCGTCCAGTCCGGCAGCGCCGTGTAGTGCAGATGGTGCGGGCCGGCCCAGATGTAGAGGAAGATCAGTGCCCAGAAATGGATGATCGAGAGCCGGTAGGAATAGATCGGCCGCTCGGCGCGCTTCGGGATGAAGTAGTACATGATGGCGAGGAAGCCGGCGGTCAGGAAGAAGCCGACCGCGTTGTGGCCGTACCACCACTGGAACATGGCATCCTGGATGCCGCCCCAGGCGACGTAGGACTTCGAGCCGAACACCGAGACCGGGAGGGCCGGATTGTTGCCGAGATGCAGGACCGCGATCGTCACGATGAAGGCGAGATAGAACCAGTTCGCGACAAAGATATGCGGCTCTTTGCGCTTCATGAGGGTAGCGACGAAGACGAGCAGATAGGCCACCCAGACGATGGTCAGCCAGAGGTCGGCATACCATTCCGGCTCGGCGTATTCCTTCGACTGCGTGACTCCGAGCAGATAGCCGGTGCCGGCGATCAGGATGAAGAAGTTGTAGCCCAGCACGACGAACCACGGCGCGAGGTCGCCGGCGAGGCGCGTGCGGCAGGACTTCTGCACGACGTAGAGGGAGGTCGCGATCAGCACGTTGCCGCCGAAGGCGAAGATCACCGCGGACGTGTGCAGCGGCCGCAGGCGGCCGAAGCTGATCCAGGGCAGATCGAAGTTCAGCGCGGGCCAAGCCAGCTGCGAGGCGATGATGAGGCCGACAAGGAAGCCGGCAATGCCCCAGAACATCGCCATGAAGGCGGAGAACTTGATCGGCCCCATGTTGTAGTTCGGGCGACCGTTGATCTCCGCCGGCGGCAGCGCCGCGGGCCGCTCGAAGTAGCGGTTGACGATGAAGAACACCGCAGCCGCGCTTGCCGCAGCGCTGAGCGCGGCGTGGAACGCGAAGGGCGCATCGAGCGCCTTGGCCGAGGCGATCACGCACAGGAAAGCGGTGACTGCGAACACGACAGCCAAGCCGCTTTCACCGATGGTCATGGATTTGGAGATGGAGGGCTGGCTCATGCGGATTCTCTCTGAAAGAACACAGCGCCAGAAACCACATTCACCCTCGCGGGGAATTGATTGAAATCAAGATGGATGGTTTTCTGTCGACGTGGACGGACGCGGCGCCGGTTGAAAAGGCCTTCTCGCCACGGTGCGTGAGGACAGCGAGGACGTCAGGCCGATCGCAAAAGGAATGACCTCCGTGAAATCACGGAGCTTGGAACCCACGAATCGGAGAACGGAGAACGCAGGTCAGTCGCCGGCGCTGGCCTTGAGTGCCGCGATGACGTCCTCGCGGGCGATGATGCCGACCAGCTTCTGTGCACCGTCGAGCACGATGATGCTCCTGATGCGGTGTTCGACCATGATCTGGAGCACACGCGTCAACCGCGTGTCCGGGTTGACGTAGATGAACTCGGGCGTCATGACGTCGCCGATCTTGCGGCGCATCAGATCGTCGTAGCGCGGCAACATCTGGCTCGGCGTGAAGGCGAAACACTTCAGGATGTCGAACTTGGTGACGATGCCGACCACTTGCCCGTCGTCTTCGACCGGATAGCTGTTGAAATCGTCGGTCTCGAACATTTCGCTCAGCTGGAGCAGGTCAAGGTCGCGCTGCACCGTTTTGACGTTGCGCGTCATGTAGCCGTCGACGGTCTGCTCGAGAAATCTATACACGGCGCGTCCTCCTCGCTTCCATACTGACGGGCCGGCGCTCAGTGCGACAGCAGCACGCTGCGGGTGGTTTGTGTGACCAGATACTGAGTGACACCTCCGAGGATCAGTTCGCGAAATCTCGAATGACCGTAGGCACCCGCGACGATCAGGCCGGCGCCGACGTCGCCGGCGACTTTCTCCAATTGCATTGCCGGAGCTTCGCGTGCATGGGCCTCCGAGACGCGTGCGGTCGCGGTCACGCCGTGACGGCCGAGCCAGGCGGCAACGTCGCTGACGCCGGCCATCACGGCCGAACGGTCGTCGCCCTGCTCTGGAATCTCGACGATGGTGATGTCCCTCGCCTTGCGCAGCATCGGCAGCGCGTCGGCTACCGCCCGCCGCGCCTGCGGCGTGTCCTTCCACGCCACCAGCACGTTGCGCAGGTCGAGCCAGTTCGCCCGGTCGGGGACGACGAGAAGCGGGCGGCCGGCCTGCATCACCAGATCCTTGGGACTCACGAGCGAGAAAGCATCGGAGAAGGCCGGACTCTGCCCCCCGCTGACGACGATATCGGCGCAACGCGCCTGCGCCAGGACGAATCGCGCCGGAAAATCCATGGCGCTGCGCCACTCCACATGTCCGCCGCGATTTTTCGTGGCCGCCCGGAATTGCGCTTCCAGCCCGGCCAACCGCCGCTTGACCGAAGCTTCGCCCTCGTCGATCAGCGCTTGCGCCTCGGTGCCGTCCGTGAAATGGAGCGGCGGCGCAAACTGCGCCGCGGCGACCCCGACGATGGCGGCCTCGAATCGTTCGGCAAGCTCGCCCGCGACCTGAAGACGCGCCTCGTTGGACTGATCGAGCGCCAAGCTGACCATGACGGTCGCGTATGTCATCGGGTATCTCCAGCATCACCAAATTTCCGCTATCCTAGACCTGCTGCCGCGCGGCAGGCTGAGATAGATCAAAAACAAGCGCTTCTGGTTCGCCTCGCCGTCTTGCGGGAAATCCGCCAGTAAATTCAACGTCCGCGCTTGCCTCGGAGCGAGCCTTGGGCGAAATTGCGCAAGCGGTAAAGGCATCCTGCCTCGCCGCCGAGGATAGGAGCAGAGCTTGGCGCCGACGCGCGTGACCCATCCGGCGGACGATGGTCGGGGCGAGCAATTCCGAGGCCGCATCGAGGGATTCGGGGTGGGCACCTGGGACCTTGATCTGCAGACGCGCGAACTCGAATGGTCGGACATGGCCAAGCGGCTGTTTAGCCTCGAGCGGGACCAGGCCGTCAGCTACGATCGCTTCCTTTCCTTGCTGGAGCCAAGCGACCGGGACCACTTCCTGAAGGCAATCGGGCGCACCTCGGAAGGCGGGGGTGGACTTGATCTGTCCTTCAAGGTCGTCAGCGGGGCCGGGACCGGTCAATGGATCCGGGCCAGGGCAGGTGTGATCCGGGACGATACCGGCACGCCGCGTCATCTCAGCGGGATATTCCTCGATATCAACGAGGAAAAGCATCTCGAGGAGGCCCTGCGCTCCCAGGAGAATCATCTTCGCTCGATTCTCGAAACCGTGCCCGATGCCATGATTGTCATCGATTCACGCGGCATCATGCAGCTCTTCAGCAGCGCCGCGGAGCGGCTGTTCGGCTACAGCAGGCAGGAGGCCATCGGCCGCAACGTGAGCATCCTGATGCCGGAGCCCGATCAGTCGCGTCATGACTCCTATCTCACGCGCTATCTCCGGACGAACGATCCGCACATCATCGGGATCGGCCGCATCGTGACCGGCAAGCGCCGCGACGGCACGACTTTCCCGATGCACCTGTCCGTCGGGCAGACGCAACGCGCCGGGGAGCCCTATTTCACAGGCTTCGTGCGCGACCTTACCGAGCACCAGCAGACCCAGGCGCGGCTCCAGGAATTGCAGTCCGAGCTCGTCCACGTCTCGCGGCTGACCGCCATGGGCGAAATGGCCTCCGCGCTCGCCCACGAGCTCAACCAGCCGCTGGCGGCGATCAGCAATTACATGAAGGGATCTCGGCGCCTCCTTGCCGGCAGCAGCGATCCCAACACGCCGAAGGTCGAAAGCGCGCTGGATCGGGCAGCGGAGCAGGCCTTGCGCGCCGGGCAGATCATCCGCCGCCTGCGCGACTTCGTCTCCCGCGGCGAATCGGAGAAGCGGGTCGAGAGCCTGTCCAAGCTGATCGAGGAAGCCGGTGCGCTCGGGCTCGCCGGCGCCCGCGAGCAGAACGTGCAGCTCCGCTTCAGCCTCGATCCCGACGCCGATCTCGTCCTCGCCGACCGGGTGCAGATCCAGCAGGTGCTGGTCAATCTGTTCCGCAACGCGCTCGAGGCAATGGCACAGTCGCCGCGGCGCGAGCTCGTCGTCGCCAACACCCGTGTCGATGACGACATGATCGAGGTGGAGGTCTCCGACACCGGCATCGGCTTCCGGGACGACGTCATCCCAAACCTGTTCCAGACTTTCTTCACCACCAAAGACACCGGCATGGGCGTTGGCCTCTCCATCAGCCGCTCGATCATCGAGGCCCACGGCGGCCGCATGTGGGCCGAGAGCAACGCAGCGGGAGGGGCGACATTCCGCTTCACCCTGCCGGCAACCGACGAGAACTGACTCATGACGAACAAGGGACATGTCTACGTCATCGACGACGACCCGGCGATGCGCGATTCGCTGAATTTCCTGCTGGATTCCGCCGGCTTCGCCGTCAGCCTATTCGACGACGCCCTGGCCTTTCTCGAAGCCCTGCCAGGCCTTTCCTTCGGCTGTGTCCTCTCCGACGTGCGCATGCCCGGCCTCGACGGGATCGAACTGCTGAAACGCATGAAGGCGCAACAGAGCCCGTTCCCGATCCTGATCATGACGGGTCATGGCGACGTGCCGCTCGCGGTCGAGGCGATGAAGCTCGGGGCGGTCGATTTCCTGGAAAAGCCGTTCGATGACGAGCGCCTCACCGCGATGATCGAAGCGGCGATCGTCCAGGCCGAGCCGACGGCCAAGAGCGAGGCCGTCGCGCAGGACATCGCGGCCCGCGTCGCCTCGTTGAGTCCGAGGGAGCGTCAGGTCATGGAAGGGCTGATCGCAGGCCTCTCCAACAAGCTGATCGCCCGCGAATACGACATCAGCCCGCGCACCATCGAGGTCTACCGGGCCAACGTCATGACGAAGATGCAAGCGGGCAGCCTCTCGGAACTGGTCCGGCTGGCGATGCGCGCCGGCATGCTCAACGATTGAGGCAAGTCAAGGTGCCTTCCCGGGGCCATGCTAACCAGGCAACATGATCGAGGTCAGCTCACATCATGGGCGCCCGGCGTCCCTCGCGCGACCCACAATCTTTGTGGTCGACGATGATGCCGCCGTCCTGGGATCCCTGCGCTTCCTGCTGGAGGCCGATGGCTTCGCCGTGCGTACCTTCAGGAGCGGCACGGCGCTGCTCAATGTCAGTGGCGCGACTGGACCGGACTGCTACGTCATCGACTACAAGATGCCGGACATCAATGGCATCGAGCTGGCCAGCCGCCTGCGCAAATCCGACCGCAACGCGCCTGTGATCCTGATCACCGGCTATCCAGACGAGAACATCTCCGTCCGGGCCGCGACGGCGGGCATCAAGGACGTGGTTTTGAAGCCGCTTCTGGACGAAAACCTGGTCAAATACATCCGCCACGCCATCCAGGATCGTCCCCGCGCCTGACCTCCGGGATTCTACGTAGGGTAACCCCCTTAAGATATCTCGCGAGATTTTCGAGGCACCCGATACCGCGTACCTAAGCGTCATCACAACGGAGATGGCGCAGATGCTGACCCAGACGCTCAAAACCCAGGCGATCAACACCCAGATTGTTGGCAAGATTGCTCCTGCCCATCCTGTCACCGACCAGTTCGGTGCCATTGCCGGCCATGTCGGCCTAGTCGCCACGGAGTTCTCCTATCGCAAGGACGAGGAGATCTATGGCGAGGACGAGCCGTCCGAATATGTCTACCAGGTCGTGTCGGGCGCAGTGAGCAGCTACAAGCTCCTTTCCGACGGCCGCCGCCAGATCGGCGCTTTCCATCTTCCCGGCGATGTGTTCGGCCTCGAATCCGGTTCCACTCACCGCCTCGCCGCCGAAGCCATCATCGACACCAGCGTGCGCCTTGTGAAGCGTGCGAGCCTCGAGAAGGCCGCAGCCACCGACGTACAGGTCGCCCGCAAGCTCTGGGCGATGACCGCCAGTGAGCTTCGTCATGCCGAGGACCACATGCTGCTGCTGGGCCGCAAGACCGCGATGGAGCGTGTCGCGACCTTCCTGCTCGAAATGGACCGCCGTCTCGCTGTTGCCGGGATGATGGCGCTGCCGATGTGCCGCCGCGACATCGGCGACTATCTCGGCCTCACCCTCGAAACCGTGTCGCGCGCACTGTCGCAGCTTCACGCTCAGGGCATTCTCGGCTTCTCCGGCGCCCGCCAGATCGTGCTGCGCAACCGCCAGCGCCTGCACAATCTCGACGCCTGATCGGTTTCTCCTCCCCCGTGACTAGGCCGGCCGAACGCGATTCGGCCGGCCTTTTCTTTTGCCGCGATCACCCCGTGCGCCGGGTTTCCGGCATCATCAGCAGGATCAGAAGGAGCCCCGTCGCGGCGACGCCGGACAGCCCGATGAACGCGGTGGCATTGCCGAACTTGTCACTGACATAGCCGCCGAGCACCGTGCTCAGCGATGCGCCGATGCCGGTCGCAGTTCCCACGATCCCCTGCGCCAGGTTGAAATGACCGCTGCCGAAGGCGACGTCGGCCACGATCAGCGGAATCATGACTGCGAACACCGCGGCGGTGAAGCCGTCGAACACCTGCACCAGCACCAGCAGGTAGGGATCGCGCACGGTCGCAAACAGCAGGCCGCGAATCGTCAACGCACCGAATCCGATCAGGAGCAGCGGACGCCTGCCCCAGAGCTGTGCCTTGCGCCCGACTGTCGGCGACAGCAGCGCCACGATCGCCTGCGGCACGATGATGCAGGCGGCGACGAGCACGGTCGCCCATTGGCTCGACCGCGCCGTCACTGCGCTCGCCATCAGCGGCATCATCGCGGCGTTCGCGAGCTGCAACAGAAGCACGCTGAGTGCGAAGATGATGAGCGGACGCTGCCGGATCAAGTGCCAGAGATTGGTGTCACCGCGGTCGGCGGCCTCGGGCGGCATCTCGCCGTGACTGCGCCTGATGTCGACCTCCTCCTCGCGGATTCGCGACAGTGCGAACAGGGTCGGGATCACGAGCAGGAATGTGACCAGGAACACGGAGCGGCTCGACAGCAGGTAGCCGGCGGTGCCCATCACCGCTGCCGCCACGCCATTGCCCAGCGAGGCGAACCGCGCGTTGCGGCCCAGTCGTTCGCCGATCGCGAGCGGCCCTACGAGGCCAAGGCTGATCGCGGCGATCGCCGGCCCGAGCACGCAGCTCGCCGCCGCGTGCAAGGTGGCCGCGGCCACCACGACGGCGAAGATCGGCATCGAAGCATAGGCAAGCGCGCAGGCGCCGATGGTCGCAATCGCGAGACCGGCGACCAGACGCTCCGATTTCGCGGCGTCGATGATCGCCCCGCCCGGCATCTGCCCGATCAGGGCGACGATGCCGCCGATCGACAGCACGAGGCCGATCTCGACCTGGGTCCATTTCTGCGTCGTGAGATAGACCGCGATGAACGGGCCGAACCCGGTCTGCACGTCGGCGAGGAAGAAGATGAACCAGTCGAGGCCGCGCAAGCTCTGGCGCGAGGGCGCCGGAAGGTTTGCAGCCGGCTGCGAGACAAGCTTGTCCTGCTCGACGTGCGCGTCGCGACCTGCATGTTTCGGCTTGCTCGACAACAGCACAGGCGGTGAACCCTCCCGGCACCTCACTGGATCGCTTGCAGCGGCTGAAGGCTGCCGGACGCTCCTAGCACGACGATCGGCGTGTCTTCCTTGTATTCCGGCGCGGCCGCGACCTGCGCCTTGGTCAATTCCAGCGTGATGCTGTCCTTCTTGTTGGCGATCTTGCCGAAGCGGAGCGCGTTCCAGTCCACCACGATCTTGCGGCTGCCGACGCCGAGAAAGCCGCCGAAATCGATCGCTGCGGCCCGCACATGGCCGGTTCGATCGACGATGACGTCGACGATGCGACCCATGTCCTCGCCGGCGGCGCTGCGAACGTCGCGGCCCAGGACACCGTGGGCCTCGCTCGCCCCGATGATGGTCACCGAGGGCGGCGGAGCGGCATCCTTGGGCGTCACCGGAACGGTCGAGACCGGCGGCTTTGCCGTCGGCGGCGCATTCGCTTCGTTCTGGCCTGCGGGCGGATCCTCCGCGGCGCGTGACGGAGCGACCGTCACGGCAACCGCGATCGCCGCGCTTAGGATCAACGTTCCGGTCGCACGCATGATACCCTCCTTGCGCGCCGCTAGCGCGCCAGCACGATCGAGACCTGGATCTGGCCACGTGTGCGCAACACCTCCAGCGCCACGTCGTCGCCGTGGCGGCTGACGCGGAGATCGACGCCGGACTCGCCGAGGCGCAGATCGTGCAGGATCACCTCGTTGAGGAATGCCGGCAGATGCGGATTGCGCAGGCGGATCTCGCCGCGCGCCACGTCGAACTCGAGGCCGAGCGCCGCCTCCAGCAGCGTGAACGGCGTCGCGCTGGCCCAGGCCTGCGGCGCGCAGGCGACCGGATAGAGCGTCGGGCCGCGCCGCTTCTCGCGCCGGAAGCCGCAGAACAATTCGGGCAGCCGGCGCAGATCCATGTAGGTCGCCGCGTCGAACAGCCCTTTGAAGACATGCGCCACCGAGTGCTTGAGGCCGTAGCGCGCGAGCCCGAGCGCGATCAGCGCGTTGTCGTGCGGCCAAATCGACCCGTCGTGATAGGACATCGGGTTGTAACGGACCTCGCCTTGCGCGACGGTGCGGATACCCCAGCCCGAAAAGAAGTGCGGCCGCATCAGGTCGGCGGCAACCAGGCGGGCGCGATCTTCGCGGATCATGCCGCTGAACAGGACCTGCCCGGCATTCGAAGTCCGCACCTTGCAGGGCCGCTTGTTGCCGTCGAGCGCGAGCGCATAGGTGCCGAGCTCCTCGCACCAGAACGCCTTCTCGAAGCGTTCGGCGAGTGCCCGGGCTTCGGACTCGAGCTTGCGCACGCGATCCGGTTTGCCGAGCCGCAGCGCGCAACGCGCGGCGAGCTGCTTGGCCGCATAGACGTAGCCCTGGACTTCCGCGAGCGCGATATTGCCCTCTGCAAGCCTGCCGTCGGCATGGAAGATCGCGTCGTAGGAATCCTTCCAGCCCTGGTTGGCCAGCCCCTTCTCGGTCGCGCGCTGGTACTCGACGAAGCCGTCCTGGTCGGGATCGCCCGGACCGTCGATCCAGGCCAGCCCCGCCTCGATCGCCGGCCAAAGCTCGATCAACGTGGCCTCGTCGCCGGTACGCTCGAAATAGCTTCCCGCGAGCAGCACGAACAGTGCAGTCGAATCGACGCTGCCGTAATAATGCGCGAACGGCACCTCCCCCAGCGCCGCCATCTCGCCGCCCCGCATCTCGTGCAGAATCTTTCCGGGCGTCGCATCCGCGCGCGGATCGATCGCCTCGGCCTGAAAATGCGCGAGCCGGCGCAGGACACCTTTGGCGATGCGCGGGTCGACCCAGAGCATCTGGAGCGCGGTGATGAGGCCGTCGCGGCCGAACGTCGTCGAGTACCAGGGAATGCCGGCATAGGGATAACGCCCCTGCGGCGTCTCCGTCATCAGCATGTTGAGGTCGGCCATGGCCTGGCACAGCACCTCGTTGAAGATGTTGTTGGAGGTCTCGATGCTTGCCGCCCCCATGGTCGACTGCCGCATCTCGCGGCGGTGCGCCAACAGACCGGGAAAGAACCGCACCGGCTTTTCCGTCAACGGCCGGTTGCAGGACACGGCCACGAACAGAGATTTGGTCTGGTGCGGCTCGAGGTGGAGCTCCCAGGTCGCGGCATTGACCGAGAGCCGCGTCGGACGCGGATCGAAATGCAGCCCGGTGGTCCGCTCGGCCTCATCGAGGCCGCGATACTCGAACAACACGTCGGTCGGCCCGAGCAGCCGGCTCGTTCCGATCCCGCGGCGCGGTCGCCGCTCGCCGCGGACCTCGAACAGATCGGCGAAGTCGTTGCCGAACAGCAGAGTCAGGTCGAAGCTGGCGCGCCGGTCGCCATGGTTCTGCACGCCGATGCGCTGATAGGCCGTGCCGCGCCACAGGAAGATCGTCCGCACGATGTGCAGCAGGTCCTTTTGCAGAATGAGGCTGCCCTGCCGGTAGATGTCCGGATTGGTGAGGTCGACGGTCAACGCCGAATTGTCGTCGCGCAGGTTCGAGCCGAGCAGCAGCGGCTGCAGATCATCGAGCACGAGCTCGAGCCGCGCGAGATAGCGCGTATCGTGATGGAACAGGCCATCCGGCCCGCCAGCGGATGCGCCGATGTCCCCATGGCTGTCGAGCACGATGAAGGTGTCGTCGTGCTTGAGCGATCGCCGCGGCCGTGCCGACGGCCCCGTCATCGGAATGTAGAAAGGTTGTTCCGCGACCTGCTCCGAGGTCCGCGTCACGGAGACGAATTGGGTTACGGCTTCGGCCGACATGAGCTGCTCCCCTGCGCTTGTTTCGAAAACGCAACCGACTCGAGAACGCGACTGTTGGATTACGCGGCAGCTTGCGCGAGCCGGCTCATTTCCTGCGTGACCAGCTCGCGATACGGCCCGTGGCCCTGCATCAGTCGCTCCGGCGAGCCGTCCTCGATGATCTTACCATTTCTCAACACCACAACGCGGTCGAAATTGCGCAGCGTCGCCAGACGGTGAGCGATTGCGATCACGGTGCGGCCTCGCATCAGGCGCGACAGCGCCTCGCGGATCGCCTCCTCCGATTCGCTGTCGAGCGCGGCAGTCGCCTCGTCCAGCAGCAGGATCGGCGCGTCCTTGAGGAAGGCGCGCGCGATCGCGATGCGCTGGCGCTGGCCCCCGGACATCTTGACACCGCGGTCGCCGACCATCGTGTCGAGGCCTTCGGGCAGGCTGTCAATGAAATCGCAGCGGGCCGCGATCGCCGCACGCAGCACCTCGTCGTCGGTCGCGTTCGGGCGGCCGTAGCGGATGTTCTCGCGGATCGAGCGATGAAACAAGGAGATGTCCTGCGGCACGACGGAGATCGCCTCGCGCAGGCTCAGCTGCGTCACCTTCGAGATATCCTGGCCGTCGATGGTGATACGGCCCTCGTCGACGTCGTAGAAGCGCTGGAGCAGCGTGAACAGCGTCGACTTGCCGCCGCCGGACTGGCCGACCAGGCCGACGCGCTGGCCGGGCTGCAGCCGCAGGCTGAACCGCTCAAAGATCTTGTCGCCACCGGGATAGCCGAAGGTGACGTTGTTGAACGCGATTGCCGCGCCGCTCTTCATCAGCGGCTCCGCCTCGGGGTGATCGCGCAACTCGTGCGGCACCAGCAGGGTGGCGATCGCCTCGGTCAGGCGCGCGACGTGCTGGGTGACATCGACCAGCGCCACTGCAAGATCGCGCGTGGCGCTCAGGATGGAGATGCCAAGCGTGCAGACCAGCACGACATCGCCGGTCGTCGCCTGTCCCTTCTGCCAAAGCGTGATTGCCCAGGCCATCAGCGCGATCGTCAAGAGCACGGTGATGGCGGCATGCAACAGCCGCAGCTTTTCCAGATAACGCAGGCTGCGGCTTCGCGCGGTGAGCTCCCGGTTCACCGTCGCGTCGAACCGCTCATGCTCGTGGCCGATGCCGCAGAAGGCACGGACCAGCGGCATGTTGCTGATCACGTCGATCATCTCGCCGTCGACCGCAGCGGCCTTATCGGCAAAGTCGTCATGCAGCGGCTTGCCGGCGGCGGCGAGGTGAAACATCGCGATCACCATGCCGCCGGCGATCACGATCAGTCCGAGGGCCATATAGGGACTGACGGTTCCAATCAGGGCGATTGCCGCAATTGTGGCGATGCAGGGCGGCAGCACGTTCCAGACGAACATGTTCTCGACCGTGAACACCGCGTTCGAGGTCGCCGTGATGCGGCTCGTCAGCATCCCCGGCATCCGGTCCGAGAAGTAGCTCGGCGCGTGTCCGGTCAGGTGACGAAATATGTCACGCCGTAAATCACCCGTGACGCGGACAAAGGTGAAGCTCGCTGTCCAGCTCGCAATCCGCCACAGGAAATTGTCCGCGGCAATCAGGGACATGAGCAGAATGAATGCCAGCCATACGCCGCCGCCTTGTGAAGGTCCCGCCGACAAGGCGTCGACGAGCGATTTGACCCCATATTGAGTGCCTACGGAGCAGGCAACTGCCGCGACGACCGCGGTCAGGATCACCAGATGCGACACCATTCGCATCTGAAGATAGCGCAAGACAAAGGCAAATGGCCTGCGCGCGTATCCAGAAAGATGATCCATATCGCTATCGCCCCGCTATGCTGATTTTCATTTTGTTACTGATCGACTGAACATCGACCTCTTCGACCGGGTTCCCGGCCCCGGTGATCACGACATGCGGATGCGGACGATCTGAGAGGATGAAGTGGCAGCATCGAGACAGCCCGCGAACGTGTCGAATAAGTAACGCTTGGGAGAAGGAACTTCGCAAGTGCGGGAACGTTCCCCTGTCTGGCATGCCGGTGCCGTACAGGCGGGGGTTTTAAATTCATGATCGCACAGAGGAGATGGTGAGATGCGCATCGCGCAGGTTGCTCCGTTGACGGAGGCTGTTCCACCCAAGCTATATGGCGGCACCGAGCGGGTGGTGCATTGGTTGACGGAAGAGCTGGTGGCCCTCGGACATGACGTGACTTTGTTCGCCAGCGGCGACTCGCAGACATCAGCAAAGCTGGATGCGCTCTGGCCGAAGGCGCTCCGTCTCGACGGTTCCGTGCGCGATCCCAATGCGCTGCACATGGTGCTGCTGGAGCGGGTGCGGCAGAAATGTGACGACGAGGAGTTCGACTTCCTCCACTTCCATCTCGACTACTATCCGTGGTCGCTGTTCCACCGCCAGCCGACCCCCTTCGTGACCACGCTGCACGGCCGGCTCGATCTGCCGGAGCACCAGCCGGTCTTCAACACCTTCTCCAAGATGCCCGTCATTTCGATCTCAAACGCACAGCGGCGGCCGGTGCCGCAGGCGAAGTGGGTGACGACGATCCACCACGGCCTGCCGGAGCATCTGCTGACGCCGAAGCCTGCGAAGCAGGAATATCTCGCCGTGCTCGGCCGCATCGCGCCGGAAAAAGGCGTCGACCGCGCCATCAAGATCGCGACCCATTGCGGCATTCCGCTCAAGATCGCGGCCAAGGTCGATCGCGCCGACCAGGATTACTACGACGAGCTGATCCGGCCGATGATCGAGAACAATCCGCTGATCGAGTTCATCGGCGAGATCAGCGATCACGAGAAGTCGGACTTCCTGAGCGGCGCGCTCGGCCTCCTGCTGCCGATCGACTGGCCGGAGCCGTTCGGCCTCGTCATGATCGAGGCCATGGCGTGCGGGACGCCGGTGGTCGCCTTCAACCGCGGCTCGGTGCCGGAGATCATCGACGAGGGCCTCACCGGCTTCATCGTCGAGGACGTCATCAGCGCGGCAGGCGTGGTCAACCGCCTCGCGCAGCTGGACCGAACCGCAATCCGCAAGCAGTTCGAGACGCGCTTCACCGCGCGTCGCATGGCCCTGGACTATCTCGCGGCCTATCGCAGCCTGACCGAGGCACAAGCGCCGCGGATCAAGCTGGTGAGCAGCGCCGAGTAGAGCTTCCACATCGCTGTCAGTCGAAGTGCCCTCTCCCCTTGTGGGAGAGGGCTTCGAGAGCGGAGCGGCGTACTCACTTGGGTGAGGGGTTGCTTCCGCATTGGAACTCTCCCAGCGGAGCGATACCCCTCATCCGGCGCTTCGCGCCACCTTCTCCCACAAGGGGAGAAGGGAAAGAAATAGCGTCCTATCTGACGACGGCCCGCTTCGGTTCGACGATTTCGAACATGCGCGGGAATTCGTCCATCAGCCCCATCAGCTCGGCGAGCCGCATCGGGTTGCCCGATGGCTTGATCTTGCCGGCGGCGACCGCTTCCGGAAAGCTCGTCAGCTTCGCGATCACGTCATCCAGCGTAGCGCGCGCCAGCGTGAAGCTGGCGTCGGCATTTTCCGCCTGCACGCCCTCGGTGTAAGTGAGCGCACAGTTCTCCAGATTGAGCACGAACGTCTCGCCGGTGTCGGAAAAGCGCCAGTTCAAGACGATATGCTTGCCTTCCGCCTTGGGACCGTTGAGGCGGATGCCGAGCACGTCCCAGAGCTGGGAGGTGCGCAGCGCCGCCAGCGTTTCGCGCGGCATCGGCGGGCGCGTCGGCACTTTCGGCATGCCCTGGCGCAATTCCTGCGCGCCGAACAGATAGGCGTTGCGCCAGGTCGCGCTCTCGGCGGCATAACCGAGTTGCTCGAGCGTGTCCGCCAGCAAAGCGCGCGCCGCCGCATTGTCCGGCTCGGCAAAGACGAGATGGCCGAGCACTTGGGCGACGAAACGGAACTCCCCCTTGTCGAAATCGGCAGCCGCCCGCGCGAGGATGGCGTCCGCGCCGCCCATGTACTCGACATACTTCCTGCCCGACTCGACCGGCGGCAGCGGATCGAGATTGACCGGATTGGCATCGTACCAGCCGAGATATTTCTGGTAGATCGCCTTCACATTGTGGCGGATGTGGCCGTAATAGCCGCGGCCGTGCCAGGCGCCCTCCAGACTTTTCGGCAGCTGGATCGTCTCTGCGATTTCGGCTGCGGTCAGGCCGTGGTTCATCAGGCGGATGGTCTGGTCATGCGCGAACTTGTAGAGGTCGCGCTGCTGGCGGATCATCGTGCCGATCCGCTCGCGCCCCCACACCGGCCAATGGTGCTGGCCGCACATCGCCTCGGCCTTGCCGTCCCAGAGCTGCAACGCCTCGCCCAGATATTTGGACCAGGCCAGGGCGTCCCGCACGTCGGCGCCGCGGAACGGCAGCAGATTGTGGAAATTGTGCGTGCAGTTCTCGGCGAGGTTCAACAGCTTGTAGCGCGGTACGAAGAAGTGCATCTCCGCCGGAGCTTCGCTGTTCGGCGCCATCTGGAATTCGAATGCGACCCCATCGATCACGCGCGTATCGCCGGTCGCCATGATAAAGTCCGTGGGGCGCAACAGCGCGACCGATCCGGCCGCCATCGACTTGCCGAGGCCACAATCGACCTGCCCGCGCACCCCCTTGGCGAGGAGCGGACCGAACTGATACTGCGCCCGGCGCAACATAGCCGGCCCTGCGATGATGTTCTCGGAGACCGCGTGCTCCATGAACAGGTTCGGTGCGATGATCGGAACGCTGCCAGTGGCGAGCGCGTCCTCCTCCAGAACGCCGCGCGCGCCGCCCCAATGGTCGGTGTGGGTATGGGTGAAGATGATCGCCGCGACCGGCCGCATGCCGCGGTGCTTGAAGTAGAGATCGAGCGCAGCGCGGGCACCTTCGATCGATGTCAGCGTGTCCACGACGATGACGCCGCTGTCGCCCTCGATCAGCGTCATGTTTGCGATGTCGAGCCCGCGCACCTGGTAGACGCCGGGCACGACCTCGAACAGTCCGTGCTGCATGTTGAGCCGCGACTGCCGCCAAAGGCTCGGATTCACCGTGGGCGGTGCCTGCTCGGCGGACAGGAAGCCGTAGGGCTCGAGGCTCCAGACCGTCCGCCCTTGCGGATTCGTGATGGCCGCGTTCTCGATCGTGCCGAGGAAGCCGCGCGCGGCGTCGTCGAAATCCCGCGTGTCGGAAAACGGCAACGCGTTCAGCATCGCCGTTTGCTGCACAATGACGGACTGCGTTGCGTCCTTCGGCTCATTGCTGAGTTCGGTCATTTGTGTCCTCCCGGCCTGATGCACGGCATCTAACCGCATCTTGCGCTCGATTGCCATCGGAGGAGACGAACGAAATGGAACGAGATTCTCACGTCCCTTCTCACCTCCCCGAGAGGAGAGGTGCACCGTCTAAGCAGCGACGCCTTCAACGGCTTGGCGCGATGCCGTGGCGCTGTCCGCCGTGCGCAGCTCGCTGGCCAGCACGTAGCCGCCACGATTCTGCTTGGCCCGGTACAGCGCCTTGTCCGAGCGCGACAGCAGCGCCTCTGCGGTTCGGCCGTCGTCCGGCGCGACGGCAACGCCGACGCTCGCACCGAGATCGATCACCTGTCCGTCAACCTCGTATGGCCTGCCGATCGATTGCACGATCCGCCGTGCCATCGCCTCCGCATCGGACGCGGCGCTCTGCACCAGGACGAACTCGTCGCCGCCCATGCGGATCACGAGGTCGTCAGGCGCGGCCAGCGCCTTGAGCCGCCCGGCGACCTGCTTCAGCAGCGCATCCCCGGCGGGGTGGCCGAACCGGTCGTTGGCTTCCTTGAAGCGGTCGAGATCCAGCGTATGGACGGCAACCATCCCGGCCGTCAGCATCTCGGGCAAGTCCTTCGCCAGCACCGAACGATTGGACACGCCGGTCATCGGGTCGGAGCGCGCGAGCTGTTCGAACTGGCGCTTGAGCGTGATCTGGCCAATCGAGGCGTTGAAACTGAGCCGAACCATCTCGAAGCTCGCGACCACGTACATCAGGATGAGGAGACCGAGCCCGACATGGCGGAGATCGGGCTGCATGAAGCTCACGATTGCGGCAGGCGCGGCGATCGCGATGAGATCGAGCAGCGCCGCGACGGGACGTAGTGCCAGCCGCGCCACCACGCCGGCGCCGAAGCCGAAACCGATACCCATCGCCATCACGCAGCAGAGCGCATCGTTCAGCACGATGCTGCGCGCGGCAAACGCGCCGAGCACGAGGGCCGTTACCACGGTGCCGGCAATGTAGCGCCGCTCCCAGTGCACGGCCTCGGCCCGGCCGAGCCGTGACGGGGCCGCGAGGCGGCGGCGGAACGCAAATATCTCGACGAGACGGACAATCGCCACCACCACGCCGGCGGCCGTCAGGCCGGCCGTCAGCACGTCACCGGTCTCGTAGGTCGTGATGGCGCCGACCATCGCCTGGCAGGCGGCCGCGAGAATGGTGGGCATCATCGTGCCGTGAAGGCCCGTGATGACTTCCAAATGGACGGCGTCCGAAATCGACGCCGGTCCGGATTCCATTCTGTTGAAGAACATGCCAGCTCCGATCGCTGGCATTGAACTACCGCAGACCCGTAAAGATGCATTCGCTACTCGACGATCGCATTTGCGCGTGCGGATTTACCGCGCATTAGCCATGTCTCGCCCAGGACGGATGAGGACGGACGGAGACGCGTGCTCATCGTCTCCGTCCGCGACACACGGTGGCTACATGCCCAGCAAGCGAGGCAGCCAGAGCGACAGGCCGGGCCAGTATGTCACCACCACCAGGAATCCCAGCATCGTCAGCAGCCACGGCCACACCGCGACCGTGAGCTCGGTGATGCCCATTTTGGCGATACCCGATGCAACGTAGAGATTGAGGCCGACGGGCGGATGGCACAGTCCGACCTCCATGTTGACCGTCATCAGGATGCCGAAATGGATCGGATCGATGCCGAGCTTGATCGCGACCGGAAACAGGATCGGCGCCAAGATCAGGATGATGGAGGACGGCTCCATCACGTTGCCCGCCACCAGCAGCAGCAGGTTGACGAGCAGCAGGAAGCCGATCCACCCGAGGCCCAGGTCGATCATCCATTGCGCCAGCGCCTGCGGCACGTTCTCGTATGTCATCAGGAACGAGAACAGCACGGCGTTGGTGATGATGTAGAGCAGCATCGCGGAGAGATTCGCCGATGACAGCAGCACGCGCGGCACGTCGCGCAGCTTCAAATCCTTGTAGATGAACACCGCGACGATGAAGGCGTAGACCGCGCTGACGGCGGCGGCTTCAGTCGGCGTGAACAGACCGCTGTAGATGCCGCCGATCACGATCACGATCAGCAGGATGCCCCAGATCGACTTTCGGAATGCATCGAGACGCTCGAGGAAGGTGGCCTTCGGCATCCGCGGATAGTCGTTGCGCCAGGCACGATAGAACGTCGTGGCGCCGAGCAAGGAGGCCAGCACGAATCCCGGCACGATGCCGGCGATGAACAGCTTGCCCACCGAGCTGTTGGTGGACACGGCGTAGAGCACCATCGGGATCGACGGCGGAATGAGGATTCCGAGCGAGCCCGACGTCGTGATCACGCCCGCGCCGAACCGCTTCGGAAAGCCTTGCGCGACCATCGCAGGCAGGATCACCGAGCCGATCGCCACCACGGTCGCCGGCGAGGAGCCGGAGATCGCGGCGAACAACGCGCAGGCGACCACGCCCGACAGCGCGAGACCGCCGTACCAATGGCCGACCAGCGAGGTTGCGAACGCGATCATCCGCCGCGCGACGCCGCCATGGGTCAGGAAGTTGCCGGCGAGGATGAAGAACGGGATCGCCATGATCTCAAAATTCTCGATGCCGGTGAACAGCTTCAGCGCCACCGATTCCGTTCGCACGTCGGTCAGCGTGAACATGAAGCTGAGCACGGTTAGACCCAGCGCGATCGAGATCGGCATGCCCGTCAGCATCAGCGAGAGCAGCAGCGCGAACACGATGGCGACGCGGACGCCCTGCGGCAGCGTGATGAGGTGGCCCGCATGGGCGAAGCATATGGCGACGATCAGGACCGGCAGCAGCATCAGGATCCAGCCGAGCGGGCTGCGCTCGTCGCGGACGACCTGGCTGCGCGTGACCGGGGCCGGATGCACCGGATCCGCCTCGACGCCCTCGACCCCGGCCATGTCGTGATGCGGCAACTCGCCGGTGCGGTAAAACGACCAGGCGACCTGGAGGAAGCGGAAGCACATCAGGCCGGAGCCGAGCGGGATGGTGAGATAGACCATCCACATCGGCGCTTCGAGATCGTTGGACTGCTGGCCGCTCTGCCACATGTGGCTGACGAAGGCGGCCCCGAAATAGCCGACGATGGCGGTGAAAAGAGCGCCGCACAACAGACCGAAGGTGATGACGCGACGGCGCGATCCGCCGGGAAGGAGGTTGACGAGCACGTCAACGCCGACATGGATGCCGGTACGCACGCCGTAGGCGGCGCCGAACTTCGCCATCCAGATGAACATGTAGATGCAGAGTTCCTGCGCCCAGGACAGGTCCAGCGCGGCAAGCCAGGTGAACGCGGCACGCGCGGGCACGGCGAGGAAGGTCAGGTTGCGGGCTTCTGCCCATTTGGCGATGTCGATCGACAGTCCTGCACCATAGCGGTGCAGCACGGCGACGAAGATCAGCGACGTCGCAGCCGCGATCATCGTCGCGATCAGCCACTCCTCGAGATGATCGAGAAAACGATTCAGCACGCGCAGCAACTTGGTCTCCCCCCGATTGGATCGTTCAAGTGCAACGGTCGGGAGCGCGATCACTCCCGACCGTTGGTATTGTTCTTATTACGACGCAGACGTCAGTTCATCTTGACGTCGAGTTCCCTGGCGACGAGATCGAGCACTTCCTGCCCGACGCGCCCCTTTGCCCACTTATAGGTCGGCTGCATCACCTCCTGCCGGGCCTTGCGGTCGGCTCGGCGAAATGATGCAGCTTGGTCTTGCCCGTCTTCACAGTTTTGCCGAGGCAGCAATTCCCCAACCCCAACAACTGGACCTCAGCCCGACTTGCCGCAGCCAAGCTAGCTTGACGACTGCCTGGTGCGCAACCCGGCACCCGCGCCAGTCCAAGAGAATAGCGGCATCTCGCATTGCGGCAGAGCAGTCAGCCCTTGCGCTGAGCGACCATGAAGAGGCGCCGGAACGGAAACAGCGTCTGCCCCGCCGCATTCTTCGGATAGGCCTTGGCGACGCGCGCCGCATAGGCGGCTTCGAACGCGGCTTTCTCGTCACCTTGCAGCACGTCGAGATAGCGCGTCAGCCAGGTCCCCTTGGTCCATTCCTTCACGGGGTTCTCGCCTTCGAGCACCTGGAGATACTCGGTCTCCCAGATGTCGATATTGGCCGACATCGGCGCAAGCAGATCGTGATAGAAGGCAGGCCCCTCGACCGGCGGCGGGGTGACGAGATGCTCCACCTTGGACCGCCACGGACCGTCGAGCGCGGTCTCGCCGATCAACACATGCGAAGGCGCGGTGAAGTTACGCGGCATCTGCACCGCCAAGATGCCCCCAGGCGTCACCTTCTCCATCACCGACGGAAACAGTGCCGCGTGATCGGGCAGCCAGTGCAGCGCAGCATTGGAATAGATCAAGTCGTACTGCCCGGCGGGAGCCCAATCGCCGAGATCCTCATGTGACCATTCCACGTCCGGCGCCGCTTTCCGCCCCGCAGCGACCATCTCGGCCGATCCTTCGACGCCGGTCACGTGCGCATCCGGCCAGCGCTCTCTAATCAGCTTCGTCACGTTGCCCGCGCCCGCCCCGAGATCGGCAATCGCGCGCGGGGCAAAATCCGGAATCCGCATCAGGAGATCGACGGCGGGCCGCAGCCGATGGCCGGAGAACTTCAGATATTGCTGCGGATCCCACACCATCGTTTCGAACTTTCTTTTTCGTGTTTGCTGCACATCGCGTGGTTAGCACTGCTCGTCCCGCTCAGGCAATTCGCAAGCACCGGGGACAGTACAGGAGACGAGCAACAGAAAAGCGAAGCAACACGCCAGACGCTGACATGGTCGGCAGCACGCATCGTGCACCGGCGCCCCCAGGCGGCTATATGTGATTTCTCAGAATTTCCGAGACCGTCTCGCACATCCACCTGATCCCTTTGTCGCTGGCGAAGCGGGAATGGCTGTGCACCTTCACCTCGATCGGGGCGAGATCGAACGGCAGATCAAGCCGGCGAAAGTCCTTGGCCTGGTGCAGCCGCATCGCAAGCGACTCCGGAAAGATGGCGGCGAGATCGGAATTTCGTACGATCTCCGGTGCGACCATGAAGTGGCCGCGCACTGCGATCTGGGAACCGATATCCCTGTCGGCGAACCATTGCTCGATCGTCTGATGATGGATCGGAGAGGTTATCCTCGCATAGAAGAAGCGCAGGCCGGCGAAGCTTGCTTTTGTGAGCCGTCCCTTTGCGATCGGATGGCCCGCACGGACGAGGCAGACGAACCGGTCGTTGAAGACATCGATGCTGGTACAATCCTCGGTGTTCTTGACGTGACCGATCGCGAGATCAACCTCGCCGGAGCGCATCGCGGCGACGACGTTGTCGGGCACGAACGGCACCACATCGATCCGGGCCAGCGGCGCGATGCGCGTCAGCTTGGGCATGAGCTGCGGCAGCGAATAGACCTCGGCGATGTCGGACATGGCGATGCGGAACGTCCTCTGCGTCAGGCGAGGATCGAACGCGGCGCGTTCCTTGAACGCACGGTTGATGATGGCGAAGGCCTGATCGAGCGGTTCGTGCAGGCGCACCGCCGCGTCGGTCGGCAGCATGCGGTTCGTCGCCCGCACGAACAGCGGATCGTTGAAATGGCCGCGCAGCCGCCGCAGGGCGTGGCTGATCGCCGGCTGGGTCAGGCCGAGGCGGTCTCCGGCCGCCGTCAGGCTGCGCAGGTCCCAGATTGCAAGGAAAACCCGCAGCAGGTTGAGATCGATCGCATCATTCGTTTGGTTCATGCTGCGGATGATAACTATGAATTTGACTTAGCTCAATGCGTCGGGAAAATTTGTGCGCGTTCAGGCAATGGCGCCGTTGAACGGGGACGCAGGATGAAACGGGTGCACATTCCGAAGCGACGGATCGTTGGAAGCCTCACCGCTGCGGCGCTCTCCAGCACGCCCCGGTCCGCCGCGTGCCCGGCAGCGTCGCCCCTTCGCCGGCGATCGTAGTCACACGGGGACGCGCGTGGGCATCCAGTTCAAATCGGCCGACGATCTCATGGCCCTGCTCGCAGCCAAGGAGATTTCCAGCGTCGAGGTGCTCCAGGACTTCATTGCCCAGATCGAGGCCTTCGACGGCGAGATCAATGCCGTGGCCGCCCGCCGCTTCGATCAAGCGTTCGCGCTCGCAACAGCCGCCGACGACGCCCGCATGCGTTCTCGGCCCGACGAGCTCGGTGCGCTCCACGGCCTGCCGCTGACGGTCAAGGAATCCTTCGACGTCGCGGGGCTGCCGACCACTTGGGGCATGGTGTCGCGAGCCGGCCATCTCGCCACGGACGACGCCGACGCCGTGGCGCGTCTTGCCGCCGCCGGCGCCATCGTTTTCGGCAAGACCAATGTGCCGGAAGGGCTGGCGGACTGTCAGACCGCAAATCCGCTCTACGGCACGACCAACAATCCCTGGGACCTCGCGTTGACATGCGGCGGCTCGTCCGGCGGTTCGGCCGCCGCCCTGGCGGCCGGGTTCACCTGTGCCGAGCTCGGCAGCGACCTTGCGGGGTCGCTGCGCACGCCTGCGCATTTCTGCGGGGTGCACAGTCACAAGCCGTCGTACGGTGTGGTGTCCCAGCTCGGTCATTCGCTGGATGCGGATCCCGCGCAGACGGATCTGACCGTCATCGGACCGATGGCGCGATCGGCTTCGGACCTTCGCTTCCTGTTCGAATGCATCGCAGGTCCGAGCGGGTTCGAAACCGTTGGATGGAAGCTCGCGCTGCCGGAATCCCGGAGCCGGCGGCTGCGCGATTTCCGGGTGGCGGTGCTGCCCGATCACCGCGCCTGCGCGGTCGACGAGACGATCCGGGCCGCCATTACTGGGCTCGCGGCCGACCTGCGGCGCCAGGGCGCACAAGTCGATCTCGAGCCGGAATGGCCGATCGATCTGGAGCTCTGCTGGCAGGACTACATGATGATGATGCGGGCCGTCGGCTCGCGCCGCGCATCCGTCGAGACTCTGAGGCAATCGTCGGACCAGGCGGCCGGCTTGCAGGGCGACGACCGAAGCTATCGGGCCGCCGTCCGCCGAGCGGCCGGGATGACGCACCATTCGTGGCTGTCGCTCAACGGCCGTCGAGGCCGTTGCCGCAAGGCATGGCAGCGATTCTTCCGCACCTACGACGTCGTTCTCTGCCCCGTTCATTCATCGCTGGCCTTTGCACACGACACCGCATCACCGCGCGAAGACCGGACGATCGAGATCAATGGGCGCAGACAGGATTACAACCAGTCGCTGTTCTGGATGGCTATCGCAGGTCTCAACTACCTGCCATCGACCGTTCGTCCGATCTCGCTCGCCAGGGGACTCCCGATCGGAATCCAGATCATCGGGCCGTATCTGGAGGACCTGACGACGCTGCGTTTCGCGGAGCTTCTGGACGAGCTCTGCCCTCCATTGGTCTATCCGCTTCAGAACGCCGCCGGGCCTGAGCACACCAGCTTCACGTCAACGCAACGACATCACGATCATTCGAGGAGAAAAGCATGTTCTTGAGACATCTGGCACTCGCTGCTGCATGCGTCGCTTTATGCGCCGGTCCGGCAAATTCGCAGGAGATGAAGGTCGGCATCACCGCAGACTTCACCGGGGCGACGGCCGCCGTCGGCGCGCCGTTCAAGCTCGCGGCGGAGATCTTCCCGGATCACGTCGGCGGCGTGCCGGTCAAATGGATCGTGCTCGACGACGGCGGCAACACCTCGACCACGGTCAAGAACGCGCGCAAGTTCATCGACGAGGACAAGGTCGACATCATCCTCGGCTCGAATACCATTCCGTCGACCATGGCGATGTTCACGCCGGCAGCCCAAAGCGGAACGCCGCAGATCGCGATGGTGCCGGTCGACATCCCCAGCGAGCAGCGCGCGTGGCTGTTCAATCTGCCGCAATCCGCGAAGATCATGGTCGGCGCCATCGTCGACGACATGAAGTCGCGCAACTTCAAGCGCGTCGCCTTCATCGGCTACAATGACGGCTGGGGCGAGCTCAACTGGAAGAATTTCGAGCAGCTCGCCACGGCGGCGGGACTTCAGATCGTCGCCAAGGAGCTCTACAGCCGGACCGACACCTCGGTGACAGCGCAGGTTCTCAAGCTGCTCGATGCCAATCCCGATGCCGTCTTCGTCGGCGCCTCGGCGACCCCTGCGACCCTGCCGCATCTGACGCTGAAGGACCAGGGCTTCAAGGGCCAGATCTACCATACCCACGGTGCCGTCTCGAAGCCGTTCCTCAACGCGGGCGGCAAACAGCTCGAAGGCGCCATCCTGCCCACCGGACCGATCGTCGTGGCAGCGGGTCTTCCCGACGCCAACCCGATCAAGAAGGCCGCGCTCGACTTCGACGCGAAATATACGGCGAAGTACGGCCCCGGCGCTCCGAGCCCGTTTGCCGGATATGCGTGGGACGCCATGCTGCTTCTCAACGCCGCCGTGCCGGATGCCGCCGCGAAGGCGAAGCCGGGAACGCCGGAATTCCGCGCCGCGCTGCGCGACTCTCTGGCCTCGGGCCGCGAAGTGGTCGGCACCCACGCCGTCTACAAGTTCACCGACCAGGATCGCTACGGCGTGGACGCTCGGTCGCGTGTCCTCGTGATCGTCAAGAACGGCGCGTTCGCGCTCTACAAGTAAGCGGCGAACAGGCGCACCCACAGAACGCAGGTCACGACGATGAACGGCACGATGGCGCTGATCCTGGCGCAGGACGGACTGACGACGGGCATCATTTACGCCCTGCTGTCGCTGTCGATCCTGCTGGTGTTTCTCGTGACCCGCATCCTCTGGGTGCCCGCGGGAGAGTTCGTCACCTTCGGCGCGCTCACCATGGGCGTGCTGCAACGGCACGAGGTGCCGGCGACGGTCTGGCTGCTCGCCGCTCTCGGCGGCGCCACGCTCGCCCGGGAGGGGATGCGGGCGTGGCGGTCGGGTCGCCGCACCAATTGGTGGCTCATGGCGGTCTCCTATGCCGTGCTTCCGGCCGCGGTCGTCGGCGCGGCCATCGTGCTCGCGCCGATGGACCTGCCGATCTTCGCTCAGGTGCTTCTCACCCTGGCGATCACGGTGCCGATGGCGCCGATGATCTATCGCAGCGCCTTTCTCGATCTCGCCGGCTCGCCGGTGCTCGTCCTGCTCTTCGTTGCCGTGGCCGTTCACTACCTGCTCACGGGCCTCGGCCTCGTCTTCTTCGGCCCGGACGGAATGCGCACGCCGCCGTTCATTACCGGCCGGCTCGACATCGGCGTGACGCGGATCTCCTGGCATCTGCTGCTGGTGATCGGCGTCGCGCTGGCCCTGACCGGCAGCCTGTTCGCGTTCTTCGAACGGACGTTCTGGGGAAAATCGATGCGCGCGGTGGCGCTCAACCGCAGGGGCGCCCGGCTTGTCGGCGTCAAGCCTGAAACGGCGGGGACGATCGCTTTCGGCATCGCCGGTCTGATCGGGAGCCTGTCGGGAATCCTGATCGCGCCGGTCACCGGCATCTATTACGACAGCGGCTTTCTGATCGGTCTGCGGGGCTTCATCGGCGCAGTGCTGGGCGGGCTGGCGAGCTTTCCTGCAGCGATCGCCGGCTCGATCTTCCTCGGCCTGTTCGAGAGCTATGCCTCGTTCTTCGCATCGGCCTACAAGGAAGCGATCGTCTTCTCCCTGCTGGTCCCCATTCTGATCTGGCGTTCCGTGATCGAACGGCGTCGGCACGCCCTGCCTGACGACGCGGAGTGACCATGCGCTGGCTCTCGCTTGCAGTGGTCGCACTGCTCGGCATCGCTCCGATCGCCTTTCCGACGTCCTATCTGACGCCGTTGAACTATGTCGGTCTCAACGCCATCGTCTGCATCGGACTGGTGCTGCTGGCCGGGGTGGTGGGACTGGCCTCGTTCGGGCAGGCCGCCTTCGTCGGCACCGGCGCCTATACCGCCGCCCTGCTCAGCACGAGGCTCGGATGGTCGGCCTGGGAAACGCTTCCGGCCGCACTGCTGGTGACGGGAGCCTCGGCGCTCGGCTTGAGCTGGCTGACGATCAGGCTCTCGGGCCACTACCTGGTCCTCGGCACTCTCGCCTGGGCCATCGCGCTTTATTACCTGTTCGGCAATGTCGCGTTTCTGGGAGGTTATAACGGCCTTTCCGGAATCCCCGCATTGACCCTGTTCGGGGCATCGTTCGCCGACACGAGGTCCGTCCATTGGGTGGTGTGGACGATCGTCGCGATCGTCATGGTGATGACGGGCAATCTGCTCGACAGCCGCACCGGGCGGGCCCTGCGCGTCGTCCGGCACGCCACCATGGCGAGGAGCTTCGGCATCGACATCTCGAAGCTGAAGACCAAGGCCTTCGTCATCGCCGCGATGTTCGCGGGAATCTCTGGCTGGCTGATCGCGCACTATCTCGGCGTGGTGAATCCGGGCCCCTTCAATGCCAATGCCTCGATCGACTACATGTTCATGGTCGTGGTCGGCGGCTCATCTCACCTGTCGGGCGCGCTGGTCGGACCTGCGCTGGTCGAATTCCTGCGCAACTGGCTGCGCGAGACGCTGCCGGTTCTGGTCGGCGGCTCCAGCCATTTCGAGCTGAGCGTGTTCGGGCTGCTGATGGTCGTGCTGCTGCAGGGCTCGGGCGGCGGCGTCATGAGCCTGGTGAAGCGCTATCTGCCGGTCCGGGCCAGCGCCAAGGTGCTGCCGGGCGGCGAACGCCTGCCGCGGCGGCCGCGGGTCGCAGCCGGCGATGCCCTTCTCTCGGTGAAGCGAGCGAGGAAGCAGTTCGGTGGACTCGTCGCCGTCAATGACGTGAGCTTCGAGGTCCATCCCGGCGAGATTGTCGGCCTGATCGGTCCCAACGGCGCCGGCAAGAGCACGCTGTTCAACGTGATCACGGGCGTGCTGGCGCCGACCAGCGGAGAGATCTGGTTCCGAGACGAGCGTATCGACACCCTTGCTCCCCACCGGCTGGCCGAGCGCGGCATCGCGCGAACGTTTCAGCACGTCATTCTCCAGGCCGACATGAGCGTGCTCGAGAACGTTGCGGTGGGCGCTCACCATCGGGCGGGCGTGGGTGCCGTGGCGTCGATGGTCCGCCTCGATCGTGGCCAGGAGCAGCAGCTGCTGCGCGAGGCACAGCACCAGCTCGGCATGACCGGCCTCGCTGCCGATGTTGCGGTCGACGCCGGCAATCTTCCGCTCGGCAAGCAGAGGGTGCTCGAAATTGCGCGCGCGATGGCTGCCGATCCGCTCATCCTCCTGCTGGACGAACCGGCGGCCGGCCTGCGCTTTCAGGAGAAGCAGGCCCTCGCCGACGTGCTGCGGGCGCTGCGGGCCGACGGCATCTCCGTCCTGATCGTCGAGCACGACATGGACTTCGTGATGAACCTCGTCGACCGGCTCGTCGTGCTGGACTACGGCCAGCAGATCGCGTCGGGAACGCCGCGCGAGATCCAGAACGATCCCAAGGTGATCGAAGCCTACCTGGGGGGATCGAATGAACGACACCCTGCTGGAGGCACGCGACATTCACGTCGCCTATGGAAAGATAGAGGCTGTCGCGGGCGTCGCGCTGCGGGTCGCGCGCGGGCAGATCGTCACCGTCATCGGCCCGAACGGAGCGGGCAAGAGCAGCCTGTTGAACGCGCTCATGGGACTGGTTCCCTGCTCCGGCGGACTGTTGCTTGCGGGCGCCGACATTACCCGGCTGGCGGTCGAGGATCGCGTCGCGCAGGGCATGTGTCTCGTGCCGGAAAGCCGCGAGCTTTTCACCGAAATGTCGGTGCTGGACAATCTGATCCTCGGCACCTACGCCCGCTTCCGCAAGGGCGAACGGAATTTCGACGCCGACATCGAAGGCGTCTATGACCTGTTTCCTCGCCTGCGCGAGCGCAAGGCGCAACGCGCCGGCACGCTGTCGGGCGGCGAGCGGCAGATGCTCGCGATCGGGCGGGCGCTGATGGCCCGTCCGACCTTGCTGATGCTGGACGAACCGTCTCTCGGTCTGGCGCCGCGCATCGTGCGCGAGATCCTTCGCGTCGTCGTGTCGCTGCGCGAGCGCGGGGTCTCGCTTCTCATCGTCGAGCAGAACGCCAGGGCGGCGCTGCAGATCGCCGACTACGGCTATGTGATCGAAGGTGGCCGCGTGGTCCTGGAGGGACCCGCCGCCGAGCTGCAAGCCGACGCGAACGTCGTCGCCACCTATCTCGGAACTGGCGGAAGCAAGACGCCGCTCCCGCCCGGAGCGACCGCGTGATGCCGCCGCAGCCATTCCCTCAATCCCGAGAGCGGCCACGCATCGGCGGATCACCGCCGCGCGTCCCGCAAATCCCGTCACCACGGACATCAAGGAGCAAGCGATGAACCACATCAACGTATCGAAGGGTGAATACTGGACCGGATCGCCTACGGCCGCTTTCGACTACAAGAGCGCGGCGCGCGCCATCCTGCCGCGCCTCGACGCCACCGCCGCGAACAGCGAGCGGCTGCGCCGGCTCGACGACGATGCAGCGGCGGCGCTGCGCCAATCCGGCCTGGCGCGGGCCCTGACTCCCAAGGCGTTCGGCGGCTTCGAACTGTCCCCGAGCGCGCACATCTGGACCTGCGCGGAGCTCGCGCACAGCTGCTCGGCGGCGAGCTGGGTGCTGATGGTCTGCGTCGCCCACGATTACATCATTGGGCGGTTCTCGCAGGAGTGCCAGAAGGAGGTCTATGAGGGTGACGCCGACAATCTGCTTGCCGGCGCGCTGGCGCCGCAGGGGACGATCGAACGCGTCGGCGGCGGATGGCGCCTCAGCGGGCGCTGGCAGTTCGGCAGCGGCTGCGATCATTCGCCCTGGTTCATCCTGGGCGCGAGGGTCAAGAATCCGGAGGCCGACGGCTACCTCAACTACCACGTCATGGTGCCCGCCGCGGACATCGAGATCGACGATACCTGGCACACGCTCGGCATGCGCGGTACCGGCTCCAAGGATCTCGTTGCGCGGGAGGTGTTCGTGCCCGAGCATCGCGCGATGCCGACCTTCCCCACCTTCATGGGGATGAGCCCGCACACCGACAGCCCGCTCTATCGGCTGCCGGTCTATGCCGGACTATCCTCGATGCTGTCGGGCTCGGTGCTCGGCATGGCCGAGCGCGGCCTCAAGCATTTCATCGATCGGACCTCGGTCCGCACGACCGCGCACGGCGTGTCGAAGGCGCAGAATGCCAACATGCAGCAGCGGGTGGCCGAAGCCAGCGCCGAAGTGGCCGCCGCGCGGCGGCTGCTCGACAACATGTGCGAACGCTTCGACCAGGCGATCGCCGCCGACGCAGGTCCCATGCCCCCGGCCGAACGCGTCCAGTTCCGCTGGGATGCGGCCTATGTGGTCGAGCTCAGCCGCCGCGCCATCGACAGGCTGTTCGCCGCCTCCGGCGCGCATGGCGTCTACGAGGGCAGCGACGTCTATCGCGCCTATCGCGACATCAACACGGCCTGCCATCACGCGGTGATCGACTTCGACACCGTGTCCGGACTGCGCGGACAGATCGCGCTTCTGGGCGACATCGGTGAAAACCCGCGCGCGGCACCGCTCGCCTGAGGCTGTGTGAGCCTGACGCCCGGTCCGGGTAGAAGGCGGCACGGGCTCGTCCCGCTCGTCCGGCCGGCGTCACCACGCATGCGAACCTGTACCAGCGACATCGAGGGCAGCGCGATATGGCGATAGAGCAAGCCGTTACGACCGGGGAGACGCCGATCTCCCCTGCGGTATTCAAGCAGAGCATGCGCCGTCTGGCGGGCGGCGTCTGCATCCTGGCCAGTGCGAGGGACGGCGAGCGTCACGGCTTGACCATGACGGCCGTGTGCTCGCTGACGCTCGATCCGCCCATGCTGATCGCCTGCGTCAACCGCGACGCCGGAGCCTATGAGACGATGCGTTCGACCCGGCGCGTCAGCGTGAACCTGCTGGGCTCCGACCAGGTCGAGCTCGCGGAGCTGTTCTCGTCCTCGACCATCAAGGGCGGGGAGCGGTTCGAGCGCGCCGAATGGGTCGAGATGGCGAGCGGCGTGCCGGCACTGGCCGGTGCCCTCGCGGTGCTGGACTGTCAAATCGTGGAGGAGAAAGCGGTCGGTCAGCATTCGGTGCTGTTCTGCGAGGTGAAGGCCGCCCGGCTCGAGGACGAAAAGGATCCGCTGGTGCATTTCGATCGCCGCTTCTGCGGATTGCTTCCTGTCGCCTGACGCCTGCCCCGCAGGACAAACCCTCTAGGCGATCGCGTCTTCCGGACGCGGCGGGCGGTCGGCCATCAGGATCAAGTCTGGAGGTGTCGCAAGATCATTCTCGGTTGCGGAACAGCCGGTCGTGCGAGATCGGCGAGCATGGCATCACCATCAGTGCATCCCGCCCGGATGTCCGACCGCGACCGACGCGATGCGACAGCTTCACGTCGGCAGCGCCGGTTGATCTGACCAAGGGGTTGATGGTAACTACGATGACCGGTACACGCCGGGCTGTCGATGCGCGCAGTGCATTTCAGTGCTTCGCGCTTCGTCTGAATCTCTGCGCGTGATGGCGAACGATTTGGGGAACGGCAAAGAATCGGGTGCTGGACGTCGTTCGCCGATGCGCAAGCGCGGTCGCGAGCGGCTTCAGCTTCTGCTCGATGCCACCGCAGACCTGCTCGCCGAACGGCTGGACGAGGATATCAGCCTCGCTCAAATCGCGGAGAGAGCAGATGTGCCTCTCGCCTCAGTCTATCACTTCTTTCCGAACCGAGGCGCGGCCTTCGTAGCCCTGGCGCAACGCTATCACGCCGAGATCGCGGCACGCGCCGCGGGCCCGGTTCATCCTCGTCCTCAGACCTGGCAGCACTACATCGCCAACAGCCAGAAGGCCGGCGCAGCGCATCTGAATCGCAATCCTGCAGCGCTGCGGCTTTTCATGGGCGCAGGCGTCAGCGTCGAGGTGAGAAACACGGATCTCAGCGGCAACGCCCATCTCGCAAAGCAGCGCACCGCCTATCTGCGGGCGACGTTCGACATGCCCAAGGTACCGGATCTGGAGAAATGGGTCGCGGTGTCGATCGCGCTCGTGGATGGAGTCTGGGCGCTGTCCTACAGCCTCCATCGATCCATCACCCCGGAATATCTCGAGGAATCGATCAGGTGCTCCATCGCATATTTGCGATGCTACCTTCCGGAAGTCGTCGAGCGGCGCGCGCCCTGAGCACGCCTTAGTCATAATAAATTTCACTATCTTCTAGGGTGCCCACGCGCCCCTGCTTCCGCTATGGGCGGCTCAGTGACCATTTTGTGCTCATATTTCACTATGATCGTGAAAATGCAGGGATCTTTCCCTGGGTGATACGCCCAAAGACTCCGCTTTATATTCGAAATTCATATCACTATCATTCCGCGCAGGTGAGGTCCGCGCCCGATCTCCGTTTCCCTGTAAGGAGTGCCATGAACCGCCGAGACTTCTTGAAAGCCGCAACCGCCACGGCAACGGCCACAGTTGCAGCGCCTCGCCTCGCCTCGGCGGCGGGTGAGAAGGTCCTGACCTTCGTTCCGCAATCCGATCTCACTTTGCTCGATCCTGTGCAGACGACGGGGCTTGTGACCCGCAACCATGCGTTGCTGGTGTTCGACACGCTCTACGGCGTCGACGAACGTTTCGAAGCACAGCCGCAGATGGTAGCTGGTCACGAGATCGACCGCGACGGCCTGCGCTGGACATTGACGCTGCGAGAGGGATTGAAGTTTCACGACGGAGAACGGGTCCTGGCGCGGGATGCCGTGGCCAGCATCAAGCGCTGGTGGAGCCGCGACGTCTTCGGAGGAGATCTTCGGAGCGCCACCGCTGAAATCTCCGCAACGTCCGACAACACGATCGTCTTCGACCTGAAGAAGCCTTTTCCCTTGCTGCCCTATGCGCTGGGCAAGCCGTCAAGCGTCTGCCCCGTCATGCCCGAGCGCCTCGCGCTCACGCCGGGCACGGAGCAGGTCAAGGAGATGATCGGCAGCGGACCGTTCCAGTTCGTGCCGGACGAACGCATCGTCGGATCCCAGGTCGTCTACAAGCGGTTTGACGGCTACGTACCGCGACCATCCGGCACCGCCAGCTTCATGGCCGGCCCCAAGACCGTCCACCTCGACCGCGTGATCTGGCGCGTTCTGCCGGATGCGGCGACGGCCGCGGCCGCCCTGCAGGTCGGCGAAGTCGACTGGTGGGAGCAACCGACTCCGGACTTGTTGCCGCTGCTCGGCAAGCGCGGCAACATCAAGGTCGAGGTCAAGGACACCGGCGGCTATCTCGCGATGATTAGGCTCAATCATCTTGTTCCCCCCTTTGACAATCCGGCAATCCGTCGTGCCATCCTGTCGGCCATCAGCCAGACGGAATTCATGACGGCCGTCATGGGCACCAATGGCGCTTTCTGGAAGGACAATGTCGGCTTCTTCCTGCCCGCCTCCCCCTTCGCAAACGATGCCGGCATGGAGGTCTTCGCGGGGGCGCCGGATTACGCCAAGGCCAAGCGCGATCTGCAGGCGGCGGGCTACAAGGGCGAGCGTGTCGTCTTCGTCGTCCCGACCGACCTCCACGCGCTCAATTCCATGAGCCTGGTCGCCGCCGGCCTTGAAGTCGATTACCAGGTGTCCGATTGGGGCACCGTGTTGCAGCGCATCGCGTCGCAGCGCCCGCTCGACCAGGGTGGCTGGAGCGCATGGTGCAATTACGTCCCGGGCGCCTCCGCCATCAATCCCGCGGCTCACTCCTACCTGAGAGGCATCGGAAAGGCCGGCACCTTCGGCTGGCCGAGCAGCGAAAAGATCGAAGCCCTGCGCCTCGCATTTCTGTCGGCTCAGGACGACAAGGAAAGACGGCGGCTGGTTCGGGAAATCCAGGCCCAGGCCATGCAGGATACCCCGTATCTGCCGCTCGGCTACTTTGCGCAGCCGGCCGCGTACTCCCAGAAGCTCAGCGACATTCCCTTGGGCTTCTCCCAGTTCTACGGTGTGAAGAAGGCCTGATCCTCAAGGCCCGTCGATCACACGTCGACCAATGCAATCAACACCTCGGTGGATGGCCGAAAACATGAACGACTTGCACGCCGAACTGGGTTACGCAACCGCGCTGGAGTTGAAGGCGCGCTTTGAACGCCGCGAGCTCTCGCCGGTAGAAGCCGTATCCGGCGTCCTCGACCGGATCGCGGCGCTCGAGCCGGCGATCAACGCGTTTTCCGTGGTGATGAGAGACGACGCATTGGCGGCAGCACGGGAATCCGAGCGGCGCCTGCGCAGCGGAGAGGCTCGGCCTCTCGAAGGAATTCCGGTCACGATCAAAGACGCCTTCGGCGTGGCCGGCTACGAAACGGCGACCTGCACGCATGCGCTGAAGGGCCCTGTTGCCCGCGAGGATAATATCGTCGTGGCGCGCCTGCGCGATGCCGGCGCGATCATTCTCGGCAAGACCACGATGTCCGAATTCGGCTGGTCCGGCATCAGCCGCAATCCGGTGACGGGCGTGACGCACAACCCATGGAAACGCGGCTTCAATGCCGGCGCCTCGTCTGCAGGCGCAGGCGCAGGTGCAGCGGCCGGCTACGGACCGCTGCACCTCGGCTCTGATGGAGCCGGCTCGATCCGGATGCCGTCCCATTTCTGTGGCGTCTTCGGCTTGAAGCCGACCTTCGGCCGGGTCCCCTATGCGCCGGTCTCCAACAACGACTACGCCACCTATATCGGCCCGATGACGCGAACCGTTGCCGATGCCGCGCTGATGCTGGAGACAATGGCCGGGCCGCATCCGCTCGACCACACGTCCTGCGAAGCGGCACCCGATGCCTATCTCGCAAAGCTCAAGACCTCGATGAAGGGCAGGCGCATCGCCTTCAGCCCCGACCTCGGTCACGCCCGTGTCGATGACGAGATCGCAGGGATCGTCGCATCCGCGGCCAAGGTCTTTGCCGGAGAGCTTCAGGCCGAAGTTGAGATCGTGACGCCGCCATGGGGACCGCAGGGACCGGAACTCGGGCGTTTTTTCTGGGCGGCTCTCTGGGGGCGCCGGGCCGGACTGCTGCCGGAATGGGAGGGCAGCATGGGCAGTGACCTCGTCGCCTGCATTCGCGAGGGAGCCAACTATTCCGCGACCGAGTACATGAACATGCGCGAGCGCAAATACGCGTACGTCGCCGAGATATCGAGCTTCCTCGAGGATTGGGATTATCTCGTCACGCCGGTCGCCTCGGTTGCGGCCTTTCCCGTCGAGCGGGTCAGGCCGGAACATTGGCCCGAGCACGATTGGGATTGGCTTGAATGGGCGGAATTCCTCTATCCCTTCAACATGTCGAGCCACCCTGCGGCGAGCGTGCCTTGCGGCATGACCCGCGCCGGCCTGCCCGTGGGCCTGCAGATCGTCAGCCGGCGCTTCGACGATCTTGGCGTCCTGCAGGCAGCCGCCGCCTTCGAGGCTGCAATGCCGTGGAGACAGCGTCGTCCCGACATCGCGATGCCGAGCTGACGCACGGCCCCAAATCCGACAGGACAATCCATGATGAGAAATTCGAAGGACTCCGAACTGCGCGAACGCGCACGGCAAGTGATCCCGAAGGGCATGTATGGTCACGAATCGGTCGCCCTTCTTTCAGAGGACTTTCCGCAATTCTTCTCGCGAGCCGAGGGAGCTTATCTCTGGGACTGCGATCACAACCGTTACGTCGACTACATGTGTGCGTTCGGTCCCAATCTGCTCGGATACCGGCACCGCGGTGTCGAGGAAGCGGCACGGGCTCAGGCCGCGATGGGAGACACCATGACCGGTCCCTCCGAGGCCATGGTCGTGCTTGCGGAAGACCTCGTATCGATGATCGGGCATGCGGCCTGGGCCATGTTCTGCAAGAACGGAAGCGATGCGACATCGATGGCGATGGTGACGGCACGGGCTTATCGGGATCGCCGCAAAATTCTCGTCGCGAAGGGCACCTATCACGGCGCTGCCCCCTGGAATACTCCCAACATGAAGGGCATCACGGCGGAGGATCGGGCTCACATCATCTATTTCGACTACAACGACCTCGACAGTGCGACGGAGGCGTTTCGCAAGGCCGACGGCGACGTCGCTGGCGTCTTCGCGACGCCATTCCGCCATGAGACGTTCAACGACCAGTACGCGCCCTCCGCCGAATATGCGCTTGGACTGAGGAAGCTCTGCGATGATGCGGATGCGTTGCTGATCCTCGACGAGGTACGCACCGGCTTTCGGCTCTCGCGGGACTGCAGCTGGTCGGTGCACGGCGTTCAGCCCGATCTCAGCGCATGGGGCAAGGTGCTCGCCAACGGCTACCCGATCTCGGCCCTTCTCGGCTCGGAAAAGGCGCGCAGCGCAGCGTCCAGCATCTACGTCACGGGATCCTTCTGGTTCTCCGCCGTGCCGATGGCGGCGGCGATCGCGACCCTGCGGGAGATCCGGACAACCGACTATCTCGAACGGATCGTCGCCAATTCCACGCGGCTGCGCGCCGGGATCGCGGCGCAGGCCTCGGCACATGGCATCGCGGTTCGTCAGACCGGACCGTCGCAGATGCCCCAAATCCTGTTCGACGACGATCCTGACATGCGGAAGGGTTACTTTTGGGCCGGCTTTGCAGTTCGATCCGGGGCCTATCTTCACCCCTATCACAACATGTTCTTCAACGCCGCCCTGACGACTGATGACATCGACAACACGCTCGACATCACCGATCAAGCCTTCGCCGAACTGAAGCGGCGCCTGTCCTCCCTGCCCGCCCAGTCGAACGAGTTCGTGCTGCAACGCCTCGGGCGGTGAAGGCGCCGGACCTCACGGTTTGACGTAGCTCCAGCCCTGTTCCTGCAGCTCCATGACGCGGACGACACCGGATTTGACGACGGTGGCCTGCGGAATCAGGCTTATGTCCTTGTTCTCAGCCTTACGCATATTTTCCTGCGTGTTGCCGCACGCCTTGAAGGCGATTTCGGGATGGCTCATCGCGAGGACCTCGATGCGCGGCTTTACCGGCGAGGTGTCGTCACGCAGCATGTTGAGCCCCGGACCAAAGGTGACGACCTCGATCGACACTGGTTCGCCGAGATCCCGGTAGTATTGCGCGACGTTGGTCGCATTGTTGAGTGTGAGGTTCATCATCGCAGGTTCGTTGGAATTAACCTGTAGTATCAGCCGATGTGGCTTCGTGGCGATCTCGGGTTTGGCCATCTGAGCCAGCGCTCTCTCGCTCGCGGGGTTCCGTTTACTCGTGTGATCCTGTCCCGGTTTGCCCGTCTGCTTATGTCTGACTGAATGCTTCTGGCTGCTCGCCTGGATCTTCGCACTCGCCTGCGGGATCGACTGGCTGTCCTGCTGCGCCTGCGCGTTTGATACGCCTGGGAGCAGCATCGCCAGGCCGCTGATGACTGCCATTCCCAACATTGGATTGATCATCTCGTATCTCCCGTTCCTGACCGTCACCGTCCTGGTCTGGCGACGGCATGCGACCATTTGCATGCAGCCCCCACTTTCTCACGCACGTTCTTGAATCCGCTGAGCGGGAATTGTCCCTCTTGCACCGCGCCGGTGCGGGTGGAAAGGCGCACAATGATGTGACCGTCATCCGGTAGCGACCTCAGCAACTGCACGACGTCGCCGCCGAAAGCAACGCCGGAACCGAATGGTGGCGAGGTTGCCGTGAACTGAATTGGCGGCTCCGCATTGAGCTGAAAGGAGACCGCGTATTCGTTGGCGCTGCGTGACACCGCCGGTCCTGCGACGATGACCTCCGTGCGGCTCTTGCGGCAGTGGATCGCGAGTTGCATCGCGGCACCATCCGAGCCGCCAACGGTGGAGGTGGTGGCGGTGACGACCGGTGAGTAGTCGACCGGCGATGTCGTCTCGCTGATCAGCCAGCCATCGTCAGACGCCCGCCGGCCGGGCGGTGGAATCTTGCGTGACAGATCCTGCAGACATTCCAGCCGAGCTTGCCCCGCCATCGCCGAACAGGCCCGAAGTGTTTGCATGGGATCGCTCGTGTTTTGCGCAGAAGCAATTCCGCAGGCCACATTGAAAGCGACGGCGAGCGGAGGCGCGGCACTCTTCATGGCCGCGCCTGTGCACTGCGCGCTTTGCGATCCAGCCAATCCTGCGCGGCCTGGAAGCGGGTGAGCCCTGGCACGGTTGCAGCTAGATTGATCGACTGCCATTTCGGATCGAAGCCAGGTGCCTGCAGTCTGTCGATTCGCGAGAACAGATAGTCGACGAGGCGCGCCACGCGCTGGTAACGATTCGAACGTTGCGGCCAGTTGAACGCGACGAGCGCTGTCGGCACCGCGATGGTCGAGATCCGCTCGCCTTGTCTGATCAGATTGGGATACTCGCTGGCGTCCAGGGTCGCGGGCAGATAATAATCCTCGAACCTCCTGTCGTAGTTGACCGGGAGAAACTTGAATCCGGCCTCCCAGCGGCCCTTTACGAAGGCGTCGACGGGTTTCGATGTAATGAACACGACGGCCGACATCTCGCCCTTACGCATCTGTTCCAGCGCCACCTGATGCGGAACGAATGTCTTGTCGACGTCGATGCCGAGGCGACTGAAGATCATGGGTCCTGAATAGGCGGCTGCGGTGCCCAGCGTGTTGAAGTTCACCTTCTTGCCCGCGAGATCCTGCAGGCTCGTGATCTCAGGCCGCACCAGGATGTGCAGCTCGGATGGGAAGAGATTGAGCAGATACGTGATGCGGCTTCGGATCTGCGGTGCCTGAACCTTGTACTCTTCGAGCGCGTCGGAATTGATGATGGCGGTATCAACGCCACGCAAATACAGCAGCGCGTTCAGGTTATCGGTGGCCCCCCGCGTGACGATCGGCAGGAGATGCAGCTCTGCTCCATCGTCGACGACGCGGGCCATTTCTGCTGCAAGGCGGATGGGTGCGCCCTCGAGCAGACCGCCGGCGAGCCCGACCGTCCAGGCGTTCATCCGGTCCTTATCATTGTCTGGCGGCAGCGGCCTTCGGACGAGTTGAGCATCAGTCTTGGCATTTTTCGCCGTTTGCGCTTCCAAGCAAGCCGTCTGAAGCAGCATCGCGACCGGTAGCAGCCCGGCGAGCAGGAGCAGCGAGAGTGACTTTGGCGCCTTGTTCATGTCGTTCCCTTCCGAGTCAGCAACCGCAAGCTTTCGTTCCGCAGGACTGCAACTTGGTCCAATCTCACCGGCGCAACGCATCCAGCCGTTCCTTCGCTTCGCGAATGCCGCCCCGGTGAGCCTTCGCGTAGAGCTCTCGCGCCTTGGCCGCTTCGCCGCGCGTTCCATAGGTCCCCCAGGCGGACAGAACCGCCGGATCGTATGTTTCCGCGAGCATGAAACTTGCCTGTGCAATGTCCTTCTCAGCCGCGAGCTCGAGCACGATCCGCGCTGCACCGATATTTCCCTGATCGAGCAACGCCCTCGCGCGCGGGAGCAATCGGGCCTCCGCCTCGCTTTGGCTTGCGGCTGTCAGCGGCTCCGCGGCAGTCGCTTCCACGCTCCGCGCCGCCGGCAAGATCGGCCCTTCATTCGTTTGCTCCACCTGGAGGCGCGCGTCGGCTGGGGTCGATGCACGGTCTTTTTGCTTGGCTTCGGTCCCGGTCCGCTCCTGTTGCAGCGACCGCCGGAGCTCGGCAATCTCCCGATTCGCGGCCTCTCTCTGCTGCGCGGCCGCGTCGTTCGCCTCGCGCAATTGCACGTTCCGGGTTTCGATCTCACGGTGCGTTTCCGCGAGTTCCCTCGCCAGCGCGGCTGCATGCGCCTGGACCTCTTCGAGAGCGCGGCGTTGTTGTTCGGCATTGGCTGCTATTGCTTGTGCTGCTTTGGCCCCGGCGAGGAGGTCGGCGCTCTTCTGTCGCTCGTCCTGCAAAGCCTGCCGCAGCTCCGCAACCTCTCGCCCCAGTGCCTCCTTTTGTTCCGCGGCCGCAGCTTCCACCATGAGCGATCCGCGCGGTATTCCGGCGAGTTCGCTCGCGAGCGCGGCAGCGCGCGACTGCGCCTCGTGGCGTTCTTGCTCGGCGTTCGCCGCTGCCGCCTGCGCGGCGTTCGCTTGCTTCACGAGGAGGCCACTTCTTTGCCGCTCCTGCTGCAGGGATTGCTGCAATTCCGCAACCTCCCGCGCCGCCGCATCTCGCTGCTGCGCGGCCACCTCGTCCGCCTGGCGGGATCGCGCATTACCTGCGTCGATCTCGCGGCTGGCTCCGGCAAGTTCGTTCGCAAGCTTGGCGCTGTGGGCTTGCTCCTGTTGAAGTGATTTACGCAGCTCCTCCGCGGCGATGTCCGCCGTCTGCGTGCGCTGGACTGCCTCGGCCAGTTCCTTGTGCGCCTCGGCCAGCTCGTTGACGAGCGCTTCAATGCGCGGCGCGTCTTCGTCCAGCCGCTGCCTAGGCGGCACTACGCTTGCCGGCTCCGCCTGCATCAGGACTCCGGTCGCTTCGCGCTGAAGAAGCGCCGGCGAACCGGTCGAGATTTCCGGCTTCGCGTCGAGGCTGAGCGTGCTCTCGGCGCCGATGTGCGTCATAGTCGGTTGCGCCGTGAATGGCGTGAAGACACCGAACAGGGAAGCCGCGACGAAGACGGCTGGAATCAAAATCGCAGCCACCACGAGCGAACCGCCCGATTTTTCGTCCTCTGGATCGACATCCTCGGCTACGAGATACCAATGGGTCGGCGCGGGTTCGATTGGCGAGCCGTCCTGCCAGACCCATTTACCCGCCTCGGGTGACCAGTGGCCGACCTCAACAGCCCCGGTCGCATCTTCTACCCAGATGTCGTCTCCGCTCCTCGGTGCTGTATCAATTGGTCGGCGCATGAATCACGCCTCTTTCGACGGCAACTCCAATGGAGCCGATTGCCCGGCCTGTTCGCATGGTTGCATCACTCGATGAGAACACGCTTAAATAAATAAGACCTCAGGCGCGCCAGCCGCCCTAAGTTATTTAATTATTAAATAATTTAAATATTTATATATTTCCCCCTTTGCAAAGTCAAATCATTTGCTGCGGAACGCGCGGCGGCCAAAACCCAGGTCAGATCTGGTCGTCGTGAGCCGGAGGCATGGCCGTTCGATCGCTCAATCATTCGACTGACTGAGCACAAACACGCCCGTTCGCGTTGTCGGCAAGGCCTTCCCTTTCGAGAGAGTCCGGGATGCGTTCGTGGCGATGACGACGCGCTCAGCGTTCGGAAAGATGGTCGTCCGGATCAGTTGACCATAGCGACCATAAGGCCAGTGCGCGGCGATGTGCGGATGCGCTGAACTTGCTCTCGAAGGGGACATCGCGCATTCGAGCGAACCCATGCGGGCCTTGTGTCCATCCACGGCAGGATAGCATTCTGCCGGTGTTTTGCCCGACGGGTCAACGCCGCCGCAACGGCGGATGTCGCCTCGGCACAGTTTGAATATCCCTTGTCGATCAAGCCCATCTCTACTGTGCATGGGGTTGTTTTCGCACTTTTGTCCAGGCGCACAGCCGCGGGCGGTGCGCATACACCGCATGCACACGTGTGTCTGTGGTAGGTGGCCCGGCCGTAGTACATGCCGAGAGGCCCCCAGCCCCACCGCTGAGCAAAGCGCGAACGCAATGACAACGACGCAATGACAATCACGTTACCTGCCGCCGCGCGCGATCCCGATCATCCGACAGCCGACGGCCTTCCGCCCGCGCAGCGGCGCTGGGCCATCGCTGCGATCTTCACCGCGCTGGCGATGGCCTCGCTCGACACCGCGATCGCCAACATCGCGCTGCCCGCGATTGCCGCCGATCTTCATGTCACGCCGGAGCAGTCGGTCTGGGTCGTCAACGTCTACCAGATCGCACTGGTCGCGACCCTGCTGCCGCTGGGCGCCCTCGGCGAGATCGTCGGGCACCAGCGCATCTATCTCGGCGGCCTCATCCTGTTCACCATTGCCTCGCTGTTCTGCGCGGTGGCATGGTCGCTGGACAGCCTCCTCGTCGCGCGCACGCTGCAAGGGTTGGGGGCGAGCGGCATCATGAGCGTGAACACGGCGCTGGTACGCTTCGTCTATCCCGGGAGAATGCTCGGCCGCGGCTTCGGCCACAATGCGCTGGTGGTTGCGACCGCCTTCACCTTCGGCCCGTCGATCGCCTCGGCGATCCTCGCGCTCGGCCCCTGGCCCTGGCTGTTCGCCGTCAACATCCCGTTCGGCCTCATCGCCATCGGCATCGGCTTTGCGATGCTGCCGAAGACGCCGCGCGCCGATCACGGCTTCGACTTTCTCGGCGCGATCCTCGCCACCGCCTGCCTCGGCCTGTTCATCACCGGCATCAGCAGCGCCGCGCACAACCTTTCCCCGGCGGTGGTGGCCGCCGAGATCGTCTCGGCCCTCGTGCTCGGAATCGTCCTGATGCGCCGCCATGCCGATCATCCCGCGCCGATGTTGCCGATCGACCTGTTCAGCCGGCCGATGTTCGCGCTGTCGGCGGCGACCGCGGTGTGCTCCTTCGCAGTCCAGGGCCTCGCCTTCGTCTCGCTGCCGTTCTATTTCGAGGACGTGCTCGGCCGCTCGCAGGTCGAGACCGGCTTCTTCATGACGCCCTGGCCGCTGGTGGTCGGCATCATGGCGCCGATTGCGGGGCGCCTCTCCGACCGCCACGCCGTCGGCCTGCTCGGCGGCGTCGGCCTGGTGCTGCTCGGCCTCGGCATGGCGCTGCTCGCGATGCTGCCGGCCAATCCCGCCATCGCCGACATCATCTGGCGGATGGTGATCTGCGGCATCGGCTTCGGCTTCTTCCAGGCGCCGAACATGAAGGCGGTGATGTCGAGCGCGCCGCCGCACCGCAGCGGCAGCGCTTCCGGCATCGTCGCCACCGCGCGCCTGACGGGGCAAACCACCGGCGCGGCGCTCGCCGCAGCCTGCTTCGGGCTCGCGGGCCACAATGGCGCGACATTGGCGCTGGCGCTCGGCGCCGGCTTTGCAGCGCTCGGCAGCGTGATGAGCTTTTTGCGGCTCTCGGTGAAATAGGACGACGATCGCGGTCGCGCGCTCGATTGGCCAGCCCGGCCTTCACGGCGCCTTCTGCGCGATCGGACGGCTCACCACTGCTGCCGCATCGAGCGGCTCGCACGTGACCGCCCGTGTCAGCCTTGGCGGCCCTGACCAACCCGCGGTCTCGCTCACGGGCACAAACGTGCTCCCTTGCGGCGCCAGGATGATCGGCTCCGACTTCAGGCAGAGATCGGGAAAAGCGATGCCATGGCCGCCGGCCTGGGTGAATCGCCCGACCAGCGTCTGCGAGGCCTGCATCCGCGTCGCCGGCGACGCCCGCATCGGACGCTCGGGATCAAACGCGCGGTAGCACGGCCAATCGGTGTGGTTGGGCGCGAAGTCGTAGACGACCCGGCACGCCGCTCCGGCCGATTTCACGAACGGCGTGTTCGAAGGCGCCGCAGCATCGCGTTCGAAAACCAACGTCTGCAGCGTCAACGCTTCCGTCGTCATGCCGGACGTGACGGGCTTGCCCGGCTGGGCCGCGATTTCTCCGCGCGAGAACACCAGCTTGGTTCTGGGTCGCGCGTCCCTGGTCTCCAGCACCAGCACGGGCCTCTCCGCCCAGGAGCGATCCAGGTCCACCTCGCCGTTGGCCATCATCAGTTGCACATTGCCGACGGAGGGCTTGTCCTTGGCGAAATCGATCATGCGAAGGTGCACGCTCGACTTCGCCGCCTCCAGACTCAGGAAGCGCAGGTCGTCCGCCTTGCGCGTGATCGGCATCATGGGATCGAAGCGATCGTCGATGTCGAACCGGACGATCTTCTTCAGCTTGGCCGAGAGAGGGCCTTTTGCGGCGAGCGGCGGTGCAACGTCGATCACAAGCAGTGCGCCTTCGGGCGAGAAGGTATTGCCAAAGGCGCGCTGCCGGGCGGCGGTCAGCAGCGAGTCGGCCTGCTGCGCGATGTCCCGCGCGAAATAGATCTGCTGCCCGGGACGAACCAGCGGAAAGTTCTGAAATGCGCCGAGCGCCGCGCCGTTGCGGACCTCCGTTTCGGGGAAGGTGACGCATTTGGACCGGTCGTCATGGTCGGTCTCCTCGACCTTCCGTGACGTCGAGCGCGAACAGAAGCTCAAATGGTGCTCTGCCGTCTTCTGTGGGCTGGCCGAGGTCGCATAGATGAGATCCGAGCTTCCGGGTACTTCCATCGGAAGCGGAGAGGTGGCGAACATGTCGACCTCCACGCGGGTCAGCGATGGGCCCGCATCGACGGAGCAGAGATCCCGGGTCGGCAAGGTATTGGTGAGGAGTCGCGCCGCATCGGCGCTGACGACACAGGATATGCTGTTCTCCGAGTTGTTCCGGCTCATCCAGATCAGATGATCCTTGCCCGCTCCATCGACCAGGAGATGCGGCGCCGCGTGCCGCCGTCGCGGCGGCAACCAGACCGGCATGGTCTCGGTCAGCATCGGCACGCGCTTCAGCAGCGCGTCCGGCAACCGCGTCACGCCGACCGAGCGCAGTTCGGCGCTGACGGCGTTGGGATCGGTGGTCCACTCCAGAACGGGAACACTTGCGCAGGTGATGCAGGTCACGGCCAGATTGGAGCGGAGGTTCTCGAACATGAGAATGACCTGATCGGGGTCACCGCCGTATTTGGCAGGCAGGATCGCCTTGAATGGATGAGTGACCACGCGGCTGACCTGAAACCCGTGCGACCGCGACGGATCCGAATCAAATTCGAAATAGGTCGATCGGTCCCAGCCGCGATAGGCGTCGTGCCCTCCGACACTCACACCGGCCAGAACCATCTTGGAATCGGTCTGGCAGCGCGCCGCGCTGCTCTCCTGACTGCTGTTTCGTATGTAGACGCACAACCGAAAGGCCGCGTTCTGCAGAATGCGATCGCAATCGTTCTGGTTATAGCCGTAGGTTGCAAGGCCGTGGCGATAGCACAGATCGTGAAAGACGCAGGCCTGCCTGAAGCGCTGCAGGACGAGATGACGCTTCGTGTTAGAATCCCCTCCGCCGTCGAACAATATGTTGGCCCAGGCCGGCAGGCTGCAGTTCAACCCCTCGCCGCTGCCCCCGATGGTACTGACGACGTCAGGCCCCGATTGAAAGTTGGTGACCGTGGCGGGCATCTCGCCATCGGTGATGTCGTCGACGTTCTTGTAGATGGAATCGGCGATGAAGGAAGGCAGATACGCGACGGCCAGAGCCGCAACGGCAATCAGCGCAATCGACCAGCGGATCACCTTCCTGAACATGGCTCAACCCCGCTAATGCCAATCCGGCAATGACGCGGCCGCGCACCGAAATCATGGCGGGGCCGGTGTCGTCCTGATGACGATCAGCTTGAGGTTGTTCGGCTGTCAAGCCGGGATATCACACATGACAGCCACTTTGATTGCCGGAAGGCCTGCCCGGCGGCGCATCAAGGCGCTCCGCGGCTCCCATAGGCTCTCCGGAGTCAGGCCAGATGTCGGACCTCGGTCGCGTCCGCAGCCACGACGGGACTAGGCATTTGCTCGTCCAGCGCGGCCAGGCGCTCATCGATGGCAGCGATCACCTTGCGCGAGAACGGCCCGAGATGCGCATAGGCCGCAATCATCTGCACGGCAATGCGCGCCGATGTCGTGTCGCGCTTGGCGCAATTCATGAAGGTCTGCCACAGCGGACCGCGTGCTTCGGGAAGCGCAGACACCACACGGTGCACGGTCTCCATTGCGCCGAGCTTGGCGCGGATGTCTCCTTCCGCGAGCTCGTGGCGCTGCCGCGAGCGGTCGAGCAGCGTCATCAGGCGGTCAACGCGGCCTGCATAGGCGGCCGGACTGTAGACGTGCTCCAGCACACGCTTGTAGTCCATCAGGATATCACGTAGTGGGCGCACCGGATCGAAATTGATCCCGGCCGTGCATTGATCGGCGCCGATGGTCGGCGCCACATCGTGGCCCGGATGAAGGCGGCCCTCGCGCTCCAGGCGGCGCGTCAGCTGCGTGTTCGGCAAGGCATAGAGCAACCCGACCATGCTGACGGGAATCGCCGCCTCCTCGATGAAGTCGATCATGGCGTCGGCCATCGAGACCTTCTCGTTGTCGAAGCCGACGATGAAACCGGCGGTGACCAGAATGCCGGCGGCGTAGATCTTGTGGATGCTCTCGGCGATGTTGCGTCGCGTATTCTGCTTCTTCCGCATTGCGACCAGCGTCGCCGGGTCCGGACTTTCGATGCCGACGAAGATACCGAAGAAATTCGCCTGCCCCATCAGCTCTAGGAGCTCCGAATCGTCGGCGAGATTGACCGAGGCTTCGGTCGAAAATTCGAAGGGATAGCCGTGCGTCCGCTGCCATTCGGCGAGCTTGGGCAGGAACTGCCGCAGCGACTTCTTGTTGCCGATGAAATTGTCGTCGACGAAGTCGAGATGGCCGCGGTAGCCCATTTGGTAGAGCGTCTCGAGTTCGACGAACATCTGCTCGACCGTCTTGGTCCGCGGCACGCGTCCATAAAGCTCGATGATGTCGCAGAACTCGCAGGTGAAGGGGCAGCCGCGGGAATACTGCACACCGAGATAGAGATAGTCCTCGAATTTGAGCAGGTCGAAACGCGGCACCGGCGTTGTGGTGACATCGGCCTGGAATTTCGGCGCGGTGAAGGTACCGGAGCGTGCACCGCCCTCCCAGGCCGCGATGAAGTCGTCGATGACGCTCTCGGCCTCACCGAGCACTCGGAAGTCGGCCCGCTCATAGATGTGGGGGCTCGATGTGGGATCGGGTCCGCCGACGACCACCGGCTTGCCAGCCGCGCGGCAGAGCTCGATCAGGCGCAGCGTGTCGGCCTGCTGCGGCATCATTCCGCCGGTGAAGACGACGTCGGCCCAGGCGAGATCGTCGTCGCCGAGCGGCGCCGTGTTGCAATCGATCAGCCGGACCGTCCAGCTCTCGGGCAACATCGCTGCAACGGTGATCAGCCCCAAGGGGGCGGCGGGGCGCTTGACGCCCATCACTTTGCAGGATTCGCCAAAGCTCCAGAAGGACTCTGCCGAGAACAGCGGATAGAGCATCAGTACGTTGCAAGGACTCGGCACGTTCATGGAACTCCTTTTGCGTCGGCGCAGTGTATCAAAGCGCCCGCATCTTGCATCCCGGCAAAAGGGACAAACTGTCGCCGCTGCGATCGGTCGGGAACCGGTCCTTTACGGCCGGACGTCGCCTAAAGCCACGGATTGGCGCCCATGGAGAGCCGCCAAGCCGAATCGATTGGGGAAGGCATGAGCCAAAACAACGCCGCGGTCCATACTCAAGCCGCCGCAGGTTCGTGCATCCCGATCACCCCGCGGACTGTTGATTTGAACAGTTCCAGTTTGCCGGACACATTACACCCCTGAGTTCAATCGGTGGATTGGGCCAATCAGGGGACTTGCGATGGCAAATCTAACAATCAACGGAAAAAACTTCACCCTTGACGTCGAGCCGGATACGCCGCTGCTCTGGGCAATCCGCGAGAATGCCGGCCTGACCGGCACCAAATATGGCTGCGGCATTGCACAATGCGGCGCCTGCACGGTTCACATCGACGGCGTGGCGATGCGCTCCTGCGGGATCTCGGTCAGCGAGGCCGAGGGCAAGAGGATCACCACGATCGAGGGGCTCGCATCCGCGGATTCGCTGCACAAGGTGCAAGAAGCCTGGATCGCCCAGGACGTGCCGCAATGCGGCTACTGCCAGAGCGGCATGATCATGGCGGTGGCGGCGCTGCTGAACGAGAAGCCCAAGCCGACCGACGCCGACATCGACGAGGCCATCACCAACATCTGCCGCTGCGGCACCTTCCAGCAGGTGCGCGAGGCGATCCACACGATCGCAAGCGCGTAAGGAGCCGCCCCATGAACAAGCACGTCTCTCCCAACATGAACCGTCGTGCCTTCGTCATCGGCAGCGCTGCCGTCGGCGCGGGCCTTGCAATCGGCTTCGACATTCCCTTCGGCGGCCCCGCCGTGGTCCGCGCCGCCGACGGATCGCCCGAGATCGGCGCCTGGGTCGTGGTCAGGCCCGATGACACTGTCGTGATCCGCATCGCCCGCTCGGAGATGGGCCAGGGCTCGCTGACCGGGCTCGCCCAGCTCGTCGCCGAGGAGCTCGAATGCGACTGGACCAAGGTCACGACCGAATATCCGACCCCGGGCCAGAGCGTTGCCCGCAAGCGCGTCTGGGGCGATTTCTCGACCGGCGGCAGCCGCGGCATCCGCTCGTCGCAGGACTATGTCCGCAAGGGCGGCGCCACCGCGCGCGTGATGCTGATCCAGGCCGCCGCCGATGCGTGGAAAGTGCCGGCCTCCGAGTGCACGGTGTCCAACAGCGTCATCACCCATAAGCCCTCGGGTCGGACCACGACCTACGGCAAGGTCGCCGAGGCCGCAGCCAAGCTGACGCCGCCGGCGGACGTCAAGCTGAAGGATCCAAAGGACTGGAAGCTGATCGGCAAGGGCGTGAAGCGGCTCGACACGGTCGACAAGACCACCGGTGCCATGATCTACGGCGCCGACATCAAGCTGCCGGGCATGCTGAATGCCGCAATCAAGGATTGCCCGGTGTTCGGCGGCAAGCTGAAGAGCTTCGACGAAGCCAAGATCGCCGGCATGAAAGGCGTCAAGAAGGTGGTCAAGGTCGGCGATACCGCAGTCGCTGTCGTCGCAGATACGTGGTGGCACGCCAAGACCGCGCTGGAGGCTCTGCCGATCGTCTGGGACGAGGGTGAGAACGCCAAGGTCTCCAGCGAGTCGATTGCGAAGTGGCTGGCCGAGGGACTGAACGACGCGCAGCCAGCCTATGTCGGCAACAAGAACGGAGATGCGAAGGCAGCGATTGCCAGCGCCGCCAAGAAGATCGAAGCCGTCTACAGTTATCCCTACCAGAACCACGCCACCATGGAGCCGATGAACGCCACCGCGCTCTACACGGCGGACAAATGCGAAGTCTGGTGCGGCACGCAGAATGGCGAGGCGGCCTTCGCTGCCGTGCTGGAGGCCTCCGGCCTGCCGGCGGAGAAGTGCGACGTGCACAAGGTGATGCCGGGCGGCGGCTTCGGCCGGCGCGGCCAGACGGACTACGTCCGCCAGGCCGTCATGATCGCCAAGCAGATGCCGGGCACGCCGATCAAGCTGTTGTGGTCGCGCGAAGAGGACATGGCGCACGGCAGGTATCACCCGATCACCCAGTGCAAGATGACCGGCGCGTTCGACGCCAACAACAATCTGGTCGCGCTGCACTACCGCCTGTCGGGGCAGTCGATCCTGTTCTCACTTCGCCCTGATGCGCTGCAGAACGGCATGGATCCCGTCGCATTCCAGGGCGTTGCCCAATCCGGGGACGCCGCGTTCGGCTACTCGGTGCCGAACCTGTTGATCGAGCATGCGATGCGCAACCCGCACGTTCCGCCCGGCTTCTGGCGCGGCGTCAACGTCAATCACAATGCGATCTACATGGAGTGCTTCATGGACGAGTTGGCCCAGGCCGCAGGCCAGGACCCGCTCGAATTCCGCCGGAAGCTGATGGGCAATCACCCCAAGCACCTCGCGGTGCTCAATGCCGTGGCCGAGAAGATCGGCTGGACCACGCCTGCGCCGCAGGGTGTCTATCGCGGCATCGCGCAGGTCATGGGCTATGGCAGCTATGTCGCCGGCGCCGCCGAGATCTCGGTGACCGACGGCAGCAAGATCAAGGTGCATCGCATCGTCGCCTCCACCGATCCCGGATACATCGTCAATCCTGCGCAGGTGGAGCGGCAGATCGCGGGCTCTTTCGTCTATGGCCTCTCCGCGCTGTTCTATGGTGGCTGCACCGTGAAGGACGGCAAAATCGAGCAGACCAACTTCGACACCTACAACTCGATGCGCATCAACGAGATGCCGAAGGTGGAATCGGTGATGGTGCCGAGCGGAGGGTTCTGGGGCGGTGTCGGCGAGCCGACCATCGGCGTCGCGGCGCCGGCCGTGCTCAATGCGTACTTCGCCGCGACCGGCAAACGCATCCGCTCGGTGCCGCTGCGCGACCAGAACATCACCTTCGCGTAAGAAGAGCTGCGGCGGCCACGCCCGCCGCCGCAGCATTTTCCGGACAAGCCCCATGAATGCGCCGGTGACACGGCGGAATGCCGTCCTCGGCATCGCCGTCGCGGCCACATCGCTCGCCGCACCTTCCATCCTGCGCGCACAATCGGCGGGCCGCATCGTCGTGGTCGGCGGCGGCTTTGGCGGCGCGGCTTGCGCCCGCGCGCTCAAGCACGCCGACGCGAGATTGCAGATCACTCTGATCGAGCCGGACAGGACCTACATCTCGTGCCCCTTCAGCAACGAGGTGATCGCGGGCCTGCGCGAGATCGAGGCGCAGCAGTTCGGCTACGACAAGCTCGCCGCCGCTGGCATCACCGTGGTCGCCCAGGCTGCGACGGCCATCGACACGCAAAAGCGTGGCGTGACCACGGGCGATGGCACCGAATTTGGCTATGACCGGCTCGTGCTCTCGCCCGGCATCGACTTCCATCTCGAAGCCCTGCCCGGCTACGACGAGGCCACGTCCGAGACGATGCCGCACGCCTGGAAGGCCGGCGCGCAATCGCTTCTGCTGCGCAGGCAATTGGAGGCGATGGCCGATGGCGGCACCGTCGCCATTGCAATCCCGGCCAATCCTTCTCGTTGCCCGCCCGCGCCTTACGAGCGCGCAGGCCTGATCGCGCATTACCTGAAGACGAAGAAGCCGCGCTCGAAAGTTCTGATCCTTGATGCCAAGGACACTTTCTCCCAGCAGCGACTGTTCGAAAAGGCATGGAAGGAGCTCTACGGCGACATGATCGAGCGCATCGGCCTGTCGCAAGGCGGCCGCGTCACCTCAATCGATGCCGCGACCAGAACCATCGTCACCGAATTCGGCCACTACACCCCTGATGTCGCCAACGTAATTCCGCCGCAGCGTGCGGGACGCATCGCCGAGGTCGCGGGCGCTGCGGACGCGACCGGCTGGTGTCCTATCGATCCCATCACCTTCGAATCGAAGCTTGTCCCGAACATCCATGTCATCGGCGACGCCTGTCTCGGCGGCGGCATTCCCAAATCGGCCTCCGCTGCAACCGCCCAGGGCAAGGCCTGCGCCGCCGCGATCATTAGCCTGCTCGCGGGTCGCACACCGGAGGCGCCACGACTCACAGGGCTCTGCTACAGCACCGTCGCGCCCGGCTACGGTTTCTCGCTCGCCGGCAACTACCAGCCCAGGGGCGACATCTTCGCCGAGGTCGAGGGCGGCGCGACCAGCCCGGTCGATGCGCCGCCCGAATTGCGCGCGCGCGAGGCGACCGAAGCCGAGCGCTGGTTTCAAACCATCACGGCGGAAACCTTTGGCTAGCGCAAGATGAGAGCAAGCTGTCGCCACGTACAAGGTGCGCTCCCTCCCCCGCCTGCGGGGGAGGGTTGGGGAGAGGGTGTTTCCACTTGCAAGACTCCCCAAGAGGAAGGAGCCCTCACCCGGCGCGATGCGCCGACCTCTCCCGCAGGCGGGAGAGGTCAGAGGAGTTCGCGGCGACCTCAGCCGCTCAATCCGATACCTGCGATCGCTGCGCTCGTCGTGGCGAGCCTTGCCTTCGCCCTGCCCGTCCAAGCGGACGAGCTCGTTCCCTACAAGATCGTCAACGACGGCATTCCCGCCTCGCTCACAGGTTCCCCCGGCGATGCCGCGCGCGGCCGCGCCCTGGTGCTCGCGCGCACCACGACCTGCATTCTCTGCCATTCCGGCCCATTTCCGGAAACGCGGTTCCAGGGTGATCTCGCACCTGATCTCACCGGCGCCGGGAACCGGTGGTCAGTGAGCCAGTTGCGGCTTCGACTGGTCGATGCCGCGCGCTTCAACCCGGAGACCATCATGCCGTCCTATTATCGCACCGAAGGCCTCATCCGTGTCGGACGTAACTTCGTCGGCAAGCCGATATTGTCGGCTGCGGAGATCGAGGACATCGTGGCTTTTCTCGCAACGCTTCGGGACTAGGTTCATGCCAACCACGCGACGACAATTCCTGAGCCTCGCCGGAGGCGTGACAGTCGCCGGCACAATCCCGATCGTCACCGTGCGGCCGATCGAGGCAACACCGGCGATGCTCAACACCGCGATCCGCAACGTCGTCGGCGAAGCGCAGATTCGGACCGGAAAGGTGAAGCTCGACATTCCGCCCCTGGTCGAGAATGGCAACACGGTACCGATGACGGTGAGCGTTGCAAGCCCGATGACGGCCGATGACCACGTCAAGAGCATCCACGTCTTCAATGAAAAGAACCCGCAGCCGAACATCGGCAATTTCTATTTCGGCCCTTCCTCCGGCCGAGCACAGGTGTCGACCCGGATTCGGCTCGCCGATACCCAGAAGGTCGTCGCGATCGCGCATCTCTCCGACGACACGTTCTGGCAGGTTGCCGTCGACGTCGTCGTGACGTTGGCCGCCTGCACCGAGGAGACGAACTGATGGCCGCGCTCATCAACGTTCCGGCGAGAGCCAAACGTGGCCAGATCATCGAGATCCGCGCGCTGACCTCGCACATCATGGAGACTGGCTATCGTCACACCGTCGACGGCAAGCTGGTGCCGCGCGACATCATCACGAGCTTTGCATGTCGTTACAACGGCGCCGAAATCTTTCGCGCCGATCTGTTTCCGGCGATCGCGGCAAACCCGTATTTGTCGTTCTTCACGGTCGCGAAGGACAGCGGCAAGTTCGAGTTCGAATGGATCGGCGACAACGGCTATTCGACAACCGCGTCGGCATCGATCACAGTCGAATGATCTCTTGGCGCGCGATAGCGGTGGCAACCTTGTTCGCCGCAGCCCCTGCCCTGCTCGCCGGTGAAATCCCGCCCGATGCACGCCGCTCCGGCTATGCCTTCATGGGCCCGGAGACGCGCGCCATGCAGGACGACGACACCAGCAATCCCGGCATGCTGTTCGTGCTCGACGGCGAAGCGCTCTGGGCGAAAAAGACCGGCAGCGCCGACAAAGCCTGCGCGGGTTGTCATGGCGATGCGCGCAGCAACATGAAAGGCGTCGCCGCGCGCTATCCCGCCTTCGACAAGGCACTCGGCCGTCCCGTCACGCTCGATCAGCGGATCAATCTCTGCCGCGCCAATCATCAGCAGGCGACGCCGCTGCCCTACGAGGATCGCGAACTGCTCGCATTGTCCGCCTTCGTCGCCCACCAGTCGCGGAGCACCCCGATCACGGCCGGCGACGATCCGCTCGCCGAGCCCTTTGTCGAGCAAGGCCGCGCGCTCTTCATGCAGCGCGAGGGCCAGCTCAACCTCGCCTGCACCAACTGCCACGACGACAATTTCGACAAGCGCCTCGCGGGCGCACCGATCACGCAGGGACAGCCGACCGGTTATCCGCTCTACCGCCTGGAGTGGCAGACGCTTGGATCGCTAGAGCGGCGGCTGCGCAGCTGCATGACCGGGGTCCGCGCCCAGGCCTATGACTACGGCTCGCCCGAGCTGGTCGCGCTCGAGCTCTATCTGATGTCGCGGGCGCGTGGCCTGCCGCTGGAGACACCAGCCGTGCGCCCCTGAAAAGAAGCCGGCCGGGACATCGCCCGGCCGTGCCTCAACATTTGAGGTCCACGCCTACTCCGCCGGCGCGGCCGACATCTCCGGATGCGCGGTGTAGGGCTCGCTGGCGCCGAGCTTGCTGGCGGCAAACAGGCCGCCGGCCATCACGGCGTAGGCCAGCGCGACCGCGGGCGTTACGCCAAAGCCGCCGCCGATGCCCACGGCCTCGCCATGCATGAAACCGAAATAGGTCAGCACCGCCCCGACCAGCGCAAAGGCGGACGCCTTCTCGAAATCCCGCTCGATGACGAAGACGCCGATCGCGCCGAGAATGAGCCCGCCGAGGATGGAGCCGCCGCCCATCACCTCCAGCCCATGATAGAACACGCCCTGCTGCGGTAGCGCGGCGATCGCGGCGGCCTTGACCGCATCGGCCTTGTCGGCCGCCATTCCGCCGACGGTTGCCGCCGCATTCATGGTGGAGCCCAGCATGGTGTCGATCTGGAGCTTGGCCCAGGCGGCCAGATGCGGGGTCAGCGCCAGCACGATCGCGGGCGCATGCTTGACCGGCGTGGTCTGGAACGCCTGCGCACCTATCAGCATGCCTATGTAGAGCAGGATCGGCGAGATCGCGACGACGGGCACGAGTGCCAGCAGCACCGAGATGATGCCGAACCAGGACAGCACGACCACCATGATGCCCGTGGCCGCCGAGTAACCGATCCGACCTCCCATCGCCTTCCAGCCGGGATGGCCGATATAGACCGCGTTGATGAAGGGATTGCCCATCAGGCAGCCGATCAGGCTGACGACGCCGTCGGCGGTGAGCACGCGCGTGGTCGGATATTCGTCGCCGGCAGCCTCCGCGCTCTCGACATTGTCCATGGCTTCGACGAGGTCGTAGATGCCGAACGGAATGGCGGTGACGAGGATGATGCCGAGGAATTCGAAGCCGGAGAAGACATAGCCTATTGCCGGGATCGGCACCGAGAAGCCGAAATTAGCGAAGGCTGCGCCAACGCCGGCGATGCTCAGGCCGCCGAGGCCGAGCCCGAACAGGTTCGAGCCCCAGGCGATGACCATGCCGACGGCAATGGCGACGAGACCGGCGGGAATGCCACGCCAGTATTTCACCCCGCCGAACCAGCTCACCAGAATGATGGCGAAGCAGACCAGACCAATCTGCGGCGTCATGTACATCTCCAGCGCCGGCCGCATCGAGATGAAAGTGACGGAGACGCCGGCAAGCGTGCCGAGCAGCGCCGCGCGCGGCGTGATCCTGCGGATGAAGGGCGCGATGAAGCCGCCGATCATGAGAATGAAGCTCTGGAAGAACACCCAGACCAGACCCGCCGACCAGCCCTTGAGCGGATCGCCGGTCTTGAGCGTGATCGGCAGCATGATCACGAAGGTGACGATGAACATGTGCGGCACGCTGACGCCGGACGGCAGCGCGCAAACGTCGTTGCGGCCGGTCTTCTGCGCGAGCCGGTAGGCGAGATACGCATAATAGAAGGTGGACAGGCACATCATCAGCCCGAGCGCGGGCAGGATGCGGCCGAACACCAGGCTATCAGGCATCTTCAGCACGAAGCGCAAGAGGCCCGTGAGCACCAGCATGTTGACGAGGATGTTGGTGCCGAAGCCGAAAAACGCGTTCCAGTCGCCCGATGTCCATAGCGCCGGCTTGAACCCGGACTTTTCGATTTCAGATCTGCCAGCCGTCCCTGCCAATGTGCTCATGGTCATACCCCTATGTGGTCGAAATCCTCATCGCCTCCAGGACTGCGGCGGAGTCGGTGACCCAGCCGAAGATGCCGCCCTGGGCCTTGATCATCTTCAGGCCCATCTCGTGGAACTCGGGAAAGTAGGACGCGCAGCCGTCCGAGATGACGACGCAGCGATAGCCGCGGTCATTGGCCTCACGCACCGTGGTGTTGACGCACACCTCCGTGGTGACCCCGCACACCAGAAGATTCTCGATGCCGTATTTCTCGAGCACGTCGCCGAGCTCGGTGGCGTAGAAGGCGCCCTTGCCCGGCTTGTCGATCACGATTTCGCTGTCGAGCGGATAGAGCTCGGGAATGATGTCGTGGCCGGCCTCACCGCGAATGAGGATGCGGCCCATCGGACCGGGATCGCCGATGCGAAGGCTCGGCGCGCCGCGTTCGAGCTTCGCCGGCGGCGCGTCGGAGAGGTCGGGCAGATGTCCCTCGCGGGTGTGGATGACCAGCATGCCGCTCTCGCGGGCCGCCGCCAGCACCTCGCCGATCGGCTTCACCGCACGCGCGAGCTGGCTGACGTCGTTGCCGAGCGTTTCGCCGAAGCCGCCGGGCTCCATGAAGTCGCGCTGCATGTCGATGATGAGAAGCGCGGTCGCGGGCCAGTCGAGCTTGATCGGCTCCGGCTCGGCGCCGACGACGCTCTTTATCGGCTTGGCTGAGTTCAACATGACGCAGGCCCCGCGAGAACTCTCTTGGCCTGGAGTTCTGCAAGCGCCGTGCCATTGTGTACAATTACGGAGAAGGGCCGGTTGCGAGGGAATTCATTGTTTAGTCAGAAGGTTACGACCATGGTCGACGGCTGCTTATTCCCTGTGCGACGATTTCGCGACGTGCAGTTGCTTAAAGCATGAGCTGGCCGTGACACTCTCTTCTCTGTCATTCCGGGGCGGCGCGAAGCGTCGAGCCCGGAATCCATGGGACGGCAGCACGCGAGGTGAAATGGATTCCGGGCTCGCGCTATGCGCGCCCCGGAATGACAGAAGTGGCTCTACCGCCCCGCCCCATACAGCCGCCGATGCTCTTCCTCGTAGGGCGCATATGAATCCTTCAGCGTCGCCATGTTCAGCAGCATGGTCGCCACCATCGCGCCCGTCTTGTCGAACACGCGCGTCTTGACCCAGGCGCTCTCGGTGCGACGGCTGGCGGAGAGCGCGACGACCTCGCGCTCGACTTCGTACTCTTCGGCAACGAACAGCGGCCCCTTGATCAGCCGGACCTCCTGGTCGGCGAACAGGCCGACGGCCGGGCCCTTGGCCGGCAGCGGATCGTCCTTGGAACGGTACTGGAACAGCACGCTCAGCATCTCCATCGGGATGATGGGCTTACCCCACGGATTATCCGCGCCCGAATAGTAGGGCGAGCCCTCGGTGATGACGGCGAGCTTCTGTCTGAGTGAAAACGGATAGAGGTCGCCCATGTTCTGGTCGAAGGCCATGCGCACCGACTGCCGCTTGCCGGTCTGCGCCACCTTCACATCGCGCAGGATCACGGGATCGGCGAGCGGCTTGAGCTCGCCGAGGCGCGTCTCGAGCGCGGTCGCAACGGGCGCATCGCCGACCGAGGCCGTACCACGCAACACTTCGGTGCCGTCGCGCTTGACCATCTGAATCTGGCACCGGCTCGTGCCGGGCAATGGTTTCGACAGGATTGCTTGCACCTCCTCGCCCTCGTAGCAGACGCTGCGATAGTGCGCGGAAAGACAGCCCGTCTCGAACCAAGCACGTGCCCATAGCCGTTCGCCAAGCGGCGCGAACTGGCTGAAATGGGTCGGACCTTCGATGGTGCCGCCCTTGAAGCCCAGCTTCTGGGCGGTGGCATCGTCATGGATGGAGGCGTGCGCGTCGTAGGTTTGCGCTTGCAGCATCTGCCGCGGCTGCCGCCACGGCCCGATCAGCGCCTCGGACGTTTCCGTGATATCGGTGTCGAATGCATTTGAAGTCATGGTGCTCTCCACAGGCAGCCATGACTAGCAGGAGCGCCACGGATGCGGCCAGCGATATTGACTTCGCCGACGCATACACTTGACTGTCACAATCCGCGTCGCGCCGCCGCACTCCCTCCCGCAGCGCAAACCTCACGCCTGACCGAGACACAAGGATTTCCGAAATGACGCTGATGCAGGTCGAGCTGGACGACAAATACCGGCTCGAATCCAAGCGGATCTTCCTGTCCGGCACGCAAGCCCTGGTGCGCCTGCCCATGTTGCAGCGCGAACGCGACCGCCTCCAGGGGCTCAACACCGGCGGCTTCATCTCGGGCTATCGCGGTTCCCCGCTCGGCATGTACGACCACGCGCTGTGGCGGGCGAAGTCGCACCTCCAGCAGCACGACATCGCCTTCGTGCCCGGCCTGAACGAGGACCTCGCGGCAACCGCCGTGTGGGGCAGCCAGCAGGTCGGCCTGTTTCCCGGCGCCAAGGTCGATGGCGTGTTCGGCATCTGGTACGGCAAAGGCCCCGGCGTCGATCGCTCGGTCGATGCGCTCAAGCATGCCAATGCGGCGGGCACGTCGCTCAATGGCGGCGTGCTTGCGCTTGCCGGCGACGACCACGGCTGCCAGTCCTCGACGCTGGCGCATCAGAGCGAGCAGGTGTTCGCGGCGGCGCTGATCCCAGTGATCAATCCCGCGACGCTCCAGGACTATCTCGACCTCGGCCTCTACGGCTTCGCGCTGTCGCGGTTCTCCGGCTGCTGGGTCGGCTTCAAGGCGATCAGCGAGACCGTCGAGAGCTCGGCGTCCATCTATAGCGATCCCGAGCGCATCCAGATCAGGCTGCCCGATGATTTCGAGATGCCGCCCGGCGGCCTCAACATTCGCTGGCCCGATCCGCCGCTGGAGGCGGAGCGGCGCCTGTTCGGTCCGAAGATGGCCGCGGTGCAGGCCTTCGCCCGCGCCAACCAGCTCGACCGCATCGTGCTCGATTCCAAGCCGGCGCGGCTCGGCATCATCGCAACCGGCAAGGCCTATCTCGATCTGCGCCAGGCCCTCGCCGACTTGGGGATCACCGACAAGGACGCGCAGGACCTCGGCCTTCGCATCTACAAGGTCGCGATGACCTGGCCCTTGGAGGAAAGCGGCGCCAGGCGTTTTGCGGAAGGCCTTCAGGACGTGCTCGTGGTCGAGGAGAAGCGCGGCTTCATCGAAGACCAGCTCATGCGCATCCTCTACAATATCGATGCGTCCAGGCGCCCGACCGTCACGGGAAAACGCGACGAGCGCGGCGCGCCGCTGCTGCCGAGCGAAGGCGAGCTGACACCGACCATCGTGGCCTCCGCGCTGGTGGCGCGCCTGCGCAAGCTCGGCCATCACAGTCCGGTGCTGGAGCAGCGCCTCGCCCGGCTCGAGGCGTTCGACAATCCCGTCACCACCAGCACGCAGATCAAGCTCGCGCGTACGCCGTTCTTCTGCTCGGGCTGCCCGCACAACACCTCCACGCGCGTGCCGGAGGGAAGCCGCGCCATGGCCGGCATCGGCTGCCACGGCATGGCCCTGAGCATGCCGACCCGCCGCACCGACCTGATCTCGCATATGGGCGCCGAAGGCGTGAACTGGATCGGCCAGTCACCCTTCACCAGCGAAAATCACATCTTCCAGAATCTCGGCGACGGCACCTACACGCATTCCGGTCTACTCGCGCTCCGCGCCGCTTCCGCCGCCGGCATCAACATCACGTACAAGATCCTCTACAACGACGCCGTCGCCATGACCGGCGGCCAGCCGGCCGAAGGCAGCTTCGACGTCGCGCAGATCGCGCACCAGGTCTGGGCAGAGGGCGTCAAGCGGCTTGCGATCGTTTCGGACGATCCCGGCAAATACCCGCAAGGAAACTACTTCCCGCAAGGCGCGACCATCCATCACCGCCGCGAGCTCGATGCCGTGCAGCGCGAGCTGCGTGACATCAAGGGCCTCACGGTCATCATCTACGACCAGACCTGCGCGGCCGAAAAGCGCCGCCGCCGCAAGCGCGGGCTCTATCCCGATCCCGCCAAGCGCGCGTTCATCAACGAGCTGGTCTGCGAAGGCTGCGGCGACTGCTCGCAGGCTTCCAATTGCGTCTCGGTGCAGCCGCTGGAGACGGAATTCGGCCGCAAGCGCCAGATCGACCAGTCGAACTGCAACAAGGACTTCTCCTGCGTCGAGGGCTTCTGCCCGAGTTTCGTCACCGTGCATGGCGGCACGCTCAAACGCATGAAGACCTCAGGGGTCGATTCCGGCCAGCTCTTCGCCGACCTGCCGCTGCCGCCGGCGCGTGAGCTGGACGGCCCCTACAACATCCTCGTCACCGGCATCGGCGGCACGGGCGTCATCACCATCGGCGCCCTGCTCGGCATGGCCGCCCATGTCGACGGCCGCGGCTGCTCGGCGCTGGATTTCACCGGCCTCTCGCAGAAGAACGGCGCGGTGATGAGCCACGTCCGCATCGCCCCGAAGCCCGAGGACATCTCCGCGGTCCGCATCACCACCGGCGGCGCCGACGTCATCCTCGGCTGCGACATGATCGTGTCGGCCGGCCCGGCCGCACTCAGCCGCGCCGAGCGCGGCCTGACCAAAGCCTATATCAACGCCGATTTGCAGCCGACCGCGAGCTTCGTGCAGAATCCCGATCTCGACTTCGAGATGGGCACGATGCAGACCGTGCTGCGCGACGCCATCGGAGACAAGAACCTCGACATCATCGACGCCACGGGCATTGCCGCCACGCTGATGGGCGACAGCATCGCCACCAACCCCTTCATGCTCGGATTCGCGTTCCAGAAAGGCGCGATCCCGCTGTCGCTGGAGGCCCTGCTCCGCGCCATCGAGATCAACGGCGCCGCGATCGAGATGAACAAGCTCGCCTTCACCTGGGGCCGTCTCGCCGCCCACGACATGTTGCGGGTGCGTAGCGTGCTCCAGTTCAGGAACAGGGCGACCGCGCCGGCCAAGTCGCTCGACGACGTTGTCGCGACGCGCGCCGATTTCCTGACCTTCTATCAGGACAAGGCTTACGCTGACCGCTATCTCGCGGCCGTCGCCAAGGTGCGGAAGGCAGAGAGCACGGTGTCGCCCGCATCGACGGAGCTGACCGAGGCCGCCGCGAAGAACCTGTTCAAGCTGATGGCCTACAAGGACGAGTACGAGGTCGCGCGGCTTTATACCGACGGCAGCTTCGCAAAGAAGGTGTCGGAAAAATTCGACGGCGAGTTCGCGCTGAAGTACCACCTCGCCCCACCGATCTTCGCGAAGCGCGACAAGACGACGGGCCGGCTCCAGAAACAGGAATTCGGCGGCTGGATGATCCACGCCTTCCGCGCGTTGGCCAAGCTGAAGTTCCTGCGCGGCAGCGCGTTCGATCCGTTCGGCCGCACCGAGGAGCGCCGGACCGAGCGGAAGCTGATCGAGGACTATCTTGGCATGATCGATCGGCGGCTCGCCGGCCTGAAGGCGGAGCAGATCCCGCTTCTGGCGCGGCTTGCCCGCGTGCCGGAGACGATCCGCGGCTTCGGCCACGTCAAGGAAGCCAACATCAAGCTGGCTGCGGCCGAGACGGCTCGGCTCGAGGCGGAGCTCGAGAACAGCCGCTTTGCCGCGGCCGCGGAGTAGCGGTCGGGAGAGCGCGCGCTCCGCGCGCCATTCCCAGTGCGCCCCAGGCGAAGCAGAGCCTAGCGCGCCGGCCTGCGCTCGACCGGATCAATGTCGATCGCCCGCAGGCGGCCGAGCCGCAGCACGTCCATGGCGAGCCGCCGGCCGATCCGGTCGCGGTCGAGCACGCGGATCAGATCCGTCGACGCCGTTGATCTCGACGTCGTCGAGCCTGATCACGACGTCGCCGGGCAGCAGGCCCGCCTTCGCCGCAGGTCCATCAGGCTCGATCTGCATGAGAAGCGCGCCCATCTTGTTCTCGACGCCGGCCAGCACCGCATGCCGGCGCGGGACCGGTGCGGTCTGCCCGGCAACGCCGATATAGGCGCGGCGGACATAGCCGTGGCGGATGATCTCCGACAACACGAACTGCGCGGTGTTGCTGGCGACCGCAAAGCAGATTCCCTGCGCGCCGCTGATGATGGCCGTGTTGATGCCGATCACCTCGGCATTCGACGACACCAGCGGTCCGCCGGAATTGCCGGGATTGAGCGCGGCGTCGGTCTGGATCACGTCCTCGATGGTGCGCCCGCTCACCGAGCGGATCGAACGCCCGAGCGCCGAGACCACGCCTGCGGTCACGGTGGACTCGAAGCCGAGCGGATTGCCGATCGCGATCACGAGCTGGCCGCGCTTCAGGCTCTTGGAGTTGCCGAGCGCGGCATAGGGCAAATGACGCACGCCATTGGCGCGCAGCAGCGCGAGGTCGGTGTCGGGATCGACGCCGAGCACCTGCGCGTCGCCGACATGGCCTTCGACGTCGCGCAGCCGGATCTCCCTGGAGGAGCCGACCACATGGCTGTTGGTGAGGACGAGTCCGTCCGGCGAGATCACGATGCCGGAGCCGAGCCCGCCCCGCTCGCGACCGTTCGGCTTTTTCGGTCCCGTTTCAACCCGCACGACCGCAGGGCCGACACGGTCGGTCACGTCGATCACGGCATTGGAATAGGCGTCCAGCAGGGCCCGGTCATCGGCCGGGACAGACGCCGTCATTCGCGATGACGCGGCGTCATCGACGATATCTGAGGTGAAATCCAACATGGCAAGAGTCCTTGAAGGCTCACACAGATGGTGGCCTGTGCCCCGCCACGCAAGGTGCCCGCCCGGAGCGCAGGGCTGGACTGCCCAGATGGCTAGGGTGCCCGCCTCAGCGAGCCGCCTCTTGCCTTGACCGGATCGAGCAGCGACCAATCTCCGTCCGGAAGCACATGGCCCTTGGGGAATGGCGCGCGCAGCTCGAGCCCGAGCGAGCCCAGCACGCGATCGTCACGGTAGTAGCATTGCAGCACGACACGGACGAGCGTCGCGGCGGCGACGCCGCCGTGCCTGCGAAACTCAAGCACCACCGCATCGCGCCTGGCATCATCGAGCGCAGCGAGCGGCGCTCCGGCCAGCCGCGCCAGATGGTCAAGCGCCGCAGCTACGGATTTGGCATCGCGTCCGAGCGTTGCCAGGATATCAGCCTGGATTGCGGGATCGTCGGCGCCGGGCGCTTTGTACTCGTCACTGGCGGGAATGATCATCGCGGCAATGGTGCGGAGATCGTCGCGTTGCCGCGGAGAGAGAGAGAGTTGATCAGACATTTTATCCTCTCGTCGAAACGTTTCGGCCAAGGTGACGGCGCGCTCCCTCCCCCGCCTGCGGGGGATTGGGGAGAGGGTGTCTCCACAGCGGGACTCCCCAAGAGGAGAGAGCCCTCACCCGGCGCGTTGCGCCGACCTCTCCCGCGAATGGGAGAGGTGCACCGAGCGCGGAGGTGGCTTCGTTCTGTATCATCATCAATCGAACAAATTGGCGAGGCGCTGCTTCATCTGGTCGGCGATGTAGAGCGCGAGGGCCTGGATGGTGGATGTCGGGTTCACGCCGCCCGAGGTGACGAAGATGCTGCCGTCGACGATGAAGAGGTTCTTCACGTCGTGCGTGCGGCCCCATTCGTTGACGACGGAACGCTCGGGGTCGGTGCCCATCCGCGCGGTACCGAGCAGGTGCCAGCCACCCCACGGGATCGGATTGTTGATGCAGATGTCGGTCGCGCCGGCGGCCTCGAGAATCTCCCGGCCACGCGCCAACCCGTGCTCCATCATCTTCCGGCTGTTCTCGCTGATGGTATAGTCGATCTTGGGCGCAGGGATTCCGTGACTGTCCTTCAGCACGGGATCGAGCGTGACGCGGTTGTGCTCCTCTGGCAGATCCTCGCAGATTGCCGACACCGCGAGCCGATGACCGTTGAGCTTGCGGAATACGCGATGATGGTCGGCGCCCCATGGCAGAATGCCCTTCTGCTCGCTCGCGACCGCCTCGAACACCGGCCCCGCACCGCGGCCGAACTGGATGGCGTAGCCGCGCACGAAGCCGCGCGACAGGTCGGTGTCGTAAAACTCCTTGCTCCACAGACAGGTCGGCGGCGCGCGATTGCTGTCGGTCGGCTCCTTCACGAATCCGTAGATCTGCGCATAGGGATGGAACATCAGGTTCTTGCCCACGAGGCCGGACGAATTGGCAAGACCGTTCGGAAAGCGTCCCGAAACCGAGTTCAATAGCAGGCGTGGCGTACCGACGCCGTTGCAGGCGATGATGACGACGTGGGCGGGTTGAAACTGCTCGATGCCGTCCTTGTCATAGTAAACCACGCCCGAGGCCATGCCGTTCTCGTCGGTGGTAATCTCGCGCACCCGGCAATGGGTGCGCAGCTCGACGCCGGCCCGGATCGCGTGCGGCCAGTAGGTGATGTCGGTCGAGGATTTCGCGCCTTGCGCGCAAGCGGGCGTGCAATGGCCGAGATTGATGCAGCGCGCCCTTCCCTCATAGTCCATGGTCGCGACCGTCGTGTCCGACGGCCACCAGTGCCAGCCAAGCTCGTTCATGGCCTTGCCGATGATCGCACCGGACAATCCGAGGGGCTGTTGCGGCATCGGCGGATGCGTCAGCGGCGACAACGGATCGCCCGACAGGCCCGACGTGCCCATCATCCGATCGTTCTCCTCGAAGAACGGGGTCAGCGCGTCGTAATCGATCGGCCAGTCGTCGGCGACGCCGTCGAGCGTCTTCACCTTGAAATCGGAAGGATGCAGCCGCGGCCAGTGCGCGGTGTACATCACCGTCGAGCCGCCGACCGCATTGTAGTTGACGACCTTGATCGGGGAGTTGTCGTCGTTGATCGGGTAGTCCTCGGGCCGCCCGCGAACGTTGGGGCTCGACGACCATTCGCCGTAGAACTTGGCCTCCCAGTCCCGGCCTGTGCTGGGATATTCCGCCGGGTTCATCCATCCGCCCTGCTCCAGGCAGAGGATGTGCATCTTGGTCTCGGCCAGCGACCACGCCACCGCCGCGCCGGAAGCGCCGGCGCCGATGATCAGGACGTCCACGGGGTCTTTCATCGTAAGCGTTTCCTCCCCCTCGCCGCTTCCCGGGCGATTCGGCCTTTCGCAGTCAGCGAGGCCGGCGAACGATAGGGTCATAGCGACGGCCGAGTAAAGCGGCGAGGCCGGAATGTCGCACTTCGCAGGCCGCAGACCATTGGTATCGCCACATCCGGATGCTAGGAACGAGGCGCACGAGCCATCGATAGCGAGTCCGTATGTCCTTCCAGAATTTCTTTGCCACCGCCCGCGCTTTTGCGCTCGTTTCGCTTTCAGCGGCGTCCGGGTTTCTGGCCTCGTCCGGGTCGGTCTCCGCGCTGACCGGCGCAGCGACGGTCCGTGACGGCAACTCCATCCAGCTCGGCGACGTTACCTACCGGCTCGACGGCGTCGACGCGCCCGAGCTGGATCAGGTCTGCATCGACGAACACGCCGATTCCTGGACCTGCGGCATCGAGGCTCGCGACCAGCTGACGAAGCTGATCAACAAGCGCACGGTGCGCTGCGACGATGTCGGGCCGGAAAAAAGCTTTGGCAAGCGGCACCGCGCCATCTGCACGGCCGAGGGCGACAAGGCCAGCTTGAACGAGCAGCTGATCAAGCTCGGTTTTGCCCTCGCGCGGGAGCCGATCAAGGCCAACGTCAAGCCGGCGGCCGCTGAAGCCAAGACGGCGGCGGCCGGGATCTGGAAAGGCTGCTTTGTTGCGCCGCAAGAATTCCGCGCCGGCAAGAAGGACGGCGCGCTGCTGGGCACCGCCTGCCGCCCGGACCGCGACAAGGAAATCCGCGCCGTGCTGTTTCCGGAGGAGCTGACGATGCCGCCGAGTTGCAGCATCAAGGGCAAGCTCGCGGTACGCGCACGCGTCACCGGCAATATCGGCATCTATCATTTGCGCGGCTGCCCGAGCTATCCCGCGACCACCCAGCCCGACCGCTGGTTCTGCTCGGAGGACGACGCCCAGGCCGCCGGCTTCCGCAAGGCCTTCAACTGCCGCCGGCCAAAGTGAATAATTCCCTCGCGCAGCCGTGAGTAGTAGTCCGAGCCCGTATTGATCCGGAATTGAACTCCTTGGCGAGTTGCTGCACGTATGAACCTACGCAAGCGCTTCGCGCGAGCGTTTCCTTGGCAGCAATCCGGCCTCGGCCGATTGCCTTGCTCGGGCGTTTCCTCCCTAGACTTGGGCCGCTTGTCATCACAAGCGGCTCTTCTTTTTGAGCGCATCCCGTCACTGCATCCGCATGATGTGGTCCATCGGCGCCATGTTGGCATTCATATTTGCCATGATCCAGACGCTGCCGCCGATCACGAGGAAAACGACGAAAAGGCCGAAGGCGAGCGCCAGCACGTTGTTGGTGTTGTCGGGGCCGGTGGTGATGTGCAGGAAGAACACCAGGTGCACGCCCATCTGCGCGATCGCGAGCACGATCAGCGCGACTGGGATCGATGGCTGCCAGACCAGATCCGTGCCCGCGATGAAGAACGACGTCGCCGTGAGCAGCAGCGCCAGGACGAGGCCGACGACATAGCCGAGGATACGGGTGCCGACGCTGTGCTGCTCTTCCTCTCCTGGCGCAAGGTCACGGTCGGTGTGCGCGTGGGTCTGATCGCTCATACGCCACTCCCAAGCAGATAAACGACGGAGAAAACCGCGACCCAGATGATGTCGAGCGCGTGCCAGAACAGCGCAAAACACGTCATCCGGCGCAGGATGTCGGCGCGAAAACCCTTGGCGAAGACCTGGGCCATCATGGTGAGCAGCCACAGCACGCCGGCGGAGACGTGCAGGCCGTGGCAACCGACCAGCGAGAAGAACGCGGTCAGGAACGCGCTGCGCGACGGTCCGTAGCCGCGCCCAATGAGATCGGCGAACTCGCGGAACTCGAGGACGAGGAAGATCAGCCCGAGCACACAGGTCGCGGTCATGCTGAGATAGAACCAGAACCGGTTGCGCACATCGGCCGCGATGCTGGCCATGCCGCAGGTGAAGCTCGACAGCAACAGGCACACCGTCTCGATCGCGACGTATCTCGGCTCGAATATCTCCGAGCCTTTCGGTCCATCGGCGGTCTGGCCGACCAGCACCGCATAGGCTGCAAAGAAGCAGGAGAACATCACGATGTCGGAGAGCAGGAAGATCCAGAAGCCGTAGGCGGTCACGATCCGCTTCGGCGCCGGTCCGGGATGCTCGATGACGACGCCGATGTGATGGGGATCGGCGTGCGCGTGTCCGGCGGTCGCGGTCATCGCCATCAAACTGCTCCCGCCATGCTGTGGAAGCCACGCCGCTCCTCGAGATTGACGCGGTCTATCGCCGCGACCTCCGCGGCCGGAATGACGTACTCGTCATGGTCGCGCCAGGCGAACACGACGAAGGTCGCGAACGCGCCGAGACCGCCCAGGATCACCATCCACCAGATGTGCCAGATCAGCGCAAAGCCCATGATGGTGGCAAAGAACGCGCAAACGAAACCGGTCGGCGAATTCCGGGGCATCTCGATGTCCTGATACTCCGGCGTGTCAGCATCGCGCGATTGCTCCCTGGCACGAGCCTTCATCTGCCAATAGGCGTCCTCGCCGCGCACGTCGGGATTGAACGCGAAGTTGAACACCGGAGGCGGCGACGAGGTTGCCCATTCCAGCGAGCGGCCGTCCCAGGGATCGCCGGTCCGGTCGCGCAAGGCCTCGCGGTTGCGGATGCTGACGACGAGTTGCACGATCTGGCAGATCACGCCGATCGTCAGCACCGCCACGCCGACCGCCGCAACGATCATCCAGGGCCGCCATGCCGCGACGTCGTAGTGCTGCATCCGTCGCGTCATGCCCAGCATGCCGACGATGTAGAGCGGCATGAAGGTGACGAAGAAGCCGATGAAGGTGAACCAGAACGCGGCCTTGCCCCAGCGTTCGTTGAGGCGGAAACCGAATGCCTTGGGAAACCAGTATTCGAATCCGGCGAAGGCGCCGAACAGCACGCCCCCGATGATGACGTTGTGGAAATGCGCGACCAGGAACATGCTGTTGTGAAGGATGAAGTCGGCTGGCGGCACCGCGAGCAGGACGCCGGTCAATCCGCCGATGATGAACGTCACCATGAAGCCGATCGCCCAGAGCATCGGCGTCGCGAAACGGATGCGGCCGCCATACATCGTGAACAGCCAATTGTAGATCTTCACGCCCGTCGGCACCGCGATGATCATGCTGGCAATGCCGAAGATGGCGTTGACGTTGGGCCCTGCGCCCATCGTGAAGAAATGATGCAGCCAGACCATGAAGGAAATGATGCAGATCGCCATGGTCGCGAGCACCATCGAGCGGTAACCGAACAGCGCCTTGCCGGAGAAGGTCGAGACCACCTCGGAGAAGATGCCGAAGGCGGGCAGCACCAGGATGTAGACCTCGGGATGGCCCCAGGCCCAGATCAGGTTCATGAACATCATGACGTTGCCGCCGGCCTCATTGGTGAAGAAGTGGAAGCCGAGGTAACGATCGAGCAAGAGCATCGCGAGCGTGGCGGTCAGGATCGGGAACGCCGCGACGATGAGCAGGTTCGAAGCCAGCGTGGTCCAGCAGAACATCGGCATGCGCAGATAGTTCATGCCCTTGGTGCGCAGCTTCAGCACCGTCGTGACCAGATTGATGCCGGCCACCAGCGTCCCGACGCCTGATATCTGGAGCGACCAGGCGTAGTAGTCGACGCCGACGCCGGGCGAGTAGGACAATTCCGACAGCGGCGGAAAGGCGAGCCACCCGGTGCGGGCGAACTCACCGACCACGAGCGAGATATTGACCAGCAGCGCGCCGGTCGCCGTCAGCCAGAAGCCGACCGAGTTCAGCGTCGGGAACGCGACGTCGCGCACCCCCAGCTGTAGCGGCACGATCAGGTTCATCAGCCCGATCACGAAAGGCATCGCCACGAAGAAGATCATGATAGTGCCGTGCGCCGAGAAGATCTGGTTGTAGTGCTCGGGCGGCAGATAGCCCTGCGACTGGTAGGCGACGGCCTGCTGGATCCGCATCATGATGGCGTCGCTGCCGCCGCGCAGCAGCATCACCGAGGCCAGCAGCACATACATGACGCCGATGCGCTTGTGATCGACGCTGGTGATCCATTCGTTCCAAAGATAGGGCAGATGTCCTTTCACCACGACCCAGCCGAGCACGGCCAGGATCGCGACCAGCACGATCGCGCCTGCGACGAGCGGAATCGGCTGGTCGAGCGGGATGGCCGACCAATCGAGCTTACCGAGCATCGTGGCCTCCACTGTGCGGACGCCCGGCATCGGAGAGCAGCTCCGGCCCGGGCCCCGGCGGAATGTGCTGGGTCGCGATCAGGTCGAACAGCCGCGGGTCTTCGAGACGGTAGACCGGCCGGCCCTTCTCGACGCCCTGCTGCATCAATTTCTTGTAGCTGTCCTGATTCAGCACGGCATCCGTCTTCGCGGTGGTCGCCACCCAGTCCGGAAAGGCGAGCGGCGACACCACGTTGACGTCGAACATCATGTCGGGGAAGCCGTCGCCGGAGAAATGGGCCGACAGGCCCTGCAGCTTGCCCTCATTGTCGGCGCGCAGGTTCAGCTTCGTCACCATGCCGTTCATGGTGTAGATCATGCTGCCGAGCTGCGGGATGAAGAACGTGTTCATCACGCTCGACGACGTCAGCTGGAATTTCAGCTCGGCACCGGCCGGCACGGTCAAGGTGTTGATGGTGGCGATGCGCTGGTCCGGATAGATGAACAGCCATTTCCAGTCGAGCGAGACGGCCTGGATGCGCACCGGGCTGCCGGTGCCCGGCACTGGCGCTGCGGGATCGAGCTGGTGCGCGCCGATCCAGGCCACGCCGCCGAGCAGAATCACCGTGAGCGCCGGGATCGACCACACCACCATCTCGACCCGGCCGGAATAGACGAAGTCGGGCTGATAGCGCGCTTTCGGATTCGAGGCGCGAAACCAGAACGCGAAGCCAAGGATCGCGAGGATCGTGGGCACCACGATCACGAGCATGATGAAGACGGAATCGACCAGGATGGTGCTGTTGCCCACAGCAACGGGCCCTTGCGGATCGAGCAGATTCATCGGCAGCCACTGGCGGTTGGGAAGCCCCGGGACGAAGCCTAGCGCGGGAAAAGCTCCGCGACAAACGCTGTGCGGAGGGAACGGTTCCTGAACTGCCGAGCGCCGCCCCTGCGCGATAGCCCGGGCAACATGCAATTCCATGTGATGTCAATGACATGAACGCAGGAGTCGCGTCCTTCTCTCCGGTCGGATCGATTGCTAATCTGCACGAAAATATTGAATGACGGGATCGAAGCCGGGAGTGAACGAGATGCGCTTGAAGGACAAGGTTGCGATCGTGGTCGGGGCCGGCCAGAGCCCCGGCGAAGGCATTGGCAACGGCCGCGCCACCGCCCTCACCTTCGCACGCGAGGGCGCGAAGGTGCTGTGCGTCGACCATCATCTTGAATCGGCGCAGGAGACGGTCGCGATGATCGCGGACAAACAAGGCACCGCCGCCGCCTTCAAGGCCGACGTGACCAAAACTGCCGACATCAGGGCGATGGTGGCGGACGCGCAGTCGCGCTGGGGCCGGATCGACGTGCTGCACAACAATGTCGGCGTCAGCCTGTCCGGTGGCGATGCCGAGCTGCTTCAGCTGACCGAAGAGGCGTTCGACCGCGTCGTCGCCATCAACCTGAAGAGCTGCATCCTGGCGGCGAAAGAGGTGATCCCGATCATGCGCACGCAGCAAAGCGGCGTCATCATCAACATCTCCTCGATGGCCGCGATCACGACCTACCCTTACGTCGCCTACAAGGCAACGAAATCGGCGATGATCGCCTTCACCGAACAGCTCGCCTACCAGAACGCCGAATACGGCATCCGCGCCAACGTCATCCTGCCCGGCCTGATGAATACGCCGATGGCCGTCGACACCCGCGCCCGCGAATGGCACAAGACCCGCGCCGAGGTGGAAGCAGAACGCGACAGCAAGGTGCCGCTGCGCAGGAAGATGGGCACCGGATGGGACGTCGCCAACGCCGCGCTGTTTCTGGCCTCGGACGAGGCGAACTTCATCACCGGCGTGACACTGCCGGTGGATGGCGGGGCGAGTGTGCGACGGGGATAGGAGGTTGTCCAGCGCTCACCGCGGCGCGCTTGTCACCCGCCAGATCGTGCCATTGCCGTCCTCCGAAACCAATAGCGCTCCATCCTTCGCCACCGCGACGCCGACCGGCCGGCCCCACACCTCGGTGTCGCTCACCACGAAGCCGGTGACGAAATCCTCGTACTCGCCCGTCGCCCTGCCATCCTTCATCTTGATGCGGATCACCTTGTAGCCGGTACGCTTCGATCTATTCCAGGAGCCGTGCTCGGCCGCGAAGGCGTCACCTTGATACTCGCTCGGAAACTCCGTGCCCTGGTAGAAGGTCATGCCGAGCGAGGCCGAATGCGGCTGGATGAGCACGTCGGGCACCGTCACCTTGTCCTTGAGATCCGGCCGTGCGCCGGCGTGGCGCGGGTCCTCGTTGCTGCCGATGTAGAACCACGGCCAGCCGTAGAACGCGCCTTCCTTCACGCTGGTCACGTAATCGGGCACGAGATCGTCGCCGAGGCCGTCGCGCTCGTTGGTCGAGCACCACGGCACACCGGTCTGCGGCTGGATCGCGAGGCCGACGCAATTGCGGAGGCCGGTGGCGTAGATCTTCCGCTCCTTGCCGTCAGGATTGAAGGCGAGCACGGTGGCGCGCTCGGTCTCGCTGGCCCAGGCCGCGCCAAGGGGCTGCGTCTTCGACCACGCATCCATCCCGCCCGGCGGCGTGCCCATGCCTTCGGCAACGTTGCTGAGCGAACCGACGGAGACCAGCATGCGCTTGTTGTCGGGCGTGAAGACGATGTCGCGGGTGGAATGGCCGCCGTCATGCGGCAAGTTTGCCACGATCGTCTCCGCCTTGCCGCGCGCCTTGAGATCGCCGGCCTGGTAGGGAAAGCGAACGACGCCGTCGGTGTTGGCGACATAGACCCATTGCGGATTGTCGCCGTTCGGGAAGAAGGCGATGCCGAACGGCTGCCGCAGTCCGCCGGCAAACACCTCGTTGGTCGCGGCCTTGCCGCCGTCTCCCGCGCGCAACACGCGGATGTTGCCGGCCCGCGTTTCCGCGACGAAGACATCGCCATTCGGCGCCACGCGTACGATGCGCGGCGCGCGCAGGCCTTCTGCGAACAGCTCGATCTTAAAGCCGGCCGGAACCTGAAGCGCCGCCTCCGCCGGACGCGGCACCACGCGCGACGAGCTCGCCACCGACCGCGTCGCGCCGGGCCTGACCAGATCCTGCGGCCGGATCAGCCTGACCGTGCCGGGCTTGTCGGCCCGCCAATCGCCATAGGCATCCTTGCCTTGCAGCACCGGCTCGGCCTGCACGCTGGTCGCAGCCGCGACCAGCAACCCCGCGGAAACCGCCAGACACCCTATACTGCTCTTCACCTCGTCCTCCCGGACTGCATCTTCCAGACGTCAATGCGCGTCGACCCGCAAACGTTCAACGGCGGTCATGCGCCTGCCGAATCACACGTCAGCTCGTGCCCGCACGATGGGCGTCAGCCGCGGGCCAGCATACTGGAAAACGCTGCTGATCGGTGCGACACATTGCAGGGGTGGCGGCCGCCAGTTGCAGACATCAAGTCTGCCACATTGGCGTCGCAGCTGATGGGAAGATCATGTGGGGATCCGTCATTTCGGAATGGGCGAGCCTGCTGCTGCGCTGGCTGCACGTGGTCGCGGCGATTGCCTGGATCGGCAGTTCCTTCTATTTCATCGCCCTCGATCTCAGCCTCAGGCCCAAGAGCAATCCAACGGGCGACCTGCCCGATGGCGTGCAGGGCGAAGCCTGGCAGGTCCATGGCGGCGGCTTCTACCGGATCATGAAATATCTGGTCGCGCCAAGCCAGATGCCGGACGAACTGACCTGGTTCAAATGGGAGGCCTACACCACCTGGCTGTCCGGCTTCGCGCTGATGATGGTGGTGTACTATCTCGAGGCCGATCTGTTCCTGGTCGACAAATCCATCCTCGACCTCACGCCGTTCCAGGCCGGGCTGTTCAGCTTCTGTAGTCTGGCGCTCGCATGGCTTCTCTATGAAGCCGCTTGCCGGACCGGGCTGGCGCAGCGCGAGCTGCCCTTTGCCATCGGCGGCTATCTATTTCTTGTCGCGCTGACCTACGCCTTCACCCATGTGCTGAGCGGCCGCGGCGCCTTCAACCAGATCGGTGCGATCATCGGCACCATCATGGTTGCCAACGTTTTCGCGCTGATCATCCCGAACCAGAAGAAGATCGTAGCCAGCCTGATCGCGGGCGAGGCGCCCGATCCGAAGCTCGGCAAGGCCAGCAAGGAGCGCTCGGTCCACAACAACTATCTGACGCTTCCCGTGGTCGTGCTGATGATCAGCAATCACTATCCCCTGCTCTACGCCACACGTTTCAACTGGATCATCGTCGGCATCATCCTGGCGCTTGGCCCCGTGATCCGCCACTTCTTCAATGAGCGACACGCGGGGCGCAGATCGCCATGGTGGGTGTGGGGCGTGGCGGGCATCGGCGTGATCGCAATCCTCATCCTCTCCGCCGCCGGTCCTCGCGAGGTGAAGGCGGTTACGCTGTCGATGCCGCCGACGCTCGCCAATGTCGAGGAGATCGTAACGTCCCGCTGCAGCATGTGCCACGCGGCCGAACCGGTCTGGGCCGGCATCGCGACCGCGCCGAAGGGCATATTGCTCGACGCGCCCGAGCACATCCATCGCAACATCCGCCTGATCGGCCGCGTCGCGGCCTGGTCCAATGCGATGCCGCCGGGCAATATCACCGAGATGACCAGCGAGGAGCGCGCGCTCATCGCTGCCTATATCGAGCAGGCGCATTGACGCCGGCCTGCCTCGACGGATCGTTTCGCGGAATGAAATTCCGCAACTCCCATGGAATTGAAAATGACTTGGCTGTCCATCGGGCGTAGAGAGGATCGAACGGCCGCCGTCGCGGCCAAAGTCAGTCTGCAATCGGGGAAAGCACAGTGGCCCTCAAGAACGTCATCGGTATCGACCACGCCGTCGTCATGGTGAAGGACCTCGACAAGGCCGCCGAGAATTACCGGCAGCTCGGCTTCACGGTCTCGCCGCGCGGCACCCACAGCGCGCATATGGGCACCGGCAACTACACCATCATGTTCGACCCCGACTACATGGAGCTGCTCGGCGTGCTCGCCGCGACCGAGCAGAACGCTCCGGCGCGCGCGTTCCTCGACAAGCAGGGAGAGGGCATCGAACGCATCGCCTTCACCGCGGTCGATTCCGCCGCCGGCGCCGAGGAGATTCGCGCGCGGGGCCTGACACCGATCGGCCCGACCGATTTCGAGCGGCCGGTGATGCTGCCAGACGGCACGGTCTCGGCGGCAAAATTCCGCACCTTCATGTGGCCGACCGCGGAAGCGCCCGGCGGCGTGCGCATCTTCGCGTGCCAGCACAAGACGCGCGAAACCGTGTGGATTCCTGAACTGATGCAGCACGCCAATGCGGCCAGGCGGATCAAGCAAACGCTGATCGCAACGCCCGAGCCCGCGCAGGAGGCCGCGCATCTCGGCCGCCTGATCGACCGCGAGCCAAAGATTGAGGCGGACGGCGCGGTCACGATGTTCTCCGGCGGCGATCGCGCCGACTTCGTCTATCTGACGCTGGACCAGCTCGGCAAACGCTATCCCGGCGTACCGCTGACCGGCCTCTCCGAGCGCGGAGGTGCGGGGCTGGTGCTCGTCAGCGGCGATCTGGCGGCGACGGAGAAGGCGCTGGGTTCAGCCGCTGTCCGCAGTGGCGCCGCGATCTGCGTGCCGCCGGCCAAGGCCAACGGCACCCTGCTCGCCTTCGTTGCCGGCTGATTTGAACCAATTCTTCAACGGGTGTTTACCCCGGCGGCCCTAGGATTCCCGGCAATCAAGTCGCCGGGAACACACCCATGTTTAAAGAGAGATCGCCGATCGCCTATGACGCGCCGGCCGAATTGAAGAAGTGGCCGTCGCTGAAGGGCGAGAGGCAGAAGGACCGAGGTCCGCCCTATCTCGTCTACAATGGCACGCTCGCCGAATGCGTTCGCAAGCTCATGGCCAAGCCGATCAAGGGCATCTCGCTCTACGACATCATGACGAGTCCGCAACCGGCCTTCGATCAGACCGTGTTGTCGCCCGGCGATGCCGCCGAGATCGCGATGCGCAAGGATTTCCCCAAGGACTAGGGCATGTACTCATAAATTCGGTTCTGCAAGCGGCTGGCCGAATGTCCGCTGCGCTCCGATAGCGACTGAGTTGCTGCGCGAAATGACGCGATGGACCGGGAGCTGCCATTCGCCATGTCAAAGAGGGACCCCGATCACCGCGGAATCCCCAGACCTGATTCATCTGACCGGTTGCGCCTCCGGGAGCTTCCACCGCCCGTCGAGAATCTCCTTGCGCGGCCGATACAGCCGCACAGTGTAGTTCCATCCTTTCATGATCGGGAGGCAGTTCGGCGTGTCTTTCCGGCAGCCGCCAAACTGAACCGTGAACGAGCCGTCGGCATTCGGCTTGGCGGTCAGATTGTTCAGGGAATAGGCGTTGAGACTGTTCTTTTCGAAGAAGCCTTTGGCGTTGTAGATGCTGATCGACCAGAAGCCGTCGACCGGCACGTCCTTGAGCGTCAGCTTGTGAACGGTCTTGCCGCCGTTGTCACTCGGATAGAAGCTTGGATACACCGCGGCGTAGGGCGGATTTCCGCCCCACCCCATCGCCGTCCCGATGAGATGCGCGACCGGGTCGACCTCGCTCCTGGTGCCGAACATGACGCTGGTGTCGCTGCCGCGCAACGGCGCCAGTGCACTCAAGGCGTTGCGTACCTTGGCCCGAGACTGCGGATCCCAGTTCGGCACCTCGAATTTTCCGACGCTCGCCTGCTCGACCTTGATTGAATCCTGAACCGCGTTGGCGACCTTCATGTCGGCGGCGTCTTCGGGATTGGCGAGCGTTCGAACGAGCAGGAACACATAGCGAGTACCAATCTTGTCCTTGGTGTAGGTGAAGCGACCCGGCCCATCGACGACTTCGGTCGTGTAGTGATCCTGGGAAATGACCTGCATCGACATGAAGCGCTTGCCCGCGTCGGGCAGGGTGATGGTGACCGGAGCCGCTTCAAGGTCAAAGATACCGGACGAATAAAGCGTGTCGCGATTCATCCGCACGACGTCCTGCTTGTCGATCGTCGCCATCGTCCGGCTGTGATTCAATTTTCCAAATGCCCGCGTTTTGAAATAGTAGTCGGTTTCGGCACGGACAAAATTCCCGACAGTGACTGTCACAGGACTACTACCGTTCGGCGTTCCCTGGGCCGCAGTCGGCGTTGAGGTCAACGCCAGCACCGCATAGAGCGCTACAGTGAAGAGGGCGGCTACGGATGCCCGATTCCACTCCGCTGTTCGAGTTTGCGTCATGTGAGCCTCCAATGACTCGGTCAAGCAGTCTCACTTGACGGGCGCCTTGGGAGCGCCAAGCTCCAGATCAACCTGCTCCTCGAAAGCGTGTTTCTTGTGGGCGATGAAGCGCCGGTACCCCTCAGGGTCAATCCATGCGTTCACGCCTTCTATCAGCGCCCGCTTTCGCTTGCCTTCGAAGTCGTAGTATTCGTTGTGCTGCGCCAGCCAGATGTCGGGCTTCAGCATCTCGAGAAAATGATGAGTGCGGCGATAGTCCGCGTTGATGCCCGGGTATATCGCATTCTTCGCCAGCCGGTAGCCAGGGTTGAACCCGGCTCCGTCGGGGAACGCAACGACATAAGGTTTCCCGTCAACGACAATGTTCAGGACCCAGGTGGTCGCACCCTTTGTGTGGCCCGGCGTGTGATAGGCAGTGAGCAAGAGATCGCCAAGTCTGACCGTGTCGCCGTCGCGCAGGACGCGGTCGACCTCGACCCCTTGGTAGGTGAAATCGTCAGCGTACTTGAAGTCGCCCCGGCCGCCGTTCTCGATCAACGGGACGTCATCCTTCATGATCGCCACCTGCGCGCCGGACAGTTTCTTGAAGAAAGCGAAGGCGCCCGCGTGGTCGACATGCGCGTGGCCGTTGATCATGATCTTGATGTCTTCGGATTTGAACCCGAGTTTGCGAATGGATTCCGCGATCATCGGCCCGGATGGGGGCATGCCGGTGTTCATCAGGATGTGCCCTTCCGGGGTCGTGAGCAGGAAGGCGCCAAGTCCCTTGGTGCCGACGAAATAGATGGGACCGACAATCCTGACCGGCTCCTCGGGCTCGTCCCACTTGAGATATTTGCGCGCGAGCGCCAGGAACAGGTTGTTGTCGTTCGCGAGCTGCTCCTTGGTCGGAACGTCCTTGGTCAATGTCTGGGAGTGGGTTTCGGTTGTGAGTGCGAGCACAGACGCTGTCGCTATCGACATGCAGATCAGTCGAACGGTGTCGTGCATGTTTCGTCTCCCCATGATGGTCTCGTTCCAGGGCCTCCGCTAAGATCGGACATAGGAGCTGAGCCCCGCAAGGCGTCGGCAGCGTGGACAACGAGCGGGGTGGCTGCCAGGATGACGACGGACCGGCTGATCCACCGGGCGGAAAGATACCCGCCCCGCGCGAGCTGAACAACGCAATTGTACGCCGATCGCGGCCATGATGCCAATTGGATCAGAGCCGTCGCCGCCAAGACGTGTGCATGGGTCAACATCCCGCCAAGAAGTAGTCGCAAGGAGCCTGATCGGCTTCAGTCAGTACCTGTACCGTGAGCGCAATTTCGTTGAACGGTTCTTCAATAAGACCAAACAATGTCCTCGGGTCGCAATCCGCTGCGACAAGCACGCCGCCAACTACTTGGCCTTGATCCAGCTAGATTCGATCCAGGCTATGGCCTCGCGTTAGAATGAGTCCACGGACTAGTTCGAGGCACGCTTAGCAGCCGTCTTGCCTTTCTGCTCGGAGGAGGTGTCGGTCGGCGGTTCGAGGAAGACGACGGGCGTACCGCGCTTGACGTTCTCGCCGATCGCACGCGCGTCCCAATTGGTCAGCCTGACGCAGCCGTGAGATGCCGACTTGCTGACTTTGTCGGGCTCTGCCGTTCCGTGGATGCCATAACCCTGCGCCGACAGGCCGATCCAATATGCGCCCACGGGATTGTTCGGACCCGGCTTGATGTTGAAGGGACGTTTGGATCTGACGCTCTTGAACTTGTAGTCGGGATTGTAGCGATAGGTCGGATTCTCGTGTGTGCTCGTCACCTTGAGCGTGCCGTTCGGCGTCGGACGATCCGGACTGCCGACTGACGCCGGATAGAACGCCAGCAGAGCGCCACTCGCGTCGAACGCTTTCAGTGTCCCGTTCTTCTTGTCGACCTCGAGCCGGGCCATGCGCGGCAGCTCTCGTCGTGCCGGAACGTTTGCAACGACGATCGTCTCTCCCACCTTGTCGAAGGCCTTGCCCGGGTTGAGCGCCCTGAGCAGATCCGCGCTCATGTGGAATTTCTCGGCAAGCCCTTCGAGAGGGCTGGTGTAGCTCAGCGCCTTCAGCGATTTCATGTCATCGAGTTTACTCGGCAAATCCTTCAGAAACGGGCCGCTCACGTCAGCGTCGGCGATCTTGTAGTCGGCGACGATGGGGCCCTCGCTCGCCGCTGTCAGCTTGTCCCAGAGCTCCGGCGCTATCGCCTTGTCGGATGCGATGCCATTCTGCTCCGAGAATGCCTTGAGCGCCTTCTGCGCGTTCTCGCCGAGCTTGCCGTCAATCTCGCCGGGCGAGAATTGCGCACGATCGAGCAGGACCTGAAGCTTCACCACCGCTGGATTGAGCTTGTCAGCGGCCGGCGGTTTCGCAGGACGCGCAGCGTCATTCACCGCAGCCGGATCGAGATTGCCGGCGAGCGCCGGACCGATGAGCCACAGCGAAAATACCGCGCCAAATATCGATCGCATCGTCATCGCGCATCCCACTCGCAAGCGGCCCACAACACCGCGGAGAGTTTCCCTTCGGGAACACCGTATTAACACCGAAGGAACCGGCGAGATCGCAGCTTTGCCGCAATCGGAAGGTTAAGAACTCCTTGTCGCCGGCGCATCGCTGGCCGTTCATCCCACAGTTTGAGGTTGCCCCAGCAAATGCGATTTGTCGTCGCGGCTTGCGCCGCGTTTCTGCTTCTGATGTGCGACCTCGATCCATCGGCGTCCCGGCGAACATCACCCTTCGACACCGCCGTTCTTCAGAACAATCATGCCTCGCCACTTGTTCCAGTGGTCGAACTCTTCCTTGCCAGCGTGCAGGCCATCGATGTCGCCAACGCCCGCGCGGCACATGAGGAAACAATCGAACCGCCGCGCGCGACCGAACCTGTTGCACCTGCGCCGGTTTCACCGACCGACCAATTCTGTCATGCGCTTCGCGCGGCCGCCGAGGCCAGCGGCATTCCAGTGCCGTTCTTCGCGCGCCTGATCTGGCAGGAAAGCCGCTTCAAGTCCGATGAGGTCAGCCACGCCGGCGCGCAAGGCGTTGCGCAATTCATGCCGGGAACGGCGGCCGAGGTCGGGCTCGACGATCCCTTCGATCCCATGAAGGCGCTACCGGCATCGGCAAAATTCCTGCGCAAGCTTCGTGACGATTTCGGCAATCTCGGCCTTGCTGCCGCCGCCTACAACGCAGGTCCCGGCCGCATCCAGAAATGGCTGGCGAAAGAGAGCGAGCTGCCGCGCGAGACGCGCGACTATGTCCGCATCATCACCGGCACCAAGGCGGAAGACTGGGTCGAACGATCGGAGGCTCTCGCGATCAGGATCGACCTGCCGCGCGAAGCGCCGTGTGAAGGCATCGGCAGCCTGTCGAAGACGAAGGACGTCGCCTGGGTGCCGGTGAACCTGACGCCTTCGGTCACGACCATCATTCGCAAGGCCGAACAGCTTGCCGCACGCCTGACGGCAAACCGCGCACGCAAGCGATCTGCAAACTCGTTGCAGAGGAACGCTTCGGCTCACGGCAAGGCACGCAACGCGATTGCAGCTCGTGCGGCTGGAAAGAGCGCGAAGGCCCGCGCCGTTCGCTTCGCATCGCGCGAGCGGCCTTCGGGTTAGAGCGTTCGGAGCCGCCGCGTCGAGCGGCTCCGATACGCGCTACGCTGGTCGATCTCTTCGATGACACGCCGTTGTGGTTCACTCCCTCGTATCGGCTCAAGCGTTGGCTACCGACCTGTGCTAAGACGCCAAGTACCAGTTTTCCCGATACCAGCGCGACGACGCGCCGGCACGGAACCCGCGATGCCACGTAACAGTGCCGGAATTCTGCTCTATAGGATGCGGCCCGATATCGAGGTCCTGCTCGTTCATCCCGGCGGACCGTTCTGGCGCAACAAGGACCTTGGCGCCTGGTCGATCCCGAAGGGCGAATATCCGGACGGGCAAGATGCCGAAGCCGAAGCGCGACGCGAATTCGCCGAGGAGCTTGGCCTGGAGTTGACGGGACCGCTGACCGCGCTGGGTGATGTCAAGCAGCGCGGCGGCAAGACCGTCACCGCCTTTGCCATCGAGCTCGACATCGACACGCGCAACATCCGGAGCAATACGTTCGAGCTCGAATGGCCGCCGCGCAGCGGCCAGCGGCAAAGCTTTCCCGAGATCGATCGTGCTGAATTCTTCGCGCTGGACGAGGCGGCCCGGAAGATCAACGACGGCCAGCGCCCGCTGCTGGAGCGGCTGGCGCGGCTGATCGAGGGCCGCAGCGGCTAGCCGCGACGACGGCTGTGCCTCGCGTGCTATTCCGCCTTGATGTTCGCGGCCGCGACGACCTCGGCGAGCTCCCTGGTCTCCTTGGCGATCTTGGCGGCATAGTCGGCCGGGCTGAGCACGCTCACGACACCCTGCGAGCCGAGCCTCTCTTCGGCCGCCGGCTCCTTGGCGGCAGCGACGATCTCGCGGTGCAGGGTCTCCAGGATCGGCGCGGGTGTCGCCTTGGGCATGAAGAAGCCGACCCAGAACGAGATGTCGAAGCCGGGATAGCCGGCCTCCGCGACGGTCGGCACATCGGGCAGCGCCGGCAATCGTTCGGCCGACGACACCGCGAGCGCGCGCAGCTTGCCGGCCTTCACCAGCGGCACTGCGGAGAGCGGATCGAACACCGCGAGCACCTCCTGCGCGAGGATGCCGACCTCGGCGGCCGAACCGCCGCGGTACGGCACGTGGATCATCTTGATGCCGGCCTTCTGGCTGAGCAGCTCCATGGCGAGATGGGCGAGGTTGCCGTTGCCGCCGGAGCCGTAAGCGAGCGCGCCGGGAGCGGCCTTCGCCGCAGCGACGAGATCGGCCACCGTCTTGATGTTGGCCGTCTTGGGATTCTCGGGATTGACCACGAGCACGAGCGGCGCCGAGACGACGGTGGTGAGCGGCGCGAAGTCCTTCTCCGGATCGTAGCGGATCTCCCTGAACAGCGTCTTGTTCAGCGTGATCGTGGACGAATTGCAGGCGAGCATCGTGTAGCCGTCCGCGTCCGCACGTGCGACACCTTCGGCGGCGATCATGCCGTTGGCGCCGGCGCGGTTCTCCACCACGAAGGGCTGCCCGAGCTTGTTGCTCAAGCGATCGCCGATGATGCGGGCGACGACGTCGACCGGCCCTCCGGCGCTGAAGCCGACCATGACCTTGACCGGGCGCACCGGATATTTCTGCGCCAGCGCCTGCGTCGACAGCGCAGAGGCGCACAATCCCGCGATGACTGCCAGCAGGCGGGCCATTCTTTGCATTCGTTCTCTCCCAGACCTCTCAGCGCCGCTTGTGCATGTTTGTTGGTGCGACACATTCGAAGATCATGAATAGCGGCCACGCCGGATTTCGCAATCGCGTTTGGACGCCGGCATTCCGCCGCACGGCACGTGCGCGCCGCTTCCTGACAAAAAATGCGAAACAACCCCATGCACAGTAGACGGCCCCAGTCGGAACAAGCACTTGCGGCAGGACATACGATTTTTCGGATCCTGCGAAGCGACCTTTGACTCGTCGGGCAAAACACTGGCAGAATGGCATCATCGCGCCATCCGCCGGTATCCACGTCGCCCCGCTCGTGGGCGCCGCGAGGCGGATCCCCGTAAGCACCTCATCGACATCCGAGAATTGCAATTCCGCGCAACGAGCGCGCGACCGGTCTCGCGCCCGGCGAGCCCTCGCGCCTACGCCAACCAGGGACACACCCATATGACGACAGCCCCACTCAGCAACAGCCTAGCGCCCGCCGCAGCCCACGACCGCAACGGGCAGAGCCCGCGGATCAAGCTCACCCGGCGACGCATCGTGATCCAGCATCCCGACGCGCGGGCCGGCGAGCGCCTGCTGGCCGACGCGCTCGGAGCCGTCGACCTCGACGCGCTGCACGGCCTCCTCAAGCAATTGATGAAGGCCAGCATGATCTGCCAGAAGCCCGACGAAGCCAATCTCGCCTTCATGATCTCGATGATGAAGAGCATCGCGCCGAGGGATTCCATCGAAGCCATGCTGGTGGCGCAGATGGTGTCCGTTCACGCGGCCACAATGCGCTCCGCCTTTCGTCTCGCCCTGACCGAGAATCTTCAGCAGCAGGAGGGCATCACCCGTGCATTGACCCGGCTGGCCCGAACCTTCGCAGCCCAGATGGAGGCCCTCAGCCACCACCGCAGCAGCGGCGAGCGGCCGATTACCGTCCAGAACGTGTCGGTGCAGGACGGCGGCAGCGCGATCGTCGGCAACGTGACACAGCATGCCAATGTGATCATGCCCGAGCCGGGCGCGGCGGACGCGCCGCTGGAGGTGCGGACGGCCATGAGGCCTGATGAGGGCGAACGGGCGGCAACGCAGTGTGGCCAGTCGTGAGTCACCATGCTCGAAGCACTGGCCCGATGTGGGCTAGCCCGCGTTGCGGCGCCCGCACCCGCGGCGGTCACGCCTGCCAGGCCCCGGCAATGCGCGGCAAGACGCGCTGTCGCATGCACGGCGGCGGACGAGGCTGCGGTGCGCCGAAGGGAAACTTCAATGCGCGCAAGCATGGAAGGTTCGCGCAGGACAGCATCGCCGAGCGACGGCAGGTCCAGGACCTGCTGGACGAGGCCTGGAAGCTTCTCCGTGAAATGAAGTAAGTTGCCGTTTGCGCCCACGCTGAGACATGCAGATGATCCTGTCGCGCAGGACAGTCAGATGCGACGAGGGCGGCGAGCAGATCCTGCACGACCGACCACGGGGAGAAAGAGCTTGCGGGCCTAGCCTCGCGGGCCAGCGGCGCCGCCAAGATACAGCTTCCACGCCTTCTCGAAGTAGAGCTTCCGCTCCCTCGGCGTTGCGAGCGGCTTGTAGCCGAACATCGCCAGCGTGGTCGGGCCGACGATGATGCTGTTGATGAGAAAGTCGGTCAGGAAATTGACATCGCCCGGAACGATGTGCCGATCGGCCTGGGCCTTCATCACCGAGGTTCGCAGCAGAGACATGATGGCATCCGGCTCCGGCTCGGCACGACTGCCGGCGGCAACCAGGCTTTCGCTGGCGGCGATCCTCTTGAAGGCAACCAGTTCCGGATCGAGATTGATGTCGAGGAGGAGGCTCGTCAGTTCCTTGAGCTGCGCGAGGCTGTCCTGGCTCGATTGCCTGACCTGAAGGTCGCCGAGACGCGCCATGATGCGCCGGCGGCTTCGCTCGAGGACTGCATCGAAGATTGCGCGCTTCGACGGATAGCGCCGGTAGATGGTGTCCTTGCCGGCGCCGCATTCCGAGACGACTCGCTCCATGGATGTCGCGGCATAGCCATCCCGCGCGAACAGATCCGCGGCCACCGCCAGGATCCGGTCCTCGATCGCCTGAGCCTCCGCCTTGGTCGGTCGCCCGCCACGGCTTTCGCCGATGCGCCTCTTCGTGCGCTTGGCGGTCTTGACTGCCTGCTTCATGCCTTCCCCTGCGCGATCCGGAATCGCTCTTCTGGACTTTTAATAGTTCTAAATACTCGAAAAAGCCAACTTCATAACTGGACACTATCGTCCCGTTTTGTTTTAACCCCGTCCGCCGGATTTGGGTGGGGGTTTGACGATGGGAATGACCGGGGGATCGCAGCGGGTTCTGCGAGGTGCGGCGCTTCTGCTTGGCTCGACTGCTTTTCTTGCACTGGATGGGCCGACGTTTGCGCAGAACTCCGCGCTGCCGCCGGTGACGGTGGACGCACCGCAGGCGCAGCGGTCGGCCGCCAACGTGGCATCGCAGCGCCAGCAGGGCGCGACGCGGCGCGGCAACCGGTCGAGGACGAACTCCGACGCACCAGCGACGGCCACTCCCGCCGCGGCGGCATCGGCGACGGCACGGCAGGACACGCGCGACCAGATGGCTGCGACCAACCAGTCGACGGCGACGAAGACGTCCACGCCCGTGCTGGAAACGCCGCAATCCGTCACCACGGTGACGCGCCGGCAGATCGACGCGCAGAACCCGCAGACCGTCGGCAACGCCCTGCAATACACGGCAGGTGTCCTCTCCGAACGCGACGCGACCACCCGCTATGACAGCGTGTTCCTGCGCGGCATCGGCGGCTTCGGCACCTCCACCAATTTCGTCGGCTTCCTCGACGGATTGAAGCTGCCGCGCGGCCAGGCTTTCGCGGTGACGTCGATCGACGCGTTCCTGCTCGACCGCATCGAGGTCATCAAGGGACCCTCGGCCGTCCTGTACGGACAGATCAGCCCTGGCGGTCTCGTCAATCTGGTCAGCCGCCAGCCGAGCGACATTCCCTACAACGAAGCACGTATCGAAGGCGGCAGCCACGGCCGCGTCCAGGGCGGCATCACCAGCCAGGGCGCATTGGATGCCGCGCATAAATGGCTCTACAGCATCAGCGCGATCGGCCGGATGTCCGGCACGCGTTACGACGGCGTGGACGAGCAGCGTTTCGGCGTCGCGCCGGCGATCACGTGGCGGCCTGACGCCGACACCCGGCTCACTGTCTCGGGCTTCTACCAGCGCGACCCGAAGGGCGGCTATTTCAACTCGCTCTATCCGCAATCGCTGGCGCCGGCAGCGTATCGGCCGTATCTCAATCGCAATCTGAACATCGGCGATCCCGGCTTCGACCGTTTCGAGCGCGAGCAATCGGGCGTCGGATACGTGTTCGACCGCCGCCTGAATGACGTCGTCAGCTTCCACTCGGCCCTGCGCTACTCCAAGGTCGATACCGACTTCCAGTCGCTGCAAATGTTCGGCCCGCTCACCGCAGCCGGCACGATCCCCCGCGCGGCGATCCGGTCCACCGAAAGCGCCGACGGCATCGCCGCCGACAACCGCCTGCGCTTCGACTTCCGGACATCGGCTGTCGAACACACCGTGCTCGCCGGCTGGGACCAGCAGAATACGCACAGCTCGTGGCTCTACCAATTCGGCGGCGCGACCTCGCTGGATGTCGTCAATCCCGCCTATTATCAACCGGTGGGAACGCTGTTCCCGTTCATCAACAACGACCAGTCGCTGACGCAGACCGGCATCTATGTCCAGGACCAGATGAAGTTCGGCGGCTTCCGCCTGACGCTGGGAACCCGGCACGACTGGACCGAGCAGAACAACGACAACCGGATCTCGCTGGCTAAGACGTCGCAGGAGAGCGACAAGCAGACCTATCGCGCCGGCCTGCTCTATCTGTTCGACAGCGGGCTCGCGCCCTATGTCAGCTATTCGACATCGTTCGAGCCGACCATCGGCGTCGGCAGCAACGGCCTGCCCTTCGTGCCCACGACCGGCGAGCAGTACGAAGGCGGGCTGAAGTACAAGCCGGCCTTTGCCGACATGCTGTTCACGGCCGCCGTATTCGATCTGCGCCAGCAGAATACGTTGACGCCGTCCGCGGTGCCGGGCTTCAGCGTGCAGCAGGGCGAGATCCGCTCACGCGGTATCGAACTGGAGGCGCGGGGCAAGCTGACCGAGAACATCGAGATCGTCGCGGCCTCGACCTTCCTCGACACCAAGGTGACGAAATCGACCGATCTCACGGCGATCGGCAAGCGCCCGCAAGCCGTGCCGACACATTTCGAATCGCTGTGGGCCAACTACAGCTTCCTGACCGGCGGCCTCGCAGGCCTCACCGTCGGCGGAGGTGTCCGCTCAGTCGGTCCCTCCTATGGCGACGACATCAACAGCCTGGTGTCGCCGGGATACGTCGTCGTCGACGCCGCGGTGCGCTACGACCTCGTCAACCTCGTGCGCGCCTGGAAGGGCGCGGAGCTCACGCTCAACGTCACCAACCTGTTCGACAAGAGCTACTATACAAGCTGCAGCTCCAATTTTTACTGCCAGTTCGGAAACGGCCGGCTCGTGCTGGCGGGCCTGCGCTACAGGTGGTGATCTGATGTCATTGTCCAAGATGTTGGCGGGGGCATGAGAGCACGACGGCTGCGGTGGTGGTCGCGGATTCACAAATGGAGCAGCCTGATCTGCACGGTCGTCGCGCTGCTCCTGTGTCTCACCGGCCTCCCGCTCATCTTCCGTGAGGAGCTGGGGCCCACCCCTGCGCTCGAACAGGTCGACGAGCCCAACACTCGCGCCTCCGTCGACGTCATGATCGCTCAGGCGCTGGCCGAGCGCCCGGGCGAGATCGTCCCCTACCTGTTCTACGATCGCGAAAAGCCGATCGTGAAGATCCCGACGGCCGCCGAGATGACGTCCGCGCCCGACAGCTTCTTCTACAAGGTCTTCGATATCAGGACCGGCAAGGCCCTCGCGGTCGATCAACCCAATGAGGGCTTCATCTACGTCATGCTGCGACTTCATGCCGATTTGTTCGCCGGCATCAAAGGCACGCTTTTCCTCGGCGGCATGGGACTGCTTCTGCTCGTCGCGATCGTCTCCGGCATGGTGCTGTACGGTCCGTTCGCCCGCGACCTCAGGTTCGGCGAGGTGCGCAGGCAGCACAGCAACCGGCTGCGCTGGCTCGACCTGCACAATCTGCTCGGCATCATCACGCTGGCCTGGTTCGGCATCGTTTCGCTGACCGGCGTGATCAATACGCTGGCGGCGCCGATCGAGCTGATGTGGCAGTCGAACCAGCTGATGGAGATGGCGGCGCAAAGTCAGGGCAAGCCGCGAGGCAATGACAGGGCTCCGGTCGACCTCGTCCTCGCCAGGGTGCACGCGGCGGTTCCGGGAATGACTGTGACGACGCTTGCCTTTCCAGGCAGCCCTTTCGCCACGCCCGGACACTACGCGGCGTTCCTGACTGGCGATACGCCGCTGACGAGCCGCATCCTCAAGCCGGCCATCATCGATGCCGCGAGCGGCGAGGTCGTCGCGGTGCGCGACATGCCGTGGTACGCAACAGCGCTGTTTGTCTCGCAGCCGCTGCATTTCGGCGATTATGGCGGGCTGCCGCTGAAAATCATCTGGGCGGTGCTCGATATCGTCACGATCGTCGTCCTGGTCAGCGGCCTCTATCTCTGGCTCGCAAGATGGCGGACACGGCCGACGGCCGCAGCCGACATGCGAGCAGCCTCGACGGGGTTCGCCCGATGACGTCGAAGCCGACGCCTTGGATGATTCCGGCGTTGCTGGCGCTGGTGACGCTGTTCGGTCTGCTGGCTGCCCTGATCGGGGAAGGCGGCATCTGGTGGCCGCTCTCGTGGGCGACGCTGACTGTTCCCTGCGTCTGCAGCGTCTATTATCTCGTTCGAGGACTGATGCCGCGTCAGAAGCCCTGAGATCAGGTCCGATCGTCCCTGCGCGAGCGGTACACCTCTCGCCATTGGCAGCCTCCTCTCAATCGTGTAACCCGGCTAAAAGCTTGCCGGGACGAAACGCTGATGACGACGGCTGCCACGAAAGAGGCGGGGGATGGCACCCGCGCGCTGATCTTCGCGCTCGTGGCGCTCGCCTGCGGGCACATGCTCTCGACCTTGCTGCGCACGATTCCGGCGGTCAGCCTCGACCTGATGGCGGCGGATTTCCATATCGAGCCGCAGGCGCTGGCGAGCCTCACGTCGATCTATCCTTTCGCCTTTGCGGCGGCGCAGATCCCGGTCGGGGCGGCGATGGACCGGTTTGGCGTGCGGCCGGTGTCGCTCGCTCTGCTGGCGGGAACCGTGTTCGGCGCGGTCGCGTCGGGATTCGCGACCGGGCCGGAGAGCTTCGCGGTCGGGCAGCTGCTGCTGGGCGTTGCCACCTCGGGCATGCTGATGTGCCCGATGACGCTGGCGGCGAAGCAATTGTCGGCGGCGCGGTTCGGGCTGTGGTCGGGCGCGATCCTTTCGATCGGCAATATCGGCATGTTGCTGTCGTCGAGCCCGCTGGCCTTCGTGGTCGACACTTACGGCTGGCGCGCCGGATTCTGGATGTCCGCGATCGGCGGGATCGCGGTGGCGCTCGCGGTGTTCGTGCTGGTGCCGCATCAGCCGGCCGAGCACAAGGACGAGTCCTCGCCGCTGGCGCAGATGATCGAGGTGCTCCGGCTCGGTCTCTCGCGGCCCTTGCGCGGCCTGATCGCGCTGGCGCTGGTGTCGCTGGCGACCTCGCTGGTGCTGCGCGGCCTGTGGGGCGGACCATGGCTGATGGACGTCAAGGGACTCTCGCGGGTCGAGGCCGGCAACCAGCTCGGCGCGTTCACGCTGGCGATGATCATAGGCCCCCTGTGCATCGGCATGATCGACCGCCGGCTCGGCCGACGCCGCGCGCTGGTGGCGGGAACGCATATGATCGGGGCGGTGCTGCTGGCGCTGATGGCGTTGGGCGCGCCGCATTACGCCGTCTCCGCGCTGTTCGGCCTGCCGGTGATGCCGCCGCAATACGATCTCGTGCTATTCGTGCTCATCGGCCTGGCCACCTCGGCCCAGCCGCTGCTGTTCGGCATGTCCAGGCAGCTGGTCGATGCGCAGGTCGCGGGCAAGGCGCTCGCGGCCGTCAACCTCGCCTTCTTCCTCGGCGCCGCGCTGATGCAGTCGGTCACCGGCGCGGTGGCGGCGCTCGCGGGATTGCCGGCGGTGCTGCTGTTCATGGCTGCCATGCTGGCTCTCGGCGTGCTGATCTTCTTGGCTTACACCTCGCCAAGCCCATAGGATGACGCGCTCCGCTCGCCAAAGGAATCATTCATGCCCGTCGACACCAAAGCCGCCACCGACCGCCTCATGCGCTTCCTCGCCGTCGAGGGCGTGACGGGACAGGAGGCGGCGATCGGGCGTGAGCTCGCGGCCGCGCTGAAGGAGGCCGGTGTGCCGGCGAAGGCGATCCGGCTCGACGATGCCAACAGCCGCATTCCCGTGCCGACGCAGACCGGCAACCTCATCGTCGACCTGCCCGGCCGCGGCGCGCTGCACAACCAGCCTCGCATCATGTTCATGACCCACATGGACACCGTGCCGCTCTGCGCCGGCGCCAAGCCGAAGAAATCCGGCCGCAAGATCGTCAACGAGGCGAAGACCGCGCTCGGCGGCGACAACCGCTGCGGCTGCGGCGTGCTGGTGACGCTGGCCGCCGAACTCGCCAGGCAGAAGCTCGATCATCCGCCGATCACGCTGTTGTTCTGCGTGCGCGAGGAGAGCGGGCTCTACGGCGCGCGCTACGTCAAGCTCGACGAGCTCGGCTCGCCGGTGATGGCCTTCAACTATGACGGCGGCTCCGCCTCCAACGTCGTGATCGGCGCGGTCGGCGCCGACCGCTGGAGCGTCGAGATCTTCGGCCGCGCCTCGCATGCCGGCGTCGCGCCGGAGCGCGGCATCTCCTCGACCATGATCATGGCGCTCGCGCTGGCGGACGTGAAGGCCGGCGGCTGGTTCGGCAAGGTGGTGAAGGGCAAGCAGCAAGGCACCAGCAATGTCGGCCCCGTCACCGGCGGCGAGGGCCGCCCGGCGGGCGATGCCACCAACGTCGTCACCGATTACGTGCATGTGCGCGGCGAAAGCCGCAGCCATGACGGAAAGTTCTTCAAGGAGATCACCAAGGCCTACAAGGCCGCGTTCGAGAAGGCGGCCAAGAAGGTCACCAACGCGCAAGGCAAGTCCGGCAAGGTCAAGTTCAAGGCCGAGACCGACTATTATCCGTTCCGGATGAAGGACAGCCAGCCCGTCATCAAGCGCGCGGTCGAGGCCGTGTCCGCCGTCGGCGGCACGCCGAACGTGCGCACGGCCAATGGCGGCCTCGACGCCAACTGGATGGTCCGCCACGGCATTCCGACCGTGACTTTCGGCGCCGGGCAGAACGAGGCGCACACGATCGACGAGTGGATCAATCTCGACGAATACGACCGCGCCTGCGCGCTGGCCGTGCAGCTCGCGACGATGCGGTGAGTTGCCCAGCCAAAACCCCACCGGCCTGCTACGCTTGATCTAAATCAAGCGTAGGGGCACGGACCCGTTGTCATGCTTCGCCACAGCATGAGTTCCCAGGCCACCTTCCGCAGTTGCCGGCGCGTGACAAGCGCCTTGATCCTGTCGCTGGCTTGCGCCTCCTGTGCGGGACGACCCTTGCAGGGCGTGCTCGTTCCGGTCGAGGCCGCGGAGAGCACGTCGCGTGTCCCGGTCCTTGTCGCGACGACGCGCGAACGTGCCGCCGCCGACACCGGCGACATGTTCAGCCGCGAGCGCGCGGCCGCGATGTCCTACGCGATGGTCTCGGTCTCGATTCCGCCTGACGAGGCCCGTGTGGTCGGTGCGATCCAGTGGCCGGTGGTGCCGCCCGGCGATCCGCGCCGCGAGTTCGTCACGGTGTCGGCCGACTACCTCGATAGGGCCGCCTTCAACACCACCGTCAACAGCATCGCGAGGACGACTCGCCGCAGCAAGGCGATGATCTTCATCCACGGCTTCAACAACCGCTTTGACGATGCGATCTATCGCTTCGCGCAGATTGTCCAGGACTCGAAGGCCCCGGTCATTCCGATCCTGTTCTCATGGCCCTCGCAAGGCCTGGTCGGACTGCGCGCCTATGAGCGCGACGGCGAGGTCGCCCGTGAATCCGCCGGATCGCTCGACGAGCTGATCGACCAGGTCGCGCTCAATCCCGCAATCCGCGAGGTCACCGTGCTCTGCCATTCCATGGGGTGCCTGATCACGCTGAATGCGCTCCAGGCCAGGGCACACCGGACCGGGAAGATCGGCGGCAAGATCAAGAACGTGGCGATGGTGGCCCCCGATGTCGCGTTCGCGGCGTTTCGCGAACAGATGCAGGGCATGGGGACGTCGCGACCGCGCTTCGCGCTGTTCCTGTCGCAGGATGACGGCGCGCTGAAACTATCGAAGTCGATCGCGGGCGGCCTCGCCCGCCTCGGCGACGTCAACGCGGAGGAAGAGCCTTACAAGGGCGAGCTGGCGCGGGCCAATGTTCTGGTGTTCGACATCACCCGCCTGCAGGGACGGGCACATTCGCGTGCATTCGAAGACGTGACCACCGTCATGGGCTTGATCCAGCGCAGGCTCGCCCAGGGTCAGCAGCTGGCCGAGGACACTTCGCGGCGACCGGCGGCGGAGCGATAGCTCGATGCGAGCTTGACGATGCGCTCCGCGATTTTGGAACGACCGCACTGCCGCGGCCCGACCGCTGGTCTAGCCTGCGCGACGATGCGGTGAGCTGCTCGCGCGAGACGCGCCGTCAATCGCCGAACCTGACGGGCACGGAGAGCAAAATGCTTCCTCCGGCAAAGTCGGCGGGCGGCGGCGGCAGCGGGCTTGCACGGCGGGCCAAGGCCACCGCCTCCTGATCGAGGATCGGATCACCCGACGAGCCGACGAGCCGCGCCGAGCCGACGTGCCCGGAACGGTCGATGGTGAAGGCAACGGTTGCGGTCCCGCGGCTGCCACCGGGCGGCAGGCGCTTGTGGCGGTTGAGCAGCGCCATCACCATGCTGCGCCAGTTCGCCGGCGAGACCGACGACGACGTGCCGGCCATCGGAGCGGCGTTGACCGATGCCCGCCGGGCATCCGCCGCCTGTGGCGCCGCCGTTGCCGGCGCATTCCGAGCGGCGCGGGTGTCGGGCCTGCTCTTTGCGGTCTTGGGACGCTCGGGCTTGCGCTGTTGCTTCGACGTCTGCTGCGCCGGATCGGACGGCGGCGGCTGGGCCAGCACGGCTTCAGTTTTCTTCTCCGGCAGCGGCGGCAATTCCACCTCGGTCTTCGTTTCCGGCTGGACGTCCGGCTGCGGTTCTTCGGGCTTGTCCTGCTGCTCGGCCGGCGTTGCGGCTTGCGACATCTCCATGGTCGGGCCCAGTGCGACGTCTTGCTGCGAGGTCTCGGGCGCTTCGGCCACCGGCGACATCTCGATCATGATCGCGGCGGGAAGCTCCACCGCGGCGGTCGCCGGAGCCAGCCAGCTCATCGCAGCATAGACGCCGCCGCCATAGAGCGCGAAGACGCAAAGACCGGCCAGCGACCAGCGCAGCGCGACGGTCGCGAAAGCCTCGTCGTCGTGATGATGGCTCGGACGCAGCGCCGCCCGTTGCTGGTCATCGTCGTCCTTCATCGCGGTGCGCCGTCCTGCGGACCGGTCCGCGCCGGCACGGGGCCGGTCGAGGTTTCGAGGCCGACTAGCGCAAGCTTGAGATAGCCGGCATCCCGCAGCAGGTTCATCACCTCCATCAGCTCGCCATAGTTGATCGCCTTGTCGGCGCGCACGAACACCCGCTCGTCGGCGTTGCCCCGGGTTCGGTCGTCAAGCGCCGCCTTCAGCGCATCGCGGCTGACGGGATCGTTGCCGAGCGTCAGGCTGGAATCGCCCTTGACGGTCAGAAACACGGGCTCGCCGGGACGCGGCTGCGGCTGGGCGTTGGATGCCGGAAGATCCACGGCGATATCCACGGTCGACAACGGTGCCGCCACCATGAAGATGATCAGCATCACCAGCATGACGTCGATGAACGGGGTGACGTTGATCTCGTGGTTGTCGGCGAGTTCGTCGTCCCTGCCATGGGCTCTGAGGCTTCCCGCCATCGTCCTACTCCGCGGCGAGCGGCACAGAGACCGCGATGGACGGCGTGCCGCGCATGTCGAGATCGCGGCTGACGAGACGCTCGATGCCGGCTGAGGCGTCCGCCAGCAGCCGGCGGTAGCCCGTGATCGCACGCGCGAACACGTTGTAGACGATCACGGCCGGAATCGCGGCGACAAGACCCAGCGCCGTCGCCAGCAGGGCTTCGGCGATACCGGGCGCAACGACTGCGAGGTTGGTGGTCTGCGACTGGCTGATGCCGATGAAGGCGTTCATGATGCCCCATACGGTGCCGAACAGGCCGACGAACGGCGCCGTCGCGCCGATCGTGGCCAGCAGCCCCGTGCCCGCGGTCATGCGCTGGCCGGCCTCCGCCTCGACGCGCGACAGGCGGGAGGTGACGCGCCCGTTGACGCCGCTGCTGCCGCGATGATCGAGCACTGGAGCGGACACCCGCACTTCGTCTGCCGCCTCGCGCAACAGGACGGCGGCCGCACCGTCGTCACCCGCAAGGGAGATCGACGCCTCGCGCAGCGTTCCGGCGGCAAGGATCTTCGCGATCCCCCCGCGCAACCGGCGGCGCGCCAGTGCGAGCTCGATGGCCTTGGCCAGCCACACGGTCCATGTCATCAGCGAGGCGAGCATCAGGCCGATCATCACACCTTTCACCACGACGTCGGCCGCCGTGAACATGCCCCAGGGCGACAGGTCACGCGGCAATCCCAGGGCCGCCCCAGGTGACGATGCCGGCTTCACCGGTATCGCTGCGGCCGAAGGCTCGCTCGTGATTGCGCTCGGTGCGAGCGGCTGCGTGCTCACCGTCGCAGGAGATGGCTCCGGCGTCTGGGCCGAGACAGGCGCCGTCGACGCGGCCAATGTCACCGCCAACACGAAAACCGTCAGCCGCGCTGCCGGCGCCCTTCCGCTCGAAGGCTTACCCTCAGGCTGCATCATCATTCCTTTCAGAAGCGGTAGCTCAGTCCGAGCCTGACCATGGGGATGTCAACCTTGCTGAGCAGTCTGCGACCCGTGACGGTGTTGCTGGTGACGGGATAACCGTAACCGTTCGCGATCATCACGCCGGCCCTGGCACTGGCGAACGAAAACTCGACCTCATCGAATCTCGCCAGCAGATACTCGCCCTTCAGCGACCATGCCCCGCCGAACGCAAACTCGGCGCCGCCGCCGATGGCAAAACCGGTGCGCGTGAGCGATGCGCTTTCCGTGAACGCGGCAACCGTCGTGTTGACGGGCGTGAAGAGCCCGGGAGAGGTCTTCGCGCCGACATATTGCGTGCGCTCCTCGTTCTGCCGCATGAAGGCGAGGCCGCCCGTCGCATAGATCATCAGCCGGTCACTGAAGCCGTAACCGAGGCGGCCACGCACGGTGGAGATCCAGGGAATGCTGCTCTTCTCCACCGCCTCGTACTGACGCAGCCGGAACAGATTGTCGTTCGACGCCCCGCTGGAGCCTTCGGCCGCGTAGGTCACTTGCGATCCGGAGATCTCGGACTTCGCGATATCGGCCTCAATGCCCAAGATCATGCGGTTGCCGAACTCGTAATTGTATCCGGCGTGAAGTCCGAAGGAGAGCGCATCGACGTTCAGGTTCGGCGTCTCGCGGCCGGGATAGCCCGCGGTCGAACCGTCCCAGGCGGTCATCTGCCCCCGGAATTTTGCGAAATCGTAGGTCGAGTTCACGCCCGCATAGAACCCGCCCCAGCCGGCAACGGCCGCAGACGGATTGAAGAGGCCGGCCAGCGACATCGGGGAGAGAGGCTCGTTGCCGCCGAACTTGCCGGTCATGCCGAGGCGCAGCGTGCGCCCCGGGCCAGGCTGCTGCACGAGGCTGAGCGGATCGACGTAATAATGATCCGTCAGATTCTCGACGGTGCCCCACAGCGTGATGTCCTTCGAAATCTTGTATTCGGTGAAGACGTCGAGCAGCCAATAGGGATTCCAGTCGATCGGCGCGATGATCGCCGCGGCGCCATACTGAATTGCGCCATGTCCGATGGAGCGAGGACCGTTATAGGTGACGCGCCCTCCCACCGTGAGATCGTCATTCAACAGCTTCTGCGAGACGGTGAGGTTTGCCGAATATTTCGGCGGAACCTGATTGGCCGCGTAATCACCCGACAGCGTCGAGTTCGAGCATGTCGCGGAGGTCGGGCAGAACTCGACGTTGAGGTAATAGTTCGCGGCCAATTCCGCCATGAAGCCGCGGTTCTCGTAACGCCCGGAAAATTCGAGACCCGAGAAGCGTGCGCGATCGATGTTGACCACCTGAAGGCCGGTATAGGTATAGCCATAGGTCGGATCCACGAACGACCTGCTGACGCGCGCGACGTAATTGCTGACGTCCCAATCGAAATATCCGAACTTCAGCATGACCTTGTCCCTCGGGGCGAACAGGCCATCCTTGATCAGATTGGTGCCGACCTCCCAGTTGCTCGAGCGTTCGGGACTCAGCGCCGTGTTGGGGATCAGGCTGTAGGCTGAGACCGATTCAAAGAGCGTCGGCATGCGCAAGGCGCTGGAGTAGTTGGTATAGAACTGCGCGCCCTTGACGGGCTCCAGGACGACGCCGGCGGACGGGCTGTAGCCGCCGTCCTCGCGTTCCGGCTGCGGATTGACCTGGGTGGCATTTGCGATCTTGCTCCGGTCATAGGACCAGTAGTGCGAATAGCGCAGACCCGTGTTGAGCGTGAGCCAGTCGACCGGCTTGTAGGCCACCTTGCCGTAACCACCGACCTCCTCCCGGCTGCCGTTGCGGGACGGAATATTCAGGTTCAATTGGTCGCTGAACGGAAGCGGCGACGTCGTCTCGTTGAGGTAGGACATGCCGTAGTCGAGCTCCAGCGCGCCGAAGCGATCGAGCGGCACGTAGGACCTGTTGCTGAGGTCGCCTCCCCACATCTTGCTGTCGTTGCCGGGAAGGTAGTCATAGGGAAGACCGTAGGTCTCGGGCGGCACGGCGCCGAGGCTGACCCGCGGCGGCGTGCGCAGAGTGAGACTGGTCATCCACAGATTGGCCTTGAGGTCGACCAGACCATTGTCGTCCGGCTTCCAGCGATAGCGCACGGTGCCGGTGTCGAGCTTGGTTGTATCCTCCTGCGCCTGTTGAACGGCCTGACTCCGTGGGCTCGCGAACAGCGATGCGACGACATCACCCGCCTGGCTGCGATAGCCGGTGTAGCCGAACTGCAGGCTGTGCCCGTCGTCCGAGCGGATGGTCGCCTTTGCGAGATATGATTCCGTCGCGAGCTGCGTGTTGAGTACCTGTTCACCCGCGCGATAGCTCGACAGGCCGCCGTTCTGGTACACATGGGCGTACGAGATCGGGCTCGGCGGGTAGTAGCAGGTGCCACTTGCGTAGCAGAGCGGTTGCGGGCCGGTATCGATCACCTGCGCGCCGGGACCGTTCTTGCCGGCGAAATAGTTGCCCTGCTTGCGGTAGGCGTAGCCCCAGAGCAGATCGTAATTCGCTTCCTTGACGGCGGCGACGGTGCTGAGCGATCCGCTGGTCGGATCAAACCAGCCCGGCCGATCCAGGCCCGAAGCCGAGGCTGTGGGCACAGGATAAGGCTGGGGATCGCTGAGATAAGGCTGGGGCCAGGTATAGCCGCCACGATCGCCGGGCCGCGGCGCGGTGGTGTTGGTGCCGAAGCCGCTCTTGACCCAGACTCCCCATGTCTCTCCTGGCTTCACCACGTCGCCTGCACTGAGCGTCCGCATCGCCACCGAGCCGGCAATGCCGCGCGAGCTGGCATCGGAGCCTTTGCGGATATCCACGCCTGCCAGCAGATCGGGATCGACGAAGGTGCGGTTGGAGATGCCTTGATACCCCTGGTAGACGGTCAAGCCGTTCTCTGCACCATCGACAGTCACCGCAACACGTCCCATACCCTGCATGCCGCGGATGTTGACGTCGATGCTGCCGCCGCCATTGCGCGCCTCGCCCGACATCACGCCGGGCGTGCCGCGGAAGATGTCGGCCGGGCTGGAGCCGCGGAAGCGCTCGATCGTCTCCTGCGAGATATGGCTCACCGGCGCTGGCGTCGAATACGGCGCGTCAACTGCGGATACGCGCCCGCCCGATACGTGGACGGTGTCGAGCTGGATCGCGCCGGCCGGGATCTCGGCAGCCGCCGCCGCGCCAGCGCGCTCGATCGCCACCGTGCTCGCATTGGTGAAACGATAGCTGAGGCCGGATCCCGCGAGCAATCGGCCAAGCGCGTCCGAAGGCGGCAGCGTGCCGTTCACACCGGGCGAATTGATGCCGCGCACGATGCCTGCATTGACGAACACCTGCATTCCAGTTGCAGTCGAGAATCGGACGAGGGCCTGCGATAGGGATTGCGGGGGAATGTCGAATGCGACGGAGGCCGTGGCCCGCACCGGCGCTGCATTCGTCTGCGCGCGTGCCGGCGTTTGAAGCGCAGGGATGGCGATCAGCGCCGTTGTCGCCATCAAGACGAATTTCACCGGATGACGCAGCGCTCCCGCCCGCGCGGTGTTTGCCCTCGATCCGTGTTCGCCGGTCCCGTTTGCCTGCATCGCCCTACCCAAATGTCCCGCGAACGGCGGGAGTACGGAGGGCTTGCTTCCGAGCCCTCACTGAGATCGACACGCGAGAGGGCAGAACTGATGATCGGACGGACGCGCGTCGTGTTAGAATCGCATCAAACTGAATAGACGACCGTGAACAGCGGCCCGGCCTGAAACAGCCGGATCGGCAATGTGTTCGCAAGAGTCAGCAACGCGTTGTCGAGCTGCCTGCTGCTGAAGATGGCGCTGACTGGGATCTCTCCGAGACGCCGGTCTGTGAGCACGATGCGTCCATGCCGATAGCGCTCGATCTCCGCCAGCACGCGGCGCAGTGGGACGTCCTGGAAGATGATCTGGTCGCGCCGCCAAGCCTCCGTCACCGCGAGGTCGGCCGGGGCCAGCGCAGCCGGTTCGTTCGAGGCGAAGCTGACCTGCCATCCCTGCTCGACCTTCATCGCGGGAAAGCTGCCGCGCACCGTAACGGCATTCTCGCTGACGACGGCGGTCACCTCGCCATCGACATGCTTCACGTCGAATTTGGCCCCCAGCGCCGTCGTGGTGGCGCCTGCCACATCGACCAGGAAGGGAGTCGAATCATTTCTGACGTCGAAGAAGCCCTGACCGCGATGGAGCCGGACCCGACGCGATGCAGAGGTGAAATTCACCGACAGGGCCGAGTAGCTGCCGAGCTCGACGGAACTGCCGTCCTGGAGCGCGACAGTGCGCCGCTCGCCGGCCTCGGTCGTATGGTCCGCGAACAGGTCGTCGCGGCTGCGGACATAGAGTGCGGTCGCGCCGATCAATCCGACCGCGCCTCCCGCGATCACGTTGCGGCGGCTGAACGTGCGTTGCGAGCGGCGCAGCTGCTCGATCTCGGGCTTGACGATATCGATCCGCTTCCACAGCGCTTCCGCACGGGCCAGGGCGGCGGCGTGCGACGGATCCCGGTCCAGCCAGGCCTGAAAGGCGCGGCGGTCTTCGGCCGTCACGTTCTCGTCCCGCATCCGGACGAACCATTCCAGCGCCGCCATGACCACTGGATCCGTCGATTCGGCTCGCATGACTGTCCCTACCAGCAAGAGATGCTCGTATCGACGCTCGGATCGCTACGAAAACCCGAGCCCCCCTAATAATGACACTTGAGAACGACCAGGTGAGGATCGGCCGGGACTGATTATTCCTGCCCAAGGCGCCGGTCGAGGTCGGTCAGGGCACTGACGATCTGGGTGATGACGGTATTGCGCGAAACGCCCTGGCGGACGGCGATTTCGTCGTAGCCAAGGCCCTCGAACTTATGCAGAATGAAAGCTTGCCGCCGCCTGGGCGGCAAGGTCGCGACCGCCTCCAGCACTCGGCGCAGCTCGCAGCGATAGATCACGGTGATCTCCGGCGAGGGCCGGGTGTCGGCGACGGCATTCAAGTCGGCATCAGGTAACACGACCTCGGCACGCAGGGAGGTGTTCCGCATATGATTGAGCGCGAGATTGCGAGCCGTCACCGCAAGATAGGCGGGAACATCGGCAACATCGCCGCGGTCCGCATTGTCCATCAGCTTGACGAACGCCTGCTGAACCAGGTCTTCAGCCGTCGTCCTGCTCTGGACCAGACGCTTGACGAGTCTCTTCAGACGCCCTCGTTCAGCGGCATACAAGACGGCAATGTCGATCGCACGGGCACTCATCGGGCCTACTCGGACGCGGCCGCCACAGCGGCGGGCCGCAAATAGGCCTAATGGCTGAAAAATAGCTGCGCAAATACAATAATTTAGACGGCCTCTAACGTCGGCGGCGCGCGGCACCGCCACAGCCCGATGCGCAAAGGGCGATTGGGCATTCGGATTCGTTTTCTTTCGACGGGCGCATATCGGATCTGCTCGAGCAGCGAACGATTGTCCGCGCGGTGCGTTCGGCCTAACCTGAAAGAAAACGGAAGGAAACATGCCGCGCATCGCCAATATCGAATCCGCCCTCTACCGGATCCCCCTCCCCGTCACGCTGTCCGATTCCACGCATGGCGAGATCGCGGCGTTCGAGCTGATCACCTGCCGCATTCGCGATGCCGACGGTGCCGAGGGCGTCGGCTACACCTACACCGTCGGACGCAACGGCGGGGCAACTGCAGACATTCTCAGGCGCGAGATTCCGCCGCTGGTCGAAGGACGCGAGGCCGACGATACTGAAGCGATCTGGCATCATGTCTGGTGGGCGCTGCATTATGGCGGACGTGGCGGCCCCGCGGTGCTGGCGCTGTCCGCGCTCGACATCGCGCTGTGGGATTTGAAGGCGCGGCGCGCGAAATTGCCACTGTACCAGCTGCTCGGCGGCTACGATGCACGCGTGCCGTGCTATGCCGGCGGCATCGACCTCGACCTCTCCGTCGATGCGCTGCTCGCACAGACCGACGGCAATCTCGCCAAGGGATTTCGTGCCATCAAAATGAAGGTCGGCCGGCCCGACCTGAAATCCGACGTCGCCAAGGTCTCCGCGATGCGACGGCATCTCGGCGACGGTTTTCCGCTGATGGTGGACGCCAACATGAAATGGACGGTCGAGGAGGCCATCCGTGCCGCCCGAGCCTTCGTTCCCTATGACCTCACATGGCTCGAGGAACCGATCATCCCGGACGACGTCGCGGGACACGCGCGCATCATGCAGGCTGGCGGTGTGCCGATCGCAGCGGGCGAGAATCTGCGCTCGCTGTGGGAGTTCAAGAACTACATCGCCGCGGGCGCGGTGTCCTATCCCGAGCCCGACGTCACCAATTGCGGCGGCGTCAGCGCCTTCATGAAGATCGCGCGGCTGGCGGAAGCATTCAACCTGCCCGTCACCAGCCACGGCGCGCACGACATCACCGTGCATCTGCTGGCGGCCTGCCCGAACCGCTCTTATCTGGAGGCGCATGGCTTCGGACTCGACAGATATATCGAGCATCCGCTGGTGCTGAAGGACGGCATGGCGCTGGCGCCGGAGCGACCCGGCCACGGCATCGGTTTCGACTGGGCGGGGCTGACGAAGCTGGCGTGACACACATGGCCCGTCATTCCGGGGCGCGACGAAGGTCGCGAGCCCGGAATCCATTGGGCCGTGGAAATTGCTGTACGATGGATTCCGGGTTCGCGCCAAAAGGCGCGCCCCGGAATGACCGGGAGAAGCGGCGCGCAATACCGCACGCGAGGCATTCCAAGGCGCTTGATGCGGCCGCCCGATATTCGGCTATTCTCGCGGCAGCCGGCCCCTCCTGACGAAAGCCCCCTATCTTGACACCCGAGCTGCACCAGAAACTGACCGCGTGGCGCCAGCATCTGCATGCGCATCCCGAATTGTCGCTGCAGGAGAAGGCCACGGCCGCCTTCGTGCGAGACAAGCTCACCGAGTTCGGCATTCCCTTCGAGTCCGGCATCGGCGGGCACGGCATTGTCGCGACCTTGACGCGAGGGCATGCACGAAGGCGAGTCGGCCTGCGCGCCGACATGGATGCGCTGCCGATCGCCGAGGACACCGGCCTGCCCTACGCTTCCAAAACACCGGGCGTGATGCACGCCTGCGGCCATGACGGGCATACCGCCGCGCTACTGGGCGCCGCCGCGCTGCTCGTCGCCGACACCGACTGGAGCGGCACGGTCGATTTCATCTTCCAGCCGGCCGAGGAAGGCTTTGGCGGCTCGCGCGCGATGGTCGCGGCCGGGCTGTTCGACCGCTTTCCGATGGAGCGGATATTCGGCTTCCACAACTGGCCGGGCCTAGCCGCAGGCACCATCGCGGTGCATGACGGCGTCGTCATGGCCTCAGGCGGGCGCATCACCATCACCATCGAGGGCCATGCCGGACATGCCGGCATGCCGCACCTGACGCGCGATCCGGTCGTGGCGGCGGGGCACCTGATCGTGGCGCTGCAATCGATCGCCTCGCGCAGCGTCGATCCGCTCGACACCGCCGTGCTCTCGCTGTGCACGATCGAAGGCGGCACCGCGCCGAACCAGATCGCCGGGCGCGTGACGATCCGCGGCACGCTGCGCTACCACCGCGAGGCGGTCAAGGACACCATCCTCGACGGCATCGAGCGCACCTGCGCAGGCATTGCGACGGGCTTCGGCGTGAAGGTCACGCCCGAGATCGTCTGGGGTGTGGGCGTCGTGGTCAACACGCCGGCGGAAGCGGACCTCGCGCGCATCGCCGCGGAGAAGGTGCAGGCGCCCGTGCGGCGCGACCTCGCGCCAAGCATGGCTGGCGAGGATTTTGCCCACTACCTGCAGCAGCGGCCGGGCGCCTTCGTCTGGATCGGCAATGGCGCGTTGCGCGACGGCGCGGAACTGCACGGGCCGCGCTACGATTTCAACGACGAGATCCTCCCGGTGGCCTCCGGCTGGATGGCCGAGGTCGCCAAAACGGCGCTGGCGTCGAACTGAAGCGGCATATGCTCGATTGAATCGGCGGGAGCCCCATCTCTCCATGTTGGGGAGAGGTGGCCCGAGCACTCGATCTTTCTCTTCTTTGGGTCTTTGGGCGCAGATGCCGTCAGGAAATCTCGCGCGGCAGCTTCCAGCCCGGGCGCGGCTCGAACGTCTCCTCCGTCTGCTCGATCCGCTCGACGTGATAGCCGGCCGGCAGAAGCCGGCCGCCCTCCTCGTCTGCGACCGGAACGTCGGTCACGAGACCCTCGATCAAGGCAGCTTCCCACACCTCCTTCTCGGTCGGAAAGGGATCGCCGATCTGCTTGTTGCCTTCGAACAGCGCGTACATCGGTTCCGGTCCTGCGTTGATCAAGCTCACGAGCAACGTATCGGCCGCACGGACGTTCCCTCCGGCAAATGGCAATGGATGGCACGTGAAACATGGCGCGCGTTCTGATCGGAACCTCCGGCTGGCACTACGCCTCCTGGCGAGGCCCGTTCTTTCCCGAGGGCGTGACGCTGAAGGAGCAGCTTCGCTACTACGCGGGACAGTTCGACACCACGGAGCTGAACGGGGTTTTCTACCGCACGCCGACGCCGGAAGCGGTGAAAGGCTGGCGCGAGCAGACCGGCCGCGACTTCGTGTTCGCCTGGAAGGCGTCCAAATTCATCACGCACTGGAAGCGGCTGTCGGACCGCTCCGTCAACAGCCTCGCGCTGCTGGAGGATCGCATCTCGCGGCTCGGGGGCAAGGCCGGCCCGATCCTGTTCCAGCTGCCGCCGCAATTCGAGGCGGACGCGGACCGGCTTGCGTCCTTCTTCAAGCTGTTGTCGCGGAAGCGGCGTTACAGTTTCGAGTTTCGTCATCCGAGCTGGTATCAGCCGCGCATCCTGCGGATGCTGGCCAACGAGAACATCTCGCTGTGCCTGTCCGACCATCACGATGCGCCGGCACCATGGAAGCGCACGGCGGATTTCGTCTATGTGCGCGGACACGGTCCGGGCGGGCGCTATCACGGCCACTACACCAAGGCCACGCTGGCGCAATGGGCGAAGCGCATCAAGTCCTGGAAGCGGCAGGGCTGCGACGTCTACGTCTATTTCGACAACGACCAGAAGAGTGCAGCGCCGGCCGACGCGCAGGCGCTGAAGCAGCTGCTGTGACGCTAGATGACGCCGCCTTGCCGAAGCGCCGCGATCGCCGCCTCGTCGTAGCCCAGCTCGGCGAGAACCAGATCGGTGTGCTCGCCGAGCGTCGGCGGGCGGCTCACGATTTCACCCGGTGTTTCCGATAACCGCACCGCGGCACGCGCGACCGGCGCCTGCTTCGGCAGGCCCGGATAATCGACCTGCTGCATGAATCCGGCGGCACGAATGTGCGGATGGTCCAGCGCCTGTTGCGGACTGAGCACGGGCCCGGTCGGGATCATCGCCTGGCCCAGCGCATCGACGGCCTCCTGCGTGGTGCGCTCGGCACACCAGCGCGCCATCCGCTCGCTGATGATGCGGCCGTTGTTGCCGCGGCTGATGTCGTCGGCAAAGCGCGGATCGTTCAGCCACAGCTCCTCCTCGCCCATCAGCCTGGCCCAACGCTTGAACAGCGGATGACCCGTCACCTGGCACAACACCCAGCCGTCCCTGGTGCGGTAGATGTCGGCAGGTGCCGCGGTCTGGCCGAGATTGCCCGTGGGAACGCGGTTGACCGATATCACCGCCTGCTCGATCAGCGTCGCATTGGTGAAGGACAGCGCGGTTGCGAGCAGCGCGCCCTCGACGATCTGCCCGCGTCCGGATTTGCCGCGCTCGATCAGCGCAGCGAGCGTTCCGAACGCGCAGTGCAGCGCGGTACCGAAATCGACCCAGTTCACTGCGGCCCGGTACGGCGGATCGCCCGCGCCGGTCATGTACACCGAGCCCGACATCACCTGCCCGACGCCGTCGAAGCCGACGCGGTCGGACCAGGGACCCGGCCCGCCGAACGCAGTGGCCGTGGTCAGGATGATGTCCGGCTTGATCGCCTTGAGCGAGTCATAGTCGAGCTTCATCGCACGCAAGGTCTGCGGCGGCAAATTGGCGACCACGACGTCCGCGGTCGCAACCAGGCGGCGCATCACCTCCTGCCCTTCCGCCTTCATCGGATCGAGCGTGATGCACTTCTTGTTGCGATTGACCTGGAGAAACAGCGCGCCCTCGCCGCCTTCGCCCACCGGCGCCACGAAACGATCCTCGCTGCCGTCGCGCTTCTCGACACGGATGACCTCGGCCCCGAACTCCGCCAGCAGGGTGGCGCAATAGGGCCCGGCGATGTAGCGCCCGAAATCGAGCACGCGCACGCCCTCCAAAACTCCTCCCATCGATCCCCTCCTGTTTTCTTCAGATTACAGGGACTGGCCGCCACGGCAAGGCGACGCGGCGCATCATGCCATGCCCAAAGACGTGATCGTGTGAACGGTTTCGTCCGGCGGAAATTGTATGACCTGTCGTCCCCAGCCGGGTCCGGCCGCGGTCGCACGAGCGCAACGCGATGACCAGTCGCAATCATGCGCTCGGGCATGACGAGGCGACGAGGTATTCAGCCAGCCGACGCTCTGCCGAACTCGCCTCCCCGCCGCGGACGTGACGGATCAGGCCCGAGACCGCCTTCGCTCAGCATCTTGCCGCTGGCGACGTCGACGAAGTGCAACGAGGCGCAAGCGGGACATCGGACCGGGACGTGCGTTTCCACGGCATCGGACGCCGTACCGGAAAGCCAGTGCTGCACGTTCATGCCAGTGCGGGGGCATTTGAAGATGATGTTGCGCTCCATGCTGCGCATATGCGCCCGGCGCTGCGGCAGTGAAATGCGGGCGAATACTTACGCAAATGTCCTGAACGTATCCGCGCGGGCGTGCCAAGAATATTCTGGCACCTCAGGAACACGGACGCCTGATCGCCTCCCTTGAGCTGGATCAAGTCACGTCGGCGCCCCAGATTGTAGCGATATGGAGCATCGGAATGCGCCAATCAGGAGAGCCGATATGCTTGCCGACATTCGCAGCGACGATCTCACTGCAGTCGTGCGCTACGCATTGGAGACCACCCGCGCGACGACTGTTTGCCCCTTCCATAACGACGTGGTCGTCCGGATCGGAGACGACGCTGCAGAGAGCCACGCCTTCGAACGCGCCAAGATGATGGTCAAAAGCGACGGCACGAAGTGGGAGAAGGAAGCTCTGAGGGCGGAGCTGGGACGTCAGCTGGGAGCAGCCGCGGACGGCCGCTGTCCCAAATGCGGTCCGACGTCTTAGGATGCCTAGCTCGCCGCGAGGGAGCCGGAGACTTGAAGTCCTTCCGGCCCATCCTAAGTCCAATGCTGCCGGGCTAAGCGTTCGGCAAAATGAAACCCATGCAGAGGAATGAGAATCCCGCGCGTCGCGGGTGCGTATTCGAGGAAAGGCAAATGAGAAAGCTTGCTCTTGCAGTCGCCGCGGCAGCAACGCTCCTCATCGGAACGGTTGCGCCGGCCTCGGCCCATTGGCGGGGCCATCATCATCACTGGGGTGGCCCGGGCATCGGTCCGGCCGTCGCGCTCGGCCTGTTCACGGGAGCACTTGCCGCCGCCACTGCACCTCCAGTCTACTATGCGCCGGTCTATGGTCCGCCGGCATATTATTACGGCCCGCGATACTATCGGACCGTCCGCTATTACCCGGCACCATACCCTTACTGGTACCCTTGGTGAACTGAGCAAAGGCCCGGTCTGCGACCGGGCCTTTATCGCCGCCCATGTCCGCGATTGCTGCCTTCCGATCAGGCGCACCGACACTGCGAGCGCGGCGCGCCAGGAACGGACGGCAGGGGGAATAGTTTCGGAACCTGATGCAGGTCCGGACGCGTACCGGGCTCGGACGAGCGTGCACACATGAGCGCCGAGGCGACCCGCCGCGCAACACTATCGGATCTGGCTCCCGCATGAACATGAACAAGAATGTCCGCTTCAATCTCGGTTATGCTGTCGCCGCAATCTTCGCGGTCTTCCTGATCCAGCATCTGATCTCCACGGCCCACCAGATTGCCGTGATTCCCTATAGTGAATACCAGCAGTTGCTGCGTCAGGGGAAAGTCGACACCGTCGGCATCTCGGACCGCACGCTGCAGGGCACGCTGAAGGAGCCGCTGCCCGGCGGCCAGAAGCAATTCGTCACCACGCGCGTCGACCAGGACGTCGCGCAGGAGCTGGAGAAGTACAACGTCCGCTTCACCGGGCAGATCGAGAGCACGTTCCTCCGCGACCTCTTGTCGTGGGTCATGCCCGTGCTCCTGTTTTTCGGTATCTGGTGGTACATCGGCCGCCGCATGGCGGAAGGCGGCGGGATTGGCGGCGGGCTGATGGCCATCGGCAAGAGCAAGGCCAAGGTGTACGTCGAATCCAATACCGGGGTCACCTTTGCCGACGTCGCCGGGGTCGACGAAGCCAAGGACGAACTGCGCGAGGTGGTCGATTTCCTCAAGAACCCCGCCGATTATGGCCGGCTCGGCGGCCGCATGCCGAAAGGCGTGTTGCTGGTCGGCCCGCCCGGCACAGGCAAGACCTTGCTGGCCAAGGCGGTGGCAGGGGAAGCCGGAGTGCCGTTCTTCTCGATCTCGGGCTCGGAATTCGTCGAGATGTTCGTCGGCGTCGGCGCGGCGCGGGTGCGGGACCTGTTCAAGCAGGCCCACGAAAAGGCGCCGGCCATCATTTTCATCGACGAGCTCGATGCGCTCGGCCGCGCCCGCGGCATCGGCCCCTTCGCCGGCGGCCACGACGAGAAGGAGCAAACGCTCAACCAGCTGCTCGTCGAGCTCGACGGCTTCGACTCGCGCTCGGGTCTCGTCATCCTCGCCGCCACCAACCGGCCGGAAATCCTCGACCCTGCCCTGCTCCGCGCCGGCCGCTTCGACCGTCAGGTGCTGGTGGACCGCCCCGACAAGAAGGGCCGCATCGATATCCTCAGGGTTCACATGAAGAAAGTGCGCCTGGGAGACGGCGTCGACGCAGACGCCGTTGCCGCGCTCACGCCGGGCTTCACGGGCGCGGATCTCGCCAATCTCGTCAACGAAGCGGCGCTGCTGGCGACACGTCGCGGCGCCGACGCGGTGAGCATGAGCGACTTCAACAATGCGGTCGAACGCATGGTCGCCGGCCTCGAAAAGCGCAACCGCCTGCTCAATCCCAAGGAACGCGAGATCGTCGCCTATCACGAGATGGGGCACGCGCTCGTCGCGCTGTCCCTGCCCGGGACCGATCCCGTGCACAAGGTCTCGATCATTCCGCGGGGCGTCGGCGCGCTCGGCTACACCATTCAGCGGCCGATCGAAGATCGCTTCCTGATGACCAAGCAGGAGCTGGAGGACAAGATGGCGGTGCTGCTCGGCGGCCGCGCCGCCGAGCTGATCGTGTTCGGGCACTTGTCGACCGGTGCGGCCGACGACCTGCGCCGCGTGACCGACATCGCCCGCAGCATGGTGACGCGTTACGGCATGTCCGAGAGACTGGGTAGCGTCCGCGCCTATCCGACCCGCGAGCGCGACTATGCGGAAGAGACCGCCGCGGCGGTCGACCGCGAGGTGAAATCCATCATTGACCAGGTGTTCCAGCGCACCCAAGCCATCCTGACAATGCGGCGGCCGATCCTGGACCGCGCAGCGAAGAAGCTCCTGGAGAAGGAGACATTGGAGCAGAGCGATATCGATGCGCTGATCCGGGAGATGCCTAAGGAGGGGCTGCGGGCGATCTGAGCTTCGCAAGTCAGCGCAACGGCCTTGCGCAGGCCGCTTCCGTTCTGGTCATCCTCCTTTCACCTGGACGTACGAGCGGCTGCGGAGCCAAGCTCCAACCCTACGAGCTCAATCGTTCATCAACAAGGGCCGGAGCGGCTCACCGGCCGCCTCAGCCTTCTCAGCTCATTGCCTTTCAGCTCATGGCAGGTTGTGGCCGGTCCCGATCCGGCGGCGTGACGTCGAGCCGGATGCCCGACGGTCCGAGAACTGGCGACAGCAGCGTGTCCACCTTCATGGTCGGGCTATCCCGTTCCCAGCTCGACCACGGCATCGTGTCCAGGTACGGGATCGGCGGCAGGGCGAGCCGCTCGAAGCCATCCGCTGCGTTCCGGTCGATGCCTGGGCTCTCCGCGCCGTAGGCCGCAAAGGGCACGAGAGAAAGGCCAGCACCGATGGCCATGGCAGCGAGATGCCGCAGTATTTTTGGGGTGTTCTCCGCGCGAGCGGAGAAAGTACGATGCTTGATCATCTCATCCTCCTATCGTTCGAAAACAGATCCGATTGACGATGACAGAGTTCATGGAGAACGAGCCCGGCCGCAGGGCCGGGCTCGCTGGTCTCAGAAGTCCATGGTGGGAGCGCTTGCCGCTTCCGTCTTCTTCGGCTTGTCAGCCACCAGCGCCTCGGTCGTGATGAGCAGCGAAGCAACGGAGGCTGCGTCCTGCAAGGCGGTGCGCACCACCTTGGCAGGATCGATCACGCCGGCCTGTACCAAGTCCTGATACTCGCCGGTCGCCGCATTGAAGCCCCAGGTGTAGGTCTGGTTCTCGAGCAGCTTGCCGATGACGACCGAGCCATCCTCGCCTGCATTCTGCACGATCTGCCGCGCCGGCACCTGGATCGCGCGACGCACGATGTCGACGCCGGCCTTCTGGTCGGCATTGGCGGTCTTGACGCCGTCGAGCGCCTTGAGGGAGCGCAGCAGGGCGACGCCGCCGCCGGGCAGGATCCCCTCCTCCACCGCGGCCCGTGTCGCATGCAGCGCATCGTCGACGCGGTCCTTGCGCTCCTTGACCTCGACCTCGGTCGCGCCACCGACCCGGATCACCGCAACGCCGCCGGAGAGCTTGGCGAGGCGCTCCTGGAGCTTCTCGCGGTCGTAGTCCGAGGTGGCTTCCTCGATCTGCGTCCTGATCTGCTGGCTTCGCGCCTCGATGTCCTTCCTGGCGCCGGCCCCGTCCACGATCGTGGTGTTCTCCTTGTCGATCACGACCTTCTTGGCGCGGCCCAGCAGCTTCACGGAGACATTCTCGAGCTTGATGCCGAGGTCTTCGGAGATCACCGTGCCGCCGGTGAGGATCGCGATGTCCTCCAGCATCACCTTGCGGCGGTCGCCGAAGCCCGGCGCCTTCACGGCGGCGACCTTCAGACCGCCTCGCAGACGGTTCACGACCAGCGTCGCGAGCGCCTCGCCCTCGACCTCCTCCGCGATGATCAGCAGCGGCTTGCTCGATTGCACGACCTGTTCGAGCAACGGCAGCATCGCCTGCAGGCCCGACAGCTTCTTCTCATGGATCAGCACATAGGGATCTTCGAGCTCGACCCTCATCTTCTCCGCAGAGGTGACGAAGTAGGGCGAGATATAACCGCGGTCGAATTGCATGCCCTCGACCACTTCGAGCTCGGTGTGCAGGCTCTTGGCTTCCTCGACCGTGATCACGCCCTCGTTGCCGACCTTCTGCATGGCGTCGGCCAGGAAGCGGCCGATCTCGGTATCGCCGTTGGCGGAGATGGTGCCGACCTGGGCGATCTCGTCGTTGGAGGTGACCTTCCTGGCCCGGGACTTGAGGTCGGCCACGATCGCGTCGACGGCAAGGTCGATGCCGCGCTTGAGGTCCATCGGGTTCATGCCGGCGGCGACCGCCTTGGCACCTTCCTTGACGATGGCCTGCGCCAGCACGGTTGCCGTGGTGGTGCCGTCTCCGGCGAGATCATTGGTCTTCGACGCCACCTCGCGCACCATCAGTGCGCCCATGTTCTCGAACTTGTCCTCCAGCTCGATCTCCTTCGCGACGGTGACGCCGTCCTTGGTGATGCGCGGCGCGCCGAACGATTTCTCGATGACGACGTTGCGTCCCTTGGGACCGAGCGTGACCTTCACCGCGTTCGCTAGCGTGTCGACGCCCCGCAGCATACGCTCGCGGGCTTCGGTCGCTTCACGTCCTTGGCAACCATGTTGCAAACTCCTTTCTCTTCGATGACCGTCAGCGTTACGCCGCCTTCTTGAGCGTGCCGGCCTGTTCGGCCACGCCGAGAAGATCGCTTTCCTTCATGATCAAGAGCTCCTCGCCGTCGATCTTGACCTCAGTGCCCGACCACTTCCCGAACAGCACACGGTCGCCAACCTTGACGTCGAGCGGCACGAGCTGGCCCTGCTCGTTGCGCCCGCCCGGCCCGGCGGCGATGATCTCGCCCTGCAGCGGCTTCTCCTTGGCGGTATCGGGAATGATGATGCCGCCGGCGGTCTTCTCCTCGGCATCGATGCGGCGCACGAGCACACGGTCGTGCAACGGGCGGAAATGCATGCACATCCTCCTTGAGTAGGTTCAGCGGTGTCCAAAATCCGGGTCCGGAACCGGCCCCCGGGCGGCAAACGACCTAGGAATGGGTCGATTTCTGTTCAAGAGGGGTCTTGAAAATTTTGTCCCGCGGCGCCGACTAAGACGGTTTCCCACCCCGCAGCGCTCTCAGGGCGTTCAATATCACGGCCACGTCGATCAATTCCTGGATGAGCGCTCCCTGTACGGGAGTGAGATGACCCAACGCCGCCGCGACCATTCCGATCACAGAGAGCCCCATTCCGGCAAAGACCCCTTCGAGGGCGATGAAGCGGGAACGCCGGGCGATCTCCATGGCGGGCACGATACGATCCAGATGATCGACGAGGATGACAACGTCGGCGGCCTCGGCGGATGCGGCCGTACCTCTCGCGCCCATTGCCACTCCGACATCGGCGGCCGCCAGTGCCGGCGCATCGTTGACCCCGTCGCCGACCATCATGACGGAGCCGTTTTTCCGCTCGGATAGGACGACCAGGACTTTCTGGTCCGGCGTCAGCCCTGAGCGCACGGCATCGATTCCCAGTCCTGCGGCAACGGCGTCTGCCACTTCCCGGCGGTCCCCCGTAGCGAGAACGATGCGTTGAACGCCCAGCGTCCTCAGCCGATCAAGCAGAGCCTGCGTTCCCGAACGCAATTCGTCGGCCAGCCTTATCTCGCCTGCCAGACGGCCGCCGACGGCAACCGCGACAACGACAGCGCCGGGCGATCTCGTCGGCTGGTGTAGGTGTTCAGCTCGCTTCGGCAATTTCGACATCACGAACCGGATGCCTCCGACCGCCACGGATCGCCCTTCGACGACGCCCGTGACGCCCTCTCCTGGCGTTTCGACGACGTCGGATGGGATTGCCAGTCTGAGCCGTCGGCTCTGCGCCTCGCCGACGATGGTCTGAGCGATGATATGCTTGGACGCCTGATCGAGCGAAGCCGCGAAGCGCAACACGTCGGCGGGATCGGCGCCGGACGACACGTCGATTGCGACGACCTTTGCCCTGCCATCCGTGAGGGTGCCGGTCTTGTCGAGGACCAGAGAATCGATGCGCGCGAGCGCTTCGATCGCCTTGCCTCCCTTGATCAGAATTCCATTGCGCGCGGCTCGGGAGAGGCCGGAAACGATGGCGACCGGCACTCCGAGAATAAGCGGGCACGGCGTCGCAATGACGAGAACGGCGACGGCACGGACCGGATCGCCCGTGAAGAACCACGCAACGGCGGCGATCAGCACGGTGATCGCGAGAAAGACGATCGCGAATCGATCGGCCAGTCGCGACATCGGCGCCTTGGAACGCTGCGCCCCGTCGATCAGGCGAACGATGCCGGCATAAGTGCTTTCGGCAGCGCGCTGCGAAACGACGAGATCGAATGCCTCGCCGGCATTCGTGGATCCGCTCATGACCTCGTCGCCCCCGTGACGCTGGACCGGAATCGGCTCTCCCGTGAGCGCCGATTGGTCCAACACCGCAAGTGCGCTTGCCACCACTCCGTCGGTCGGGATCACGTCGCCCTGCCGCACCAAGAGACGGTCGCCAGGTACGATGAGGTCCAGCGCGACTTCTTCCAGGCCGTCCGCGCGATGTCGAACGGCGGTCCGGGGTACGCGCGCCAGCAGCGCCGTCATCTCGCGACGTGCGTGCCGTTCCGCGAACGCTTCGAGGAACTGTCCGCCGGCGTACATCAGGGCGACCACGGCTGCGGCCAACTCTTCTCCGACGACGATCGCGGCGACCATCGACAGCCCCGCGACGATATCGAGGCCGACTTCACCGCGCCGCAGGCTCGCGGCAATGTCGTAACCGAGCGCGATTAGAACGGGAATCGCGAAGGCCGCCCAGGTGCGGTCCTGCCACGCCGCGTGTCCGAGCAGCGGCATAGCGAAGCCGAGGGCAAGACCGATAGCCGTCAGCAGGACCAGAATGCTTCGCAGAATGAAACCGGCGGGCATTTCCAAGCTCACAAGCAGCCAAACCAGTTTGCACGCGTGAAGCCGCATGCCGCGACAGCCACGCCGGTGACGGTCCACAGGCTTCATCTGCACGACCCGGCGCCAGGACGGGTTGATTCACGTCAAACTCTCCCAAGGCGAAGCGGCAACCTGGGGCAGTTCGACGCCCACGTCAGAGGCAATGCGACCGCCCGGACAAGCAACGACGGATTCATCCGCCGCCAATCCCGGGTCGACCGGCGGCAACGCGGCCGGACTGGCTCGGTAACTTGACACGCTCTTTCGACACGTGCGTCCTCACAACTAAACCTCCGAACGAGCGGACACGGCGCTCCGGCAGGGCCAAAGCTCGGACGATGGGCAATAGGGCTTGACGGACTGCAAGATGAACGGCGGCCGTAAGACCGGCGGCCCCCTGCGACGACGATACAATCGAGCACGGGCGCTCCCTAGATCGCGAGGTAAGCGCGACACTCCGTTAAGGGTCCATAACTTCGCGGGAACCTCACTGCAGCGCCCACGTTGGCGCCGCATGAGGAACGACCTGACCTACAAGACGCCACCTCCTGAAGGAATGAGCCCTGTTCTCGAGCGTAATATTCAGGCGCTCGTCGAGCGCCGCCGTCGCGAGCAGGCCGAGGCAACCACTCAACAGAAGTTGGCGGACGTCATCACGGCCTTTGCGGGCAGCATGACCTTCGTCTACCTCCATCTCGTGGCCTTCGGCTTCTGGATCGTCGCAAATCTGCAATGGATTCCGGGGCTGACCGCGTGGGATCCGACTTTCGTCGTGCTTGGCATGATTGCGTCCGTCGAAGCCATTTTTCTTTCGACGTTCGTGCTGATCTCACAGAACCGAATGGCCACCGAGGCCGACAAGAGGGCGGATCTCGATCTGCAGATCAGTCTCCTGACCGAGCACGAGCTTACCAAGGTGGCCGACGTGCTCAATCAGGTCTCGCGTCGCCTGCAAATAGACTCCAGCTCTCAGGCAGATCTCAACGAAGCGTCCCGCAGTATCGCTCCCGAGCGCGTGCTGGACAAGATCGAAGAAACGAACCGGCGGTGAAGCGGACAGGCGGCCTGCTCCAGGCGTCCGCGACACCTCCACATGGTCGGGACGTCCACCAACGCCCGTTTGACGACCAGCCTCAGGCCTTCAGCGGAGATCTCGCCCTTGGCGCTTTGGAGAAGCCTCGATGCCACATGGAAATGCCACATGGACCTGCGCACCGGTTTCGTGACGAGAAACGGCAGCGCAGACCTCGCCAAGGATATTCCGGAGCAGCGCGGTCGTTTCGGCTGCAAGCATCACACTCCCCCGTCCGCAGAGAGATCATGCACCCAAACGACGGGAGGCGAATTCGCACATGTTAAACTTCACTGAAAAAATAGACAGGCGGCAGCCAAACGGATCGGAAATCTCTCGAGACCGGTTCACCTGCAATGAGAGAGCGGGAACGCCGCCGAACCTTATCACGTGTTAATGCGAGTTTCGTTTGTGTCCGCCAAATAACTTGAGTGAAACGTGTAATGGACGCGTGATGCAAGCAGGGTTCGCTTTCTCCAAGCTCGCAGATCGATTGACGAGCCTGACCCATCTGACAACCGGCGATCTTGACCTGCTGGCGGAGATGCCGAGTGCCATCGCTCATGTTGGAGCGCATCAGGTACTGCTGCGTCACCACGGCGAGACAGACCGATGCTGTCTCGTGCTTCAAGGCTATCTCTCCTGGCACATAGCTAACGGCCAGGACGAACAAATTACCGCGATCTATGTTCCTGGCGATATTCCCGATCTGCATACCCTCTATCAACCGCACGCCAAAGGCAACCTTATCGCGCTCGGGTCTGCCGTCGTTGCCCTGGTGCCACATAGCTTCTTTCGGGAGCTGTCCGCGAGATCTCACGCAATGTCCCGCGCGCTGCTCCTCATGTTGCTCGCTGATCTCGCAATCCAGCGCGACTGGACCTTGAACCTCGGCAGCCGCGACGCTCTCAGCCGGGTTGCCCATCTCATCTGCGAGATCACCGAGCGTCTCCAGGCCGTTGGACTTGCGCGAGACCTCAGTCTTGCATCTCCCTTCACGCAATCCGACCTCGCCGCAGCGTGCGGCATATCTCCAGTGCATGCAAATCGCACCATTCAGGAACTGCGGCGCCGCAACTTGCTGCGATGGCACGGCAAAACCATAACGATCGTGGACTGGTCAGGTCTCGTTCGTCTCGCTGACTTCGATCCAGCCTATCTTCAGATCCGCGCTAACGACCACAGAGTGCGACCGCCGCAGGGCCACACGGTCTCGACAGGCGTGGCGGTCGCGTGAGAGATCACCCAGCTCGCCGCTTCAACTCGGCGCGGACGAGCAGGCCCTGCCGTACCTCTTCGATGACTTCGTCCCAATTGCCTTGTGTCCTCTGGCGGAAAAGGCGCAAGGTCGGATACCAAAACGTGCGAGAGCCGGAGGTCGGCCAACGCCAATCGCAGTCGGCATGCAGCAGCACCCATGCTTCGCAGCCCAACGCTCCCGCAAGGTGCGCCACCATGGTGTCAACGCTGATCACGAGGTCGACCTGTCGGATCAGATGACCGAGGGCCACAATGTCCGGCGTGCTGATATCTCCCGCGACCGTCTCGGGGAGCCGCCCAGTCTCTCCGCCTCGCTGGAGCGAATACAGAGTTCTGCCGTCACCGGCAAGGCGCCGTAACAGCGCCGGCGGAACGGCACGCCGCTTGTCCCAGGCACCGACCTCCCAGACCAGACCTACGGCCAGATCCTGGCAATGCTGAAGCTGTCCTGCGGCTGCCTCGCGCGGAGGCAGCACCAGATATGGCGCGCGCATCTCGACCGTTTCACGTCGCGCCCTGATCGCGTGCGGAACCTCCATGATCTCGATATCGGCATCGAACTCGGTGCCAGGGGTGCCGTCATGAAGCGGAATGGCCAGACTGACGCCTTCGATCCGCTCGACCAAGGGCAACAGCTCGGGCTGGCACCAGACCGTCACGCTGCGCGCGATCATCCCAAGTGCAGGCATGAAGCGGAGGAACTGGATGGTGTCGCCGAGGCCGTGATAACAGCGGACCAGCACGCGTTTGTTCGCAAGCTCCTCGCCGCGCCATATCCTTTGCAGATGACGCGGACCGGTGTGCTTGGGGACAAGGGCAAGCGCTGCCAGGTCGTGATCGGTCATGGTCCAGGCGCGAGCAAAATCCCCCGCACGCATCGCCTCCGTCCAGCCGCTCATGCTGCTCACGTCGGGACCATCTCTCCTAAGCTCTGACGAATTTATGGAAACGGCTGAGCTCGCCATCCTTGGTCCGATCCTGGTGAAGGAACGCGAGGCCGGCTTCGTCGAACTTCTCGAAGAACTCGTCCCAACTGATCCGGTCAAGGCCTTGCTCCGGAGGATCGAAGTCGATCCGCAGGATGCCGGCATGTCCGTTCTCCTCCGTCGCCTTCACGGTAGCCGGCTCACCACCGCGTTCCTCCACCCATTTTCGAATGACGTCATGGTTCGAGGTCTGCTGGGCTTCGCTGCTGTGCGTCTTTGAATGGCTTGCGCTCATCTGACACCTTCCTCGTTGGCGCTGGAACTCGACACGAAGACGAGTTCGTCCGCTTTCGCTGAACGTCGGCCGTCAGAATTTGTTCTTGTCACAATCGCCCGGCGCCGGACGGCATCATCACCTTCATCTTCTTCTTGCATCTTCTTCTTGCATCTTCTTCTTGTTCTTCAACCATGAACAAGATCGTTCCGTGAAAGTGTCGCAGATTCTAATCCAGGTTAAGCCTATCGCTTTTTGTCAGGCCTTGACACGATCATCACGCTGCACGGCCTGATCGACACAGGAACGAACATACCTTCCGCACGTTCGCCGATCTACTTACGTTGGCCGCGTTGCTTTTCCGGAGGGCATCAGTTCATGCATTCACGTCTTCAAGACAGGCGACGCGTTCGCGTCGGCATCGTCGGCGTCGGCAATTGTGCGAGCTCCCTGGTCCAGGGGCTCACCTACTACCGGAATGCAACGTCGAACGAGCCGGTGCCCGGATTGATGAACGCCGATGTCGGCGGCTACCACATCAGCGACATTCAGATCGCGTCCGCATTCGATGTGAACGCCAATAAGGTCGGACGCGACGTCGCCGAGGCGATCTGGGCGAGGCCGAACAACACCCAGCACTTCTCCGACGTTTCAGCAACAGGTGTGATTGTGCAGCGCGGTCCGGTCATGGACGGCGTGGGCCGCTATCTGCAGGACGACATTCCAATTTCCGACGCGCCGGAGGCGGACGTGGCCGAGGTGCTGGCGACCTCGCGCACCGACGTACTGGTGTCCTATCTTCCGGTCGGCTCGCAACAGGCAAGCGAATGGTATGCCGCCCGCGCGATCGAGGCCGGTTGCGGCTATGTCAACTGCATCCCGGTGTTCATCGCCTCCAATCCGGATTGGCGAGCACGATTTGAACAAGCCGGTTTGCCGATCATCGGCGACGATATCAAGAGTCAGGTCGGCGCCACCATCCTTCACCGCGTGCTCGCCAACCTGTTCCGCGAGCGCGGGGTCCGCCTCGATCGGACCTATCAGCTCAACGTCGGTGGCAACACCGATTTCAAGAACATGCTCGAGCGCGAACGCCTGACGTCCAAGAAGATATCAAAGACCCAGGCCGTCACCAGCCAGTTCGACGTCCCCATGGATGCCGACAATGTCCATGTCGGACCGAGCGATCACGTCCCATGGCTCACCGACCGCAAGCTCGCCTACATCCGGCTGGAGGGCACGACCTTTGGCGGAGTGCCCCTGAGCGCCGAGGTGAAGCTCGAGGTCTGGGATTCTCCGAACTCGGCGGGTGTCGTCATCGACGCGGTGCGTTGCGCCAAGCTCGCGATGGACCGTGGCATCGCCGGCGCACTCACCGGGCCTTCGAGCTATTTCATGAAGTCGCCTCCACAACAATTCACCGACGAGGAAGCCGGCCGCCGCACCCGGGCCTTCATCGAGGACAAGGCCTACGCGTGATGGCGAGGATCATTCATCTCGTGCGTCATGGTCACCACGCCCTGCTCGGCCGCACGTTGTGCGGCCGGATGAAAGGCGTCGCGCTTGACGAGCCTGGCTGTGGGGAGATCATACGTTGCGCCGAAGCGATCAATCCGCGCCCGAACCTGGTGCAATCCAGCCCGCAGCGGCGCTGCCTGCAGTCGGCCTGCATCCTGGCCGCGCATTACGGCCTCGCGGTCGAGATTGCGCCTGCTCTCGATGAACTGGATTACGGCGATTGGACCGGGAAATCGTTTGACGACCTTGACCGGGATCCGCGCTGGTCGGTCTGGAACACCCGGCGCGGCACGAGCCAGCCGCCCGGCGGCGAGAGCATGCGAGCTCTCCAGCGACGAATGGTCGATCACCTCGAGCAGCTGCGGGGTGACCCCGGCAGCGACACCGTCGTGGTCGTCAGTCATGCAGAGCCGATCCGTGCCGCGCTCCTGCATTATCGGGGGACTGAGCTCGACGACTTTCTCTCCGTCGAGATCGAGCCGGCCAGCATCAGCACGCTCACTGTCGATCGAGACAAACTCAACATCACCGGAATCAATCAGCGGGTAAGAGCGTGAAGATCGTCATATTCGGCCTGACCGTCTCCTCCTCCTGGGGCAATGGTCACGCCACCCTGTGGCGGGGTCTCTGCAAGCACCTGGTGCGGTTGGGGCACACCATCGTGTTCTTCGAGCGCGATGTCCCGTACTATGCCGGCGCTCGGGATTTCCACGAACTGCCGGGCGGTCGTTTGAACTTGTTTTCGGATTGGGAGTCCGTCCGCCCGATTGCGAAGCAGGATCTGCGCGACGCCGACGTCGCGATCGTCACGTCCTATTGTCCTGATGCAATCGAGGCAACCGACTTGATCCTCGGGGAAGGACGCGCCATTCCGGTGTTCTACGACCTCGACACCCCCGTGACGGTGTCGAGGATCGTGGCGGGAGAGGCAGTGCCGTACATCGGTCCGCGCGGTCTCGCGGATTTCGATCTGGTTCTGAGCTTCACAGGCGGGCCGCGCATCCAGCATGAATTCCGCTCCAGGCTCGGCGCGCGTCACATCGAGCCGCTCTATGGTCACGTCGATACCGACATTCATCGGCCGGTCTCCCCGCAGCCGCATTACCGTGCAGATCTGTCCTATCTGGGCACCTACTCCGATGATCGCCAGCGGACGCTGGAAACGCTGTTCGTTGCGCCCGCGCGTAACAGGCACGATCTGCGCTTTCTGATCGGCGGCGCCCAATATCCAGACGACTTTCCATGGTCCCCAAACATCTATTTCGTCCGGCACCTGCCGCCGTCCGAACATGCTGCGTTCTTCGCTTCGTCCCGTATGACGCTCAATGTGACGCGCCGGGCAATGGCGGAGATGGGGTGGTGCCCCTCCGGCCGCCTGTTCGAAGCCGCAGCCTGCGGGGTTCCTCTGCTGAGCGACAGTTGGGTAGGCATCGATACGTTCTTCGCCCCCGGCGACGAGATCCTGCTTGCAAAGGACGAAGACGATACGCTCGCCGCCTTGGCGATGTCCGATGCCGAGCTGCAACGCATCGCGCGACGAGGACGCGAGCGGACCATGGACCAGCACACATCGGACAAGCGAGCCAATGAACTTGTTGCGCTGCTCGAGCGCACAGCATCCGGTCGCACGCGCCAGCGGCAAACCGAGGAGGCCTAGATCATGTGGGGAGTTGTTCCGGCTGCCGGTCGCGGCAGCCGCATTCAGCCGCTCGCCTTTTCGAAAGAGCTGCTTCCCGTCGGCAGCCGCGGCGATGACGGCACGTCACGTCCTTGCGCAGTCTCCGAGTATCTCCTCGAGCGCCTGATCCTCGGCGGGGCCGACAAGATCTGCTTCGTCATCTCGCCCGGCAAGTCCGACATTCTCGAATATTTCGGCGACCATTATGGCAGCGCCGAGCTCGCCTATGTGGTGCAACCCGAGCCCCTAGGCCTGTGCGATGCCGTATTCAGGGCGAGTACGGTCGTCGGAAGAGACGAGGACGTGATCGTGGGGCTTCCCGACACGGTCTGGTTTCCCGCCACCGCCTTGCGCGCACTGCCCGGCGCCGATCTCTCGTTCCTGCTATTTCCCGTAGAACATCCGGAGTTCTTCGATGCCGTGGTGCTCGATGGCGATCGAGTGACCGAAATCCAGGTTAAGCAGCGCAACGCGTCCTCAAAATGGATCTGGGGCGCCTTCCGGATGTCCGCGGGGGGCTTTCGCGAGTTGCAAGCGTTGTGGAACGAACGCGGCCGCTGCGACGAATATTTCGGGACGCTGGTCAATGCTTACCTCGTCGCGGGCGGACGCGGCACCGGCGTCAAGGCCGGCGAGTCCTATGTCGATGTCGGCACGATCGACGGCTATCGCACGGCCATGGCGCTGCTGGCCGAGACCCGCACTGGGAATGGTCGTTCGCGCCTTTGGGCCGGCGCCTCGCCGGAGGTGACAACAGTAGCCCCCAAGACGAACGACGGAGTGATCGCATGACCCGATCGGCCCTTTCCCGTGACGAAATCCGCCGCCGTGTCGATGCGCTTGGGCCGTGGTTTCACAATCTCGACCTCGACGGTGTTCCGACCGCGCCAGCCCATTTCCTCGGCGACTACCCGAACGTGAAGTGGCGGCGTTTCTCGGGAATCATCCCGGACCGGCTCGAAGGCAAGACTGTGTTGGACATCGGCTGCAACGCCGGCTTCTACGCAATGGAAATGAAGCGGCGTGGAGCCGAGCGCGTGCTCGGTCTCGATACCGACGAAGAATACCTGGCGCAGGCTCGCTTCGCTGCCGAAGTAAACGGGCTCAGGATCGAATTCCGCAAGATGTCCGCCTATGACGTGGGGCAGCTCCGCGAAAAGTTCGACCTGGTGATCTTCATGGGCGTGCTCTATCATCTGCGACATCCCCTGCTCGCCCTCGACCTCATCCACGAACATGTCGCCGGCGATCTCCTGCTGTTCCAGTCGATGCTTCGGGGCGACAGCCAAATCGAGTCGATCGAAGACAATTACGACTTCTGGACCACCGATCAATTCGACGCTCCGGGCTATCCCAAGCTTCACTTCGTCGAGCACAGATATGCCGACGATCCCACCAACTGGTGGGTCCCCAATCGTGCGTGCGTGGAAGCCATGCTTCGCAGCTCCGGCTTTGCCATCACCGCGCATCCCGAAGACGAGGTCTATCTCTGCAAGCGCACTGAGCGGCCGCAGGCCGATGGCCCTGTCTATCCGTCGCGGAAGGTGGGCTGATGATCGAAGCTGCCAAGATCTGGAACGAGCCGAATAACAAATCACATTGGGACCTCCTGATCGACCCGGACTGGGCCATGTTTGCCGATACCGCCATCGCCGCCGGCAAGGCCATCCGCTCGGCGCATCCGAGCCTGCCGCGCGTGCTTGGCGGCATATCGCCGATCGATCCGTCCTTCATCCGCAACATGCAGGCACACGGCGTTCTCGATCACGTCGATGCGGTGGCGGTGCACGGTTTTCCGCTCGACTGGAACTTGTGGAAGATCGGGGAATGGCCGAGCAAGCTCGACGAAATCAAAGCGACGACGTCGCTGCCGGTCTGGGTCACCGAAGTCGGCGTGTCATCGTTCGGTGCGGAAGAGGTCCAGGCCTGGGGCCTGTCGCGCACCGCGGAGCTCCTGATCGGCCGCGCGCCGCGGATCCACTGGTATAGCCTTTACGACCTGCCTGCTGCCTGGGAGGCCACGACCCGGCACAAGGAAGCCGAAGGATCCTCCTACTACCGGCATTTCCACATGGGCCTGCTGCGGGAAGATGGTACGCCAAAGCTCGCCTTGGACAAGTTCGGCCGATACGCGCGCGAGCTCGGCCTCTGCCAGTGGTTTCACTTCGAGGATCATCGCCTGCACGAGGCTGTCACATGGATGCGCCGCCTCGGCGTGATCCATCTGCGGACGGGACTCTCCTGGGCCGACAGTTTCCGTCCCAACGCCCTTGATTGGTTCGACCGTCAGATGGACGCTCTTGCCGAATTCCAGGTTACCGTGACGTTCTGCTTCACGCCGGAACATCGCGGGCTCGCGCCTCATCATACCAGCCCGCCAAAGGACGCGAACGAGTTCGCCGATTTTTGCGCCCAGATGGTCGAACGCTATTGCACGAGGACAGGGCTGGCACCCCCGCCTTCGCCGCAACCGGTCACGACGGAGTCGACATGCGTGCCCTGATCCTGGTGATGGATTCCGTCGGCATCGGCGCAGCGCCCGACGCTGCGCGTTATGGTGACGAGGGCGCGGATACGGTGGGCCACATCGCTGAAGCCTGCCTTGCCGGCGCAGCCGACAATGCGAGCCGGGAGGGGCCCCTCCGCGTACCCAATTTGGTTGCGCTCGGCCTCGGCGAGGCTTGCCTGCTCGCCACCGGGCGCACGCCGGCGGGCCTCGAGGCTCGGACCAGGACCGCGCAATCCGGATGCGCGAGCGAGATATCGAAAGGCAAGGACACCCCTTCAGGGCATTGGGAAATCGCCGGCGTGCCTGTCCCGTTCGATTGGGGATATTTTCCGAGAACCATACCTTGCTTTCCCCGCGATCTGGTGCTGCGCCTGTGCGCGGAGGCAGGTCTGCCCGGGATTCTCGGAAACTGCCATGCTTCGGGGACGCAGATCATCGCCGAGCTTGGCGAACGCCACATGCTGGGCGGCGAGCCAATCTGCTACACTTCCGCCGACAGTGTGTTTCAGATCGCAGCCGATGAGGACAGTTTCGGGCTGGAACGCCTCTACGACGTCTGCCTGGTTGCGCGCAGGCTGGTCGATCCCCTGAATATCGGGCGCGTCATTGCGCGGCCATTCGTCGGCACTCCCGATACGGGATTCAGGCGGACCGCGCACCGTCGCGATTTCTCCGTCCCGCCCCCGGAACGCACGATTCTGGACATCGCCGAGAGCGATGGCCGCGACATCGTCTCGATCGGCAAGATCGACGACATCTTCGCGCACCGTGGAACCGGGCGGAATTTGCGAGGCGACGGCAATGACGCGCTCTTCGATGCCACCCTTGATGGACTGGACGGCCTGGCGGAGGGCGGCCTGTTGTTTGCCAACTTCGTTGATTTCGATACGACCTACGGTCACCGCAGGGACGTCGCCGGATATGCCGCGGCCCTCGAAGCGTTCGACGCAAGATTGCCGCAACTACTCGATCGGCTGCGAAGCGATGATCTCCTGATCATCACCGCGGATCACGGCTGCGATCCCACCTGGGGCGGCACTGATCACACGCGCGAACAGGTGCCCATTCTCGTGGCGAATGCTGATCGCTCTTATCGCATCGGTCGGCGAACTGGATTTGCAGATATTGGAGCAACTGTCGCGAGACATCTTGAGCTGCCGGCCCCGCTCCACGGCGCCAGTTTTTGAACGCTCTCGACGATTCACTCAGATTATTGATCCAGGTTAGAGAAATTTTCGTTTGTACATTTTGCAGGAACCAACATTCCTTGCACCGCTTCTAACTTCGAACGTGACCGGCGCGCGGGTCGTCCGACCGAAAGCAGAGCGCGCTTCCACACTCATCCAGGTCGATCCCGCAGGATCGGTCTCCCTGCGCACGGAGCGGTGAATGACGCGAGTATTGATCACGGGTGGGGCGGGGTTCATCGGATCGCATGCGGCCGATAGCCTTCTAGCCGCCGGCTATGAGGTCAGACTGCTCGACAATCTTTCGCCGCAGGTTCACGGCGGCAACCGTCAGCGCCCCTCCTATCTCGCCGCCGACGCGGAGCTCGTCGTTGGAGACGTGACCGACGCCAACGCTGTCGAACGCGCTCTGCGAGGGACCGATATGGTCCTGCATCTTGCCTCCGCGGTCGGAGTCGGCCAGAGCATGTACGACATCGAACCGTATGTCAGGACCAACGAGGTCGGCACTGCCGTGCTGCTGCAGGCGCTATCAAAGCGTCCCGTCGAGCGGCTGGTGGTGGCTTCCTCGATGAGCATCTATGGCGAAGGCCTTTATCGCAGCGCCGACCAGAGCGTGATCGCTTGCGAGGAGCGGCCGATTGAACAGCTCCGCCGCGGCGACTGGGAATTGCGAGACAAGGCAGGCAATGCTCTCGAACCCGTCCCGACTCCCGAGACCAAGCAGCCTTCGCTGAGCTCGATCTATGCGCTGAACAAATTCGCTCAGGAACGCATGTGCCTGATCACGGGCAAGGCTTACGGCATTGCGACCTTGGCGCTGCGCTTCTTCAACGTGTTCGGACCTCGCCAGGCCCTGTCGAACCCCTACACCGGCGTGCTCGCGATCTTCGCCGCCCGGCTGCTCAATGGTCGACCGCCACTTGTGTTCGAAGACGGCCTTCAGCGCCGCGATTTCGTTCATGTGCATGATGTGGCGCGTGCGTGCCGAATGGCGCTCGAGGTTGATCACGCTCAGGACGTCTTCAACGTCGGTTCGGGCCAGAGCCGCGACATTCTTTCGGTCGCGCAGGATCTCGCCGACGTCATGGGGCGGCCCGACATCCAACCCGAGATCACCCGGAAATACCGCGCAGGTGACATCCGGCACTGCTTCGCCGACATCGGAAAATCTCGCGACGTGCTCGGGTTCGTGCCGCATGTCGCATTCAAGGACGGCCTTGAGGAGCTTGCGAAATACCTCGCCGACCAGATCGCCGACGATCAGGCCGAGCGAGCAACCAGCGAGTTGCTGCAACGAGGATTGGTTGCGTGATGACTGACAACAGACCTGTCCTGATCACCGGAGGCTGCGGCTTCATCGGCTGCAATCTTGCCGACCGGCTCGCCGAACGAGGCGATAACGTGCTGGTACTCGACAATCTTGCCCGCGCTGGGGTGCGTGAGAATGCTCAATGGTTGAAGTCGAGGCACGGTGACCGGGTGACGGTGACCATCGCCGACGTCCGCGAGCCGATTCCCGTCATCGACGCCGTGCGCGAAGCCCGTGCGGTTCTGCACTTGGCTGCGCAGGTCGCCGTCACCGACAGCGTGAGCGATCCCGCTTCCGATTTCGAGATCAATGCGCGCGGTACCCTGAATGTGCTCGAAGCCGTTCGCCTGCACAATCGGCCGGCGCCGGTCATCTTCGCATCGACCAACAAGGTGTACGGCCGCCTGATCGACGACAACGCGATCACGTTGACCGGTCGGCGCTATATGCCTACGGATGATGGCTTGGCTAGCGGCGTTTCCGAAGGCACGCCGCTCGATTTCTATAGCCCCTATGGTTGCTCCAAAGGGACGGCGGACCAGTACGTTCACGATTACGCCCGCGTGTTCGGCCTTCGCACCGTCGTGATGCGCATGAGCTGCATCTACGGCCCGCGTCAGTTCGGCACCGAGGATCAAGGCTGGATTGCGCACTTTCTGCTGAGCGCGCTTCGCGGCAATCCGCTCACGATTTATGGTGACGGCAAGCAAGTTCGCGACGCGCTCCATGTCTCGGATGCTGTCAGCGCCTGGCTTACGGCGCTCGACCGCATGGAGTTGGTCCGCGGACGCGTGTTCAATCTCGGCGGGGGTCCGCGCAATGCGATCAGCCTGCTGGAATTGATCGACCAGATCGGCGACCTGACAGGCCGAGGCGTTGCCTATGATTTTGCCGATTGGCGTCCCGGTGATCAACCCTGGTACGTCACGGATACAACCGCCTTGTCCACTGCTGTTGGTTGGGTGCCGCAGGTTGAGATCGCCGAAGGCCTCCGCTCGCTCCACACCTGGCTGCACAGCCGATTCGGATCGTCGGACAGCAGCCGCGAGGCCCTGGCATGACGCGGGTCGCCCTCATCAATCCCAACTGGGAGTTCGGCGGCAGCATTTATTTCGGCTGCCGATCGCCTCACTTGCCGCTCGAGCTTGGTATTTCCGAGCATCACTTGAAGGCGGCCGGCCATGAGACGCTGCTGATCGACGCGCACATGTTCGATCTGGCGCTCACCGACATCAAAGCCGAGCTGCGCGCGTTCGGTCCAGATCTGGTCGTGATTACCACAGCCCCAACCTATCTGTTCTGGCGTTGCGCACCCCCTGAGCTTCGCGTGCCACAGCAGCTCGCGCTCGCGGTTCGAGACCTCGCACCGGTCCTGGTTGCGGTCGGCCCTCACGGCTCGACCACACCAAAGGCGGCGTTGAAGAAACTCGGCGTCGACATTGTGGTCATGGGCGAATGCGAGATCTCGTTGCTCCGCCTGGCCAGCGGCGAACGCGACTTTGGCGGCCTTTGCTTTGCAGACGGAGCTTCCATCCGGGTCAATGGTGGCCCGCAGGCTGCCCGCTTTACGGAACAGCCGCCGCTACGCTGGCCGGACGAGATGATCCGCCGACATCATCACCACCATCACCGATTTGAAGCCGAGCCGCTGGCTCCCGGTGCCGAGGTTGAGGCATCCAGAGGCTGCCCCTATAGCTGCACCTTCTGCGCCAAGGACAACTTCCGCAACGCCTATCGCAAGCGCCCGCCCGCCGTCATTCTCGATGAGATTGACAATCTCCGCCGTCAAGGCGTCGAGTATGTCTATTTCATCGACGAGATCTTTCTGCCGAACGCCGAGCTGCTGCAGGAGCTGACGACGCGTGGGCTGAAGTTCGGCGTGCAGACGCGGATCGACCTCTGGAAGCCTGATATGCTCGCCCTGCTCGGCCGCGCCGGCTGCGTGTCGATCGAAGCCGGGATCGAGAGCCTCACCGTCGAAGGACGCGCCGCCCTCGCCAAGAATTGCAGGATGAGTACCGATCAGCTGGCCGAGCGGCTGTCCGAGGCGCGCCGTCACGTTCCCTTCGTGCAGGCCAACCTGATTGAAATGCCCGAGGACGACGATCCGGTCGTGCAGCGCTGGCGCCGCCAGATGCAGGACGCGGGGGTCTGGGCCAACGACCCCGTGCCGCTCTATCCCTATCCGGGATCTCCGGACTACCGCAAATTGTGGGGCGAGCCTGACGACTTTGCCTGGGAGCGCGCGCATCAACACTACCTTGCGATGTTCGACCGGTTCAGCGACGTCCAGAACGATCGCCCGGTCCCGCTCGATGCGCTCGAACTCCAGGTGGCGCCATGAGCCTCCGTTCGAACATCAGGCTCCTGATGACTACCGACACGGTGGGAGGCGTGTGGACCTATTCCTGCGGTCTCGCCTCCGACCTCGCAAACGCTGGTGTCGACGTCGCCTTGGTGACGATGGGTCCACGCGCGCGGACAGGCGAGCGGGACCGGCTGCAGCGGTCCCGCGTGCGCCTGATCGAGACGGATCTCGCACTCGAGTGGCAGGATCCAGAAGGCCGGAATGTTGCTGACGCGAGCCGCCTGCTGGCGAGCCTCGAAGCCGAGCTCAGGCCGAACGTCGTTCACCTCAATAGCTTCCGCGAAGCGTCATTCGGCTGGCGCGCGCCAACGGTGCTCGTCGCGCATTCCTGCGTCAATTCCTGGGCGCGAGCCTGCCGGGACACGGCGTGGCTTGAGGAGCCGCGGTGGCGCCTCTACACCGAGCGAGTTGCTGCGGCTCTCGAGGAGGCGCAGGCCTGGGTGTGCCCCAGTCAAGCCTTCCACGACGTGATGAGCGAGATATACCGTCCTCGCTCCAGAGGCACGGTGATCTGGAACGGGATTGCACCGGGCGATTTCGTCGGACGAAAACAGGACGTGATCCTGTCGGCCGGACGGCTCTGGGACCGCGCCAAGAATATCCAATCTCTCGCGGCAGCGGCGCATGGACTGGCCTGGCCGGTAGAGGTCGCGGGCGACGCCGATGCAAGCCCGTCCGTCTCTATTAGGTGGCTTGGGCACTTGCCGTCCGAGGCCATTCACTCCCGCCTGCGGCATACTGCAATTTTCGTCAGCCCGGCGCTCTACGAGCCGTTCGGCCTGTCTGTCCTGGAGGCCGCGGCAGCCGGCTGCGCGCTCGTCCTGTCGGACATCCCGACGTTCAGGGAGCTTTGGAACGGAGCCGCCTTATTCGTCGATCCGGCCGACGCCGATGCGCTGCATCGAGCGCTCGCCGGCCTCTGCGCCGACGCGCGCGAGCGCTCGCGGCTGCAGCGTGCCGCCTATGAGCATTCCCTGACCTATTCGCAGGCGCGAATGACCAGCGCATATATGAAGCTTTATGAGGGTCTGCTCTCATCGCATAGCGCCATGACCCGAGAAGACCAGATTGAGGTGCGGGCATGAGATGCACCCTGTTCTATCATGCGTTCACCTCGTGCTGGAACAATGGCAACGCACACTTTCTCCGCGGCTACGCGCGCGAGCTGCACGCGCTGGGTCATGAGGTCGTCGTATTCGAGCCGATCGACGGCTGGAGCCGATTGAATGCCATACGAGAAGGCGGTCTGCACGCCCTGGACGACATCCCGGCGCTGCTACCCGGGATCGATATCCGCCGCTATGACGCCTTCCTCGACCTCGATGAGGCCACCGACGGCGCCGATCTTGTGATCGTTCACGAGTGGAATTCCCCCGATCTTATCGCGCAGCTCGGGCGCAGGCGGGCGCAAGGGGCTCCCTACACGCTTCTATTTCACGATACCCACCATCGCGCGGTCAGCGCGCCCCACGAACTTGCGCAGTTCAACCTCGACGGGTTCGATGGCGTGCTTGCCTTCGGTGAGGTGCTTCGGCAGATCTACCTGAAGCTCGGATGGGCGGGGCGCGTCTTTACCTGGCACGAGGCGGCGGATACCGCTCTGTACCATCCGCTGCCGGACATCGCGCGCACCGACGATCTGATCTGGATCGGCAATTGGGGCGATGGCGAGCGCGGCGCCGAGCTCAACGAGTTCCTGGTCGAACCGGTGGCGGCATTGAAACTCCGGGCGAGCATCTATGGTGTTCGCTACTCGGACGCTGCTCTCGAGACGATCCGGGCGGCCGGCATCCGATATGGCGGCTGGCTGCCGGCACATTGGGCTCCCGCGGCCTTTGCCAGCGCACGCGCGACGGTGCATGTGCCACGGGGGCCCTATGTCCATTCTCTTCCGGGCATACCCACCATCCGCGTGTTCGAAGCGATGGCGTGCGGCATCCCCTTGGTCTCTGCGCCGTGGTCCGATGCAGAGGGGCTATTCCCCGAGGGCGCCTACCTCAGCGTTGGCGATGGACCACAGATGAAACGGGCATTGCGGACCCTCTTGGATGACCACGAGATGTCATCCGCGATGATGCAAACCGGGCTCCGTGTGATCAGCGAAAGGCACACCTGCCGCCATCGCGCGCAACAACTGCTTGACATCGTCGAGGGCATACAGGCCTCGGCCCAGCCGCGGCGCAAGCCAACCATCGGAGCCGTCGCATGAAGATCTGCTTCTTCGGATCGAGCCTCGTATCGTCCTACTGGAACGGCGCCGCGACTTACTATCGCGGCATGCTGAAGGAAATCGCGGCGCTTGGCCACGACGTCACGTTTTTCGAGCCGGACGCATTCGATCGGCAGGCGCATCGCGATATCGACGATCCCCGCTGGGCGCGCGTGGTCGTCTATCCGGCGACGCCGGACGGCTGGCGAATCAGCCTCGAGGCCGCCGCCAAATCCGCGGACATGCTGATCAAGGCCAGCGGCGTCGGCGTGTTCGATGAGGAGCTCGAAACCGCGGCCGCGGCCATTCCGTCGAAAGCGATGCGCATCTACTGGGATGTGGACGCGCCGGCCACGCTCGACGCGATGGAGCAGAACCCCAGGCATCATCTGCGCCGGGCCATTCCCTCATACGAACTGGTGCTGACCTATGGCGGTGGCGAGCCCGTCGTGTCCGCATACCGCGCCATGGGCGCGCGCGATTGCGTGCCGATCTACAATGCGCTCGATCCGGCAACGCACTTCCCTGCACCGCGGATTGAGCGTTACGCCAGCGATCTCAGCCTGCTGGCGAACCGGCTTCCGGATCGCGAGCAGCGCGTCGAACACTTCTTCATCGACGTCGCGCGTCATCTACCGGACCGGTCTTTTGTGCTCGGCGGCTCCGGTTGGGAGACCAAGGAGACGCCGGCCAATCTGCGCAAAGTCGGACACGTCGGCACCGCCGATCACAACGGCTTCTTCGGCTCGGCGCTTGCCACGCTCAACGTCAATCGAGACAGCATGGCACGCTACGGTTTCTCACCACCGACACGCGTGTTTGAAGCGATCGGTGCCGGCGCTTGCCTCATCACCGACCAATGGGGCGGCATCGATTATTTTCTGGAACCGGACAACGAGGTTCTGGTCGCTGCGGACGCGGCAGAAGTGGCGGACCATATCGGCGCTTTGACCCCGGATCGCGCCCGGGCGATCGCCGGCCGCGCACGCGCGCGCATCCTCGCTCACCATACTTACCGGCATCGTGCGCGCCAGTTCAATGAACTCTTCGTCGGAAGCAGCTCACGCATCGAGGCAGCAGAATGAACCTCAACATCGTCGTCATCGGTCTTTCGGTCACATCGTCATGGGGCAATGGTCACGCCACGACCTACCGTGCCCTGATCGAAGCCCTGGCACAGCGGGGCCATCGCGTCAGCTTCCTGGAGCGCGACGTCGCCTGGTACCGGACTCATCGCGATCTGGTCAGCCCCTCGGCGTGGAACGTCCACCTCTATCAATCGCTCAGCGACATTCCATCCCGCTTCGGACCGCTTATCCGCACCGCCGATCTTGTGATCATCGGCTCGTACGTGCCTGATGGAATCGCGATTGCCGAATGGGTGACGAGCGAGGCTCAGGGAATTACCGCCTTCTACGACATCGATACGCCGGTCACGTTGTCTCGCCTCGAGCAGGGGCTGGACTACCTTTCGGCGGCAATGATCCCACGCTTCGACCTGTATCTCTCGTTTACCGGCGGCCCGGTCCCGCAGATGATCGAGGAGAACTACGGCAGCCCGTTGGCGCGAACCCTCTACTGCAGCGCCGACACCAGGCTCTATGCTCCCAGGCAGGCAATGCGGAAATGGTCGCTGGGCTACCTCGGAACCTACAGCGACGACAGGCAGCCCGTGCTCGAGCAATTGCTCCTGGCTCCTGCCCGAGCTCTACCGGCCGAGCAGTTCGTGGTCGCGGGCGCACAATACCCCGAAGACGTCAGCTGGCCCGACAATGTGAGCCGGATCGAGCATCTCACGCCGCAGCAGCATCCGACGTTCTATTCCGAACAACGCTTCACCCTCAATGCGACCCGAAGCGATATGCGCGCCCTGGGCTTCTCCCCGAGCGTTCGCCTGTTCGAAGCCGCGGCCTGTGGCACCCCGATCATCTCGGACCGATGGCCCGGTATCGAGACGATATTCGAGCCGTCGTCCGAAATTCTCATCGCCTCCGAGCCAAAGGAGGTGCTCGAGATACTGCGCGACATGCCGGAGGAACGCCGGCGCACGATTGCCGAGAACGCAAGGCGGCGAGTTCTTGCAGATCACACGTCCGAGCATCGGGCGCAGCAGTTGGAGACATACTATCTCGAGGCTTCCGCGCGCCGTCGTCGGAAATCCAAGAGGCTACCTGAAATCCGGCCGATGCAGGTCGCCGAGCTCTGAAGGGAGAGGACCATGACGTTTCAGACTCGCTTTCGTGCCGCACGCCCGGTCTCGACCGCGTTGATCGCCGGCGGCGCCGGCTTTATCGGCTCGCATCTATGTGACGCGCTCCTGCAGCGCGGTCACAGGGTTATTTGTGTCGACAATTTGTTCACCGGCACGATTGCGAACATTCGGCCCCTGCTCAACCATCCGAATTTTCGCTTCATCGAGCACGACGTGCGTGAGCCCCTGGAGATCGACGAGGCCGTGGATCGGATCTACAGCCTCGCCTGCCCCGCCTCGCCGCGCCATTACCAGAAGGATCCGATCGGCACGATGAACACATGCGTGATCGGGACGATGAACATGCTCGAGCTAGCCCGGCGTAAATCGGCGCGCGTGCTCCAGGCGTCCACCAGCGAGGTGTATGGCGACCCCGAAATTCACCCCCAACCGGAATCTTATCTCGGCAACGTCAATCCGATTGGACCACGCGCCTGTTACGACGAGGGCAAGCGCGCCGCGGAGACATTGATGTTCGACTATCACCGGCAGCACGGGGTCGAGATCAAGGTCGCGCGCATTTTCAACACCTATGGCCCCCGCATGCTCGAAAACGACGGGCGGGTCGTCTCGAACTTCATCGTGCAGGCCCTCCGGGGCGAACCGATCACGATCTACGGCCGCGGGACGCAGACGCGGAGCTTCTGCTTCGTCGACGACCTCGTGCGCGGATTGCAGCTTCTGATGGAGAGCCCGGCGACGGTCACCGGTCCCTGCAACCTGGGAAACCCGCATGAGGTCACGATCGAAGCGATCGCCCGCGAAGTTCTGTCGTACACCCGTTCGGCGTCTCCGCTCCGCTTCGAAGCGCTGCCCAAGGACGATCCCAAGCGTCGCAAGCCCGTCATCGATGTCGCCGAGCGATCGCTGGGATGGCGTCCGCGCGTGCCGCTGAAAGACGGTCTGCAGGCGACGATCGCCTATTTTGCGCTTCGTATTGCGACAGATGCTCCGGCGATAGCCGCGGGCAGGACTGGCCGTACGCCACGCGGACGACTGACCCTTGCGGAGCGCACGTGATGAAGTCTGACAAGACTCGAAAACAACCCCATGCACAGTAGAACGGATCAGCAAACTCAATGACTTGAGGGCCGTCACAATTTCCGGATTACGAAGTCTGCTTGTGGTGCCGGGCAACACAGGAGCATGATCTCGCTCGCTACTTCAACCTTGCCGAAGCCTGATCTGGCCCAGTCAGGCCCGGTCGAGGTCGTGGATGACAGGACGAAGAGGGCCGTCCTTGTCCAATGCGAGCGTTGCCAATGTGATCGGCAGCTTGAATCGCCGCCGCCCTGCACTTCCCGGATTGAGGTAGAGCACACCGTCCCGGGTGCTGATCTGCGCGCGATGGGAATGTCCCGATACCACGATGTCGATGCCGAGATCAGCGGGGACACCCCTCAGTGCGTTGAGGTCATGCAAGATGTAAAAGCCGTGGCCGCCCAGGTGCAAGATTTCAGTCTCAGGATAAGATCTTGCCCATGCACCTTGGTCGACATTCCCCCTGATCGCAGTGACCGGCGCTATTCGGCGAAGCCCCTCAATGACCTCTGGAGCGCCGATGTCACCGGCATGAATGATATGGGACACGCCGGCGAAGCAGCGTTCCACCTCCGGCCTCAGCAGTCCGTGCGTGTCGGAGATCACGCCGATGGTCATCGACATCGCACATCAACCTCTTCGGAGAGCTCTACCGGATCAAACCTCAGTGCAGAAGATCCGAAGGCACCCGGCCGACGACCTCGCCATCCTGGTTGGTCACGAGGATGGCGAAGTGACGCCCTCGAAGTTCGGGCCGCTCTTTCGAAAGGCGTCGTGCAATCTCTTCAGCAACATCCAGCGCCTGAATGTCGTCGGCCAGCTCGGCGCCACCCTCGTCGGTCACTGTCTTGGAATCCACCAAATCGAAATGATAGCGCGGCACGTTCCCCGTCGAGTTTCCGGTCAGGAACGCTCGCTGTCGCAGCTTCGTGGCAAGGTCGGCATCGGGAGGATCGCCTCCCTGCCGGCAGCCAGTCGACGCCGGTGACGTACGAGGCCGGCGGCAAGCAATACGTCGTCACCGTGGACGGCGGTCACGACTCGTTCGGCACCGGGCTCGGCGATTGCGTTCGCGCCTATGCACTGCCGGACCGCACACAATAGCAGGAGCGAACTATGCCGCGCGGCGCCCTCTCCCTCGCGCCGGCCTGCGGGGGGTGCGAAGAGCCTGCGAAGCAGCCACGGCGACGCAAGCCGCAATCCCGAACGTTGCGAGGCCCGCGCTGATCACGCCGGCCGGTGGAAGTTGCTTCCGTGCCAGCCAACCGCCGTCGACCGATCTGCCCTGCGGACCGGCTTCGATCATGGTGCCCTCGCTGCTCTGTGCAGGCCGCGCACGCGACAGCAGGAACTGGAAGGCCGCCCCCAAGACATTCTCGGTGAGCTGCGGAGCCATCGCGTAAGCGGCCTGACCTGCGCGCGCAGGCCAGCCGACTGCGATCTCATCGCGAGGGGCGCGGACGAGGCGAACGAATGTTTCGGCGACGTCCTCCGACTGATAGAGCAGCGGCCCCGGATCGAGCGTGCGACCGGACATGTTGGCGCCATGGACAAAACCCGGCGTATCGACCATCGCCGGAAAGACACCGCAGACGTGGATGCCGGGATGCGCGCGGAGTTCCTGGCGCAGGCTTGCAGTGAAACCGCGCAGACCGAACTTGCTCGCAGTATAGGCCGCGGCGAACGGCGTCGGCGCCCAGCCTCCCAGCGAGATGTTGTTGATCAGGACGCCGCGCTTCTGGCGCAGGAAAATCGGCAGCACCGCGTAGGCGCCATGCATGGTGCCGAGGAGATTGACCTCGATCGTCTGGCGATGAAGGGCGATATCCGCGTCTTGATAGGCCCCGAAAACGCCGGTGCCGGCATTGTTGATCCAGACGTCGATGCCGCCGAAGGCAGCTTCGGCCTGCTTCGCCAATCGCTGCACGGCCGCGGCATCGGTGACATCGGTCGGGATGGCCAACGCCCGGCCGCCCGAGGCCTCGCATTCTGCCGAAAGGCGCGTCAGGATCTCATCACGGCGCGCTGCCAGGATCACGCTTGCACCTTTGCGGGCAAACGCCAGCGCCGTTGCCCGGCCGATGCCGCTGGAAGCGCCGGTGACAACGACACGCGTGCCGGCCATCTGGCCCTGCTCACGTCGCGCAACATCTGCAGGAACAAGCCAGCACAACGATCGCCGCAGGCGCTCGGTGCCATCGGTTTGGAACCAGTCGCCATGCGCGAAGATCACACGCTGCGGGGCGAAGCTCACGAGCCGCTCGGCGGCGGAACGGACCGAGCGGCCGCCGAGGCGCAGCAGAAGACGAAGGTACACGGGCGCCTTGCCGTCCGGCTTGGCAACCCCGAGCAGGTTCGCCGCAGCCTCGTTGGGGGCGCTGAGATGATCGGAGTCGAGGTTCTGTACGAGATCCGTCAGGATCAGCGTTCGGCTGCGCTTGTCGAACAGCTCGATCTCGCAGAACATCGGTGCATTCACCGAAACGGTTTCGAGATCGGTGCTCCATTCCTCGGGCGTGACGTCTCCCAGCTCGCGGTCGATGCGAATCCCTGCCGCGCGAACCTGCCTGCGCTGCGAGAGGCCGCGGGCGACGAACGTCCTCGCTTGCGGCAGTTCCCGTTGCCAGTCGGCGAGGAACATCCAGTGGGCGATATTCGGCGCCAACAAGAATTTTATCGTCCCCAACCGCTCCAGTTCGTGACGCAGCGCCGGGGAATATCGCACCGGCGAATGCAGCACCAGATCACCATTGGACAGCCGCACGACGACCATGCGGATGGGCAATTCCAGACCGGCGGCATTGATTGGCTTGTCATCGACGATCCAGACGTCATCTGTCACCCGAGCGAGGCCGGCGACCGACGAAGCGCTATCGAGACTTTGCATGAGCGGTTTCCATCACGAGACCTTTGCTCAAGCCGCGGGAGCGACGCTCGTTCCTAGGAAGCCGGATTAAGTGCGCGGCCGACCCGCGGGCCTGCTGATGGGGACTGCCTCCAAATGCACGGGAGCATTCGGCATGCCATTTAGCCCAAGCTGTCGCTCGTTCTTGCCGAAGGTGAGCCCGGGCGACCTGGCGTCCAGGATGAAAGCGCTGATGTTGCGCATGCCGCCCGAGATATCGCCGACGCGTGCGAATGCCAGTCAGCAACCGGAGCTAAAGTAGTAAAACATGTCTCGCAGTTTAGAACGTAGCAGCCTCCGTCCCTCACCGCCCGAGTTTTCATGCTGCCGACATCCGAGCCGGATTGCGGCTCGGTAATCGCACCGCCGCAAGCATGCGTCCCCTGGCGATCTCGGGAAAGAAGCGCTGACGGCTGCTGCTCGTTGCCGAATGCATGAGCGGAACGATCATGGCTATGCCATTCTGGCCGCCCGGATGTGAAAGCACGCGAGACGCGACCACGGAGCTGGTCGCGTTGGGGGGTCGGCGCCGTCAGCAATACACGGCTTCCCGGCGGAAGATGTGGGCCGCCATCGCAAAACACACCCTGTGCAGCAGTGATGTGTCGCAGAGCCGTGCAGCAGCTCCCCGGCCAGGCCGGTTTCGTGAGTGATTTCAGGCTGGGCGGCCAATCTGGCTGGGGCGGGAGGGATCGAACCTCCGAATGGCGGAATCAAAATCCGCTGCCTTACCGCTTGGCTACGCCCCATCAGGCGACCGACGGAATGGCGGAAGATCGGGCTACCGCGGATTCTGTCCAGTCGCAGCCGGTCTATAGGGAGAGACGCGGCATTTCAACCGCCCGGAGGGGCAAAATACCGCAGGCCCGGGATCGGCCACGCTTCACTCTTATCACATCGCCCCGCAGCGAGGTCGTTCCCGGCCCCGCCCCGCCTCCGGCCATTGAGACCGCCCCCGTTTCGTGAGAATACGGCGGCAATATCCGTTCTCGGGGAGTGAGCCATGACCTACCGCGCGCCAATTTCTGACATGCTGCTGTCGCTCAACCATGGCGCGGGCCTCAAGGCCGCGGTGGAGGCCGGGCACTATGGCGATTTCGACGCCGACCTCGCCGCCGCCGTCCTGGAGGAAGCCGGTAAGTTCGCTTCGGACGTGCTGGCACCGCTCAACAAGGTGGGCGACGAGCACGGCATCAAGCTCAGCGACGGCAAGGTCACGACCGCGCCGGGCTGGCCGGACGCCTACAAGCGCTGGACCGAGGGCGGCTGGAACGCGGTATCCGGGCCTGAGGATTTCGGCGGCCAGGGCCTGCCGATCGCGATCAATGCAGCCTGCACCGAGATCTGGAGCGCCGCCAACGTCGCCTTCGGCCTCTGCCCGCTGCTGACGGCCTCGGCGATCGAGGCGCTGGACGCGCATGGCAGCGACGAGCTGAAAAAGATCTATCTCGAAAAGCTCGTCTCCGGCGAATGGACCGGCACGATGCAGCTGACCGAGCCGCAGGCCGGCTCCGATGTCGGCGCGCTACGCACCCGCGCCGAGAAGCAGGCCGACGGCACCTATCGCATCAAGGGGACGAAGATCTTCATCACCTATGGCGAGCACGACATGACCGACAACATCGTGCATTTCGTGCTGGCACGCCTGCCCGACGCGCCCGCCGGCACCAAGGGCATCTCGCTGTTCCTCGTGCCGAAGTTCATGGTCAATGCAGACGGCTCGCTCGGACAGCGCAACGACATCTTCGCCTCCGGCGTCGAGCACAAGCTCGGCATGCATGCGTCCCCGACCTGCACCATGACCATGGGCGATCATGGCGGCGCGATCGGCTTTCTCATCGGCGAAGAGAACCAGGGCATGCGCTGCATGTTCACGATGATGAACCAGGCCCGCCTCGGCGTCGGCCTGGAGGGCGTCGGCGTTGCCGACCGCGCCTATCAGCAGGCCTTGTCGTATGCGCAGGAGCGCAAGCAGGGCCGCGCCGTCGGCAAGAAGGGCGACGGCTCGGACGCGATCTTCGTGCATCCCGACGTCAAGCGCATGCTGATGCGGATGCGGGCGCAGACCGCGGCCGCGCGCACCATCTGCTATGCGACCGCGGTTGCGATCGACGTCTCGACGCGCGCCAAGGACCCGAAGGTGCGCGCAGATGCGGCAGCACGCGCGGCACTGCTCACGCCGATGGCCAAGGCCTATTCCACCGACATCGGCAACGAGGTCGCCTATCTCGGCGTGCAGGTGCATGGCGGCATGGGCTTCATCGAGGAGACCGGCGCGGCCCAGCACTATCGCGACGCCCGCATCACCGCGATCTACGAGGGCACCAACGGCATCCAGGCGATCGACCTCGTCACGCGCAAGCTGGCGGCCAATGGCGGCGCGTCTGTGTGGGCGCTGCTCGACGAGCTCTCGGCAACCGTCAGCCAGGTCGAGGCCTCCAACGATCCCGGTTTTGGCACCACGGGCGCGAAGCTGCGCGAGGCGATCGAGGCGCTCACGCGCACCAGCAAATGGCTCCTGGAGCGCGTTGCCGCCGCCCCGAACGAGGCGCTCGCGGGAGCGACGCCCTATCTGCAGCAGTTCGGCTCGACGCTCGGCGGCTGCCTGCTCGCCGCCGAGGCGCTCGCCGCCAAGGCCGACGGCAATGCGGACGCTGCACGTTACGTCACGCTCGCGCGCTTCTTTGCCGAGAACATCACGGTGCAGGCACCCGCGCTCGAACGCACCGTGACGGAGAGCGCGGAGTCGGTCGCGGCCGCGGATGCGGTGCTGCTGGGGTAAGTCGGAGCTGCTCGCCACGACATCGAATGTCTTGCACGAGCCTTCTCCTTAGCTTGCGGAGATTCGGGCTAAGCTCTTCCCCGGCCTCCACAGCACGATGCCCGCCGCGACGAGATCGAGCACGACGCACAGCGCGAACGCCGTGGTGTAATTGCCCGTAAAGCTCCGCACGAGACCGACGATGCCCGGGCCGAAGGCGCTGACGACGCCGCTGATCGATGTGCCCAATCCCATCGCGGCAGCGAAGGCGGTAGAGCCGATCTCGCGCTGGATGATCAAGGGCGGGAACGTGATCATGTTGCCGATCGAGAAGCCGTAGACGGCGCAGCAGGCCAGCAGTACCGTCGGACTCGTGCCTTGGAGAAGCACGAACAAAGCCGCCGCCTGGCTCGTCATCGACGCAGCGCAGGCGAGGCGCGGATCGAGCCGGTCGACGAACAGGCCAAGCGAGAGGCGCCCGACCACCGCCATCGCCGCCATGATGGTGACCGCGAGCCCTGCCGCGGAGCGGCCGATCAGCGGCTCGAGAAAGGTCACCTGGTGAATGATGAATCCCATCTGCGCCAGCAGCGCCATCGCGATCGGCAGCACCATGGTCCAGAACGCAGCGTTGGCGAGCAGCGCCTTGCGCGAATGGCCTGGTGCGGCCGCGCCGCCGGCGATCGGACGTCCGCCCGATTTGAGCGAGATCCCGTCAGGCCAGCCGATGAAGATCACGACCACCGGCAGCACCAGAACCATCATCGCGAGCGTGGCCGCCAGCATCGCGGAACGGAAGCCGATGCTACCGCTCAGCGACAGCAGCAGCGGGACGAGGATGATACCGCCGCAGGTCGCGCCATTGAAGGCAAGGCTGAGCGCGAGCCCGCGGCGCCGCTCGAACCAGGAATTCAGCAGGGTCGCGATCACCACGGTGCCCATGCCGGTCCAGCCGACGGACATCAGCGCGTAAGCAAGATAGAGCTGCCAGGGCGTCTGCATCAGCGCCAGCAGCGCGGTCGAAGCGCCGAGCGCCGACAGGCCGCACAGGATCAGCCAGCGCAGCCCGATGCGCTCGAGCAGATCGTCGGTGAAGATGACGAGCACGGACGTCAGGACGAACGAGAAGGTGCTGGCCGCGGAAATCAGCGTGCCCGGCCAGCCATGGGCGCGCTGGAGCTCGGCAAGATAGACACCCTGGCCGTAAAGACCGAACCCGAACATGAAGAAGGCCATCATGAAGCAGGCCAGCACGACACGCCAGCCGCGATAGTGCGGCGAGGATTCGTCAATCCGGGTTGCGGCAATCATCGATCGAGCAGTCGGCCAAATGGAGCGGGCGCCAGATCGTGCCCCACAACCACCGGTTTTTCAAATGAAACATTGTAGCCATTTGTTGCGCCACGCGCCATCAGCCGGTGTCGTGCGCCGAACCCTTGGGCAATGCGGCGCCGAAAAGATGAGCGGGCGCTTGGGTACGCCTGCGAGATGATAGAGGCTGATGCTTCGCAAGGCCTGCGAGCGGCAAGCGTCGCGGTGCACGCAGGAGGCTCATGCCGGACGGCAATATCGTCGTCACCGAAGAGCGGGGAACGCGCATGATCACCCTGCGCCGCCCCGGCAGGAAAAGCGCCATCACCGGGACATGTATCGGGAAATGAGCCGCGCGATCGACACCGCGCGGAGCAACGCCGATATCCGTCACATGATCGTCGCCGGCGGCTCCGCCCTCGTTGCCGCGGACATCGAGGATTTCATGTGTGCCGACACGCGCGTTCACGACAAAGCATCGTGAAATCTTCGCGCGCTACGTCTAATCTTGTCCCATGCGATACGTCTTTCCGATCCTGGCCGTCCTCGCCGTCCTCGCCGCCCTCCCCGCCTCCGCCCAGACCGCGGCCACGGTCGAGCTGCGCGTCCTCGCGATCAACGATTTTCATGGCAATCTGCGTCCGCCGCCGGGCGGCATCCGCATCGAAGACCCCGAAGACAAGGCCAAGAAGGTCATGGTGGCGGCCGGCGGCGCAGAATACATGGCGACGCTGGTGAAGCAGCTGCGGGAGGGGCGCAAGAACACCATCTTCGTCGCGGCCGGCGACCTGATCGGCGCGAGCCCGTTCCTGTCGGCGATGTTCCACGACGAGCCCTCGATCGAGTCGCTCTCGATGATGGGCCTTGCGATCAGCTCGGTCGGCAATCACGAATTCGACGAGGGCAGGACCGAGCTCTTGCGGATGCAGAACGGCGGCTGCCATCCGGTCGACGGCTGCCAGGGACCGCATCCCTTCACGGGCGCCAAATTTCGCTATCTCGCGGCCTCCACCATCGAGACCTCGACAGGCAGGAGCGTGCTGCCGCCCTACGAGATCCGGGAATTCGAAGGCATTCCCGTCGCCTTCATCGGACTGACCTTGAAGGAGACCGCCGGCATCGTCTCGCCATCGGGCATTGCCGGGCTCGAATTCCGCGACGAGGCCGAGACGGTGAACGCGCTCGTGCCGCAACTGAAGGCGGCTGGCGTCGAAGCGATCGTGGTGTTGATCCACCAGGGCGGCGAGCCCGCCGGCGACTACAATGAATGCCCGGGGCTTGCGGGGCCGATCGTCGACATCGTCAAGAAATTCGATCGTGCCGTGGACGTCGTCGTCAGCGGCCACACGCACCGTGCCTATGTCTGCGACATCGACGGGCGGCTCGTCACCAGCGGCGACAAATACGGAACGCTGGTCACCGCCATCGACCTCAGGCTCGATCCGGCGACGCGCGACATCGTCAGCGCCAAAGCCGAGAATGTCATCGTCGCCAATGCTTCACTGGCCAAGGACCCCGAGCAGACCGCATTGATCGACGCCTACGACAAGCTCTCGGCGCCGATCGCCAACCGGCCGGCCGGGTCGGTGACGCAGACGCTGTCGCGGGTGCCGAACGAGGCCGGCGAAAGCGCGCTTGGCGATATCATTGCCGACGCGCAATTGCTCGCGACCCGCGACCCGAAGAACGGCAGCGCTGTCATCGCGCTCACCAATCCCGGCGGCATCCGCACCGACATCGTTCCGAAGGAGAATGGCTTGATAACGTTCGGCGATGTCTTCGCCAGCCAGCCGTTCCGCAACCGGCTCGTCACCTTGACGCTGACTGGCGGCCAGCTCAAGGACATGCTCGAGCAGCAATGGCTCGATCCGAAGCGGCCGCGGATTCTCCAGGTCTCGAACGGATTCAGCTATACTTGGGATGCATCAAGGCCATTCGGCGAGCACGTCGTTCCCGAGAAGATGACGCTCAACGGCAGGCCGATCGAACCTGGAAGCGGGTACCGCGTCACGCTCAACGATTACCTCGCCGTCGGCGGAGACGGTTTCACCGTCGCCAAACAGGGCACGGCGCTGCAATATGGCGGCTACGACGCGGATGCGCTGTTCGCGTTCTTCAGGGCGCACGGGCCGATCGGCCCGCTCCCGCTCACCCGCATCCTGCGCGTGAATTGATCCGGATCAAACGGGCGGCCCTTTGCCATTCCCGACCGAGCGCTTAGATTGGGAATTGCATTGCGTTTTGGCGCCGGGTACGCCAACGACGTCAAAAGCCCGGATCCCATGAGGCCGACCTGATGAGCACGCTTCTCCTTTCCCACAAGGCCTGCCTCGACCATGTCACGCCGCCGGGACACCCCGAGAGACCAGACCGTCTGCGCGCGGTGGAAGAAGCCCTGTCGCAGGAGCGCTTCCAGTTCCTGGCGCGCGACGAGGCGCCGGAGGGCGATCTCGATCTCGTCACGCTCTGTCACAACGAACATTACGTCACCGAGTTGCGCCACATCGCCCCGACCAGCGGGCAGGTTTATATCGACGGCGACACCTCGATGTCGCCGGGCACGTGGGAAGCGGTGATGCGCGGCGTCGGCGGAGCTGTCGCGGCGACCGAAGCCGTGATGAATGGCGAGCATCGCAACGCCTTCGTCGCGATACGCCCGCCCGGGCATCACGCCGAGATCGGCAAGCCGATGGGCTTCTGCTTCTTCGACAATGTCGCCATCGCCGCGCGCCACGCGCAGCGCAAATTCGGCATCAAGCGCGCGGCCATCGTCGATTTCGACGTGCATCATGGCAACGGCACGCAGGACATCTTCTGGTCGGATCCGACCGTGATGTACTGCTCGACGCACCAGATGCCGCTGTTTCCAGGCACCGGCGCCAAGAGCGAGCGTGGCGATCACGACACCATCGTCAACGCGCCTCTCGCTTCCGAAGACGGAGGCCCCGAATTCCGCTCCGCATTCGAGCATCTGATCCTGCCGCAGCTCGAAAAATTCAGCCCCGAGCTGATCGTCATCTCCGCCGGCTTCGACGCGCACTACCGCGACCCCCTCGCCTCGCTGAACCTGCGCGCCGAGGACTATGCCTGGGTGACGCGCAAGCTGATGGACCTCGCCGACAAGACCGCAGGCGGCCGCGTTGTTTCGGTGCTCGAGGGGGGCTATGACCTGCAAGGACTGAAAGAATCTGTTACGGCGCATGTCGGCGCCTTGATGGGTGCCTGACGACGCCCGCCACATTAAGCCCGCAAAACCCGCCTTCACTGCAAGGAAAGCGAGTCGGGCAATCGGAAACGGATATGGCCGAAAATACCCAAGTCGACGTCTCCAGGCTCACCTTCGAGCGCGCGATCGAGGAACTCGAGACGATCGTGAAGCGGCTCGAAGACGGCAAGGTGCCGCTCGAGGAATCCGTGACGATCTACGAGCGCGGTGAAGCCCTCAAGCGCCGCTGCGAGGAGCTCCTGCGTCAGGCCGAGGCGCGCGTCGACAAGATCACCACCGATGCCAGTGGTCAGCCCACAGGCACTGCACCGCTCGACGTGCAGTAAGGGAAGGTTCCCGATCCCACGCCGCGCGTGCGCTGTAATGCGCAGCCCGGCGTGGCCGGCTTGCATTTTTGCATGATGACGCGGCACCCATACTGACGCGCCGCAGGTTCCATCAGCTTTGCTGTTGCAGCCACGCGGCGGAATCCGGCCATCCGTGGCACGAAAAGATCCAATTCCGCCGAGAAAGCCTGCGACGGAACCGGGCAAACCCGGAACCCGTCCTCGCCGACCTAGGTTAACCAATCTGGCCCGCTGGTTGCACCTGCATACCCCTGATCGGTCCGGCGGGTTGGCTTTGGCCCAAGCTTTGGTGTAAAGCTGCGCGGAGTGTGGCTTTTTGCAAGCGCTGCGTGGGCACCGAGTACCAACAACAAGCGCTTCAAACTGCTGATGAAATTGGCTGGGACGGACGAAGCCGATCTAAGTGACAGGGATCACAGAGACTGAACCGGAGCGCACCTAAGCTTACCTAAGCTTGAAGACGGGGCCTTGCCCCATGCAGGTGGCTCCGACGGTTTGAGGACTCGCGCTGCGCCGATATTGTGCAAACCCATCGCGCACCGGAATGACCTTCCGGCGCTGACAAATTGGAAATCGCCGTGAACGCATACAGTAAGACGCCGCTTCTCGACACCATCCGGACGCCGGAAGACCTGCGCAAGCTCAAGGTCGAGCAGGTTCGCCAGGTCGCCGACGAACTGCGGCAGGAGACGATCGATGCCGTCTCGGTGACCGGGGGTCATTTCGGCGCGGGCCTCGGCGTCGTCGAGCTCACCACCGCGATCCACTACGTGTTCGATACGCCGCGCGACCGGCTGATCTGGGACGTCGGCCACCAGGCCTATCCGCACAAGATCCTCACCGGCCGGCGCGACCGCATCCGCACGTTGCGCACCGGCGGCGGCCTGTCCGGCTTCACCAAGCGCAGCGAGAGCGACTACGATCCGTTCGGCGCGGCGCATTCCTCGACCTCGATCTCCGCCGGCCTCGGCATGGCAGTCGCCCGCGACCTCTCCGGCGGCAAGAACAACGTTATCGCCGTGATCGGTGACGGTGCGATGTCGGCGGGCATGGCCTATGAGGCCATGAACAACGCGGGCGCCATGAACTCGCGCCTGATCGTCATCCTCAACGACAATGACATGTCGATCGCGCCGCCGGTCGGCGCCATGAGCGCCTATCTGTCGCGTCTCTACTCCGGCAAGACGTATCGCACGCTGCGCGATGCGGCCAAGCAGATCAACAAGCGGCTGCCCAAGATCCTCGCCAACCGCGCCAACCGCGTCGAGGAATATTCCCGCGGCTTCATGATGGACGGCGGCACGCTGTTCGAGGAGCTCGGCTTCTACTATGTCGGCCCGATCGACGGCCACAATCTCGACCATCTCCTGCCCGTGCTGAAGAACGTGCGCGACATGGAGGAAGGCCCGATCCTGGTCCACGTCGTGACCCAGAAGGGCAAGGGCTACGGCCCGGCGGAAGCCTCCGCCGACAAGTACCACGCGGTCGTCAAGTTCGACGTCGCGACCGGCACCCAGGCCAAGGCCAAGCCGAACGCGCCCGCCTACCAGAACGTGTTCGGCCAGAGCCTCGTCAAGGAAGCGCAGAAGGACGACAAGATCGTCGCCATCACCGCGGCCATGCCTTCGGGCACCGGCGTCGACATCTTCAACAAGGCGTTCCCCGACCGCACCTTCGACGTCGGCATCGCCGAGCAGCACGCGGTGACCTTCGCCGCCGGTCTTGCGACCGAAGGCTACAAGCCGTTCTGCGCGATCTACTCGACCTTCCTGCAGCGCGGCTATGACCAGATCGTGCATGACGTCGCGATCCAGAGTCTGCCGGTCCGCTTCGCCATCGACCGCGCCGGCCTCGTCGGTGCCGACGGTGCGACCCATGCCGGCTCGTTCGACAATGCCTATCTCGGCTGCCTGCCAAACATGGTGATCATGGCGGCGGCCGACGAAGCCGAGCTCGTGCACATGGTGGCGACCCAGGTCGCGATCGACGACCGTCCGAGTTCGCTGCGCTATCCGCGCGGCGAAGGCCGCGGCATCGAGATGCCCGAAGTCGGTATTCCGCTCGAGATCGGCAAGGGCCGCGTGATCCGCCAGGGCAGCAAGATCGCCCTGCTCTCCTTCGGCACGCGCCTCGCCGAATGCGAGAAGGCCGCCGACGAGCTCGCCGCCCACGGCCTGTCGACCACGATCGCGGACGCGCGCTTCATGAAGCCGCTGGATACCGAGCTGGTGCTCAAGCTGGCCCGCGACCACGAAATCCTGATCACGATCGAGGAAGGCTCGATCGGCGGCTTCGGCTCGCATGTCGCGCAGTACCTGACCGACCAGGGCGTGCTCGACACCGGCATGGTCAAGTTCCGCTCGATGGTGCTGCCCGACGTGTTCCAGGACCACGACACCCCGGCCGCGATGTACGCCCGCGCCGGCCTCGACGCCAAGGGCATCGTCGCCAAGGTGTTCGAGGCGCTCGGCAAGGATGTGAAGACCGAGACGGTCAAGCTGGCCTAGTTGTCATGCTGGCACTGAACTCCACCTCTCCCGCAGGGTTCCGCAGGGAGAGGCTGGATCGCGCAAGCGATCCGTGTGAGGGGTTCAGGTCCCGCGTGAGAGCGTAACCCCTCATCCGCGCCTCCGGCGCGACCTCTCCCTGCGGGAGAGGTTTTGCACCGGCGATGCCGCGACAGAGCATTGCGTCGTCGATCAACGAGCCCATGAAAATCTACCTGGCAGGCCCTGACGTTTTCCTGCCGGACGCATTCGAGATAGGTCGGCACAAGGTCGATATCTGCGCGGCTCACGGCTTGACCGGCCTCTATCCGCTCGACAACGCCATCGACCTCGCCGCGCCCGACGCCTCGCGGCAGATCTTCTGCGGCAACGAGGCGATGATGGACGAGGCGGTTGCCATCCTTGCCAACCTCACCCCGTTCCGCGGCGCCGGCGCCGATCCGGGTACCGTCTACGAGCTCGGCTACATGGCCGGCCGCGGCAAATTCTGTCTCGCCTATTCCAATGACGGAGCAGCCTATGCCGACCGCGTCGGCCGTTTCATGGACGTCACCACCGAGGACGGCCGGCTGGTCGATGCACAGGGGCTGACGGTCGAGGATTTCGGCCTCGTCGACAACCTCATGATGATCCATGCGCTGGAGTTGCACGGCTGCCCGCTGGTGACCCCGGCCGCGATGCCGATCGACGTCTGGCACGATCTCGCCGCGTTCGAGGCTTGCGTCCGGATGGCGGCCGCGCGATTGATCGCTACATAAGCATGTCAATCGTGCCCATGAGAGCCTGATGTCCCCTGCCCGCAAGCGCGCGGATGTATTGCTGGTCGAGCGCGGCCTGTTCGAAAGCCGGGCGCGGGCGCGCGCGGCGATCGAGGCCGGCCTCGTCACCGCCGATGACAAGCAGGTGGCGAAACCATCGGAGACGATCGCCGAGGACGCGGTGATTCAGGCCGAGCCCGCGCACCCCTACGTCTCGCGCGGCGGCGTCAAGCTCGCGGGCGCGCTGGAACGCTACCCGATCGAGATCGAGGACCATGTCTGCCTCGACGTCGGCGCCTCCACCGGCGGCTTCACCGAGGTGCTGCTGGCGAACGGTGCGAGCCTGGTGTTCGCGATCGATGTCGGCAGCAGCCAGCTGCATCGCTCGCTGCGCGATCATCCCCGGATCGTGTCGATGGAAGAGACCGACATCCGCAGCTACGAGGGCAAGCGCCTGCCGTCTCGGCCCGATGTCGTCGTGATCGACGTCAGCTTCATCTCGCTGAAGACGGTGCTGCCGGTGGGGCTGTCGCTGGCGGCCGCGCCGATGAGCCTGCTGGCGCTGATCAAGCCGCAATTCGAGGCGGACCGGAAGCACAACAAGAAGGGCATCATCCGCGACGCCGCCGTGCACCGGGAGATCTGCGACGACATCACGGCCTTTGCCGCTTCGCTCGGGTGCACCGACATCGAAGTATTCCCCTCGCCCATCACCGGCGGCGACGGCAATGTCGAATTCTTCCTTGGGGCGCGCCGTGGTTGAACGCGTCAAGATCGACCATGTCGGCCATCGCGGCGACGGCGTCTGCCTCGGTGCCGGCGACGCCATCTACGTGCCCTACACGCTCGGCGGTGAGACCGTCGAGGTCGATCATGTCTTGGGCCATCATCCCGACCGCCGCAAGCTGCTCGCGGTGGACGTCGCAAGCCCCGAACGCATCGCGCCGTTCTGTCCGCATTTCGGCGTCTGTGGCGGCTGCGCCATTCAGCATTGGGCGACTGAGCCGTATCGCGCCTGGAAACGCAACATCGTGGTGGAAACGCTGGCGCAGGCCGGCATTGATTGCGAGGTGGCGCCGCTGGTCGACGCCCATGGGGCCGGGCGCAGACGCATCACGCTGCACGGCCGGTTCGGCACGCATGACATCCTCAAGGTCGGTTTCTCCGCCACGAGCTCGCACGACGTCATCCCGATTCATCGCTGCCCCATCCTCGATCCCGGTCTCGATGGCGCGCTCGACGCGGCCTGGGCCCTGGCAGAGCCGCTGACGTCCAAGATGCCGGTGACGAAGCCGCTCGACATCCAGGTCACGGCCACCGCCAACGGCCTCGACGTCGACGTGCGCGGCACCGGTCCGCTGCCGACGCCGCTGGTGACGGCGCTGTCGCACGTCGCCGAGCAGCACCGCCTGGCGCGGCTGACGCGGCACGGCGAGCTGGTGCTGCAACGCCTGCCGCCGACGGTGAAGATGGGCCGCGCGGATGTGACGCTGCCGCCAGGCTCGTTCCTGCAGGCGACCGTGGCGGGCGAAGAGACGCTTGCCGCCCTCGTCGCCGAGCGCGTCGGCAAGGCCAGGGAGATCGCCGATCTCTTCTGCGGCGTCGGCCCGTTCGCGTTGAGGCTAGCCGAGAAGGCCCGAGTCACCGCCCATGACAGCGACGCCGGCGCCATCGCGGCCCTCGCGAAGGCCGCGCGCACACCGGGTCTGAAGCCGATCAGGTCCGAGCCGCGCGACCTGTTCCGCCGTCCCATGGTGCCGCAGGAGCTGCGCGACTTCGACGCCGTGGTGTTCGACCCGCCGCGCCAGGGCGCGCAGGCCCAGGCGCTGAAGCTCGCCGCAAGCAAGGTACCCGTCGTGGTCGCAGTGTCCTGCAACGTCGCGACCTTCTCCCGCGATGCGCGGCTGCTGATCGACGGTGGCTATCGGCTGGAGGCGGTGGTGCCGGTCGATCAGTTCCGGCACACGCCGCATGTGGAGCTGGTGGCGAAATTCAAGCGCTAAAGCGCGATGCGATTAGGATGAATCGTCATCGCGCTTCGGTTGTTGTTGAGCATGATCCTTTCGGAAACTGCTACGCTTTTCCAGATCACGCTTTAGCGCCGAAGCCCGCTCAGCGCCGGCGACTCGCCGGGCAGCATGTTCGATCTGATATCGCTGTCCATGCGGCCCGGGTCCTGCTGGGTGAAACCGGCGCCGAAGGAGAAGCTGAGGTTGGAGGTCGGCTTGAACTCGACACCCGCGAAGGCGCTATAACCGGGCGCGGCGCTGGAGGTCAGCGGCGCCAGCGAGCTGCCGATGCCGTTGCCGAATTTCAGCGTCTCGAAACCGGCAAAGAATGTGACCGGCAAGCCGCCTGCCGTCTTGGTATTGTAGCCGAACTGCGTGCTGTCGTAGGAGAGCGCGCTGAAATTCCCGGCCAGGCCAGTCTGGCTGAGTCCGCTCCAATTAAGGTTGCCCCGTTGGCTGCCGACGAAGAAGCCGCTCGCAGAATTGGCGGCGGCCCCTCCATCGCCGGCATTGAAGCTCTGGAAATTGCCGTAGGTGTCGGCGCCCCGGCCATCGCTGTCGCCAAAGCCGAAAGGCCCGCCCGGGATCCAATATCTCAGGGGTGCGACTTGCGCATGAACGGGGGCTCCGCCGACGCAGAGCGCGGCGAAGAGGGTTGCGAGCGCGCGTGAAGCAGCAAAGCCTGGCATTCGGGGAACCGTCAGAACCTCCCCAAATCATACCCGCGGGCCGCCAAGATTGCCAGCGACGCGATGTCAGTGGCCACCCCGAGTTCCGGATCACCTTTTCTGACGCATTGAACCTGCCCCATGACGGATGGACCCACTTGAGGGACGCGCACGCGCGCGCCCCTATCAGACCCTTGAAAATGCCAACGCACGGAGGCTGTCATGGAGGTCAATACCGATAAGTTGAATGCCTTTATGGGCAAGATGATCACCGACGTCGGGGCCGCGATGAACGCATCGCTGGTCCTGTTGGGCGACAAGCTCGGCCTGTACCGCGCCCTCGCCGCCAAGGGACCAATGAGCTCCGCCGAGCTCGCAAGCGCCACCGGCACGACGGAACGCTATGTCCGCGAATGGCTGGCGAGCCAGGCGGCATCCGGCTACGTCGAATATGATCCTGCATCCGGAGAATTCTCGATGCTGCCGGAGCAGGCAATGGCGCTTGCCGACCAAGACAGCCCGGTGTTCCTCGGTGCGGTCGGTAATGTCATTGCCGCTGCCTTTATCGACGAGCCGAAGATCACCGACGCGTTCAAGACCGGCAAGGGTGTCGGTTGGAACCGGCGCAGCGAGTGCCTATTCTGCGGCACCGCCCGATTCTTCCGCACCGGCTACATGCATCATCTGGTGCAGGAGTGGCTGCCTGCGCTCGACGGTGTCGTGGACAAGCTGAAGCGCGGTGCCAAGGTTGCCGATGTCGGCTGCGGCCACGGCGTCTCAACACGGCTGATGGCGGAGGCTTTCCCGAACTCGCGCTTCTACGGCTTCGACTATCACGAGGGCTCGATCGAGGCGGCACGAAAGGCCGTGACAGAGGCCAGGCTCGGCGACCGGGTCAGCTTCGCCGTTCACTCGGCCAAGACTTATCCCGCCGAGAACTACGATCTCGTCTGCTTCTTCGACTGCTTGCACGACATGGGCGACCCCGTAGGCGCCATCAGCCACGTGCGAAAGACCATGGCCAAGGACGGCACATGCATGCTGGTCGAGCCGTTCGCAGGCGACCGCCTCGAAGACAATCTCAATCCGGTCGGTCGCGTTTATTATGCGGCCTCGACCATGATCTGCACGCCGGCCTCGCTCGACCAGGAGGTCGGTCTCGCGCTTGGCGCACAAGCTGGCGAGGCAAGGCTGCGCAAGGTCGCACGCGAAGGCGGCCTCTCGCGCTTCCGCCGCGCCGCCGAGACCCCGTTCAATCTGATTCTGGAGGCGCGGATCTGACCCGGCAGGGACGCCGCGGCCGATGTTGTCAGGCCGCGGCGTCCACGTTCATCCCGAAAGTCATCTGGTTGCCGTCGGCATCGTCCGCGTCGAAGTCGCGCATGCCGTAATGGCGATCCTGCGCTCGCCACCGCCAGCAGAAGCAGGGACACCTCCTCTCGACAGAGGCAGACATAGCCCGGGGGCGAGCCGTATTCGAAAGCGAGAGCGGTCCCCTGCACGCAGCCCGGCATGCGCGCCGAGGTCTTGCACGTGCCGGGCCGCAACATAAGCTGGCCATCGCACGGCCGCACGAGTCTGCCGGAACGGGAGGATAACGATGAAACGTCCAGGCGTGGCACAGCAGGCGGAAGCGCCGAACGACAGCGCGCCGCCGCTGGCGTCGAAGTCGTAGCGCCGCACCGTTCATGCCGCACGATCCGCTGCTCACGCGCCTGACATCCGCCTTTGCCGGCGTACCGGGCGTCGAGACGGTCGTGCTCGGCGGCTCGCGTGCGCGGGGCAGCGAGCACGCTGCGTCGGATTACGATATCGGCCTCTATTTCAAGACGGCGATTCCTCTGGATACCGAACGCTTGCTGGCCGCCGCGAAGGACATCGCCGACGATCCCGCCGCTACGGCCGTGACGCCGGTCGGAGAATGGGGCCCGTGGATCGTCGGCGGCGCCTGGCTTTCGGTGGAAGGCCGCAAGGTGGACCTGCTCTACCGCAACGCCGACGCGGTCGAGGCGGTGATGCAATCCTGCCGCGCCGGCGTGGTCACCATGGACTACCAGCCCGGTCATCCACATGGCTTCTGCTCGGCGATCTGGATGGGCGAGATCGCGTATTGTCAGCAACTGCACGATCCGAAGGGCTTGATCGCGCGGCTCAAAACAATCGCACTTCCCTATCCGCAGGCGCTGCGTTGTGCCCTGATCCGTCGCTTCCAGTGGGAAGTCTTGTTCAGCATCGAGAATGCGGAGCTTGCAGCCGCACGCAACGAGCGGAGCCACATCGCGGGGTGCCTCTACAGGTCGCTCGCCTGCGTCGCGCAGGTGCTGTTCGCTCTGAACGAGCGCTATTTGATCAACGAGAAGGGGGCGCTGCAGGAGGCAGCCGGCTTACCACTGGCGGTCCCACGATTGGTGGAGCGGTCCGACCAGATCTGGCAACTGGTCGGTGACGGCGGTTTCGCACGGGCCAGCGCGATCCTGCGGCAAGTCGATCAAGAACTGAAGGCGCTGACGCAACGCTGCGGGACAGCGCCGTGAACGGCTATGCCGTCTTGTCGACGGAAGACGACGAATCCGCCGGCGGATATTTCGTCACCGGCACCATAAAGGATTTCGTGCCGACCTGGTAGATGATCTTGCCATTCTGCCCGTCGTCGGTCGCGATCTGCGCCTGCCCGAACATGATGACGTTCTTGTAGACGGTGCCGGTGCCCTGGCGGGTGATGCCATCGGTGGTGACGCTGACCTGCGCTTCCTTGCCGTTGACGGAGAGCACCTTGAAGCTCGCGCTCTTGCCGTTGTCGCTGGAATAGCCGCCCCAGCTTCCCATGAGACGGCTATCGGAAGCCGGCGGTTCCTGCTTCTCCAGATTCGCGGTCTGCTTGCCAACGCCGCCGACCGAGAACAGCAGCACCATATTCTTGCCGTCCTTGGTGCCGACCGTAACTCCGCCGAAGGTGATGAGCGTGCCCTTGACCTCGCCAAAGCCGCGCTCGGTGCGGCCGTTATGGGTGTACTCGACCTGCGCCCTGGCACCGCGGATGTTCACGACCTTGAAGCTTACGGGCTGGTTGTTGCCCACCCAATTGCCCTTCCAGTCACCGACCAGAGCACTCTGGCGATACATTCGCTCGTTGGCGGGCGATATCTGGTTGGTGCTCGATGTGACGATGGCCATTGGATTGCTCGGAGACGGGTTCGACGAACCCGCTTTTCGCTTCGTTCCAGCAATGTCGGGATGCTCGCTGGAAACCGACGGAAACCGTCTGATTAGGGCCATGCACCGGTTAACGAGCAGTTAAGTTAACTGCCGATGGGATGGGCAAAAGGTCTCAGCCGGAGCTTCAGCGTCCCCAGCGATCGGACCAGATCTTTTCGCCGATCAGGCAGTTGACGCGCGGCTCCTTGTCGGCAACGCGCATCACGGGGCGCTCCGGCGTGCGGCCGGCGACCTCCATCAGCAGCTTGGTGCGGATCGCTTCCTTGAACTTGTCCCGCTCCTTGATTGTGATGACGAAGGAGCCGGGGCCGCCGATGACGCAATCCTCGTAGTAGTGATCGAGATCGTCGATATCCATGGTCGAATAGGACGGCTCCTTCACCATGATCGGCAGACCGTTGATGACGATGCCCTTCTCGAGCGCGGCATCTCGCGCCACCGTGACCGGGCCGCCATTGTTGTTGGGACCGTCGCCTGAAATGTCGATGACGCGACGCAAGCCCCGATACGGATCCTCGTCGAACAGCGGCATCGCAAACGTGATCGCGCCGGAGATCGAGGTGCGCGAAGCGCGCCGGATCGGCGTCTTCATGATCTCGGCGGCGACGGCATCCGCCGTCTCCGGTCCGTCGACCAGCCGCCAGGGAATGATGATCTTCTGGTCGCTTGAGGCGGCCCACTCGAAATAGGTCACCGCGATGCGGCCGTTCGGGCCCAACTTCAGCGCCTGCAGGAACTCCTTCGATTGGATCGCCTGCGCATAACCCTCGCGCTGGATCGCGAGCTCGTCCATGTCCATGGAGTAGGACACGTCGACCGCGAGGATCAGCTCGACATCGACCGTCTGCGCGTCCTTGTCGGCCGCAAGCCGTTGCGATTGATTCTTGGGCGATTCGAATTTGGGTCCTGGTGCCGCGATGCCCGCGACGTCCCCTCCGGCAAACATGCCGGCCACCAGCACAGCCCCGATCGAGAACAGCATGCGCATTCGCAGTCTCCCGTCGTATGACGCGATGGTGACATGCAATTGCCTTGCCGCAAAGTGCGAAGATCGCTTGCGCATCACATTCGGGTTAGGAATTTGCAAGCGCTGCGCAAAGCTGCCGCCCTGTTGCCGTGCTTGCGTCACCGGAACACGCGCGATGACAGGCACCGAGATTCCGGGCTCTCGCTTCGCGAGCCCCGGAATGACGGTGCGATGTAGGGACACGCAGGCCACCCACTTGTCCGGCACAATTTCCATGCTAGGCTGCCGCATGGATGGGGATGGAGTCCCCCGACAACCGCCCGGCGGTCCGTGACCAGTGGGCTGATGACTCCTGCTTGAGGTGAGGCAATCGTTGAGCCTCTGCCTTTGGCGGGAGCGTGGACAAGCCCGCCGACGGCGGGTTTTTTGTTGCCTGAAGAATGGCCGAGGAGAACGCGAAGGCGTGACCAGGACGACACCGAATGCTGCACGCGCCTCGCTACCCAGGGGAATCTGGGTGCTCGGCTTCGTCTCGATGCTGATGGATATCTCCTCCGAGATGATCCATGCATTGCTGCCGATCTATCTCGTCACCGTGCTCGGCGCCTCCACGCTCACCGTCGGTTTCATCGAGGGCATTGCCGAGGCGACGGCCTCGATCACGAAGATCTTTTCCGGCGCACTGTCGGACTGGCTCGGCCGCCGCAAGCTGCTCGCCGCGCTCGGTTACGGGCTTGCCGCCTTCACCAAGCCGCTGTTCCCGCTGGCGCCCAGCGTCGGATGGCTGGTGGCTGCGCGCTTCATCGATCGCGTCGGCAAGGGCATTCGCGGCGCGCCGCGCGATGCGCTGATCGCCGATATCGCCCCAGTCGGCCTGCGCGGCGCGAGCTTTGGCCTGCGGCAATCGCTCGACACTATCGGCGCTTTCGTCGGCCCGCTCGCGGCGATCGCCCTGATGTGGTGGACGGCTGACAATTTTACTCTCGTGTTCTGGGTGGCGGTTTTGCCGGCGTTCCTGTCCTTCGGCCTCATCACGTTTGCGGTGAGCGAGCCCGAGCCGGACCCGGGCCGGGAGCCTGCGAAGAATCCGTTGAACACCGCCGCGATGCGGCAGCTCGGCGCGGTCTATTGGCGAGTCGTAGCCGTCGGAATCGTCTTCACGCTCGCGCGCTTCAGCGAGGCGTTCCTGATCTTGCGCGCGCAGAACATCGGGCTCAATGCGATGTGGGTGCCGGCGGTGCTGGTGCTGATGAACGTCGTCTATGCCCTGTCGGCCTATCCGGCCGGCGTGCTGTCGGACCGGATCAACCGCACCGGCCTGCTCGCGCTCGGCCTCGTCTTCCTCGCCGGCGCCGACCTCGCGCTGGCGCTGCTGCCTAATCTAGCCGGGCTCGCGCTCGGGGTCGCGCTGTGGGGGCTGCATATGGGATTGACACAAGGGCTGCTGTCGGCCCTCGTCGCCGACGCAGCGCCACCGAGCCTGCGCGGCACCGCGTTCGGCTATTTCAATCTGTTCACGGGACTCGCCTTGCTGGCCGCGAGCGTGATCGCCGGCGCGCTATGGGACGCCTATGGTCCGGCTGGCACATTCCTCGCAGGACTTGGCTTCGCACTTGTCGCCCTCGTGGGGCTGCTCACCGTCGGCAACGGCCTGGCAATGGAAGACAAATGATCATGCGCGTCGCAAAGTGGGGGACGGGACGTTGAACACTCAATTCATTCTGGCGGTCGCCGCCGGCGGGGCGCTCGGCGCGGTCGTGCGCTACCTCGTTGCGATCGGCTCGGGCCGGCTGTTCGGCACCGATTTTCCCTGGGGCACACTGATCATCAACGCGACGGGGTCGTTCCTGATCGGAATTTTCACCGCGATGTTCGCGACCAGATGGAACCTGCCGCAGGCCGCCCGGATATTTCTGACCGTCGGGATTTGTGGCGGATATACGACCTTCTCGACCTTCTCGCTGGATGCCTGGTACCTGATCGAGCGCGGTCAGACCTTGGCCTCGGCCGCCTATATGATCGCATCGGTGGTGCTGTCCGTGGGTGCCCTCATCGCTGCGATGCAGCTCATTCGAGCTCTTCCCTAAGCGGCGCATTCCTGCCCATCCTCGCCGGCATATGACGAGCGCGTCCGCCAGCTTGGAGAAGCGGCGCGTTCTACAATATGATGAGCGGGCTGGAAGCTCATCAGCACTGGAGCGTTTCAGGGAACGATGGCCGACACTGTCACCACGCCGAAAACGCGGACCAGGACCAAGGTCGAGCGGCCCAAGCTGCACAAGGTCATTCTGGTCAACGACGACTACACACCGCGGGAGTTCGTCACCAGGGTTCTGAAGGCCGAGTTCCGCATGACCGAGGATCAGGCCCACAAAGTGATGATCACCGCCCACAAGCTCGGGGCCTGCGTCGTCGCCGTGTTCACCAAGGACGTCGCCGAAACCAAGGCGACGCGCGCCACCGACGCCGGACGCGCCAAGGGCTATCCGCTGCTGTTCACGACCGAGCCGGAAGAATAGGGCTCGTCGTACCAGGCTCTCCGCGCGTATTGCTTCAGGATGCCCGCCTCGAAATCCGTCGGATGCCAGTTCGGCCGTGTGATCGGCCCGTTTGCCCAGGATGCTGCGCTTCGAACCGCTCTGCCGAATTTCGTATCTATTGGCCGCCAAGAAGCGCATCGTGAGCCACCATCAGCGCGGCTGAGCTCTTCGAGCCTGAAAGGTCCGAGCAAGTGGCAAACCAGCCCCGCTGGTTTGGCCTCTTTGCGACGAAGTGCATTTTAGGCGCACTGCCGTGACGTCGCTCGAGCGCAAGCGCGGCACACGCGCCGACCACGACTCGAATATAAGTTGTATCTATTGAACAATATCACGTCCTGATTGTTGAACTAAGAGTCCCCCGAACGCAGCGGGAGCGGCCAAGCAGGAGCGCAGCACCCGATGATGAAATCGCTTACAGCCTTGTCGATCTTCGTGCTCCTGGGAGTCTGCGCAATCGTAGTGCCCAGTATGATTCCTCAAGTGAAGGCGGGGGAAACCACTGCCTTGGCGAAGGCGGACCGGCTGCCACGGCATGCCGCTGACCGGGATTGCGGGAGCCAGACCTGGCCGAATTTCGAGGCGCGCTGCCTGAACCGCGGTGAGTCGGACGTCAGAGTTCGAGAAGCCCGTTTGGTGACTGCCAGCCGTTAGACCAACAATCCCAGAAGCAGCGCCCGACTTGTCGGCTGATGCAGGAAGCGTCGTGCTCGGATGTCAACAACTTCAACGTCATTGCCGAACGTTCTCGTCGTGGAAGACGAGATGATATTGCGCATGCGAGCCGTCGACATCGTGGAGGATGCAGGATTCCGCTCCGTCGAGGCCGTCAACGCCGACGAAGCGATCTCGATTCTCGAGTCGCGCTCGGACATATCGCTCCTGTTCAGCGACATCCAGATGCCCGGAACCATGGACGGCCTGAAGCTGGCCCACGCGGTGCACGATCGCTGGCCTGGCATCAAGATCGTATTGGTCTCCGGTCAGGTAAGGCCGGCTGAAGCTGACACGCCCGCGAACAGCCGCTTCTTCCGGAAGCCGCTCAGCGTCGAAGAGATGATCCTTCAGCTGCAGGCAATGATCGGGGTCGGGGCGCTGGAGATCGTTCCGGTCACGGCCTCCGCCGAGGACAACGTTCAGATGCCTCGCTCGCCGCAAGAGGCGCTTCTGGCTGTGGAGAACGAGAACCTGCGGCTGCTGCTGGAGCAGGCCGGCACCGACGCCAAGGTCTTGCTTGCCCAAGCCGGCATCCAGGCGCAAGAACGCGAGGCCGCCGACAAGCTTCAGAGGCTCATCCTCGGGGAGCTGCATCATCGCGTCAAGAACACGCTCGCAACGGTGAGCGCAATTGCGGCGCAGAGCTTCCGGGCAGCGATCAATCTGGAACAGGGGCAGAAGGCCATGGATGGTCGATTGCTGGCATTGGGACGAGCCCACGACCTGCTGATGCAGGTCAGCTGGGCGAATGCCAGTCTGACTCACACGCTGAGCGGCGCCACCGACCCGTATGACGTTCAGGGAAGCAGACGATTCCATTTCAATGGGCCCGACATCAGGATCACTTCCGGTGCTGTCATCGCGCTGGCGATGACGTTCAATGAACTCTGCACCAACACGACGAAATTCGGCGCACTTTCCAATTCCTTCGGTCATGTCGAAATCGCCTGGACCGTAGACGACCAGAGACTGCGGCTGACTTGGAGCGAAAGTGACGGCCCTTTGGTAGTGCCGCCGACCCGGCGGAGCTACGGAACCCGGATGATCGAGGCGCTCGGCCAGCAACTGAACGGCCTGGTGCACTTGGCCTATGAACCGTCCGGATTTGCCTACCGGTTGGACGTCCCGCTGAGATCTGTCATGGCGACTTAGGCCATCGCGACGGGCGTTTCCTCGGTCAGCCCGTAGACCCGCTGGGATTTCGAAAGCCCTGCGATCGGAAATTCGCCGAGTTCGTGCCAGCCTTCGCGGCTGACATTGGCGAAACTTTCCGAGGCGACGACCGTGCGCCCCAAGCGGCCCGTGATCTTCTCGAGCCTTGCGGCGAGATTGACGGCGGGGCCGATGCAGGTGAAGTCCAGCCGGTTGCCGCCGCCGATATTGCCGTACAGGATGCTGCCCACATGCAGCGCGACGCCGAAGCGGAAGCGCTCGACGGCGTCGCCGACCGGGTGCGCCAGCGCCTCGACGCTGGCGCGGGATTCGCGCGCCGCCTTCAGCACCTGCCCACAGACATGCGTGACGTCGCCGACATATTCGTCGATCGGAAACACCGCGAGCAGGCCATCGCCCATGAACTTCAGGACCTCACCGCCATGGGCGCGGATCGCGCTGACCTGACAGTCGAAATAACCATTGAGGATCTCGACCACGGTCTCGGCTGGCAGCCGGTCCGACAGCGCGGTGAAACCGCGCAGGTCCGAGAGCCAGATCGCCGCCTGCATGGTGTCGGTATGGCCACGGCGGATCTGGCCGCCGAGGATGCGTGCGCCGGCGCGGTTGCCGACATAGGTGTCGAGCAGCATCTCCGCGGTGCGGCGCAGGCTGACGATCTCGCTAACGCGTGCGAGCGGCGCGATGATGGCCCGGATCGACGCGATGTCGTCGTCGCTGAAGCCGCCGGGACGCCGCGTGATCCAGCTCGTCGCATGGAGGGAGCCATCGAGAAATGGCACCGGCACCGCGATATAGTCGGTCGCACCCTCAGCGCGCATGTCGTCGAGAAACGGAAAGCGCTGACCGTCGAGATCGTTCGCGCGCCCCCTGACCTCAACACCCTGCTCGAACACGATGCGGAGGGGGCTGCGGGCGAATTCGGGTGTCTCCAGGATCTCGAAGTCGACGCTGCCGATTTCGACCTCCTGCCCCTGCCGCCAGATGAAGTTGCGGCCGAAGACTTCGGGATGCAGCGTGCGGATGAAGAGGCCGAACCGCCACACCGGCAGGCCGGCCGCGATCAGACGTTCGCAGAAATCGGCGATCATCTCGGCCGGATCAACCGACCCAGCGCCATCGATTAGCCAGTTGCAGACGCGCTGGAGCTCGGAGGTGTTCATAGCCCATTTGCGGATGAAGTGGTGGGCCCGTCAAGCTGCGCGGTGGGCTAGTACCGCAACATCAACGTCCCACCTGCCCGCGATCGCGCAGAAAGTGATCGGCCAGCACGCAGGCCATCATGGCCTCGCCGACCGGAACGGCGCGAATGCCGACGCATGGGTCGTGACGGCCCTTGGTGAATATCTCGGTGTCACTGCCCTGCCGATCGACGGTGCGGCGCGGCTGAAGGATCGACGAGGTCGGCTTCACGGCGAAGCGCACCACAACTGGCTGTCCGGTGGAGATGCCGCCCAGCACGCCACCGGCGTGGTTGGACAGAAAGCGCGTGCCGTCATTGCCGGTACGCATCTCGTCGGCGTTCTCCTCGCCGGTGAGTTCGGCTGCGCCGAACCCGGCGCCGATCTCGACGCCCTTCACCGCGTTGATGGTCATCATCGCGGCCGCGAGATCGGAGTCGAGCTTGGCGTAGATCGGCGCACCGAGGCCCGCCGGCACCCCTTCGGCGACGATTTCGATCACCGCGCCGATCGAGGAGCCGCTCTTGCGGATGCCGTCGAGATAAGTCTCGAAGAATGCGGCCTTGTCCTTGTCCGGACAGAAGAACGGATTGCTGGCGATCTCGTCCCAGTCCCACTTGGCGCGATCGATCTTGTGCGGGCCCATCTGCACCAGCGCGCCCCGCACCCTGACGTCGGGCAACACCTTTCGCGCGATGGCCCCGGCGGCCACCCGCGTCGCGGTCTCGCGCGCCGAGGAGCGACCGCCGCCGCGATAGTCGCGCAGGCCATACTTCGCCTCATAGGTGAAGTCGGCATGACCGGGCCGAAACTTGTCCTTGATCTCTGAATAGTCCTTCGAGCGCTGGTCGGTGTTCTCGATCAGGAGCCCGATCGGCGTGCCCGTCGTCACCTGCACGCCCGTTTCCGGATGCGCCATCACGCCGGACAGGATCTTCACCTGGTCCGGCTCCTGGCGCTGGGTGGTGAAACGCGACTGGCCGGGACGGCGGCGGTCGAGGTCCCGCTGGATGTCGGCCTCGGTGAGCGGGATCATGGGCGGACAGCCGTCGACCACGCAGCCGATCGCCACCCCGTGGCTTTCGCCGAAGGTGGTGACGCGGAACATATGGCCGAAGGTGTTGAACGACATCGCTGCTCGCTGGCTCGGTTCCGGCGTGTGGTAACGCGCGGGGGGCCGGGGGTCAAACCCGCAGCCGCCTAAAGACGGCGAACCGCTTTAGCTATGCTTCTCCAGCCGGCCATCGCGGAACACGTAAACGGCGCCCTGCTCGATAAAGAGTTCGGCAGCACTGAGGGGGGACTCGATCCCCAAGGCCACCATCAGGGCCCGGCAGGTGCCGCCATGGGCGACCGCGACGGTGTCGACCAGAAGCGACTCGTACCAGTCGAGCATGCGCAGTTGCACCGCCGCGTAGGTCTCCCCGCCCGCGGGCGCGACCGTCCATTTGTCGGCAAGGCGTCTCGTATAGACATCTGGATCGGAGGCCTCGCTTTCGGCCAGCGTCAGCCCCTCCCAGGTGCCGTAACCGATCTCGCGCAGGCGGTCGTCGAGCGAATAATCGGCAAGCGGCAATGCGAGCTTGCCGCGGACGACTTCCATGGTCTGCCGCGCGCGCCCGAGCGGACTGGACACATAAGGCAGTGCCGCCTTGTCCTTGCGGTCGCGCCTGAACAGATCGGCGAGAACATCAGCCGCGTGCACGGCCTGGCTGCGGCCACGTGCGTTCAGCGGGACGTCCTTGGTGCCCTGGAGCCGCCCGAGCGCATTCCATTCTGTTTCGCCGTGGCGAAGGAAGTAGATCGTGGGCACGGGCATTCCAGCTTATGGCTAGTCCTTTCCGCCCAGCGATATATCCGGCGCATCCGGCCGCTTCATGCCGAGCACGTGATAGCCGGAATCGACGTGATGCACCTCGCCGGTGACGCCGCGCGAGAGGTCGGAGAGGAAATACAATGCGCTGCCACCGACGTCTTCGGTCGAGACGTTGCGCCGCATCGGCGCGTTGTACTCGTTCCATTTCAGGATATAGCGGAAGTCACCGATGCCGGAGGCGGCCAGTGTCTTAATCGGACCTGCCGAGATGGCGTTGACGCGGATGTTCTTCTCGCCGAGGTCGGCGGCGAGATAGCGCACGCTCGCTTCGAGCGCCGCCTTGGCCACGCCCATCACGTTGTAGTGCGGCATCCACTTCTCGGCACCGTAATAGCTGAGCGTGATGAGCGACCCGCCATCGGTCATCAGCTTCTCCGCGCGCTGCGCCACGGCGGTGAACGAATAGCAGGAGATCAGCATCGATTTCGAGAAATTCTCCTGCGTGGTGTCGACGTAGCGGCCGTCGAGCTGCTCGCCATAGGCGATTGCGTGCACCAGGAAATCGATCTTGCCCCACTTCTCCTTCAGCACCGCGAAGGCCGCGTCGATGGTTGCAGCGTCGGTGACGTCGCAATGGCCGAGCACCAGGCCGCCGACCTCGGCGGCGAGCGGCTCGACCCGCTTCTTCAGAGCGTCGCCCTGATAGGTGAAGGCGAGCTCGGCGCCGGCTGCGTGACATGCCTTGGCAATGCCCCAGGCGATCGAGCGGTTGTTGGCAACGCCGAGGATCACCCCGCGCTTGCCTTGCATCAGACCTGAATTCTGCGCCATTTGTGAACGTCCCGTCGAGCTCGTTGAGGTTTGGAGGTACACCAGCCCTCCCCCGCGGTACAGTCCTAATACGCGGCGTTAACGCTGTTTCGAGCGCCGGAATAGCTGTTCCGCTCGGGTGTTATGATGATTGAGGCGCTCGCGCCGAACACCGGGACGTCAAGACCGCAATGAATGCGTTTCGCCAGAGTGTGGAAGCCATGATCCCGGCGTTGCGGCGCTACGCCCGCGCGCTCACGCGCGATGCGGATTCGGCCGACGATCTGGTCCAGGATACATTGGTACGCGCGCTGCGCTCGGAGCGGCTGTTTCTCGGAGGCGACGTCAGGAGCTGGCTCTATACGATCCTGACCAACCTCAACAAGAACCGGCGACGCTCGCTGGCAAGGCGGCCGCAATTCATGCCGCTGACGGAGAACAACCCGGATGCCAGCGGGACGGAGGCCGAGGGACGCGACATCGAGAAGGCGCTGGCCACCCTCGTCGAGGAACAACGTTCGGTGCTGCTGCTGGTGATGCTGGAAGGCATGAGCTACCGCGAGGTCGCCGACATCCAGGGCGTGCCGATCGGCACCGTGATGTCGCGCCTGGCCCGTGCCCGCGCCCACGTCAAAGCCTCGCTGGAGGGTGAGCGCCCGGCGCTCAGGCGGGTGAAATGAGGACAGGGTGATGCATCGCGTCTGCTGCGCCCGCAACCAGCCGAGGGCGCGAGCGAAGTTGAGTCACGAACGATTTTTTGGGCCGCAGAGCCAGAGACGACGGATATGAACGACCGCAACATCCCAGTGACCGAGGACGAATTGCACGCCTATGTCGACGGCGAATTGCCGGTCGAGCGCCGCGCCAACGTCGAGGCCTGGCTTGCCGCCCATCCCGACGAGGCCGAGCGCGTGCAGTCCTGGCGCGCCATGGCCGAGATGCTGCACGTCCGCTACGACGCCGTCGCCCAGGAGCCGGTACCGGCACGGCTGGAGTTGGAGCGGCTCGAGCGCCGCCCGCGGCAATGGCTCTATCGCGCCGCCGCGGCCGTGCTGGTTGCTTTCGTCGCCGGCGGCGCGGCCGGCTGGGTCGCACATGGCACCGCCAACGCGCCCTCGACCTTCCAGAACTTTACCGCGGACGCGCTCGATGCCCACCGCCTCTATGTCGTCGAGGTCCGCCACCCCGTCGAAGTCGGCGGCAATGAGCGTGATCATCTCCAGGCCTGGCTGACCCGGCGCTGCGGCTGGACCGTGTTCGCGCCGAACCTGGAAGCCAGCGGGCTGAAGCTCGTCGGCGGACGGCTTCTGCCGGGGCCGAACGGTCCCGCGTCGTTCCTGATGTATGAGGGAGCCTCGGGCGAACGTTACACGATCTACAGCGCCAAGACCGAGAGCGGCGCAACACAGATGCGCTACGCGAAGACGGACAAGGATGGTGCGCTGTTCTGGGCCGAGCGCGGCGTGGGCTACGTCGTCAGCGGCAGCAGCGATCGCGACCGGCTGACCAAGGTGGCGCAGGCCGTCTACGACCAGGCAGAGAAGAACGGCACCTGAGCTACCGTGGCACAACCGAAGCAACGCTTTCGCGCGCCGAAAGGACCGTGCCCAGATTCCGTCATTGAAAATTTGGAATCAGGACATCGGCGCGTCTCATTATCGCACCGGATGATCACGCGAAAATGAGCAGCGTTCGATCCGCCGATCGACGCGGGCGGCCTCGATTGGGGTTTTTGGTACCGCGCTGGTCCCCCTCTCGAGGCCGCACCTCTTATCGGCTGCCCCGCCGGACAGCCGACGCGTCTTACACGTCGACGTCGAAGCGCTATGCGCACTTCAGCTGAGCATCATCCGTTCGGGAAGAGAATGCTCCGATCGTAGAGCGGGCCTCGGATAGCGCCCTAGCCGAGTCCGCTGCGCGGATTATAGGGATGTTGGTCCCGCCATTTCTCCATCAATGCCTCAAGCTCTGCGTCGTTCCCGTCCGGTAGCATAATCCTGACGGTAACGAAGAGATCCCCACTTCCACCCGCTTTCGGCAGACCCTTGCCCTTCAGGCGGAAGGTCCGGCCGCTGGAGGTGTTTTTCGGGATTGAAAGCTCCACGGCATTGCCGAGAGTGGGCACGCGAACCTTGCCGCCGAGCACCGCCTCGTAGAGCGTGACCGGCAGGTCGATCCGGAGGTCGGCGCCCTCGACCTTGAAGAACGGGTGCGGTGCGATGTTGATGGTGATCAGGAGATCGCCGGGCGGATGGCCCTGCGCACTCTCGCCCTGCCCGCGCACCCGAATCTGCTGGCCCTCGGTGACGCCAGCCGGAATTTTGACGTTGAGCTCCTTGCCCGTCGGCAGCCGGACGCGCTTCTCGCCACCCTTGACCGACTCCTCAAGCGAGATCGACATCGCAACATTCACATCGAGATCGAGCCCGATGCCGCCGGTATCGAACTCGAACTGGGCTCCGCCGCCAGCTCCAGGCCGGGCGCCGCGCATCCCGCCGCCGAACATGCTGTTGAGGATATCCTCGAACGCGCCACCGCCCGGACCGCCACCTGCACCGCCGCTGCGGAACGTATAGCTTTCGAACCCGCCGGGACCCGCGCGGCCGCGCGGCCCCCCGCCGCCCGGAAAACCCTGGAAGCGCGGTTTGCCCTCGGCATCAATCTCTCCGCGGTCAAACTGCTTGCGCTTGTCCTCGTCGCCAAGGATCTCGTTCGCCGAGTTGATCTCGGCGAAGCGCTCGGCCGCCTTCGGGTCACCCTTGTTGCTGTCGGGATGGTGCTTCTTGGCCAGCTTGCGATAGGCGCTTTTGATCGCGGCAGCGCTGGCGCTCCGCGGCACCCCCAAGACCTCATAGGGGTCGCGCATTCGTCACGTCTCCTTCAAAAAATCGAATTGTTCAAAGGGCTCCCCGCCCCACCTGCGTGTCATGTGGGAAGAGAGTGGCATTTTTGCAACTAGGAGCGCGCGCTGAACCTAGCTCCGCCACGGCTTTAGCGTATGAATCTCCCAACGGCCACGGCTGCTTTGGCAGCCGGCGCCCTGGATCCAGCTTTCGGTGCTGCCGTTGACGTAGCTCGCCAGGAAGTCGCGGCATTTGCGTCCATCGTCGGCGGCATAGGACTGGGCGATCGGCGTCACCGAGCCGCGCGCCCCGGTCTCGGGATTCTCCCAATGCTGGCTGGAATCCCTGTCGCCCTTGCTGAGGACGTCGGTGGCGGCGTTGCGGGTGAAGGCAAGATCAGTCTCGGTCGGCGGGGCGTCCTTTGCCGGGCGCGCGATCGAGCCGGTGAGGTCGCTGTCGTCCGCCTTGGCGTAGGCCTTCTGGTCATTGCGGGAAAAGCTGCACCCCCCGGAACCGAGCCCGAGGAGAATGACCGTCATGACAAAGCCGCACGGCCGGATCGCTGATAGGCCAACGCGTCCCCATGCTCTATATAGAGCGGTAGCGGACAACAACGCGTTTTGGGCCGCGGGACGCAACTCGGACTCCGGACATGACCGACACGACCTCGATGAAACACCAGACACCCTTAACATCCGGTGATTTCACCGCTGCCGATGAGCCATTTGCGCTGTTCGAGACCTGGCTGAACGAGGCGATCAAGAGCGAGCCGAACGATCCGAACGCCATGGCGCTCGCAACCGTCGACCCCGACGGGCTGCCTGATGTGCGCATGGTGCTCATGAAGGGCTTCGATGCCGAAGGTTTCGTCTTCTACAGCCACATCGCCAGCCAGAAGGGCCGCGAACTCGCCGCAAATCCTAAGGCGGCCTTACTTTTTCACTGGAAGTCGCTGCGCCGTCAGGTCCGCATCCGCGGCAACGTGACGCCGGTGACCGACGCCGAGGCCGACGCCTATTTCGCCACCCGTCCCAAGCAGGCCCAGGTCGGCGCCTGGGCGAGCAAGCAGTCGCAAGAGCTGGAGAGCCGCTTCGCTTTCGAACAAGCCCTCGCCAAGGTTGCGGCGAAATACGTCATCGGCGACGTGCCGCGGCCGTCGGGCTGGAGCGGCTGGCGCATCACGCCCTTGCGTATCGAGTTCTGGCACGACCGCCCATTCCGCCTGCACGACCGCATCGAATTTCGCCGTGACGCCGCCGGCCAGAAGTGGTCCAAGACGCGGATGTATCCTTGAGCCTTGATCTTTAGCCTTGACCTTTAGCCTTGATCTTTAGCCTTGATCTTTAGCCTTGATCTTTAGCCTTGATCTTTAGCCTTGGGCCGACCCGAAAGATGTCAATGCCGCATTCGTCCAATGCGCCGCGCCGCACGCTGCTCTTGACCGGAGCAAGCCGCGGTATCGGCCACGCCACGGTGATCCGCTTCTCTTCCGCGGGCTGGCGGGTCATCACCTGCTCGCGGCATCCCTTCCCGGAGGACTGCCCGTGGGACGCCGGCCCTGAAGACCACATCCAGGTCGACCTCGGCAACCCCGCCGACACAACGCGCGCGATCTCCGATATTCGCAACCGGTTGGAGGGCGGCACGCTGCATGCGCTGGTCAACAACGCCGCGATCTCGCCGAAGGGCCCGGGCGGCTCCCGGCTCGGCTCGGTCGACACCGATCTCGACACCTGGACTCACGTCTTCCATGTCAACTTCTTCGCGCCGATCATGATCGCACGCGGACTGATCGAGGAATTGAAGGCGGCCAAGGGCTCGGTCGTGAACGTCACCTCGATCGCGGGCTCGCGCGTGCACCCCTTCGCGGGCGCCGCCTACGCGACCTCGAAAGCCGCCCTAGCCTCGCTGACGCGCGAGATGGCCTCCGACTTCGGCCGCGTCGGCGTGCGCGTCAACGCGATCGCCCCTGGCGAGATCGACACCTCGATCCTGTCCCCGGGCACCGAGAAGATCGTCGAGCAGCAGATCCCGATGCATCGCCTCGGCACGCCCGACGAGGTGGCCAAGATCATCTACGTGCTGTGCACGGAGACCAGCTCTTACGTCAACGGCGCCGAAATCCACATCAACGGCGGCCAGCACGTGTAGTTTTTTCTTCCTAGCTTCAGCGCAAAATTGCTTCGCAATCTTGTCGCGGGCTCCTCGTAATGGCAGGGCTGTTAGCTGCTTCGGGAAGCAGGGCGATCCAGACAACGCCGCCGCAAGACTGGATCGCCCCTGTTCTTCCGTTCCTCAATCGAGTCGAATCCGACGCGACCTCTCGCGCGGCCGCAGAGCGGCCGTGCTGAATGCAGTCGAGCAGTCGTCGTCGTTCTCACCATCGAGCAGCGGAGCACCACAGTGCCGGCACATGCGTGCCGACATCGACGGCGCCTTGCCGCTCGTCACGGCCTGACGATAGTTCGCCAGATCGATGACGTTGCGGGCCGTCGTTATGTGTTTTTCAACCATGGCTGTTCCTCGCGGCTAACACGCTGCTTATCGCAGACAAGTTTCGCGCAAACGTTCAGCCCACCGCTCAAATTTTACCGGAGGAATTGCGGCACGGCGCCTCGATCACCGCATCGCCTCAATCCCGATCTATTCTGCGACACGATCCACCGTGTCTCTGCGAGCGGCGTAAGGTCCCGGTAGGTATCTTTGCTCGGGCGAGTGCTAGAGCCACTTCTTCCACTTGAAGATCCAGTACGGGACGATCGCGGCGATCAGCATCATCACCAGCGCCATCGGATAGCCGTGCACCCATTCGAGTTCCGGCATCACCTTGAAATTCATGCCGTAGACCGAGGCGATCAGCGTCGGCGGCATCAGGACGACGGCCATGACGGAGAACAGCTTGATGATGTTGTTCTGCTCGAGATTGACGACGCCGAGCATCGCGTCGAGCACGAAGGTGATCTTGCTGGAGAGATAGGAGGCGTGGTCGGTCAGTGAGGCGACGTCGCGCTGCATGGTCTTGAGCTGCTCGCGCATGTCCTTCGACCATTTCACGCCCTCGACCACCGCGGACAGGAACGTCACGACGCGACCGATCGACACCAGGCTTTCGCGAACCTTCGACGTCAGATCGCCCTTACGTCCGATCGAGATCAAGATCTGGGAATATCTCTTCGCCTGCCCGTGGCGCTCGCTCTCAGGCTCGAAGATGTCGTGCGAGACCTGGTCGATCTCGGTGCCGCACCGCTCCAGAATGTCGGCGCAGCGGTCGATCACCGCGTCCAGCAGTTCCATCAGCACCATCTCGCCGGTGACGGACGGCGTGCAAGAGCGGGCGAGCTTGGCTTCGACCAGGGCGAACGGCTTCGGCAGGTCGTAGCGCACCGTCACCAGCCGGTGGTCGCCGAGGATGAAGGTCACTGCCGTGGTCCGGGGCATATCGGTATCGGAGTGGCACATCAGCGTCGCAGTCATGTAGCGTGCGCCGTTCTCCATATAGAGGCGGCTGGAGATCTCGATTTCCTGCATGTCTTCCCGGGTCGGGATGGCGATGCCCGCCAGCCGCTCCACCGCCTTGTCCTCGGCCGCACTCGGATTGACGAGGTCGATCCAGACGGCGTTGTCCGGCACCGCCGTAAGATCCTCGATGACAGCCTTCTTGAGGGCGGACTCGGAGGGAACAAAGACCGAAAACATGAAAGCTCCAGAGATCCTGCGACAGAACGACAGCCCTTAGCGCGATTCTGACAGGTTCACGATGACAACAACATTAACGGAGCGTTTGCATTCATGACGGTCGCGGGCCTCAACTGTGGCACGAAATCGACAGTCTGGCGCGTGAAGCCCAGAATCTTCCACAACACCCCCAAATTTGCGGCAGAAAAGCCACAGCCGGGCTCTCGTAGCGCGGGAAAAGCCCTTCAGAGCTGGAATTGTGGCAGATTTCAACGATAATGGGATTAACGGAGTCGAGGAACTTGGGCGCCAAGCCCAAGCCATCCGCACGGTATTGTTTTGATTGGAACCAAACCATGTCGTCGCTGAAAGTTATGTTGGGGATTTTGGCCGCTGGCCTGATGCTGTCGGGCTGTATGCAGGCCACTCATTACGAGGCGACCGACACCAAGGCCTTCAAGCCGAAGGACAAGGATCTGCTCGCCAAGGTCAAGTACGAGAATACCCCGGTGGCAGAGCCGTTCCGCCGCGCCATCGTCCAGTACCACCGCAAGGAAACGCCGGGCTCGATCGTGGTCGATTCCGACAATCATTATCTCTATTACGTGCTGGAGGGCGGCAAGGCGATCCGCTACGGCATCACCGTTGGCGAAGAGGCCATGGCGTGGTCGGGCATTGCCAAGGTGGGCAGCAAGACCGAATGGCCGGCCTGGCACCCCACCCCCGGCGAAATTTCGCGCCTGGGCGTGCCGACCTATGTCGCACCCGGCCCGGACAATCCGATGGGCTCCCGCGCGCTCTACCTCTATTCGGGGGGCAAGGACACGCTGTTCCGCATTCACGGCACCAACCAGCCGGAATATATCGGCGCCTCGATCTCGTCGGGCTGTATCCGCCTGACCAACGAGGACGCGATCGATCTCTATGATCGCGTGAAGGTCGGCACCCTCGTCGTGGTGCTCGAGCCCAAGCACGGCGACTCGCCGTACAACTCGCGGCTCGCGCTCGGCAGCAGCCAGACCGGCCAGGCTGGCAGCTATTGATTGCCTGCGATCTGTGACGTCAAAAGCGCCGGTTTTACCGGCGCTTTTTTGTTGCCGCCTTAGAGGGCTGAGCCTTCTTTTCAGGTTCCGACTTGCCCCCGGCTGATGAGGATTTCTCCGCCTCGTCGTCAGCGCCTTCCTTCGCCTCGGGCTTGGCCGCGACCGCACGCGGCGGCGCCTCGTCGGGCCGTTCCGCCGGCAGCAGCGGGGCGACCTGTGGCAGGGGATCCCACACGTTCCACTGACAGATCCGGTAGTCGTTGCGCCGCTGCGCCAGATCGAGATGGATGTGGTCCTCATGGTACCAGTCCGAGCCCGGACCGAGCACGGTGGAAAAGCGCGCGCAGACCGAGTGCAGCACGCGCTCGCGCACGTCGCGCGACATGCTGCGGTCGGTGAGGCCGATCGACTGGCCATTGGCGAGCTTGATGGCGCGGATATCGATGGCATTGGCCTTGCCATGCTCGGACAGCAGCGCGCCAGCGACGCGGTTACGGCCGCGGCACTCGAAGGAATCGAAATTGTCGAGGTCGCTGACGGATGAGCCGAGGCTGGCCGCCAACGGCACGATGTCCTTACGCAGCCAATCGGCGATCGCCGACGCCATGGTGCAGCGAAGGATCGCCGCCGGCTTGACCGCTACCTTGCGCTTGTCCGGCAGCACGATGGCCTCCAGCCGCACAAGATCCTCGCCGCCGCAGGCGCCGGGGCCGCGGATATCCGGGATTGAGGGCGCAATCGCAATGTCCTCCGTCAGCGCGAGGCGGCAGGCCGAGGCCGGTTTCTGGGTTGGCAACGCAGCCTCGGCAGGCTTCTCGGCGCCCGGCTGGTCGCGGGACGGCTTTCCCTCTGCCTGCGGCGGTGCCTCGCCAGGTGGCTTGTCCGCCGCCCTGGGGGCCTGCTCGGGCCGGGGTCTTGGCAGCGGAATCCTAGCGGCATGAACGGCCGGGCGCGGCCGTGGTGTACCAAGGCCGAAGATATCGAGTGGCGCAGGATATTTCCGGGCCTCTGCCCTCTCGATCGGCCCAAGCGATAACCCGAGCGCAGCGGTAACCATTGCCGCGCCAGCGGACATAAAGCCGCGACAAGACCATTTGCGGCGTAAGTCCGTCAGGCTAAAAGTCATTTCAATTCTTTGGCCCAACGCTGAGAGCGACAACGCGCCCAGCGACTTTTCGGAGGAACGTCGGAATGCTTGGTTTGATGCAAGATTGGCCCCTGCTCTGCCACCGGATCATCGAACACGCCGCCAGGATCCATGGCAAGCAGGAGGTAGTCACACGCTCGGTCGAAGGACCGATCCATCGCACCAATTACGCCGAGATCCACAAGCGCGCGCTCAAGGTCTCGCAGATGCTGGAACGCGACGGCATCAAGCTCGGGGACCGTGTCGCAACGATCGCCTGGAACACCTGGCGCCATCTCGAGGTCTGGTACGGCATCATGGGGATCGGGGCCATCTGCCATACCGTCAACCCCCGCCTTTTCCCGGAGCAGATCGCCTGGATCATCAATCATGCGCAGGACCGCATCGTGATGACCGACATCACCTTCGTTCCGATCCTGGAGAAGATCGCCGACAAGCTGCCAAGCGTGGAGCGCTACGTCGTGCTCACCGACAAGGCGCATATGCCCGAGACCACGCTGAAGAACGTTGTGGCCTACGAGGATTGGATCGCCGAGGCCGACGGCAAATTCAAATGGAAGGAGTTTGACGAAAACACGGCTGCCGCGATGTGTTACACCTCCGGCACGACCGGCGATCCCAAGGGTGTGCTGTATTCGCATCGCTCCAACGTGTTGCACGCGCTGATGGCCAACAATGTCGATGCGCTCGGCACCAGTGCGTCCGAGACAATGCTGCCGGTGGTTCCGCTGTTCCATGCCAACAGCTGGGGCATCGCCTTTTCCGCGCCTTCGCAGGGCACCAAGCTGGTCATGCCCGGCGCCAAGCTCGACGGCGCGTCGGTCTATGAGCTGCTCTCGACCGAGAAGGTGACGCACACGGCCGGCGTACCGACGGTGTGGCTGATGCTGCTCCAGCACATGGCCGCCAATAATCTCAAGCTGCCGGACCTGAAGATGGTGATCTGCGGCGGCTCGGCGATGCCGCGCTCGATGATCAAGGCCTTCCTCGAAATGGGCGCGAACGTCCGTCACGCCTGGGGCATGACCGAGATGAGCCCGATCGGCAGCGTCGCGGCGCTGAAGCCGCCGTTCCAGAATGCCACGGGCGAGGCACGGCTCGACGTGCTCCAGATGCAGGGCTATGCGCCCTTCGCGGTGCAGATGAAGATCACCGACGATGCCGGCAAGGAGCTGCCCTGGGACGGCAAGACCTTCGGCCGCCTCAAGGTGTCCGGCCCCGCCGTCGCCAAGGCCTATTACCGCGTCGACACTGACATCCTCGACGAGGACGGCTTCTTCGACACCGGCGACGTCTCGACCATCGACGAGGACGGCTACATGCGGATCACCGACCGCTCCAAGGACGTGATCAAGTCCGGCGGCGAATGGATCTCCTCGATCGACCTCGAAAACCTCGCGATCGGCCATCCGGCCGTGGCGGAAGCCGCCGTGATCGGCGTATTCCACCCGAAATGGGACGAGCGGCCGCTTTTGATCGTGCAGCTCAAGCAGGGCCAGCAGGCCACACGCGAGGACATCCTGAAGTTCATGGATGGCAAGATCGCAAAGTGGTGGATGCCCGACGACGTCGTCTTCGTCGAAGGTATCCCGCATACAGCGACGGGCAAGATCCTGAAGACGGCGCTGCGCGACCAGTTCAAGGATTACCGCTTCCCGAACGCGGCGGCGTAACGCGCTAGGCCACGCACTGTCATTCTGGGATGGCCGAAAGAGCAGCCCCCGGAATTTCGAGATTCCGGGTTCGATGCCGTTGGCATCGCCCCGGAATGACGAGCCAGTAACAGTCCGGTCTCCCTTGAATTTGCTCCCGGGCCGTGGTCTCAACGGGGCATCGTCGCGCCAAATCGGCCGGCGTCGCCTCAACACCCGGCAGAGCTCACCCGATGGCCCGCAGGTTTTCCGCTCCCTATCAGTCGGAGCCCGTGTCCAGCCTCGCGAGCTGGGCGCGCAATCTCGCCGTGTTCGCAGTGGTGGCGGTGGTGGTGTCGGTCATTATCGTCCGCTTCGATTTCCTCGAGCCCAAGCCGGCGCTTGCAACGTTCCTCGGCGGACTCGCGATCGCCGGCCTCTCGATCTTGTTCGGGCTCGCGGGCTTTGCCGCGATCTGGCAGAACGGCTCGCGTGGCATGGCGCGCATCCTGCTCGCCTTTCTGATCGACGGGGCGATCCTCGCCTACCCCACCTATCTCGGCCTGCAATATCGCAAGATGCCGTCGATCTACGACATCACCACCGACCCGATCGATCCGCCGCGCTTCGACGCGCTCGCGCGGCTGCGCACCGGCGAGGGCACCAACACCGCGGTCTATGCAGGCCTCTATTCGGCGGAGCAGCAGCGCCGCTTCTATCCCGAAATCGAGCCCGTCGAGCTCGAGATTTCGGCCGACCGTGCCTATGCGATTGCGCTCCAGCTCGTCCACAAGCGCAAATGGATCGTGATCGACGAGCGCGCACCGCAGCCGCCGCGCCGTATCGGCCGCATCGAAGCGGTCGCCCGTACGCCAATCATGGGTTTTCGCGAGGACGTTTCGATAAGGGTCGTGCCGGATGGGGACGATTCCCGGGTCGACATGCGCTCTGCTTCGCGCAATTTCGACAGCGATCTCGGCAGCAACGCCGCGCGCATCAAGAAGTTCATTGACGATCTCAACACCGCCGCCGATGCCGACGCGCTCAAGCCGGTCAAGAAGACGCCGATCGTGCCGCCCAAGGCACCGGCGAAGACGGTGAAGAAGTGAAAATGGCGAATAGGGAGTAGCGAATGGCGAATGGAAGGCACACCATTCGCTACTCCGCCATTCAGTATTCGCTCTCAAGCCATCCTGTACGTCCCGCCGATCACGGGATCGCCATCGGTAGCGACCACTCCTCGCGCAACCAGATCTTCCAGGTGCGCCAGCACGGAGTAGCCGGCGGCGGTCGTCAGCCTGGGATCAATGCCGATATAGATCGCACGGACCATTGTCGGGATGTCGGCCTCGCCCTTGGCAAGCCGATGCAGGATCGAGGCCTCGCGCGCCTTGCGATGACGGATCAGGAAACGCACGAAGCGCTGGCCGTCGGGGATCTCGGGGCCGTGGCCCGAGAAATAGAGATCCTCCTCGCGCGCCGCGAGCCGGTCCAGCGAGTCCATGTAGTCGATCATCGAGCCGTCGGGGGGCGCCACGATCGAGGTCGACCAGCCCATCACGTGATCGCCGACGAAGTTGAATTTACGCTCGGGCCAGGCGAACGCCAGATGATTGGCCGTGTGGCCGGGCGTCGCCACGGCCTCGAGCCGCCAGCCGGCGCCTTCCACCACGTCGCCGTCTGCCAGGTTAACGTCCGGCGCAAAATCGCGGTCGGCGCCGGATTCCGGATTGTGCTTCTCGCTCTCGAAGCGCGGGCGCGAGGCGCGATGCGGTCCTTCGGCGTAAACCGGCGCACCTGTCGCCCGCTTGATCCGCGCAGTGTTCGGCGAATGGTCGCGATGGGTGTGGGTGACGAAGATGTGCGTCACCGTCTCGCCGCGCACCGCATCGAGCAGCGCGGCCGCATGCGCTTCGTCGTCCGGGCCGGGATCAATGATCGCGACATTGCCCTTGCCGACGATGTAGCTGACCGTGCCGGTGAAGGTGAACGGGCTCGGATTGTTGCAGAGGACGCGCCGCACGCCGGGGCGGACCTCCTCGACGAGGCCAGGCTTCAGCGGAAAGTTGCGGTTGAACGGGACGTCGTCATTGTCGGACATGGCTTCTTCTTTGTTCTTTGGCGTCATTCCGGGATGGCCCGCGAGAGCCAGACCACAGGTGCGCAATTGCGCACCGGGGAATTTCGATGAACAGGAGCGATGCGGCCCGAGATTCCGGGCTCGCGCTTCGCGCGCCCCGGAATGACGGAGAACCAATCAGAAAAACGCCTGGATGCCCGTGATCGCGCGGCCCAGGATCAGGGCGTGGACGTCGTGGGTGCCCTCATAGGTGTTGACCGTCTCGAGGTTATGGACGTGCCGCATCACGTGGTACTCGATCGAGATGCCGTTGCCGCCGTGCATGTCACGGGCGGTGCGGGCGATGTCCAGGGCCTTCCCGCAATTGTTGCGCTTGACGATCGAGATCATCTCGGGGGCGAACTTGCCCTCGTCCATCAGGCGGCCGACGCGCAAGGAGGCTTGCAGGCCCAGCGCGATCTCGGTCTCCATGTCGGCGAGCTTCTTCTGCACCAGCTGGGTCGCGGCGAGCGGCTTGCCGAACTGCTTGCGGTCGAGCGTGTACTGGCGGGCGCGATGCATGCAGTCCTCAGCGGCCCCCAACGCACCCCAGGAGATGCCGTAACGGGCGCGGTTGAGGCAGCCGAACGGGCCCTTCAGGCCGGAGACGTTGGGCAGCAGGGCGTCTTCCGGAACCACGACACCGTCCATCACGACCTCGCCGGTGATGGAGGCACGCAAGGACAGCTTTCCGCCGATCTTCGGCGCGGAAAGGCCCTTCATGCCCTTCTCCAGCACAAAGCCGCGGATCTGGTTGTCGTGAGCGGCCGACTTGGCCCAGACCACGAACACGTCGGCGATCGGCGCGTTCGAGATCCACATCTTGCTGCCGGTGAGGCGATAGCCGTCCGACACCTTCTCGGCGCGGGTCTTCATCCCAGCCGGATCGGAGCCGGCATCGGGCTCAGTCAGGCCGAAGCAGCCAACCCACTCGCCGCTGGCGAGCTTCGGCAGGTACTTCTTGCGCTGGTTCTCGTCGCCATAGGCGTAGATCGGATACATCACCAGCGAGGACTGCACCGAGTTCATCGAGCGATAGCCGGAATCGACCCGCTCGATCTCGCGCGCGACGAGGCCATAGGCGACATAGCTCGCATTCGCACAGCCATACTCCTCCGGCAGCGTGATGCCGATCAGGCCGAGCTCGCCCATCTCGTTGAAGATCTCGCGGTCGGTCTTCTCTTCGAGATAGGCCTTGGCGACACGCGGCAGCAGCTTGTCCTGGGCGTAGGCGCGAGCGGTGTCACGCACCATGCGTTCGTCTTCGGTGAGCTGCTCGTCGAGCAGGAATGGATCGTCCCACTGGAATGAAGCCGCAGCCGGCTTGTCCTTGGCCTGAGGGCGCACGCTCATGAAACGTCCTTTCGCGTCTGGTTCCGTCAATAGTTGCCCGACAAGTTAAAGCGCCGCGGCAACAAGTTCAATTGCATCCTGGCTTCGGTCATTCCGGTTCGCACAACGGCGCGACCTGGAAACGACGCGGTCAGCTTTCGAGCTGCTCGTTGGCCACGATCTCGATGCCGAAGCCCGAGAGGCCCTTGTAGTCGTGTACCGAGGAGGTGAGATGCCGGATCGAGGTGACGCCGAGGTCGCGCAGGATCTGCGCGCCGACGCCGACCTCACGCCACTGGCGGTTGCGGTCGGCTTCCGTCGACGACTCGTCCGGCAACGGCGCCACGGGGACGCCAGCCGCGCCATCTCGCAAGTAAATGAGCACGCCGCGGCCCGATTTCTTGAAATGCTCGAGCACGGCCGCCATGCGCTTGTGGCCGGTGAAAGTATCCTTCACGATGTTCGGCTTGTGGAAGCGGGTCAGCACGTTCTTGCCGTCGCCGATGCCGTTGTAGACGAAGGCGACGTGAGCGATGGAATCGAACGGCGAGCGATAGGCATAGCCCTGCAAGGGGCCGATCGGGCTCTCGGTGACGAAGGTCGAGACCCGCTCGATCAGCTTTTCGCGCGCCTGGCGGTAGGCGATCATGTCCGCGATGGTGACGTGCTTGAGCTGGTGCGCGGCGGCGAAGCGGGCGACCTGCTCCCCCTTCATGACGCTGCCGTCGTCGTTCATGAGTTCGCTGATGACGCCGACCGGCGGCAGGCCCGAGAGCTTGCAGAGGTCCACGGCAGCCTCGGTGTGGCCGGAGCGCAGCAGCACGCCGCCGTCCTTGGCGATCAGCGGGAAGATATGGCCGGGCCGGGCAAAATCGTTGGCTCCGACATTGGGATTTGACAGCGCGCGGCAGCACGAAGCGCGCTCCTCGGCGGAGATGCCGGTGCCGCCATCGGGCTTGTAGTCGATCGAGACCGTGAACGCAGTGGTGTGCGCGGAATCGTTGTGGGCGACCATCGGATCGAGCCGCAGGCGGCGCGCGTCCTCGGTGGTCACGGGCGCGCAGACGATGCCGGAGGTATGGCGGATGATGAACGCCATCTTCTCGGCCGTGCAGAGCGAAGCGGCGACGATCAGATCGCCCTCGCCCTCGCGGTCCTCGTCGTCGGTGACGACCACGAGCTCACCCCGGGCAAAGGCCTGCAAGACTTCCTGAACGCTATCCGGCATGTCCCAATCTCTATCGGTTATGGCCCGGAGGCTTAGCCGGACTTGGGCCGGGGCGCTAGTCTTCCCGGCGCAACCACATATGCCGGACGACAGGCCTGCCAAGGGGTTTCAGGCTTGCACCGGGCATACCAACGATATAGGCGCAGATTGCCCCGGAGGAGAGGCGACCGGTCACCGTCAGGGCAGCACCTCGCGGCGTTCGCCGAGGCGCTGATCCAGCTCGGCGCGCTTATCGGCGAGCAGGCCGGCCTGGGCGGCTTCGATCACCGTGAACAACTCGTGGGCATCGCTGAGCCGGGTCACGGTGACGTAGCTGGCGCCGGCCTCGTAGAGCGCACCGACGTCGGCCAAGAGGTCGGCCGTGGCAACGATCAGGGCGGTCGGATTGAGCGCGCGGACGTGGCGGACCAGCTTTTCATTGGTGGCCCCCTTCAGCAGCGAATCCGGGACGCTGAGGATGATCATCTCGGACTTGCCAATGCCGGCATGGAGCAGCGTGTCGACATTACTGATGTCGCCATAGATCACGTGCAGGCCGCGCGATAGCAGGGTCTGGTACACATTGGGGTTGAAATCGACCACCGTGATCTGCTCCAGCAGCACTGGCGCCTGCCGCTCGATCTCGGCCAGCAGCGCGCTCGCGGCACGAAAAAAGCCGAGGATGACGATACGGCGGGCCTCGCCATGGCCGCCCTCGTGCCCGTCCTCGGCATGGCCGCTGCCGTGATCGAGATCGCGCAGGCCGATCCGCTTCAGGGGGCCGATCGCCCAGCGGGTGATCTCGTCGCTGCGGGTCATCACGAAGGTGGAGAGCACCGCCAGCACCACGAAAGCGAACGAGACCGCGTTCGCCGTCTCGGCTGCGATGTGGCGGTCGGCGACGCCGGTCTGGATCACGACCAGCGAGAACTCGGAGATCTGGGCGAGGTTGAGGGCCGGCAACAGGCTGGCGCGCAGGCCCTGCTTCATCAGGTAGAGCGGCATGAAGGTGGTGACGACACGGCTCACCACCGTGAACGCCGCGATCATCAAGGCGAGGCCAATCACCGAGAGACCGGGCACGGGAATGGTCATGCCGAGCGCGACGAAGAACAGCGTGATGAAGAAGTCGCGAAGCGTGGTGACCTTGGCAGTCACGTCGAGCGCGTAAGGGAAGGTGGAGAGCGAGACCCCGGCGATCAGCGCGCCCATCTCGCGCGACAGCGACAGCCGCTCCGCCGTGTCGGCGACGAGGAAGCACCAGGCCAACGCGCCGAGCAGGATCAGCTCGGGCCGCCGTGCAATCTGGTGGAACAGCCGCGGCAGCACGTAGCGGCTGACGAGGAGTGCGGCCGTGACCAGCACCGCGACGCGGCCGATTGAGAGCAGGATGACGCTGACCTGCAGATTGGCCAGGCTCGGCTGCACCGCCAGGAACAGGATGGCGAAGATGTCCTGGAGCACCAGCACGCCGAGCGTGATGCGGCCCGGCAGCGTATCGAGCTCGCGCTTCTCATAGAGCACCTTGACGATGATGACGGTGCTGGACAGCGCGCAGGCGACGCAGAGATAGACCGCATCGAAATGCCCGCCCCCGAGCGACAGGCCGATTCCGATGAAGAACAGGACCCCGAGCAGGCAGCCTCCGATGAGCTGGCCGCCGGCGGCGAACAGGATCACCTTGCCCGCCCGCACGATCTTCTTCAGGTCGATCTCGAGCCCGATCATGAACAGCATGAAGATCAGGCCGAGCTCGGAGATGACGCTGATCGATTCCTGCGAATGGACCCAGCCGGCGCCGAATGGACCTATGCAGAAGCCGGCGATAAGATAGGCCAGGATCAGCGGTTGCCGGGAGAAATGGGCGAGCAGGCCCAGCATCCAGGCAAACAGGATACAGAGAGTGATGTCGCGAATGAGCTCGTGCATGCCAAATTGGTCCGTTTTGCCGCACCCTAGAGATGGAGTGCGGTGCGGCAAGCGAGCAATTCGTCACATGCGGAAAGGGCTCTTCGCAGCCATGCTGCTCGGCCCCCTCGCCTTTGCCGTGCCCACCGCCGCGCAATCCAAGGTCAATGTCGAACAAAACTTTGCCGATTCGCTCACCACGCTGCCGAAGGAGGACCTCGCCGTGTCTGGCGGGTTCTACGTGCCCGCCTATTCCAGCGTCGCGATGAGCCAGGGCAAGCTGCGTGTCGACTTCTCGGTGACGTTGAGTGTGCACAACGCCTCCGAGACCCAGCCGCTGGTCCTCAAACGCATCGCCTATTTCGACACCGCAGGCAAGCAGGTCGACAGCTATTTGAAGACGCCGGTGGCGTTGAGGCCGCTCGCCACCGTCTCGATTTTCATTCCGACCGACGACGTGCGCGGCGGGACCGGGGCCAATTTTCTCGTCGATTGGGCCGCCACTGGCGAGATCGCCGAGCCGGTGGTCGAAGCGCTGATGGTTGGCGGCATCGCCAACGCGCATTACGCTTTCATCAGCCTGGGCCGTCCGACCCGCATGGCTGGCAATAAGTAACGCGGCCGGTGCAAAGCCGCCGCTCAACAAGAACAAAACGAGGAACGCTCCCATGACATCCAGCTTCGATTTCGCGCCCCTGTTTCCCGCAGGGTTGCCGGCCCCGTCTGCGCGCTGGACGGGACTTGCCAAGTACAGCTTTGTCGGCGGCAACAATGATTCCGAACAGGTACCGCTCGACGAGCTGATCGAAGCGACCAACGCGGTGCTGCGGCGCGAGGGCCGCTCGCTCGCCACTTACAGTCTGGCCCATGGGCCGCAGGGCTACCTGCCCTTGCGCGAATTCCTAGTGACGAAACTCAAGCGCGATGCCGGCATCACCTGCACGGTGGACGATCTGTTGATCGTCTCGGGCTCGCTCCAGGCCCTCGATCTCATCAACGCCACGCTGCTGGCGCGCGGCGACACCGTGATTTTCGAGCAGGAGAGCTATCAGGGCTCGCTGAACCGTCTGGCGCGGCTCGGCGTCAATGTGGCGGGCATTCCGCTCGATGCGGACGGCATGCGCATGGACGCGCTGGCCGCGACGCTGGCGGACCTGAAGAGCCGCGGCATCCGCCCGAAATACATCTACACCATTCCGACGGTGCAGAACCCGACCGGCAGCATCATGCCCGAGAGCCGCCGCGCAGAGCTGGTGCGGCTCGCGACCGAATACGGCGTGCCGATCTTCGAGGACGATTGCTATGCCGATCTCGTCTGGTCAGGGCACCGGCCGCCGGCGATCCATGCGATGAGCCCGAACGGCGGCGTGATCCACATCGGCTCGTTCTCCAAGTCGATCGCGCCGGCGCTACGCGTCGGCTTCGTCGTGGCGCCCTGGGGAGTGATGTCGCGGATGCTGGCGCTGAAGACGGATGCCGGCTCCGGCGCGCTGGAGCAGATGGTGCTCGCCGCCTATTGCAAGCCGCATTTCGCAAGCCATGTGCCGGCCCTGACGAAGGCGCTGCGCACCAAGCTCGACACGCTGATGGAAGCGCTCAACGAGCAGTTCGGGACCGCGGCTGAGTTCGAGGAGCCCAAGGGCGGCATCTTCCTGTGGGTGAAGCTGCCCGACCAGGTCGATACGCTGAAGCTCTATCAGGCCGCGCTCGCGGCCGGCGTCTCGATCAATCCGGGGCCGGAATGGTCGACCAACAAGAAGCACTCCAGCTCGCGCCTCAGGTTGTGCTTTGCGAGCCCCACGCATCAGCAGATCCGCGAGGGCGTCGCCGTGCTGGCCGAAGTGTGCCGCAAGGAATTCGGCGTGCCGGCCCGGAGTGCCAATGTGGAGAGGCGAGCCTGAGCCGCTTCCTCACGCCTCGACGTGAAACTCCACGTTGACCTGGCCGCTCCCGGAGGACGGAAAATAGTCGCACAGTTGCTCGGCCGCGCCGCGGTAGTCGTACCAGCCAAGCGCGGCGAACAGCATGATCGTATCGGCCATGCCCCCTTCGCCGTTGCACTTGGTGGCGTAGTCCGGAAGCATGTCGAGGAATTCGCGATAGCGGCGGCTCTGCCACAGCTCGAGCACGCGCAAGTCGACCTGACGGTTGAACTCGCTGGCGACCGACGTCCACGCCTCGGGGCCCAGCTTCTTGTTCGGCCAGAGCCGATGCGAGAGCGAACCGCTGGCGAGGACGGCGACCCGCTCGCCGGATTCATCGATGGCACGGCGGGTCGCTTCGCCGAGGATGCGGCTCTCCTCGAACGAGGTGAAAAGCGGCGAGGCGACCGAAACCACCTTCGCAAAGCCGTCCGGGTTCATGTAGTGTATCGGCACGACGGTGCCGTATTCGAGCCCGAGGCTGGCCACCTGATGGGCGATCACGTTCAGGCCGGCATCCCCGGCCCTGGCAGCGATGGCCTCGGCCAGGGGCGTATCACCCGGCAGGTCGTAGCGCAGATCCTGGATCATGTGCGGCGCTTCGTGGCTCGTGAACGAGCCGCGATGCCGCGCATTGGCGTTGACGTGGTAGCCGAAATTGGAGAGCCAGTGGGTGTCGAACACCACGAAGCTGGTGACGCCACGCTCTTTCGCCCGCCGGCCGAGCTCCCGCAAGGAGCTGACCGCCGGCTCGCGCGCGACACGGAGCGAGCTGCCGGGCTGCTCCGACAGCATCAATGATGGAACATGGGTGACCTTGGCCGCAAGTACGAGTTGCCCCATGGCCGTCACCTCGAAGCGTCAGGCCGCCTGTGGCTGACTGCTGTGGATCGCGGAGGCGAGCCTCAGCAACAGGACGATGGAGACGTTGCCCTTGCCGGCCTCGATCTGGGCGATATAGCGCTCGGAAATCCCGGAACGGCGGGCCAGTTCGCGGCGCGACAGGTCGCAGCGCATGCGCGAGGACCGTAAGCGATCGCCCAGCTCGGTCAGAAACGCCGCCTCGGAATAAGGCGGTACGGCACAGCTCCCCGGCAGCACTTCGCCCGCAAAATCCACGACTTGATTCAGCATTGGTCTATCCACGTTCGCCTTCGGGAATGCCATCCTACCCGCGAATTGGCCTGCCTCATTGACGCGGATCAAATTCGCGAGCGATCGGCGGCCGGCGTGGAACGGCCGCGAGCGCGATGCTACACTTTGGAAGTCTTCGAGGCGGGGTTTTTCAGGACATGATGCGTTGTTCGAGCCACTGGATCGCGGCTGCGATGCTGTGGGTTGCGTTCACCTGCACGGCCGGTGCCGAGACGCTGGCCGCGACCGTCCAGCAATGGGGCCTGCTCGGCTCATGGGCGGTCGACTGCGCCGCTCGGCCCGACCGCAACAAGGGTGCGCTGTTGACTTACGAAATCCGGAAGGACGGCCGGGTGATGTACCGGCGTAACTTCGGCGAAGCCAAAGACGAGAACGAGGTGGTATCGGCCACAGTCAATGCCGATGGCCTGCTCGACGTGATGGTGTTCTTCCCGGCGCTGCATCAGACGCGCGAATTTGGACTCGTGCTGCAGAAGGACGGCAGTCTGCGCGCGATCTACAATCGCAGCGACCGTGGCGAGTACACGATCAGGGACGGCAAATACGTCACCACCGGCGCACCGACGCCGGCGCAGCAACGCTGCGATTGATCACCTGAACAGCCGTTCAGAATTCTCTTCCCGTTCCCCCGGAACGTTCGCATGCATGCGCGGTTTAGATGTGCATTCGATTGGAGGAGTACGAAATGAAGAAGCTTGGTTTTGTGGTTGCGGCTCTGGGTGCGCTCGTGATCGCGGCGCCAACGGTGGCGAGCGCCGAGACTGTGGTGATCAAGCGCGGTCATCATCATCATGGCCCGCACGGCGCCCGCGCCGAATATCGCATGCACCATCATGATCGCAGCTGGCATCGTCATCATCGCGGGGACCGAGTGGTCGTGATCAAGCGCAGCCACCGCCATCACCACTGGGACTAACGCGCAACGCGATATGGAAATGGCCCCTCACGGGGGCCATTTTCTTTTGCGGATCTGAAACGCCGCGACAGGCTAATCCCACGCGGGGGCAAAGCTTGGATTGACGCAACGCCTGTCCTTCGGCAGCGCGGCGATCTTCTTGCGATCGGCATCGTCGAGCGTGATCTTCAGCGCGTCGAGATTGGCCTGTTGGCTCTCACGGCGCGAGGCCTTCGGGATCGCGGCGACGCCGTCCTGGTCGAGCAGCCATTTCAGCGCGACCTGCGCGGCTGTCGCGTCGTGCCGGGCGCCGATTTCGGCCAGCACCGGATCGGTCGCGACACGTCCTTGCGCCAGCGGACAATAGGCAACCAGCGGGATCGACTTGGCGCGGAGATAGGCCAGCACCTTCGATTGATCGAGCATGGCGTGATATTCGACCTGGTTGCAGGCGATCGGCGCCTCGATGTCCTCGATCGCGACCTTAAGCAGCGCAGTGGTGAAATTGGCAACGCCGATCGCCCGCGTGCGCCCCTCCTCCTTGAGCTTCATCAGCGTCTCGAATACCGCGCCCCAGTTCGCAGCCTTCGACGGCCAGTGCACGAGATAGAGGTCGACATGGTCGAGCCGCAACTTCTTCAGGCTGGCGTCGAAAGCGCGGCGGATCGCGTCCGGGGCGAGGTTCTCGTGCCAGACCTTCGTGGTGACGTGCAGCTCGCCGCGCGGCACGCCGGACGACGCGATGGCCAAGCCGATCGGCTCCTCATTGGCGTACATCTCGGCAGTATCGATGTGGCGGTAGCCGATCGACAGCGCGCTCTCGACCGCGGCGCGGCAGGCATCGCCCTGCATGCGGAAGGTACCGAGGCCCAGCTTGGGCATGCTGATGCCCTGTGTCTTCAGATGATCCATGAAAAGGCTCCTTGCGTGGTCGTTCCGACAGCGACGCGCGCCAACGCCGCGTGAGCAGACTTTTCGGTGAGGGAAAAGAGGTGGCGGGCGGGGATGACCAGCTTAGCGCCGGAAGCGCGGGGCTGCCAATCAAGATCGGGTTAGCACCTACGAATGCTGTGCCACCACGGCCGGTCGCGGCTGCGGCTGCGGCTGCGGCTGCGGCGCGATATTGACCGACCAGAGGTCGCGATTGTCGACGTCCTTCAGGGTCACCGTCATCACGCCGGTCGCGCCATCGATGTCGACACGGCCGAAGAATTGCAAGCCGAAACAGGGCGCAAGATTGTCGCCCTGCGCAGCGCTACATCCGTGCTGGTACATCGCAACGGGGCCGAAGGTGTCGTCGAGCTCGCCCGGCGCCCAGCTGCCGGCATGCAGCGGACCGGAGACGAACTCCCAGAACGGCTCGAAATCCTGGAATTGCCCATTGTTCGGATTGTAGTAATGCGCGGCGGTGTAGTGCATGTCGGCAGTGAGCCAGACCACGTTGCGGATACCGGTGCGCTTGATGAAGGAGAGCAGATCGGCGATCTCATGCTCGCGCCGGTCGGGGGGCCCGTTGCCGAGCGCAACGGCGTCCAGGCTGATCAGGCCGATCGGCAAGTCGGCCGCGATCACCTTCCACGTCGCACGCGAGGCGGCGAACTCGCGTTTGAGCCAGGCGAGCTGCTCGGCGCCGAGGATCCAGCCGCGATGGTCGTCGCCCCTGTTCCAGGTCTCATCGCGAAAACTGCGCATGTCGATCATGAACACATCGAGCAGCGGGCCGTAGGCGATCTTGCGATAGACCCGGCCCTGCCGCGCGCCGATGTCGCGAATCGGCATGAAGTCGAAGAAGGCGCGGCGGGCACGCGCGATCAGGCGGGGCGTGCCGTCCTCCTCACGACCGGTCTGGTCGTAGCTGCCGGTCGGTGACCAGTCATTGGTCACCTCGTGATCGTCCCATTGCGCGAACATCGGCACCTCCGCGTGGAAGGCGCGGAAGTGCTCGTCGAGATGGTTGTATTTGTAGTTGCCGCGGAACTGCGCAAGCGTATGCGCGACCTCGGACTTTTCCTCGGTCACCAGGTTGCGCCAGATCTCGCCGTTCGGCAGCTTCTGCTCGGCGGGAATCGTGCAGTCGGCGTAGATGTGATCGCCGGAGTGGATGAAGAAATCCGGGTGGTTGTCCAGCATGGTCCGATAGCTGCGATAGCCGCCGCGCGAGACGTCGATGCCCCAGCCCTGCCCCGCGGTATCGCCGGACCACAAGAACGAGATCGACTGGCCAGCTGCCGGCGCGGTACGGAAATGACCGAGGCGGCTTTCGCCGGCGAGGCCGGTGGCAATGTCGTCGAAGCGCACGCGATAGAAGATATCCTGGCCCGGTGGCAGATTCGTCAGCAGCAGTTTCGAGGTGAAATCAGCGTCCGGCACCGCATCGCCGGAAGCCGACGCGATGATCGTCTTGAAGCTCTCGACGGTGGAGCACTCCACCCGCATCCGCGCAGGCCGGTCGGCGCGGGCCCAGATCACGGCTGAGCCGTGAGAGACGTCGCCGGATTGGATCCCGCCTGCGATCTGCGGGCGATCGGCGGCACGGCTGATCGAGGGCTTCGCAAGCGAGGCGATGGCGAGGCTGGAGGCGGAGCGGACCAGGAACTGCCTCCGGGTCCATGCGCGCGGGGCGCGGAGAGATGCCATTCAGGAAACCTTCGTCGAATCGCGACGGAAGGTGCCTGCGCTCCTTGACTTCCAGCTTACGGTTTCTTGACCCCGCGCCTACGGTTTTGCGACGCAGGGATGACGCCTGTGAACTAGCGTTTCCAGTTGCAGATGCCGCCGGAGCGACACGGCCAGGTCTGGATGCGCGTATCCATCGCCTGTGCATCGAGCGGATTGCCATGGCGATGCGAGAGCCTGGTGCGTGCTGCGCCACGCGGCTGAGTACTCTTCGTGTGCACGGCCTTCGGCTCGGCCACACGGACGCGCTCGGCGATCACCTTCTTCGGCACGTCGATGGGCTCAGCACGAGCCTGCGCCTCGTTACCGCCGCGCGCTTCGAGTGCGACCGGCGCGAACTGCGTCGCCGGCCCAAGACGTTTCGGCGACAGAACGGCCTTGGAGAGATCGAGGCCGAGATATTCGCCGGGCTTGTAGTCGTCAGCGCGCGCCATGCCGCCCCCCGCGATCACGAGGGCAAAGGCAACTGCGAAGGCAACGTCTTTCAGGACCACGGACGCCTCCTGAAACTATTAAAGGGCAATTTATCCCTATTTAGGAGGCGTCGCGCGCAATTCCAGCGGTCAAATGCTGCCGTGGTTAAGAAGTTTGACGGTGTCAGGCGACCTTTCGCGTCGCCCCCGTTCCGTCCAGGAACCCGATCAGGCGGTTGCGGATGATGGTCTCCGCCTCTGCCATGATGCGATCGATCAGCTCCTTGCAGGACGGGATGTCGTGGATCAGGCCGGCGACCATGCCGCAGCTCCAGGCGCCGGCATCCATCTGACCGTCCAGCATGATCCTGGGATAGACGCCAGCGACCTGGTCGTGGATGTCGTCGATCGTGAGCTTGGCGCCCTTCTCGCGCTCGATCTCGAGCAGACGATCGACATTGGCATTCTTCAGGACGCGCTCGGTGTTGCGCAAGCTCCGCATAATCAGGCGGGTGTCGAGCTCGGTCGCAGCAACGAGTGCATTCTTCACGTTCTGATGCACCGGCGCCTCCTTGGTGGCGATGAAGCGCGTGCCCATGTTCATGCCCGCCGCGCCCAGCGACAGCGCCGCGACCAGGCTGCGTCCGTCGGCCATGCCGCCGGAGGCGACGAACGGGATCTTCAACTCCTCCGCCGCGCGCGGCAGCAGGATCATGTTGGGAATGTCGTCCTCGCCGGGATGACCGCCGCATTCGAAACCGTCGACGCTGACGGCGTCGCAGCCGATGCGCTCCGCCTTCAGCGAGTGGCGCACCGAGGTGCATTTGTGAATGACCTTGATGCCGGCCGACTTCAGCGCCGGCATGTAGGCTTCCGGACTGCGGCCCGCGGTCTCCACCGCCTTGATGCCCCCTTCGACGATGGCCGCAATGTATTCGGGATAGGGCGGCGCCGAGAAGGTCGGCAGGAAGGTGAGGTTCACGCCGAACGGCTTGTCGGTCATGTCGCGGCAGCGCGCGATCTCCTTGGCGAGCAATTCCGGCGTCTTCTGCGTGAGACCCGTGATGATGCCGAGCCCGCCGGCATTGGAGACGGCGGCGGCCAGCTCGGCAAAGCCGACGAAATGCATTCCGCCCTGAATGATCGGGTGCTCGATGCCGAACAGTTCGGTGATCGCGGTCTTCACTTGGTTCTCCTCCCGGAAATTTGTTTCGTCTTGGGGATCAGTCTAGCCGCAGTTGCGTGCCGCGGTCACCATTTCTCTCCGAAGGGACGGATCTCCATCTCGAAGGTCCAGGCGCTCTTCGGCTGCTGGTAGAGCTGCCAATAGGCGTTGGCGACCGACGACGGCGGCATCAGCAGATCGGGATTGTCGAGCGCATTCGGCCCAAGCGCTTCGAGCCTGCGCTGCCGCACCCATTCGGTGTCGACCCCGGAATCGATGATGAGATGGGCGACGTGAATGTTCTTCGGCCCGAGCTCGCGCGCCATTGCCTGCGCCACGGCGCGCAGGCCGAACTTGGCACTGGCGAAGGCGGCAAAGCCGCTGCCGCCGCGCAAGGAGGCCGTTGCGCCGGTGAAGAAGATGTTGCCGCCGCCACGCGGCAGCATCAGCCGCGCCGCCTCGCGCCCCGCAAGGAAGCCGGAATAGCAGGCCATCTCCCACACTTTCCGGAACACGCGCTCGGTAGTGTCGAGGATCGGGAAATTGACGTTGGCGCCGACATTGAAGATGCAGACTTCCAGCGGCGCGTGCTTGTCGGCGTCATTGAGGAAGGCGAGGATTTCATCCTCCTTCCGCGCATCGAGCGAGCGCGCATGGATGTCGCCGCCGGCAGCTTCGATATCTTGCACCAACGGCGCGAGCTTATCGCCATTGCGGCGGCCGGCGAAGATCGAGAACCCCTCGGCGGCAAACTTCTTCGCGATCTCGGAGCCGATGAAATCCCCGGCCCCGATGACGGCCGCGGTCGCGTTTCGCTTGGGCAAGATCGCCTCCTCCGGTGAGCCGCTATAGGCGTGCGACGGCAGTGCGCCGGAGACTATAGTTCCAAAATAGAACTGTCAAACTCAAGAGACGAATGCTAGCTTTGCTGCGAAATTGCGCAGACTATTCATATTAGTTCCTTTTACAGACTGACTGTCGCTGGAGACCGTATCATGAAATGGGACACGCTGGACGAAGAGCCCTGCTCGCTCTCCCGCACCATCGCCGTTGTCGGCGACCGCTGGACGCTGCTGATCCTGCGCGAGTGCTTCTTGCGGGTGCGCCGGTTCGAGGCGTTCCAGTCCTCACTCCAGATCACGCGTCATCTGCTGTCCGAGCGGCTGAAAAAGCTGGTTCGCTTCGGCATCTTGCGCCGCGTCCCCTATTCCGATGCACCGAAGCGCTACGAATACATCCTCACTCAGAAGGGGCTCGACCTCTATCCGATCATCATGGCGATGGTGCATTGGGGCGACACCCATATGGGCGACGAGCGCGGCCGCCCGCTGCTGCACGAGCACAAGATCTGCGGCAAGCTGTTCGATCCCGTGATGGTGTGCTCGGAATGCGGCGAGCCGCTGCACGCCAAGCAGGTGCATGTGCATGCCGGGCCGGGCCGGGAGGAGGCGGTGGTGTGAGTAGGCGGGCACGCCCCGACACCGTCATTCCCAAAAGTCCTTGCATTCCCAAGAGCCCTTGCGGGTCGCAGTCACTCTCATCCCTGGGAATTGTCGGTGGGCCGCTCCTGCCTCATCGCATCGTCCCTTCGCTACGCGAAGGGGACGCCGTAATGGGCGTTGATGCCGCGCACGGCCGCGTCGTCGCCCCAGTTCCACTCGGTCTTCTCGCCGTATTTTGGAGCGCCTTCCAGATCCTTCGCGGTAATCGCGGTCACATAGCCGCCAAGCTCGGTGTCGTATTTCAGCGACTGCCAGGGCAGCGGATAGTGATCGTTGCCGATGCCGAGAAACCCGCCGAAGCCGAGCACTGCATAAGAGACCTTGCCACTGATCTTGTCGATCATCACACGCTCGATGGAGCCAATCCTGTTCCGATCGGCCCCGTAGACCGATGTTCCCTCTACCTTGTCGCTTCCGATCAGCCTGCCCATCTCGTTCCGGTCCAGTTCGCCCTGGTTCAACATCTTCGTTCTCCGCTCAGCCATTTGTGAGTCAACTGCAAGGGGCAAGCGATCGTTCCGGCGCTTGGGCCGAGGAACATCGCCGAAAACGAGAGGTTCTCTGAGGCTGACGAACTCAGCTCGAGAGCGAACTTGATGTCCCAGACCGTCTCCGACTTCATCGTGCATCGCCTGCATCAATGGGGCGTGCGCCACCTGTTCGGCTATCCCGGCGATGGCATCAACGGCGTATTCGGTGCGCTCAACCGTGCCGATGGAAAGATCGGCTTTGTGCAGGCTCGCCATGAGGAGATGGCGGCTTTCATGGCGACCGCTTACGCAAAGTTCTCGGGACAGCTCGGCGTCTGCATCGCAACCTCTGGCCCCGGCGCCTCCCACCTCATCACCGGGTTGTACGACGCGCTGCTGGACCACCAGCCGGTGCTCGCCATCGTCGGCCAGCAGGCGCGTAGTGCGTTGGGCGGACATTACCAGCAGGAAGTCGATCTGGTCTCGATGTTCAAGGACGTCGCTGGCGCTTACGTCATGCAGGCCACCTCGCCTGCGCAAGTGCGCCATCTGATCGACCGTTCGGTGCGGATCGCACTGGCAAGACGGGTTCCGACCGCGATCATCCTGCCCAACGACATCCAGGAGGAGACTTACGAGGACCCGCCGCGCGCTCACGGCACGCTGCACTCCGGCATCGGCTATAGCGCTCCACGGATCATGCCGCACGACGCCGATCTCGACCGCGCCGCGGAGGTGCTCAATGCCGGCAAGAAGGTTGCGGTGCTCGTCGGCGCCGGCGCACTTGGCGCCACCGACGAGGTCATAGCCGTCGCCGACCGGCTGTCGGCCGGCTGCGCCAAGGCGCTGCTCGGCAAGGCCGCGCTGCCCGACGACCTGCCCTGGGTGACCGGCTCGATCGGCCTGCTCGGCACCGAACCCAGCTACAACATGATGATGGAATGCGACACGCTGCTGATGGTCGGCTCGGCGTTTCCGTACGCCGAATTCCTGCCCAAGGAAGGAGCGGCCCGCGGAGTGCAGATCGACATTGATGCCAGCATGATGTCGATCCGCTTTCCCATGGAGGTCGGCCTCGTCGGCGACGCCGCCGAGACGCTGCGCGCGCTCTTGCCGCGACTTGCGCCGAAGAGCGACGGCGCCTGGCGCAAGGGCATCGAAGACGACGTCGCGACATGGTGGAAGACGCTGGACGACCGCGCGCATCAGCCCGCCGCGCCCGTCAATCCGCAGCTCGTTGCCTGGGAACTGTCGCCGCGCCTGCCGGACCGCGCCATCATCACCAGCGATTCCGGCTCCTGCGCCAACTGGTTCGCGCGCGACCTGAAGATGCGCCGCGGGATGACGGCCTCGCTCTCCGGCGGCCTCGCCTCGATGGGGGCTGCAGTGCCTTACGCCCTCGCCGCCAAATATGCCCATCCGGATCGGCCGGTGATCGCGCTGGTCGGCGACGGTGCCATGCAGATGAACAACATGGCCGAGCTGATCACGGCCGCGAAGTACTGGCGCTCCTGGCAGGATCCGCGCTTCATCGTCTGCGTCTTCAACAATGAAGACCTCAACCAGGTCACCTGGGAGCAGCGCGTCGTCAACGGCGATCCCAAATTCGAAGCCTCGCAGAGCATACCCGACGTCTCGTATTCGCGCTTCGCCGAGTTGATCGGCCTCACAGGCATATTCGTCGACAGCCCACAGCAGCTCGGCCCAGCCTGGGAGCAGGCTCTGGCAAGCAAGTCGCCTGTCGTCTTGGAAGTGAAGACCGATCCCGAGGTGCCGCCTCTGCCGCCGCATATCACACTCCAGCAGGCGAAGAACTTCTCGCTTGCCCTGATGAAGGGTGATCCGAGCGAAAGCGGGATGATCAAGGGAGCAGCGCGCCAGGTGCTCGAATCGATCATGCCCGGAAAACAATGAGGTGAACCATGAGTGACTTCCGCGATATCCAGCACGGCGTGAACGATCCGGTCGGAGGCCTCGACGTCAAACGTCAGATCAACGACAACCGCACGCCGCACGAACGGGCGCAGCATCATGCAGACGTGCGCGCCGACGCCACCGCTACGCCGGCCGAGCCGTTCCTGCCCGAGCGACTGCGACGCAAGCCGACCGATCCTATCAATCCGCGAACGGGGCGCAATCCCACGGATTAGTCGTTAGGAACCTCGGCCTTTGCAGAGGGTTGATCGGCGCAACATGGCGCGGCAAACGGCCGCGCGATCAATTTGAGGGACCGGACCATGAAACGAACCATCATCGCCATCGCTTGCATGCTTCTCGCAGGCCCCGCATTGGCACAATCCTTGGGCGAAAAGACCGGCGTCAATTCGGCACTCGGCGTCGCGCCGTCGACGGCCGACTTCGTCAAGCAGGTGGCCATCAGCGACATGTTCGAGATCGAATCGAGCAAGCTCGCCCAGCAGAAGGGCAATGCGCAGGAGAAGAGCTTCGCCCAGCAGATGGTGACCGATCACACCAAGACCAGCACCGAGCTCAAGGGGCTGGTCAGCGACGGCAAGGTGCAGGCGACGCTACCGACGGCGCTCGACAGCTCGCACCAGAGCAAGCTCGACAAGCTCAAGAACGCGACCGGCAAGGATTTCAGCTCGGACTACAATTCCTACCAGGTCAGCGCCCATGAGGACGCGGTCTCGCTGTTCGACCGCTACGCCAAGGGCGGCGACAATGCCGCGCTGAAGGACTGGGCCGGCAAGACGCTGCCGGCACTGAAGCACCACCTCGACATGGCCAAGGAGCTCGGCAAGGCTCCGAGCGTGGGCCAGACCAAGTAGGCGCATTGCTGAAGGACGCCGGCCCAGCCGGCGTCCTTCGCATAGCAACGTCAGCCGTCTCCGCGTGTTGAGCCTCGACTATCGCGGAGAGCATGATGTCGAATACCAGCAAAACCTCACTGTCCCGCCGGCACGTCGTCCACGCCGCGAGCGCGACGCTCGCGGCGGCTTCGCTGGCATCTACAGCGAAGGGAGATACGTCCATGGCCTTGATCGATCCGGTCAGCCACTATCCGAAGCCGCCTTTCAAGAAACAATCTCAACCCTGGCCGGGCCTGGCTGGCAAGATGGAGCCGCGGCCCGACCATGGCGAGACCAGCTACAAGGGCTCCGGCCGTCTCGCCGGCCGCAAGGCGTTGATCACCGGCGGCGATTCCGGCATGGGCCGCGCCGCCGCTATCGCCTATGCGCGCGAAGGCGCCGACGTCGCCATCAACTACCTGCCGGCGGAAGAGCCCGATGCGCAGGAGGTGATCGCGCTGATCAAGAAGGAGGGACGCACCGGACTCGCGGTCCCCGGCGATCTCAAGGACGAAGCCTTCTGCAAGCAATTGGTTGAACAGGCGGTGCAGGGCCTCGGCGGGCTCGACATCCTGGTCTGCAACGCCGCACGACAACAAGCGCGCGCGTCCATCCTCGACGTTTCGTCAGAGGATTTCGATGCAACGATGAAGACCAACATCTACGCGCCGTTCTGGACCATCAAGGCGGCGCTGCCGCATCTCAAGCCCGGCGCCTGCATTATCGGCACGACGTCCGAGCAGGCTTACGATCCATCGCCGGATCTCTATGACTATGCGCAGACCAAGGCAGCGACGATGAACTATGTGAAGTCGCTGGCCAAGCAGCTCGCCCCCAAGGGTATCCGTGTCAATGGCGTGGCGCCGGGACCGATCTGGACGCCGCTCCAGGTCTCCGGCGGCGCGACGATGGACAAGCTCGAAAAATTCGGTGGCATGACGCCGCTCGGCCGCCCCGGCCAGCCCGTCGAGCTCGCCTCGATCTACGTGCAGCTTGCCGCCGCCGACGCGAGCTATGCGACGGGCCAGGTCTATGGCTCGGCTGGCGGGTCTGGTCAGCCGTAGCCGGGCGCCCGCCGCCCGGACGCTTGGGAGAACTCAGGAACCTTCTTTGTCTCCGGGCTTTACAAAACCGTCATGGAGGAACTTTCGCCGGCGGACCGATGGCGCTCGCAACAATCAAACCAACCCGGATCGATACGGCGATCGCGAACGAGATCGCCCACGACGCCAACTCCGGGTTCGAGCATGCCGCCCAGGCAATCACCTGGGGTGCCGACGAGCATGTGCTGCTCGCGCTCGCTGCCGCGGGATGGCTCGACACTCGCCTCCGGCATCCGGAGCGGCGTCCCCTTGCCGATCACGTCCTGATTGTATCGCTGGCCACGGCCGTATTGCCGCATGTCCTCAAATCCATGTTTGATCAGACGAGACCGGATCGGCTGACGGCTGGCGGCCACCGGCGCGGCATTCCTTATTCAGGGCGCCCCCGCGACGCATTCCCCTCAGGTCACGCCGTGCATATGGGCGCCCTTGCGTCGGCCGCCGGCCTGTTGCGGCCGGCCTCGCGCCGTCTGGCGCGCTCGCTTGCAGTGGCGTTGTCGCTGACGCGGGTGGCGCTGCTGGCGCACTGGGCCAGCGACGTGGCGGCAGGCTTCACGCTGGGCATCGCCGTCGAGCGACTGTTCAGGCCGTTCACGCTTGGGACGTCGCGGCGGCGGCAGCCCGAAGCCTCGCGGATACGGCCATGACGGAATATCTCGTCCGCTTCGTCGCCGGGGGCTTGATCGTATCCGTGTTCGCGATCTTCGGTGACATGCTGCGGCCAAAGAGCTTTGCCGGACTTCTCGCAGCGGCGCCATCGGTCGCACTGGCTACTCTCGGCATCGCTGTGATCCAGCACGGCCCGCAATATGCTGCGGCCTCAAGCTGGACGATGATCTATGGCGCCATCGCGCTCGCCTGCTACAGCCTCGTCGTCTGCCAGCTCCTGATGAGGTTCCGTCTCGGCGCGCTCGCCGCCACGATCCTCGCCTTTGCCGTATGGCTCGTGGTCGCCTTCGGTCTGTTCGCGGGTTTGGGAGGTGCTGCCTGATGCTGGTGAAGCTGTCACCCTCGGCGCTGAGGCAGACGCGTTGGTACGAATACGCCGTTCGCTTCGTGCTCGGCGGTTGCGCGACGGTGCTGGCCGGAGTCATCGGCTCGCATTTCGGCGCTTCCGCCGGCGGGCTCTTTCTTGCACTTCCAGCCGTCTTCTGTGCGAGCGCGACGCTGATCGAGAGCCATGAGCGTCACGCCAAGGAGAAGGCCGGCCTGAGCGGACGCCGCCGCGGACAGAAGGCTGCGGCGCTCGACGCCGCAGGTGCAGCCCTCGGCAGCATCGGCTTGGCGGCGTTCGCCGCCATTTTCCATGCCACCGTCGAGTCAGGCATCGCGTTCGCTTTCATCGCCGCGTTGACGGTCTGGGCCATCGTTTCCGTGTCGGCCTGGTGGCTCCGCCGCAAGCTGCGCATCGTCACGCACGCATCGCGCCGATCGGCTCATTCGTCACCCGCAAGAGGCTCTCGCTTCGCGAAGCCTTAGCTCGTTTTTCGCCCAGCCCAGGGGCGCCATGGGCGCCAAACGTACTGAAAGTACGCGTTCTCTCTTCAACCCAGCGATCACGTCAATTCCGGCGGAACTCTCGGCCGGTCAGCTCGTTGAGTAAACTACTCAACCTACTCAATTTGCGTGATTGCCATGAACGACCTTCGCGCCGAGCGCTTACAGGTCATGCTCTCGCCGGAAGAGTTGGCCGCCATCGACGATTTCCGGTTCAAACACCGAATGCCGACACGAGCGGCAGCAGTTCGCGAACTCCTCAGGTTCGGACTGACCGCCGTGGGCGTCGATGCCACCGCTGGCGTGAAGTCAAGCAGCTTTGGCGTGTTGGGCCGAGATTCCGACGGACATGCTCAGGGGGATCCAGAGAGCGGCACCGGCCGCTGACGCAAAGACTCATCCATAAGCAGAACGGCCCCGGCACGGTGGGTGCCGGGGCCGCCCTTGGAGATTGCTTCCGGCGCACCGGGGGCATGACAACCGGAAGCAATCCGTCGACTCTTCCCGCGGGAATTCGTTCCTCGTGAGAAAGCGCGATGCGGTCAGGATGAAGCGTCATCGCGCTCGAGGTCTTATCCAAGCATGGTCGTCTCGGAGAACCGCTGCGCAGTTCGCCGGATCATGCTTTAGCCCGTCGCGTCGCTGGAGCCGTCCGGCATCGCGCCGGAGCCTGGCGTCTTGCTGTTGTCGCTCAGCTTGGGATCGCGCGTCGCTTCACGCGATGGCGAGCCTTGCTTGTCCGTCGTGTGCACGGACTGTGCACGCTCCTTGTCGCGCGGCTGTTCTTCGGCGCGCTTGTCCTTGACGATGCCTTGGTCGGAATGGGCCATGATGGACGCTCGCTCTCCTGATGTCTGGAGCGCTTACGCACCGCGGCGACGAATGTTCCCGAGGCCTAACTGCGCGCGGCGTGTCCGGAGGCGGACGCGCTTTCGAGATGCACCTGCCGCACCGTCGTCACCGTCGCGAACGCCACCGAGGCGCCAAAGGCGAGAATGAGGGAAAGAAGAGCCAGACGTGGAGCCATGGCCAAAATCTCCTTCTGAAAACGGAAATCGACGTGATCGAGATTCCCGGATGATCCCAGATCAGTTGCTTGCCTTTCCGTGAGCGGTCTCACGCGTTCCGCTTCCGAGCGGCAGCGTGGGCCGGAACGGGCGGGATTTCGCCATCGAGCCAATCCTGCTCGTTGGCGAGCGCCGTCCAGGCGTCGGCCATGCGCGAATAGCGCTTGTGGGCGGGTTGTCCATCGGCTCGCTCGGCGAGTTGAAGACAGTTGTCGGCGTTATCCCTGAAGATGTCGGACTGTTTCATGAAGAAGACGTGGGGCCGGAACTCTCCCGTCGCAACCCGCTTACCGGATCGTAATATTCGGGGAACTTCACAAATCGACCGGCATTGAATATCGATGCGAGTTCTTGCCGCGATCATCTTGGCATTGTTCATCGGCACGGAGGCGCTTGCCGATAGCCGCGGCGAGAGAACGCCTGGCGAGCGGCCGCCGACCGCGACCGAGGTCATCGGTGGCGTCTACGATTTCAGCCGCTTTCAACAGAATCTTCTTGAGAACACCGACCTCAAGGGCAATGCGGAGGTCAGGAATCTCGCCGCCCTGCGGGCCGAGGAAGCGGCCAAGCGCGACAAGAGTCTGAAGGAGGTCCAGGAAGCAATCGGCGCGGAACTGCGCGTCGGCAAGCCCTCATCCACCGCAAGCCTCGTCGAGCCCGAGATGTCGGATGGTCCGGCCTATGTCCGAAGCTTCTATGCCGCGCAGATCCCCGAGTATGAAGCGATCATCGGCCTGCTTGAGCGCTATCTGAAGAGGCCCGACAACGTCGCCCTCGCGGCGTTCGCGCGCGAGCAACTCCCGATGCTGCGCGCGCAGGTCAGGGACGCTGAGCGCACCATGGCGGACAAATAGCCGCCTCTACTTCCCGTACGGATGACGTTGTCCACTCTGCGATCGCCCCGTGGGATCGTCCGGCAGCATCTTGTCCCGGCCCGCATCGCCGTTGTCGTCCTTGCCGCCTGAAGAGGAGGTCCCACTACCGCTCGGATTCGAGCGGGGCGCCGCGCCAGTGGTCGGTGTATCCGCCCGCGGCGTGGCTGAGCTCGCGGCCGGGTCTCCGGTCACAGCACCGCGGCCACTGGGTGCACCGCCCTCCGCCAAGGCCGATCCGACGGCGAACACCATGACAACCATTGCGGCAAATCCTGCCTTCATGTTCGTTCTCCTGTTTGCGGGCTAACCGTCGGGATCGTCCCCCGTTCCGAAGATTGGCCCCGGACGGAGGAGCAAAGCCTGGGGAACCCCATGGCATTTCTTTCTAAATTGCGTGGAACCAAATCGGCCAATAATCGTTGGTTGAGCCGGGCTGAGCAAAGCAGGTTCCATTTCGGTGCGCCGCCCCTTGGCGCTTGATTTCGAATTTCGCTGACGCTCTATTTTGACCAAACGCGTCACGCCTTGGATTCGGCCGACGCCTTCGGGGGAATCAGTATGAGCGACCTCGATCCCGGAACTGCATCACGCTCCGGTCGTCGCGTTCCAAAACCAAAATCCAACGATATGTCGGACCAGGATTCCCGAGCGGAATTGCTGCTCGCCCTGCAGGCGATGCGCAGCGGCGACTTCTCGGTGCGGATGAGCGCTGACTATCTCGGCATCGACGGAAAGATCGCCGACACCTTCAACGAGATCATCGCGGCCAACCAGCGCATGGCGCAGCAGCTCGAGCTGGTTGGCCAGGTGGTGGGACGCGAGGGCAAGACCCGGCAACGCGTGAAGTTCGGCCTCGCCTCGGGCTCCTGGGCCGACATGGAAGGGTCCGTCAACACGCTGATCGACGACCTCCTCTGGCCGACCCGCGAGGTGACCCGCGCGGTCGCGGCGGTGGCGCAAGGCGATCTGCTCCAGACCGTCAAGCTCGACGTCGACGGCCGGCCGCTGCGGGGCGAATTCCTGCAATCGGCTAACATCGTCAACACAATGATCAAGCAGCTCGGCGTGTTCACCTCCGAGGTGACGCGCGTCGCGCGCGAAGTCGGCACCGAGGGCAAGCTCGGCGGCCAGGCCCAGGTGCCCGAGGTGACCGGGGTCTGGAAGGACCTGACCGAGAGCGTCAACTCGATGGCGAACAACCTGACCAACCAGGTTCGCAACATCGCCGAGGTGACGATCGCGGTCGCCAATGGCGACTTGTCGAAGAAGATTACGGTCGACGTCCGCGGCGAGATCCTTCAGCTCAAGGAAGCCATCAACACGATGGTGGACCAGCTTCGCTCCTTCGCCTCCGAAGTAACGCGCGTCGCGCGCGAGGTCGGCACCGACGGCAAGCTCGGCGGCCAGGCGATCGTGCCCGGCGTCGCCGGCACCTGGAAGGACCTCACTGATAGCGTCAACGCGATGTGCGGCAACCTGACCGCACAGGTGCGCAACATCGCCAACGTGACGACCGCCGTGGCGCGCGGCGACTTGTCGCGCAAGATCACGGTGGACGTGCGCGGCGAGATCCTGGAGCTGAAGGACACCATCAACACCATGGTGGACCAGCTCAACTCGTTCGCCTCGGAAGTAACGCGCGTCGCGCGCGAGGTCGGCACCGAAGGAAAGCTCGGCGGCCAGGCGCAGGTGCCGGGCGTGGCCGGCACCTGGAAGGACCTCACCGACAACGTCAACTTCATGGCCTCGAACCTCACCGCTCAGGTCCGCAACATCGCCGACGTCGCAACCGCGATCGCGAGCGGCGACCTGTCGAAGAAGATCACGGTGAACGTGTCGGGCGAGATCCTTCAGCTGAAGGAAACGCTCAACACCATGGTCGACCAGCTCAACGCCTTCGCCGGCGAGGTCACGCGCGTCGCGCGCGAGGTTGGTACCGAAGGACGGCTCGGCGGCCAGGCCAACGTGCTCGGCGTCGCCGGCACCTGGAAGGACCTGACCGAGAGCGTCAACTCCATGGCCTCGAACCTGACGGCGCAGGTCCGCAACATCGCGGAGGTGACGACGGCCGTCGCGGGCGGCGACCTGTCGAAGAAGATTACCGTGGACGTGCGCGGCGAGATCTTGGAGCTGAAGGACACCATCAATACGATGGTTGACCAGCTCAACGCCTTCGCCGGCGAAGTCACGCGCGTTGCGCGCGAGGTCGGCACTGAAGGCAAGCTCGGCGGCCAGGCCGTCGTGCGCGGCGTCGGCGGCACCTGGAAGGACCTCACCGACAGCGTCAACTCGATGGCCTCGAACCTCACCGGCCAGGTCCGCAACATCGCCGAAGTCGCGACCGCGGTGGCGAAGGGCGACCTGTCCAAGAAAATCACCGTGAACGTGTCGGGCGAGATCCTTCAGCTGAAGGAAACGCTCAACACCATGGTCGACCAGCTCAACGCCTTTGCCGGCGAGGTGACGCGCGTCGCGCGCGAGGTCGGCACCGACGGCAAGCTCGGCGGACAGGCCGACGTGCCCGGCGTCGCCGGCACCTGGAAGGATTTGACAGACTCGGTGAACTCGATGGCGGGCAATCTGACCGCCCAGGTCCGCAACATCGCGGAGGTCGCGACTGCGATCGCCGGGGGCGACTTGTCGCGCAAAATCACCGTGGACGTGCGCGGCGAGATCCTTCAGCTCAAGGACACGCTGAACACGATGGTCGACCAGCTCAACCGCTTCGCGGGCGAGGTGACGCGCGTCGCGCGCGAGGTCGGCACCGAAGGCAGGCTGGGCGGCCAAGCCAACGTGCCCGGCGTCGCCGGCACCTGGAAGGACTTGACGGACTCCGTGAACTCGATGGCGGGCAACCTCACGGCCCAGGTGCGCAACATCGCCGAAGTGACGACCGCCGTGGCGCGCGGCGACCTGTCGCGCAAGATCACGGTCGACGTGAAGGGCGAGATCCTCGAGCTCAAGAACACCATCAACACCATGGTGGACCAGCTCAACGCCTTCGCCGGCGAAGTCACGCGCGTCGCGCGCGAGGTCGGCACCGAAGGCAAGCTCGGCGGCCAGGCCGAAGTGCCCGGCGTCGCAGGCACCTGGAAAGACCTCACCGACAACGTCAACTTCATGGCCTCGAACCTGACGGCCCAGGTCCGCAACATCGCCGAGGTCGCGACCGCGATCGCCGGCGGCGACCTCTCCAAGAAGATCACGGTGGACGTGCGCGGCGAGATCCTTCTCTTGAAGGACACGCTGAACACCATGGTCGAGCAGCTGCGTTCCTTCGCCGCCGAAGTGACGCGCGTGGCGCGCGAGGTTGGCACCGAAGGTCGGCTCGGCGGTCAGGCCGTCGTGCCCGGCGTCGGCGGCACCTGGAAGGATCTCACCGATAACGTCAACCTGCTCGCCGCGAACCTCACCACGCAGGTCCGCAACATCGCCGAAGTCACCACCGCCGTGGCGCGCGGCGACTTGTCGCGCAAGATCACGGTCGACGTGAAGGGCGAAATCCTCGAGCTCAAGAACACCATCAACACCATGGTGGACCAGCTCAACGCCTTCGCCGGCGAAGTCACGCGCGTGGCGCGCGAGGTCGGCACCGAAGGCAAGCTCGGCGGCCAGGCGCAGGTGCCCGGCGTTGCCGGCACATGGAAGGACCTCACCGACACCGTGAACCTGATGGCGGCGAATCTGACCGAGCAGGTGCGCGGCATTGTCAAGGTGGTGACGGCGGTCGCCAACGGCGATCTCAAGCAGAACCTGACGATGAAATCGCGTGGCGAGGTCGCCGCTCTCGCCGACACCATCAACAACATGACCGAGACGCTCGCGACCTTCGCCGATCAGGTGACGTCGGTGGCACGTGAGGTCGGCGTTGAAGGCCGGCTCGGTGGCCAGGCCAACGTCCCGGGTGCTGCCGGCACCTGGAAAGATCTCACCGGCAACGTGAACCTTCTGGCTGCCAACCTCACCTCGCAGGTGCGCGCGATCGCGGAAGTCGCGACCGCCGTGACCAAGGGTGACCTGACGCGGTCGATCCAGGTCGACGCCCGCGGTGAAGTCGCGGAGCTGAAGGACAATATCAATACGATGATCACGAATCTCCGTCTGACGACGGACGTGAACACCGAGCAGGACTGGCTGAAGACCAACCTCGCCAAATTCACCAACATGCTCCAGGGGCAGCGTGATCTCACCACCGTCGGCCGGCTGCTGCTCACCGAGCTGTCGCCACTGGTGAATGCCCATACTGGCGTGATCTACCAGGTCGAGAACGAGGACAATTCCCAGCTGCTGCTGCTGGCGTCCTATGCCAGCGACGGGATCTATCCCTATCAGCGCGTGCTGCAGTTCGGCGAAGGCCTGATCGGCCAGTGCGCCTTCGACAAGCGTCCGCGCATGGTCTCCGACATTCCGTCGGACGTGGTGCCGATCAACTCAGCGCTGTTCCGCGTCGCGCCGAAGAACCTCGTGGTGCTGCCGGTCCTGTTCGAGGGCGAGGTCAAGGCCGTGATCGAGCTCGCCTCGCTGGTCTCGTTCACGACCTCGCAGATGACATTCCTGGAGCAGCTCACCGACTCCATCGGCATCGTGCTCAACTCAATCGAGGCGACGATGCAGACCGAAGGCCTGCTCAAGCAATCTCAGCAGCTCGCGGGCGAGCTCCAGACCCAGCAGCGCGAATTGCAACAGACCAACGATCAGCTCGAGCAGAAGGCGCAGCAACTCGCCGAACGCAACGTCGAGGTCGAGCGCAAGAACCAGGAGATCGAGCAGGCCCGCCGCGCACTGGAGGAAAAGGCGACCGAGCTTGCGCTGACCTCGAAATACAAGTCCGAGTTCCTCGCCAACATGAGCCACGAGCTGCGCACGCCGCTGAATTCGATCCTGATCCTCGGACAACAGCTCAGCGACAACCCGGATGGCAACCTCTCCGCCAAGCAGGTCGAGTTCGCCCGCACCATCCACGGCGCCGGCACCGACCTGCTCAACCTCATCAGCGACATTCTCGATCTCTCCAAGATCGAGTCGGGCACGGTGACGGTCGATGCTGAGGAGATACTGACCGCGAACCTGCTCGAGACCGTGGGCCGGCCGTTCCGGCACGAGGCGGACAACCGCAATTTGTCGTTCAAGATCGACGTCGATCCGAACCTGCCTCGCAGCATCGTCACCGACTCCAAGCGGCTGCAACAGGTCCTGAAGAACCTGCTCTCCAACGCCTTCAAGTTCACAGCGGAAGGCGAAGTGCGCCTCAAGGTCGCGGGCGCGATCGGCGGCTGGGGCACCGATCACCCGGTGCTGAATTCGGCGCCGGCCGTGATCGCGTTCGAAGTATCCGATACCGGCATCGGCATTCCCCTGGAGAAGCAGAAACTGATCTTCGAGGCGTTCCAGCAGGCGGATGCCGGCACCAGCCGCAAATACGGCGGCACCGGCCTCGGGCTTGCGATCAGCCGCGAGCTCGCTAGCCTGCTCGGCGGCGAGATCCACCTGCGCAGCTTGCCGGGCAAGGGCTCGTCCTTCACGCTCTATCTGCCCTTGAAATATTCCGGCCCCACCCTCGCGCCGCGCGCGCCCGCGCCGCAGCAGTTCAGCCAGCCGCCGGCGCTACAACCGAGCGCCCCGGAGCAGCGGGCCATCGAGCAGCTTCCCGACGACCGGCTCAACCTCGAGCCTGGCGACACCATCCTCCTGATCGTCGAGGATGATCCGCATTATGCGCGCGTGCTCATCGATCTGGCCCGCGACAAGGGTTTCAAGGTGCTGGTTGCCGCCCGCGGCGCCGAAGCGCTGGAGCTCGCCAAACAGTACCAGCCGACGGCGGTCTCCCTCGACGTATTCCTTCCGGACATGCTGGGCTGGGCGGTGCTGAGCCAGCTCAAGCACAATCCGCTGACCCGCCACATCCCGGTTCAGATCATCACCCTCGACGAGGACCGCCAGCATGCGCTGGCGCGCGGCGCGTTCTCGTTCGTCAACAAGCCGACGACGACCGAGGGCGTATCGGCCGCGCTGACGCAGATAAAGGAATATGCGCGGCCACGGCGCAAGCGACTTCTGATCGTCGAGGACGACGAGGCCGAGCGGCTGTCGATCCGCGAGCTGCTGCACCACGACGACATCGAGATCTTGGCGACGGACACCGGCGCCGGGGCGCTCTCGACCTTGCGTGAGCAGCCCTGCGATTGCGTGGTGCTCGACTTGCGGCTGCCCGACATGAGCGGCTTCGAGGTGCTCGACCAGATCCGCAACGACGAGACCCTGTCGAACATCCCGGTCGTCGTATTCACCGGCCGCGAGCTTTCAGCGGAGGAGGATGCCGAGCTTCACACCATGGCGCGCAGCATCGTGGTCAAGGGCGTGGAGTCGCCGGAGCGCCTGCTCGACGAGACGGCGCTGTTCCTGCATCGCGTGATCACGGAACTTCCGGTCGAGAAGCAGCGCATGCTTGAGAAGCTGAACAGTTCCGACGAAGACCTGATCGGCAAGACCGCCCTGCTCGTCGACGACGATGCCCGCAACATCTTCGCACTGTCTAGCGTGCTGGAACGGCGCGGCATGAAAGTGCTGACGGCCACGACCGGCAGCGAGGCGGTGACACTGGTCGAATCCAATCCGGAAATCGCCATCGTGCTGATGGACATCATGATGCCGCAGATGGATGGCTATCAGACCATCGGCGTGATCCGCGAGAACCCGGCCTTCGCCCGTCTTCCGATCATCGCGCTGACCGCCAAGGCGATGAAGGGCGATCGTGAGAAATGCCTCGAAGCCGGCGCGTCCGATTACCTCGCCAAGCCCGTCAATACCGACCAATTGCTGCTTGCGATCCGCATGTGGCTGCACCGCTGAGTTGGATCCGCGAATGGACCACGAAAAGGTCAACATCCTCCTCGTCGACGACCAGCCGGCCAAGCTGCTCGCCTATGAGGTGATCTTGAAGGATCTCGGCGAGAACCTCGTGATCGCCTCCTCGGGGCGCGAGGCGCTGGAGGTGCTGCTCAAGACCGAGATCGCGGTGATCCTGGTCGACGTCTGCATGCCCGAACTCGACGGTTTCGAGCTCGCCGCGATGATCCGCGAGCATCCGCGCTTCCAGAAGACCGCGATGATCTTCATCTCGGCCATCCAGGTCAGCGACATCGACCGGCTGCGCGGCTACGAGATGGGCGCGGTCGACTACGTGCCTGTGCCGGTTGTGCCGGAGGTGCTGCGCGCCAAGATCAAGGTGTTTGCCGAGCTTTACCGCAAGACGCGCGAACTCGAACGGCTGAACCACGAACTCGAGGACCGCGTCCGCGCACGCACCGCGGAACTGGAAAGCTCCACCGCGAAGCTGCGCGAGAGCGAGCAACGCCGCAGCATGGCGATCGCCGCGGGCAAGATGGGATCATGGGACTGGGACTGGATCAGCGGCGATTGGATGTGGGACGAGGGGCAATACCGCATCTTCGGCGTCAGCGCGGAGATCTTCGCGGTCAATCCCGCCAACGTTCAGGCGCTGTTGCACCCCGATGATGTCGATCAGTTGCGCAAGGCGATCGCCGAGTTCAACAAGGGCACGCGCTCCTACGAGACCGAGTTCCGCATCGTGCGGCCCGACGGCGAGGTGCGCTGGTGCGTCGGCACGGCGGCCGCGACGGTCGACGAGAGCGGGCGCGTGGTTCGAGTGAGCGGCGTCACCGTCGATATCACCGAGCGAAAGCGCGCCGAGGAGCGGCAGAATCTCCTGGCCCGGGAAGTCGATCATCGCGCAAAGAACGCGCTGGCGCTGGCGCAGTCGATCGTGCGCCTGACCCGGGCTGATGAGGTCAAGGCCTATGTCAACGCCGTCGAGGGACGCATCAACGCACTGGCGCGCGTGCACACCATCCTCTCGCTGTCGAGCTGGCAGGGCGCCGAACTCTCCAGGTTGATCGAGGAGGAACTCGCGCCCTATTCGCTCGGCGGCCAGATCCGATTGGCAGGTCCCGAAGTTCAGTTGCTGCCGGCAACGGCCCAGACGCTGGCACTCGCGCTGCACGAGCTCTTCACCAACTCGGCAAAGTATGGCGCGCTTTCGACACGGTCGGGACGGCTCGCCATCGATTGGCAGGTCGAGGACGAGGTGCTCACGCTGAGGTGGGAAGAATCCGGCGGGCCGCTGGTCATGGCACCGAAATCTCGCGGGTTCGGCACGCGAAGCCTGCTTGCGAGCGTCGAGTCCCAGCTTGGCGGACAGGCGCAATTCGATTGGCGCGCGGAGGGCTTGTTGTGCCGTCTGGAGGTGCCGTTGACGCGCAAGACGGCCGCACTTGGCAAGTTCGACACCGCCGCCGCCACCGAATTGCAACGCGCTTCCGGTTAGCCGGACGCTGCGCTCGTCATGCGTTCGGCCATCCGCGGTTCGCGAGCGATCCGTCCTTCCAGCCAGGCTTCCGTTCGGGCGAGATCGCGCAGTGCCCTGGCGTAGCGACGAGCCGCGCTCCGTTCCGCACCGCACGGGAGCTTGCGCGCCTTGCGCAGGATGTCCGCGGCCGCATTGCGATAGGCCAGCGAGCGGTAAAGAAAGACTACCTTACCCATATCGATGTTCCCGTTTTGATGGCGTTCATTGTCGCAAGCCCGGCATGAACGCCGGATGAAGCCGGGCAATGACAATTCCTGCCATTCACGGGAACCAGGAAATCACGCGCGCGTTTGCATGCCAGTTCGGGATGCAGCCCATGCGCACCAAGAAATCGTCCGAGCTGATCTCCGCCAGCGGCCTCATCAAGCTGATGACGCATGCGATGATGGGTGCAGCCCTCGGCCTCGTCTTCAGCCTCACGCTCGTCCTATCCAATCCAGCCGTGGCCAACCTGCTGAACAACGGCGGAAGCCAGGCCGCTTTGATCTTCACCCTCACCTTGGTGACGACTTTCGCGATCGGCGCGACGCTCACCGGCGTCGTGTTCATCCTTGAAGAAGACAAGCAATCTTGAAGCGTTGGTGACCGCGAGGCGGTGCGTTGTTGGGAACTCCTGCGGCGAATCTCGGTTGGCCGCCTGCGTCACTTTGACTCAGGGAGTTTCCCGCATGCAGACGACCAAGCTTGCTCTCGCCGTAATGTTGGCAACCGGCCTTGCCGCCGCGCCGTTCGCAGCCCAGGCCAAATCGCATAAGGCCAAGCATGGATCTTCGATGTCATCGTCGCAGACGACCGGCGCCAATACCAAGTCTTCCAGGGGCGCTGATCCGTCCGGCCAAGGCGGCTCTGGTCCCGGCTCCGATCAGGGCGGCACCATGACGAACAAAGGCGGCATGACCAACACCAAATAGGCACTCCCTGGAATCCATGGAGGGCTCCGCCACCGCGGAGCCCTCTACCTTAGTGCCCGGCGCTTCCTGTCAGCACGCGGCATCCAGGAGCTCCGGCGCTCGCGGCGCGCGCACATTCAGCTGAGCAGCTCGGCGCGGAACTTCGAGATCCGGTAGAACCTCTCCACGCGCGCTCCCGAAGATCTCAGCGCCTGATCCCGCTCACGGGATTGCCGACTGCCTTCATACGAAGGCGCACCCGGTCGCGGACATCGGGCAGCACGTCGCTGCCGCCAGCCGCCTTCCATTCGCCGATCAGGAGGTTGATTTTCCGGCGCAAATCCATCTGCGCCAGGGCCCTTTGTGTGCAGTCGCAGTCGCGCTCGACGAGGTCGCGCACCGACGCCTCGACGTCGGCCATTTCGAGCCTCAAGACCCTGATTTTACGTCGAATTTCATTAATTCTGTTGTCCATGGCTTGTTAGAACAAAATAAGAACATATAGTCAAGTCACGATTTTCAGAACGGAGAAGCCGGATGCAGATGCAAAGTAAGTTCGACGCCAGGGTTTTTCTTGGTGAGCAGATGACACGGGCGCAGGGCCTTAGGCTGAAACGATTGAGCGACGAGGCCTATCAACCCGCCCAATACGCGCGCGATCTGTCGTTCGGCGAGGCCGCACGGCGCATTCAGGCGCTGGAAGCGGAAATCGAGCTGGCGAATTCGTTCTAGGCTGCATTGCGCCACTGGAAACGTTGAATACGCGCTGCCGGAACCATGGCGGTGCCGAATGGTTCTCCACGCCAAGGGAGAACATGCATGGCACGCAAGGCAAAGAAGCGCCGCTACTCGCGCAGCTCCGGCAGCGAAGTCGCAGGCGAGATGCGGCGCTACAAGAAGGGGACCGCCAAGAGCGGCCGCGGGGGACGCGGCGGCCGCGTGAAGAGCCGCAAGCAGGCGATCGCGATCGGACTGTCGAAGGCCCGCAAGAAGGGCAAGAAGGTCCCGAAGAAGGCATCGAAGCGGAAGAGCGCCAAGAAGACGTCCAAGAAAACGTCCAAGAAATCATCGAAGCGCAAGTCCTCCACACGGTCGCGCTGACCCGTCTCAGATCATGCTCCCCGGCATGAAGCAGCGGATCGAAATCCCGAACGCAGTCTTCACCGGCCACACCATGGTGCGGCCGGCCCGGTTCGGCTCAGTGATGACGGCTTCGTCCGGCACCTCGATCCACTGCCCGTCAATGCGCACGCGGTAACGGCCGTTGTGAGACTCCCAGTCGGGATCGGCAACGGCAAAACCATCCGCGTCCGAGCAGCACGGACCGAGGTGGCTGCGCAAGCTGTCGAACCATGGCTTCAGGGGAGAATCCGCGTAGCGGCCGTCGTCGCGCCCAAGCGCGTTTGCGCCCCAGAGCACCAATGGCGCCACGAGCAGCGCGCACCTCAGCGAGAGCTTCAATCGATCCATGGCGGCACCGATCAAATGCGAACCACCGGCCAGTTCCACAAAGCGCCGGGGAAGTTCGGGTTCCACGCTTGCAACCCGAGTCCACGGCCACGTTGCCGCAGAGCACGGAGGCACGTCAGGATCGTGATCGACGAACACGGCTTTTTCGGACGCACCGGGTCATCATGACTGCCGTTAACGAGAATGTTATCGGCGCCTGTGGGAATCTCGAGCAAACAAAAAAGGCGGCCCATGAGCCGCCTTTTCAGATCGTTTCGGTCGAGGATCGCGTCAGGCGAGTGGCACCGCGACGAAACGCGTCGCCTCCGCGCTTCTGACCTGCAACAGCACGGTGCGCTTGCCCGAAGATTTGGCCTGCGCCAGCTCCGAACGAACGTCGCCGACATTGCCGACCGCCTTGCCGCCGACATTGAGGATGACGTCCCCGGTCTGAATGCCGCGCTGTGCCGCCGGCCCCTGCGGATCCACTTCGGTGACGACGACGCCCTTCTGGCCCGCGCCCTGGACGTCACCTGCCGGCGCCAGGCTCAGACCGAGGCGCGGCGTGCCGGCATTCGGCTGCCCCCTGCCCTCTTCGGCATTGCCGCTTCCTTTGGCTTGCCGCTCGTTCGGCAGCTCGCCGAGTGCCAGGGTCACCGTTTTGCTGTCGCCCTTGCGGAAGACATCGAGCTTCACGGACGTGCCCGGCGCCAAGGTGGCGATGGTGCGGGCGAGGTCACGGGAGTCCTTGATCGTGGTGCCGTTGACGGCGGTGATGACGTCCCCCGCCTCGATGCCGGCTTTCGCCGCCGGGCTGCCATCTTGCGGATCGTCGACGATCGCGCCGCGCGCCTCCTTGAGGCCGAGGCTGTCGGCAATATCCGATGTCACGGGCTGCACCTGCACGCCAAGCCAGCCTCGGGTGACCGCGCCCTTGTCCTTCAATTGCGCGACGACGAGCTTGGCGGTCGAGGCCGGAATATCGAAGCCGATGCCGACCGAGCCGCCCGAAGGCGAGAAGATCGCAGTGTTCACGCCAATCACGTTGCCGTTCATGTCGAAGGCCGGGCCGCCGGAATTGCCCTTGTTGATTGGCGCATCGATCTGGATGAAGTCGTCATAGGGGCCATTGCCGATGTCCCGGCCGCTGGCCGAGACGATGCCGGCGGTCACGGTGCCGCCGAGACCGAAGGGATTGCCGACCGCGACCACCCAGTCGCCGATGCGCGGCTTCTGGTCGGAGAATTTGACGAATGGAAAGTCCCTCTTGCCATCGACCTTGATCAGCGCGAGATCGGTCTTCGGATCGGTGCCCACGACCTTCGCAGTGTAGGTCGTACCGTCATCCATCGTAACCTGGACGGACTCGGCGTGGTCGACGACGTGGTTGTTGGTCACGGCATAGCCGTCGGCGGAAATGAAGAAGCCGGAGCCTTCGCCCGTGATCATCTGATGGCGCTGGCGCGGCGTGCCGTTCATGCCGCCCGGGAAGCGGAAGCCGAACTGTCGCGAGAACTGGTCGAACGGCGTGTCCTCGTCCGAATCCATCCGGTTCTGCTGCAACATGGCGCTCTTGTCGTTGTCCCGGTCGATCTTCACCCGCACCGAGATCACCGCGGGTTTGACCTTGCTGACCAGATCGCCGAAGCCCGGCGGCGTCGCGGCGGCTTCCGCGGCCTGAGCCGGCGCAACGAAGGAGTTCATGCCGAACGGCAACGAGCCTGGCGCAATTGACAGGGCGGCCACGCCCAGCGCGGCCACGGTGCCGAGCAGCGCGAGCCGGCGCGGACGCAAGATCTTGCGAGAGGTGGCGGTGTCGGATTTGACGGGATCGTTCATGTCGAAATGTCCATGTTGAGCTGATGTCGCCTTGCCATCAACATGGTCGCTGCCACCTTACGGCGTCCCGTCCATCCGATTAAATCTCGGCAAAGAATGGCCGAGCGGGCGCAGCCGGCAAATCGTCGCCGCCCGTTTGATGCAGCTCAACACGGGTCCTTGGCGCAGTGAAAAACTGCGGCCATCGGATGATATCCACGTCCAGCGGAGGCGCGCCATGTACAAAGACATTCTCGTCCACATTCCCACCGAACGTCCCATGCGCTCCGCGATCGAGGGCTCGATCTCGCTCGCGGCGCATCTCAACGCACATCTCGATGCGGTCGCGGTCGGCTATGTCGCAACCAGTACAGCTTACGTGATGGAGGGCGGCGCCGCGGTGGCAGCCGTGTTCGAACTTGAACGCGAGCGCGCGGTGGAACGGGCCGAGGCCGCGCTCGCGGTGTTCAAGAGCGAAGCGGCGAACGCCGGCATCTCCTACGCCTGCCACGCACTCGGCGCGATCCCGGCGGATGCGGCCGGCTCGCTCGGCGAGATGGCGCGACTGCACGACCTCAGCATCGTGCTCCAGCCGGATCCGGCGCAGGGCTCGTTCGACAACGACGTACCAGGCGATATCCTGTTCCAGGCGGGCGGCCCAGTGCTGTTCCTGCCCTACACCTTCCGTGGAGCCTTCAAGGCGAACCGGATCGGCATCTGCTGGGACGGCAGCCGACTCGCTGCCCGCGCCGTGCGCGACGCAACAACGTTCCTGGCGCGCGCCGCAGAGATCGTGATCATCACCATCAACGAGGCAGAGGCCGCGCGCGGCGAAGCCTCAGCGAGCAGTCTGGCAAGGCATCTCGGCCGGCGCGGACTGTCGACGCGCACGGTCGGGCTGTCGGCGACGCGCGCCGACATTCAACCGACCATCCTGTCGCTGGCGGCGGACGAGAGCCTCGATCTCCTGGTGATGGGCGGCTACGGCCATTCGCGGTTGCAAGAGCGCGTCCTCGGGGGCGTCACCCGCGCCATGCTGGAAGCCATGACGGTTCCGACCCTGATGTCGCATTGAGCCGAGCCGGCTTGGCGCCATCACGCCGCGACGGGAGCTTCCCATGTCGGAGGTTTGGTGGCGTCCTCGTTGCGTTGCACATTGCACGCGTCGAAATGCGCCTCGAGTTCGATTTCGGCGAGATGTTCGAAATGTTCGGCCTGGCCGAGAAGTTCCCAGGTCTGGAGCGGCCGGTAGGCCGCCTGCTGACGACAGAGGGACGCCAGCGCCCGGTAGCGACGTACGTTCTCCATGAGACCCTCCCTCGCATTCCCCGGGATTATTGCCCCGATTTACGTCAGGCCGATGGCGATTGTGCAAAAAATTCGCTGCGCGCCGTACCAGACGTCTGTCCAGTCTAGGAAACGCGTCGGAACGTTAAAGTTCCAATCTGGAGATTGGGTCGCCGTTGATCAGACGCGCTTGAAGGATCGACTGCTGATCCGTCCGTAGCCTACCGGACGCGCGCGCTTTCCCCGCGCTGCGGCTCCGCGGCATTATCTTGCAGTTCTGCGACCCGGCCGGCATCTCCGGCGGCGCGAATAGCCGCAATATTGGCCGCGTATTCCGCTCCGCCCTTGCCGCGAAATACCGCAGAGCCAGCCACCAGTGTATCGGCACCCGCCGCGGCAATGGCCGCCGCATTGTCGCGCGTGACGCCGCCATCGACCTCGAGCCGGATCGGCCGATCGCCGATCATGGCCCGAATTCGTCTGATCTTCCCGAGTTGTGCCCCGATGAAGGACTGGCCACCGAAGCCGGGATTGACCGTCATTACCAGCACGAGATCGAGACGATCGAGCACATATTCGATCGCGCTCTCCGGCGTCGCGGGACACAGGCTTACGCCCGCCTTCTTGCCGAGCGCGCGGATCGCCTGGAGCGAACGGTCGAGATGCGGGCCGGCCTCCGCATGGACGGTAATGACATCGGCCCCGGCCTTCGCGAACGTCTCGAGGTAGGGATCGGCCGGCGCGATCATGAGATGCACGTCGAGGACCTTCGTCGTCACCGGCCGGATTGCCTTGATGACATCGGCGCCAAAACTGATGTTCGGCACGAAATGCCCGTCCATCACGTCGCAATGGATCCAGTCCGCGCCGGCCGCGTCGATCGCCGCAACCTCCTCGCCGAGGCGCGCAAAATCCGCCGCCAGGATCGAGGGAGCGATGATGATCTCTCTGGTCATGGCTTCGCACTCCGCACGTCTACGCCGCCACTGAAGACGCGGCTCGCCAGGACGTCCATGGGATCGATCGTTTCGAGGTCGGCGATGTCGAGCATGCGGTTGAGATCGGATACCAGGCGATCGGCCTGCCGCAGGCGGATGCGATCGACGGCGTTGCGGATCGAGCGCGCGTTGGAGAAGAACGGCTGGGTCCGGCGCAGCGCGATGTATTTCTCGAACGCCTCGCGCGCCGCCGCCGAGAGCCGATAGCCGCGTTCCTTCAGCATCAGCTCGGCGATCACGAGCAGCTCGTCCTCCGCATAGTCCGGAAACTCGATGTGGTGGGCGATGCGCGAGCGGAAGCCGGGATTGGATGCGAAGAAGCTCGTCATGCGATCGCCATAGCCGGCGAGGATCACGACGAGGTCTTCGCGCTGGTTCTCCATCACCTGGAGCAGGATCTCGATCGCCTCCTGGCCGTAGTCGCGTTCGTTGTCGGGGCGATGCAGATAGTAGGCCTCGTCGATGAACAGCACGCCGCCCATCGCCTTCTTCAATATCTCCTTGGTCTTCGGCGCGGTGTGGCCGATATACTGGCCGACCAGATCGTCGCGCGTCACCGAGATCACTTGCCCGCGCCGCACGAAACCGAGCCCATGCAGGATCCTGGCCATGCGGAGCGCCACGGTGGTCTTTCCGGTGCCGGGATTGCCGGTGAACGACATGTGCAGTGTAGGCGGTGCTGAGGCGAGTCCCGCCCGCTGCCGGATGCGTTCGATGAGCAGCAGCGAGGCGATCTGGCGCACGCGGTTCTTCACCGGCTTGAGCCCGATCAGCTCCTGCTCGAGTTGTTGCAGCGTATCGGTGATCCCGGCCGCTTCGGCCTCCCTTCGGAGATCGAAATGGGTCTCACTGTCAGTCGTGGTTGCGCGGGGCACATCAAGCATCGGCACCTCGAAGAAAAGGGCTTCGCCGCGAGGCACGCGGCGAAGCAGTTGGTCCGCCAAGGATGCGGAGCAGGGAGAGCTCCGCGCGGAGGAGAATGGCTATTGAAAGACGTGGGCAGCGGGCTTTCGTACCGTAGTGTAGCGGATCGCGCGGCCGCCCACTTCCTGCCGCACCAGCTCGAACTCAGCCTCCTGCTTCGGCCGGTTGACGAGGAAGGAGATGCGCACCGACTCCCAGCCATGGCTGGAATCGAAGCCGCTGATGCGGATGTAGCTGTCGCCGTACACCCTGCGGCACTCGGCGAGCTCCATCATCACGCCGGCGGCGTCCTGCAGATCGAACATCGGCAGGCCCCACATCTCCCAATAAGTGTTGCGGGGATGGGGATCGTCGGTGAACTCGATATTCACCGCCCAGCCGTTGCCAAGGCAATACTGCACCTGCTTATAGATCTGGTCGTCGGTGAGATCGGGTAGGAACGAAAAGCAACCCTGAGTGAGTTTCATGCTGATCTCCTCAAACTGTCTCGAGCACGGTCGGAACGAAGTCCGGCGTGTCGGTGGATTGATAATTGAACGTCACGTCCTTCCAGACCTCGAGCGCCGCCTTCAGCGGCGTGCAGGTCTCGGCCGCCCTGGCCAGGATCTCCGGACCTTCGTGGACGTAGTCGCGCCCTTCGTTACGGGCGAGGATCATCGCTTCCAGCGCCACGCGGTTGGCGATCGCGCCGGCCGCAATGCCCATGGGATGGCCGATGGTGCCGCCGCCGAACTGCAGCACGACGTCTTCGCCGAGCAGATCGAGCAGCTGGTGCATCTGCCCGGCATGGATGCCGCCGGAGGCGACCGGCATCATCTTGTTCAGGCTCGCCCAGTGCTGGTCGAAGAACAGGCCGTGCTCGAGCTTGGTCGGGTTGAAATCCTCGCGGCAGACATCGTAATAGCCGCGCGTGGTGTTGGGATCGCCTTCGAGCTTGCCGACCACCGTGCCGGCGTGGATGTGGTCGACACCCGCGAGCCGCATCCACTTGGCAATGACGCGGAACGACACGCCGTGGCTCTTCTGCCGCGTATAGGTCGAGTGACCGGCGCGATGCAGATGCAGGATCATGTCGTTGCGCCGCGCCCATTTGGCCATTGATTGGATCGCGGTGTAGCCGATCACGAGGTCGATCATCACGATGCAGGACCCGAGTTCCTTGGCGAATTCGGCACGCTCGTACATGTCCTCCATCGTGCCTGCGGTGATGTTCAGGTACGTGCCTTTCGCCTCACCCGAGGCGGCCTGCGCGCGGTTCACCGCCTCCATGCAGTAGAGGAAGCGATCGCGCCAGTGCATGAAGGGCTGCGAGTTGATGTTCTCGTCATCCTTGGTGAAGTCGAGTCCGCCCTTCAGCGCCTCGTAGACCACGCGGCCATAGTTGCGCCCCGACAGCCCGAGCTTCGGCTTCACCGTCGCGCCGAGCAACGGTCGGCCGAACTTGTCCAGCCTCTCGCGCTCGACCACGATGCCGGTCGCCGGCCCCTGGAACGTCTTCACATAGGCGACCGGGAAGCGCATGTCCTCCAGGCGAAGGGCCTTGAGCGGCTTGAAGCCGAACACGTTGCCGATGATCGAGGCCGAGAGGTTTGCAATCGAGCCCGGCTCGAACAGGTCGAGGTCATAGGCGATGTAGGCGAAATAAGAGCCCGGCGTGCCCGGCACCGGATCGACGCGGTAGCATTTCGCACGATATTTCTCCGCGGCCGTGAGGCGATCGGTCCACACCACGGTCCAGGTCGCGGTCGAGGATTCACCGGCCACCGCAGCAGAGGCCTCGATCGGATCGACGCCTTCCTGGGGCGTCACGCGAAACAGCGCGATGACGTCGGTGTCCTTTGGCACGTAGTCGGGCTCCCAATAGCCCATGCGCGCGTATTCCATCACACCCGAACGATAGCGCTCTTTGCCGCGGACCGTGCCTGCATGTGCGTTCATGTCTCTCTCCTGCTGTCTTTTCTGCTCTTTCCGATTGATCAGGCCGCGACCGGCTCGCGGGCGTCGACGCGTGGATCGAGCTCGCCGGCGCGGTAACGCCGCGCCATCTCGCCCAAGGGAATGACCTTGATCTTGCTGGCGTGGCCCGCCGTGCCGAACTGCTCGAAGCGCTCGCGGCAAAGCTCGCGCATCGCGTCCATCGCGGGCTTGAGGAACTTGCGCGGGTCGAACTCACTGCGGCTTTGAGCCGCCACCTTGCGAAACACGGCAGTCATCGCCAGCCGACAATCAGTGTCGATATTGACCTTGCGCACGCCGCTCTTGATACCGCGGACGATCTCGTCCACCGGCACGCCCCAGGTCTGCGGCATCTCGCCACCGAACTGATTGAACATGTCCTGGAGCGACTGCGGCACCGAGGATGAGCCGTGCATAACCAGGTGGGTGTTCGGCAGCCGGCGATGGATCTCCTCGACCACGCGCATCGCCAGGATGTCACCATCGGGCTTGCGGCTGAACTTGTAGGCGCCGTGGGAGGTGCCCATCGCGATCGCCAGGGCATCGACCTTCGTTGCGCGGACGAAATCGACGGCCTGGTCGGGATCCGTCAAGAGCTGATCGTGGCTGACCTTGCCCTCGACGCCGTGACCGTCCTCCTGCTCGCCGCCGCCATGTTCCAACGAGCCGAGCACGCCGAGCTCGCCTTCGACGGAGGCGCCGACCCAGTGGGCGAGATCGACGACGCGCCGGGTGATCGCGACGTTGTAGTCATAGTCGGCGGCCGTCTTGGCATCCGCCTTGAGCGAGCCGTCCATCATGACGGACGTGAAGCCATGGGCGATGGCGGAGGCGCAGGTCGCCTCGTCATTGCCGTGGTCCTGGTGCATGCAGAGCGGGATGTCGGGATAGGTCCGCTCCAGCGCGTCGATCATGTGCGACAGCATGAGATCGCCGGCATAGCTGCGCGCGCCACGCGAGGCCTGGATAATGACGGGCGCGTCGACCTCGGCCGCTGCCTGCATGATCGCGATGCCCTGCTCCATGTTGTTGATGTTGAACGCCGGCACGGCATAGCCGTGGTTGGCGGCATGATCGAGCAGTTGGCGAAGGGTGATACGGGCCACGACAAGTCCTCCTATTGTCTCTTGCGGGCGATTGCTCGCCGCGCTGCTTCCGCAATGCTTTGCGGGGTGATGCCGAACTCGCGATACAGCACGGGCGCAGGCGCCGAGGCGCCGAAGCCGCGCATGCCGACGAACTCGCCATCAGCACCGATCCAGCGCGGCCAATCGCCCAGCACCGCCGCCTCGATTCCGACACGCGGCGCGGTGCCGAGCACGGAGGCGCGGTAATCGTCCGGCTGTTCCTCGAACAGCGCAAAACAGGGTGCAGAGACAACGGCCGCGCGGATGTGCTCGGTCGCGAGCAGGCGGGCAGCTTCCAGCGCAATTGAGACTTCCGAGCCGGTGGCCATCAATGTCAAGTCGCGGCCGCCGTCCGGCGAGACGACCAGGTAGGCGCCGCGTGCAACGCGGCTTTTGCCGCGCGCGTCGCTGCGGAACGTCGGTAAAGCTTGCCGCGACAGGCACAGCACGGACGGACGATGCTCCGCCGCCAGCGCACAGTCCCAGGCCTCCAGCGTCTCCACGGCATCAGCCGGCCGGAACACGAGCAGGTTCGGAATCACGCGCAGCGCGGCGAGATGCTCGACCGGCTGGTGCGTCGGGCCATCCTCTCCGAGTCCGATCGAGTCGTGCGTCATCACATGGATCACGCGCAGCCGCATCAAGGCCGAAAGTCGGATCGCCGGCCTGCTGTAGTCGGAGAACGCGAGGAACGTGCCGCCATACGGGATGAAGCCGCCATGCAGCGCGAGACCGTTCATCGCGGCCGCCATGCCGTGCTCGCGAATGCCGTAATGAATGTAGTCGCCGGCGAACGTTTCTCGCGTGACGGCAGTTTGCGCCTTGGCGTGTGTGAGGTTCGAATGCGTCAAGTCGGCCGAGCCGCCGATCAGGCCCGGGATCGTCCCGGCGATGCCGTCGAGCACCTGCTGCGAAGCCTGCCGCGTCGCGAGCTTGGGCCGCTCGCTGGCAAAACGCTCGCGCAATTTCGCGGCGGCCAGCGCGTAGGCGGCGGGCAGAGCCACGGCCTTGCCCTCGACGAACAGATCGCGCTGCTCGGGCGTTGCGCTTTCATAGCGATCGAGCCAGGCGAGACGATCGAGCTGTCCGCGCTGCCCGATCATCCGCCAAGCCTTCTGAATCGGGATCGGCACGACGAAGGGCTGATAGTCCCAACCGAGCGCCCGCCGCGCGGCTGCTGTCTGGTCGGTGCCGAGCGGCGCACCGTGCGCCTTCTCGGTGCCCTGCCGGTCCGGCGCGCCATAGCCGATGATGGTGCGGCAGGCGATCAGCGACGGTTTCGTCGTCTCACGCTCTTCTGAGATTGCCTGCGCAACGGCTTCGGGATCGTGGCCGTCGATGCGGCGCACCGACCAGCCGGAGGCGGCGAAGCGCGCGAGCTGGTCATCGGACGTCGCAAGCGAGGTCGGGCCGTCGATGGAGATGCCGTTGTCGTCGAACAGCACGATCAGGCGGCCGAGCCCGAGATGGCCGGCAAGCGAGATCGCCTCCTGGCTGATGCCCTCCATCAGGCAGCCGTCGCCCGCGATGACATAGGTGAAGTGGTCGACGAGGCCGTCGCCATGCCGCGCGTTGGCCATGCGCTCGGCGAGCGCCATGCCGACAGCGGTCGCGATGCCCTGCCCCAACGGTCCCGTCGTGGTCTCGACGCCAGGCGTATGGCCATATTCCGGGTGCCCCGGCGTCTTCGAGCCCCACTGCCTGAAGGCCTTGACATCGTCGAGGCTGACATCGCCGCCGGTCAGATGCAGCAGCGCATAGAGCAGCATCGATCCGTGGCCCGCCGACAGCACGAAGCGGTCGCGGTCGGGCCAGTTCGGATGCGCCGAGTCGAATTTGAGGAAGCGTGAGAACAGCACGGTCGCGACATCGGCCATGCCCATAGGCAGGCCGGGATGTCCGGATTGCGAGGTCTCGATGGCGTCCACCGCGAGGAAGCGGACGGCGTTGGCGAGATCGTGGTGCGTGACCGCCGTGAGGTCGGCTTCGGCATGAACCGAGATGTTCATCGGATCCTCTCGTTGTTGTCGTTGGTGTGCGTCACTTCAGGTTCCGCTTGCGTTCGATGAGCTGCATGATCAGCGGCGTCAGTATCAGCTGCATGGCGAGATCGAGCTTGGCGCCGGGACACACGATCGAATTCGCGCGGGACATCCAGCTCTGCGGCAGCATCGAGAGCAGATAGGGGAAGTCGATACCGCGGGGATTCTTGAAGCGGATCACGACCATCGATTCGTCCGGCGTGGGGATCCAGCGCGCGATGAACGGATTGGAGGTATCCACCGTCGGCACGCGCTGGAAGTTGATGTCGGTCTCGCTGAATTGCGGGCAGATGTAATGGATGTAGTCAGGCATCCGCCGCAGGACGGTGTCGGTGACGGCCTCGGTCGAATAGCCGCGCGCGCTGCGGTCGCGGTGCAGCTTCTGGATCCATTCGAGGTTGATCACCGGCACGACGCCGATCTTGAGATCCGCGTATCGCGCGACATTCACCTTATCGGTGACGACGGCGCCGTGCAGGCCCTCGTAGAACAGCAGGTCCGAATTCTCCGGCAGTCGCTTCCATTCGGTGAAGGTGCCGGGGGCCGCGCCGTGCAGCGCCGATTCTTCCGCGTCGTGCACGTAGTGCCGAGTCGTCGCGGTGCCGGTCTCGCCATAATCCCGGAATGCGCGCTCCAGCTCCTCGAACAGGTTCGTCTCGGGGCTGAAATGGCTGAAATGCTTGTTGCCGCGCTCGGCCTCCTTGGCCATTTGCGCACGCATCTCGGCGCGATCGTAGCGATGAAAGGCGTCGCCTTCGATATAGGCGGCGTTGACCTTCTCGCGGAAAAATATCTGCTCGAACGTCTTCTTGACCGAGGTGGTGCCGGCGCCGGATGAGCCGGTGATGGAGATGATCGGGTGTTTCCTGGACATGGCGCGCCTCGCTCAGAGTCGGAAGAATCCGCGCCGTGCGAACAGCGGCGCTGCGACGCTGGCAACCAGCAGCGGATCGCAATGCAGCTCCTCGACGCGCCGGACCTCGTTGCTCGAGCCCATGATCAGCGGCACGCGCTGGTGCAGGCTCTGCGCAGACAGTTCGAGGATGCGCTCGCGCCCTGTCGAGGCCGAGCCGCCGGCCTGCTCGATGATCATCGCCATCGGATGCGCCTCGTAGGTGAGGCGCAGTCGGCCATCGCCATAGCCCGGGCGCGCGTCCGAGGGATAGAGGAACACGCCGCCGCGGGTGAGAATGCGATAGGCCTCCGCGACCAGCGAGCCGATCCAGCGCATGTTGAAATCGTGATTGGCGGGTCCTTCGACGCCGGCGAGGCATTCGTCCACGAAGGCACGCATCGGCGGGTCCCAGTGCCGGCGATTCGATCCGTTGATGGCGAACTCGTCGCAAGCCTCTGAGATCTGCACGCCGCTGCGCGCGAGACGGAAACAGCCCGCCTTGCGGTCGAGCGTGAAGATCTCGACGCCCTCGCCGAGCGTCAGCACCAGCGAGGTCTGCGGACCGTAGGTGACAAAGCCCGCCGCGAGCTGCGCCGAGCCGCGCTGATGGAAGGCGAGCGAGAGATCGTCGGGCGCCGGCAAGATCGAGAAGATCGTGCCGACGGTCATGTTGATGTCGATATTGGAGGAGCCATCGAGCGGGTCGATCGCGATGCAGACGCGGCCTTCGCGGTCGATGATCTGGGCCTCGCGCATCTCCTCCGACGCCAGCGCCGCGATCGGCAGCCGGCTGAGGCAGCGGCGCAGGATCGCATCGGCCTGGACGTCGAGATCGCGCTGGAGATCGCCGTCGCTGTTGCGGCCCGTGGTCAGGCCCGAGGCGTCGGCGAGATCGCCGGAGGCGATGAGATCGGCGATCTCGATCGCCGCGGCCGCGATGGCATCGACGGCGCCGGCCACCGCCAGCGCATGAGGCGCGGTCTCGGAATACCGTTGAAGGTGGTCATCCAGCCTGAGTTGCCCCGTCATCTGCGTCCATCCCCTCTATCGGCGCCGCATCCAGTTTCCCTCCCGGCTGGAGGTCGGTGCGGTCGGTCCCGGCATCAGGAGATTGACAGGGCCGGCTTAATAAGGAAAATTTCTATTCATAATGAGCCTCAAAGAATTTTCTTATAATGGTCCCGGCCATGCTGCGGCCCAGCTCCGGCATCTGACGATCCGGCAGCTGCGCTCGCTTGCGGCGCTCGCGGCCAAGGGCAGCGTGACGGCGGCATCCGGCCATCTCGGGCTGACGCAGCCGGCCGTGACCCAGCAGCTGCGGCAGTTGCAGGACCTCGCCGGCCTGCCGCTGGTGCAGCGGACCGGCGACGGCATGCTGCTGACGGAGGCCGGCAAGGAGGTGCTGGCGCTGGCGGAGCGGGTCGAGGCCGCCATCACGGATTGCCAGGGCGCGCTGGATTTGCTCGCGGGGCGCACCGGCGGCACGGTGCGTCTCGGCGCGGTCTCGACCGCGAAATATTTCGTGCCGCACGCGATCGCGGCATTCTCCAGGCGGTATCCCAAGATCGAGATCAAGCTCACCATCGGCAATCGCGAGGAGATCCGCGAAGCCATGCACGGCTACGACCTCGACTTCGCGGTGATGGGTCGGCCACCGGCCGACGTCACCGTCGACGTCCGCCAGCTCGGGCGCAATCCGCACGTGATCGTCGCGCGCAAGGGCCACTGGCTGGAGAAGGATTCCGGCCTCAACCTGACGGATCTCGTGCACGAGACCTTCCTCACCCGCGAGCCGGGCTCAGGCACGCGGACTCTGATGGAGGGTCTGTTCCAGAAGTCGGATCTTGAGCCCATCATCGGCATGGAAATGAGCAGCAACGAAACCATCAAGCAGGCCGTGATCGCCGGGCTGGGCATCGCCTTCATCTCGGCCCACACCGTGGCGCATGAGCTCGCCGAAGGCCGGCTCGTCGTGCTCGACGTCGCGGGCCTGCCGATCGTCCGCCAATGGTACGTGATCCGCCGCAGCGACAAGGTGCTGCTGCCGCCCGCACAGGCGATGTTCGATTTCCTGGGCTCGGAAGGGTCGAATTATCTGCCTGATTTGCCCGAGCTCGGCGGGCGATAGCCGGCCGGCGCTCAGCTCATCAGCTTCATGGCGATGGTCGCCGCCAGCACCACGATGATCTGGATCAGACGCTCCGTCGTGAAGATCCGATTGAAGGTGGTCATTGCGTGCCCCGGCCGAGGTGAAGGAGATCGGCCCGTTGCTAGCACAGCAGGATGCCGAGACAATTCCGTAATTTCCCCGTGGGCGATCGCGCCTTCGGCGAGCCGGTTCAGGGCCGCACCGATGGCTGGCGATCAGGCTGCGAGCGGGGCGGCGCAGTCCGCGCGCGCCGCGAAATAGGCTTCCAGCTCCGACAGCGCCCGCGCTTCCCAATCCCTCGCCTGCTCCAGCAGCGACCAGCTCTGGCCCGGGCGGAATGCGGCGGTCTGGCGATAGAGCGATGCGATGCTGCGGTAGCGGCGCACGTTCTCCAAGATGGCGTGACCGTTCATGTCCGAAAACTCCCTCGTCATTCCCGCGGGAGAAACTGCGGCCAAATCTTTTTCGAAAAGTTAGCGGCGCGCGGCACGTTCGCGAATGGTTGCCGGACCGTTGCACGCGCGCAACGCCCGCGGTCTTGCCGGGCCGAATTATTGCGGATTCGTTGCCGCGCTCTCGCCCGACGGATTCAGCCCGCCACGGCTGATGATCGTCATCGTCTCGCGGCAGAGATCGGCAAGGCCGATCAGGAGGACGGCCAGGAGGCAGAACAGGTTGATGGAATCGGCATTCGCGCTGGTCAGCGGAGTGAACTGGAAGAAGGGCGACATGAACGCCCACCACACCAGCGGGACGGTGAGCAGCGCAGCGAACGCCGCCGCCGGTGCGCCCGCGACGTACGCAAGCACGAACAGACCGGGCAGGAACGCCACGAAATAGAGCTTTGCGCCGAGGGCGACGCAGATGCCCTCCAGCACGGCCGACATTGCGACGACGCCCAGCCCGAGCAAAAACGCCTGCCACGACCATGGCCGTACCCGCGGTACGCCAAACAGCCCCGTACGCCTCATCAGCCTCCCCCTGCCGCCCGTTAACCGGGTCCGCTTGCGACCAAAGTACAACACCGGCAGGGAAACCGCGAGGCGGAAATTGCATCCAGGCGAGGTTGGGTAAACAGGACGCGTCGCAAGATTCCGTCTACGCCGCCGGCTACTCGGTCGCCGCATAGAGCAGGCCGGCGACGGGCAGCGCGAGGCCAATGGCCGATGCGAGCGCCCAGCCGCCCTGCGCAAAGGCGAAGGCGCCAACCGCGGAGCCGGCCGCGCCGGCTGCGAAGAACGTCGCCATGTAGAGGCCATTGAGGCGGCTGCGGTGCTCGTGCCCCAGCGCGAAGATGGCGCGGAAGCCGAGCACGACGTTGCCCTGAACGCCGATGTCGATGGCGATCGCGGCCGCCACCAGACAGGCGAGGTTCAGCATCGAGCCGGGCGTGCCGAGATAGGTCACGAGGAAGCCTGCGGCCGCGAGCAGCATGGCGACCAGCGTCGCACTGCGGCTATGGCCGCGATCGGCGAGCCGTCCCGCGATGGGCGCGGCGAACACGCCGGCGACGCCGGCCAGCGCAAACAGCGCGATGCCGCGCTGGGAGAACCCGAATTCGCCGGCAAGCTGGAGCGGCGCCACCGTCCAGAACAGGGTGAAGGCGCCGAACAGGCTCGCCTGATAGAGCGCGCGGCGCCGCAGCAGCGGCGTGGTTCGCACCAGATGCGGCATCGACAACAACAGTTCGCCGTAGTGCATCCGCGTGACCGGCTTGCGCTTCGGCAGCGTCATCCAGAGCACGGCTGCGAGCACGATCATCAGCGCGGCGGAGCAGAAGAACACCGCGTGCCATGACAGCGCTGCGGTGACGAAGCTCGACACCGGACGCGCCAGCATGATGCCGAGCATCAGGCCGGTCGAGACGTTGCCGACGACCCGGCCGCGGATGGCCTCGGGTGCCAGATGCGCGGCATAGGGAATGATGATCTGCACTGCGACCGAGCCGAGCCCGATGAACAGCGCGGCAATCAGGAACGGCAGCGCATGCGTGGCGAACGCGGCGGCGAGCAGTGCGGCGGCGCCGAGCGTGATCACCGAGCAGATCAGGGTGCGGTTCTCGACGAGATCGCCGAGCGGCACGATGAAGAGAAGCCCGACGCCGTAGCCGATCTGCGTCATGGTGACGATCAGCCCGCTCGCTGCATGCGAGAGCCCGAGCGCGGTGCTGATCGGGGCGATCAGGGGCTGCGCATAGTAGATGTTGGCGGCGACCATGCCACAGGCCGCGGCAAGCACGAAGGTCAGGCGCTGCGACACCGCATCCGGTGCGGGCGCGGTCTCGATGGTGGCATTCATCGTCATTCGCATGGACTCCAGATAGGTATAGGGAATGACTATTCCCTATTATGACAAAAAATTCAGGCGAGCAGCTTCATCGCGACGTCGGCCAGGCGCTCGCCGTCGAGCCGCAGGCGCGCCTTGCCGACGACACGCATGCCCTGCGTGATGCAGATCATCAGCCGCGCGGTGTCTTCGACGGCGACATGGCGGGGAATCGAGCCGTCGGCCTGTCCGGCGCGAATGAGGCCGGCGATGAAGCTTTCGTTGGCCGCAAGCTGCGCGCTGACGCGGGAGCCGACGACGGGGTCGCGCGCGGACAGTTCCACCGCACTGCCGACTACGAGGCAGCCGCGCCGTCCCTCGATGCCCTGGGAGTGCTCGACATAGGACAGCAGCACGTTGCGGATTTGCTCGCGGCCGTTTGCGCCCCGCGCCGCCGCGTTGCGGGTCTGCTCCTGGCGCTGCGCCGTGTAGCGCTCGAAGGCGGCGAGGAAAACCGCATGCTTGTCGCGAAACGCCTTGTATACGCTTCCGGTGGCAAGCCGCATCGCGGCGGTGAGCTCGCCGATCGAAGTGGCATGATAACCGCGCTCGCGAAACACGCGCACGGCGCGGTCGAGGGCGGTGTCCATGTCGAACTCACGGGGGCGGCCGGGCGGACGGGCGGCAGGCCGGGAGCGGCGGGCGGTCTTTTGCATGGGACGTTAATAGGGAATGCTCGTTTCCAAATAAAGACACGTGGTTGTGAGCGGGTCGAGGAAGGGAAATCGACGATCTATGACACCGAGTTTGGCTGCAGACACACCTTCGCGCTCTCGCGGCTTGTTTCGCCCGAGCTTTTGCTTCGTCGCTCCACCCTCTCCGGACGAGAGGGCGCAGGGAAGGCCGGGTGCCGGCTGGCACCCACGGTCCGCTGTGCGAAATGCACACGCAGAAGAACTGCACAGCGGCATACAGGTGAAGCCCAACACACGGCCTTCCCTGCGCGATGGTCGGACGGCTTATGCCGCGCTCTCCCGGGAGCCGAGTTCCCTCTGGCCTCCCTCACCCCGCGAAAGTCACCGGCACCGCGCCGGTTGGCGCGACTGCCGCATTCGCAAGGGCTTGACCGTAGCAACGACGGCCAGGACCACACGGTTTTGCCGTACGCACGGCCCGCCATTTCGCCGCAGTTTTTCCAGCCCTGTCGACGGAGCCGGAAACTTGCAGGCGAGACGAAGCCTGACAGCGCCGTTCGTCCGCGCGATGCCCAGGGCTCACGGAGAGCAATCCGCCCTGCCCCGGCCTTTCGCGCCCGACGCTGCCGCGTCCACCGCAAGCCCGGCTCGCGAACATGACGACCACACGATCGCCCCTCAAGGATGAGCCGGGATGGGCGACACATACGGCAAAACCGAATTTCGGTAAAGTGGAATATTTTCACGATATCGGATTGACAGGGGGCGACACAGCCCGGTCCCGTAGCCCGGATGAGCGAAGCGACATCCGGGATCCCTGCGCGGGACGTCCCGGGTATCGCTGCGCTCACCCGGGCTACGAAGAGTGATCACCCCTTCGTGCGCACCGGCGTCCCATCCGCCATCGTCGTCACGCCCTTCCGCTCCACGATCATCCCGTAGGCCCGCGGCTGGCGGTGAACGTCGAAATTGAAGGTGGTGCGCTTGTAGGAGTTGCAGAGGTCGAGATCGCAACGCGCCAGCGCGATCTCGTCGCCCTTGCTGGTGCAGGCCGCCACGATCTCGCCCGAGGGCCCGATGATGCAGCTGCCGCCGATGTGGTCGACGCCTTCCTCGACGCCGGCCTTGGCGACGCCGACCACGAAGGTGCCGTTCTGATAGGCGCCGGCCTGCATCACCAGTCGATTGTGGAACAGCGAGAGATCGTCGTGCTCGGGCGCCGGCGGATTGTGCACCGGCGTGTTGTAGCCGATCATGACCATCTCGACGCCCTGCAGGCCCATCACGCGATAGGTCTCGCTCCAGCGGCGGTCGTTGCAGATCGCCATGCCCATCACGCCGCCGAAGGCATCGACGACGCCGAAGCCGCTGCCCGGCTCGAAATAGCGCTTTTCCAGATGCTGGAATTCGCGCCACGGCTCGTGCTCGGCATGGCCGGGCAGATGGACCTTGCGGTACTTCAGGACGATCGCGCCGCTCTTGTCGACCAGAATGGAGGTGTTGTAGCGCCTGACGATTCCCGCCTCGGCCGTCAGCTCGGCATAGCCGAGGCAAAAGCCGATGCCGAGCTCGCGCGCCAGATCGAACAGCGGCTGCGTTTCAGGACCCGGCATCTCGCGCTCGAAGAAGCTGTCGATCTCGGCCTGGTCCTCGAAGTACCAGCGCGGAAAGAAAGTTGTCAGCGCCAGCTCGGGATAGACGATCAGGTCGCAGCCGCAATCCCGAGCCTGGCGCATCAACGCCATCAGCCGCGCAACGACGGCCGTCCTGGTCTCGCTCCTCGCAATCGGCCCGAGCTGGCCGGCCGCGATGGTCACAAATCTCGCCACGCTCATTCCTCACGTTTTGATGCGCCGGGCCCGAAGCCTATCCAGCGATGGACCACGCGCACAGGACGCCTCGGCCCCGTCCAAATGCCACAATCAAGTTCCGTGCCTAATTAGCGGGTAACATCGTGAGGGCGCGGAAGAGCGCGCGCGACTCAGGGAATTTCGTTGCCGATATGCAACGGTTCCCCGTGGTCTGAGGGCCGTCAAAACAAACTCCCATTCCGGCCACGAACCTCTCTCACAAGGTCGTGAGACTATCAGGGGAAGACGATGCGTGCACAACGCGTTTGGAAAGTGAACGGGGCCGCCAGCATCGGGCAGCTTCAATCGAGACTGGACGATCTGAACAAGCGTCTCGGGCAGCTTGAAAATCAGCAATCGGATAGCGGGACTCTGGAAGAGCTGAGAGCGATCGCGCTCAGCCTGTCGCGCGAGATCGACGATATCCGCTGCGCCGAGGCGACGGCGGCCTTGAGCGAGCTGCTGCGAAAGTAGCCGGGCGCGCCGATTTGCAGCGCACGCAAGGAACCAAGTTCCGCCGCCGCAATTTCCATGCAGAGCATGGAGCACAAACATGAGCAGACACCTGACGCGGGCCCATCTCGCGCGCTGCGCGGCGAGCGCGGTATCCCCGCAGGTCCCGTTTGCGGCGGAAGTCGCCTACCCGCCACTTCGCCCCGTGAGGGATTTCGCATGACGACCGATCCGGAGGAATCGGTGAGGCTGCAAGGCTACGGCGAGATGACGCTGCGCACTGCCATCGAGACGCTGGTGCGACTTGCGCCGCGCGAGCGATCCGAGACGGCCGTCTTCCGCGTCCGCGACGGCGTGCGTTTGGCGCAGAGCGAGATCGCCGAGCTCGCCTCGAGCTGGGGCATCGAGCCGGCACCCAACGTGCGATCGCCGAGACTGGTCCCGGAGCAGCGCTGGCCGGACATCGTGCGCGGCATGGTGCGCGAAGCACCGCTGCCGTCGCTGATTGTGGCGTTTCTGGTGGGCGTATTGGTGACGCGGCGGTAGTCCTCTTCGAACTCCAGCGAAGCTCTCTCAGTGCAGCCAGTCCATCCCAAAAAATACCTGGCCGTCGCAACGGCCGGGTACTCGATAGCTTGCCGTGTCAGTGGTGCATCTTCTTTGCGCGGGCCGGCGGCAGCAGCACCGTATCGATGACGTGGATGACGCCATTCGACGCCTGGATGTCCGGCTGGACGACATGGGCGTCGTTGACGCGGACCCCGAAGCGTCCGTCGACGCTGATGGGCTGCCCCTGAACAGTTGCCACCTGCAGCGACTTGCCGGCGACGTCGGCAGCATTTACGCGGCCCGGAATGACGTGATACTTCAGGACCGCCGCGAGCTTTGCCTTGTTCTTCAACAGCGATTCGACCGTGCCGGGCGGCAGCTTGGCAAAGGCCGCGTCGTTGGGCGCAAACACCGTGAACGGGCCCTTGCCCTTGAGCGTCTTCACCAGACCGGCGGCTTTCACGGCCGTCACCAGCGTGGTGAACGACCCCGCGGAAACGGCGGTGTCGACGATGTCCGCAGCGCGCGCCACGGATGGACCAAGCAGGGCAGCGACCATGGCCGCTCCGGCCACGAACGAACGAATTGCGGGCGTCATCAGATTCTCCAAAATGTGATTCAATCCATGTCGACGCGATGGATGCACCCGACATGGCGCATCCATCGTGCGATCAGTTACGATCGACCTGAATGAAACGAAGCCTCGCGACCGATGGATCACCGCCCTGTTCAAAGATCCGCCAGCTCGCATGAGCGAATCGTGGTTCAGCGAAACCGAAGAAGCCCTCGTTGGTCGTGAAACCTTGGCGGCAGCAGGGATTGGTCCGCTGCGAAGCCGAGACATGGAGAGCCATGACACGTATGAAACTCGTGAGCGCGGCTGCACTGATCGACTGTCGGCGCCGCGGCTGGCAATGAGCGGCGGTCAGTTGAACGCGCGGCGGCCAATGCGTTCGCACCGGCGTTGGCACCACACCAACACCTACGGCCAGCCCCAGTCACGGATATAACGAGCCTGGCAGGGGCGCATCGGCCTACTCGCCACACGAGTGCCGATACCCATTCCCCGAAAAGGCAGAGCAGCGCGGCCGCTGTTTGCGTAGAATGAACACCGATCAGGGCCAGGGAATTCGGATGCCGCGCAATCCGGCGATCTCAGCAACCCCCGGCGTCAGGCATCGCAGCCATGCCGCCCCAGCAGCCCGCTCTGCTCACCCCAAATCCGCCGTGGACCGGACTTCAGTATCCGTGCCAAAAGGCCCCGCAGGGCGAGGTGTGCTTAACCAAGCCTCTCACAACGTCGATTTTGAAATAATGGTCGGAGTGGCAGGATTCGAACCTGCGACCCCTGCGTCCCGAACGCAGTGCTCTACCGGGCTGAGCCACACTCCGACAAGAAGGCGGCTTATAGCGTCGGGTTTGACGCACCGCAAGCGGCCGAGATGAGGAATTTTGTCCCTGTGAAAACGGGTGTTGAGACGCTGATTTTACCGGCCGGCGCGGCCGGCGCGGAAGCCGCCGCCCGGACCCTGGCCGCCGGCGGGCTGGTCGCGTTTCCGACCGAGACGGTCTACGGGCTCGGCGCCGACGCCGCCAATGCCACCGCGATCGCCCATCTCTACGCCGCCAAGGGGCGGCCGGCGTTTAATCCGTTGATCGCCCATGTCGCGGACCTCAAGGCCGCGCGGCGGATCGGGCGCTTCGACGCGCGCGCTCTGGACCTCGCAGAGGCGTTCTGGCCGGGGCCGCTGACGCTGGTCGTGCCGAAGACGGAGGGCTGCCCGGTGGCGGATCTCGCCACCGCCGGCCTCGACACCGTGGCGATCCGCATCCCCGCCCATCCGGTGGCGCAGGCGATTCTGCGCGCCTTCGGCGGCGCCGTGGTGGCGCCGTCCGCCAACATCTCCGGCCACGTCTCGCCGACGCTCGCCGCCCATGTCGAGGGCGACCTTGCCGGGCGGATCGACCTGATCGTCGACGGCGGACCTGTTTCGGTCGGCGTGGAATCGACCATCGTCGGCTGCCTTGACGCGCCGATACTGCTTCGTCCCGGGGGGCTGTCACGCGAGCGGATCGAGGCGGTGCTCGGCATGGCCCTGGCCCGGCCGCCCGCGGAGGCCGAAAGCGACGATAGCCAGCCGCTGGCCCCGGGCATGCTGGCCTCGCATTACGCGCCGCGCGCCCATGTGCGGCTCAATGCGCGTGACGTCGCACCGGGCGAAGCGTTGCTCGCGTTCGGCCCGGCCCGCCTGCCCGGCCTTGACGCCGCCGCCGCCGTCATGAATTTGTCCCCCACCGGCGATCTCGATGAAGCCGCCGCCAACCTGTTCGGCCATCTGCGCGCCCTCGATGCGAAGAGCCCGCGGGCGATCGCGGTGATGACGGTGCCCGAACAAGGCCTGGGCGAAGCGATCAATGACCGGCTGCGCCGGGCTGCGGTTGCCCGATAAGAAGCTTGAGAAGAGACACCAGAATGAACGTCAACACATCCGCGCCCGCTCCGCTTGCGCTCGAGCTTATCGAGCAATTCCGCAAGATCGTCGGCGACCGCCACGCCATCACCGATGCGACCGACATCGAGCCTTACGTCACCGAGGAGCGCAACCTGTTCCACGGCCGCTCGCCGCTGGTGCTGCGCCCGGGCTCGACCGCGGAGGTCTCGGAAATCTGCAAGCTCGCCTCCGCGCACAGAATCGCGCTGGTGCCGCAGGGCGGCAATACCGGGCTCGTCGGCGGGCAGACGCCGCACAATGGCGAGGTGGTGGTGTCGCTGCGCCGGCTCGACAAGATCCGCGAGGTCGACACCGCCTCCAACACCATGACCTGCGAGGCCGGCGTAGTGCTGCAGATCGCGCAAGCGAAGGCGGCGGAGGTGGACCGGCTGTTTCCGCTGTCGCTCGGCGCCGAGGGCAGCTGCACCATCGGCGGCAATCTCTCGACCAATGCCGGCGGCACCGCCGCGCTCGCCTATGGCGTCGCACGCGAGATGGCGCTGGGGCTCGAGGTGGTGCTGGCCGACGGGCGCGTGCTCAATTTGCTGTCGAAGCTGAAGAAGGACAACACCGGCTACAATCTGCACAATCTCTTCATCGGCGCCGAAGGCACGCTCGGCATCATCACGGCGGCGACGCTGAAGCTGTTTCCGAGGCCGCGGGCGATCGAGACGGCCTTCGTGGGGCTGAAATCGCCGGCGGCGGCGCTCGAGCTGCTGACGATCGCGCAAGGCGAAGCCGCCAATGCGCTGACGAGCTTCGAGCTGCTGTCGGAGATGGCGGTGGATTTCTCGGTGCGGCACGGCATCGACGTGCGCGATCCGCTTCAAGCGAAGCATCCCTGGTACGTGCTGATGGAATTGTCCTCGCCCGGCGAGGATGCCCGCACGCCGCTGGAGACGATCCTCGCCCGCGCCATGGAGGAGGAGATCGTCGACGACGCGGTGATCGCGGCCAACCTCACCCAGCGCGCCGGCTTCTGGAAGCTGCGCGACGAGATGTCGGCGGCGCAGAAGCCTGAGGGCGGCTCGATCAAGCACGACATCTCCGTGCCCGTCGCGGCCGTGCCCGCCTTCATCGCCGAGGCCGACGCCGCCGTGGTGAAGCTGATCCCCGGCGCGCGGCCGGTGCCGTTCGGCCATCTCGGCGACGGCAATCTGCATTACAATGTCAGCCAGCCGATCGGGGCCGACACCGCCGACTATCTGGCGCGCTGGCACGATGTGAACGCGGTGGTGTTCGAGATCGTGCTGCGCATGGGCGGCTCGATCTCGGCCGAGCACGGCATCGGCGTGCTCAAGCGCGACGAACTGCCGGAGGTGAAGGACAAGACCGCGATCGAGCTGATGCGCTCAATCAAGGCGATGCTCGATCCGCACGGCATCATGAATCCGGGGAAGGTGCTGTGAGCGTGCCCCCTGCTCCGCTCGAAATCAGCGCGATCGCGGACACCGACGTCGAGATGGTCGTCGCGCTCTGGCAGCGCTGCGGCCTGACGCGGCCCTGGAACGATCCGCATGCCGACATTGCCCTGGCGCGGCGGCGCGACAATTCCACGGTGCTGGTCGGCCGCGACAACGCTGCGATCGTCGCCACGATCATGGTCGGCCATGACGGCCATCGGGGCTGGGTCTACTACGTCGCGGTCGATCCTGACTGCCAGAAGCGCGGCCATGGCCGTCTCATCATGGCGGCCGCGGAGGACTGGCTGCGCGCGGCCGGAATTCCAAAACTGCAGCTCCTGGTCCGCCGCGAGAACCTGCAGGCCAATGCGTTCTACGACTCGCTGGGCTTCGAGCTATCCACTTCCGTGATGTTCCAGAAGTGGCTCGACGGCCGCACCACCACGCCAAGCAATTGAGATCGAGCCATGACCATTTCCGATCGCGTCCGCATCAAGGACGTTCGCCTGCTCTCGGACAATTGGACGCCGCTGAAGAACACGACCCTCGAATACCGGCGCGCCAATGGCGAGTGGCAGACCCAGCACCGCGAGACCTATGAGCGCGACAATGCCGCAGCCGTGCTGCCCTACAATCGCGCACGGCGCACCGTGATCCTGGTGCGCCAGTTCCGCCTGCCGGCGTTCATTCGCGGCCACGACGATCTCCTGATCGAGGCAGCCGCCGGCGTGCTGGACAATGCCGAGCCCGAGGCGCGCATCCGCGCCGAGGCCGAGGAGGAAACCGGCTATCGCCTGCACGACGTGCACAAGGTGTTCGAGGCCTTCATGAGCCCGGGCGCGATCACCGAGAAGCTGCATTTCTTCGTCGCCGAGTACGAGCCCGAGATGCGCGTCAGCGACGGCGGCGGCCTCGAACATGAGGGCGAGGACATCGAGGTGCTGGAGCTGTCCATCGACGAGGCGCTGGCGATGATCGCCGACGGCCGCATCATCGACGCCAAGGCGATCATGCTGCTGCAATACGCGGCGCTGCATCTGTTCAGGTAGGTGAATCTATCCGCGCGTACGGTGCGAATCCTTCTCCCCTTGTGGGAGAAGGTGGCATAGGCGGCCTTCGGCCGCCGTTCTTAAGAACGCCGAAGCGAAGCTTCGGCTGTGGCGCCGGATGAGGGGTTCTCTCCACTTGAGAGACCGCTCGCGAGGATAGAGACCCCTCACCCGGCTTCGCTATCGCGAAGCCACCCTCTCCCACAAGGGGAGAGGGTTGGCACCGTCCGTGCCGCTCCATTCTCATCTGCAATTCTGACCTGCGTCCTCCCTCCCCCCGTTGAGCATGGCGAAAACTATCTCTAGTCTGGCCCCAACCAAGAACCAGGAGACGCGCCCCATGACCGCTCCGCGCGACGACGAATTCGGCTTTGCGCCCGACTACGACTCCCCCGTCCCCTACATGCAACGCACCCGCGACTATTACGCGGCGATCGGCTACACCACGCCGTATCGCTGGGCGCACTACACCGAGGCGCCGTTCCAGCCGCTGAAGAAGCCGCTGTCGCAGGCGCGCGTCACCATCATCACGACGGCTGCGCCTTACGATCCGGCCAAGGGGGACCAGGGGCCGGGCGCGGCGTATAATGGCAGCGCGAAATTCTACGAGGTCTATGACGGCGACACGTCGAAAGAGCACGACCTCCGCATCTCCCACATCGGCTACGACCGCAAGCACACCAGCGCCACCGACAGCGGCACCTGGTTTCCGCTGCAGCAGCTCTTGAAGGCCAGCGCCGCCGGGCGCATCGGCGAGGTCGCTCCGCGCTTCTTCGGCGCGCCGACCAACCGCAGCCATCGTGTCACGCTCGACACCGACGCGCCTGAGATCCTGGCGCGCTGCCGCACTGATGCGGTCGATGTCGCCGTGCTGGTGCCGAACTGCCCGGTCTGCCACCAGACCACGGCGCTGGTGGCGCGGCATCTGGAGCGCAACGGGATTCCGACCGTGATCATGGGCTGCGCCAAGGACATCATCGAGCACGCGGCCGTGCCGCGCCTTTTGTTCAGCGACTTCCCGCTCGGCAATTCCGCCGGCAGACCGCACGACGTCGCCTCGCAGGCGCAGACGCTGGAGCTGGCGCTGCGGCTGCTGGAGACTGCAAGCGGTCCGCAGACGACGATGCAGTCGCCGCTGCGCTGGAGCGAGGATGCCTCCTGGAAGCTCGACTACAACAACGTCGCGCAGCTGAGCCCTGAAGAGTTGGCGCGGCGTCGCGCCGAATTCGACAAGCAGAAGGAGATCGCGCGCGGCAACCGCGCCGCCTGACGTCCTCCGGCAACGATAGCAAAGCGGGGAGAGCGACGTGACGCGACCGTTCGAGGGCGTGAAGATCCTGGACTTCACGCAAGTGCTGGCCGGCCCTTATGCGAGCTACCAGCTCGCGCTCCTGGGCGCGGACGTCATCAAGGTCGAGCGGCGCGAGGGCGAGGACATGCGCCGCACGCCGCTTTCCCGCGAATGGGCCGAGCGCGGACTGGCACCGGCCTTCCAGGCCGTCAACGGCAACAAGCGCAGCCTGACGCTGGATTTGCAGAAGCCGGAGGCGATCGCGATCGTGAAGAAGCTGGCCGCGCAGGTCGACGTGGTCATGGAGAACTTCCGCCCCGGCGTGATGGACAAGCTCGGCATCGGCTATGAGGCGCTGTCGGCGATCAATCCCAAGCTGATCTATTGCGCGGTGTCCGGCTTCGGCCAGACCGGCCCGGACCGCCTGCGGCCTGGCTATGACGGCAAGATGCAGGCGCTGTCGGGCATCATGGCGATCACCGGCCACCCCGAAACGGGACCGACGCGCGCCGGATTTGCGGTGTGCGACGTGCTCTCGGGGGCGACGGCCGCATTCGGCGTGTCGAGCGCGCTGTATCAGCGTGACCGCACCGGCAAGGGCCAGCTCATCGACGTCTCCATGCTGGAGGCAACGCTGGCATTTCTCTCCGGGCAGATCGCGGACTGGTCGGTTGCCGGCCATCGCCAGCAGCTCTCGGGCAATCAGGCGGTCAGCCGTAGGACCACGGCGAATTTGTTCAAATGCGGCGACGGCCACATCCTGCTCGCCGTCAACAACGAGAAGCAGTACCGCGCGCTGATGTCGGCGCTCGGCCGCGAGGACACGCTCGCCGACCCGCGCTTTGCCGACTGGTTCGCGCGCAACGAGAACGAACCGGCGCTGCGTGCCATCATCGAGGAAGCGCTCGCGGCCAGACCGGCGCGCGAATGGGAGACGATTTTGGAAAACGCCGGCGCGCCCTGCGCCAGCATCTGGAAGGTCGAGGAGGTCATCGACCATCCGCAGGTGAAGGCGCGCGGGGCGATCCAGGAGCTGGACACGCCTTACGGCCCCTTGCGCTTCGCCGGCAGCGGCTTCAAGCTCGCCCATGGCGGCGGAAAGCTGGACCGGATGGCGCCCGAGCTGGGGGCCGATACGGATGCCGTGCTGGGCGAGCTGGGGTTCGGTGCGGCGGAGATCGCTGCGCTGCGGGCGCAGGAGATAGTGTAGAGCGCCTCGCACTCGGCTTTCCTCCCGGGGCGCGCGCAGCGCAGATCCGCGACGACAGCGGAGTAAGAGGCACCAGCTTTCTAAAATAACGATCCCTGTCCGTCATCGGCGGACGTGTTCGCCGCCTTGCGCGCCACCTTCTTCGGCTTCGCCGCCTCCGCCTCCATTTCCTCCGCGCTGATCGGCAGCACGAGCTGCTCGTCGTCATTGGCAACGCGGTTGACGCGGGTGGAGACGGGGTGCCAGGCGAATTCGCCGATGCGCGGTGCGGTCATCAGCGGCAGGATCTCGTCGATTTCGTCGCCGCGGCAGTCGAGCCAGCGCTCGAAATCGCGCGGGCTGATGGTGACGGGAACGCGGTCATGCAGCGCGGCGAGGTCCTCGCCTGCCGCCGCGGTGACGATCGCGACCGTGTCGAGCTCCTCGCCGTTCGGCCCGACCCATGTCTCGAACACCGCAGCGAAACCAAGGGGCTCGCCATCGGCGCGATGGATGAAGAAGGGCTGCTTGCGGCCGTCCTCCGCCTTCCATTCGTAGTAGCCGTCGGCCGGGATCAGGCCTCGGCGCCGGCGTATGGCTCTCTTGAAGGCGGGCTTCTCCAGAACCGTCTCCGAACGCGCGTTGATCAGGAGCGTGAAGCCGCGGGGATCCTTGACCCAGCCCGGCAAGAGACCCCAGCGCATCAGGCGGAAATGCCGCGCGCCGCTCTCGACCAACACGACCGGAATCGGTTGCGTCGGAGCGACATTGTACCTGGGCGGGAAATTCGGCTGCTCGACATAGCCGAACAGTTGCCGCAAAGCCGCGGGGGCAGAAGTTATGACGAAGCGTCCACACATGCTTGGGGGTCTATATAGGGTCCGTTCAGGTCCTTTTAACCCCGAACGTTAACACTGCGGCCGATGAGCTCAACGGCCTCCCAACCCGCGCGGACGCATGTACAGACGGGCCCCGAGGCCGCCGCCTGGGCCGAGCGGCTGCGCGTCGCCAACATCAACCCGCGCACCGGGCTTGCCACCGACTATCTCAACCATTTCAATGAAGCCGTGATGCTGCTGGAAATGGTCCCGGACATGCCGGAATGCGCCGAAGACTTCCTGACCTGGACGCCGCTGTCGTATGCCGAGCATTTCACGGCATCGAACTTCAAGGCGCGGGATCTGGCGATCGAGGCCTATGAGAAGGCCGATCCCACCGTGCGCGCCCAGTTCGACCACATCACCGACACCATGACCTCGATCCTCACCGCGGTCGGCTCGGCCATGCGCGAGGTCGAGAAGGACACCACCCGCGTCCGCCTCGCCGAGCAGGCCACGGCATGGGTCAAGCCGCTGATCGCGGCCTGCGGCGGCATCATCAATGGCGGGGCGGAAGCCGACGTCGACACCATCATGGCGAATTAGGCCTTGGCTTCGCCCGTCCAGCCGTCCCATCCCCAGCTCGCGGTCTCCGCCGCCATCTTCCGCGACGGCCAAGTGCTGCTGGTCCGCCGCGCCCGCTCTCCCGCCAAGGGGTTCTATTCGCTTCCGGGCGGCCGGGTCGAATTCGGCGAATCGCTGCACGAGGCCCTGGCGCGCGAGGTCGACGAGGAGACCGGGCTCGGCATCGAGATCGTCGGCCTTGCCGGCTGGCGCGAGGTGCTGCCGGCCGCAGCCGGCGCCGGCCACTACCTGATCATGTCCTTTGCCGCCCGCTGGCTGGCCAAGGAGCCGACCCTGAACGACGAGCTCGACGATTACCGCTGGATCGCTCCCGATGCTCTGGCGAACCTCGGCGACCTCAAGCTGACCGGGGGACTGGAAGAGGTGATCCAGTCCGCGGCGCGCCTGATCGGACACTGACGCGCTGCCTTGCGTCCCTAGCCTCGACGGGGCATACACCCGCCGATGTCCACACGATTTCTGGCCATTTTTGCCCTGATTCTCGCCTGCGTCCTCGTGCCCGCCCGGGCCCAGGACGCGGCGGCGCCGTTTGACGGCGATTTGCAGCGGCTGGCGGAAATCCTCGGCGGGCTGCACTACCTGCGCGGCATCTGCGGGGCCAACGAGGGCAACAAATGGCGCAACGAGATGCAGGCGCTGATTGATGCCGAAACCCCCTCGGGGGAGCGCCGCACCCGCATGATTGCCGGATTCAACCGCGGCTATAACGGCTTTCAGCAGACCTACCGCAGCTGCACGCCGGCCGCGACGGTGGCGATCCGCCGCTATATCGAGGAAGGCTCGAAGATCTCGCGCGATCTCACGGCACGTTACGCGAACTGAGCTCTCTCCCCGTCATTCCGGGCTCGCGCTACGCGCGCCCCAGAATGACGAGAGAGGATCGACGCGGCGGCGCGGCTTGACCCCTGTCATCGACTTTGTGCACAGCCGTTAACCGTTCTTAAAGATGTGGCCTAGCGGTCGTTAACGCTCGTGCTACACCTCTCGCACAGCGCATCGCCGTGGATCGCGCCCCAGCCCTGATCGAGTTTCATGAGCCAGCCGATTTCCTACGCCCCCGCCCGCGCGCCGCTGCCCGATCACGAGCAGAAACAGGCTGCCCTGAGCTATCTCAACGAGGCCTGGGCCGAGGCGCGCCATGACGGCGTCGACGGCGATTGCTTGGCCCAGGCAAGCCTGTTTGCGGCGTTGGCCGAGCTGGTCGGCACCTATGGCGAGGACGCGGTGGCGAAGTTCGTCGAGGGCTTTCCTGGCCGCATCCGCAACGGCGAGTTCTCGGTCGGCATCTCCAGGCAGTAAGCCTGTCGAAAATGACCCCGCCACGCGGCGGGGCCAGTCGACGGATGAATGACTCTGCGAAGAGGTCGCGAAGTCTGCCCCGATTATCGCACGGAAGTCGTTCCTTGCGGACAAGCATTAGTCTCGCGATGAGCGGGAGATGTTCCCGGCAGTATCGGGAATGCGCGCCTCAATCCGTCTCGATCGGCAGCGCCGGATCCCTCGCCCATTCGCCCATCGAGGCATCGTAGAGCGTCAGCTTGTCGAAGCCGAGCTGCGTCAGCAGCAACAGGTCGATCGTTGCCGAGATGCCGCCGCCGCAATAGAGAATCACATTCTTGTCGCGCGTGACGCCTTGGGCCGCGAACCTGGCTTCCGCATCCGCAGGATTCGTCAGCGTCTTGTCGGCGTTCACGAGCGTTGCGGCTGACACGTTGACGCTGCCGGGAATGCGGCCCGGCCGGCCATAGCGGCTCGGCTCGAGACCGCGGTGAAACTGCGGCCCGAGTGCGTTGACGATGACCGTCGCGGGGTCACCGATCCGCGCCAGCACGGCTTCCTTGTCGACGAAGAAGTCCCCGCGCAGCGTCGCCTTGAAGATGGTCGCTGGATAGCCCTTCGGCGCGCCTGTCTCCACCGGCCGTCCCTCCGCCTTCCATTTGTCGAAACCGCCATCGAGCACGAGCGCATCGACGCCGAGCGAGCGCAGCATCCACCAGAACCGCGTCGCCCACATCATCGTGCCGATGCTGTAGAGCACGATGGTCCTGGATGCGTCGGCGCCGTGGCGGCCGAAGGCGGTCTCCAATTGGGCCACACCAGGCATCATGAAGAATTGTTGCGCGGAAGCGTCGGAGAACTCGCCTTGCAGGTCGAGGAAATCGGCGCCGGGAATGTGGCCGGCGGCGAAGGTCTTGTCGCCTGGCACCGCGCGATAAGGCACGTCGCTACCGGGTGGCACGGGCTCGTTGTACGTCGTGCAGTCGTACAGGCGGAGGTTGGGATCGCCGAGCATGGCGGCGAGTTGTTCGGTGGTGATGAGGGGTGTCGGCTGGGACATTCACTGCACTCCCATTCGAGCGGAATTGTAGCTCCCTCCCCTCGTCATTGCGAGCATAGCGAAGCAATCCAGACTGCCACCGCGGAGGGATTCTGGATTGCTTCGCTGCGCTCGCAATGACGGGTGGGGAAACACCGTCCGTCTCCCGACACCAATTCCCTACTGCTTCAGCGTCTCCAGAAACCGCACCGGCTCGCCTTGCGAGGCCGTCACCAGTTCGCCCTGCCACATCACGCGGCGGCCGCGGATGAAGGTGCCGACGGGCCAACCCGTCACGCGCATGCCGTCATAGGGAGTCCAGCCGGCTTTGGAGGCCACCCATTTGTTGGTGATGGTCTCGCTGCGCTTCAGATCGACGATGGTGAAGTCCGCGTCATAGCCGGCGGCGATGCGGCCCTTGCAGGCCATGTTGTAGAGGCGTGCGGGGCCGGCGCTGGTGAGATCGACGAAGCGCGCCAGAGAGAGCCGACCCGCGTTGACGTGATCGAGCATGATCGGCACCAGCGTCTGCACGCCGGTCATGCCGGAGGGCGAGGCCGGGTAGGTCTTCTGCTTCTCCTCGAGCGTATGCGGAGCATGGTCGGAGCCGAGCACGTCGATGATGCCCTGCTCGATGCCGCGCCAGATGCCGGCGCGGTGATCGGCGCCGCGCACCGGCGGGTTCATCTGGGCCAGCGTTCCGAGCCGCTCGTAGCATTCGGGCGCGACCAGCGTGAGATGGTGCGGCGTCGCTTCGCAGGACGCGACGTCCTTGTGGTCGCGCAGGAACTCGATCTCCTCCTTGGTCGAGATGTGCAGCACGTGGATGCGCTTGCCGGTCTCGTGCGCGAGCTTGACCAGCCGCTGCGTCGCCATCAGCGCGGCGGTCTCGTCACGCCAGACCGGATGCGAGCGCGCATCGCCCTCGATGCGTTGCGGTTTGCGCTCGTTGAGGCGATATTCGTCCTCGGCATGGAAAGCGGCGCGGCGGCCGATGACCTGGAAGATGCGGCGCAGGCTTTCGTCGTCCTCCACCAGGAGCGCGCCGGTCGAGGAGCCGATGAACACCTTGACGCCGGCGCAGCCGGGTGCACGTTCGAGCACCGGCAGGTCCTGCACGTTCTCGCGGGTGCCGCCGATGAAGAAGGCGAAGTCGCAATGCATGCGGTGATGGGCCCGCTTCACCTTGTCGGTGAATTCGGCCTCCGTCACCGTCAGCGGCGCCGTGTTCGGCATTTCGAACACCGCGGTGACGCCGCCCATCACCGCGCTGCGCGAGCCGGTCTCGAGGTCTTCCTTGTGCGTCAGCCCGGGCTCGCGGAAATGCACCTGCGTATCCATCACGCCGGGCAGGATGTGCAGGCCCTTGCAGTCGATCACCTCCGCGGCGCTGCCTTGCAGCGGGCCGAGCTCGGCGATGCGGCCGCCCGCGATGCCGATATCGCGAACACCCTCGCCGTCCTGGTTGACCACGGTGCCGCCCTTGAGGATCACATCGAAACGCTGGCTCATGGCTGAAGGCCTCTCTCATCCCCAAGCGCGGGGCTTGAGGTCTTGTCGTTTATGCGTTGCGGGCTTACGTTCCGGAGCAACATGTCGCAAGAGATTTTCGCATGAGATCGGCGTTTCTTCCCGACCGGGGTGTGGTCAAGGTCGCAGGCGAGGATGCGCGCAATTTCCTCAACGGCCTCATCACGACCGACGTCGACAGGCTGAAACCGGGCCTGGGACGATTCGGCGCGCTGCTCACGCCGCAAGGCAAGATCATCGTGGATTTCCTGATCACGGAAGCGCCCGCGGGTCACGGCGGCGGGTTCCTGATCGATTGCCCAAAAGCTCTGGCGGACACCCTCGCCACCAAGCTGAAATTCTACAAGCTGCGCGCCAAGGTCACGGTGGACAACCTGTCCGGCGATCTCGGCGTGCTCGCGGCCTGGGACGGCCAGCCCGGGGCCCAGCCGGACCTCGCCTTCGCCGACCCGCGCAATGACGCGCTCGGCTACCGCATCCTGATCCCGGAAGATCTCAAGCAGAAGCTGTCCGACCTCATCGGCGCCGAGTTGGTCGAAGCGGCCGAATACGAGACGCACCGTATCGCGCTCGGCGTGCCCCGTGGCGGGCTCGATTTCATGTACAGCGATGCCTTCCCGCACGAGTCCAACATGGATCGTCTCGCCGGCGTCGATTTCGACAAGGGGTGCTATGTCGGCCAGGAGGTCGTCTCTCGCATGCAGCATCGCGGCACGGCACGCACCCGCAGCGTCAAAGTGTTGCTCGACGGGCCCTCGCCCGAGATCGGGGCCACAATTCTCGCCGGCGACAAACACGTCGGAACCATCGGCTCGACCGCGGGCGGCAAGGGCATTGCCCTCGTGCGCATCGACCGTGTTGCCGACGCGCTCGACGCGGGCCAGCCGCTCACCGCTGGGGGGCTGGCTTTGACGCTCGCTGAACCAGACGCCGTTCGCATTCCAGCCAAGCAGCCCATCGCATGAGCCGTGCCGCCCGCCTGCATCCCGACGGCCTGAAACGGTGTCCCTGGCCTGGCGAAGATCCGCTTTACGTCGCCTATCACGACACCGAATGGGGCGTGCCGGAATATGACGACCGCGCGCTCTACGAGAAGCTGATGCTCGACGGCTTCCAGGCCGGCCTGTCCTGGATCACGATCCTGCGCAAGCGCGACAATTTCCGCAAAGCCTTCGACGATTTCAAGCCGGAGAAGATCGCGCGCTACAACGCGAAGAAGGTCCATGCGCTGATGAATGATGCCGGCATCGTGCGCAACAAGGCCAAGATCGATGGCGCGATCCTGAGCGCGAAATCCTATCTCGACATCATGGAGAAGGGCCCGGGCTTCTCGAAGCTGCTGTGGGACTTCATGGACGGAAGGCCGCTGGTCAACCAGTTCAAGACCACCGCGAGCGTGCCCGCCTCGACGCCGCTGTCGGTGCAGATCTCCAGGGAGCTGTCCTCGCGCGGCTTCAAGTTCGTCGGCCCGACCATCGTCTACGCCTTCATGCAGGCGACCGGCATGGTCAACGACCATCTCGTCGACTGCCACTGCCACGCAAGCTGCGGCAAGACGCAACGCAAGCCGCGCCTCAAGGCCAGATGACGACGAAGAAGACCGCGCGCGATGCGCCGTCCCGCGCCTGGCAGCGCATGCTGTCGGGCCGCCGGCTCGACCTGCTCGATCCCTCCCCGCTCGACATCGAGATCGCCGACATCGCGCACGGCCTCGCCCGCGTCGCGCGCTGGAACGGGCAGACCGTCGGCGCGCATATCTTTTCGGTCGCGCAGCACACGCTGCTGGTGGAAACCGTGCTGCGGCACGAGATGCCGCGAGCCGACCAGCGCTTGCGGCTCGCAGCCCTGCTGCACGATGCGCCGGAATATGTGATCGGCGACATGATCTCGCCGTTCAAGGCCGTGCTCGATGGCCACTACAAGGCGGTCGAGAAACGCCTGCTCGGCGCCATCCATATCCGTTTCGGCTTGCCGCCGGTGCTGCCGGAGGAGATCACGGCGGCGATCAAGGCCGCCGATCGCGGCGCGGCTTACCTCGAGGCGACCGAACTCGCCGGTTTTGAGATGAGCGAGGCGAAGCGCCTGTTCGGAAAGGATCCCGGCCTGTCCGACAGCGTCCGGCGCGACTATCTGACGCCATGGACCGCGGCGCGGGCGGAGAAGCAGTTTCTGGAGCGGTTTGGCGCGCTGTTTGCGTAGCATCGTCCCTTGGCAGGGCGGACAAAGCAAAGCGTGCCGCCAAACAAGGCGAGACGTGCGCAGCACGAAATGGTGGGCACGGCGCGATGCTCCTTTGCCCACCCTACGCGGGCTGGCTATAATCGGCGCCAAAAAGGTCCGCCATGATCCACGTCTGTTCCCTCGCCGCGCTTCCCGAGACTGTCCGTACCACAGGCGCCAGCCATGTGTTGACGGTGATGGCCAATGTCGAGCAGGTAGCCCGTCCGGTGTCGGTGCTCCCCGCCAACCACCTCAAGGTGTCGATGGATGACATCACCGAGGAGATTGACGGTTTCGTCGCACCATCAGAAATGCATATCGAGCAGGTGCTGACCTTCGTGCGCGGCTGGGATCGCAGCGCACCACTGGTGGTGCATTGCTACGCCGGCATCAGCCGCTCCACCGCGAGTGCATTCGCGGCCGTCTGCGCGCTCAATCCGAACCGTGACGAGACCGAGATCGCCAGGAAGATCCGCGCGGCCTCGCCGATCGCTTCGCCGAACCGGCGTATCGTCAGCCTTGCCGATCGTGCTCTCGGGCGCAACGGCCGCATGCTGCGCGCGCTCGACGAGATGGGCCCGGGTTCGATGATGGTCGAGGGCCGTCCCTTCGTGATCGAGCTCGAATGAGGCGAGCATCGAATAGCAGCCGCAACGGAACTGCGCTCCCTCTCCCGCTTGCGCTTGCGCTTGCGGGAGAGGGCATTGCGCATGCCTTTGGTGGGCTTATGCGCACATGCCTCCACGTCGTCATGGCCGGGCTTGTCCCGGCCATCCAAGACCTGTCCCGGGGCACGAAGAACGTGGATCCCCGGGACAAGCCCGGGCATGACGAGTTTGTGGCAACGTTTGTGACCTCAGCCGCATGAACGACAGACTGACGCCGATCGAGATCGGCCTCACCGCCGCAATCGTTGCGATCGAGAACCACGAACCCTTGATCCTGACCGCACGCGGTGCTGACGGGCTTGCCGGCCTGCCATTCGGCCCGTTCGATGCGCTCGCCCATCGCACCTTCGAGATCGGCCTGCGCGCCTGGGTCGAGCAACAGGCGGGCCTGCGTCTCGGCTATGTCGAGCAGCTCTACACGTTCGGCGATCGCGGCCGTCATGCCGAGGCCGGCGACACCGGCGCCCATATGGTGTCGATCGGCTATCTCGCGCTGACGCGCGCGATCGGCGGCGAGCTCGTCGCGACCGGCGCGAGCTTCGAGCCATGGTACCGCTTCTTCCCGTGGGAAGACTGGCGCGAGCAGCCGCCGGGGATCATCGCCCGCGACATCATCCCGGCACTGACGAAGTGGGCGGAGGAGGAGACGCCGGAGACGACGCGCGCGCTGCCGCGGAAGGACCGCGTGCGGTTCTATTTCGGTCTCGACGGCGTGCCCTGGGATGAGGAACGCGTGCTCGACCGCTATGAGCTGCTGTACGAGGCCGGGCTGATCGAGGAGGCGCGGCGCGATGGCCGCCCCGCGGCATTGGCGCGCGTGACGCTTCCCCCGCTCGGGACCTCGATGCGGTTCGACCACCGCCGGATTCTCGCCACGGCCATTGCGCGGCTGCGCGCAAAGCTGAAGTATCGCCCTGTCGTCTTTGAACTTTTGCCGCCTGAATTCACACTCACCGAACTGCAGCACACCGTGGAGGCGATCTCCGGCCGGCATCTGCACAAGCAAAATTTCCGTCGCCTGGTCGAAATGGAAGCCCTGGTCGAACCGACCGGGGTCATGTCGACACAGACGGGCGGACGGCCGGCGGCGCTCTATCGCTTCCGCCGCGACGTGCTCCAGGAACGACCCGCGCCGGGCTTGCGCGTGCGCTCCCGGCGCTAGATCCTGATATTTGGGGTGCCGGCCCCTGCCCGCCGGTTGCCTGGAGGCTTCATGTTCGACGGCCCGTTCGACGTCTTTGCGCTGATCATTGCGATCGTCGCCTTCCTGATCGCGATCAAGGCCTCAAACCAGGCGGCCGAGCTACGCCGGCGACTGAACTCGCTCGAGGAGTTGTTTTCCGCCCAACGGCCGGTCCAGCCGCCGCCGCTCACGCCTTTCTGGGAGGAGGCGCCCGCACCGGCGGAGGCCGCCGCAGAGCCGCCGCCGCTTGCCCCGGAAGTCGAGCAGCTGCCCCCGCTCGTCACGGAAGAAGCTCCCTCGCCTTCATTCGAAACCAGCACCGAGGCCGACGCACCGCCGCCGCTGCCCGCGCCGGCGCCCGGTTTCGAGGAGCGGCTCGGCACCCGCTGGGTGGTGTGGATCGGCGGGCTCGCGCTCGCGCTCGGCGGCTTCTTCATGGTGCGCTATTCGATCGAGGCTGGCCTCCTCGGCCCCGGAGTGCGCGTGTTCCTCGGCGGATTGTTCGCGGTGGCGCTGCTCGGCGCCGGCGAATGGACGCGGCGCAAGGAGGCCATCTCGAGCATCCAGGCGCTGCCGATCGCCAACATCCCCGCGATCCTCACCGCGGCCGGCACGGCGGTGGCGTTCGCCACGATCTACGCGGCCTATGCGCTCTATGGCTTCCTGGTGCCCGCAACCGCCTTCGTGCTGCTCGGCATCGTCGCGATGGGCACGCTGGCCGCAGCGCTGTTGCACGGCCCGGCACTCGCCGGCCTCGGCGTGGTCGGCGCCTTCGTGACGCCGATCCTCGTCTCCAGCGGCAAGCCGGACTATTGGGCGCTTTACGTCTATCTCGCGATCGTCACCGCCGCGAGTTTTGGTCTCGCCCGTATCCGGCTATGGCGCTGGCTCGCGGTCACGACAATCGTGTTCGCCGTGCTCTGGGTCTTCCCGGGTCTCGACGCCGCCGAACTGCAGGTCGCGCCGCACGCCTTCCATGTCATCGCCGGCTTCGTGCTGGCCGCGCTCCTCGTCGTCTGCGGCTTCATGTTCGGCCCGACCATTGAGGACGGCGAGATCGAGCCGGTCTCGTCGGGCGCGCTCGGCGCGTATCTGTTCGGCGCGATGCTGATCGTGCTGTCGAGCGCGCATGCCGATCTGGCGTTGATCGCCTTCGCCCTGCTGGTCGCGGGAACGCTGTTCGTCGCCTGGCGAGCGCCGGCGGCCACGGCCGCACTGGGTGCAGCCGCGGCGACGGTCTTCATAGTATTCGCCGAATGGGCGGTGCGCGCCAATCCCGATATGCTGGTGCTGCCGGGCGGCCCCATGCCCGGCATCGGGCCGACAGCGACCGACAGCGCGGTGACGCTGCACCTGGTGATGGCCGTGATCTTCGCCGCCGGCTTCGGCATCGCCGGCTTCCTGGCACAAGGCCGCTCGAACTCGGCAATCATTCCGGTGGTGTGGTCGGCGGCCGGGGTCGCGACGCCGATCGCGATCCTGGTCGCGCTCTACGCGCGTATCGCTCATCTCGACCGCTCGATCCCGTTCGCGATCCTGGCGGTGCTGCTCGCCGGCGCCTTCGGCGCTGCGACCGAGGCGCTCACGCGCCGCGAGGCCCGGCCGGGCGTCGCGATCTCCACGGCCCTGTTCGCGACCGGCACGCTTGGCGCACTGGCGCTGGCGCTGACCTTCGCGCTGGAGAAGGGCTGGCTGACGATCGCACTGGCGCTGATGTCGCTCGGCACCGCCTGGATCTCGATGCAGCGGCCGATTCCGTTCCTGCGCTGGCTGGCCGCGATCTTCGCGGGGCTCGTCACCGCGCGCATCGCCTACGATCCTCGCATCGTCGGCGACGCCGTCGGCACCACGCCGATTCTGAACTGGCTGTTATGGGGCTACGGCTTGCCGGCACTTTCCTTCTGGGCTGCGAGCGTCTTCCTGCGCCGCCGCTCCGACGATGCGCCGCTGCGCATGGTCGAGACCGCGGCGATCCTGTTCACCGCGCTGCTCGTCTTCATGGAGATCCGGCACTTTGCGACCGGCGGCCGCATGACCGACGCCCCCTCCTTGCTCGAATTCGCACTGCAAGTCTGTGTCACGCTGTCGATGGCCATCGGGCTGGAGCGCCTGCGGCTGCGCAGCCGCAGCATCGTGCACAATGTCGGCGCGGTCGTGCTGACGGCGATCGCCGGGCTCATCAGCGTGTTCGGTCTCTTGATCCTGGAGAATCCGCTGCTGTGGCGCACCGACGTCGGCGGCGCGGTGTTCAACCTGCTGCTGCTCGGCTATGCGCTGCCGGCCGTGCTGCTGCTGCTGCTGTCCTATGCCGTGGCCGGCGAGCGCGGCAAGGTCTATGCCAATACGATTGCAGGCGGCGCGCTCGTGTTCGCGCTCGCCTATGTCACGCTGGAGATCCGCCGCTTCTATAACGGCCCGATCCTGTCCACCGGGTCGACCACGGGCGCCGAGCAATACACCTACTCGATCGGCTGGCTCGCTTTCGGCGTGGTGCTGCTCGGCGTCGGCATCCTCGTCAATTCGGAACGGGCACGGCTCGCGTCGGCCGCGGTCATCGCGCTGACGATCCTCAAGGCCTTCGTCATCGATATGTCGACGCTGACGGGCGTCTACCGCGCGCTGTCGTTCATGTGCCTCGGCATCGTGTTGGTCGCGATCGGCTGGCTGTACCAACGGATCCTGTTCCGGCGCCAGGTCGCACCGCCGCCGCCCGCGCCGCAGACCGGCAGTTGAGGATCAGGCTGCGCGGACGGATTGCAGGAACTGCGCGACTTCGACCTTCAGGCGGGTGCTGTCGGTCGCCAGCGACTTCGCTGCCGACAGCACTTCGCCCGAGGCCGAGCCGGTCTCGATCGCGCCGCGCTGCACGTCGGTGATGTTGGAGGAGACCTCCTCGGTGCCGAGCGCGGCCTGCTGAACGTTCCGCGATATCTCCTGCGTGGCCGCGCCCTGCTCCTCGACGGCGGCGGCGATGGCCGAGGACACCTCCGACAGCCGTTCGATGGTGCCGCCGATCTCCTGGATGGCGCTGACGGATTCCTGCGTCGCGGTCTGGATACCCGCGACCTGCGCGCCAATCTCGCCGGTCGCCTTCGCCGTCTGCTCGGCCAGTGCCTTGACCTCGGAAGCGACGACGGCGAAGCCGCGCCCGGCCTCGCCGGCGCGGGCCGCTTCGATGGTCGCGTTCAGCGCCAACAGGTTGGTCTGGCCCGCGATGGTGTTGATGAGTTCGACGACGTCGCCGATGCGCGAGGCTGCCTGCGACAGCGCGTTGACGCGCTCGTTGGTCCGCGCCGCCTGCTCGACGGCTTCCGCGGCCATCCGCGCCGAATCCTGCACGCGGCGGCTGATCTCGGTGATGGAGGACGACAGTTCCTCGGAGGCAGACGCCACCGCCTGGACGTTGGTGGAGGCCTCCTCCGACGCAGCCGCAACGACGGTTGCGAGCTCCTGGCCGCGCTGCGCGGTGCCGCTCAGCGTGGCCGCGGAGGCCTCGAGTTCGGTCGAGGCCGACGACACGGTCTCGACGACCTCGCCGATCATGACCTCGAAATTGCGGGTGATGGCGTCGACGCGGCGGCCACGCTCGATCTTGGCCTCGGCGTCGCGCGCCGCCGCCTCGTCGGCGGCCTTCTTGGCAATCAACGCCTCCTTGAAGATCTGGAGCGCATCCGCCATCGAGCCGATCTCCGTCTTCTCGCCGCGGTGCGGCACCTCGGCCGAGAGGTCGCCCTCGCCGAGCGACTGCATCGGACGGATGATCGAGGCGATGCCACGAGACACGTCGCGCACGAGATAGTAGGCGGCGGCGATCGCGATCGCGACGGCTGCAACGATGATGCCGACGAGCACGCGGAAGATGGTGGCGTAGCTGGCTGCCGCCTCCTTCGTTTCAGCTTCCGCGCCGCTGTTGTTGAGCTCGATGCTCTTCAGGAGCAGGGGATCCGCCGCCTGAGCCATCTTCGCGACCTTGGTCTGCAACAGCTCGTTGGCCTCTGTCGGGAAGCGGCCAGGGCTCTTGCGCGACAGCGCCATCGTCTCCTGGACGCCGTTCAGGTATTCGGCCCAGGCCTTGGTCCACTGCTCGTAGATCGAACGCTCCTCCGGCAAGGTGATCAGGCCTTCGTAGACCTTGCGCGTCTTCTCGATGCGCTCGCGCAGCGGGGCCATGCGTTTCTCGGCAGCGTCCTTGCCTTGAATGCTCTCCTGCATCAGGTGCAGTCGCAGGACGACGCGCAGCTCGTTGATGTCGGCGCGCATCGAGCCGAGCGCACGCACGCTCGGCAGCCAGCTCTCCGCAATCTCGACCGTGTGGGCGTTGATGTTCTGCATCGTGCCGATCGCCATCACGCCGACGCCTGCGAGCGAGAGCACGAGCACCGACAGCACGGTCAGCAGCTTGAAGACGATCGACAATTTCGACATCACGACAATCCCGATGATACCCGGCAAGGCGCACGTCACCTGCGCCGCAGGGCGTCACGACGGACGGCCGGGCGGAGGTCAGTTCAGCAATGCTGGCTGGTTCTTATCCCGTGAGGACTAAGCCCATAATTGCAAACAGGCGTTAACATGATCCTACGTAAAACTACGGGCGCGAGTGCGGGGCGATCTCGACACAGCTTCAAATGGCAACTTCAGGTCGGATCTAGGAAGCCTTGCATCCGACGGTCTCGCCGACGAGGCTGATGCGAAAGACCGGCCTCTTGTTCTCGTCGAGCAGCTCCATGCACCACTCCGCGTTCGGCTTCAGGCTGCGCGAGATGCCGCCAAGCAGATTGGCGCACAGTTCGGTCATCTCGGTCCAGGCGGTTGCGCGATCCTCGAACTCGTACGGCTGGTCGGCGGCGCCGGAATAACGGCCGGTGCTGATGCGGAAGAAGTAGAGCGACATCGTTGAACCCCTTGCGTGGGAGCGCCCACCGGCCGCACGCAAACTGAGGCGCGAAAGCTACCAACGCATGAAAGCCGCCGCCCGTATGATTACGGCGCGGCGGCTTCGTGTTCGACCAAATGTTTCAACGACAAAGCGCGCGGATCGTCCGCGCAGGCCGGCTCACTGGGTCGACCGGCGCAACTCCAGCGGTCCCTCGTTCTTCGCTGGCTCGGATTTCACCGGCTCGAGCCGGCTGCTCTCGACACGCGGCGTCTCGACGCGCGCGGCGACTTCGGTATTGGACGGTCCGACCGAACCGGTGTGCTCCGGGGTCCGCAGCGAGCGTGGCCGCGCCGCAGCGCGCGCCATCAGCATCTGATTGCCGCCCTGATGGCGGAAGTCGCAATAGGCGAAGCCCATGCCCGACACCGAGCCGCGGAAGCTGCGGTCGTCGGTCTTTTCGAGGTTGAAGCAGGGCTCGAAGGGTATGCCCTTGATCGAGGCACAGACGTTCTGGCCGCGGATCTGGAGCGTATTGCCGGGCAGGCGGAGATGTTTGACCGGGCCTGCGCCGGAGAACTGCACCGCGCCGGCGGCACCGAGATCTTCCAAGATACGGCCGGCGCCGCGAGTGCCGTCGAAACAGGTGAAGGCGAACACCTTGCCGGCCACGAAGCGGCGCGCCTCGTCGGCGTTCATGCTTCCTGCAATGGCCGGCGCAAACGTTGCTGCCGCCGTGACAGCCCCCAACACAATACGCGCAAGCATGCTCAACTCCGAACCCAACCCCCGCAGCGGGCGATGCCTTTATCTCTTTACCCGTTGCTTACCATACGAACCATGGCGACATTGAAGCAGCTTGGTTGGTAAAGTCTGAACGCCGTTAGACAATTTTTACCACGATGCGGCCGCGGACCTCACCAGCCAGGATTTTCGCGCCCCAATCCCCTACCTCGGTCAACGGTATTTCCTTCGTGATTTCAACGAGTTTTGTTCGATCCAGATCGGACGCCAGACGCTGCCAGGCGACTCTCCTGGGCTCAATCGGGCACATCACGGAATCGATGCCGAGAAGGCACACTCCGCGCAAAATAAACGGCGCCACCGAGGACGGCAGGTCCATGCCGGCCGCCAGGCCGCAAGCTGCAATCGCTCCACCATATCTGGTCATCGAGAGCAGATTGGCGAGAGTGGTCGAGCCGACGCTGTCGATGCCGCCAGCCCAGCGCTCCTTGGCGAGGGGTTTTGCCGGTCCCGACAATTCGTTGCGATCGATGATTTCGGCCGCTCCCAGGTGCTTCAGGTAATCGGCCTCCGAGGCCCGTCCGGTCGAAGCGACGACGTGGTAGCCGAGCTTCGAGAGCACGGCGATCGCGACCGAGCCGACGCCGCCGGCGGCGCCGGTGACCACCACCGGGCCGCTCTTCGGCGAGAGACCGTGCTTCTCGAGCGCCAGCACCGCGAGCATTGCGGTGAACCCGGCGGTGCCGATTGCCATGGCGTCCCGCGCCGATAGGCCTTGGGGCAAGGCGACCAGCCAGTCGCCCTTCACCCGCGCCTTCTCGGCATAGGCGCCGAGATGGGTCTCGCCCATGCCCCAACCGGTGCAGACCACCTTGTCGCCCGTCTTCCACTGCGGATGCGAGGATGCTTCGACCGTGCCGGCGAAGTCGATCCCTGCGATCATCGGGAAGCGGCGCACCACCGGCGCCTTGCCGGTGAGCGCAAGCCCGTCCTTGTAGTTCAGCGTCGACCATTCCACACGGACGGTCACGTCACCATCCATCAGCTCGGCTTCGTCGAACTGCGTAAGCTGCGCGGTGGTGCCCTTGTCCGCCTTGTCGATCCGGATCGCCTTGAATGTGGCCACGACTGAACTCCCTGACTTGTTTCAGGGATTGTTTAGCCGATCAGGCAGGCTGTGCAACCGCCCGCTCGACAGGTTTCTCCACAATCGGAAGATTGATCAGCGCCGAAAGCACGCCGAACAGGATCGAGAGCCACCAGATCGGCGTGTAGGAACCGAACCGCTCGAACACGATGCCGCCGAGCCAGACGCCGAGGAAGCCGCCGACCTGATGGCTGACGAAGGCGAAGCCGTACAGCGTCGCGAGCCAGCGCGTGCCGAACATCAGCGCCACCAGCGCCGAGGTCGGCGGCACCGTCGACAGCCAGGTCAGGCCGGAGATCGCGCCGAACGCGATCGCCGAGAACGGCGTGATCGGGAATGCGATGAAGGCGAGGGTCGCCAGCGCACGGGTGAAGTAGATGGTCGAGAGGATGTAGCGCTTGGGCAGGTAGTTCTGGAGATAGCCGACGCTGAGCGAGCCGATGATGTTGAACAGGCCGATCGCCGCGATCACCCAGCCGCCGGTTTGCGTGGAGATGCCGCTATCGACCAGAAAGGCCGGCAGATGCACGGTGATGAAGGCGAGCTGGAAGCCGCAGGTGAAGAAGCCGAGGACCAAGAGCACGTAGGAGCGGTGGCCGAAGGCTTCGGCAAGCGCCTTGGTGAAAGTCTGCTCATCCGCGGGCGTCGCGTTGCCCGCATTTGCGACCGGCGGCGTCGAGAGCGCCAGCGACAGCGGAATGATCAGCAGCATCAGGAAGCCGAACACGGAGAGCGCCTGCTGCCAGCCGAAATTGTCGATCAACGCGACGCCAATCGGCGCGAACAGGAACTGCCCGAACGACCCGGCCGCGGTGCCGGCACCGAGCGCGAGGCCACGCTTCTCCGGCGGCAAGAGCTTGCTGAATGCAGACAGCACCAGATTGAACGAGCAGCCGGCAAGACCAAAGCCGACCATCACGCCTGCGCCGATGTCGAGCGACAGCGGCGTCGAGGAATAGCGCATCAAGAGAAGGCCGCCGGCATAGAGCAGAGCGCCGACGCACATCACTCGGAACAGGCCGAAGCGATCCGCGACCGCGCCGGCGAGCGGTTGACCCAGGCCCCACAACAGATTCTGCACGGCTATCGCGAGGCCAAACACGTCGCGACCCCAGGAGAACTCATGGCTCATCGGCTGCACGAAAAAGCCCAGCGCCGAGCGCGGACCGAAGCCGAGCATGCCGATCGCACAACCGCAGAGAATGATGACGGCCGGGGTGCGCCAGTTGGAGGAACGTGAGGCCGGTGCGAGTTCGCCGATCTGTGCCGACATGGTCTTCCTCGTCTGTCGTTGGCGGATCCGCAAATGAGCAGCCGCGGGTGAGCCGTTTAATGCATGTGCATGAAAATCCCAAGTCAAAAACGGTTGCATTCCATGAGGAGCTGCCGCGGGAGCATTGCGTTTCAATACGGCCTCGCTCTACGCATCCGAACTAACGGGAATGTGTGCGGCAGGACCTAGCGGCACGCCTCGGAGCGTGTTAGGTTTGATTTACTCATATTGAGCATATTAAGCAGCGGCGGAGTTCGGCCGGCCCCTTGGCCGGATTTCTCGGGCCTCAAATATTCTCAAAATGAGCAAAAGTAGCGCACATGGGAGGCTTCAATGCCGATCACTGGAATTTACGGCCCCGACGACTTCGCCAACCGGCCGCACGTTGAGCTCAACACATCCCCCCGGGCCGAGCCGGCGCCCAGGGGACCGAAATTGCCGATGCCCTCGCTGGAATGGACGCCGCGGGTCGAACGCGCCACCGGCCCGCTCTACGACCGCGTGAGACACGTGATCCCGCCGATCGAATGGCCGCTGATGGCGCCGGCCATCAACGCGATCAACGAGCTGAAACGCGCGCGGGGCGCGGTCATCCTCGCCCACAACTACCAGGCCCCCGAGATCTTCCACTGCGTTGCAGATATCGGCGGCGACTCGCTTCAGCTCGCAGTCGAGGCCACCAAGGTGAAGGCCGACATCATCGTGCAGTGCGGCGTGCACTTCATGGCGGAGACCTCGAAGCTGCTCAATCCGGACAAGACCGTTCTGATCCCGGATTCGCGCGCGGGCTGCTCGCTCGCAGCGAGCATCACGGGCGCGGACGTGAGGCTGCTCCGGGAAAGATTTCCGGGCGTGCCCGTGGTTGCCTATGTCAACACCTCGGCGGAGGTGAAGGCGGAGGTCGATATCTGCTGCACGTCCTCGAACGCGGTGCAGGTCGTCGAGAGCCTGAACGCGCCGAGCGTGATTTTCCTGCCCGACCGCTATCTCGCCACTTACGTGGCTTCGAAGACCGACGTGAAGATCATCGCCTGGAAAGGCGCGTGCGAGGTGCATGAGCGCTTCACGGGCGAGGAGCTGCGGACCCTCCGCGAGGCCGATCCGTCCGTCCAGATCATCGCGCATCCGGAATGCCAGCCGGACGTGCTGGCGGAAGCCGACTTCACCGGTTCGACCGCGCACATGATCAATTGGGTGCGCGCGAAGCGGCCGCGGCGCCTCGTCATGATCACCGAATGCTCGATGGCCGACAATGTGCGGGCGGAGCTTCCCGACGTGGAGATGCTGCGGCCCTGCAATCTCTGCCCTCACATGAAGCGCATCACGCTCGCCAACATCCTGGAGAGCCTGCTGACGCTTGGCGAGGAGGTGACGATCGATCCCGCGCTTGCGGAACGTGCGCGGCGCTCGGTCGAGCGGATGATCAATCTGAAGAACTGAGAGCACAGCATGCAAGACAGCGTCCACAACCTCACCCGCAACACCGGCGACGTCGTCATCGTCGGAGGCGGCCTTGCCGGATTGTTCTGCGCGCTGAAGCTCGCGCCGCGGCCGGTGACGTTGATCTCGGCCGCACCGCTCGGACAGGGCGCATCGTCCGCATGGGCGCAAGGCGGCATTGCCGCGGCGGTGGCCGAAGGCGATACGCCGGAGGCACATGCCGCCGATACCGTCGCGGTCGGCGGCGGCCTCGTCGATGAAGCCATAGCACTCGGAATCTCACGCGAAGCGGCGCCGCGCATTCACGATCTTCTCGCCTATGGCGTTCCGTTCGATCGCGATCCCGGCGGCAGGCTTGCCGTCGGACGGGAAGCTGCGCATTCCGCGCGGCGCATCGTCCATGTGCGCGGCGATGGTGCTGGCGCCGCGATCATCGCAGCGCTGAGCCAAGCCGTGCGACGCACACCCTCGATCCGCCTGATCGAAGGCTTTGTCGCCGAAGCGCTGTTGACCGAGGACGGCGCCGTCACCGGCCTTCAGTTGCGCGAGGCCGGCGATCCCGCGGCATGGCCGGTCGTGCTCGCCTCGCGCGCGGTCGTGCTTGCAACCGGCGGACTCGGCCATCTCTACGCCGTCACCACCAATCCGTGTGAAGCGAGCGGCTCCGGCCTTGCGATCGCGGCCCACGCCGGCGCCGTGATCGCCGACCCTGAATTCGTGCAGTTCCACCCCACCGCCATCATGGTCGGAAGCGATCCGGCGCCGCTCGCCACCGAAGCCCTGCGTGGCGAAGGCGCGACGCTGATCAACGGCGGTGGCGAGCGATTCATGAGGGCGCGCCATCCGCTCGCCGAGCTCGCACCACGCGACATCGTGGCTCGCGGGGTGTTCGCCGAGATCGCGGCCGGGCGCGGCGCCTTCCTCGATGCGCGGCAGGCACTGGGTCCCCGCTTCGCCGAAAGGTTTCCGACCGTGCATGCGAGCTGCATCGCCGCCGGCATCGATCCCGCGACGCAACCGATTCCGATTGCGCCCGCCGCGCATTATCACATGGGCGGAATCGCAGTTGACGCGCACGGCCGCAGCTCGATCGACGGGCTCTGGGCCGGCGGCGAAGTGTCTTCGACCGGCGCGCATGGCGCCAACCGGCTCGCCTCCAATTCGTTGCTGGAGGCCGTGGTCTATGCCGCGCGGATTGCCGACGACATCGCCGGCCGCACAGTGCCCTCGCCCGCCCGCCTGCCCGACGCGTTGGTGATGCCGCGCGCCGGCACGCTGGATGCCGCAGCGGTGAAGCGGCTGCGCACGATCATGAGCGCCCATGTCGGCGTGATCCGCGAGGGCGACGGGCTTGCGGAAGCCGTGCGCCACTTCGCCATGCTCGAAGCCGAGGCGGGCAACATCGCCCTCCGCAACATGGCGATTTCGGCCCTGCTCGTCGCCGCTGCGGCCTGGACGCGGCGCGAGAGCCGGGGTGCGCATTTCCGCTCCGATCATCCGGCGGACGCGTCCGGACAGGCCCGGAGAACGATGACCACGCTCGCCGCTGCACGCGGGGTGGCGGAGAGCCTGGACGAACGCCCGTTGCCGCGCATTGCGCAATCCATGATCGCCTGAAGGAGGCCCCATGATCACCCCGACCTCACTGCTCTATCCCGACGCCTTTCTCTCTCCGCTCGCGATCGACGAGGCCGTGACTCGCGCGCTCGACGAGGATCTCGGCCGAGCCGGCGACATCACCTCGCTTGCGACGATTCCAGAAGCGACGAGGGCGCAAGCGATCCTGGTCGCGCGCCAGTCCGGCGTGATCGCCGGATTGCCGCTGGCGCTCGCGACCTTGCAGAAGCTGTCGCCCGACATCGAGCTGCGCGCACATGTCCGCGATGCCGCCCGGGTTGCCCGCGGGCAGCATGTGCTGACGATCTCGGGGCCCGCGCGCGCCATTCTCACGGCGGAGCGCACCGCGCTCAATTTCGTCGGGCGCCTCTCTGGCGTCGCCACGCTCACGGCCGACTATGTCGCGCGCACCGAAGGCACGAAGATGCGCATCTGCTGCACGCGGAAGACCACGCCGGGATTGCGCGCACTAGAGAAATACGCGGTGCGCTGCGGCGGCGGCTTCAACCACCGCTTCGGCCTCGACGATGCCATCCTGATCAAGGACAACCACATCGCGGTCGCCGGCGGCATCGGTCCGGTACTGGAGCGCGCCCGTGCCCATGCGGGCCATCTCGTCAAGATCGAGATCGAGGTCGATACGCTGGCGCAGCTGCGCGAGGTGCTGGGCAGCGGCCTCGCCGACGCCGTGCTGCTGGACAACATGGACCTTGCGACGCTGCGCGAAGCGGTGAGAATGACGGAAGGTCGGGTCGCGCTGGAGGCATCCGGCGGCGTCACGCTGGACTCGATCGCCGCGATTGCGGCGACGGGTGTCGACTACGCCTCGGCGGGTGCACTGACGCATTCGGCGCCCAATTTCGACTGTGCGCTGGATATCGAGGCGTGATGGGAGCGCCAAAGCTTCTACAGCGTCATGGCCGGGCCTGTCCCGGCTATCCACGTCTTTCCACATCGCACGAAGAACGTGGATGCCCGGGACAAGCCCGGCATGACGACCTCTCGTGAATAGCTACCTCCGCTCGGTCCCACCCATCTCGGCCGAGCTCTTGGCCTCCTGCGCGAGTTCAGCGGACAGCGCGGCGGTCTGGGCCGGGGTGCCCCAGCTCGGTTCCTCGCTGCCGTCGCCCCAGTTGCGCGGCCGGTAGAAGGTGTGCACGCCGGTCCTGTACAGCTTCTTCATCTCGGCGACCCAGGACGGACGCACCCAATAGGCGTGATAGTGTGTGGACTTGCCGACCTCGGGCAGCCAGATCTGGCCGTCGAGCATCGCCTTCGAGATCTTCTTGGCGCGCTCCCACATTTCGGGTTCGCGGATCACGTCGGCATTGTTGTCGCAGGCAAAGGTGAACTGGCAGGCCAGATGCCGGTACTTGTTCTGGTAAACCACGCCGCACACGTTGTCGGGATATTTGCCGGAGAACACGCGGTTCATCACCACCTGCGCCACCGCCATCTGCCCGCGCACAGCTTCGCCGCGGGATTCGAAATAGACGGCCTCGGCGAGGCACTTCTCGGATTTCGCGCGCGACTTCTCGTCGAGCGCGAGCCGCTCCGCCGGCGACCTGGCGCGCTGGTTGTCGGCGTTGACCTCGCCCTTGAGCGCAACGCTCTCGCCGCTCTCGATGTCCTTGGCAATCTCCGCCGTCGGCGGCGACAGCGAGGCCGTCACCTTCATGTCGGGGTCTGGCATCACGATCAGCGGCTCGGCGCCGGGCTGCCAGCTCTCGATGGGCTCGAGATTGCCGCCGAGCGAGGAACTGCCGAAGAACAGGCTCGAGGTCTTGACGCTGAAAGGATCGCGCGCCGGCGCGGGTGCGGGCGTGCGCTTCAAGGCCTCCAGCGGTGCGGTCGCGAGCGCGCGCGCAGCGTCACTGGCCTGTGGTGGATTGGAATATTGCGGCAGCGGCGGCGCGCGCAGCGCTTCCTGGAGCTCGGGATCGAGCGCGGCCGCGGATTCCGGCGACATCGCGTCAGGCAAGGCGGCAGTCTTGGCGCCGAACACCGAGCGGTTGGACGTCGCGGGATCTTCCTGCGCCGGTGCCGCAGCTGGCGCGACCGTCTCGGGAGGCTGGGTCGGTGCAACGATGGCGAGGCGATCGCCCTTCATGGAGCGATCGACCTTGGGAAAGTCGGAAGCCTGGTAGCGCGGCGGCGCCTGAAGAGCGGGATTTCGGCTGATCGCGCCGGTGACGTCGCGGCCGTCGAGGCTCGCCAGGCGAACCATCGCGCTCTGCGGAACCGACGTGCCGATGGGGCGGGAAAAGCTGTAGGTGGCCAGCTGTATGGAGGACGCCGCGGAGAACACCTGCTTCTGCCAACGCTCGGCGACGCCGGGTTGGCGCGCCAGCAGCGAGGCAATATCCTGATAGCCGGTCTCTCTCGGCATCAATGCGAAGATGCAGAGACCGATTCCGAAGGACGCGAACCGCGCGCCCTTCGGATGGTTACGCAACACTGACATCGATACGCTCACGCTACGCTTACGCTCGTCCGATCGAACTCAGTACATCCGTGCAATTTCGATCTTTATCGTGAGTATCTAATTTAGGTTGCCGGGGCGTTAATCCGCGTTGCGCATACCGCACACTCAAGCAAACACGGGTGTTTTCACGGGGCGACGTCGCGCATTGGTAAATGCCGCCTGACGTAAGGCGGTAAACGACCCGTCAACGTGGATGGTGAAGGAACTCTTGCGCGAGCGTGCCAATACGGGACGTGCGATGAGTTCCCGGATCGCCGGCCTTCGCGGGAATGACAGTGAATGTGTGGAGGCAAGAGCGGGCCACAAGCTCGTCATTGCGAACGCAGCGAAGCCATCCAGACTGTCGCCGCGGAAGGATTCTGGAATGCTTCGCTGCGCTTGCAATGACGACGTGGCGAGAAGTCGCCTCAAATGAAAGAGGCGGGGTTTGGCCCCGCCTCTTTAAGCTCCAAGAATTGCTCTTCGGCCTATGCCTGGCTTGCGACGGCCTTGCCGAGTGCAGCCTGCGCGGCGGCGAGGCGGGCGATCGGCACGCGGTAGGGCGAGCAGGAGACGTAATCGAGCCCGATATGGTGACAGAACGCGACGGAGGCGGGATCGCCGCCGTGCTCGCCGCAGATGCCGACCTTGAGCTTCGGGCGGGTCTTGCGGCCGCGTGCGACGCCGATCTTGACCAACTCGCCGACGCCTTCCTGGTCGAGCGCGACGAAGGGATCGATCGGGAGGATGCCCTTGGACACGTAGGTCCCGAGAAAGCTCGCCGCATCGTCGCGACTGATGCCGTAGGTGGTCTGCGTCAGGTCGTTGGTGCCGAACGAGAAGAACTCGGCGCTCTCCGCGATCTCTGCCGCCAGCAGGCAGGCGCGCGGCAGCTCGATCATGGTGCCGACCTGATAGGCGAGCTTGGTGTTGGTCTCGCGCATCACAGCCTTCGCGGTGGCGTCGATGCGCGCCTTGACGAGATCGAGCTCCATCTTGGTCGCGATCAGCGGCACCATCACCTCCAGGCCGACGGCCCTGCCGGTGCGCTTTTCGGCCTCGACCGCGGCCTCGAAGATCGCACGCGCCTGCATCTCGGCGATCTCGGGATAGGCGATCGCGATGCGGCAGCCGCGGAAGCCGAGCATCGGGTTGAACTCCGACAGCTCGCGCGCGCGGTCAGCCAGGCGCCGCGGGTCGGTATTCATGGCGCGCGCCACTTCCTCGACCTCGGCGTGGGTGTGCGGCAGGAACTCATGGAGGGGGGGATCCAAAAGCCGGATCGTGACGGGCAGGCCCTTCATGATCTCGAACAGCTCGACGAAGTCGGCGCGCTGCATCGGCAGCAGCTTTGCGAGCGCCGCGCGGCGCGACTGCTCGTCCTCGGAGAGAATCATCTCGCGCACCGTGCGGATGCGCGTCTCCTCGAAGAACATGTGCTCGGTGCGGCAGAGGCCGATGCCTTCCGCGCCGAACTTGATCGCGGTGCGCGCGTCGTCCGGCGTATCGCCATTGACGCGAACGCCGATCTTGCGGACCTGGTCGGCCCAGGTCATGAGCGTGCCGAACTCGCCGGACAGCTCCGGCTCGATCATCGGCATGCGGCCGGCGAGCACCTGGCCGAGCGAGCCGTCGATGGTGATGACGTCGCCCGTCTTGAAGGTACGCGAGCCGATGCTCATGGTGCCGCGGCCGTAGTCGACACGAATGGTGCCGCAGCCGGAGACGCAGGGCTTGCCCATGCCGCGCGCGACCACCGCCGCATGCGAGGTCATGCCGCCGCGGGTGGTCAAAATGCCTTCGGCGGCGTGCATGCCATGGATGTCTTCCGGGCTGGTCTCGATGCGAACCAGAATCACCTTGCGCCCGTCGGCCTGAAGCTTGGCCGCTTCATCGGAGGAGAACACGATCTCGCCGGAAGCCGCGCCGGGCGAGGCCGGCAGGCCGGTCGCGATCACGTCGCGCTTGGCGTCGGGATCAATGGCCGGGTGCAGCAGCTGGTCGAGCGAGGCCGGATCGATCCGCATCACCGCTTCCTTCTTCGAGATCAGGCCTTCATTGGCGAGCTCGACCGCGATGCGCAGCGCCGCTTTCGCGGTGCGCTTGCCGCCGCGGGTCTGGAGCATCCAGAGCTTGCCCTGCTCGACCGTGAACTCCATGTCCTGCATGTCGCGGTAGTGCTTTTCGAGCAGCGTGTAGATCCGCGTCAGCTCCTTGAAGGCCTCCGGCATCGCCGATTCCATCGACGCCTTGTCGGAGCCCGACTCCTTCCGCGCCTCCTCGGTGATGTCCTGCGGCGTGCGGATGCCCGCCACCACGTCCTCGCCTTGCGCGTTGATCAGGAACTCGCCGTAGAGCTTGCTCTCGCCGGTCGAGGGATTGCGCGTGAACGCGACACCGGTTGCCGAGGTCTCGCCCATGTTGCCGAACACCATGGCCTGCACGTTGACGGCGGTGCCCCAGGATTCCGGAATGTCGTGCAGCTTGCGGTAGGTCACCGCGCGCGCGTTCATCCAGGATGAAAACACCGCGCCGATGGCGCCCCAGAGCTGGTCGTGCGGATCCTGCGGGAACTCCTTGCCGGTCTCGCGCGCGACCGCGTCCTTGTACTTGCCGACCAGCGAGACCCAGTCCTCGGCGGACAGATCGGTGTCGAGCGTGTAGCCTTGGCTGTCCTTGAAGGTGTCGAGGATTTCCTCGAAGTGATGATGCTCGAAGCCGAGCACGACGTCGGAATACATGGTGATGAAGCGGCGATAGCTGTCATAGGCGAAGCGGCGGTCGCCTGACAGGTCGGCCAGCGCTTCCACGGTCTGGTCGTTGAGGCCGAGGTTGAGCACCGTGTCCATCATGCCCGGCATCGAGGCGCGCGCGCCGGAGCGCACGGAGACGAGCAGCGGGTTCCTGGTGTCGCCGAAGATCTTGCCGGTCAACTTGCCGACATGGTCCAGCGCCTTCTCAACCTGCGACTGCAGTTCCTTCGGGTAGGTCTTGTCGTGTGCATAGAAGTAGGTGCAGACCGAGGTCGGGATGGTGAAGCCGGGAGGAACAGGCAGTCCGAGATTGGCCATCTCGGCGAGGTTGGCGCCTTTGCCGCCAAGCAGGTCGCGCATCTCCGAGCGGCCTTCGGCCTTGCCGTCACCGAACGTGTAGACCCATTTGCCCGCCTTGCCAGCTGCGGGAGCCACCTTGGCGGGAACAGCCTTCTTCGGTGCGGGCTTCGCGGCGACCTTCGGCAGAGCGGCCTTGGCCACGGCCTTTGACAACGGCTTGGCTGCGGACTTTGCAGCGGGTTTGGCGACAGCCTTCGGCGCGCTTTTGGCCAACGCCTTGCGGGCCGGCGGTGCGGCTTTCGCGGCGGCAGATGACTTTGATTTCGCTGGCATTTTCTTGGGCTTCGAGGCGGCTTTGGCCATAGCTTGCACACAACCTGCGAGAGGAATGGGAAATCGCGGGCCTTACACCACTTTGGGCGGGCCCGCGCAAGACGGACAGTTCCGAAAAGTGAACGCCTAGAAGCGCAGCCACTTCAGGAGCCCGAGCCCGATCGCGCCGTTCACGATGAGGAAGATCGCGACAATGAGGTTGAGAAGCCGCGGCATGATCAGGATGAGCACGCCCGCAATCAACGACAGGATCGGCGAAATGTGGGCGACGGTGATGTGCATGAACTATCTTTCTGTGGAGTGAGGCGAATCGCGCGCGGATCATAGCCGGACCGGTTCCGGGAGTAGAGATGCGCAACACACGCCGCGAGTTCCCGGCTTCGCGAAAACTGCCCGAAATTGCCGCGAATGCGGCAGGCCTTTTCCCGGAACATTGCCAGCAGGCATGCATTGGCCAACCGGTTGCGCCATTGGCGCCCGAAAAATCACGTCGAAGGAGTTGTCCATGCGGAACAGGATTCTTGCTCTTGCAGCGCTCGCGGCCGCGATCGGCTCGCCTCTGGCGGCGCAGGCGCAAAGCGGTGTCACGGTCGGACGCGCGCCCGCCGTGATCGACGGCGGCCCGACCATTGCGGTCGAACAGCGGCCGGCCTTCCGTGAATATGTCGTCGAGCAACGTGTGCCGCCCTTCCGGATTCCGGATCGCGTGGTGGTCGGCACCACCTTACCCGAGGCCGGCGTCACTTATTATGACGTGCCGCAACGCTTCGGAGCCACCACCTATCGCTACACCGTCGTGAACGGCGAGACCGTGCTGGTCGAGCCGCGCTCGCGCCGCATCGTCGAGGTGCTGGACTGATCGACCGATAGCGATCGACTAGATGTCCGGCGCGCCAAATCAGGCTGGCGCGAGCAGTTCAAATCGGACATCAGGCCCCGCCCGGTCCTCCCCCCGCCGGGCGGGGCATTTTTACGCTCCGTTCCGGGGCGCGCGAAGCGCGAGCTTGGAATCCATCGTGCCGCGCGTGATGAGGAAAAATGGATTCCGGGTTCGCGCCGAGTGGCGCGCCCCGGAACGACGGTTGTGCTTGTTGCGCTACCGCGCCTCAATCCTGGATCTTCGAGAAATCCGCCACCGCACGCGTGGCGCTGCGGATCTCGTTCAGAAGCTTCAGGCGGTTCTCGCGCACCTTCGCATCGTCGTCGTTGACGCGAACCTTGTCGAAGAATGCATCGACCGGCGAACGCAGCTTCGCCATCGCGCTCATGGCGGCGGCAAAGTCTTCCTTGGCGACGGCAGCGCTGGCGTCCGCTGTTACCTCGTCAATCGCCTTCGCCAGCGCCTTTTCTTCGTCGAGACCGTAGAGCGCAGGATCAGGCGCACCGTCGAACGTGCGCTTGTCCTTCTTTTCCTCGATGCCGAGGATATTGCTGGCGCGCTTGATGCCGGCCAGCAGGTTCTTGCCGTCATCGCTCTCGAGGAACTTGCCGAGCGCTTCGACGCGGCGGACGATCATCAGGAGATCGTCCTGGCCGCCGAGCGAAAACACGGCATCGACGAGATCGTGCCGCGCGCCTTGCTCGCGAAGCTGCACCTTGAGACGATCGGCGAAGAAGGCGAGCAGGTCGCTCGGAAGCTTCTGGGCGTCGGCCGACTTTGCTGACAAGTCAGCGAGTGCGGACGCCGCCACCTTCACGAGCGACAGACGCAACGCGTTCTCGGCAATCAGCCGGATTACGCCGAGTGCCGCGCGCCGCAGCGCATAGGGGTCCTTGCTGCCCGTCGGCTTCTCATCGATTGCCCAGAAGCCAACCAATGTATCGAGCTTGTCGGCGAGCGCCACCGCAACGCTGACCGGATCAGTCGGCACGCGATCGGCGGGGCCTTGCGGCTTGTAGTGCTCCTCGCAGGCGGCAGCGACGGAGGCATCCTCTCCCTGCGCGAGCGCATAATACTTGCCCATCAGGCCCTGCACCTCAGGGAATTCGCCGACGACTTCGGTCAGCAGATCCGCCTTCGCCAGATGCGCTGCACGCGTCGTCTTGGCGACATCGGCGCCGACCAGCGGAGCGATCTCCGCAGCAAGGCGCTCGATGCGTTTGATGCGTTCCGCCTGGGTGCCGAGCTTCTCGTGGAACACGATCTGATCGAACTTCGGCAACCGATCCTCGAGCTTGGTCTTCAGGTCCGTCTCGTAGAAGAACTTCGCATCGCTCAAACGCGCGCGGATCACGCGCTCGTTGCCGGCGATGATGGTCTTGCCGCCGTCGGTGGCCTCGATGTTGGCGACCAGGATGAACTTGTTGGCGAGCTTGCCCGTCTTGGGGTCGCGCACCACGAAGCACTTCTGGTTGTTGCGAATGGTGGCGCGGATCACTTCCGCTGGCGTCGCCAGGAATTCTTCTTCGAACGAGCCCATCAGCACGACCGGCCATTCGACGAGGCCTGCGACCTCGTCGAGCAGGTTCTGGTCCTCGACGAGTTCAAAGCCCTGCGCGAAGGCCAACTGCTTGGCGTCGGTGAGGATCGCGTCCTTGCGGCGCTCGGGGTCGAGCACGACCTTGGCGTCGAGCAGTTTTGCTTCGTAGTCCTCGAAGCGGCGCACAGAGATCGGCGCCGGCGCAAGAAAGCGATGGCCGTATGTGGTCTGGCCGGCCTCGATGCCATACACCGAGAACTTCACGACGTCGGGCTCTTCGGTCTCGAGCCCGAAGGTCGCGGTGATCGCATGCAGCGGACGCACCCAGTTCAGCGAGCCGGGTTTTCCGGACCGAGCACCCCAGCGCATTGATTTCGGCCAGGGGAAGGTGCGGATGATGACGGGAAGAATCTCCGCGAGCACCTCGATCGCGTCGCGGCCGGGTTTCTCGATCAAGCCGATGTAGAAATCACCCTTGGGGTCGCGCTGGATCTTGGCTTCGTCCAGCGACTTCAATCCCGTCGCCTTCAGGAAGCCCTGCACGGCCGCATCGGGCGCTCCGACTTTCGGGCCGCGGCGTTCGGTCTTCAGGTCGGGCTGGCGCGCAGGGATTCCGTGCACGGTGAGCGCGAGGCGGCGCGGCGTCGCGAACGCCTTCGCACCCTCGTAGACGAGGCCTTCGGCGACGAGCTTGTCGGTGACCATGCGGCGCAGATCGTCGGCCGCCTTCCCTTGCATGCGCGCGGGAATCTCTTCCGAAAACAATTCAAGCAAAAGATCGGGCATCAGGCCGCTCCGCCCGCTTCAGTATGGATCCAGGCCTCGCCGCAGGCTTTTGCCAATTCGCGCACGCGCAAGATGTAGCTCTGCCGCTCCGTCACGGAGATCACGCCGCGCGCATCCAGCAAATTGAAGACATGGCTCGCCTTGATGCACTGGTCATAGGCCGGCAGCGCCATCAGATGCGCCTCGCGCTTATCGTCCTTCCAGCCTGCGTCGAGATATTTCCGGCAGGCTGTTTCCGCCATCTTGAACTGCTCGAACAGCATCGCGGTGTCGGCCACTTCAAAATTATGCTTCGAGTATTCGCGCTCCGCCTGCAGGAAGACGTCGCCATAGGTAACCTTGGCATCGCCCTCGCGTCCGTTGAAGTTGAGGTCGTAGACGCGATCGACGCCCTGCACATACATCGCGAGCCGCTCGAGCCCGTAGGTCAGCTCGCCCGCGACCGGCGCGCATTCGAAGCCCGCAACCTGCTGGAAATAGGTGAACTGGCTGACCTCCATGCCGTCGCACCAGCATTCCCAGCCCAAACCCCACGCGCCCAGCGTCGGGCTCTCCCAATCGTCCTCGACGAAGCGGATGTCGTGCACGGCGGAATCGATGCCGATCGCGGCGAGCGACTTCAGGTACAACTCCTGAAGGTTCGGCGGCGATGGCTTCATGATCACCTGGAACTGGTAATAGTGCTGCAGCCGGTTCGGGTTCTCGCCGTAACGGCCGTCCTTGGGCCGTCGCGAGGGTTGCACATAGGCTGCGTTCCAGGGCTTTGGCCCGAGCGCGCGCAGGGTGGTCGCCGGATGGAAGGTGCCCGCGCCCATCTCCATGTCGTAGGGCTGCAGGATCACGCAGCCCTGCTCGGCCCAGAACCGCTGGAGCGCGAGGATGAAGCCCTGGAACGAGCGTTCCGGGCGCATATGGGCGGGCAATGAGTCGTCCATCGTCAGATCGGGCTCTCGCGGGGGGTTCTGAATCGCGCGGGACCGTATCGACGGCGGGGATGGGAATCAAGGCGAAGGGGGCGGATTCGGCCGTCATTCCGGGGCGCCCGCAGGGCGAGTCCGGAATCCATTGCGCCGCTTGCTCCGTGGTTCGATGGATTCCGGGTTCTCGCTTCGCGAGCCCCGGAATGACGATTGAGCGGAGGGCTCCTAACCCGGCCGGTAAGCTCCGGTCACGGGGTCACGCTTCAGCGTCTGGATGTCCCCCATGCGGGCGGCTTCGGTGACGCGCGACAAGCGCATCTCCTCCAGCTCCTGGTTGATCCTGACGGCGGTCTTGCAGGCCCAGCGGACCACGGCAAGCCCGCCCAGGACGCCTGCGAAAGCGACGAACGGCGGCATCGGTCGATCCTCGTCTAGTGCTCAGCCCCCACCTGCATTGTTGCGCAGACGGGCCTGCGCCGCAATCGGAGGGTCGAGGGCCAAATGGCGCGGCACGGCGCCGCCTAGAACCCGAATTTCGCCCAAATAGCGCGCGTCTCGACGGCCGAGATCAGCTCATCCGGCAGGCCGGCCATTGATTCCAGGGCCGAAAGCTGCCCCGCGCCGGGCGATTTCCGACCCAGAAGGCCGGAGAGCAGCCCGGTCGGCTGCGCTATCACGGGGGTGAGAACCTTCTCGCCATAGCGGGCACGAAGAGTTGAGCGGAGATCGCCGATGCTGTCGGCGAGCCCCAGCCCGACGGCACTGTCGCCCGCCCAGTACTCGCCCGTGAACAGCGTGTCGTCCTCTCCCTTCAGGCGAGCACCGCGGCTCTCCTTGACCAGCGAAATGAAGATCCGGTGGATCTCACGCTGAATCGCCTTCAGCCTGGCGACGTCGTCAGGGTTTTCGGGAAGGAAGGGGTCGAGCATCGCCTTGTGTTCGCCGGCCGTATAGAGGCGCCGCTCGATGCCGAGCCGCCTGATCGCCTCCTGGAAGCCAAAACTTCCGCCGACCACGCCGATCGAGCCAAGGATCGAGGATGGATCGCAGATGATCTCGTCGCCGGCGCAGGCGATCATGTAGCCGCCGGAGGCCGCGACGTCCTCGACGAACACGAGCACGGGCAGTTTCTTCTCCGCTGCGAGTTGCTTGATGCGCAAGTAGATCTGGCGCGACTGCACCGGCGAGCCGCCGGGAGAATTGATCACCAGCGCCACGGCCTTGGCGTGGCGATAGGAGAACGCGCGCTCGAGCACCCGCGCGACGCCGGCGAGCGTCAAGCCGGGCCGCAGCGGCGTCACCGCACCGATCACGCCTGACAGCCGCACCACCGGCACCACTGCCGTGCCGGGCCGGAAGCGTGCCGGCAGATATTGCATGAGCTTGTCGGCCAGGCCGGAACTCTCTCGATCGTTCAATTGTTCGGCCATGCCGTTACCTCTGATTAACCATTTCTTATCACGCGAGTGTCATTGGAAATGCCCGTAACGTGTTTTGCAGATTTCCGCTTGGGAAGCTGCAATGAGGCAGCGGAGAACACCATGAAAATCTACCTGCTGATGCTGCTGATCGGTGCGCTGTTCATGGCGATCAGGCTGACGACGCCACAAGAGCAACAGCCGGAATCGCTCCCGCGGTAAACCGTCACGGTTCCGCCAGCGGCAACGCCGCTCTCCCCTCCAGAATTTCCGTCACATCGTTCTTGAGCAAGCGCGACCCCTCGTTGAGAAGCAGTCCCGGCAGCAATCGCGTTGGGGCCCGGCCGCCCTTCACCGCGCGCACCAGCACGCGGATCGCCGGCCGCTCCGCTTCGCCGTGAACCGGCAGGATCGAGAGGCTGCCGAAGCCGCGCGACAGCGCCGCGAGAACATCCGCGATTCCATCTGCACGCCAGATCAACGTCAGCACACCATTCGATCGGAGGATGCGCCGCGCTGCATGCACCCACGCGTCCAAGGTATGCTCCGTCGCCACATGCGCGGTGTGACGCGCCCGATCCGGCGAGCCGCGATGCCGGTCCGGATCGTTGAAGGGCGGATTCATCAGCACGACGTCGATGCTGTCGGGCGCCAGCCCGCTTGACGCGAAGACCTTCGGCTCGGCCGTGACGTCGAGCACGATCGTCTCGGCGGCTATCGCATTCGCCTGCGCATTGGCGCGGGCGAGCTCAGCCAGTTCCGGATCAATCTCGACGAGGCTGAGCCTGATCCCGGGGATTCGCCAGGCCAGCGCCAGACCGGCGGCGCCGATGCCGGCGCCGAAATCGACCACGCGGTCCCCCGCCCGCGCGTCGGTCGCCGCTGCAAGCAAGATGGCGTCATGCCCGGCGCGATGGCCGGATCGCATCTGTTGCAGCCGCAATTGCCCGCCGAGAAAGGCGTCCAGGGTGATGTCTGCGGCCTCAATCATCGCCACGCAGTTCGTGGCTGAGGCCGGCTTCGGTGAGCAGCTGCCGGGCCTCCTGGGCGTCGTCCTCATGAACCAGGATCCGCCGCGGCAAAATGCCGAGCGAGCCCTCGATGATGCTCATGTTCTGGTCCAGGACCAGATGATGGATGTTGGCACCGTCGAGCAGCGCACCAATCGCCGATACCAGCACCATGTCGTTGGTCCGAACCAGTTCACGCAAAACGCAGATCTCCTGCCTGAAAGGGGGATGCGGCAAATGTCATGGTTCCAAGGTCTTGCCGCGTCCGCCGCCAGTTTCTATTGTCTTTCCATCAGAATAGCCCTTCCGGGGCAAATATTGGAGACCGGCGTGGCCGTCATCGTACCTTTCGAAACTCCCGGCGCGTCGATCGAAGAGCTGGTTGCCCTTGTCGCCCCTGACATGGAGCGCGTCAACGCCACGATCCTGTCGCGGACCGGCTCCGAGGTGACCATGATCCCGGAGGTCGCCAACCATCTGATCTCCTCCGGGGGCAAGCGGCTGCGGCCGATGCTGACACTCGCGATGGCCAACCTCGCCGGCTACACCGGCGACGGTCATATCAAGCTCGCCGCCTCCGTCGAGTTCATGCATACCGCGACCCTGCTCCACGACGACGTCGTGGACGAGAGCGAGATGCGGCGCGGCAAGCTGTCGGCACGGATGCTCTGGGGCAACGAGGCCAGCGTGCTGGTCGGCGACTTCCTGCTCGGGCAGGCCTTCCGCATGATGGTCGAGGTGGGCTCGCTCCGCGCGCTCGACATCCTCTCCGCGGCAGCCGCGACCATCGCCGAAGGCGAGGTGATGCAGCTCGCCGCCGCCAAGAATACAGCGACCACCGAGGACGAATATCTCGCCGTGATCCGCGGCAAGACCGCAGAATTGTTCGCCGCCGCCTGCGAGGTCGGGCCCGTCATCGCCAATCGCCCGAAGGCGGAGCAGACCGCCTGCCGCTCGGTCGGCATGAATCTCGGCATCGCCTTCCAGCTCGTCGACGACGTGCTCGACTATGGCGGCAAGAGCGCCAAGCTCGGCAAGAACACCGGCGACGATTTCCGCGAGGGCAAGATCACCCTGCCGGTCGTGCTCGCCTTCCGCCGCGGCAACGACACCGAGCGCTCCTTCTGGATCCGCGCGCTGGAGCGCGGCGAGATCGGCGACGGCGATCTCGACCACGCCATCGGATTGATGAACAAGCACCGTGCGCTCGAGGACACAATCAGCCGCGCCCACCACTACGGCGCGATGGCGGTGGACGCATTGGCGCTGTTCCCATCATCGCCGATGAAGAGCGCGCTGGAGCAGGTGGTGGCGTTCTGTCTGGCACGGTCGCATTAGGACTGTGCCTGCAGCTTACCAGGCCGGGACGGCACTCCTGAGATAGCGCCGACACTGCATCAACACCGCTCACTTTTGTGTCCCGGACGCGCTGCAGCGTGAAACGCTGCTGCGCAGAGCCGGGACCCACGCGACATCCGCAATCATCTGCGACATGGCCCCGGCTCTGCAGCGCACCGCCAAGAGGCGCTGCGCTGCGTCCGGGGCACGAGAGCAAGTTTGTCGAGGCCAGCTCAAACGGCCCATTCCCCTCGCATTACGGTTGGCAGCCTGGTTACTTGCATTTTGCAAGTTACTGCCCTAGCTTCCCGGCATGCAGCCAAAATCCTCGTCTATCCAGGAGTGCCCCGTCCGTCGCGCCGTTGAAACGGTGGGCGAATGGTGGAGCATCCTGATCCTGCGCGATGCGTTTCAGGGCGCGACGAAATTCGACGAGTTCTCCCAAAGCCTCGGCATCGCGCCGAACATCCTGTCGAGGCGTCTTGCCCATCTCACAGCGAGCGGCATGTTCGTCCGGCGCCGCTATCACGAGCGCCCGCCGCGCTACGAATATGTGCTGACGGACAGGGCGCGGGATTTCTTTCCGGTGATCGTCGCGCTGCTCGCCTGGGGCAACAAACATCTCGCGCCGAAAGGCGAGTCCATCCTGCTGGCGAACCGGAGCGACGTTCGCCCGCTCGATCCGGTCGTGGTCGATGCTGCAGACATGCGCCCGATCACGCTCGCCAATGCGGTCGTCATCGCGGGGCCGCGCGCCAGCCGCGGGATGCGCGCGCGGCTCGCTTCGCTCAAAGCCATGAACCCGGCCATTGCGCCGGCTGGAGACTGACATGCGTCGCATCGTCGTGACGGGAATGGGCGCGGTGTCGCCGCTCGGCTGCGGTGTCGAACTGTCCTGGCGGCGGCTGCTAGCCGGCCAAAGCGGGCTGCGGCCCCTGCCCGAATGGGCCGAGGCGCTGCCGGCACGCATCGCCGGCCTCGTACCCGACAAGGCCGATGATGCCGAAGGCGGATTCGACCCGGCGCAGGCCGCGGCGCCGAAGGACCAGCGCAAGATGGACCGCTTCATCCTGTTTGCACTGCTCGCCACCGCAGAAGCCGTCACGCAAGCCAGATGGATGCCGCAGGACTCAAGCGCGCTGGAGCGCACCGCGACGATCATCGCCTCCGGCATCGGCGGCTTTCCGGCTATGGCGGAAGCGGTGCGCATCACAGAGCAGCGCGGGGCGCGCCGGCTCTCGCCGTTCACGATCCCTTCGTTCCTCGCCAATCTCGCCGCCGGCCAGGTCTCGATCAAATACGGCTACAAAGGTGCACTGGGCACGCCGGTCACGGCCTGCGCCGCCGGCGTGCAGGCGATCGGCGATGCCGCACGCATGATCCGCGCAGGCGAAGCCGATGTCGCGATCTGCGGCGGCGCGGAGGCCTGCATCGACATCGTCAGCCTCGGCGGCTTCGCAGCGGCACGCGCGCTGTCGAGCGGGTTCAACGACGAGCCCACGCGCGCCTCGCGCCCGTTCGATCGCGACCGCGACGGGTTCGTGATGGGCGAAGGCGCCGGCATGCTGGTGATCGAAGCGCTGGAGCATGCGCTGGCGCGCGGCGCCTCGCCAATCGCAGAGATCGTCGGATACGGCACGACGGCGGATGCCTATCACATGACGTCGGGACCGCCCGATGGCGACGGTGCGCGCCGCGCCATGGAGATCGCGCTCCGGCAGGCGAAGCTTGCGCCTGCGGATGTGCAGCACCTCAACGCGCACGCGACGTCGACGCCGGCCGGCGACGAGAGCGAGCTCGGCGCGATCGCCGCGCTGTTCGGCCGTAACCGCGGCATTGCCGTGAGCGCGACCAAATCGGCCACCGGGCACCTGCTCGGCGCAGCCGGAGGCCTGGAGGCGATCTTCACCGTGCTTGCCTTGCGCGACCAGATCGCGCCGCCGACGCTCAATCTCGAGAATCCGGATCCCGGCGCTGACGGCATCGACATCGTTGCCGGCGCAGCGAGAGCGATGCCAGTGCAGAACGCCATCTCGAACGGATTTGGCTTCGGCGGGGTGAACGCCAGCGTGATCTTCCGCCGGATCGGCTGAGCGAAGAAGGCTTGCAATCGCCGGTCGCTCCGCTACGAAAACAGGATGATCATTGAAACGAATTTCTGGCTATTCCTCGCCGCAGCTTGTCTGATCGCCGCAGTTCCGGGCCCCGGCATTTTCTACGTGGCGGCACGGACCCTGTCGGAGGGACGCGCCAGCGGCGTCGCATCGACCGCAGGTACGGCGCTGGGCGGGTTGGTTCACGTGGTCGCGGGCAGCCTCGGCATCTCCGCGATCATCCTGGCCAGCGCCGAGCTGTTTGCCGCCGTGAAATTCGTCGGCGCGCTCTATCTGGTCTGGCTTGGCATCAAGACGTTTCGCAACGCCGGCCGCGCGCTGTCGCTCGAAAGCGAGGCAATCGGCGACAAGCGTGCATTCCGTGACGGCGTGCTGGTCGAGGCGCTGAACCCGAAGACCGCGGCATTCTTCCTCGCCTTCATTCCGCAGTTCCTGGATCCCTCGGGATCGAACCCCACGCTGCAATTCATCATGCTCGGTTCGATCTCGGTCGCGCTGAACACGCTCGCGGATGTGGTGGTGGTGCTGATGGCCTCCGCAACACGCACGCAGCTGATCGGAAGACCGCACTTGATGCGGCGCCTCACCCAGGGCTCGGGCGCCTTCATCGCCGGCCTCGGCCTCTCGCTTGCGCTGGCGCGGCGGCCGGCAAATGGCTAGTGCCCCGCAAAGCCGTTTCCACGAATCGCAAGGCCTGCGGCTGCATTACGCCGACTGGGGCAATGAGGCCGCGCCTCCTCTCATCCTGGTCCATGGCGGCCGCGATCATTGCCGAAGCTGGGATCACATCGCCCGATCGTTGCAGCCGCATTTTCACGTGCTCGCACCCGACCTGCGCGGTCACGGCGATTCCGACTGGACCCGAGGCGGAAGCTACGCGCTGACGGAATATGTCTACGATCTCACCCGCCTCGTTCGCACCATTGCAGCGCCTCGGGTCACTCTCATCGGCCATTCGATGGGTGGCATGGTGAGCCTGATCTTTTCGGGCTCATTCCCCGAGCAGGTCGAAAAGCTTGTCGTTCTCGACGGCGTGACCATGTTGCCGGATACGCCAAAGCCGCCAGTCCATGAGCGCATCGGCAAATGGGTCGGCCAGCTCGACAAGCTGCACGACCGCACGCCGCGCCGCTATGCGACCCTCGAGGAGGCCGCCGCGCAGATGGTGCTTCACAACAAGCGGCTGTCCCGCGAGCTCGCGATGCATCTCGCCACCCACGGCGCGCGCCAGAACGAGGACGGCACCTACAGCTGGAAATTCGATCCCTACCAGCGTGCCTCTGCGCCGCACCGGCTCTGGCCGGACGATCACATCGAGCTCTGGTCGCGCATCGCCTGTCCGACGCTGCTGCTGAATGCGGGAGAGAGTTTTCTGGCCGGCGCCAGGGCAGCTGGCCTGGAGCGGTACTTCCCGCAGGCGCGCATCGAGACCATCGCGGGCGCGGGACACTGGCTGCAGCAAGACAAGCCGGAGGAGGTATTGAACAGTATCCGGCAGTTTCTCGGGCTTGACGAGGATGGCGCGGTATAGTCCCGATCCGTAGCCCGCATGAGCGCAGCGACATGCGGGACGCCGGAGGAATCCCGGATGTCGCTTCGCTCGTCCGGGCTACTCAGGGTCGTCGGAGAAGGATCTAGCTCAGCGTCCCCGCATGCACCCACCAGCCGGGGTGATCGCGCCGAATCTTTTCGGCGGCGGCATGGGCTTCAACAGGCGCACCATAGATCGCAAAGCATGTCGCACCCGACCCCGACATACGCGCGAGCTTGACGCCGGCGGATTCGCGCAAGGCTTCCAGGACCTCGCCGATGACAGGCTCGATGCGCATCGCAGGCGCTTCGAGGTCGTTGCCCACCGTCTCGAGAACCTCGACCCAATCGGCGATCGAGGCGCCCTCCTCCGGCCAGGCCGGTGCGCGGATGACGTCGGTGACGCCGACCAGAAGCTCGCCGTTGCGCAGGCCCAGCGCCTGGAACACGTCCTTGGTCGCGACCGGCACGCGCGGATTGACCATGACGCACGGCATGCTCGGCAGCGCGAGCGGCAACAGCTGCTCGCCGACCCCGGTCATGTCGCAGGCGCGCGAGACGAGACACACCGGCACGTCCGCGCCGGTCGCGAGCGCGACCTTCTGCAAGCGGGGATCATCGAGCGATAGATCGTTGAGACGCGCCAGGAGCCGCAGCGCCGCCGCGGCATCGGCCGAGCCGCCGCCGATACCGGCGGCAACCGGCAGCACCTTGTCGAGCGCGAAGGCACCGAGCTTCAGGTTCGGGACCTCCTCCGCCAGAAGCCTGGCGGCCTTGAGCACGAGATTATCGGCGGTATCGCCGCAAGCCGCCGCCAGCGGTCCGGTGGTGGTGAGCTTCAGCTGTGCGCCCGGCTCCAGTGTGAGCCGGTCGGCGCAGTCGGCGAACGCAACCACGCTTTCTAGATCATGATAGCCGTCGGCCCGACGGCCGACGACGCGAAGGCTCAAATTGACCTTCGCCCGCCCCTCTTCAATCAACGCCGGCATCGGCGACACGCCCCCAAACTTCACCCGGTCTAGCCGCCCTTGCCGTCGTCCTTCTTCTTCTCGGCCTGCGCCGCGGAAGAATTCGAATTGTCGTCGACGAGACCATTGGCGATCTTGGCCTCGATCTTCGGCAATTCTTCCGGCTCGGGCTTGAGATCGCGCGCATGCGACCACTGGAATTTCGCTTCCAGCGTGCGGCCGACGCGCCAATAGGCGTCGCCGAGATGGTCGTTGATGGTGGGATCCTCGGGCTTGAGATCGATCGCGCGCTCGAGGTGCTTCACCGCCTCTTCGTAGTTGCCGATGCGGTAGTAGGCCCAGCCGAGGGAATCGACGATGTAGCCGTCGTCGGGACGCTGCTCGACGGCGCGCTTGATCATCTTCATGCCTTCGTCGAGATTCACGCCCTGGTCGATCCAGGAATAACCGAGATAGTTGAGGACGTGAGGCTGGTCGGGCTGGAGCTCCAGCGCCTTCTTCATGTCGGCCTCGGCCTTGGACCACTGCTTCGAGCGCTCCTCGCAGATGCCGCGATAATAGTACCAGACGCTGTTGGCCTTGTCGTTGCCGGCCGGCAGCACCTCGACACCTTGCGAATAGGTCGCGCCGCAGTCGCCGAACCTCTTGCGGCCGCGCTCGATGTTGCCGAGCGCCATGATGGCTTCGAGATCCTTGGGATCTTCCGCCGTGACGCCCTTGAGGATCTTGATCGCCTCGTCGGTGCGGTCGGCGGAATCGAGGTCGATGGCGAGCTGGATCTGTGCATTGCGCTTGAGCGGCGAGGTCGCCGGCACGCGCTCATAGACCTTGATCGCCATCTTCGGCCGCTTCACCGATTCATAGAGGTCGGCGAGCGAGAGCAGTGCCAGCGGATGGCTCGGCTGCAGATAGAGTGCGAGCTGGAGGTAGACCAGCGCCAGATCCTCACCGCCGCGGCGGGTCAGCGTGGCACCGATGCCGTAGAGAGCCTCGGCGGCGCCGGCCTGCGCGGAATCGACCAGCGGCGGCATCTTCTTGCCGGCCTTGGTCTCGCGCAGGCCTTCCTGGATCAGCGGATGGCGCGCGAGCTTCTTGTCGAAGGCCTGGTAGACCGTGATTGCGGCGGCCGAATCCTTGTTGCGCGACAGCCAGCGCGCGTAGGCTTCGGTGACGCGCAGCATGGAATCGTCGAGCTTGTAGGCGCGCTCGAAGCGGGTGCCGGCGTCCTTCTCCTTGCCGGCGAGCTCCAGGATCATACCGGTGTGAAGGTCCTTGAACAGCGGATACCATTCCGGACCTGCCAGCTTGTCGATGGTGGCGACGCCGCCCTTGGAATCGCCGGCACCATAGGCGGCCCACCCCGACAGCAGCGTGGCGACGAGATCGGTGATCGGGCCGCGGATCGACTGGTTGATGTTGGTCTGGGCGGCCGCGTACTTCTTCAGCTTGAGATCGTGCACGCCGACGACGAGACGCGCGACGCGGTTGGTCTTGTCGATGGTCAGGATACGCTCGGCGAGCTTGACCGCCTCGTCGATGTCGCCGTCGGCGACCGACGAGATGAAGGCACGGTCGAGCAGCTCGTTGTTCTTGGGATCGGTGCGGAGCGCCGAACGGTAGAATGCGGCGGCGGACGAAGCGTCACGCTCGACACTGGCGTGGCGGGCGGCGAGGTAGCTGCCGGCACCGGTGAGCGACTTCAGATCGTTTCGGGTCGGAAACTGCGCCGCCGTGTTCTCCGGGTGGTCCGGCGTCTGCGCCAGGACCTTGCCGGGGACCGTCGCGATCGCTGTGCTCACGAGGGCGATGGCGGCAACTGTCCAGCGGTTGAAACGATTTGAAAACATCAGGGCTCGCCTTGAGTTGGTAGTGCCTGGGTTTGCAGCGGAAGGCCGTATCGCATGCGAACGCGGCCGGTGGCATCGGGACCCGGAACCGTCTGGCCGACAATGCCGCTTTTGGCGCTTCGCCGCAAGGATTCGGACCGGGCGATCCCGCCGCACGCCCCGAAATCGGCCAAATCAATCCGACAGGAACGCCCCAAGACGCCGCTACTATGGCCTTATCGTGGCCGCGGCGGCTGGCCGCAGCCGGATCCTCACGCGAACGTGCGCCAAATCGCAGGCGTGACCCGGCCTTACATGGCCTCGTAGTTGGGACCGCCGCCGCCCTCGGGGGGAACCCACGTGATGTTTCCGTTGGGGTCCTTCACGTCGCAGGTTTTGCAGTGGACGCAGTTCTGCGCGTTGATCTGGAAGCGCGGGCCAGACCCCTCCTCAATCCACTCATAGACTCCAGCCGGGCAATAGCGGTTCGAGGGACCGGCGTACACGTCGTGCTCCGACGTCTTCTGGAGGTTCATGTCGGTCACCTTCAGATGGATCGGCTGATCCTCCTCGTGATTGGTGTTGGACAGGAACACCGAGGATAGCTTGTCGAACGAGATCTTGCCGTCCGGCTTCGGGTAGTTCTTGGGCGCGTGCTGCCTGGCTGGATCGAGCGTGGCACGATCATGCTTGAGATGGGATTGAGTGCCGAACAGCGACGCGCCGAACAGCGTGTTGCACCACATGTCGAAGCCACCCAGCGCGACGCCGAGCACCGTCCCGAACTTCGACCACAACGGCTTGACGTTGCGGACCAGGAACAGATCCTTGCCGACCGACGAGGACCGCCAGGCGTCCTCGTACCCGACGAGTTCGTCATTGCTGCGATCGGCGGCAAGCGCGGCCGCGACATGCTCGGCCGCGAGCATGCCGGTGCCCATCGCATTATGGACGCCCTTGATGCGCGGCACGTTGACGAAGCCGGCGGCACAGCCGATCAGCGCGCCGCCGGGGAAGCTGAGCCTCGGCACCGACTGATAGCCGCCCTCGGTGATGGCGCGCGCGCCGTAAGCGAGCCGCTTGGCGCCCTCGAAAGTGCCGCGGATCGAGGGATGGGTCTTGAAGCGCTGGAATTCGTCGAAGGGCGAGAGGTAGGGATCGTCGTAGTTGAGATGCACGACGAAGCCGACGGCGACGAGATTGTCGTCGTAGTGATAGAGGAACGAGCCGCCGCCGGTCTTCATATCGAGCGGCCAGCCGAATGAATGCTGGATCAAGCCCTTCTGGTGCTTGGCGGGATCGATCTGCCAGACTTCCTTGAGGCCGATGCCGAATTTCGGCGGCTCGCTCTTGGCATCCAGCGCGAATTTGTTGATGAGCTGCTTGGTCAGGCTGCCGCGGGCGCCTTCGGCGAACAGCGTGTACTTGCCGAGCAATTCCATGCCGCGAGTGAAGGAGTCCTTCGGCTTGCCGTCGCGGCCGACGCCCATGTCGCCGGTCGCGATGCCCTTGACCCTGCCGTCCTCGTCATAGAGCACCTCCGCGGCGGCGAAGCCCGGATAGATCTCGACCCCGAGCGCCTCGGCCTTGCGCGCCAGCCAGCGACAGACATTGCCGAGCGAACCGATGTAGCAATGGTGGTTGTGCATCAGCGGCGGCATGATGAAGTTCGGCAGCTTGATCGCCCCGGCGCCGGTCATCCAGAAGAAGCGGTCGTCCTTCACCTGCGTCTTCAGCGGACAATCGGAATCCTCGCGCCAATCCGGAATGAGCTTGTCGAGCCCGGCCGGATCGATGACGGCGCCGGAGAGAATGTGCGCGCCGACCTCGGAGCCCTTCTCCACCACGACCACGTTGAGATCGGCGTTGACCTGCTTCAGCCGGATCGCCGCGGCGAGGCCCGAGGGGCCGGCGCCGACGATGACGACGTCGAATTCCATGGATTCGCGCGGGGGAAGTTCTTCGGTGCTCATCTGATCTCAGCCCTCGAGACGGTCCTTCATCGTTTGCGCCCCCTTGTTTCCGATTTTTCCGGGTAGGACAACCACGGAAATGCATTCCGCTGGGATGCAAGGCCGCCCAAGGTGGTATAAAAGTCAGACTTTCCCATGATCCCTGAACCCGCGCCCACCGTCCGAGAGCTTCTCGCCTTCTATCTGGAGGCCGGTGTCGACTGCGCGCTCGCGGAGGAACCGATCGACCGCCTGGCGGAATTGGATGCCCCGCCGCCGGCCCCTCGCGCGACACCTCCGATCGAAACGCCACGGCCGCCGGCCGCACCCGCGGTGTTGCGGGGCGAGAGCGCGCCGGCGCCGGACGTCGCGATCGCGTCCGCACGCGAGGCCGCGCGCAGCGCGCCGACGCTGGAATCGCTACGCGAGCTGATGCAGGGCTTTGAGGGCTGCGCGCTGAAGCACACCGCGACACGGCTGGTGTTCGCCGACGGCAATCCGCAGGCGCGGATTATGTTCGTCGGCGAGGCGCCGGGCCGCGACGAGGACATCGAGGGGCTGCCTTTCGTCGGGCGAAGCGGCAAGCTGCTCGACCTCATGATCGGCGCCATCGGCCTCGACCGCACCACCGCCTATATCGCCAACGTCATTCCCTGGCGGCCGCCCGGCAACCGCACGCCGACGCCGCAGGAGACCCAAATCTGCCTGCCCTTCATCCAGCGCCATATCGAGCTCGTGAATCCAGACGTGCTGGTGACACTCGGCAATCCCTCGACGCAGACTTTGCTTGGAACACGCGAGGGCATCATGCGCACCCGCGGACGCTGGTTCGATTACGAGACGGGTGGGCGCACCATCCGCGCGCTGCCGACGTTTCACCCGGCCTATCTGCTCCGCTCACCATCCTACAAGCGATTGGCCTGGCAGGATCTGCGGTCGATCGCGAAGGTGTTGGCGGGTTGATGCTCTCGTGTCCCGGACGCGGTGCGGCACGTAGTGACGCTCCGCAGAACCGGGACCCAAAAAGCACCACGTACCGTGCGGCAAGATAGGCCCCGGCTCTGCAGCGCATCACTTCGTGCTGCGCAGCGTCCGGGGCACGAGAGTGTCACGTCCCTTTCGGCCGCACGATAGCCCAGCCGATGCGCAGCAGCTGCTGGCGGCCCGTCACCAGCCATTCGAAGGCGCGCGGGACTTCCGGCACGATGCCCGGGAAGCGCTTGAGGATCTCCGGCGGCGGAGTGCCGGCGGTGTCGGAGGCGCGCCAGACGACGACGCCGCCTGTCTCGCTGAACTTGGCCTGATTCATCCAGGGCGTGCGCGCGGGGTTGGCGTCGATGAAGAGATGCGGCCGACCCGAATGCAGCGCAATCAGGCTGGCGAGCTGGGTCTCGCCGGCCACGGCGCGCAGGCGATGGTTGGTGCGACGGGCAAAGCTCTCGTCGAAGAAGTCCGAGATCGCGCGGGCCGGCATCGAGGTCGCAATCTCGTTGGCGCCGGTCCAGGGCAGCAACAGGACGGCCAGCACCACGCCGGCGGCGGGTGCGACAACGGCGGCGGCCCATACCATGCGCAGCATCCGCGCGCGGCGCATCGCGATGAGGTCGCCGGCCGCGACGACGACGGCGAGCCCCGACATGACCAGCACGACGCCGGCGCCGCCGACGACGGATTCGAGCCCCAGCAGGCCGGAGACCAGCACCGCGCCGAGCGGCGCAGCCAGCGCGAAGAAATAGACGAAGTTGCGCGCGAGCGGCTCGACCGGCGGGCGGTAGATGATCGGCGGCTCCTCGCCCTTGCCGGCGAACAGCCCGCTGTTGAGAAAGGTCAGGGCCGGAATCGCCGCTGCCCCTAGCACGAGCCCGCCGAGCAGCCACGCCGCGTGGATTGCGCGAGCGTTCAACTCGGCGATTTGGGGCAGGGTCGGGAGAACCAGCGTCTCGGCCCGCATCAGCCAGACCGCATAGGGCAGCGCCAGCACGGCGACGACGATCAGTGCAAACAGCGGATCGAGCCCGCGCAGCGTCCTGCGGCCGCGGGCGGTCGAAACCGCGAGGACGACGATCAGCCCGAGCAGAAAGATCGCCGCCGGCGTCGTCAGCAGCAACAGGCCTGCTTCGATCGACCAGGCGAACCAGGCGTTGCCGCGGCGCTGGCCGATGATCTGCCAGGAATGCAGCAGCAACATCGCCCAGAGCGGCCGCGCCAGCACCAGGGGGCCGAAGTCGAGCACAGGCGAGGAGAAGGCCAGCACCGTCATGGTCAGCAGCACGGCGAGCACCGCCTGCTGCGAACCGATCACGGCGCGGGAGAGATGGTAGAGTGCGATGAAGGTCGCGATCTCGCAGAGCTGGGCGAGGACATAGACGCCCAGCATGTGGCCGCCGGCGGCACGATAGGCGATGTCGGCGAGCCAGACCGGCAGCGGCGGGCCGAGATCGGTGCCGACCTGGTATTCCCTGCCGAAGGCCAGCAGCGTGGCGAGGCTGCCCGGCGGGCTGCGGTAGAACACCAGCGCCACGAACAGCCACATCGCGGCCTGGAGCAGCACGGCGATCCAGACGATCAGCCGCGGCCGGGCGCGAATGAGCTCGATGACCAGGGAGGTAAACCGCATGCAACGTCCGAAAGATGCAGCCAACCGTCCAGCCGGCCCTATTCGCCCACGAATACTTTGATAAGGGGCACTGCGCGTCGTGGCAACTTCGGTCTGGCCGCTCTCCCCGTTCTTGCGGAGTGACGCACAAGGGCTCTTGCGCGGCAGGTCGTCATTCCCGGGCTTGTCGCGCATCGACGTTCTGCAAAGCAGGCGGCCAAGTCGCGATGGCCGGGTCGAGCCCGCTCATGACGAGGCGGAAGCTGCGGGGCGAGTCCTAGAGATTCGTGGAAGCGCTGATCTCGATCTGGGCGTCCACCTGCACATCGACCTCGGCGACGGAGAACGAGTCCTGCACCGGCTCGACCGTCCAGGGCATGTGCTTGGCGCGGGCGGCGGCCACGGGAGCGAAGAAGCTGCGGTGGTGGATGGAGGGGCCGAGCCGGTCGAGGGCATCGAGATGTTCGGGCACGGCGTAGCCCTTGTGCTGCTCGAAGCCGTAGCCGGGGCAATCCTGCGCGAGGGCGCACATCAGCCGGTCGCGCGTCACCTTGGCGACAATGGACGCCGCGGCGATCGACAGCACGATACCGTCACCGCCGATCACGGCCTCGCACTCGCATTCGGTGTCCAGCCGGTCGCGGCCGTCGACGAAGACGTGCCTGGGCGTCTCGGGCAGCGCCACCACGGCGCGCTTCAGGGCCCACAGCGAGGCACGCAGGATGTTGTCGCGGTCGATCCGCGAGGGCGAGGCGACGGCGACCGAGACCTGCGCGGTGGCGCAGATCTTGTCGAACAGCTTCTCGCGCTCCTCGGCGGTCAGCCGCTTGGAATCATCGATGCCACGCGGAATACGGTCGGGGTCGAGAATCACCGCCGCTGCCACCACGGGACCTGCCAGCGGGCCGCGGCCGGCCTCGTCGCACCCGGCGACCGGCCAGACGCCGCGCTTGATCAGCGCGCGCTCGCGGCGGAAGGTCGGCGGAGCAACGGCAATGATACCTTTCTTGCCGACAGGAACCTTCGGAGCCTTGGCCGCAGGCGTCTTCGCCGCAAGCATCTTGGCCGCGTTGGCAGGCGCGGCCTTCTTCGCAGCCTCCTGTTTCGGCGCGTCTCTGGCTGGGTTCTTGGCGGACTTGTCCCGAATCATGGCCGGGATCGTGCGCAAGAGGCTTCGTCAGCGCAACCGGGAACCCAGGATAATTCCCGTTATTCAGGCCGACCGTCCTACTCCGCCAGATGCACCCGGCGGTCCTCGCCCACTTCGATGCCGGGCGCGACCACGACCTCCCAAGGATGGCCGTCGGGGTCGGCGAAGTAGCCGGAATAGCCGCCGTAGTCGGTCTCGTGCGCCGCCTTCAGCAGCGCGGCTCCCTTGTCGACTACGAAGGACAGCACCGCGTCGACCTCCTCGCGCGTGGCGCAATTCCAGGCGAGCGTCGTGCCGCGGAAGCTCGTCGGCCTCGCTTGGCCCGGCAAGTTCGCATCGGCCGCGAGCTGATCCCACGGGTACAGCGCGAGCACCGGACCGCCGGTGTCGTAGAAGGCGACCGCCTCGCCGGTCGCCTTCAGCCGACGCGAAAAGCCGAGCGCGTCGTAGAAGGCAATGCTGGCGCGCATGTCGCTCACACCAAGCGTGATGACGGTGAGCCTCGGCACCGGGGCCGGCAATTCCTCGCTCATGACACACCTCGCTCGCTTCCCGTCTCAGAACAGGCTGAGCTGATCGCCGTTCCGCTTCGGCCGCGCGAAGTGATCCGTCGTCAGCCGGGAGCGACGCTTGTTGAGGCCGAGCCTGTCGCAAGCGATCTCGAAGCGGCGGCCGATCGTCCAGGCCATCGGCCCCGTGCCCTTCATCCGCTCGCCCCATTTCGCATCGTAATCGCGCCCGCCGCGCATGTCGCGAATCAGGGTGAAGACGTGGCGATAGCGGTCCGGATAGTTCGCCATCAGCCATTCGCGGAAGAGATCGCGCACCTCCAGCGGCAGCCGCAGCAGCACGTAGGAGGCTTCCTTGACGCCGGCATGGGCGGCGGCATCGAGGATGCGCTCGATCTCGGAATCGTTGAGCGCGGGGATCACGGGCGCGACCATCACTGTGGTGGGAATGCCGGCCTCCGAAAGCAGCTTCAGCGCCTCCAGCCGCTTGGGCGGTGTCGAGGCCCGCGGCTCCATGGTGCGCGCCAGCTTCGGATCGAGCGAGGTCACCGAGATCGCGACCTTGGCGAGGTTGCGCTTGGCCATGCGTGCGAGAATGTCGATGTCGCGCATCACCAGCGCCGATTTGGTGACGATGCCGACCGGATGGCCGGCGCGTTCCAGGACCTCGAGGATACCGCGCATGATCTTCCGCTCGCGCTCGATGGGCTGGTAGGGATCGGTGTTGGTACCGATCGCGATCATCCGCGGCTCGTAGCCAGAGGCGGCGAGCTCCTTCTCCAGCAGCGCCGGCGCCTCGGGCTTGGCGAACAGTTTCGACTCGAAGTCGAGCCCCGGCGAGAGGCCGAGATAGGCATGGGTCGGCCGCGCGAAGCAGTAGACGCAGCCGTGCTCGCAGCCGCGATAGGGATTGATCGAGCGGTCGAAGCCGATGTCGGGGGAATCGTTGCGGGTGATCACCTTGCGCGAGGTGTCGATACCGACACTGGTCTTGAACGGCGGCAGCTCTTCCAGGCTCTGCCAGCCATCGTCGAAGGCGACGCGGGCCTCGGCTTCATAGCGGCCGCTGGCGTTGGACTGGGCACCCCGCCCTCGCCTGCGCGCGCGGTCGATGGCGACGCCAAGCTCGGGGAAATCTGAAGGCGCACCCGCCGGCTCGGAGGGCGCCGTGACCGGCGGGTGCTTGAGAGCATGTGAAGATGCTGGACTCATGAAGCCAAGATAGCATGACAAAGGAACAAATCAAGAACACAAACAAAAAACGTGAAAACAACCCCATGCACAGTAGCCGCCCAAACTTCGGGCGCACGCCTTTGACCTCACGCAACACCCCTGTCACCGCGATCCGATTTGATCCCGCGACGGATCGATCGCGCCGGAACAAAGTTGGTGACGATCGCTGGGTGAAGGTCGGCAACAACATGACAAATCAACAACAATCGGCTGCCGCGAGCAGCGACCTCGATCTGCTCGATCGCTATTGGCGCGCCGCGAACTACCTCTCCGTCGGGCAGATCTACCTGCTCGACAATCCGCTGCTGCGCGAGCCGTTACGGCCCGAGCACATCAAGCCGCGTTTGCTGGGACATTGGGGCACGACGCCCGGGCTGAACTTCATCTACGCCCATCTCAACCGCGTCATCCGCGCGCTGGACCTCGACGTCATCTATGTCTGCGGCCCGGGCCATGGCGGCCCCGGCATGGTCGCCAACACCTATCTGGAAGGCAGCTACAGCGAGATCTATCCCGACATCGCGCGCGATGCGGACGGATTGCGCAAGCTGTTCAGGCAGTTCTCCTTCCCCGGCGGCATCCCGAGCCATGCGGCGCCGGAAACCCCGGGCTCGATCCACGAAGGCGGCGAACTCGGCTACGCGCTGGTCCATGCCTATGGCGCGGCCTTCGACAATCCTGATCTGATCGTCGCCTGCGTGGTCGGCGACGGCGAGGCCGAGACCGGCCCGCTCGCGGCGTCCTGGCATTCGAACAAGTTCTTGAACCCGGCCCATGACGGCGCGGTGCTGCCGGTCCTGCATCTCAACGGCTACAAGATCGCCAATCCAACCGTGCTCGGGCGGATGCGGGACGAAGAGATCCGCGATCTCTTCCGCGGGTTCGGCCACGAGCCGCTGTTCGTCGCGGGCGACGATCCCAAATTGATGCACCAGACCATGGCGGACGCGCTCGACGTCGCGCTCGCCAGTATCCGTTCGATCCAGCAGCATGCCCGCGACGGGCGGGAAAGCGTCGAGCGGCCGCGCTGGCCGATGATCGTGTTGCGCAGCCCGAAGGGCTGGACCGGACCGAAGGAAGTCGACGGCAAGAAGGTCGAGGGGTTCTGGCGCGCGCATCAAGTGCCGGTCAGCGGCTGCCGCGAAAATCCGGCGCATCTGAAGATCCTCGAAGACTGGATGCGCAGCTATGAGCCCGAAAAGCTGTTCGACGCGAGCGGCGCTCTCATTCCCGAGCTTCAAGCACTCGCGCCCGAAGGTGTCAGGCGCATGGGCGCCAATCCACATGCCAATGGCGGCCTCCTGGAGAAAGAGCTGAAGCTGCCGGACTTCCGCCGCTTCGCAATCGAGGTGCCGCAGCCCGGCGGCTCCACGGCCGAAGCGACGCGCGAGCTCGGCAAATTCCTGCGCGACGTCATCCGCCTCAACGCCCAAGAGCGCAATTTCCGCATCATGGGCCCGGACGAGACGGCGTCGAACCGGCTGGATGCCGTGTTCGAGGCCACCGAACGCGTCTGGATGGAGCCGATCGAATCCTACGACGTGCATCTCGCCCAGGACGGCCGCGTGATGGAGGTCTTGAGCGAGCATCTCTGCCAGGGCTGGCTCGAGGGCTATCTGCTCACCGGACGGCACGGCTTCTTTTCCTGCTACGAGGCCTTCATCCACATCGTGGATTCCATGTTCAATCAGCATGCCAAATGGCTGAAGGTCACGCGCGAACTGCCGTGGCGGCGCCCGATCGCCTCGCTCAACTATCTCCTGACCTCGCATGTCTGGCGCCAGGACCATAACGGCTTCAGCCATCAGGACCCCGGCTTCGTCGACCTCGTCGCCAACAAGAAGGCCGACATCGTCCGCATCTACTTCCCGCCGGATGCCAACACGCTGTTGTGGATCGCCGATCACTGCCTGCGCACCTACAACCGCATCAACGTCATCGTCGCCGGTAAGCAGCCGGCGCCGCAATGGCTCTCGATGCAGGACGCAGCGACACACTGCGATGCCGGCATTGGTATCTGGACCTGGGCCGGAACGGAGGATGGAAAGGGCGAGCCCGACGTGGTGATGGCCTGCGCCGGCGACGTGCCGACGCTGGAGACGCTCGCGGCCGTAGACCTCCTGCGCAAGGCGCTGCCTGATTTGAAGATCCGCGTCGTCAACGTCGTCGACCTGATGACGCTGCAACCCAGGAAGCAGCACCCGCACGGCCTTTCCGATCGCGACTTCGACGGCCTGTTCACCTCGGACAAGCCCGTGATCTTCGCCTATCATGGCTATCCCTACCTGATCCATCGGCTGACCTACAACCGTACCAATCATGCCGGCATGCACGTGCGGGGTTTCGCCGAGGAAGGCACCACGACGACGCCGTTCGACATGGTCGTGCTCAACGAGCTCGACCGCTACCATCTCGCGATCGAGGCGATCGAGCGCGTGCCGGGGCTCGCGACCAAGGCGGCGCATGTGAAGCAGCAATTCCGCGACAAGCTGATCGAACACTCCCGCTATATCCGCGAGCACGGCGAGGACATGCCCGAGATCCGGGACTGGGTCTGGCCCAACAGCGCAGGCGGGACCACGCCCGCGGAAGCCGGAGACTGACGCCATGCCGGACACCGTGCTCGTGCTCAACTCCGGATCGTCGAGCATCAAGTTCGGCCTGTTCGACATCTCCGCGACCGCCCCCGTTCTCCTGTGCAAGGGCCTGCTCGACGAGCACGAGGCGAGACCCCGGCTTGTGGTGAAGGGCCCCGCCGGCGAAGACCTGTTCGAGACGCGGAGGGAGGCACCGGACCCTGCTGGCGGCCATCTGTTCGCCGACGTGCTCGCCTTCATCGGGGACCGGTTCGGCGAACGCAGCCTGCGGGCGGTCGGTCACCGCATCGTTCATGGCGGGCCGGACTATTCAGGCCCCGTCGCGCTGACGGACGACATCACCGCGAAGCTGGAGGCATTGACGCCGCTGGCGCCGCTGCACCAGCCGCGCAGTCTCGCGCCAGTCCGCACGCTCGCGGCGATCCGGCCCGAGCTGACGCAGATCGCCTGTTTCGACACCGCCTTCCACCACGGCCTCGCGCCGCCGGCGAGCCGCTTCGCCATTCCCCGGCGCTTCGAGGCGCATGGCGTCAGGCGCTATGGCTTTCACGGCCTTTCGTTCGAATATGTCGCCGGGCGCTTCGCCGAGATCGCACCGGAGCTAGCTGCCAAGCGCACCGTCATCGCGCATCTCGGCAATGGTGCAAGCCTCTGTGCGCTGCGCGGCGGCCGCAGCATCGACACCACGATGGGCTTGACGCCACTCGACGGACTCGTGATGGGCTCGCGCTGCGGCACAATCGATCCCGGCGTGCTGCTCTATCTGCAACAGCACGAGAACATGTCGGTCGAGGAGGTCCAGCGCCTGCTCTATCACGAATCCGGCCTGCTCGGCGTCTCCGGCATTTCCGCGGACATGCGCACGCTGCTCGCGAGCGGCACGGCTGCAGCACGCGATGCCGTCGATCTCTTCACCTTCCGCGCGGCGCAGCAGGTCGCGATGATGGCGACCACGCTCGGTGGCCTGGACTGCCTGATCTTCACCGGCGGCATCGGCGAGCATGCCAGCGACATCCGCCGCGCGATCGGCGAGCGTCTCGCATGGATGGGCGTGCGCATCGATACCGCGGCGAACGATGCCGCGCGCGAGCGCATCAACAACAGCGGCAGCGCCGTCGAAGTCTTCGTCATTCCGACCGACGAAGAGAAGACGATCGCACGCCATTGCGCGGCACTGATCCGCGGATGCCACGCCGCCGCGCCTCAGTGAGTGCCGGTCAGGATCTGGAAACAGCTGATCGCGACCTCGATCACGATCAGCACCACAACCGCGATCTCGAGGCGGAGCGAGCGCCGGGTGTCGATGATGTCGGTGAGCGCGTTGGCGGTCTCCGAGATGGCCGTGAGCTTGCGCTCGAGCGTGTCGAGGCGCTCCTTCAATTCGTACTCGTCCTCGAGACGTGAGTAGAGCCGGTCGAGCTCGGGCTTTTCCCAGAGCACGTCGGGTTTCTCGGCCACGGCGACGCGGCCGGCGACGCGCTGCTGCACCAGCAGCGCGCTTCCGATCAGTTGCAGGATGCCCTTGCGGCCAGGCGGCGTGCGGCCGTGCTCGGCGAGCTCCCGCGCAAACGGCTCGATCACATCGAAGACCGCGGCGACGCGGCGCTCGTCACGCGCCAGCGACGTGCTCTTGGCGAGCGCATCCGCAACCAGCAGCAGCCGGTCGTCGGAAAATTTGGCGAGGCAGATCGGCCCGCCCGGCTGGATCGCCTCTGCCGCCTCATCGTTGCACAGCTGCGCCTGCGCGATCTCCTCCTCGTACGGGCTGAGCTCTCCGGTCACGCGCGACTTCAAGGTGTCGATCAGGACCTTCTCCTCGGACGGAAGCAGCCCGATCAACACGACGACGCCGTAGCGGAAGATCACGGCAAGACCGGCATGGACGCGGAAGGCGGCCGGCGTCGAGGACACTAGCGTGCCGATCTCCAGGCCAGACGCATTGATGCGGTCGCCCAGCATCAGCGCCCGGATCCGCAAGGTCGGCACAGCCTCCGGCTTCGGCGGCGTCGATGCCGTGCCAACGGGGAGTTGGTCGGCGTTCATGTGAGGCCTCCGCCGGCGCCAAGATCGCACATCTTCTTTCCACCTGCCTGCAAGCTGCATCTCCCTCCGAGAGGACTACCGACCGCACACAGCGAAATGGCGCCATGAAGCTTCGGGTCAATTCCGTCAGGATGAGCTTGTGCCGAAACATTCGGCAATATTACCAGCCCGCGCGTGACACATTTGGCTGCGATGACTGGCTGCAGTTTACCATCGCACGCCGAAGCTCCGCCGGAAAGTTGCACTCGGCAGCGCTACGGGTTTATGACAACATCATATAACGCTACGCTTCTCCCGAAGTGCAGACACCGAAGCCTCAATCATGCTGAGCGTCATCATTGCGACCGAAGGTGTCGAGCAGACGGCCGTCGCAACCCTGGCCGCGCTGGTCCCCGGCGCTGCTGCAGGCGTCATCCGGGAGGTCCTTCTGGTCGACGGCACCCGCAACGGCGTCATTGAGCGCGTTGCCGACGTCGCAGGCTGCCGTTTCATAGGGTTCGAGGGACCCTCGCAAGGCGCTGCGCTCGCCGCCGGCGCACTCCAGGCCCGGTCGCCATGGTTGATGTTCCTGCCCGCCGGCGCCGTGCTGGAGACCGGCTGGATCGAGGAAACCACGCAGTTCATCCAGGCCGTCGCAACCAGCGGCCGGGATCGTGCAGCGGTATTCCGCTATGCGCGCTCGCCTTACAGGAATACCTCGTTGCGCGACGTCCTCCGGGCCGTGGCGCGCAGGCTGGTCGGTCCGCTCGGCGATCAGGGGCTGTTGATCGCACGTGATCACTATGACCGGATCGGCGGATACCCGCCCCAAGCCCGCCATTCCGAGGCGCGGTTGCTCAGGCGGCTCGGTCGGTCGTCCCGGACTCTGCTGCGCAGCCGGATCGTCATGGTCGGCTGAAGCGGCCTGATACTTGCCAAAGTCAATCGATTAATTGACAATGGCAACTATCGAGGTGTCCCATGCCGTCCCAATCTTCGCCATCAAGCCCAGCGGCTGGACAGGTCGCCGACGACCACATCGCAGCCGTCCGAGCCTTCAATCGTTTCTATACCCGCAAGCTGGGTGTGCTCGACCAGCACCTTGGAAAGAGCCCGTTTTCGCTCAGCGAAGCCCGGGTGCTCTATGAAATGGCGCATCGCGACGACCTCGCGGCAAAAGAGATCGGAACCGAGCTGGGTCTGGACCCCGGCTATCTCAGCCGCATCGTCCAGAGCTTCGATGAAAAGGGACTGATCACGCGAAGGCCCCTGCCCGCAGATCGCAGGCAATACCAGCTCAGCCTCACCGCCAAGGGCCGCCAGACCTTTGCCAAGCTGAACCTGAACTCGCAAAACGAGGTCGCCGCCATGCTGGCTCGGCTTTCGGCCAGCGACGTGACGCGGCTCACGCAGGCCATGGCAACCATCGAGTCCGTGCTGGAGCAACGTCGAAGCCAGCCCGCGGCTTTCATCCTGCGCAGCCATCGCGTCGGTGACATGGGTTGGGTCGTCTCCCGGCAGGCCATCGCCTATGCCGCGGAGTACAACTGGGACATCAGCTACGAGGCGCTGGTCGCCGAGATCTGCGCACAGTTCATCAAGAACTACGACGCCGCGCGCGAGCATTGCTGGATCGCGGAGGCCGGCGGCGAGCCGGTCGGCTCGATCTTTCTGGTCAAGGCCACGGACGAGATCGCCAAGCTGCGCCTGTTGCTGGTGGAGAAGAATGCACGGGGGCTCGGTGTCGGGCGCGCGCTGGTCGAGCAATGCATTCATGGCGCACGCGAGCGAGGCTACAGCAAGATGACGCTGTGGACGCAGAGCATTCTGGTGGCTGCGCGCGGCATCTATCAAAGTGCTGGTTTCAAGCTCGTGAAGGAAGAGAAGCACCACAGCTTCGGTGCCGATCTGGTCGGGGAGACGTGGGAGCGCGATCTCTGATTATTTCGCAACAAACGAGATGCGCGCATGAATGTGCCCTCGCCCCTTGCGGGAGAGGGCAGCGACGCTGGTAGACGCGAACTCAGCTGGGTGAGGGGTATGTCTCCGAGCACTCCGTGCGGATAGATACCCCTCATCCGGCGCTTTGCGCCACCTTCTCCGCAAGGGGAGAAGGGAAGAAAGCATCATCGTCCGCACCTACACCGTCGCGCCCTGCGCCTTGGGCCGTCGCAAATGCTCGTCCAGGCGCGGCATGATCTCGACGAAATTGCAGGGACGCGTCCGATAGTCGAGTTGAGCCGCAAGGATGCCGTCCCAGCCGTCGCGGCAGGCGCCGGGCGAACCCGGCAGGCAGAAGATGTAGGTGGCGCCCGCCACGCCGGCGGTGGCGCGACTCTGGATCGTCGACGCGCCGATCTTGGCGTGGCTCAGCATGTGGAACGCGATCGAGAAGCCGTCCATGCGCTTCTCGAACAGGGGCTCGATCGCCTCGGGCGTGACGTCGCGTCCGGTGAAACCGGTGCCTCCGGTGGTGATGACGACGTCGACGCCGCTATCTGCAATCCAGCGGCGGATCACGGCGCGGATCGCCTCGACGTCGTCGGTGACGATCTCGCGCGCGGCGAGATGATGGCCGGCGGCGGTGAGACGATCGGCCAGCGTCTGGCCGGACTTGTCGTCGGCCAGCGCACGCGTGTCCGACACGGTGAGCACCGCGATGTTGAGCGGGATGAACTGCTTTGTCTCGTCCATGGAGGCCATTGGGCTTTCCTCTTGTGTCACCGGACGCGATGCAGCGCGAAGCGGTGCAGCGCCGGGACCCATACTTTTGGACCCCTGGAGGCGCCAGCAAGGTCGGCCCCGGCTCTTTAGCGCATCACCATAGCGTGTCGAAGACGCGCGTAAACGCGCTTATGGTGCTGCGCAGCGTCCGGGGCACGAGATCTCCGTCATAACGCTCCCGCGCCGAACGTGTTGCAGGCCTGCACCGTGCCCTGCTGGTAGCCGGTCATGAACCATTGCTTGCGTTGCGCCGCCGAGCCGTGGGTGAAGGAATCCGGCACGACGCGGCCCGTCGACTGGCGCTGCAGCGTATCATCGCCGATCGCGCTCGCCGTGGTCAGCGCAGCCTCGATGTCGCCGGGCTCCAGGAAGTTCGGACGCTTCTTCGCCTCGCGATTGACCCAGACGCCGGAGAGGCAGTCGGCCTGCAACTCGACCTTCACCTGGAGCGCATTGGCCTCGGCCTTGGAGCCGGCCTGCTGCTGCAGCCGCGTCACGCGCGGAATGATGCCGAGCAGGTTCTGGATGTGATGGCCGACCTCGTGCGCGATGATGTAGGCGGTGGTGAAACTGCATGCCGACTTGCCGGAGCAGCCGCGAAAGCGCGTCTCGACCTCGCGGAAGAACGAAGTGTCGAGGAAGATGGTGCGATCCGGCGGACAATAGAACGGCCCCATCGCCGATTGCGCCATGCCGCAGCGGCCTCCATTGGTGGCGTTGCGGAACAACACGATCTTCGGACCGGTATAGGACTGGCCGCTGGCCTGGAAGATTTCGGTCCAGCGATCGTCGATCTCGCCGAGGATGCCGGAAATCATGCTCCCCATCTCGTCGGTCGGCGCGCCGCGCTTGCCGGAGGACGCCTGCCGATCAGTCTGATAGGTCGGCGCATGGCCGCCGCCGGTGAGGATCTCTGCGCCGCCGATCAGGATGCGGGGGTCGATGCCAAAGGCGTAGCCGACCAGGCCGAGGATGATGATGGTGCCGATGCCGAGCCCGCCGCCGCCCATCGGCAGGCCGAACCCGCCTCCGCCGCCGCCGCCAAAGCCGCCACCTTCGTCGCGACGATCCTCGATGTCGTCGCTGCGGCGGAAGTCATCGTAACGCATGGCGGCTTTCCCTTGGGGGTCCTGATTCAGTTTCGACGGCGCATGGGCGCGAAAGCTCAACGCGCCACACACGTAAAATTTCCGTTGATTTCATCAATATCGTGGCCGGCAAAAATTGCCTAGTGCGACAGCATGTCGATGCCAGCAATTTTTTCCGAGGGTCGAGCAATTTTTTCCGAGAGGAATTTGCAGCCTTTATGCAGCCACGATTGCTGCCGCAGCGCAAGCAAAGGCGAAATACACTGCAATATACGGCAAATGCGCGCAGCGACGCGCGCACGAACGACGACGCAAGGCCTGCTCACAAAAACAGCGGGTTAAGTCGATTTTTACTTTGCCCCTTCAATGTAACGGCCAGTCGGTTGTTTGGTCCCGCGTCGCCGACAGCGTCGCCTGAGTCAGAGTTCTTGAGTCATGGTAGAGTCGCGTCGCGGGGCGTCTGCAAGGGCGCCCCGCACAAATTTTGAGTCCCCGTCGCATCGCATCATTCTCGGCGATTGCGTCGCCGAGATGTCGAAGCTTCAGGCTGGTTCGGTCGACCTCGTGTTCGCCGACCCACCCTACAATCTCCAGCTCAAGGGCGATCTCAAGCGTCCCGATGAATCCCATGTCGATGCCGTCGACGACGACTGGGACAAGTTCGATTCGTTTGCGGCCTATGACGATTTCACCCGTGCCTGGCTGCTCGCCGCCCGCCGCGCGATGAAGCCGTCGGCGACGATCTGGGTGATCGGCTCCTATCACAACATCTTCCGCGTCGGCGCGATCATGCAGGACCTCGGCTTCTGGCTCCTGAACGACATCGTCTGGCGCAAGACCAATCCGATGCCGAATTTCCGCGGCCGCCGGTTCACCAACGCGCACGAGACCATGATCTGGGCCGCGCGCGACGAGAAGGCCAAGGGCTATACGTTCAACTACGAGGCGCTGAAGGCCGCCAACGAGGACGTGCAGGCAAGATCCGACTGGCTGATCCCGCTCTGCACCGGCGAGGAACGCCTCAAGGGCGCGGACGGCAAGAAGGTGCATCCGACGCAGAAGCCGGAAGGCCTGCTTGCGCGCGTGCTACTGTCGTCATCCAAGCCCGGCGATCTCGTGATCGATCCCTTCAACGGCACCGGCACGACCGGTGCGGTCGCAAAGCGCCTCGGCCGTTCCTATATCGGCTTCGAGCGCGACAAGACCTACGCCAAGGCGGCCGAAGCGCGCATCGCCGCGGTGGAGCCGTTGCCCGAGGCGAGCCTCGCCCCGTTCATGACGGCGCGCGAAGCGCCACGGGTGGCATTCTCGGAGCTGATCGAGCGCGGCATGATCATGCCCGGCACGAAACTGTTCGACGCCAAGAAGAAGCTCGGTGCGCTGGTGCGCGCCGATGGCGCCATCATGTTCGGCGACAAGGTCGGCTCGATCCACCGAATCGGCGCCGTGGCGCAAGGCGCGCAGGCCTGCAACGGCTGGACCTTCTGGCACGTCGAAACCAAGAAGGGCCTCAAGCTGATCGACGAACTGCGTGCCGAGATCCGCGCCGGCATGGCGGCGGAGTAGCCTCTTCTCCGTCATTCCGGGGCTCGCGAAGCGAGAACCCGGAATCCATCCAACCTCAGCACATGTCGTCCAATGGATTCCGGGCTCGCGCCAAGTGGCGCGCCCCGGAATGACGACGCGGTTGAAAGCCGCCTCCTTGAGGACTAGATTCGCCCGATCAGTCCCGCACCGACCGGGCCGGCTCCCATGCGACGACAGTCCGAGACATTGCTGCTGGTGCCGCTGCTGCCGATCTTCCTGGTCGGCATGTTTCCGATGTTCCTGATCGCGCTGTTGGGATTTTTCGGCCTCGCCCTGTTCGGCGTGCTCGTGATCTGCGTCGGGCTCGCCAGCAGCAACGAGGCGCACGACGATTTCAACCACGACGTCATCGTTCACGGCTATGCCCGCGGACCGGAGCGCACGGCCCGGGCTTCCGACATGCATCTGGCCGCGCGGCTGGGACTGCGGCTGGAAGCCGTTGGCGCGGCGATGGTCATTACGGCGGCCATCGGCCTTTGTTACGCCGCTTGACCTGCGTACCGCGCAGATACCGCCCGGCAAACTCGCCGGTTGCTCTCCCGCAACGGATTCAGGCAAGACAAGGTCCGACTAACCCACGCCGCGTCCGCGCGCACAACAGTCACCGGGGAGATGCTCGATGCTCAAATTCTATTTCAACGGATCGCCGAACCCGACCAAGGTTGCGCTGTTTCTGGAGGAGTCCGGACTGGCCTTCGAGCCGGTGAAGATCGACACCCGCAAGGGCGAGCAATTCACGCCGGAGTTTCTGAAGATCAATCCGAACGGCAAGGTGCCGGCCATCGACGACAACGGCACCATCGTGTTCGACTCGAACGCGATCCTGCTCTATCTCGCCGAGAAGACCGGCAAGTTCCTGCCCTCGAACCGCGCCGAATTGCTGTCCTGGCTGATGTTCGTGGCGACGGGCGTCGGGCCGTATTCGGGTCAGGCCGTGCACTTCAAGCATTTCGCGCCGAAGGAGCAGAGCCACGACTACGCCCATAACCGCTACCAGTACGAGACCGATCGCCACTACAGGATTCTCGACGCTCACCTCGAAGGCCGCCGCTACATGGCCGGCGACAGCTATTCGATCGTCGACATGGCGCTGTGGGGCTGGGCGCGGATGGTGCCGTTCAAGCTGGGTGACGATGCTTTCGCGCGTTATCCGAATGTGAAGCGGCTCGTCGACGAGATCTCGGCGCGTCCCGCGGCGGCGCGCGCCATCGCGCTGAAGGACAAGTTCACCTTCAAGGCCGAGATGGACGACGAAGCACGCAGCAACATGTTCAAGCACATGGCGACCAAGGTGGCCTGATCGCGCCCTTCGAGGCCACGCGCATGCGCGTGGCCTTTCGCGTTTGATGACTCAGGCAGCGTGGACCGAGTTCAGGAACTTGGCCACTTCGAGCTTGAGGCGGTTGCTATCGGCCGAGAGCGAGCGCGCCGCCGAAAGCACCTGCGAGGAGGCCGAGCCGGTCTCGGAGGCACCGCGCTGCACGTCGCCGATGTTGGACGACACGAGCTGCGTGCCCTGGGCAGCCTGCTGGACGTTGCGGGAGATCTCCTGCGTCGCCGCGCCCTGCTCCTCCACGGCGGCGGCAACCGTCGACGAAATCTCCGACAGCCGCTCGATGGTGTTGCTGATCTCCCTGATCGAGCCGACCGACTCCTCCGTCGCGGCCTGGATGCCGGAGACCTGTTGGGCGATCTCGCCGGTGGCCTTCGCAGTCTGCTCGGCGAGCGCCTTCACTTCCGAGGCGACCACCGCAAAGCCGCGGCCGGCTTCGCCCGCGCGGGCCGCCTCGATGGTGGCGTTCAGCGCCAGCAGGTTGGTCTGACCGGCGATGGTGCTGATCAGCTCGACCACGTCGCCGATCCGGGCGGCGGCCTTGGAGAGCGCGCCGACGCGCGCATTGGTCCTGCTCGCCTGACCGACCGCCTCCGTGGCGATGCGGGCGGATTCCTGCACTTGGCGGGCGATCTCGGTTACCGACGAGGAGAGCTCCTCGGTAGCAGAGGCGACAGCCTGCACATTGGCCGAGGCCTCCTGCGAAGCGCTGGCGACCTCGGTCGAGAGGTCCTGGGCCCGCGCGGCGGTCGTGGTCAGTGTGCCTGCGGAGGCTTCGAGCTCGCTCGAGGCCGCCGACACCGTGTTGACGATCTCTCCGACCGCCTGCTCGAACTGATCGGCGAGCCTGACCATGTCCTTCTTGCGATTCTCGGCCTGCCGCGCCTCGAGCTCGGCCTGCTCCGCGCGCATTCGCTCGGTCTCGATCATGTTGTCCTTGAACACCTGGATCGCCTTGGCCATGTCGCCGATCTCGTCGGCCCTGCCGCGGCCGGGAATCTCGACCGCGAGATTGCCGCCGGCAAGCCGCCCCATCGCATGCGTCATCGAGGTCAGGGGACCGACGATGCTGCGGGCGATCAGGAAGGCGACGATGCCGCCGAACAAAATGGCGATCCCGCCGGCTATCTCCTGAACGGTGGTCGTGCCGGCGATCACGGCTTCGGCATTGCTGCGCGAGTCCCGGTAGTCCTTCTTCAGGGTCGTTTCCGCGGCCTTGAGCTTGCCGATGCTGTCGACGATCAGGGGCGCGAGGTTCTTGTGGTAGATCTCGTCCGCCTGAAGCATCGCGGCGGAGGTCGTCTCGAACGCCGATCTGTAGATTCCGAGCGAGGTCTTCACCGGCGTGAGTGTGGCGCGCAACTCCGCCGCCTGCGGGCTCTTTTCGATCGCCACGAGCCTTTGCGATGCCCTGTCCACGCTCGCCCTGAAATTCGCAGGCCCCTGGATGTCGCGTACGGCCAGGAAGCGCCAGTTTGCGATCCGAACGAGAAGGATCCTGGATTCGAGGTCTGCCACCAGGGCTGCGGTGTCTTCGTCAACGGCTGCGCGGGCCGTATCGACCAGCTTGCCCATCTTGACGGCCAGCTCTTCGCCACTGGGTAGCAGCGTCGCCTTGCCCGTTCTCGCCTCGTTGACGGCATCCCCGAGATTGTCACGCAGACGTCGCATTTTGGCTATGTCGTCGATGAGGCCGTTATAGAGCGTTCGCCGCTCCTCGGAGAGCGCCCCGTTCACGCCGGCTCGCAACAGCTCCGTCGCCGCAGTTTCCCGCTCTTGCGCCTCTTTCATCGCGGGCTCGTTGGCGTCGTAGACGTAGCGCAAATTGGCCCGCTGGATCGCCTGCAAATGGGCCGATATTTCCAGCACCCGCGCCGTGCTGTCCGAGAGCGCTGATTGTCTCGCGACCTGATCCTGCACCTCCCGCAGATTCCAGACGGCAACCACTGCCATCACGAGACCGACCGCCACCAGGGCCATGAAACCTGCGTACAGGCGTCCCCTGATCCGCAAACGAAATTTCGGCATTCCCATTGTCCACCCAGATGCATTGAATTCGAGGGGCCGAACAACTCCGGCGATCGCTACGGCCACTCTGGCAGCCGCACGTCGCGTCCTGGCGACCCACGCTGCACTGCGACACCATGGGGGACACTCGTTAATTGAACCTTCAAATTGTTCGCGCGGCTCGATCGGCCGGTACAAAATCTGCTGATTTTATCGGCAGCCTTGCAACGTCCCGCAGCATTGCGCAGCGGCATGTCGAACGCGATACGCAAACGTTACCGGGCGCCGACCTGCTGCAATTTGCCGAGTGCGTTCTCGACCACTTCCAGCGTGTAGGGCTTCTGGATCACCGGCGCCGAAGCCAGCTCGACGGGGATTGGCGCACGCTCGCCATAGCCGGTCGCGAAGATGAAGGGCACGCCGATCTCCCTCAGCTTCTGCGCCACCTTGATGCTGCTCTCGTTGCCGAGGTTGAGGTCGAGTAGCGCAAAGCTTGGCCGGGTGCGCTCGATCGAGCGCAGCGCCTGGTCGACGCTCGCGGCGGTGTCGACGTGGCGGGCGCCGAGGTCGAGCAGGATCACCTCCGCGGCCATGGCGATGATCAGGTTGTCTTCGACGATCAGCGCGGTCTCGGAGAGCCTGGGTCGGGCTGATTGCTGTTCCTCGATGCGCATGGTGGCGGTTCCGATGGATGGCACGAGCTGGACGAAATTGGGCGGAATGACGAACTTCGCCTGCACACCCAGAAGGTCGAAACGGATTTCGGCATCACCCTTGAGATCGAACGGCACCGAGCGTTCGATGATGGTGGTACCGAAGCCGCGCCTTGACGGCGGCTGCACCGGCGGACCGCCGCTCTCCTTCCACTCGATGACGAGGCTCGATGAGGGATCGAGCCGCCAGACCACCTCGACGTTGCCGGTGGAATCGGCGAGCGCTCCGTATTTGGCGGAATTGGTCATCATCTCGTGCACGACGAGCGCCAGTGTCGCGAAAGCCCTGGGATCGAGCGCGACGTCAGGCCCGCCCACCTTGACGCGGTCGGCACGCGCGCCGAGATAGGCGCCCGCCTCGGATTCGACCAGCGTCCGGAGCGCGACCGGCGCCCAATTGAGGTTGGTGATCTGATCATGCGCGCGCGCCAAAGCCTGGATTCGACCGCCGAGAACGCTGGCGAATTCCTCCACGCCCGTCGCGGTGTCCTTGCTCTGCGCCACCAGGGCGCGGACCAGGCTCAGGATGTTGCGAACGCGATGGTTGAGTTCGGCGATCATCAGCTCCTGCCGCTCCTGGGCGCCGCGTCGCTCGCGCGCGGCGAGGTCCGACAGTTGCAGGATGACCTCGAGCAGGGTGACGCGCAGGCTCTCGGCAATGCGGATGTCCGACGCCGACCACGGCTTCGACTGTCCAGCCACCGTCTCCTGCCAGAGTTCGAAGCTCTTGCGCGGCGTCAGCCGAGGACCATTGGGGCCTTCATCGTAGACTTTGTTGGGATCCCCGGCCCATTTCACGGACTGGAGGACCTCGCGCCGGAAGAAGATCAGGCAGTCGCGCGGCGTCCTCGAAATCGGGATGGCGAGAAAGCCCGCCGCGCGGTCGCGAAAGGCCTGACCGGCGGCATAGACCTGAGCAATCTGGGCGCTGGCGAAAATGCGACCCGGCGAGGTCCGGTTGATGAAGGCCACCAGGTCCTTGACCTCGTCCTCGGTAGGCGTCTCGCCCTGGAGCGTGATCCCGTTGTCGGACCACACTGCGACGCCGTCGCAATCGATCATTTTCCGGTAGTCGCCGACGAAATCGACGATCGCGCGCCGGCTATGCTCGTGCGACGCCGCGGTCTCGATCAGCCGTTCCTGGATCTGTTGAGCACGAGCCTCGTAGGCAACGTCGCTCTCGCGCTCGCGGCCCTCCACGATCCACGAGAACATCTGCCCGAACAGCTCGGATGCGGTGCGTTTGTCGAACGAGATGTAGCGCGGCGAATAGTGATGGCAGGCAAACAGACCCCACAGCTTGCCGTCGCGCAGGATCGACACCGACATCGAGGCGGCGACACCCATGTTGCGCAGATATTCGATGTGGATCGGAGACACCGAGCGCAGCACGCTCATCGAGAGGTCGAGCAGCCCGGCATTGTGCGTGGCCGTGGACACCAGCGCCGCCGGCACGGCATTGACGTCGGCGATGATGCGCAGCCAGTTGCGCTGATAGAGGGCGCGGGCCTGCCGCGGAATGTCGGATGCCGGATAACGCAGGCCGAGGAAGGATTCGAGTCCCGCCTCCGCGGTCTCGGCGATCACCTCGCCCGATCCGTCCGGGTGAAACTGATAGACCATGACGCGGTCGAAACCGGTCAGCACCTTGAGCTGGCGCGCCGCTTCCCGCGCGAGATCGGCCATGCCGCGCGTCTTGCGGATTCGTTCGAGCATCAAGCGCACGAGCTCGCCGGAATTGATGCCGGGCTCGTGGACGCTCGGCTCCGCTTCCACCACGAGATAGGCGCCCGAGAAATGGATCGACAGATCGTAAAGCGGCTTGCCGGCCTGGAGCTCGACACCGAACAGACGTTCGGTCGCATCCGGCCCTGCGAGATGATCGACACGGCTGCGGATCGTCTGGACGGTCGCCTCCGAGATCACGCTCGACAATGGCCGTTGCAGCAGGTCGGCAACGTCAAAGCTGAGGAAGCTGCCGACATTGTCCGAGGCCATGCAGATCGTGAAGTCCGAGAGCACAGCCAGAAGGAAACCGAACGGCTGAACGCTGCCGGGAACGTGGATCGGCTCGCGATCGCAATTGGTGAGATTGACGGCTTCGTTCATGCGCAGTCTGCCGCCTGCTCGAATGCGGCGAAGGCGGCGCGTGCCGCCTGAATCACCTCAGCGTCGTCGCAAGCCTCTTCGCATTGAAGCTTCGACAGGAAGCTCTGCCAGAGCCGCTTGCCTGCACCATGGCTGAGATAGCTGATCGCCTCATTGATGCGCGGATCGTCCACATCCGCAACCTGCTTCAGCAGATACTTGGCTCCGAGCCGCGAGCCCTCCAGCACGTACATCGTGCCGAGCACACCACCGCGCGTCAGCGGCGGCACGAGCACGATGGATTGCGCGGCGCTGCCGAGGCGTCCGAGATCGGCTGCGATCGCGGCACGACGCGACCGCTCCGGCCAGTCCGGAAACATCCGGGAGACGCCTGCCTGCTCGAGCGCAGCTTCGAGCGGAAGCAGCGCGCCGGCGCTGGCTCGAAGAAAGCGGCGATAGCCCGTCATGACGGTGAGATCGAACGATGAAAGCCGTGCATCGAGTTCCCGGTGCGCGTCCGCAGTCGCATCTCTCAGTCGCTCGCGGAGTCCGGGGAAGCTGCGGTTAACCTGTATCGAAACGTTAGAAACCCCAGCCAGCATGAAATTCCCAAGCACGCACGATGCCGGGGCGCAATTGCCCCGGAAGCGAATGAAACACCGGCGAAACCCGAAAGTTCCGCCGGCATTGGCCGCGTCCTACCTTCGCGGGCGGGGCTTGTGCAGCTCGTAAGCGATCTCCGATCGTGTCATCCCCAGGTCCAGAAGTTCCCGCTCGGTCATGGCAGCGAGTCGATCCCGGGCTCGGGACCGTTCGCGCCTGATACGGATCAAGTCGACCACCGCCCGCCAGGCCCGCACCACCATCGTCGGTGCTGCCTGATGGTATCCGCCGGCGGAGGCGACGCGGCTCAGTCCAGTCAGCTCACGGCCCTCACCGGAGCCTGCGGAAAAGGACCGAGCGCCTTTTCGGTCAGGACTGAGTCGCAATATTCCCGGATCTCCTTGATCTTGCCGTCCTCCAGACGAAACACGAGACAATAGTCGTTGTCGTAACGCACACCGTCCGGCGTGACGCTGTCGCCCTTGGCCTCGACGACGACGATGTCGCCATCGGCGATGAAGCGGTGGGCGATTGTACGTGTGCGATCGCGCAGGCGGCTGCGGACATAGCCGTGCAGGTCGTTGAGGATCGCCTCCCTCCCTGCGAAGGTGCGCGACCAGGAATATTGCCCGGTCACGACCCATTTGGCGTCGTCGGCAAGGCTGGCGGCGAACAGGGCTCGGTCCCGCGCGGCCGGATCGGGATCGGCCGCGGCGGCAAAGATCTCCTGCATCAGTCTCTTGTTGGCGGTCGTGGTCATGGCGGCATCTCCTTGTGCTGAGAACAGGAGGATCATCGACGCAGAACCTGAATTCTTCAAATCGATAGCAGATATGATATCTATTCATTTCATGAATTTGAACGCACTCGATCTCAACCTGCTGACCGCGCTCGACGCCTTGCTGCGCGAAGCCAATGTCAGCCGCGCCGCCATTCGGATCGGGCTGTCGCAGCCGGCGGCGAGCCATGCGCTGCAGCGCCTGCGCGACATCTTCGGCGATCCGCTCCTGGTGCGCACCGGCGCACGGATGGAGCTGACCCCGCGGGCCGAGGCGCTCCGCGCACCGCTGGCCCACGCGCTCGACCAGGTCCGCGGGTTGTTCGTGCCGGAGGATTTCGACGCGGCGCGCAGCGAGCGGCAATTCCGCCTGATGATGCCGGATCTCGCGGTGGAGCTGCTGATGCCGCCGTTTATGGAAAAAGTGACGCGCGCTGCGCCCAACGTCCGCATCGAAATCGTGCCATGGCGAGGACCTGCAATCTTCAACGCCGAATTCGCCCGCACCATCGATCTCGTGATCTCGATCGGCAATGCCTTCAAGGGCTTTCACCGCCAGCTGCTCTATACCGACGGCGACGCATTGGCGGTACGCCGCGGTCATCCGATGGCCGCGAAGCTGAAGCGGCGCGAGACGTTCCTGGCCGCGCGCCATGTCGGCGTGATCATTCGCGGCAGCAATGAGGATTTGATCGACACCTGGCTGCGCAGCAAAGGCATCGAGCGGCATATCTCGCTGGTGGTGTCAGGCTATCTCGAGGCGCTGCACGTCGCCGCCCGCACCGACCTCGTCGCCTTCGTGCCGCGCCGGCTGATCGTGGCGCTCTCGCGGCAGTTCGGCCTCGCCACGGTGACGCCGCCGCTCGACCCCGGGATCGACGAGCAATTCATGTTTCATCCGACCCGCGCGCAGATGGACCCCGGCTCGATCTGGCTGCGGCGGCTGATGCTGGAGACGGGACGGGAGCTGGAGAAGGGCCGCGCTGGCTAGGATGTGGCTTCAAAACATCCGGTGTCGTCCCGGACAAGCGAAACGCAGATCCGGGACCCCATACAGGGAGACGTTTGGCGAAGACGTCATTCGGGACTTCCACCAATCGCAGTCGAGAGATCCCGCGGTGTGGGTCCCGGATCAGCACTCGCTACGCGCGCTTGTCCGGGACGACCGGAGGAATATGACGCCGAACCTTACGCCTTCTGCGCTTCCATCACCTTGCGCACGGCGGCCCGATCCGACATGCGCTTGAAGTGGTCCGCGATCTTCGGCGTCGCATTGATGTCGACGCTGTCGCCTTCGAGCCAGTTCGAGAGCGTGTAGAGATAGGGATCGCAGATCGTGAACTGCTCGCCCATCACCCAGGGTCCCCGAAACATGTTCTGCTCGATGAGTTTGAAGCAGGTGGCCATGGTCTTCGGGACCATTGCCTTCATGTCGGCAAACGAACTCTCTTCGGTCGCCCAGCGCGCGCCGCGCATCTTGTGGGCGTGGTTGATATGGACGGTCGAGCAGAGATAGGAGTTGAACGATTGCACCTGGGCGAAGTCGAAGGGATCGTCGAGCGGCGCGAGCTTCGCCTTGGGGAACATCTGCGCGATATAGGCCAGCATCGCCGGCGTCTCGGTCAGGACACCGCGGTCGGTCACCAGCGCCGGGACGCGGCCCTTCGGGTTGATGGCGATATAGTCCGGGCTGTTCTGCTGGTTATCCTTGAAGCTCAGCCGTTCGGCCGTGTAGTCGGCGCCGGCCTCCTCGAGGGTGATATAGGTGGCGAGTGCGCAGGTGCCGGTGGCGTAGTAGAGCTTGAGCATGTCGGACCTCATGGGAAAGCCGGAAGTTAACGGCTGCCGGCCTTCAGGTCCATAGCAGGATATCCTCTTCGCAGTTGCCCACCGCCGCCCGCCTGTGCCAAGACGCCTGCGACAGGGAGGGGTTTGTCATGACGGTACTCATCGCCGGTGGCGGCATCGGCGGGTTGACGCTTGCGCTCAGCCTGCACCAGATCGGCGTTCCCGCAAAGGTGTTCGAAAGCGTCGCCGAGTTGAAGCCGCTCGGCGTCGGCATCAACGTGCTGCCGCATGCGGTGCGCGAGTTGATCGAGCTCGGCCTGCTGGACAAGCTGGACGCCAGCGGCGTGCGGACCCGCGAACTCGCCTACTTCTCCAAGCACGGCAAGCCGATCTGGAGCGAGCCGCGCGGGCTCGAGGCCGGGTACAAATGGCCGCAATTCTCGATCCATCGCGGCACCCTCCAGCAGATCCTGCTCGACGCCGCAGTCGAACGGCTCGGCCGCGAGAACATCCTCACCAGCCATCACCTGACCGGCTGGACCGAGACGGCGGATGGCGTGCGCGCCGATTTCATCGACAAGGCGACCGGCAAAGCCGCCGGGACCTACGACGGCACGATTCTGATTGCCGCCGACGGCATCCATTCCGCCGTGCGCGAGAAGCTCTATCCGGGCGAAGGCCCGCCGATCTGGAACGGCCGCATCCTCTGGCGCGGCGTCACGCCCGCAAAGGCCTTCCTCACTGGCCGCACCATGATCATGGCTGGGCACGAGATCCTGAAATTCGTCTGCTACCCGATCTCGAAGGAGGCGGATGCGGCGGGCAACCATCTGATCAACTGGGTCGCCGAGCGGCACATGCCGCCGACCTATCAATGGCGGCGCGAGGACTATAACCGCACCGCGCGGCTGGAGGAGTTCTTGCCCTGGTTCGAAAGCTGGACGTTCGACTGGCTCGACGTGCCCGGCCTGATCAAGAACTGCCCGCACGCCTATGAATATCCGCTGGTCGATCGCGATCCGGTGTCGCAGTGGACCTTCGGCCGCGTCACGCTGATGGGGGATGCCGCGCATCCCATGTATCCGATCGGATCGAATGGCGCCTCGCAGGCGATCCTCGACGCCCGCGTCATCGCGCGCGAGATCCTGGCGCATGGCCCGACGCATGCCGCGCTGCTCGCCTATGAGGCCGAGCGGCGGCCCGCGACCACGGACCTCGTCCTGCTCAACCGCAAGAACGGGCCCGAGCAGGTGATGCAGCTCGTCGAGGAGCGCGCGCCGGATGGTTACAAGGTCGTGACGGATGTGCTGTCGCAGAAGGAGCTGGAAGACATCGCCGCCAACTACAAGCGCGTGGCGGGCTTCCAGGTGGAGGCGCTGAATGCGAAGCCGCCGATCGTGAGCGCGGGCGTGCGCGCGTGAGCTTCCTGACTCTTCTCGGACTTGTGCACATTGATGTGCCCTCGCCCCCTGTGGGAGAGGGCAGCGACGCCGGTAGACGCAAAGTCACCTGGGTGAGGGGTGTGTCTCCGCGAGTCCAACTCTCGTTTGAACTCGCTGATAGAAACCCCTCATCCGGCGCTTCGCGCCACCTTCTCCCACAAGGGGAGAAGGAAAGCGGAGTGCGCGGCTAGACTACTCATCGCACCACCCTCGCCGCCTCCAGCAGCCGCTCGCTCGCGCTGGCCGTCGCCAGCACGGTGCCGTCCTCCGCCATCAGCTTGGCCTCGACAAACGCAATCGTCTTGCCGAGCTGTGTCACCTTCGCCTCGCCGACGATCGGACCGGGCTTTGCGGGGCTGAGGAAGTTCACGGTCATGCTGATGGTGGTGGTGTAGAGCCGGCCCTCGCTCATCACCAGGACGGCCGGGCCCATGGTGTCGTCGAGCATGGCCGAGAGCATCCCGCCCTGGATGAAACCCGCCGGATTGCAGAACTCCGGCTTGCCCTCGAAGCCAAGCTTGATCCAGCCCTCCTGCGGGCGGGCGTCGAGCAGGCGCCAGCCCAACAGCTCGGCGCAGGGCGGCCTTCGAAAGTTGTCCAGCGCAGTCTTGACCATGTGAACCTCCGTTGCCCGCCCTGAATAGCGCAAGCCTGCTGACAGCCCGGTGTCAGCAGGATGGATCCTAGAGACCCAATCCATGCGCAATCACCTTGCGCATGACATTGGGCAGCGCCTCGTCCGCAAGGGTGGCGACCGGCACCCAGCGCATGCCCTCGGGCGCGCGGGTGCGGGCTGCGGCCCTCGCCGTGTACACCACCAGCTCCAGCGGAAAATGTGTGAAGACGTGGGTGACGACGCCCATCTTGCGCTGCCAGCGCGATAGCCCCTTCAGCGCCGGCGCCTGCAGCTTCGCCGCCGCGTCGTCCTGGCCGGCGAGCCAGTCCGAGCCGGGCACTTCGGTCATGCCGCCGAGCAGGCCCTTTTCGGGCCGGCTGCGGACCAGCAGCTCCTCGCCGCGTGTGACGACGAAGGCCGCTCCGCGCCGCAACGTTCCGCTCTTCTTGGGCGCCTTGCGCGGAAAGGTCTCCTGCGTGCCCTGCAGGCGCGCCGTGCAATCCTCGTTCAGCGGACATAACGAGCAGGCCGGATTTTTCGGCGTACAGATCGAGGCGCCGAGATCCATGAGCGCCTGCGCGCTGTCGCCTGCACGGGAGTCTCCGAGAAGCGTCGCGGCCAACTGCTGGATCCGCGGCTTGGCCTGCGGCAATGCTTCCTCGATGGCGAACAGGCGCGACACCACGCGCTCGATATTGCCGTCAACCGGCATGGTGCGACGGTCGAACGCGATCGCGGCGATCGCCGCTGCCGTATACGGGCCGATGCCAGGCAGCGCGCGCAGCCCCTCCTCCGTGTCGGGAAACACGCCGCCATGCTCGCGCGTCACCGCGACCGCACAGGCGTAGAGGTTGCGTGCACGCGAATAGTAGCCGAGCCCGGCCCACATCCGCAGCACGTCGTCGAGAGAGGCCCGGCCCAGGGCCGTGACATCCGGCCAGCGCGCGACGAATTTTTCGAAGTAAGGCCCGACCGCCTTCACCGTGGTCTGCTGGAGCATGATTTCCGACAGCCAGACGCGGTAAGGGTCCGATGTCTCTCCGGGCGCCGCGCGCCAGGGCAGGCGCCGGCGGTGCCGGTCGTACCATTGGAGGAGCGCCAGCGGTCGAGCCAAGCGTTCCGGTTGCGCTGGTTCCGATTTCGCTTTGCGGGCCGACTTGAGGGGCATACTGGCACTGTAACGGCGCGGGACCAATCTCTCCACGTCATGGCCGCGCTTGTCGCGGGCATCCACGTCTTTCTTCGCGGCAAGACGGATGGCCGGCACAAGCCTGTCCATGCCGGCAGCAGTACCTGACGCCTCGCGCACGGTGCTATAAGGGCCCATGTCCAAATTCCCTCCCAAGCCCGGCCCTATCAGCGCCAAGCCGCTCGGCATCCTGCTCGACGACGTCTTTGCCGATGCCTATGCCAAGCAGGGCTTTGCAGCGCGCGAGCTGGTGACGCGGTGGGCGCAGATCGCAGGGCCGGAAATCGCGGCTCATGCCGAGCCACTCAAGATGCAATGGCCGCGCCCGGTGGAAGGACAGCCGCAGGAGCCGGCGACCCTGGTGCTGCGGGTCGAGGGACCGATGGCGCTGGAGATCCAGCACTCTGCCGACGTCATCCTGGAACGGGTCAACCGCTTCTTCGGCTGGAGCGCGGTCGGCAAGCTGGCCTTCCGGCAAGCCCCCCTCTCGCGGCCCCGGCGGAGGGCGCGACCAACCCCCCCGGACCCCACGAGCGTCGCCGAGGTGGCGGAGCGCCTGGGCGAGATCGAAGATGAACAGCTCAAGTCGGCGCTGGCCCGGCTCGGGGCCGCCATCAAGCGAAATTGAGCCTCATTCCGCTGCCAAACTGGACCCCTCCGTGCGGCTCGCCATTGCCTCAATCGACGTTTCAAGCTAGCGACAGGCCGTCCGAGCGGGAACCTCGGACGAACCTTGCCAATTCCGGGAGCCGACCTTGATCATCACCCGCCGCGCCTTCACCACGATGCTGTCGCTGACAGGGATTGCCGCGCTCGCCGGGCTCTCGCCGCTGCGCCTCGTCTCCGAAGCCATGGCACAGTCGGCCGCCGATGTGGCCAAGCCGGTGTCGCTGCCCGACATGGCGCTCGGCCCGAACGATGCCGCCGTCACCATCACTGAATACGCCTCGATGACCTGCCCGCATTGCGCGACCTTCAACGAGCAGGTGTTCCCCAAGATCAAGAAGGAATACATCGACACCGGCAAGGTGCGTTACATCTTCCGCGAGTTCCCGCTCGACATCAAAGCGGCGGCCGGCTCGATGCTGTCGCGCTGCATCGCCAAGGACGATGCGCCGAAATATTTCGCGGTCACCGACATGCTGTTCCGCCAGCAGAACGACTGGGTGATGAAGAACACCACCGAGACCCTGACGCGGATCGGCAAGCAGGCCGGCCTTACCCAGCAGCAGGTCGAGGCCTGCCTGAAGGACCAGGCGCTGCTCGACAAGATCGCCGCCGACCAGAAATACGCCAGCGACGTGTTGAAGGTGGACTCCACGCCGACGTTCTTCATCAACGGCGAGAAGATCAAGGGCGAGACCTCGTTCGAGGAGTTCGCCAAGAAGATCAATCCGCTGCTGAAGAGCTGATTCGCACGCAGCAATCCTGATTCGCGCATCCAAAGCCGTATCTTTCCCGGCGTAAATCCCTTGGGAAAAGCGGCTTTCGCCGGTTGCCCTCGCGGCGCACCGCGGCCATTGTCCAGCCGCATGAGCCGCCTCGCGCGACTCACCCAGACAGCGACATTGCCTTCCATGGTATTGTCCCGGCAGGGGGATTCGCGCCTGCCAACAGAGATGCGTGCTTATGAAAATCACCCGCCTGCGCCTTCACGGTTTCAAGTCCTTCGTCGAGCCCACGGACTTCGTCATCGAGCCCGGCCTGACCGGCGTGGTCGGCCCCAACGGCTGCGGCAAGTCGAATCTCGTCGAGGCGCTGCGCTGGGCGATGGGCGAGACCTCGTACAAATCGCTGCGCGCCGCCGACATGGACGCGGTGATCTTCGCCGGCTCCGGCAACCGCCCCGCGCGCAACCATGCCGAAGTGACGATGACGATCGACAATGCCGATCGCACCGCGCCGGCGGCGATGAACGACAGCCAGATGCTCGAAATCTCCCGCCGCATCGAGCGTGAGGCCGGCTCGGTCTATCGCATCAACGGCCGCGACGTGCGCGCCCGCGACGTGCAGATCCTGTTCGCGGATGCCGCCACCGGCGCGCGCTCGCCCGCCCTCGTCCACCAGGGCAAGATCGGCGAGATCATCCAGGCCAAGCCGGAACAGCGCCGCCGCGTGCTGGAGGACGCAGCCGGTGTCGCCGGCCTGCACGCCCGCCGCCACGAGGCCGAGCTGCGGCTCAAGGCAGCCGAAACCAATCTCACCCGCGTCGAGGACGTGATCGGCCAGCTGTCCGGCCAGATGGAAGGCCTGAAGAAGCAAGCCCGCCAGGCCGTGCGCTATCGCGAGGTCGCCGCCAAGGTCCGCAAGGCCGAGGCCACGCTGTATCACCTGCGCTGGATCAGCGCCCATGCCGACGTCAACGAGTCCGGTCAGACCCATGATCTCGCCGTCCGCGAGATGGCCGAGCGGACCCAGCACCAGGCCGAAGCCGCCCGCATCCAGGCCATCCGCGCCGCCGACATGCCGGCGCTGCGTGACGCCGAGGCGCGCGCCGCAGCCGGGCTTCAGCGCCTGACCAATGCCCGCGAATTGCTCGACCGCGAGGAAGAGCGCGCCAAGGAGCGCGTCACCGAGCTCGAGCGGCGCCTCGCGCAATTCGAAGGCGACATCTCCCGCGCCCAGCAGCAGACCATGGACGCCGACGTCGCGCTGCAGCGGCTCGACACCGAAGACGCCGAGCTCAAGGAAGAGATCAAGTCGCGCGTCGAAAAGCGTTCCGGCGTCGACGAGCGCGTCGCCGAGGCCGAGGCGGTGCTGACCGAAACCGAGCAGCGCTTCGCCGAGCTCACCACCGCGCTCGCCGACCTCACCGCCAAGCGCAACCAGCTCGAGGCCAATGTCCGCACCCACCGCGACAAGCTCGCCCGGCTGGACCAGGAGATCGCGAGCGTCGCCGCGGAAGAGCAGAAGCTCGCCCGGGAGACCGGCGGCTTCGGCGATCTCGACGAGCTGACCGCTCTGGTCGAGACCGCCGAGGAGACGCTGGCCGCATCGGAAGCCGCCGCGCAGGCGAGCGAAGCCGCCCATGTCGCCGCGCGCCAGACGCTGGAATCCTCGCGCGCGCCGCTGGTCGAAGCCGACAAGCGCGTGCAGCGGCTCGAGACCGAGGCGCGTACGATCTCCAAGATCGTCAACGGCGAGACCAAGAATTTGTGGCCGCCGATCATCGACGGCATCACCGTCGACAAGGGTTTTGAAAAGGCGATCGGCGCCGCCCTCGGCGACGATCTCGATGCACCGATCGATCCCTCCGCGCCGATGCGCTGGACCAATGTCGGACACACCGAAGGCGATCCGGCGCTGCCCGAGGGCGCAGTGCCGCTCGCCAACCATGTCCAGGCTCCGGCTGAACTCGCACGCCGCCTGGCGCAGATCGGCGTGGTGCCGCGCGAGCGCGGCGCCGAGCTGGTCTCGCAGCTCAAGACTGGCCAGCGGCTGGTCTCGCCTGAAGGCGACGTCTGGCGCTGGGACGGCTTTGTCGCCGCCGCTCACGCGCCGACCGGGGCCGCCCGACGGCTTGCCGAGCGCGCCCGCCTCGTCGACATCGAGAACGAGCTGGAGCAGGCCCGCATCGACGCCCAGATCAAGCGTCAGGCGCTGGAGAATGCCGAATCCGAGCTGCAGATGGCGGCCAGCACGGAAGGCGCGTCGCGCGAAGCATGGCGCGCAGCGCAGCGCGAGCTGAACGTCGCGCGCGAGCGGCACGCCACCGCCGAGCGCGAGATCAGCCGGCACGCCGCACGCAAGGCGACACTGTCGGAAGCGCACAGCCGTCTCGCCGCCGACCGCGCCGAAGCCGAGGCCGCCTACGAATACGCCGAAGCCGGCATCAGTGAGCTGCCGTCGAGCGAGGACACCGAGACTCGGCTCGCCGCCGTCCGCAGCGACATCGAAGGCCATCGCCGCATGGCCGCCCAGGTTCGCGCCGAGGCGCAGGCCCTGGCGCGCGAGGCCGAACTCGCCGACCGCCGCGTGCAGGCGATCCTTGCCGAACGCACCGAGTGGCAGAACCGCAAGGAGAGCGCGGCCTCCCATATCGACACCATCCAGGCCCGCATCGCCGAGCTTTCGATCGAGCGCAGCGAGCTCGAGAACGCGCCGGCCGTGTTCGCCGAGAAGCGCAGCGCGCTGATCACCGAGATCGAGTACGCCGAGAACGACCGCCGCATGGCTGCCGACGCACTCGCCACCGCGGAGACCGCGATGGCGGAGACCGACCGTGTCGCGAAGCTGACGCTCGAAGCACTGTCCAGCGCCCGCGAGGCCACCGCTCGCGCCGAGGAGCGCATGGAAGGTGCGCGGCGCCGGCTCGAGGACGTCGAGCGCGAGATCCGCGACATGCTCGAGGTCGAGCCGCAGGCCGTTGCCGGCCTCGCCGAGATCGAGCCCGGCGCCGAGCTTCCGCCGCTGCGCGACATCGAGGAAGACCTTGAGAAGATGCGCCGCGACCGCGAGCGCCTCGGAGCAGTCAACCTGCGCGCCGAGGAAGAGCTGCGCGAGGTCGAGACCCAGCATAACGGCCTCGTCACCGAGCGCGACGACCTCGTCGAAGCCATCAAGCGGCTGCGCCAGGGCATCCAGAGCCTCAACAAGGAGGCGCGCGAGCGGCTCCTGACCTCGTTCGAGGTCGTCAACAACCACTTCAAGCGCCTGTTCGTCGAGCTGTTCGGCGGCGGCGAGGCCGCGCTGCACCTGATCGAGAGCGACGACCCGCTGGAAGCCGGCCTCGAAATCATCGCCAAGCCGCCGGGCAAGAAACCGCAGACGCTGTCGCTGCTCTCGGGTGGCGAGCAGGCGCTGACCGCCATGGCGCTGATCTTTGCGGTGTTCCTCACCAACCCCTCGCCGATCTGCGTGCTGGACGAAGTCGACGCGCCGCTCGACGACCACAACGTCGAACGGTACTGCAACCTGCTGCACGAGATGACCGGCTCGACCGACACGCGCTTCATCATCATCACGCACAACCCGATCACGATGGCGCGGATGAACCGCCTGTTCGGCGTCACCATGGCCGAGCGCGGCGTCTCGCAGCTGGTGTCGGTGAGCCTGTCCGAAGCGGTGGACATCCTCGACCAGAACGTGGCGTGAGAAGATTGACCGTCATTCCGGGGCGATGCGCAGCATCGAACCTGGAATCTCGCGCGACAATCTCCAGATCCCGGGTTCGCGCTTCGCGCGGCCCGGGATGACGGTGGGACAACATGATCGCTCCCACCCTCCCCGCCGAACTGAAGGCCGCCCTCGACGCCAAGCTTCAGGGCTTTTCCCGCACCGATGCGGCACAACGGTCACAGAAAATCTCGACCACCTATCGCGCGGGCGGCGGCTCCGGCTCGATCAGGTCGGAAGCCGATGCGCTGGCCTACGCGCTCGCACGTATGCCGGCGACCTACGCGGCGGTGGCCGCGAGCCTGAATGCACTAACCAAGATTGCGCCGGACTTCGCTCCGGAAACACTGCTCGACGTCGGCGCGGGGCCGGGCACCGCGAGCTGGGCCGCGGCGGAAGCCTTCCCCTCGCTGCAGGACTTCACCCTGCTCGATGCCAACGCCACGCTGAGCCGGCTCGCGCTCGAACTGGCGCGCGACAGCTCGCGCCTGACGGCGTGCCGCTGTCTGCCGGGCGATGCCGGCAGCAATCTCGCCGAGGTCTCGCCAGCCGATCTCGTTCTCGCCAGCTACGTCATCGGCGAGCTCAGTGAGGCCGATCAGCGCAAGCTCGCGCAAGCCATGTGGGCCAAGGCGCGCCACGCGCTGGTCGTGATCGAACCCGGCACGCCCGCCGGCTACGCGCGCATCCTGGCGCTGCGCCAGCACCTGATCGCGCTGGGTGCCCACGTCGTCGCGCCGTGCCCGCACGAAAAGGCCTGCCCTCTCATCCCACCCGACTGGTGCCATTTCAGCCAGCGTCTGCCGCGCTCGCAGGCGCATCGCCAGATCAAGGGTGCCGACGTGCCGTTCGAGGACGAGCGCTTCATCTACGTAGCCCTGACTCGCACAGCGCCCGCCACGCGCGCCGCGCGCGTGCTGGCGCCGCCGGAGGTCGGCAAGGTCGGGGTCACGGCGAAGCTCTGTGCAGAGGACGGTGTCGAGTTCGCGAAAGTGCCTCGCCGCGATAAGGCCGCCTATGCAAGTGCCCGCCGCTGGCGCTGGGGCGACGCCGTCGTTGCGGAAAGTTAACCTCGTTCAGGGCTTTCGCCTTGAACTCGGATGCCTCCTTGTCCGACCAAGTCTAACCTCCCCTTTCGCGCCGGGGCTCTCGCCTTGCGCCAATTTGGTCTAGACTAGCGCCCGCCTTCTTCCCCTTCAGGAGTTCTGCATGTCGACCGGCTGGATCGTTCTCGGCGTCATCGTCGTCCTCGCGCTGTTCGCCTTCAGCGCCTACAACCGCCTGGTGGCGCTGAGCCAGCGCGTCAGCCAGGCCTTTGCCGACATCGACGTGCAGCTCAAGCAGCGTCACGACCTGATCCCGAACCTGGTCGAGACGGTGAAAGGCTACGCGTCGCATGAGCGCGGCACGCTCGACGACGTCATCAAGGCACGCAACTCGGCGATGTCGGCGCAGGGGCCGGCGCAGGTGTCCGCCGCCGAGAACCAGCTCTCCGGCGCGCTCGGCCGGCTGATCGCGCTGTCGGAGGCCTATCCCGACCTCAAGGCCAACGCCAATTTCCAGCAGCTCGCATCCGAGCTTTCCGACCTTGAGAACAAGATCGCGGCGAGCCGCCGCTTCTTCAACAACGCGGTCCAGGAATACAACACCGGCATCCAGCAACTGCCGGCTGCGCTGTTCGCCGGCATGCTCGGCTTCACCAGGAAGGACTTCTTCGATCTCGGCGCGAGCCGCACCGAGGTCGAGGCGACGCCGCAGGTGAAGTTCTGATCGTCTGACATGTCCATTGTTTTTCTCAGTCATTCCGGGGCGTCGCAAAGCGACGAACCCGGAATCTCGAGATTCCGGGTTCACGCCTTCGGCGTGCCCCGGAACGACGGACACACTGACTGAGGCGCGTCATGGCCGCGTATGGTCTCTACACGCACATCGCCTCGAACAAGTTTCGTTCGATGCTGCTGCTCGCGGGCCTGTTCATGCTGGTCTACGTGCTGGTCTATGCCGGCGCGTTGGTCGCCGAGGTCGTCATCAACGGCAATGGGACGGTCGCCTACTATCTGAGCCGTGCTTTCGCGGACCTGCTCAAGGCCGCACCCTTCGCGACCGTTGCGGCGATCGCCTGGATCGCGATCGCCTATTTCTTCCACCAGTCGATGATCGATGCCGTGACCGGCGGCCACGACGTCACCCGTCAGGAGCAGCCGCAGCTCTACAACCTGCTCGAAAACCTCTGCATCTCGCGCGGCATCACCATGCCGAAGCTGAAGATCATGGAGAGCCCGGCGCTGAACGCATTCGCGACCGGCCTCAATCCGCGGCAATACTCCATCACCGTCACCACCGGCCTCCTCGACGCGCTGAACGACAACGAGATCGAGGCGGTGCTGGGCCACGAGCTGACCCACATCAAGAACGGCGACGTGCAGCTCATGGTGGTCGCCGTCATCATCGCCGGCGTCGTCGGCTTCTTCGGCGAGTTGTTTTTCCGCCTGTTCACGAATCTGAACTGGAGCTCCGGCTCCGGCGGCTCGCGGTCGTCGGGCTCCTCCTCGTCATCGAGCGACAGCAAGAGCTCCGGCGGAGGGGCGGTGATCGTCATCATCATCGCGATCGTGCTCATCGTGCTGGCCTGGCTGTTGTCGCAGGTGGTCAAGCTCGCGTTGTCGCGGTCGCGCGAATACCTCGCCGACGCCGGCTCGGTCGAGCTGACGAAGGACCCCGATGCCATGATCTCGGCGCTGCGCAAGATCGAGGGCCGCGGCGAGCTGCCGGGCGCGACCTCGGCCGTCATGGAGCTCTGCGTCGACAATCCGCGCGAGGGCTTCGCCGATCTGTTCGCCACCCACCCGTCGGTGCAGTCCCGAGTGGACGCGCTGGTCAAGTTCGCCGGCGGCCGTGATCCCGGCCCGCTGCCGGACCTCACTGAAGAGATGGAAGAGCCCGCGGCGCAGACCGACCCGCAGGATGCCCAGCCGCCGCCGCATGGGCCGTGGAGCGACGCAGGCAGCCCCGCTGGTCCGCCGCCCGTACCGACAGCAAGCCCCTCGGGATCCCCGGCAGGTAATCCGATGGGACCGTGGGGCCGCCACTGAGCCACGCGATCGGCGCGCTCCGTAGCGGGTTTCACAGTAATCGGGAAAAACTTCGGGAATTGCCGCAACTGGGGCCTGCGGAATTGAATTCTCCCTTGTTTCTGCCATGTTCGCGCCCAACAGCAGACTCGGGACATCGATTTGGGCCCGGCCGATTGCGAGGCGCGATCGGAGGGCGCGTTAGGGGACAGCAATGGCAAAGCCGGCAGTGGTTGTGGTGGGCGCGGACAAGGGCGGGGTCGGCAAGACCACGGTGTCGCGCACTCTGCTCGATTATTTTTCCGCCAACAACGTGCCGACGCGCGCCTTCGACACGGAGTCGCCGCGCGGAACCCTGAAGCGCTTCCACCCCGACATCACCGAGATCGTCGACATGACGACGACGGCCGACCAGATGAAGATCTTCGACACGCTCAATGCGACGAGCCCGTCGGTGACCGTGATCGACGTTCGGGCCGGCCTGCTCTCGCCGGCCCTGGCCTCGCTGCGCGACATCGGCTTCCTCGACGCCGCCAAGGCCGGCCAGATCACGTTTGCGGTGTTCCACATCCTGGGGCCCTCGATTGCGTCGCTGGACGAGATCGCCGAGACCGCGGGCTTCATGGGCGGCGCGAAATATTTCCTGGTGAAGAACTTCATCAACGACACCCAGTTCTTCCAGTGGGACCAGGCGACCTACAATTCCTACTTCCACCGCATCAAGGACGCGACCGAGCTGACCATCCCAAAGCTCAACGAAATGGCTTATGAGCAGGTCGAGGTCTCTTCCGTCCCGTTCCTGAAATTCGTTGCCAACAAGGGCATCAACGACGAAGCCGCGAACTACTCCTTCGTGCTGCGCGGCTATGTCCGGCACTGGCTTGCGAACGTCTGGAGCGAGTTCGACCGCATCCGGCTGACCGACATCGTCGGCTCGAAGCCCGTGACCCGCAACAGCGAAAAATAGTTGCGAAGCCCGGGCTGATACGGCTGGATTGGGCGGTGAGTTGGCCTGATATAGCTGTCGATGCCCGCGACACCTGTCTACATCATCTGTTCGCCCCGCCCGCAGGTCGGCAAGACCCTGCTGGCGCGGCTCCTGAGCGAATTCCTGCTGCTCAAGAACGGCAACGTCGCGGCCTTCGACGTCAACCTGAAGGAGCCGTCGCTGCTCGACTATCTGCCGAAGGTGACCGAAACCGCCGACGTGATCGACACCTACGGTAAAATGCAGCTGATGGACCGCGTCATCCTCGATGACGGCGTTGCCAAGGTGATCGACCTCGGCTTCCACGCCTTCGACGAATTCTTCAAGATGACCGACGAGATCGGCCTCCTGAAGGAGGCGGCGCGCCGCCACGTGGCGCCACAGATCCTGTTCGTCGCCGACGCCGACCGCGTCTCGGCTCGCGCCCACGAGATGCTGCGCGGGCAGATTCCGCGGATGAACCTGATCACGGTGGACAATGAGTACGTCATGCGCGGAGAGCTGCCGCCCGCGATGGCCAGCGGACGGCTGTTCCGCCTGCCCGCGCTGCCCGGCTTCCTCAAGACCTATATCGACCGGCTGAACTTCTCCTTCACCGGCTATCTGCGCCAGGAGAAGGACTCGTCGACCGAGCTGCACCAGTGGATTCGGCGCAACTATCTCGCCTTCCGCGAACTCGAGCTCAGCCTGATCCTGCAGCGGTCCTAGGCAGAAATTTTACCCGGGTATTATTGACTGCGCGCCAGACCGCGTTTATGGAGAACGCCCATTGCGTTCTTCAACGAGGTCTTCCCCGTGAGCATCGACCGGAAAGCAGCCATCGCCGCCTATAAGGAGCGGAAGACCGTTGCGGGCATCTTCGTCGTCCGCTGCGCGGCCTCAAGCGAGGCCTGGGTCGGCCAAGCGCCGAACCTCGAAACGATCCAGAACCGCATCTGGTTCTCGCTGCGCCAGGGCAACCACACCTGCCGCAGCCTTCAGGCCGCCTGGAACGCGCACGGCGAGGCGGGCCTGACGTTCGGCGAATGCGAGCGGCTGGAGGATGAGGAGAGTGCCTATGTCAGGAATGCGCTCCTGAAGGAGCGCATGCTGCACTGGCGGGGCGAGCTGAAGGCCGAGGCGATCTGAACGCTCTCAGTGCCCCTCGAACGTCATCAGCGTGCGCACCGGCACGTCCATGGCGCGCAGCTTGGCGGCGCCGCCGAGCTCGGGCAGGTCGATGATGAAACAGGCCGCAACCACGTTGGCGCCGATCTGGCGCAACAGCTTCACCGCGCCTTCCGCGGTGCCGCCGGTGGCGATGAGGTCGTCGACCAGGATGACGCGCTCGCCGGGCGAGATGGCGTCGACATGCATCTCCATCTCGTCGATGCCGTATTCGAGAGAGTACGCGATCCGCACGGTGGTGTGCGGCAGCTTGCCTTTCTTGCGGATCGGCACGAAACCGGCCGAGAGCTGGTGCGCAACCGCGCCGCCGATGATGAAGCCGCGCGCTTCCATGCCGGCGACCTTGTCGATCTTGTTGCCGGCCCAGGGATTGACCAGCTCGTCGACGGCACGGCGGAAGGCGCGCGCATCCGCGAGCAGGGTCGTGATGTCGCGGAACATGATCCCCGGCTTGGGATAGTCGGGGATGGTGCGGACGCTCCCCTTCAGATCAAAGGTCATTCGTGCCTCTCAATTGACCGGCGCATCGAGCCGGAACGCATTCTCGACAATTCGCAAGCCCACCTCGCCGCCGAGCGACATCAGCGATTCCGGATGGAATTGCACGCCGGCGACCGGCAGGGTCTTGTGCTCGAGCGCCATGGCGACGCCGTCCTCGGTGCTGGCGGTGACGGACAAGACCTCCGGCATGCTGTCGCGCTCGACATAGAGCGAATGATAGCGGCCGATGACGATCTCGTTCGGCAGGTTGCGCATCAGGCGCCCGCCGCGCACCTGCACCCGCGAGGGCCGGCCATGGGCGGGATGGGTGAGCTGCCCGAGCTCGCCGCCGAAATATTCGCCGATCGCCTGCACGCCGAGGCAGACCCCGAACACCGGCAGCTTCTTCTCCAGCGCCGCGTCGATGGTCTTCCTGATCGCAAAATCCTCGGGGCGCCCGGGACCGGGCGACAGCACCAGCAAGTCCCACCTCTTCTGCTTGAGCATGTCGAGCGCATGCACATAGCGGACCACGGTGACGCTGGCGCCGACCTGGCGGAAGTAATCGGCCAGCATGTGGACGAAACTGTCGTCGTGATCAATCAGCAGGACCTGCTTGCCCGAGCCGGTCGCATCTGGCGCGAAGGTCGACAGCGGCTTTGGCGGATCTCCGCGCAGCGCCTGAAACAGCGCGGCGGCCTTGACCTGGCATTCGCGATCTTCCGCGGCAGGATCCGAGTCGAAGAGGCAGGTCGCGCCCACGCGCACCTCGGCCAGGCCGTCCTTCATGCGGATGGTACGGATGGTGAGGCCGGTGTTGATGCTGCCGTCGAAGTTCACCGCGCCGATCGCACCGGCATACCAGCGCCGCGGCGAGCGCTCGTGATCCTCGACGAACTGCATCGCCCAGAGTTTTGGCGCGCCGGTGACGGTGACGGCCCAGGCATGGGTGAGGAACGCGTCGAGTGCGTCGAAGCCGGGGCGCAACATGCCCTCGACGTGATCGACGGTGTGGAACAGCTTCGAGTAAGTCTCGATCTGCCGCCGCGCCAGCACCTTGATGGTGCCGGGCACGCAGACGCGCGCCTTGTCGTTGCGGTCGACATCGGTGCACATGTTGAGCTCGAACTCGTCTTTCTCCGAGTTCAGGAGCTGGCGGATCTGCTCGGCGTCGCCGATCGCGTCGGTGCCGCGCGCGATCGTGCCCGAGATCGGGCAGGTCTCGACACGGCGCCCGTCCGAGCGCACGAACATCTCCGGGGAGGCGGAGACGAGAAACTCGCCCTCGCCGAGATTCATCAGCGCGCCGTAGGGCGACGGGTTGATGACGCAAAGACGCTGGAAAACTTCGGCCGGCGAGCGGTCGCAGGGCTCGGCGAAGAGCTGCCCCGGCACCGCCTCGAACAGATCGCCGCGCGCGAAGGCCGCACGCGCGGTCTCGACGGTGGCCTGATATTCGCCGGGCCCGTGGTCGGCGAAACCCTGACGGGGCGTCTTGAGATAGGGGCTGTCGGCGGTCTCGCGCGGCAGGCCTTCGGTCGAGGTGCCCTTCCAGGCGAAATCGTAAGTGAGCACCACGCCGCGGCCGGTGGCGCGGTCATAGGCGAGCAGGCGATCGGGCACATAAAGCACGATGTCGCGCTGGTCCTGCTCGCGCGGCCGCTTCTGCACGAGGTCCTCGATCTGGAAGACGAGATCGTAGGCGAAGGCACCGAACAGCCCCAGCAACCCGTCGTCATTGGCGGAGAAGGCGGCGACGATATCGCGTACCAGCGACATCACGCTGGCGCGCCGGGTGCGCTGATCCTCCTCGACCGGCGCGTCGCCGCGGATGATATGGCCGGACAGGTGCGAAACGCTCTTCTCGGAGATCACCACGCATGGCTCCCGCAGGACGTCGCCGAGGAAGGCGATCAGCACCTGACCGCGCGCGTTCAGCGCTTCCAGCCTGAAATTGACCCCGACGGTCTCGAGCTTCAGCGGCGGATCGGAGAAGCCGAGGTCGAAGCTCTCGTAGCGGCCCGGCACCGTCGTGCCCGAGGACAGCACCACGCCGCGGCGGCGGTCGAGCAGGCTGACGAGATCGTCAAGCCGGCTTGCGCCGCCGGTGAACTGCTCGGCCACGCGCGTGATCGCAAGACCAGCGCGGGTGACATAGTCGCTTCGGGCCGGAAGGGCAAAGACGGTCCTGTTCATGGGGTCCTCTTACGAAACTTGCCGAGGGAACGCCACACAGGACAAACGATCAGGCCGCCGCACTGCGTTGGCGACCTCAGACGATTTGGGAAAGGAAAATCGCACCGGCCACCTCTTCAGGAGGTGCGCCACCAAAGACGGGCTGGGCGGAGGGCGGTGCTCATGGGCGGATACTCACCATGGCGCGGGGACGGCGTCAAGGGTTGGGCGCCTCGATGACCTTGCGGCTGGGACGCGCTGCGTCGCTACGGCTGCTCAGTCTGGGGCACCCAGCCGAACCTGTTCTTCTTCCGATCCCATTTGAGGACAGAATAGCCGTCGCATTCCATGCACTCCCAAAGGACCAGCGTGCCACCCTTGCCCTTCGCAAGGGCCGCGAACTGTCGGTTCGTACGTATGGCGTCGACAAAGCGGACCTTCGGCTTCTCGCCGTCGGGATGATCGAGGATCAGCATGAACCTGCCCTTCGGTCCCGCACACTCCTGAAAGACGCCGACCACGGCGATTTGCCTCGTCGCCGCGCCATCGAATCGCCCTTCGATGGCAAAGGACATGCCGGCGCCCTTCATCACATCGGCACCATTCTCGAACAGCAGCTCCCTCGGGATCAGGTCGGTGCGGAATTCAGTCGCCTTGCACCAGTTCTTGCGGATCTGGTTCGCGGGGATGCCGCGGATCTCGGTCGTGAATGGATGGAAATCCGCAATGACCCACCAGGCCTCCTTCTTGAGGTCGCCGTTCAGCGTGACGAATGCCTGCTGTGCTGTGGCCGGAGCGGTCGTCAACGCGATGACGCTAGCAGCGCCGGCCATCGACCAAACGATCAGGCCGAGGAGGCCGCGCGTGAGAGACGATGCCGACATACTTCGCTGCCCCTGATCGATCGCTCCGCTCCTACCCCAGATGCTTCCTGAAAAACTCCGTCGCCCTGCCCCAGGCGAGCTCGGCGGCTTCGCGGTCGTGCACGGCCTGGCGCTGCTCGTTGACGAAGGCGTGCTCGGCGTCATAGCGGAACAGCTCCAGCGACTTGCCGGCGGCCTTCATCGCCTTTTCGAAGCCATTGACCAGCTCCGGCGTGCACCAATCGTCTTTTTCTGCGAAGTGGGCCTGGAGCGGGATCTTGACGTCGGCAGGCTTGGCCGCCTGCTCGGGCGGGATGCCGTAGAACACGACGCCGGCCGCGAGCTCCGGGATCTTGGTCGCGCCGATGATGGTGACCGCGCCGCCGAGGCAGAAGCCGGTCAGGCCGACCTTGGCGCCGTTGCGCGCAAGATATTGCGCGGCGCCACGCACCGTCTGCGTCGTGGCGTCCATGAAGTCGAGGGAGTTCATTTCCTTGTTGGCGGAATCGGTGTCGTGATAGGGCACGACCTTGCCCTTGTAGAGATCGGGCGCCAGCGCATCAAAACCGGCGAGCGCGAAGCGGTCGCACAGGCCCTTGATCTGGTCCGACAGCCCCCACCATTCCTGGATCACGACCACGCCCGGTGCGTTGCCGCGCGCCGCGTTGGCGAGATAGCCCGAAGCGTCCTTGCCGTCCGGTCGCTTGAAGGTGATGGCGGTTCCCATGATGTCCTCCGGTGATTGGGGAGCGGTTGGCAGTATTTTGGCGGGTCGCAGGGGAGGACGCAATCCACACTCTCGTCATTCCGGGGCGCACGGAGTGCGAACCCGGAATCCGAGTTTCCGGGATCGATGCTTCCGCATCGCCTCGGAATGACGGAGAGTTGAGCCAACAAAAAGCCCCCTTGCGGGGGCTTCTTCATTTCTCGTGTACCTCGCGGCGCTCAGTGCGAGTCGGCCCAGACCTTCTTCTTGGTGAAGTACATCAGGCCGGCGAAGATGATCAGGAAAATGAACACCTGGAAGCCGAGGCGCTTGCGCGCTTCCATGTGCGGCTCGGCGGTCCACATCAGGAACGTGGTGACGTCCTTCGCGTATTGCGCGACCGTGGTCGGCGAGCCGTCGTCATAGGTCACCTGGCCGTCGCTGATCGGCTTCGGCATCTTGATGGCGTGCCCCGGGAAGTACTTGTTGTAGTAGGAGCCTTCCGGAATGGTCACGCCCTCGGGCACCTTGTCCTCATAGCCCTGGAGCAGCGCCGTGACGTAGTCTGGGCCCTGCTCCTGGTACTGTGTGAAGAAGTCGAAGATGAACCAGGGGAAGCCGCGCTTGTAGGAGCGAGCCTTGGTGATCAGAGACAGGTCGGGCGGCGCCGCCCCTCCGTTCGCGGCACGCGCGGCCTGCTCGTTCGGAAATGGCGAGGGGAAATAGTCGGCCGGCCGGCCCGCACGCTCGAACATGTCGCCCGCATCGTTCGGGCCGTCCTTAACCTTGTACTCCGAAGCGAAGGCCGCCGCCTGCGCCACCGAATAGCCGGGCCCGCCGGGCTCGGCGAGGTTGCGGAAGGCGACATAGGACAGGCCGTGGCAGCTGGCGCAGACCTCCTTGTAGACCTTCAGGCCGCGCTGCAGCGCGCCCCGGTCGAACTTACCGAAAGGGCCCGAGAAGGACCATGCGTTGCCCGGCGGCCTATCGCTGCCTTCAGACGCTTTCGCGCTGTCGATCGAGCCCGCGAACAATGAACCGGCGAGCGCCAGCACGATAGCGGTCGAGACCATCGGTGTCGACCTGCTGCCGGTCTTGGCCAGGACGGCATCCGAGATCGAGTTCGGCACCGGCCGCGGCTTCTCGATGCGCGCGAGCAGCGGCAGCACGATCAGGAAGTAGGCGAAGTAGCAGAACGTGAGGACCCGGCCGGCAACGACGTAGATGCCTTCCGGCGGCTGCGCACCGAGATAGCCGAGCAGGATGCAGACCGCGACGAAGATCCAGAAGAACTGCTTGGCGAGCGGACGGTACTTCGACGACTTCGTCTTGGCGGCATCGAGCCAGGGCAGGAAGCACAGGATGATGATCGCCCCGAACATCGCGATGACACCCGCGAGCTTGTCCGGAATCGAGCGCAGGATCGCGTAGAACGGCAGATAATACCATTCCGGCACGATGTGCGGCGGCGTCACGCCCGGGTTCGCCGGAATATAATTGTCGGCGTCGCCGAGATAGTTCGGCATGTAGAAGATGAACCAGGCGTAGAGCATCAGGAAGCAGGCGACGCCGAACATGTCCTTGATGGTCGCGTGCGGCGTGAACGGCACCGTGTCCTTCTCGGTCTTCGGCTCGACGCCGTCAGGATTGTTCTGGCCGGCGACGTGCAGCGCCCAGACGTGCAGCACCACGACGCCAGCGATCAGGAACGGCAGCAAATAGTGCAGCGAGAAGAAGCGATTCAGCGTCGGGTTGCCGACCGAATAGCCGCCCCACAACAGCGTCACGATGCTCTCGCCGACATAGGGAACGGCGGAGAACAGGTTGGTGATGACGGTAGCGCCCCAGAAGCTCATCTGGCCCCAGGGCAGCACATAGCCCATGAAGCCCGTCGCCATCATCAGGAGGTAGATGATGACGCCGAGGATCCACAGCACCTCGCGGGGCTCCTTGTACGACCCGTAATAGAGGCCGCGGAACATATGGACGTAGACGGCGACGAAGAACATCGAGGCGCCGACCGCGTGCATGTTGCGCAGCAGCCAGCCGTAGTTCACGTCACGGACGATCAGTTCGACCGACTTGAAGGCGAGATCGGCATGCGGCGTGTAGTGCATCGCCAGGATCACGCCGGTCAGGATCTGCATCCCGAGCATGAAGGAGAGGATGGCGCCGAAGGTCCACCAATAGTTCAGGTTGCGCGGGGTGGGATAGGCGACGAAGGAAGAGTGCATGAGACCAAAGATCGGCAGGCGCCGCTCGATCCATTGCAGGGCCGGATTGCTCGGCTGGTAGTCGGATGGTCCGCTCATGATGCGATCCTGAGGAAATAGTACGACGAGACGGCGCGAAGCTTCGGACGAGAGTCCGAGGCTCAGCCGATCTGGATTTTGGTGTCGGAAACGAACTGGTACGGCGGCACTGCCAGGTTCGTGGGCGCAGGGCCCTGGCGGATGCGACCGGACGTATCGTACACCGAACCATGGCAGGGGCAGAAGAACCCGTCGTAGCTGCCTTCATGAGCGATCGGGATGCAGCCCAGATGGGTGCAGATACCGATGACGACCAGCCATTGCTCGTGACCGGACTTGACGCGGGCGTCGTCGGTCTGCGGATCGGGCAGGCTCGCAACGTTCACGGCGCGCGCCTCGTCGATCTGCTTCTTGGTGCGGTGGCTGATGTAGATCGGCTTGCCGCGCCAGAACACCTTGATGTCCTGACCCTCGGCGATCGGGCTGAGATCGACCTCGATCGGCGCACCGGCGGCGATGGTCGAGGCATCCGGATTCATTTGGGAGATGAAGGGCCAGAGCGCAGCCGCGCCCCCTACTGCTGCAGCTGACCCGGTTGCAACGAATAAGAAATCACGGCGTGTCGGATGGTCCGCCGAAGACGCTGTCGTCACGATTCCAACCCTTTCTTCTTATGCGACCGGTGGAACCGCTCCAGGGGGCGCCCATGAGGTCCCCGGAAAGGCTGCCGGCGCCCGCGGCCCCCCGCGGCGGCAGAACTTTGCTAGCTCACGCCCAAAATGGGGAAAACAGCAGTCCAGAATCGTTCTATTGGCACCCTTGCCGGGCGAGCGCAAGCCCGCTAACGGCGTGGGAGCGTGCAATGCACGAATTCCCGGGCGGGCGATGTTTTATTGAGACATTTTGCGCCCGCAACCCGACCCGCTACCGCCCATGCAGATCGCGCTTTTTCAGCCTGACATCCCCCAGAACACCGGCACGATTCTCAGGCTGTGCGCTTGCTTGGGACTGGCTGCCCATATCATCGAACCGGCCGGCTTCCCCGTCTCTGACCGGCATTTCCGCCGGGCGGGAATGGATTACCTCGACCACGTCAGCATCACCCGCCACGACTCATGGGCGACATTCCAGGACTGGCGCGCGGTCCACGGTTACCGCCTGCTCCTCTTCACCACCAAGGCCGCCACCGATTACCGCGATTTCCATTACCAGAAGTCGGACATCCTGCTATTCGGGCGCGAGAGCGCCGGCGTCACCGACGCGGTGGTCGAGGCTGCAGATGCGCGGCTGGTGATCCCGGTCAAGGCGGGGCTGCGGTCGCTCAACGTGGCGATGAGTGCAGCGATGGCGGCCGGCGAGGCGCTGCGGCAGATCCGGAACCCGCAAGTTTGACAAGGTTGAGGAGAGACGAGTGAGTTACGCGGTCAAGGAGATCTTCCTGACCCTGCAAGGCGAAGGCGCCCATGCCGGGCGCGCGTCGGTGTTCTGCCGTTTCGCCGGCTGCAACCTCTGGAGCGGCCGCGAGGCGGACCGCGGCGAGGCGACCTGCCAATTCTGCGACACGGATTTCGTCGGCACGGATGGCACCCTCGGCGGCCGCTATGGCACGGCCGCCGAACTCGCCGACATCGTCGCCGCGCAATGGCGTGGAACGGCCGACAACCGCTACGTGGTGCTGACAGGCGGCGAACCGCTGCTCCAGGTCGACGCCGCACTGATCGACGCGCTCCACGCCCGCGGCTTCGAGGTCGGGGTCGAGACCAACGGCACGATTGCCGCTCCGGACGGGCTCGACTGGATCTGCGTCAGCCCCAAGGCCGGCAGCGAACTGGTGCTGCGCCAGGGCCACGAATTGAAGCTGGTCTATCCGCAGCCGCTGGCCGCGCCCGAAACCTTCGAGCATCTCCCCTTCGAGCGCTTCTCGCTGCAGCCGATGGACGGGCCCGAGGTGATCGAGAACACCGCACGCGCGATCGACTATTGCCTGCGCCATCCGCAATGGCGGCTCAGCGTGCAGACGCACAAATCGCTCGGCATCAGATAGGACCCGTGACCGTTGCAACGAGAGCTGCACCCATTGCGGACCGCGAGATTGACGGAGTGGCATCCTCTATGAACCCGAGCTTGACCGACGATCGCAAGGCCCGTGCCCGCGCCTGGTTCGAGCGATTACGCGACGACATCTGCGCGAGCTTCGAGCGGCTCGAAGACGACGCACCGCCCAGCCTGTATCCGGGCGAAGCCGGCCGCTTCAAGCGCACGCCCTGGCAGCGCACCGATCATACCGGCGCGGCCGGCGGTGGCGGCGTGATGTCGATGATGCGTGGCCGCCTGTTCGAGAAGGTCGGCGTGCACTGCTCGACGGTGCATGGCGAGTTCGCGCCAGAGTTTCGCGCACAGATACCCGGCGCCGCGGACGATCCGAAATTCTGGGCCTCCGGCATCTCGCTGATCGCGCATCTGCGCAATCCGCACGTCCCCGCCGTGCACATGAACACGCGTTTCGTCGTCACCACAAAAGCCTGGTTCGGCGGCGGCGCCGACCTCACGCCGGTGCTCGACCGAAGGCGGACGCAGGACGATGCCGACACCACGGCCTTCCATGCCGCGATGAAGCAGGCCTGCGCGCAGCCGAACGGCGTTGCCGATTACGACAAGTACAAGAAATGGTGCGACGAATATTTCTACCTGCCGCACCGGAAAGAGGCCCGCGGCATCGGCGGCATCTTCTACGACTGGCACGACAGCGGCGACTGGGACGCCGACCTCGCCTTCACCCAGGACGTCGGCCGCGCCTTCCTGAGGATCTATCCCGAGATCGTGCGGCGCAATTTCGCGACGAGCTGGACCGCGGAGGATCGCGAGGAGCAACTGATCCGGCGTGGGCGCTACGTCGAGTTCAACCTGCTCTACGACCGCGGCACCATCTTCGGACTCAAGACCGGCGGCAATGTGGACTCGATCCTGTCGTCGCTGCCGCCGGAGGTGAAATGGCCATGACGACGATGAAGGCGGCACCGAGACCGCTCCCGCGCGCCATGCTGATCGACATGGACGACACCATCCTGTCGGCCTATGGCCGGCCCGAGATCGCCTGGAACACTATCGCGAACGAGTTCGCCGAGGAGCTTGCACCGCTGCCGCCGGCTCAGGTCGCAACCGCGGTGCTGGCGTTCGCGCGAAACTTCTGGGCGAACGCGGAAGCAGCTTGGCGACTCAAGCTCGCCGAGGCGCGGCATCTGACCGTCAAGGGCGGCTTTGCCGCGCTCGCGGCCGCCGGCCACCGGGCCCTGCCCGACGATCTCGCCATTCGCCTCGCCGACCGCTTCACCGCCTATCGCGAGGAGGAGATGTTCGTCTTCCCCGGCGCGCACGAAGCGATCGACCAGCTGAAGGCGCTCGGCATCAAGCTGGCACTGGTGACCAACGGTGCCGCCGACACCCAACGCGCCAAGGTCGAGCGCTTCGAGCTGGCGCATCGCTTCCACCACATCCAGATCGAAGGCGAGCACGGCTTCGGCAAGCCTGAGGAGCGCGCCTATCTGCACGCCATGGAGGCGCTCGGCGTCACCGCCAAGGACACCTGGATGATCGGCGACAATCTCGAATGGGAGGTCGTGACGCCACAGCGCCTCGGCATCTACTCGATCTGGATCGACGTGCACGGCGACGGCCTGCCCGAAGGCTCGACGGTCAGGCCCGATCGCATCATCCGCTCGCTCGGCGAGTTGCTGCCTGACCAGGCACAACATGAAACATCGAAAACAACCCCATGCACAGTAGCCGGGTGCAGCAATATCAAGGACTTGCGGATTATACGAAACGGCTTTGACTCGTCGGGCAAAACAGGCGCATGATGCCATCATTGCGGGACGTGCCGACATCCGCCTTACCGGCTTCGTGTGTCACGTTCCGCCCTTCGCGATGCCATCGGCTATTTGGACATCCCGCGCCTGCCGGATCAGCCGATCACGAACGAGCGCACAGCTGAGGCGCAGGTTTCCGGTTCGCAAGCGCGCGTGATCGGCCTGTCATGACGGCCTGTTAGCCTGGTGGCCGTCGATCAACCGAAAGGACAATCCATGGATCTGAAAGCCGGCGATATCGTGATGCTGAAGTCCGGCGGGCAGCCGCTGACCGTCGCGGAGGTGAAGCAGAACGAGGCCTTGTGCCTGTGGATGGGCATGGAAGGCGACCTGTTCCGCGAGACGTTGCCGCTGGCCGTGCTCGTGCAGGTGGAAGAAGACGAGGAAGATGAGGATGAGGACGAAGACGAGGACGAATAGGCACGACTGACACCGCATCCTCGTCAGAAAGTGCTCCGCTCCAGCGCTCCCGATTGTCCGCTTCTCTGCCAGGAGCAGCGCAGTCGAGGACTTCGTTGGAGGTCGCAGAGGGTGTTAGTCAGTTGCGATCATCGCACTTGGGCTGTCCGCAAAGCCGACGGAGACGGCCGATCACCGCAGCAAATGGACGCATGGACCGTCATCTCGTCCGATTGAACATCATCCCCAGCGTGATGCCGTCAGGCCGTGTGGATTTGGAAGCTTCGATTCTCGGCACGTTCGGCGGAATGCGATCACCGCAGTGCTTCAGAATGATCCAGTTGCAATGAATAGCACTCGCAAGACAATTTCTCCAATGCGGTTGCGTCGAGAATGTTGATCACCCCGCGAGAATAGTGAACGACACCGGCTGCTTGCAGCTTACTCGCGACCTCGGTGATCGAGGTACGCCGCACTCCCATCAATTCAGCCATCAGCTCCTGCGTCAGATTGACGGTCTTCGTGCCCGCGCGATTCGAGGTCTGCAGCAGCCAGCGGCAAAATCGAGCTTCGATGAGGTGGACGGCGTTACAGGCTGCGGTGATCCTGGTCTGAGAAAAGAGAGATTCGTTGTAGCGCAGACAAAGACTCCGCATGACGTCGGAGCGGGCGGCCGCCTTTCGAAAGCGGCTCGCCGGTACCCTGGTCGCCTCGAGCGGGAGCTGTACGACGACGCGGACCAACGAGGTTAGAAAGCCGAGACCTGCCATCGCGCCGACGACGCCTTCTTGTCCGGCTGTTGCGATCTCAACGGCGCGACCGTCCTTCAAGACTGACAGCAGCGACACCACCCCTTTGTGAGGAAAGTAGACGAAATCGATCTCATCGCCGGCCTCGACCAGGACGACGCCTTGCTCGAACGTCTCCCGCGTCATGTAGGGCAGGAGCATCTCGAATTGATCATGCGGTAACGAGGACAGTATCACGTTGGCCGCGTCCAACGAGCGGCCTCCATTGTTCTTCGACACGGTGGCATCCTGCCTGATCGGACAGGCCGCCTTCCGCAGGGGGATGGTCACGCTCCGAGGGCACGTTCCGGCGGGAAGACGCATTATCGAAAGTTTCGTCGCGCTTGTCCGTCCGATAGCCGTCATATGTCAGCGCAATCAAAAGGCTTGAAACGAAGCAGCAAACGACAAGGTCATCCGCACAATTCGCGCTCTATGCACGGTATCTGACATATAGAGGCATTCTGCGGAGATGTCGGCGATGAAAACGCCGACGGCGCTGCGGTCTCCGATCGCAATGGCGCACCTCGATGCAGCGATACCATTTCAAGCGAAAACTGATCGCGCGGAAGACTCCTGGCAAAGGAGGTAGAGTATCCCCCGAGATTCGATCGACCGCCGACCGTTGCCCGCGAAAGCCGATCCTCGCAACGCGGTTCCTGTGTCATATACCGGACATTTGCGCTATAAAGCTGGCATCACCGTCCTTCATCAGGCCCTAACGGTGACAGAGAGTGTCGTGCTCCCGCCTGACCGCAGGACTTAGCACATGCCCGAAAACTCCGGTCTGCATCACTCCCGTATCGATGCTCCGCGCTGCCCGAAGTGCCGAGATCTGGCCAGCCTTGTTGGAATTACGACCGGTCCGAAAGGACTCAACGTTCGCTCGTTCGAATGCAACAAATGCGATCAAGTGATCACGGTATCGTCGGAGATTTCGCGATGAAACGGCCCGCGCGCCCCCAGGGCGAACCGGCCTCTGAACGTAGCCTGAGTTGAGCCGCTGACTTAACAAAGGCTGACAAGGCCTCAAGTGGATCATAACATCCAATGCCTGTCAGCGAAATCGGAGAACGCCCTTTCTAAAGATCGAACGACATTTGCGAGTACCAACGTCAAGGACCAATTCGTTTCCAGTCAAACGACCATATTGTTCAATGTTTTTCAAAGCTCACGGAAAGGCAGCAATGCCATGAGCGATAGCATTACCGCGCTTGCAGCGATTCAGGGCAAGATTCTCCGCACTCGCCAATTGGCTGCCGAGACCGCCAATTCTCGCAAGAAGAAGGCTCTTCTCGCAATCGCCGATGCCATAGAGCAGCGAGCTCGCCAACTCGACGAGGAGCTGGAAGACCGAAGACCAATTGTCTCAGATGCCGACGAGGCAAGAGGTTGAACCGGGTGCGTTGCCGTGAAACTGCAAAGTAACTAGAGTCGTGCACTGGCCAGCCCGCGCGCCTTTTGCCGCGCGATGTAGGACCGGGCCAGTATCAAGCCGTGCTCCTTCTGCCGCGTATAACAATCGCAGGACATCGCCTCCAGTTTCGGTCGGTCCTTTATCCTTATTGTTCCTCGGGAATAGACGATTGCTCCCGCTCGCTGTACTTTTCCGGCAACTTCAGTGACCGATGATCGACGCACACCGAGCATCTCGGCGAGAAACTCTTGCGTCAGTTCCGCAACATCGCCGCCGTCGTGATCGACCGTTTGCAGGATCCAGCGGCAAAAGCGCGCTTCGATTTCGTGCACTGCATTGCAGGCAGCAGTAATCCTGGCCTTGGACAGAAGCACATCGTTGTGATGAATACAGAGCGCCCGAATAGCTTCGCTGTCACCTGCGATTTGTTGAAAGCGCTTGACGGGTATCTTGCTGGTCTCAATGCGCATCTGCACGATGACTCGCGCCAGCGAAATGGGCGACCCCAGCCCCGCCATGGCGCCTAAGGCCCCCTCCCGTCCCACTGTTTCGGTTTCAATGGCTCGGCCGTCGGCCAGAACGTCGAGTAAGGAGACCATGCCACTGTGGGGGAAGTAGACGAAGTCGACTTCGCCGCCCGCCTCCATCAGCACCGTACCCGAGGGCATGAATTCCGGCATCAGATAGGGCAGGAGCCGGTCGAGCTGGTCGACTGGCAAGGAGGACAAAAGCTCGTTGGCGTGGGCGAACCCAGGTTGAAACATCGCAGCATTCCGCCCGATCGGTCGGGTCGACTTCCGCGAGGGGGTTACATCTACGTTCCGAGAGCACGCTCCTCGCGATAAGAGACTTAATATAGTGCGCAAAGTACCGAACTATCAGGTGAACGTCCGATCGCTTCCACGCAATCACGGCGCCGGCGTTACACGCGCTTCTTGATTGTGGGGACTTTACTCTGCTTCTTTAACGTGGTCGCGTCCGGGTTGAGCCTGCTCCAGAAATGGCTCAGGACGGCGTTGATGGCCCTATCGCTCTTGTTTGCCCATCTGGTCCGGAAGTCGACCAGTCTCGTCACGCCAATTCGCGCACGCCCCGTCATGTCGGAGCTCGCAGGCCTGGTGACCGCAGCCACCGGTCAACATGAATGGCGATTTCGGCCTGTCGGACTTGGCTTGCTGCCCGTCCGGGCCGAATGCAGGCTGTAAGCGATTCAGCTCTTGCGCGAAGACGTTTCACTTCTTCGACGAATCGTTCTTCGAGAGAAGTAGTTTGCTTGCGGCGGCCCGGCTGCTGCATTGCGCTGGCTCCTGTCCGGAGGAAGGAGGGCGGGAGCGCATGTGGCGTTCTCATCACCGATAAATGCCTAGGACTGCGCGGTGATGTCGTGAGTGTGCGCCTCCTGACAAAGGAAAGCCAGTGCCAATCCTGACTGAACATACTGATGCGGCTTCAGATCCCCACAGACCGCGGCGCACCTTTCGAGATCATGCTTCAGCAGTCATCGGACATGCCGGAGTGCAGTCCGAGATGCGGCCGCTTTTGCAGTATGACTGATACAGGGCATAAGGATTCGTGGTGACACCAATCGTGTTGGTTTCACAAACCAAGGCCACCGCAATTTTCGAAACCGATCGCCGCGCGGAAACAGGCCGCATGCCGAAAGGCAGGCGTCCGAAATCGGATGACACCAGAGATGCGATCAGCATGTTCGGGACCGAACAGACAAAACCTCAAACTGGGGTTTGACTGATGCGCGGCTGGTCGCCGCTCAGCCGCGCGACGGCCCCAACGCTTGTCTCCAGCCCCTGAGCGTTGGGGTCGATCGCGGCTTTAGTGATGAAGAACGCGCCCGCTTGAATGAAACGCAGGCAGCGGCTTTCCAGCCCCGGCAATGGACTTGTCGAATCCCGATACCGATATGTCCGCACTTGCGATGCCGGACACCGACAGAGACGGAATACGGCACCATTACATAAAGCCTCGGGACCTGAAGAGGTCACCAACCGAGGGGCCTTATTCGACTGTCGGCTTCTTCGTCGTTCCAAGGGTCAAAAGAACTGGCCTTTGACTTGTGTCTCGCAACAATACCTTCCTGGATGTCATCAGGCCAATCCAGCCTGACCGTTTTCACACTTTGCGACGCCGCCAACGATCTGAAGCTCGTCGATCGCGGGGCAGGCAAAGTCGGGCAGTGACTCGACCGTGCGGCGGGCTCACTTCAATTCGCCACTCCGTTGCGGCCATCTTCACCTGCAGCAACGCCTCAAGGACTTTGTCTATGGCTACGAGTCGGGCCTCGATCGCAGCTCGTTCACCAGCAGCTTCACGTCCTGTCATCAGACAATGTCGCATTCACAAATTCCCCATAAAACGGCACTGCCGACTGGCGCGTCTGCAATACGAACTCGAGCAATCTCAAGCCGCCTCGTCGTCCCAAACGTGCTTGCGACAATTCTTGCATTGGAATAGGCGAACGTTTCGGTCTGTATTCGCATCGAACAGCACATAGACTGCCCGCTCCCCGAGTGGCAGGTAGCAAGAGGGACACTGCGGGCCATTTGCCGGAGGCGCATGCGACCTGTCTGCTTCGGTCATCTGCCATTACCTCACCTTGTGACCAGGCGGGAGCCAACGTGCTCTTAGTCATCGACAGTTGCCATGCGCCGGGCGATGATCGACGCATGATAGCAGCCATGTCCGCTACCGGACAGACCTACGAGATCGAAACCTGACGCAAATGACAGAAAAACGCCGGCTTGACCCGTTGTCGCGCATATCCGGTCGCGCTTTGGACGTTTTCGATTTCGTCGGACATTTCGCAAAGGATCAAGGCTGCTCGGCTGCTCGCCTGCCACGCGCAAAAACGCCGCCCGCTTCAAATAAAGCGCAGGCGGCGGGTTACCAGCCCCGGGAGGGTGAGAGTAAAATCCCGATAAGGATTAGTCGCCGCGTGGCATGAGGAAGTTCATTACATCGGCTCAGACGAGACAAGATTTGCCGCTCGCTGGATCAATCCTCGTCGCTTGAAGTCTCGTTCGAGCGATCGACGCGGACCGTCCTGAATTCCTTCGGCCCATCAAGCAGGCGCCGTTTTCTCGTCGATTGGTCCCTGGAACTCGCGGAACTGTCGGCCCTGTCGTCCAATACCGCACCGGCCAGGTGAATGGCACGCTTTCGCTGTCGGACCACTCGGCCACCTCTGGCATTTTCTTTCGTCATCGGATGGCCCTCTGAACTGGAGCACGACGTTCAGGAGCACGCCGCGGTCGGTGTCACTCAGCAACCGCGGCAAATATTCTTCAGCTTCGCGGCGGTTCTGGTTTCTTCCGCGAGAAATGGATCCTTGTCGCGTGACGACAGGTCCATGCCGGCTTCGGCAGGCTTCCCTGTTCTTGGAGGGAATGCCGCATCGTAGCAGGAGAGGCGCGCGTTGGCGCTTTCGATCGAACGGCAGTTCGGCTCCGCGGCAAAAGCTTCTGGCGTGGATGTGCCCAGTGCCAATGCCAGCAAAAGCACCGCACTCCATGTGCCGGTTCGAACCATCATGCTGGAACACTCCATCGCTACTTGGTCCTGTTCGCCCAAGCGGGACGCGCGCCGGTCCAGGCCGGAAGGGCATCCCATTCGGCCCAACGCATCCGGCGTTCCTCGTCTCCGACCCTCACGAAGACAAAGGGAGCGTCGTCCCGCCCCGTTTTCGAACCAACGAAAACTGCAGGAACCCCGTAGGCATCCCTGATGATTGCCGTATTTGCCAATGTCGGCTCCTGTCCCGGCTCGAATTGGCTGCAACACCGCCACCCGAGCCTCCTTGGCGTATGGCGATGAACGGGCCTACTTCACAGAACAGCGACGACCGCGATCAGCACTGCGAGGAAGATCGGTACCAACAAGGGTGGTACGAGCCACTCACGAATGTCGAATTGGTTGGGACCTGACATCTGACCGCCTTCGCTAGATTTGAGGCGGGAGCACGCAAAGCTCTCAGTCACCGATAACAGCCACGTAGCGTGCGGTGATGTCGGCTGTGTACCACTCCTCTCCCGAACTAGCGAGGCCAATCTTGGCCGATCGCCGATTGCGACGCCTCCTCGCTTCCGGTGAACGAGCGAACCAGTTGCGCAGCGTGATGGCGTGTCGTTGATCGAGATCACATGCCAGTTTTCAGGTGACCAAACGCTGCCGTGACGCAAGGCAGACGCTATCTGCGAGACGACGTCATTCCAGCGCGCAAGCGGTGGCAGATATCTTCAAGTTGAGTTTGCACATTCTCGACGTTGATGAGCGCGCCGTCCGCGTGTCCCCGTTCCGAGGTTCCGAAAACGCAGGCATCGCGGAGCGCTTTGGAGCGCGTCAGCCTGTCGTGGCAACTCGCAGCCCTGAGCTCGGCAAATTCCAGATCCGCAACGTCGAAACCAAGCTTTTCGCCCTCAGCCACGAGCAACATCGTGACAACGCTCCGATTGTGAGGACTGAGATCATGGCGGTACAGAAGACCGAGGTAATGATCTATGTTTGCCCGCGCGACATATCTTTGCATGGCGCTAGCTCCCTTGAGGCAACAAGATACCACCTATGAAGCCGGGCCGCGAGAACAATCGCGGCAAGAGCCAACCCGGTGAGATCCGCTCGATTGCAGACCTGGAACCGGCTGCCCCGTCCGCCGCCCGAACTCATCACCGCGGAAAAGTGCTCCGCGCAGGTGTGCTTGCCCGGGGGAAAGGGCTTACGCGTACAGCCCCTGGCATCCGGCTGTATGAGGGAGACTGATCCGATCCTCGCGCGACCGTACCGAACCGGCGCCCTCTAGGCGATGAGCTGCCGCGCGGCAGCCGAGATCATCACAACTCCGCCGGCGACGACGGCAGCGTCGAGGATCGCGGTGTGGATGTGCACCGGCATCCGCTCGACGAAGGCTTTTGCGACAAATGCTCCGGGGATCGCAATTGCTCCGATCAGCAGCGCGAAGGCGAGCACCTGCGCCGTCACCGCGCCGGCGAGGCCGAACACTAAGATCTTAATGAGGCCGGTGCCGAGCGAGATCATCGCGTCGGTGGCGATCACGGCGGCGCCTTCGAGCCCCGCGGCCATCAGCAGCGACAGCAGGATCACGCCGGAGCCGGAGGTGCCGCCGACCAGAACGCCGTAGCCGACGGAGCCGGCCGCAAGGCCGGTGTCGCCGATCCGCACCCTTCGGCGGCGGAGCACGCGGCGCAGCGGCACGCTCAGGATCAGCATGGTGCCGATCACCAGCGCGGCGCCCGCATTGGTCAGCCGCGTGTAGCCGTAGGCGCCGAGCGCCGTGGTGAGCGCCGCACAGGCGAGCACGATCAGTGCGCGGCGACGGTCGGCGTAGCGCAAGTAAGCGATCGCGCGGCTGAGATTGGTGAAGATCGCGGAGATCGCGATGATCGGCACCACCGGCTCGGCACCGACCAGCGGCACCAGCACCAAGGGCATCAGGGCGCCGGTGCCGTAACCGGCGAGACCGCCGATGACCGAAGCAAACAACGCCATCATCGCGACCAGCAGGAGCTGCAGAAGCGAGATGTCGGCGAAGCCTGAGACGATGGTCAATTGTTCTGATCGCGGCTGATTTGCGGCCTCGTCTAGTTGAGAATCCGCGGCAAGGCAACGCCAGCGAGGCACGCGGCAGGCGAACTGGCTGCCGCGTCCGGCGTCATGCGGCGAACCGGCCCGCCCTGATGACCGGGGTGAACCGCGGGCGCCCCTTGGCGCCGCCTTTGGTCATCGTCGGGGGCACCGAGGCGTCGGATCGAAAGGCGTCGCAGGCCGCTTCGTCCCGCCAGTCGATCAGGACAATGACCCTGTCCGAGCCATCCGATGCGAACAGCACTTCGGCCCCGAGGCTCCCATGCGCCTCCCGCTTGCTCCTGCCGTCCGTTGCGAAAATGGAAAGAAAGCGCGCGAGATCCTCGATCTCGACTTCGGCAATGGTCGTGTACATCGCTTGCCCTCTCAGAGCGGCGCGCGCGTCGTGCGAGACAGCGGCAGGTTGAGGCTGAAGGACGAGATGGCTGGATCGGCCACGCCAAAGGCGGCGAGACGCGGCCGATGCTTGATCACATAGGCAGCGGCGGCTTCCGGCGTCTCGAACAAATAGACGCCCCCCGAGCGTCCCGTGCTGCGGTTCTCGCCCCAGAGCTTCCAGATGAGCCCTGGCTGGGCCGCGATGTCGTCCGCAAGATCGCGGCAGGCGATTTCAAGATCTTCGCCCCACGGCCCATCAAACGCGAAGTCGAATTGCAGCAATGTCGTCATGTGGTACCTCTTGTTCGCAACGGCCCGATCGGGCGCGCGCAGCGGTCTATGTCGACGACACGCTTGCGAGAATTCACCGTTTGGTAGGTTCGATGCTGACTGGGAGTGTGGGATAGGCCATGGATACGCTGAGCAGCATGCGTGTTTTCGTGCGGGTGGTTGAGCTCGGCGGCTTCAACGCGGCGGCCCGTGCCTGCGCGATGTCGGCCGCGATGGTGGCCAAGCACGTCGGTCACCTCGAGGAGCGCACCGGAGCCCGGCTTCTGGACAGAACCACCCGGTCGGTCCGGCCGACGGCGGAGGGGCAACTCTATCTCGAGAAGGTGCTCGCGATCCTCGAAGCCGTCGACGAGGCGGAAGGCACCGTGGGGGCGGAGAACCGGGAGTCGCGTGGGACGCTCCGCGTGACGGCGCCGGTCGAACTCGGCCAGGACCACCTGGCGCCGCTGCTCGTCGATTTCATGTCGCGGCATCCCGGCATTGCCGTCGTCGCCGACCTGACGAACCGCCCGGTGGATCTCGTGCAAGAAGGCTTTGACATGGCGATCCGGGTCGCCCCGTCGCTCGACACCGCGCTGATAGGACGCAAGCTCGCGACGACCCACTTTCGCGTCGTGGCAAGCGCGGACTTCCTGGCCCGACACGGCGTTCCCGCCACGCCCGAGATGCTCTCGGCCTTGCCCGCGCTGACCTTCTCGCAGCCCGCGCCTCGTCTCGATTGGACCTGGCGGCGGCGTGAGATGCACGGCAAGGTCAGAATGACCGCCCGGCTCGCCTCGACCAGCGCCGATACGTTGCGCAAGGCGGCGGTGGCGGGGCTTGGCGTCTCGTGGCTTCCGTCATTCGTCTGCGGCAAGGACATCGAGGCGGGACTGCTGGTCCCGATCCTGGAGGATTGCGACTGGGGCAGCCTCGGCGTGCACGTCCTGTATCCGCATCGGCGTTTCGTCCCGAGCCGGCTCCGCCTCTTCATCGACTTTCTTGCAGAGAGCCTCGGTGATGATCCCTCGGGGGACCCGTGGGCGCCCCGGGCGGAAGACCGAAGCATCATGCGTGCGGGAAGACGATCGGCCTAGCTGGACCAGCCGCCCATCCGGCTGGCGTCGGCGAAGATCCTGGAGACCGCGATCATCAGTACTGCGAGGCTCGGCACCAAAGGTTACGTCTTCTGATCGCGGCTGATGCGTGCGACGGCTTGATCGGCGATGGAATCGAGCGCGGCCTGCTCCAGCGGAAGATCCGCCGCAAGCCAGGCATCCTCGGCGAGCGTCAACACATGTCCGAGCGCGGGTCCTTCCGCGAGACCACGTGCGATGAAATCGGCGGCCTTCAGCGGGAATTTCGGCGCGGTCCAGCGCTGCGGCAGCTCGGCAAGCGCCCGCCAGCGCGATGAGGTGACGTCGCCGCCGTGCCTCGCCCAGCCCAGCAACACGCGATCGAGATAGCGCTCGGCACCGAGCCGGTAGAGCAATCGCCGTGCATTGGCTTCGTCCTTGCTGGCAAAGCGCCACCAGCGATGGCCCATCGAATCCAGCGCCTTGGTTTCGGCATTGGAGAGCCGCAAGCGCGCGGCAACGCGCTTGGCGTCTTCGGGTACTGCAACCGACAGCGCGGCCAGGCGTCGCGTGCTGCTTGGCGCGAGGCCGAGTTCGCGCTCGATCGCGATCATCGTCGCAAGGGGGCCGGTGTAGGCGACGCCGCCGATCAGCGCCTGCAGCAATCCGCCCTCGGCCATGGCCAGCACGGCCGCGGCTGCACCGCCGGCCACCAGTAATTTCAGCATCTCCATGCGCACCCGTTCGGCCGAGAGGCTCGCCAGGCCCGCGCGGCCCCGGATGCAGGCGAGATAGCCATCGCGGTCGGGCTCGCCGGCACCGAAGGCGGCGTGAATCCGGAAGAAGCGCAGGATGCGCAAATAATCCTCGGCGATGCGCTGGTCGGGATCGCCGATGAAGCGCACGCGCCGCGCTCTCGCATCGGCGATGCCGCCGACATAATCGAAGACGGCACCGCTCGCATCGGCCGACAAGCCGTTCATGGTGAAGTCGCGTCGCTCGGCATCCTTCACCCAGTCGCGGCCGAACGCGACTCTGGCCTTGCGGCCGAAGGTCTCGGTGTCTTCGCGCAGCGTCGTGACCTCATAGGGATGCCCGTCGATCACCAGCGTGACGGTGCCGTGGTCGATGCCGGTCGGCACGCTCTTGATGCCGGCCGCCCTGGCGCGCCTCATCACCTCGTCCGGCAGCGCCGTGGTCGCGATGTCGATGTCGCCGGGCAACAGACCGAGCAGCGCATTGCGGACGGCGCCGCCAACCACACGCGCCTCCTCGCCGTCAGTGCCGAGCAGTTCCAGGACACGCGCGGTCCCGCCTGCGGTCAGCCAGGGCGCATGGGCAAGCAACGGCTCCGCGCTCATCGGTCGGCCCCTATTTTTCCGTGCCCGGCACGAGCTTGCCGTTCTCGACATGGGCGGGAACGTAGGTCGAATCCGGCGGCGCGCCGGAGAAATGCGCAAGGCCGATCAAGCCCGCGATGACAAGCACGATCGCCACCAGCGCAAGGCGCGCGACGATCGCGACCGGCCAGGAGGATCGCGCGAACAGGCCGGACCGCGTTGCGGCCAGAAACAGCGCATAGACGGCGAAGGGGATGAGGAAGATTCCGATCTCGGTCAGAATCGTCCGGATCATGATGAATAGATCCGTTCATAAAGCACACGCAGCATTCCGGCGGTCGCGCCCCAGATGTAGCGCTCCGCGAACGGCATCGCGTAATAGGACCGCTCCATGCCGCGGAATTCCTTGCTGTGCACCTGGTGGTTCACCGGGTTCATCAGGAAGGATAGCGGCACCTCGAACGCATCATCAACCTCGGAACGGTTGATGGTGAGCTGAAAGCCCGGCCTGACCCTGGCGACCGTCGGCAGGATGCGGAAGCCGAAGCCGGTGCCGTAGAGATCGAGATAGCCCAGCGGCTCGACGAAGTCCCTGGACAACCCGACCTCCTCCTCGGCCTCGCGCAGCGCCGCATCCAGCGGCGAGGAATCGGTCGCGTCGATCTTGCCGCCGGGAAACGCGATCTGGCCGGCATGGTCGTTGAGATGGGCCGAGCGCTGCGTCAGCAGGATGGTGGGCTCGGGATGGTCCACCACCGCGATCAGGACCGCCGCCGGCCGCACCGGCTGCTCGCGAGCGATGATCTCGAGCATCTTGTCGGTGCCGGGATCGCCCGAGGCGGGGATGATGTTCGGATCGTAGAGGCCCGGCGGCACGTCAAAGCCGAGCTTCGTCCTGGAGCGGGCGAAGAACTCCTCGGCTCCCATCGCGACGGGCTCGTTCGTCAGGATAGGCTTGTTCAAATTCAAAGCGCGGCCCTCACCTGCTCCGCATCCGCCATGGCGAAGAATTCGCCGGCCGACTCGACACCGAACATCGACTGGCCATCGATCATCCGCTCCTCACCCATGTCAACCAGATCGTAATAGAGCGCCCTCGTGACCTTGGCCCAGAGATCGGCGCGGACGTGCAAGTACGGCGTCAGCCCGCCATCCTGCGCCTGCTCGAAACGCAGCCGGTGCGCGGCATCGCAGGTGACCCAGTCATCGACATTGGTGCGGAAGCGCAGCACGCGATGATGGCCCTCGCTGTCCTTCTGCATCTCGACCGCCATGAACGGCGCATCATCGACGCGGATGCCGACCTTCTCCACCGGCGTGACCAGGAAATGCTTGTCACCCTCGCGCTTGAGGATGGTCGAGAACAGGCGGACCAAGGCAGGACGCCCGATTGGCGTCCCCAGATAGAACCACGTACCATCGGACGCGATTCTGAGGTCGAGATCGCCGCAAAACGGCGGATTCCACAGATGCACCGGAGGCAGACCCTTTTTGACGCCTTCGGCATCGGCAGCGCTTTTGGCGGCCGCAGTCAGCCCCTCGAGACCGCGATCGGCGCTCTGCCCTTGGTTCGCCATGGTTTGCCCTGACTTTGTGATTGGCACGATTGGTGCAGGTCTACGTTGTACTCGGGTGCGCGGTTCCATCCGGAATAGTCCGGTGTGGAGGTCGCCACTTCGTGATGCCGTACATACCCCGAAGCCGATAAGGTGGGGATAGGTTAATTCAACGAATACATGGCCTTCCTGCAAGTCTAGCATAGGGCCCATGACATGATGTGATGACCTGACGTGATGACCCGACGTGACGATGCAAGCAAGCCGCGTGGCAGGCTGAAGGAGCGAGCGAATGGCGGAGAGTGTCGAGAAACTCGAGGACGGGATCGTCCGTTCGGCCGAACAGGTGTCGAGCCAGATTCGCGCGGCCAAGGACGCGATCGCCTCCGTCATCTTCGGCCAGGATCGCGTGATCGAGAACACGCTGGTCACCATCCTCTCCGGCGGCCATGCGCTCCTGATCGGCGTGCCCGGCCTTGCCAAGACCAAGCTGGTCGAGACGCTCGGCGTCACCCTCGGTCTCGATGCCAAGCGCATCCAGTTCACCCCCGATTTGATGCCGTCGGACATTCTCGGCGCCGAGGTGCTGGATGAGAGCACCGCGGGCAAGCGCGCCTTCCGTTTCATTGCCGGTCCCGTGTTCGCGCAGCTGCTGATGGCCGACGAGATCAACCGCGCCAGCCCGCGCACCCAGTCGGCGCTCTTGCAGGCGATGCAGGAGCAGCACATCACCGTCGCCGGCGCGCGGCACGATCTTCCCAAGCCGTTCCACGTGCTCGCGACGCAGAACCCGCTGGAGCAGGAAGGCACCTACCCGCTGCCCGAAGCCCAGCTCGACCGCTTCCTGATGGAGATCGACGTCGACTATCCCGACCGCGATGCGGAGCGCCGCATCCTGTTCGAGACCACCGGCGCGGAGGAGACGCTGGCCAGGGGTTCGATGTCCGCGGAGGCGCTGATCACCGCGCAGCGGCTGATCCGGCGCCTGCCGGTCGGCGATTCCGTGGTGGAGGCGATTCTGTCGCTGGTGCGCTCGGCCCGGCCCGGTCCGGACGCCGGCGAAGCCGGCAAGTTCATCGCCTGGGGACCCGGCCCGCGCGCCAGCCAATCGCTGATGCTGGCGGTGCGCGCCCGTGCGCTCATCGACGGACGCCTCGCGCCCTCGGTCGACGACGTGCTCGATCTTGCCGAACCCGTGCTGAAGCACCGCATGGCGCTGACGTTCCAGGCGCGCGCCGAAGGTCGCACGATTCCGGACGTGATCCGGCAATTGAAGACACGGATCGGTTGATGGCAGCGGAGAACGGGCACGCAGCGAAGGAGACACTGGCGATCCGACGTGCCGATGGCGAAAGCCGCACGCTCGCCGCTTCGCTGCCGCGCCTGGTGCTCGAGGCCCGCCGCATCGCCGCCAACGTCATCCACGGCCTGCATGGAAGGCGCCGCGCCGGCGCCGGCGAGAACTTCTGGCAGTACCGCCGCTTCGTCTCGGGCGAGCCGTCACAGAATGTCGACTGGCGCCGCTCGGCGCGTGACGACCATCTTTATGTCCGCGAGCTCGAGTGGGAAGCCTCGCACACGGTCTGGATCTGGCCCGACCGCTCGCCCTCGATGGCGTTCGCCTCGAAGACCGCGCGCGAATCCAAGCTCGAGCGGACGCTGATCGTCGCCTTTGCGCTGGCCGAGCTGCTCGTCTCCGGCGGCGAGCGCGTCGGCATTCCCGGGCTGATGGGGCCGACCGCGAGCCGCAGCGTGATCGACAAGATGGCGCAGGCGATGCTGCATGACGATGCCGACCGCCTGAGCCTGCCGCCGTCCTTCGTGCCCTCGGCGCTCGCCGAGACGATCGTGCTGTCGGATTTTTGGTCGCCTATCTCGGAGATCAGGACGACGCTGGCGGGACTCTCCGGCTCCGGCGCACATGGCACCATGGTCCAGGTCGTCGATCCCGCCGAGGAAAGCTTCCCCTATTCCGGCCGCGTCGAGTTCGTCGAGCCCGAAGGCTTGGGCGTGATCACCGCCGGCCGCGCCGAGAGCTGGGCGCAGGACTATACCGCGCGGCTCGCGCTTCACCGCGACCAGATCCGCGCCGAGACCAACAAGCTGGACTGGCTGTTCACGACCCACGCGACCGACCGCTCCGCCGCGGAGCTGCTGTTGTTCCTGCATGCCGGCATGCAGGTGAGCAAGTCGGGTGCCCGCACCACGACGATCAAGGCGGGGCCGGCCGCATGATGGGATTGCCGCTCGCCTTCACGCAACCGCTGCTCCTGATCGGCCTCGTCAGCCTGCCCGTGCTGTGGTGGCTCTTGCGCGTGATGCCGCCGCGGCCGCGCCGCATCGAGTTTCCGCCGACACGCCTGCTGTTCGACATCGCACCCAGGGAAGAGACGCCTTCGCGGACCCCGTGGTGGCTGACGGCGTTGCGCCTGCTCGCCGCCGCGCTGGTGATCTTCGCTGCCGCGGGCCCGATCTGGAATCCGCAAACAGGCGCCGCCGGCAGCAAGGCGCCGCTGATGATCATGTTCGACGACGGCTGGAGCGCCGCGTCGCACTGGGACGTCAGGATCCGGACCGCCGACGAGCTGATCGCAAACGCCGACAACGATCGCCGTGCCGTTGCGCTGGTGCCGCTGTCCGAACCGAACCGCGACATCACCCTGATGCCGGCGGGTGCGGCGCGCGTCGCGCTGCGGCAACTTTCGCCGAAGCCCCATTCGATCGATCGCGTCGAGACGCTGGCCGCAGTCGACCGCTTCCTCAAAGTCACCGGCGACTGCGAGATCGCCTGGCTGTCCGACGGCGTCGACACCGGCCGCGGCGAGGACTTCGTGCAGGGCCTCGGCAAGACCATCGGCGATCGCAGCCTGACCATATTCCAAGGCGGCACCTCCTCGCCGCTGGCGTTGGTCGCGGCCGAGAACGCTGCGGCGAAGATGACGGTGAAGGTGCTGCGCACCGACGGCGGCATCGCGGCCGGCACCGTACGCGCGCTCGACCAGAAGGCCTCGCCGATCGGAGAAGCCCGCTATTCGTTCGGCCCGCAGGACAAGGAAACCGAAGCCGCGTTCGATCTCCCGGTCGAGCTGCGCAACGATATCAGCCGGCTCGAAATATCCGGCGAACGCTCCGCCGGCGCGGTGCAACTGCTCGACAAGCGCTGGCGCCGCCGCGCCATCGGCATCATCTCGGGCTCGACGAGCGAGACGGCGCAGCCGCTGCTGGCGCCGACCTTCTATCTCACGCGCGCGCTGGCGCCGTTCGCCGACGTACGGCTCGCCGACAAGGGCTCGCCGCAGCAGGGCATCACCCAGTTCCTCGACCAGAAGCTGCCGATGATCATCCTGGCAGATGTCGGCACCATCGCCCCCGAAGTCCGCGAGCGGCTCAATGCCTGGATCGACCAGGGTGGCGTGCTGGTGCGGTTCGCAGGGCCCAGGCTGGCGCAGGCCGAGGATGACCTCGTGCCCGTCAAGCTGCGCAAGGGCGGCCGCACGCTGGGCGGCAGCCTGACCTGGGAGAAGCCGCAGCATCTCGCCTCGTTCGCGGCCGACGGTCCGTTTGCCGGCGTCGCGGTCCCCAAGGACGTCACCGTGAGCCGCCAGGTGCTGGCAGAGCCAGACGCGGTGCTCGCCACCAAGAGCTGGGCCTCGCTGGAAGACGGCACGCCGCTGGTGACCGGCGAGCATCGCGGCAAGGGCCTCGTCAGCCTGTTCCATGTCAGCGCCGACATGCGCTGGTCGGACCTGCCGATGTCGGGCATCTTCGTCGAAATGCTGCGGCGGGTCGTCGACATGTCCGGCTACACCGCCAAGCCCGGCGCCGGCGTCGCCAGCGAAGCGACCGCCGAGACGGTGGCGCCGCTGCACATCCTCGACGGTTTCGGCGCGTTCGGCCCGCCGCCGGCGACCGCAAAGCCGCTGCCCGCGGACTATCGCGACCGCGCCACACCCGATCATCCGCCGGGCTTCTATGGTCCGGCAGAAGGACCGCTTGCCGTGAACACGCTTGCTGCCGCCGACCGCATCGCGGCCCTGAATACCGCCAGCCTGCGCGCCCGGCACGCCACTTACACCAATTCCGAGCCGCGCGACTTGCGCGGCTGGCTACTGTCGACGGCGCTCGCGCTGTTCCTGATCGACGCCATCATCGTCGCGGTGCTCGGCGGCGGGATTGCCGCGCTGCTGCGCCGCCGCGCTGCGCCGGCCATGATCGTGTTCGCCCTGGTGCTCGCAGGCCTGATGTCGTTTGCGCCGACGCCGGCGCGCGCCGACGGCGCCGCGGACGAGTTCGCGATGAAGGCGGTGTCGCAGACCCGCCTCGCCTATGTCGTGACGGGCAATGCCGACGTCGATTCCATCGTCAAAGCGGGCATGAACGGGCTGACGCTGTTCCTGGCCCAGCGCACCGCGCTCGAGGCCGGCGATCCCGTCGGCATCGATCCCGCGCGCGACGAGCTCGCCTTCTTCCCGCTGATCTACTGGCCGATCGTACCGGGCGCGCCGAAGCCGCCGCAGGACGCCATCAACAAGATCGACGCCTACATGAAGCAGGGCGGCACCGTGCTGTTCGACACCCGCGACGCGATCGAGGCACCGCCCGGCGCGAACGGGGCGTCGCAGACGCCGGGCATGCAGACGCTGCGCGAGATACTCTCCTCGCTCGACGTGCCCGAGCTCGAGCCGGTGCCGCGCGAGCACGTGCTGACCAAGACCTTCTATCTGCTGCGCGACTTCCCCGGCCGCTTCACGGCCGGCCAGACCTGGGTCGAGACCTTGCCGCGCGAAGACGACGAGGACAGTGCGCAGCGGCCGGCGCGCGGCGGCGACGGCGTCTCGCCGATCATCATCACATCGAACGATCTCGCCGGCGCCTGGGCCGTGCGGCCCGACGGACAAGCCATGCTGCCGGTGACCGGCGGCGACGCCCGCCAGCGCGAATTCGCCTACCGCGCGGGTGCCAACATCGTGATGTACACGCTGACCGGCAACTACAAGGCCGACCAGGTGCACGCTCCGGCGTTGATCGAACGGCTGGGACAATGATGCGCCTCACGAGCTTGAACCACACGCCCCGTCATTCCGGGATCGTCCGTAGGGCCAGACCGCAGGTGCGCATTGCGCACCGGGGAATCTCGAGATTCTCAGGTACGCAATTGCGCACCGGAGTTCGATGCTCCGCATCGCCCCGGAATGACGTTGATAGGTCCGCCTCATGAATTACGGCATCGCGTTCACGCCGCTTGTACCTACGATCGTCCTGTGGCTCGCGCTCGCAGCGATCGTCGTCATCGCGCTGGTGCTGCTGCTTGCACGCGCGCGCGGCGCCGCCGTGCGCGTGGCCGCGCTCGCGCTGTTCCTGCTGGCGCTCGCCAATCCCTCCTTCACCCGCGAGGACCGCGATCCCCTCACTTCGGTCGCGGCCGTCGTCGTCGACAAGAGCCCGAGCCAGAATTTCGGCAACCGCAATCGTGAGGCAGCCCAGGCCCAGGAGGCGCTGGTCGACAGCCTGAAGAAGATCAAAGGCCTCGAAGTTCGCGTCGTCGATGCCGGACAAGCCGACGGCGAGACTGACGGCACGAAACTGTTCGGCGCCCTCGCCTCCGCATTGGCGGACGTGCCGGTCGACCGCGTCGCCGGCGCCTTCCTGATCACCGACGGCCGCGTGCACGACATCCCGGCGAACGCCGCCGGGCTCGGCTTCCAGGCGCCGGTGCACGCGCTGATCACCGGACAGAAGGACGAGCGCGACCGCCGCATCGCGATCACGGCGGCGCCGCGCTTCGGCATCGTCGGGCAGACCCAGACCATCAGCTACCGGCTCGACGACCAGGGCGTGTCCGGCGAGCGCGCCAAGGTCACGGTCCGCCGCGACGGCGAGGTCATCAATGAGCGCACGCTGTCGAGCGGTCAGGCCGCCAGCGTCGACGTCGATATCAAGCACGCCGGCCCGAACATCGTCGAGATCGAAGCCTCGCCGCTCGAACGCGAATTGACGCCGGTGAACAACCGGGCGGTCGTCGCCATTGACGGCGTGCGCGACAAGCTGCGCGTGCTGCTGGTCTCGGGCGAGCCGCATTCGGGGGAGCGCACCTGGCGCAACCTCTTGAAGTCCGACGCCAGCGTCGACCTCGTGCATTTCACCATTCTGCGGCCGCCGGAGAAGCAGGACGGCACGCCGATCAACGAATTGTCGCTGATCGCGTTTCCAACCCGCGAATTGTTCCAGCAGAAGATCAACGAATTCCAGCTGATCATCTTCGACCGCTACGCCCGGCAGGGCGTGCTGCCGATCGCCTATTTCGACAACATCGCGCGCTATGTGCGCGGCGGCGGCGCCGTGCTGGTGTCCGCCGGTCCCGACTACGCCTCCAACACCAGCATCTGGCGCACGCCGCTGGATTCGGTGCTGCCGGCCGAGCCGGTCGGCGTGACCGAAAAGCCGTTCTATGCGCATCTGTCCGAGGTCGGCAAACGCCATCCCGTCACGCGGGGCCTGGAGGGCTCGGGATCCGAGCCGCCGCGCTGGAGTCGCTTCTTCCGCACGGTCGACACGCGCAACGCGGTCAATCCGCCTGTCATGACCGGCGTCGACGGCAAGCCGCTGCTGTTCCTGTCGCGCTTCGGCGAGGGACGCGTCGCGCTGCTGCTCTCCGACCACATCTGGCTGTGGGCGCGCGGCTATGAGGGCGGCGGGCCGCATCTCGACCTGCTCCGGCGGACGTCGCACTGGCTGATGAAGCAGCCGGATCTGGATGAAGAAGCGCTGCGCCTCCAGGTGCAGGGCAAGGACCTCGTCGTGGTGCGTCAGACCATGGCGGACAGCGTCCAGCCGGTGAGCGTGACCTCGCCATCGGGCGTGTCGCACGATGTGACCTTGGCGTCTGCCGATCCCGGCGAGTGGCGCGCCAGCCTGCCGGCGAACGAGCTCGGCCTGTGGCAGGCCACCGACGGCACGCTGAAGGCGCTGATCAATGTCGGCCCGACCAATCCGAGGGAGTTTTCGGAAGTCACCTCCACCACCGAGGCCCTGAAGCCGCTGACCCAGGCCACTGGCGGCAATGCCGTGCGCGTAGTCGACGGCACGAGCGTCGAGCTGCCGCGCATCCTGCCGGTGCGCTCGGTGGGCGTCCTCCACGGCGACGGCTGGATGGGCGTGCGGATGCGCGACGCCAGCGTGGTGAAGGGCGTCGGCGTGCTGCCGATCTTCGCCGGACTGGTCGGCCTGTTGCTGCTGCTCGGCGCCTTCGCCGCGACCTGGGTCCGCGAGGGACGCTAGTTGCTGGAACGACACATCGGGTCGGTGGTCTGCATGCACCGATCCGCCCGCCGTTGACATCCCCTGACCGATCGGGCGATGTTACACTATAACATCGTGGCGTCGTGAGATTGGCGCCCCGTTGTGGGGGTGGCGTTTCCAGATGAAGTGGTTCCGGTCGAATATCAGGCACGGCGCCCGGCTCGCGTTGTTCGCGCTGCTGGTGCAGTTCGCGCTCACGTTCGGCCACAGCCACTGGTTCGTCCAGGCTGCGCCCCTCGCTCCATCCTCGCTCCAGCAGACCGATGGCGCCAGGGACAGCGCCAAGGGCGTTGCTGCGATCGACCGCGCCGCGGTCCAGAAGCAATCGCCGGCAGGACCCGACCGCGAGCATCAGGGCGAAGACAGTTGTGCCATCTGCGCCGTCATCGCGATGGCGGGTACCGCCGTATCGGCAACGCCGCCGGTGCTGCTGCTGCCGCAGGCAATCGAACTGCTCCGACGCTCCCTTGATGCCGAATTCATCCATCTGAAATCGACGGGCAAGGCGTTCCAGCCCCGCGCTCCTCCCGCGTCCTGACTTCCATCGCTTGATCACGCCCGGCCTCGCCGCTTTCAGACGAATGGCCGGGAGAAGTTGAAGTCGAATTCCGTCGCACCGCGACGGCAGGCCGCCTCCGATCAGCAGACCTTCGTCCGGACGGCACCTGACTGGAATCAGGACCATGTCATTTCAATTGCGACGCGCGCAGCGTCTTGGCGGAGCAAGTCTGCTCCTGCTCGGTGCCGCCGCCACGCCCGCCTTCGCTCAAGAGCCAGCACAAGACAAATCATCGACGGAGATCCCCGCCGTCACCGTGACGGCGCCGAGCCCGATCGTACGCAGAGCCGCGGTGCCGTCGCGCAATCCGGGCCGCGGCACGCGGACCGCGCGGGTGCGCAACCCCGGGCAAACGGCTGAACAAGTGCCGGCAGCCCCGGTGCCTACCGCGCCTCAGCAAGGCGTGCTGCCTGTTGTGACCGATCAGTTCGCGACCGTCACCGTGGTGCCGAACGAGGAGATTCGCCGCAACGGCGGCGGCACGCTCGGCGACCTCCTGTTCTCGAAGCCGGGCATCACCGGCTCTGAATACGCGCCCGGCGCGTCCAGCCGCCCTATCATTCGCGGCCTCGACACCAACCGTGTCGGCATCGTCGAGAACGGAACGGGCAGCAACGGCGCGTCCGATCTCGGCGAGGATCACTTCGTGCCGATTGATCCGCTGGCAACCAACCAGGTGGAGGTCATCCGCGGACCGGCGACGCTACGCTACGGCTCCACCGCGATCGGCGGCGTGGTCAGCGCAACCAACAATCGAATTCCGGATGCCTTGCCGTCCTGCACGGCGCCCTTTCCGACTTACGGACTCCCGACCAAGGCGCCGCTGGCAAACGTCGGATCGCCGGGTTGCATCACCGCGGAAACGCGGACGGCAGTGACGTCGGTCGATCGCGGGGTCGAAGGCGCCATGCTGATCGACGCCGGCGGGGGTAACTTTGCCGTCCATGCCGATGCCTTTGGCCGCAAGGCCGGCGACTACAACATCCCGAGCTACCCGTTCTTGACCGACCCGACGCTGCCGTTCAACGGACGCCAGCCGAATTCGGCATCGCAGGCCTACGGCGGATCTGTCGGCGGCTCCTACATCTTCGATGGCGGCTACGTTGGCGCGGCGATCACTCAGCACAACGCGCTCTACCACATTCCCGGTATCGAAGGCAGCGAGTTCCTGACGCGGATCGACGGACGACAAACAAAGTTCACGACAAAAGGTGAGTATCGGCCGGACGCTGCGGCGATCGATGCGATCCGGTTCTGGGCTGGGGCCACCGACTATAAGCACGATGAGGTCGGGCTCGCCGACTCTGCCGATCTCACCTCCCTCGGCGTGAGACAAACCTTCACCAACAAAGAACAGGAAGGCCGCGTCGAGGTCCAACTTGCGCCGTTCGACGTCCGCTTTGCTGCGCTGACCACCGCTGTGGGCGTTCAGGCGTCGCACCAGAAGCTAACCGCGCCGAGTCCGGACGACCCAGGTAGTCCGATCAACGGACTATTCGATCCGAACAAGAACACAAAGGTCGCCGGGTACATCTTCAACGAGTTCAAGTTCAGCGAGGCCACCAAGGCTCAGATCGCCGGGCGCGTCGAGAGCGCAAGGTTGAGCGGAACGGCGCCAGCCTTCGTCCCCGATGTGTTCGACCTCACTGTCGATCCGGCCGCGATCGGCCCCGCATCGGCGGTCAACCGCAACTTCACGCCGGTGAGCGGGAGCATCGGCCTGATCCACGACCTTCCTTGGGATCTGGTCGCGAGCATCACCGGCCAATATGTCGAACGTGCGCCGAAACCGGCGGAATTGTTTTCGCGCGGCGGCCACGATGCCACCACCACTTTCGACATAGGCAATCCCAATCTCGGCATCGAGACCGCCAAGTCGGTCGAGGCGGGACTGCGACGGGCGGTAGGGCCGCTTCGCTTCGAAGTCACCGGCTACTACACCAAGTTCAACGGTTTTATCTACCGGCGCCTGACCGGCAACACGTGTGAGGATGGCGTTTGCCAGCCTGGCGCGGGCCTCGAACTGAATCAGGCGGTCTATTCGCAGCGCGACGCGACATTTCGTGGCGGCGAATTCCAATTCCAGTACGACGTAATGCCGGTTTGGAACGGGATCTGGGGCATCGAGGGTCAATACGACATCGTGCGCGCGACCTTCGACGACGGCACCAACGTGCCACGCATTCCGCCCCAGCGGCTGGGCGGTGGTGTGTACTATCGTGACGCCGACTGGTTTACCCGGATCAACCTGCTGCACGCGTTCGCGCAAAACGACATCGCATCGATCGCGGAGACGTCGACGCCCGGCTACAACCTGCTGAAGGCCGAGGTCAGCTACAGGACGAAGCTCGATCAAAGCTGGTTCGGCGCGCGCGAGATGCATGTTGGGCTCGTCGGCAACAACCTGCTGAACGAGAACATCCGCAATGCCGTCTCCTTCAACAAGGATCAGGTGCTGTTGCCCGGCATCGGCGTGCGGGCGTTCGCGAACTTCAAGTTCTGAGCGTCGCTTGTGTCGGGCCTAAAGACCCCGGCACACACCGCCTTTGCGAGTGCCTACCCCCGCGCCTTGCTCCAGTCGGGACCGACCGGGCCCGACACGCCCTCGAAGGCGCCGTCGACGAGCTCGAACACCAGGATACGGGCGGCGTCGACCGGGCCGGGCATGGTGACGCGGCCCTTGGGGACCGGCTTGAAGCCGATGCGGCTGTAGTAGGGCTCGTCGCCGACCAGCACTACGAGGCGATGACCCTTCGCCTTCGCGTCCTTCAAAGCGCGCTCCATCAACAGACGGCCGACGCCGCGGCCGCGGAACGGCGGCTCGACCGTGAGCGGCCCGAGCAGCAGCGCGGGCGTGTCACCGATCAGGATCGGCAGTTGCCTGACGGAGCCGACCAGCAGGGTGCCGATACGCGCGGTGAAGGACAGTTCGAGCAGATGGTCGACGTGCTCGCGAATCCGGTAGGCGCTCAGCACGAAGCGGCCGGGACCGAAGGTACGTTCGTGCAGCCGCTCGATCGCCTGAGCGTCGCCGGCGGCCTCGGGAAGGATGGTCAGTGAGAGATCGGTCATGTCAGCCGGCGGAGTAGCATCTGCGAATGCTGAGGTCCATGGGGCGCGGCACCCACGTCAGTCCCGTTTCAGCGCAGGCCGGGACAGGTAGGCCAGCATCTTCATCTCCCGCCGTCCCCGCGTGACCGTGTCGAGCACGAGCCCGGACGAGACCGACAGCAGGGCCATGATCATCAGGCCCATCGACAGCACGGCGGTCGGCAGGCGCGGCACGAGGCCGGTCTCGATGAAGGTGATCACGATCGGGATCGCCAGGATCACCGAGACCAGCGCCAGCACGATTCCGATTCCCGTGAAGAATCGCAACGGCCGCTCCGAACGGTACAGCTTGAGCATGGTGCCGAGGATGCGAAAGCCGTCGCGCCAGGTGTTGAGCTTCGAGAACGAGCCTTCGGGCCGCGCGTAATAGGGCGTCTCGACCTCGGCGACCGGCAGCGACAATTCCAGCGCATAGACCGCGAGCTCGGTCTCGATCTCGAAGCCATCGGAGAGGACGGGAAAGGATTTGACGAAGCGGCGCGAGAACACGCGGTAGCCGGACAGGATGTCCTTGAAGGCATGCCCGAAGGTCGACGACAGGAAGCCGGTCAGCATGCGGTTGCCGGTGCGGTGGCCGAGCCGGTAGGCGGCCTGGACTTGACCGACGCGAAGGCCGACGACCATGTCGAGACGATCATCGAGCAGCCTGTCGATCATGCCCGGGGCACTGGGCGCATCGTAGGTGGCGTCGCCATCGACCAGCACATAGACGTCGGCCTCGACGTCCGCGAACATGCGGCGCACGACGTGACCCTTGCCCTGACGACGCTCGCTGCGCACGATGGCGCCGGCTTCGCGCGCAACTGCGGCGGTCCGGTCGCGCGAATTGTTGTCGTAGACGTAGATCTCCGCCGATGGCAGCACCTTGCGGAAATCGGCGACGACGGTCGCGACCGCCGCCTCCTCGTTGTAGCAGGGCACCAGCACCGCGATGCGAAGTTGCGCTGGGGTCATCGCGCCGGCGCTCCGAAGCTTGCAGGCTCGCGCCCGTGCGGGGCAGCCTGCCGTGCCTGCTCCGGCCGCATCAGCCAGGCGAAAGAGGCGGTCCACAGCGACAGCATCGCAATCGGCAGGATGTAATAGGGCGTGAAGATCGGGTGGCTGAGGAAGAACACGAGGTTGACCGCGAGATTGCCGCCGACGACGAGCGCAACCTGCCGCACGCTCCCCTCACCCCTGAGCAACAGCCATGCCGCGGAGCCGAGCGCCAGCACGATGAGCACGAACTGCATGTCGCGCAGATATTGACCGAGAACGGCGGGATCGAAGGCCGGCGGGACCACGTCGGCACTGCCATAGGTCGTCGCCAGCGGGCTGCCGGCGTTGATGGCCTGGGCGATCAATGTGGGCGTCATGCCAACGAGCGCACCGAGGCCGAAGCCGAGGCCCCGCACGAAATCGGCAAGCGTGCGCGACCACAGGAAGGCGCCGGCCAGGAACAGGCAATAGCCGGCCGCGAGCAGCGCATTCGGCAACCTGAAATTGACGGATGCCCCGAGCAGAAGGCCAATCAGCGCAATCAGCAGCACGCTGCGCCTGTCCCTGGTCAGCCACAGCGCCGTCAGGAAGCCGGCGAGCGCGCACACCGCCATGGTCGGCGCGACCGAATAGCTCGCCTTCGCCGGGTTGATCATGAGATAGACGGCGAGCGCGCCGAACAGGCCCGCCCCTGCGATCGAGGGCGACGTACGTGCCATGGCAATCCCTGACAGCGCAAGGCCGCAGACGATCAGGCTCGCGGCAATGTAGAGCGGCACCACCTGGTGGCCTTCGGGAAACAGCGCCAGCAGGAATCCGGTGCCCGGCGGATATTGCATCACGACCTTGCCGCTCGGCATCGGATTGTGGCACGGCCAGCGGACCGGGTCCTGCCATTCGGCGAAGGCAATCTGCTTCATCTTGCCTTCGAAATAATGGTCGTAGTCCAGGGCAGCATTGGTGTTGAACCCGCCGATGCCCAAGCGCTGGAAGAGATGGGCCTGCCGGAGATAGCAGATGTCGTCATAGACCCCGCGCGCCTCGCTCCAGCGCGACATCGTGACGATGTTGCTGGCGAGGATGGCAAGACAGATCAGGCCGAAAGCGAGTTTGGCAATCTTCATCCGGTTTTCCGTGGGGCTTGTCGAGCCGGTTACTAGCACAGGCCGCGCTCAGCGCCACGTCGCGATCGGGGGCTTGCCGTTCATCACTTCCGCGATCCGCAGCCGCGTGCCGGGCGTGGTGCCCTCGGGCAGCGCCGCGATCGCGAAGAACCCGCATTCGGCGATCTCGCGGTTGGGCGGGGGCAGGCCCTCTTGGCTGAACTGCCTGACCACGTAGACCGCGACGTGGTCGCGGCGCGAGACGTGGCTGTTGAGGAAGACGCCGTGCAGCACGGCATCTCCGGTGAGATCGATGTCGCCCTCCTCCTTGAGCTCGCGCCGCAGCGCCTCCTCCATGGTCTCGCCGAAGTCGACGCCGCCGCCGGGCAGATACCAGCCGCTGACGTAGCTGTGCCTGACCAGGAAGACTCGATTCTCGGGATCCAGCACCACGGCGCGGACGCCGAGCGTCATGCCGCGGACCATGAGGAAATAGACGTGGAGGATCCGCCGCAGCAGCGGCTCGGCTTTGCGTCGGACACGATTCAGACGTTCACCCATCAGGCTTCCCTGGCGCCCCGTTTCACGCCTGCTTGCACGTCGGGCGCGACCTTGCCATTACAGCGGAGCAATAGCGAGGCAATCGCGCGCCATGGCCCCCTTCACGCTCGCCCATCTGTCCGACCCGCATCTACCGCCTCTGCCGAAGCCGCGGCTGATCGAGCTCGCGGGCAAGCGCGTGCTCGGCTACGTCAACTGGGCGCGCAACCGTCACAAATACCAGCGCCGCGAGGTGCTCGACGCGCTCGTCGCCGACATGCAGGCGCAGGCGCCGGACCACATCGCGGTGACGGGCGACCTCGTCAACCTCGCGCTGGAGGCGGAGTTCGCTCCCGCCCTGGCGTGGCTCGAGAGCGTCGGCCCGCCCGACCACGTGACCGCGATTCCCGGCAATCACGACGCCTATGTCCGCGCCACCTTTCATCGCTTCGGCGAGACGTTTGCGTCCTATCTTGCTGGCGACGACGGCCGCATCGGCTTTCCGAATCTGCGCCGGCGCGGGCCGCTCGCGCTGATCAGCCTGTCCACGGCGGTGCCGACCCTGCCGCTGATGGCGACGGGCACGCTCGGACGCGATCAACTCGCCTCGCTCGAGGAGATCCTCGAGCGGCTCGCGGCCGAGGACGTCTTCCGGGTGCTGCTGGTGCATCATCCGCTGAAGTCCAGCGCGCGGCAGAAGCGAATGACGGATGCGGCCGCTCTGCTGGCGCTGCTCAAGCGCCACGGCGTCGAGCTGATCCTGCATGGGCACGACCACATTCATTCGACGATGTGGGTCGAAGGCCCCAACGGCAACATTCCGGCGGTCGGCGTGCCCTCGGCCTCCGCGCTCGCGCACGGGCGCTATCCGGCCGCGGCATATAATCTGTTCAGGATCGAGAAGGACAATGCCGGCTGGCGTTGCGACCAGACGGTGCGCAGCCTCGGCGCTGGATTTCAGATCGGGCAGATCAAGCATGTGCGGCTGATTTGAGAACGTAGTCATTCCGGGTTCATGCTTCGCATGCCCCGGAATGACAGGGCAGTTGCTCACCAGCTCCGCAAGACCGCGACCACGGCGAGGCCGAACAACGCGGCGGCGCCGAGCACGAAGCCGAACACGAACGGCCACAGGCGCGAGCGGCGCGGCGGCGCGGCGGCCGGGGCTTGTGGTGGCGGGACCACCATCGCGCGCTCGCGCTCGACCATGCGGCGCGCGACATAGTCGGTCACGGCTTCGACGATCACGGCGGTGTCGTGCGATTCGGCGAGGACGATGCGGCCGAAGCGGGTGTCCTGGACGAAGCGGTACATCCGCTTGTCGCGCCCCATCACGATGTGGGCGACGACGTCGATCCAGAGTCTCGGCGTATCGCCCTGGCTGATGCCACGGTCGAACAGATCGACCTTGTCAGGCACCTGCGCGAACAGGGGATCGAGCGCATCGTTGAGGATCTCGAGCCGCGCCACCTCGGCGTCCCTGAGATCGACGACGACGCCGGTCCGGTCGGCAGCCTCGATCCGCGCGCGCAGCAGCGCATCGCGCAGCCGCACCGGGCGCGGTTGGCCGGGATGGGTCCCGCTGGTCTCGGGCTCTGACATTGTCGGCCTCGTCCTCGACTTTCCTCCATTAACCTATCAGCAACCACCCTCTCCGCAAAGGCCCCACAATTCCAGATACTTACAGCACCCACAGCCGTTTCACCTGTACCAAAAACAGACGATCCCACCCAGGCAGGGCCTGGATGGGACCATCCGTCCTTGGACGTCTTCTTGGTTCAGGCCGGCAGCGGGTCAGGCTGCCGGAGCGCGCTGCGGTTCTTCCACGATCGAGAAGCGGACGCCGGCCTTGTGACGGCTCTCCTCCGACACCTCGCGCCAGCAGTCCTCGGCTTCCTTGCGGGACTTGAACGGACCTTTGACCTGGGCCGAGCCTTCCACGAGCTTGTGGAAGTTCATCGAACCGAACTCGCCGCCGATCACCCAGAAATTGCTGCCTTTGGTCATTGTCAGTCTCCTCTTGAACTGCGTTGTGCGTTAGCCGAACTGGTTCATGGTGTTATGGGCGCCGCCCGCCTTCAGGGCCGCCTCGCCGGCGAAGTACTCCTTGTGGTCGTCGCCGATGTCGGAGCCGGCCATGTTCTGGTGCCTCACGCAGGCAATGCCCTGACGGATCTCGGCGCGCTGGACGTTCTTGACGTAGCCGAGCATGCCCTGCTCGCCAAAATACTCGCGGGCGAGATTGTCGGTGGACAGTGCCGCCGTGTGATAGGTCGGCAGCGTGATCAGGTGGTGGAAGATGCCGGCGCGCTTGGCTGAATCCGCCTGGAAGGTGCGGATGCGCTCGTCGGCTTCCTGCGCCAGCGGCGTATCGTCGTACTCCGCCTTCATCAGCTCGGCACGGCTGTACTTGCTGACGTCCTTGCCGGCCTCCTTCCAGGCGTCGAAGACCTGCCAGCGGAAGTTGAGGGTCCAGTTGAACGAGGGCGAGTTGTTGTAGGCCAGCTTGGCGTTCGGAACCACCTTGCGGATGCGGTCGACCATCTTCGCGATCTGCTCGATATGCGGCTTCTCCGTCTCGATCCAGAGCAGGTCGGCGCCGTTCTGCAGCGAGGTGATGCAGTCCAGCACGCAACGGTCTTCGCCGGTGCCCGGGCGGAACTGGTAGAGGTTGGAGGGCAGCCGCTTCGGACGCATCATCTTGCCGTTGCGGTTGATGATGACGTCGCCGTTCCGGGCGTTCTCCGCCGTGACTTCCTCGCAATCCAGGAAGCTGTTGTACTGGTCGCCGATGTCGCCGGGCTTGTGGCTGACGGCGATCTGCTGCGTCAGGCCGGCACCGAGCGAGTCGGTGCGGGTCACGACGACGCCGTCTTCGACGCCGAGTTCGAGGAAGGCGTGGCGGCAGGCACGGATCTTCGCCAGGAAAACCTCATGCGGCACGGTGACCTTGCCGTCCTGGTGGCCGCACTGCTTCTCGTCCGAGACCTGATTCTCGATCTGCAGCGCGCAGGCGCCCGCCTCGATCATCTTCTTGGCGAGCAGATAGGTCGCCTCGGCATTGCCGAAGCCGGCATCGATGTCGGCGATGACGGGCACGACATGGGTCTGGAAGTTGTCGATCTTCTCGATCAGCTCCTTCTCGCGCGTCTTGTCGCCTTCCTTGCGCGCCTTGTCGAGGCTGCGGAAGATGTCGTTGAGCTCGCGGGAGTCGGCCTGACGCAGGAAGGTGTAGAGCTCCTCGATCAGCGCAGGCACCGAGGTCTTCTCGTGCATCGACTGGTCGGGCAGCGGGCCGAACTCGGAGCGCAGGGCAGCGATCATCCAGCCGGAGAGATAGAGGTAGGTGCGATCGGTCTTGCCGAAATGCTTCTTGACCGAGATCAGCTTCTGCTGGGCGATGAAGCCGTGCCAGCAGCCGAGCGACTGGGTGTACTTGGTCGGGTCGCCGTCATAGGCGGCCATGTCGGCTCGCATCAGGGCCGCGGTGTAGCGGGCGACGTCGAGACCGGTCTTGAAGCGGTTCTGCAGGCGCATGCGCGCGACCGCCTCGGCCGTCACCCCGTTCCAGGTCGGCTGGGTCGCAAGGAGCGCCTGGGCTGCCTCGACCTCGCTCTGATAGGAGGCCGGACGCAGAAGGGGGCTGATGCCACGGGGCTGGTAGTTCATGAACCTGATCCTTTCGCTGACAATGGCGACGCCATCGACATTCTTGACAGTGCATTGCGAGATGCGTGTCAGGAGCTAAACGCGAAAACAGAAACTTCGTATAGATGCCTTGTTTTTGAATGGTGATGTCATGTAACATCTGAACGTGTAATAGATGTAATTTTGTAAATTTTGTAAATTATAGGTAAGCAAAGCTGACCTTGATGAGTCTGGAGATCTGAGACATGCCCGCCGAGTCCGGCAAGAAACTCTTCGTCGGTCCCCGCTTCCGGCGGATCCGGCAGCAATTGGGGCTGTCGCAGACCCAGATCGCCGAGGGGCTTGGAATCTCGCCAAGCTACGTCAACCTCATCGAGCGCAACCAGCGCCCGGTGACGGCGCAGATCCTGCTGCGGCTGGCCGAGACCTATGACCTCGATTTGCGTGACCTCGCTACCGCCGACGAGGACCGCTTCTTTGCCGAGCTCAACGAGATCTTCTCGGATCCCTTGTTCCGTCAGATCGACGTGCCCAAGCAGGAGCTGCGCGACCTCGCCGAGCTCTGCCCTGGCGTCACCCATGCCCTACAGCGGCTCTATGCCGCCTACACCGAGGCCCGCCAGGGCGAGACACTGGCCGCCGCGCAGATGGCCGACCGCGATGTCGGCACGCGCTACGAGGCCAACCCCGTCGAGCGCGTACGCGAGCTGATCGAGGCCAACCGCAACTATTTCCCGGAGTTGGAGCAGGCTGCGGAAAATCTGCGCGACGAACTGAACGTGCCCGCTGAAGGGCTCTACGCGGCGCTCGCCGCGCGCTTGCGCGAAAAGCATTCGATCCAGACCCGCATCATGCCCGTGGACGTGATGCGCGAGACGCTTCGGCGTTTCGACCGCCACCGGCGCCAGCTGCTGATCTCCGAGTTGGTCGACGCGCCCGGGCGCGCATTCCAGCTCGCCTTCCAGCTCGGGCTTGGCGAATGCACGCAACATCTGGAGACCATCATCGGCCGCGCCGGTCCGCTGGACGATACGCCGCGTCGCCTGTTCCGGATCACGCTGGGCAATTACTTCGCGGCAGCCGTGATGATGCCTTATCCCGCATTCCTCGCCGCCGCCGAGGCGCTCAATTACGACATCCACGTGCTGGCGCAGCGCTTCAATTCCGGCTTCGAGCAGGTCTGCCATCGCCTCACCACCCTGCAACGGCCGAATGCGCGAGGCATTCCGTTCTTCCTCTTGCGCGTCGACAATGCCGGCAACGTCTCGAAGCGCTTCTCGTCGGGCACCTTCCCGTTCTCGAAATTCGGCGGCACCTGCCCGCTGTGGAACGTGCACTCGACCTTCGATACGCCAGACCGCATGCTCAGGCAGGTGATCGAGCTACCCGACGGAACACGCTATTTCTCGATCGCGCAGATGGTGCGCCGGCCCGTGGCGCCGCACCCGCTGCCGCAGCCGCGCTTCGCCATCGGCCTCGGCTGCGAGATTCGCCACGCCGCCCGCCTGACTTATGCTGCCGGCATGGACCTTGAGAAGACCGAGGGCACGCCGATCGGCGTCAACTGCCGCCTCTGCGAGCGCGAGAACTGCGCCCAGCGCGCCGAGCCCCCGATCACGCGCACGCTGATCCTGGACGAGACGACGCGGCGCGTGAGCTCGTTCGCGTTCTCGAATGCGCGGGAGCTGTGAGCGACACTCTCTCCTTCGTCATGGCCGGGCTTGACCCGGCCATCCACGCGTTTCGGCGCACGAGGAAAGACGTGGATGCCCGGGACAAGCCAGGGCATGACGACCGAATATGCGCTCGCTGCTCGCCACTATCACCAGCAGCGCCTCACGCCAGCGTATGCACGATCACCGGCCCCGCTGCCGCGCTCGCATGGCCTGCCAGCAGCGGTCCCAGATCCTTCTCGATCCAGGCGATGGCACGCTTGTTCGCCTCCTCGGCCTGCTCGAACTTGTCGAAGATCGAGATCGCGGTGACCGTGTCGTCGCCGGCATAGACGACGTAATAGGCGCGAAAGCCCTCGACGTCGCTGATGATTGGAACGGCGCCGTCCTTGATGCGGCGCGCCAGCTCCTCTGCGCTCCCGCTTTTCGCCTTGGCCTGACGGATGGCGGCATACATGGCATCCTCCTCCGGCTACTGATGTGAGGGCCTGAATCCCCCGGACGGGATGTTACGCCGAAGCGCGCCGCCAATCCACGCTTGGTTAACCCGATCCTAATCCGCCCTCGCGATCCACAACCGACGATTAAGCAGCCCTCAACATCGGTGCCTTAGTCTCGCCGCACTCACTTTTCGCAAACAAGGGCGGCCGATCGTGCCGGGCGAAGTGACATCAGGGGGTTCATGATGCGCATTGCGTTGCTGCTGACCGCGACCATCGTCGGCGCGCTCTTTGCCAATCCATCCAGTGCCGGACCGCTCGACGCGTCCGGCGAGGCCGCGCAGGCCTTGCCGCCGGGCTTCCAGAGCTATCGCGGCTACATGTTCGACATCTCGGAGAATCGCGACCGCAAGGATGTCGACAAGCTCACCGAGAATCTGAAGAGCCAGATCGACGTGGTCGAAGGCGTGGGCCTCTCGCCGCGCGTGCTGCGTTTCTTCCACACCGTTCCGATCGTCGCGAGCGAGCTGGCCTGCCTCGATGAGGGCGCCGCGACCGCATGCTACGGCAGGGTCACGCCGAACATCCAGCGCACCGCTCCGCGGACCTTGACGTTCTGGGATCCCAACAAGCAGCGCTGGACCAATCCGAATGCCGTGGACCTCGCGGTCGATTCGGGCCTCGGCGTCATCATGCTGCGCCCCGACATGATGCGATATGAGAAGGAAGCCGTGCTGCTGCACGAGCTGCTGCACGCCTATCACGCGCGGCTGCTGCCAGACGGCTACGCCAACAAGGGCGTGATCGCCTACTACGTCCTGGCCAAGTCCAAGGACCTGTTGCCCAAGGAAGCCTATGCGATGAAGAATCCCATGGAGTTCTTTGCGGTCACCGCCAGCATCTTCCTGGCTGGAAAGAGCGAATTCCACGATCCGAAGTCGCGCGAGGCGCTCAAGGAGAAGATGCCGGACTACTACAAATACCTGGTCGGCGTGTTCGGCTTCGATCCCGAGCCGGCGGCATCGAACGGCCCGGTGGCCTCGCTGAAGTGAGGCTGAAGGCGCCAAGCCAAGCGAGAGGGCCGCGCGAACCGCGCGGCCTTTTTGCTTTGGAGGCCGGAAGCTGCGGATGACGCCGAGGCGGCAATTGCCAAGGCGGTGCCCGATCTGCATAGTCCCGCCGCATCGATACCGTTTTTCGAAGGGGATGAGAGAACATGGCGGACGCCGACCTGGATGTCGTGATCCGGCAACTGGCCAGACAGCTGCATACGGGCCTGATGACCCGCGCCAAGGAGCGGCGGGATCGCTTCAGCGGCCTTGCGGCCAAGGCCAAGGGCAAGGAGACCAGCGACCGCTTCAAGATGATGGCCAAGGCCACCATGGAGCAGGCCACCGCCGCCGCCAAGCGCCTCCAGATGTCGGCCGACAACGTCGCCGACAGCTACGCGCGATCGATGCGTCTGGCCGCCAGCACGCCGCTTGCGGTGAAGGCGGAGAAGACGGCAAAGGAGAAGCCGGCGAAGAAGGCGGCCAAGGCGAAGGCAAAAGCCAAGAAGGCGAAGTAGGCGTGGCTCCTCTCCTGCAAGGGAGAAGGGAAGAGGACAGCCCTCGAACATTCACCTTCTCGGCGCGGCCACTCGGGTCGGTTCGAGATTCGAAAGCTCGGCGAGCTTGGCGCGCGCTGTCTCTTTCGTGCGGCCGTCCTTGCCGGCAGGCAGCGCGAGTGCGGCCTCGAAATCTGCGCGGGCGTCGTCTGCCTGGCCGCGGGCAAGAAACGCGAGGCCGCGATCGACGCGCGCCTGCGCATCGGAGGGGTCGAGGCGGACCGCCGTGTTGTAGCTCAGGATGGCGCGATCGAGATCCCCGATGGCGGCAAGCGCGAGACCACGCTGGTGATAGGGTGCGGCGAGCTTGGGATTATGCGCGATCGCCTCGTCGTAGTCGGCGATGGCAAGCTCGAAGTCGCCGTTCTGCCGGCGCGCCAGCGCCCGGTCGCGATAGAGCGAGGCGCGGTTGGGATTGAGATGGATGGCCTCGTCGAAATCGGCGATCGCCCGCCTGAAGTCGCCGTGACGCAGCGCGATCCGTCCGCGCCCCTCATAGGCGAAGGCGATCAGGGAGCCGCGCAGCGGCGAGAAGCCGATCACGGCCGAACAGATGTCGGGATCGTCCTCATCGCCGCAATTGACGACCATGTGCGTGGACAGCCCGACCAGCACGCAAAGGACGATCAGCAATGGTACGGCAGCTCTGGTCATCTTCGGCGGCGGCCGGCAAGGCGCCGGCCACGCATCCCCTTTCGAAGGAGTAGTCCCGCCGAGGTGTTAACACCGGCCGGAACGACCCTATGTGCGCCAGATCACAAAGCCGCACGCAAATCCTGACCGGTTCCGTCAGCCCCAGGGACCGCGTGAAGGGCCGCGCGAGGACGATCGGCCCCAGGGGCCGCGCGACGGGTAGTTCTCGTTGGCGCCGAGCGATGGCCCCGCCCGGGTGCCGAGCTCGGCCGCAAGTTGTTGGAGGGCGGCGACGCGGTTTTGCGTCGAGGGATGGGTCGCGAACAGATTATCCACGCCGTGGCCCGACAGCGGATTGATGATGAACATGTGCGCGGTCGCTGGATTCCGCTCGGCCTCGTAGTTCGTCACCTGATGCGCGGCGCCCTCGATCTTCACCAGCGCCGAGGCCAGCCACATCGGCTGTCCGACGATTCGCGCGCCGAGATTGTCGGCGGCGTATTCGCGGGTACGGCTGATCGCCATCTGCACCAGCATGGCGCCGAGCGGGGCGAGAATCATCATCAGAATCGAGCCGACGATGCCCAGACCGTTGTTGTTCTCGCGATTGCCACCGAAGAACATGCCGAACTGGGCAAGCATGGAGATCGCGCCGGCGATGGTCGCAGTGATGGTCATCAGAAGCGTGTCGTGATGCTTAATATGGGCGAGCTCGTGCGCGATCACGCCGGCGAGCTCCTCGCGGCTGAGCTGGTTCATCAGGCCGGTTGTGACGGCGACCGCGGCGTTCTCGGGGTTGCGGCCGGTCGCGAACGCGTTGGGCTGCACCTCGTCCATCACGAACACGCGTGGCATCGGCAGGCCGGCGCGCCCTGCAAGCTCGGCGACGAGCCCGACCAGCTCCGGCGCGGTCGAACGGTCGACCTCATGCGCCCCGTACATCGAGAGCACCATGCGGTCGGAGTTCCAGTAGGTGAAGAGATTGGTCGCGGCGGCAATGACGAGCGCTATCATGGCGCCCGACGCGCCGCCGATCAGATAGCCCACGCCCATGAACAGGGCGGTGAGGCCTGCGAGCAGCATTGCGGTACGAAAATAGTTCATGGCCGTCTCCCGAGACCGGCCGCGGGCGAACCTCCGGCCGGCGTCCACGAGGTATGAATGCGGCGGGAGACCGCAAGGTTCGTGCGTCGCCCGGCCGCAGACCTCCGGCGGAGGACCAGTGTTTCGGCCGTCGCTAAAGCTTGACCGGGATTTGCGCCAAAACACGCGCGAACGCTTAGCGTCCTGGAAAGCGCAATCTCGGATTAACCCATGGTGACCCGGCACGCAGCACGGTTCCGGCGCATTGCCCCCCTCTCGTCGACATTCCGTCCGCAAGGTGATCGTCATGATGGACCGCTCGCGCGCCGCCTCCGTCGATCCTGCACCTGCCCCCTCCCCTGACCAGAAGACCGACGCAAAAGGCTTGCAGGAGGCGCTGCACGAGCAGCTGTTCGCCAATGACGAGCCCAGCCACACGCCGGACGGGCAGACGGCGCCGGAATCCGGGCGTCGCTGGCCGTATCTGCGGCGCGTTGCCAAGATCGCCATCGGGCTCGCCATCGTGGCCGTGTTCGGCTGGCTGCCGCTGCGCGCGATCTGGGAAAATTCGAGCGTCGAGGCGGTACTGAATTCCCGCCTCGTCACGTTGCGCACGCCCATCGGCGGGCGCGTTGCGGCCGCGCGGCGCGTCACCGACCAGACCGAGTTGGATGCCGGAACCGTCGTCCTGCGCGTCGTCAACTCGCGCGGCGATCGCACCCGGCTCGACGATCTCAGGCGGCAGAAATCGCGCCTGGAGAACGAGCGGCCGAGTCTTGCCGCCAAGCTTGCCGCGGCGCAGGCCGCGCAAAAAGACCTGGCGCGGCAGGCTGCGCAATTTCGCGACGGACGCGTGCTGCAGCTCGAGGCCCGCATCGCCGAGATCCAGACCTCGATCGAGGCGGCGGCGGCGCGGCGCGAGGAGGCCAGCGCCGCCGTCGAACGCGCCTCGTCGCTGGCCAAGTCCGGCAATGTCTCGACCGTCGAGCTGGCGCGGCTGACGCGCGAGCTCTCCGTGTCTCAGCAGACCGAACTCGGCGCGCGCAAGCGGCTGGATGCCGGCAGGGTCGAACTCGCTGCGGCGCAGAACGGCTCGTTCCTCGGCGACAGCTATAACGACCGGCCGAGCTCGGTGCAGCGCGAAGAGGAGATGCGTCAGCGCGCCGGCGACCTCGAGGCAGATCTCGCCCGCACCGACACCGACATCGCCTGGCTTGCCAACGAGATCATCGTCGAGGAGGTCCGCTTCGCCGATCTGTCCGAGGCCAACATCACGACACCCGTCGCGGGTCGCGTCTGGGAGATGATGACCTCGCCCGGCGAGGACGTACAGGCCGGCCAACCGCTGCTCAAGGTGCTCGATTGCAGCGGCACCGTCATCACCGCCAACGTCACCGAGGCCGTCTACAACCGCCTGCAGCTCGGCGATCGCGCGACCTTCGAGCCGAATGACGGCGGCGAGCCGATCTTCGGCACGGTGGTCAATCTGACCGGCGCGGCCGGTGCGCCCGCCAATCTCGCCATCAATCCGGATGCGCTGAGCAAGGAGCCCTATCGCGTGACCGTGGCATCGCGCGATGCCGCGGCCCGCGCCTGCACCGTGGGACGCACCGGCCGCGTCGTATTTGCCCGGCATGAGACAGCGCCGTGATGATGGCGTTGACGCCCGGCCTGATTGCGCTCGGCGCCTTCATGGCGATCGTGCCGCTGCTCAGGCGGGACAGCACGATGGCGCGCTCGTTCCTGACGATCGTGTCGGTGGCCTTGCTGCTGCGTTATCTCCATTGGCGTGTCACGTCGACGCTCCCGCCGCCGCATCTGACCCTCGATGCCCTGGTCGGCTACCCCTTCCTGCTGCTGGAAGCGGCCTCGCTCGTCGCAGTCGCCTTGTCGCTGCTGTTCCTGAGCCGGACGCTCGACCGCACGAAGGCAGCGAGGATCGACGACCGCGCCACCGATCCGCGCGCACCGTTGATCGACGTCTTCATCTGCACTTACAACGAGGAACGGTCGATCCTCGAGCGCACGATCATCGGCGCGACCGGCATGGCGTACGGCCACTACCGCGTCTGGGTGCTCGACGACGGACGGCGGTCCTGGCTGCGGCGCCTTTCGGGCGAGCTCGGCTGCCACTATCTCACGCGGCCCGACAATCTCCACGCCAAGGCGGGCAACATCAACCATGCGCTCAGGCATGTCGGCGCGCTGCCGGAGCGGCCGGAATTCGTCGCCATTCTCGATGCGGACTTCGTGCCGCGGCCCGACTTCCTCGCGCGGACCATCTCGCTCATGGACGATCGGTCGGTCGGCGTGGTGCAGACGCCGCAGCACTTCATCAACCCGGATCCGATCCAGACCAACCTCGCCGCGACCGATGTCTGGCCCGACGAGCAACGCTTCTTCTTCGACATCCTGCTGCCGGCCAAGGACGCCTGGGGCGTCGCGTTTTGCTGCGGCACCTCGTCTCTCATTCGCTATGCGGGGCTGATGCAGATCGGCGGGTTTCCGACCGATTCGGTGACCGAAGACTACCTCGTCACGCTGCGCCTCAAGGAATGCGGCCTCAACACGATCTATCTCAACGAGCGCCTGACGATCGGGCTCGCGCCGGAGGGGCTGAAGGAATACATCACCCAGCGCGCCCGCTGGTGCCTTGGCTTGATGCAAATCGTGCGCGGTCGCAGCGGTCCGCTGTCGCGGCACTCGAAGCTGTCCTTCATCGACCGGCTCTCGCTGACCGACGCCTTCATGAGTTGGTCGGCGGTGTACGCGTCGAAGGTGGCGGGCCTCGTCGTGCCCTGGTTGTTCCTGCTGTTCGGCATCAAGGCGGTTCAGGCCGACCTCACCGAGCTATTGCGCTTCTTTCTGCCGTTCTATGTCTGGCATGGTCTCAGCATGGCCTGGCTGTCGCGCGGCCGCTCGCTCGCGATGATGACGGACGTCTCGCAGCTCATCGCTGCGCCTTCAGTGCTCAAGGCGGTGGCGGCCGGCCTGTTGAAGCCGAAAGGGCACAAGTTCAAGGTCACCGCGAAAGGCGGCGACCGTAACAGGCGATTTGTCGAATGGCCGCTGCTGCGGCTCTATGGCAGCGCGCTTGTCATCACCCTCGCGGCCATCGCCTATGCCTTCATCCTGCACCTGCGCGGCGAGAACATCGCCTATGGCGGACTGGCCCTGGCCTGGAGCCTCTACAACGCGCTCATCCTCACCGTGGTCTGCTTCGTCTGCATCGAGCAGCCGCGCAAGCGAAAGGCGGAGCGGTTCAGCCGCAATGAGACCGTCCTGCTGCGCCACGACGGCAGGTCACATCTCGCGCGGCTCGCCGACATCTCCATCACGGGCGCGCGCCTGATCGATCCAGATCCGCCGGTGCCGGGCAGCACGATAGAATGCCGGATCTACGGCCGCCCGATCGCAGCCTTCGTGGTGCGGCGGACCGCGGACGGATTCGCCGTGCGGTTCGAGGAAAGCATGGATACGCGCGTGCACGCGATCAGGGCATTCTATGCCGGCGAGTATGTTCGCGCCTTTCGGGGAGTGAGGGCGCTCCCGGTCGGAAAAGCGCTGCTGATGCGGCTGTTCGGCTAGGCCGAGGCGACATCACCCGCATTCCCTGCGCTGGCGGAGCACGGAAAGGATGGCCTGAGGCCGTCACTTCTCCTAAACTCCAGGCGAATCCTCGCCTGTCCTTTCCCCGTCGGAACTCCTATGGTCCAGACCCGATTTCTGATCGCGGCCGTCACGATTCTCGCGTGCACCGCCACCACTTCTGCCCAAATGCTTCCACCTCCCGCCAGGCCCGTAGCGCCCAAGGCACCATCGCCGCGCGCGGCGTCGTGCCACAATGGTGCGAGCTTCGATCGTTTCCTCGCCGACGTGAAGCAACAGGCGGTGGCCGCAGGTGTGTCGCAGCGCGCGATCGCGGAGGCTTCGCCATATCTCGTCTACGACCAGGGCATCGTCAACCGCGACCGCGGCCAACGCGTGTTCGGCCAGCTCTTCACCGAGTTCGCCGGTCGAATGGCCGCGCCCTATCGCATGCAGAATGGACAGCAGCACATCAAGCGATACGCCGCAGCGTTCGCGCGCGCCGAAAAGGAATTTGGCGTGCCGCCGGCCGTGATTGCCGCCTTCTGGGGCCTCGAGAGCGATTTCGGCGCCAACATGGGCAATCTGCCGACGCTGAAGTCGCTGGTCTCGCTCGCCTATGACTGCCGCCGCTCCGAGATGTTCGTGGGCGAGACCATCGCCGCGCTGAAGGTCATCGACCGCGGCGATCTGCACCCCGACGAGATGATCGGCTCCTGGGCCGGCGAGCTCGGGCAGACGCAATTTCTGCCCGTGCACTACGTCAATTACGCGGTCGACTATGACGGCGACGGACGGCGCGATCTGTTGCGGTCGCCAGCCGACGTGATCGGCTCGACCGCGAATTACATCGCCAACGGACTGAAGTGGCGGCGCGGCGAGCCATGGCTGGAGGAGATCAAGGTGCCGCCGAACCTGCCGTGGGACAAGACCGATCTCACGGTGCGGGAGCCGCGCACGACATGGGCGCAGCTGGGCGTGACCTATCCCGACGGACGGCCGCTGCCGAACGACAATCTCGCAGCGTCCGTGCTGCTGCCGATGGGCCGCTTTGGCCCGGCCTTCTTGGCCTATCCGAATTTCGCGGCCTACACCGAATGGAATAACTCGCTGATCTACTCGACCACCGCGGGCTATCTCGCCTCGCGCATCGCCGGCGCCGCGCCGATGCGCAAGCCTTCGGCGCCGGTCGCGCAGCTGCCCTTCAACGAGCTGAAGGAATTGCAGCAGCTCCTGGTGCGCGCCGGCTTCAATGTCGGCAAAGTGGACGGCGTGCTCGGCCAGCAGAGCCGCGCTGCGGTGAAGGCGATGCAGATCAAGTTCGGCCTGCCGGCGGACTCCTGGCCGACCGCCGAGCTGCTCGCCCGCATGCGCGGCGGCACGGCGCAGGCGCAGCCCCAGGCGACGATCCGCTAAACCCTCCTCTGTCATGCCCCGGTTCGACCGGGGCATCCAGTACGCCGCTGCCTATCGATTCAACCAAAACTGTCTCGGCGTACTGGATCGCCCGGTCAAGCCGGGCGATGACAGGGAGGATGGCGCCGTAGAATTTTCGCATCGCACAAGCCGCGCTCTGCGATTGTATTCTTCCATGAGGCTCCCATGTGAGTGGCTCAGGCTTTCGCCTGAGATTTCCCACCATTGAAGCGAGCATCACATGTCATTCTACGACGCCGTCGTCCCCGCCTATCTGCAAATGCTGAACAGCGTAACCGGGCTGCTCACCAAAGCCGAGGCGCATTGCGCGGCGAAGAAGATCGACCCGGGCGTCCTGCTCGGCGCGCGCCTGTTCCCGGACATGCTGCCGCTGTCGAGGCAGGTCCAGCTCGTCAGCGATTTCGCCGCCAAGGGCTGCGCGCGGCTGACACACAGCGAGGTGCCCTCGACGCCGGACACCGAGACGAGCTTTGCCGAGCTGAAGCAGCGGCTGGCGAAGACGATCGACTATGTGAAGTCGTTCAAGCCCGAGCAGTTCGAGGGCGCCGATGCCAAGGACGTCACCTTCCCCGCCGGACCGGACAAATCCATCACCCTGAAGGGACAGCAATTCCTGAGCTCGTTCTCGCTGCCGAACTTCTATTTCCACGCCGCGACCGCCCACGGCATCCTGCGCCACAACGGCGTCGAGATCGGCAAGCGCGATTTCATGGGCACGAACTGATTGCCGGATTCCGCGGCCGCGGCGGCGGGATTCTGCTGCCGCGGCCGGAATTGCACATGAATTATGCTACGGCGGCCTCGTCGCGCAGCTCACCTGCACTTTCCGTATGGCTCTTCCCTTGCGCCTGATGCCGCGATGCACAAGTGTTCGGGACCTCTCACCGCCTGGAAGCATTTCCCATGAGCCGTTCGACCAAATTGTTCGAGACCTACAAGCTCGGCCCCATCACGCTTGCCAACCGTCTGGTGATGGCGCCGCTGACGCGCAACCGTGCCGTGCCCGGCACGTTCGTGCCGAGCCCGCTTGCGGCCGATTACTACGGGCAGCGGGCCTCCGCGGGGCTCCTGATCACCGAAGCGAGCCAGGTCTCGCAGCAGGGCCAAGGCTATCAGGACACGCCCGGCATCTATACCAAGGACCAGGTCGCCGGCTGGCGCAAGGTCACCGATCGCGTGCATGAACGCGGCGGCAAGATCTTCATCCAGCTCTGGCATGTCGGCCGCATCTCGCATGTCGACCTCCAGGCGAATGGCGCAGCCCCTGTGGCGCCGAGCGCGATCCGCGCCAAAGGCAAGACGTTTGTGAATGGCGGTTTTGCCGACGTCTCCGAGCCGCGCGCGCTCGAACTCTCCGAAATTCCAGGGATCATCGACGACTTCAAGCGCGCGGCGAAGAACGCGCTGGAGGCCGGCTTCGACGGCGTCGAAATCCACGGCGCCAACGGCTATCTGCTCGACCAGTTCGCCAAGGACGGCGCCAACAAGCGCACCGATGCCTATGGCGGCTCCATCGAGAACCGCGCCCGGCTGATGCTGGAAGTCTCCAAAGCCGTTGCGGCCGAGGCAGGCGCCGATCGCACCGGCATCCGCATCTCGCCGGTGACGCCGGCCAACGACGTCGCGGACAGCAACCCGCAGCCGCTGTTCGATCACATCGTCGACGGTCTCAGCGCGCTCAAGCTGGTCTATCTTCACGTCGTGGAGGGGGCCACCGGCGGGCCGCGCGACTTCGCGCCGTTCGACTATTCGTCCCTGCGCAAGCGTTTCACCGGCGCCTACGTCGCCAACAACGGCTATGATTTCGATCTCGCCACCAAGGTGCTGGACGCGAACGCGGCCGATCTTATCGCCTTCGGCAAGCCTTTCATCTCCAACCCCGACCTTGTCGAGCGGCTGAAGCAGGGCGCGGCGCTGAACGACTGGGACAAGACGACGTTCTATGGCGGCGGCGCCAAAGGGTATACCGACTATCCGACGCTTGCGGCCGAGCCGGCGGAGTGATCTCCGCTCGCTCCTCCGTCATTGTGAGGAGCCCGCGACAAAACTGTCGTAGCAGGTTGCTGTTCGAAAGAGAAAAAGGCCGGGATCGCTCCCGGCCTTTCGTTCGCTTGATGCGCTCTGCGCCGCTTACTTCGCTTCCGCGCGCTTGGGCGGGCTCGCCGGCCACGACTTGATCAGCGTGTCGTAGTCGACCGTTTCGCCCTTCGGCTTCTCGTTGGCGAGCTTGCGCTGGGGCGCGACGGTGCCGTCCTTCTCCGCCTTGGCGAACCAGTACTCCGGCTTCTCCTTCTTGTGGAGCTTCGGACCGCAGGCGCCCTGCACGCCGGACTTCTCCAGGCGCTCCATCACGGAGTCCTGAGCGGCGGCCAGCGCGTCCATCGCCTGCTGCGGGGTCTTCGCACCGGACGACGCATCGCCGATGTTCTGCCACCACAGCTGCGCGAGCTTCGGATAGTCGGGCACGTTGTTGCCGGTCGGGGTCCACTGCACGCGCGCGGGCGAGCGGTAGAACTCGATCAGGCCGCCGAGCTTCGGCGCACGCTCGGTGAACGACTTGTCCCAGATGTCGGATTCACGGACGAAGGTGAGACCGACATGGCTCTTCTTCAAGCTCACCGACTTGGAGACGATGAACTGGAGATAAAGCCAGGCCGCCTTGCGGCGATCCGGCGGGGTCGACTTCAGCAGCGTGAGCGAACCGGCGTCCTGGTAGCCGAGCTTCATGCCTTCCTTCCAGTACGCACCGTGCGGTGACGGAGCCATACGCCATTTTGGGGTACCGTCCGCGTTCATCACGGCGATGCCCGGCTTCACCATGTCGGCGGTGAAGGCGGTGTACCAGAACATCTGCTGGGCGATGTTGCCCTGAGCCGGCACGGGACCGGACTCGGAGAAGGTCATGCCCTGGGCCTGCGGAGGCGCGTACTTCTTCATCCACTCGAGATATTTGGTGATCGAGTAGACCGCCGCCGGTCCGTTGGTGTCGCCACCACGCTCCACGGAAGAGCCCACCGGACGGCAGCCCTCCATGCGGATGCCCCACTCGTCGACCGGCAGACCGTTCGGAATGCCCTTGTCGCCGTTGCCGGCCATCGACAGCCAGGCGTCGGTGAAGCGCCATCCGAGCGAGGGGTCTTTCTTGCCATAGTCCATATGGCCGTAGACCTTGACGCCGTTGATCTCCTTGATGTCGTTAGTGAAGAACTCGGCGATGTCCTCATAGGCGGACCAGTTCACGGGCACGCCGAGCTCGTAGCCGTATTTGGCCTTGAACTTGGCCTTGTAGTCCGGGTTGGTGAACCAGTCGTAGCGGAACCAGTAGAGGTTGGCGAACTGCTGGTCGGGCAGCTGATAGAGCTTGCCGTCCGGCCCGGTGCCGAAGGACTTGCCGATGAAGTCGTTGACGTCGAGCATCGGATCGGTGACGTCCTTGCCCTCGCCGGCCATGTAGTCCGACAGCGCGATGGTCTGACCGTAGCGGAAATGGGTGCCGATCAGGTCGGAGTCGTTGATCCAGCCGTCATAAACGTTCTTGCCGGACTGCATCTGGGTCTGGAGCTTCTCGACGACGTCACCTTCCTGAATGAGGTCGTGCTTGAGCTTGATGCCGGTGAGTTCGGAGAACGCCTTCGCCAGCGTCTGCGCTTCGTATTCGTGGGTCGTGATGGTCTCGGAGACGACGTTGATCTCCATGCCCTTGAAGGGCTCGGCGGCCTTTGCGAACCACTCCAGCTCCTTCTTCTGGTCCTCCTTCGACAAGGTCGAGGGCTGGAATTCCGCGATCCATTTCTGGATCACGGCGTCGTCGGCGGCGCGGACCGGCGCCGAGACGGCGAGCGACACCGCAACGAGCGCGGCGGCGCTGGACATGGTCAAAAAGCTATTCTTGGTCAATGGACCTTTCCTTCTCCTAAACTGTCGCATGTTGTTCCTCCGTTGCAGCGACAAACTTTTATACAGGCCCGGGTTGGTCCCGGATCTGGCCGTCCCTTCGCGAGTTTCAGACCGTGCGGAAGATGAGCGCGGCCGTGACCAGCGAAATTCCACTTGCGAGCCACAGGCTCGAGATCTCAAACCCTTCCTCTCCGATCGGCAGCGTGGCGAGAGGGTCGGTGCCGACGAGACCGATCCATGCGAGGTGGATGACGGCGGCCGCAATCAGCGAGATGAACAGGCGGTCGCCGCGCGTGGTCGGGATGCGCAGCACGCCGACGCGCTCGGCCTCGGGATAGACCGCGGCGAGCCAGGTCATCACGGCCAGGGTGCAGGCGAGCGCGACGAAGAAGATCGCGGTCGGCAGCGTCCAGGCCATCCATGCGATAGACTCCATGGTTGCCTCCTTACACGCGGCCGAGCGCGAAACCGCGCGCGATGTAATTGCGGACGAACCAGATCACCAGCGCGCCCGGAATGATGGTGAGCACACCGGCGGCGGCGAGCAGACCCCAGTCCATGCCGGCGGCCGATACCGTGCGCGTCATGATCGCGGCGATCGGCTTGGCCGACACCGAGGTCAGCGTGCGCGCGAGGAGCAGCTCGACCCAGGAGAACATGAAGCAGAAGAAGGCGGCGACGCCGATGCCGCTCGCGATCAGCGGCACCAGGATCTTGATGAAGAAGCGCGGGAAGGAATAGCCGTCGAGGAATGCGGTCTCGTCGATCTCGCGCGGCACGCCGGAGACGAAGCCTTCGAGGATCCACACCGCGAGCGGCACGTTGAAGATACAGTGCGCCAGCGCGACCGCCCACGGCGTATCGAACAGGCCGATCGCCGAATAGAGGTTGAAGAACGGCAGCGCATAGACCGCGGCCGGCGCCATGCGGTTCGACAGCAGCCAGAAGAACAGGTGCTTGTCGCCGAGGAAGCGATAGCGCGAGAACGCGTAGGCCGCAGGCAGGGCGACCGAGATCGAGATGACGGTGTTGAGGACGACGTATGTCAGCGAGTTGATGTAGCCGGAATACCAGCTCTCGTCGGTGAAGATGCGTTTGTAGTGCTGGAGCGTCGGGGTGTGCGGCCACAGCGTCATCGTCGAGACGATCTCGCTGTTGGTCTTGAAGCTCATGTTGACGAGCCAGTAGATCGGCAGCAGCAGGAAGACCAGGAACAGCCCCATGATGAGGCGGCGGCCGGGGATCGAATGCATCAGGCCACTCCTTCCTTTGGCTTGAGCGCGGGCACGGGCTTGAGCCCGGGCGAAGGCTTAGGCGCGACCGCCGGCTCGCTCGCCGCCTGGACTTTGCGTTCGACGCCGGCATTGGTCATGACGGTGTAGAAGATCCAGCACACGATCAGGATGATGAGATTGTAGACGAGAGACAGCGCGGCGGCCTTGCCGAGGTCGAACTGGCCGAGCGCGATCTTGACGAGCTCGATCGATACGAAGGTCGTCGAATTGCCGGGTCCGCCGCCGGTGACGACGAAGGGCTCGGTGTAGATCATGAAACTGTCCATGAAGCGCAGCAGCACCGCAATCAGCAACACGCGGTTCATCTTCGGCAGCTGGATCGCCTTGAACACGGCCCAGCGCGAGGCGCCGTCGATCTGCGCGGCCTGGTAATAGGCCTCAGGAATCGACTTCAGGCCGGCGTAACAGAGCAACGCAACGAGGCTGGTCCAGTGCCAGACGTCCATCACGATGACGGTGACCCAGGCATCGATGTCGTTGGAGACGTAGTTGTAATCGAAGCCCATCGCGTTGAGGACATAGCCGAGCAGACCGATGTCGGGCCGGCCGAAGATCTGCCAGATCGTGCCGACCACGTTCCACGGAATCAGGAGCGGCAGCGCGAGAATCACGAGGCAGGCGGCAACCGTCCAACCCTCGCGCGGCATCGACAGTGCGACGACGATGCCGAGCGGCACCTCGATGGCGAGGATCACCAGCGAGAAGAACAGATTGCGTCCGAGCGAAGCGAGGAAGCGGCCGCCGAGATCGGTGGAGGGATCGAGCAGTTCCTTGAACCAGCCGACGCCGTTCCAGAAGAACTGGTTGTTGCCGAAGGTGTCCTGCATCGAATAGTTCACCACCGTCATCAGCGGCAGCACCGCCGAGAAGGCGACGACCAGGAACACCGGCAGCACCAGGAACCAGGCTTTTTGGTTGACGGTCTTGTCCATCAGGCGGCTCCCTCCACCAGAAGGCTGTCGGCATAGACGTGCACGTGCGACGGATCGAATTTCAAGCCGGCAGTGCCGTCCGCGCTTGTGAAGCCCGCCGGCGCGCGCGCGGCCAGCTTCGCGTCGCCGACGCGCACGCGCGCAAAGCGGATGCGGCCGAGATCGTCGATGCGCTCGATCTTCGCGGTGAGCAGGCCGGGCGCGGGCGCAACGACCTCCACGAATTCGGGACGGACGCCGATCTCGATCTTGGCGCCCGAAGGCAGACTGTCGTAGCTGCGATCGAGCGCGATGACGTGGCCGCCGATCTTGGCCTCGCGCCCCCGCACCTCCGCCGGCAGGATGTTCATGCCGGGCGAGCCGATGAAATAGCCGACGAAGGTGTGCGCCGGCCTGTCGAACAGTTCGGCCGGCGTGCCGCTCTGCACGACGCGGCCGTCGTGCATGACGACGACGGTGTCGGCGAAGGTCAGCGCCTCGGTCTGGTCGTGGGTGACGTAGATCATCGTGAGATCGAGCTCACGGTGCAGCGCCTTCAGCTTGGAGCGGAGCTGCCATTTCAGCTCGGGATCGATCACCGTCAGCGGCTCGTCGAACAGCACGGCGGCGACGTCGGAGCGGACGAGGCCGCGGCCGAGCGAGATCTTCTGCTTGGCGTCGGCGGTGAGGCGCGTGGCCTTGCGGTTCAGATAGGATTCGAGGTCGAGCAGACGGCCGATCTCGGCGACGCGCTTGTCGATCTCGGCCTTCGGTACGCCGCGATTCTTCAGCGGAAACGCCAGGTTCTGCCCCACCGTCATGGTGTCGTAGATCACCGGAAACTGGAACACCTGGGCGATATTCCGCTTCTGGGTTGACAGCGGCGTGATGTCTTTGCCGTCGAACAGGATTTTCCCGCGTGACGGCGTGATGATGCCGGAGATGACGTTGAGCAGCGTGGTCTTGCCGCAGCCTGAGGGACCGAGCAACGCATAGGCGCCGCCCTGCCGCCAGGTCATGGTCACCGGCTTCAGCGCAAAGCTGTCCTGCGGCGCGTCATTGCCGCCGTAGGAGTGGGCGAGATCGACGAGGTCAATGCGAGCCATGGCGCATCTGCCTCACATCTTTTCCGTCACGTGTTCGGGTGCAGCGACCAGACGGTCGGCCGCGTCGAACACGAAGACGTCGTTGGGATCGAGCACGGCATCCAGCGTCTGGCCGGGCTCGAATTCATGCACCCCATGCAGCACCGCAACCCAGTTCGATCCGTCGCGGGTCAAATGCACGAAACTCTCCGAACCGGTGATCTCCGTCACCGTCACTGTGGCATGGAAGGCATGGCGGTCGGCCTCGCCGTTGGCGAGCGCAAGCTGATGCGCGCGAAAGCCGACCCGATAGGTGCCGTCGGCGAGAGAGGAATAGAGGCCGGATGCCGGCGCGGCGATGCCTCCCGCATATTGCACGGCGCCGCTCTTCTTCTCGATGCCGACCAGATTGAGCGGCGGATCGGAGAACACCTGCGCGACACGCAATGTCTGCGGACGGCGGTAGACGTTCGGCGTCTCGCCGATCTGGAGCGACTGCCCCTCCCACATGCAGACCGTATTGCCGCCGAGCAACAGCGCTTCGGTCGGCTCGGTTGTGGCATAAACGAAGATCGCCCCGGAGGCCTCGAAGATGCGCGGCAGCTCGGTGCGCAACTCTTCGCGGAGCTTGTAGTCGAGATTGGCGAGCGGCTCGTCGAGCAGCACGAGATCGGCGCCCTTGACCAGCGCGCGCGCCATCGCGGTGCGCTGCTGCTGGCCGCCGGAGAGCTGGAGCGGCGTGCGTTTCAGGAACGGCTCGAGCCGCAGGAGCCTTGCGGCCTCCGCCACCCGCGCCTCGATCTCATCGCGCGGCTTGCCCTGCACGCGCAGGGGCGAGGCGATGTTCTCGTAGACCGTAAGCGAGGGGTAGTTGATGAACTGCTGATAGACCATGGCGACCGAGCGCTGGCGCACGTCGACGCCGGTGACGTCCTTGCCATTGACCAGCACCTTGCCCGTGGTCGGCTTGTCGAGACCCGCGAGCAGCCGCATGATCGAGGTCTTGCCCGACAGCGTCGGTCCGAGCAGGACGTTGAGCGTGCCGCTCTCGAGGGTCAGGGAGACGTCGCGGATGTGCTCGACACCGTCGACGGTCCGGGTCACGTGTTCGAGTGTCACGGTCATGAGCGTCCTCCCGCTTCCAGCAGGGGACTTTGCGGCACGGCATGGGTCCTGATCCAGTCGTCGAGCGCCGCAATCTCGTCGGCAGATAGTCGCAGGCCGAGCTTGGAACGGCGCCAGACCACGTCCTCGGCGGTGACCGCCCATTCATTGGCCATGAGGTAGCGGACCTCGCGCTCGGTCAGCGTCGCACCGAAGGCCTGGCCGAGATCGGCCATTGATTTGGCGTCGCCCAGCAGCTTGATGGCCCGAGTGCCATAGGCGCGCGCGAGCCGCCTTGCATGCTCATGGCCGAGGAATGGATAGCCGCGCTGGAGCTCGGCGATCAGGCCATCAATGTCGGACACATCCATGTCGCCGCCGGGCAGCGGCCATTTTCCCGTCCAGCCCTCGCGCGCTTTCGCACTGCGAAGATAGGGCGCAAGGCGTTCCAGGGCCTCTTCGGCGAGCCTCCGATAGGTCGTGATCTTGCCGCCATAGATCGACAGCAGCGGCACGCCGCCGGGCGTGTCGAGCTCGAACACGTAGTCGCGCGTTGCGGCCTTGGCCTCGCTGGCGCCGTCGTCATAGAGCGGGCGCACGCCGGAATAGGTCCAGACCACCTCATTGGGCGTCACCGGCTTCGCCAGGTATTCGCTCGCCGCCGTGCAGAGATACTCGATCTCCTCCGTCGTCGCCTTCACCTTGGCGGGGTCGCCGTCGTAGTCGCGGTCCGTCGTGCCGATCAGCGTGAAATCGTCCTGGTACGGGATCACGAAGATGATGCGGCCGTCGGCATTCTGGAACATATAGGCGCGGTCGTGGTCGTAGAGTTTCTTCACCACGATGTGCGAGCCCTGCACCAGGCGGACTTTTGCCTTCGCATTGACGCCAGCGCCGCGGCCGAGCACGTCCTCGACCCAGGGACCGCCGGCATTGACCAGCGCGCGCGCCTGGATCTGCGAGCGCGCGCCGGTCAGCGTATTGATCATGCCGACGGTCCAGAGGCCGCCAGACTGGCGAATCTCGGTGGCGCGGGTGCGGGTGCGGATCTCGGCGCCCTTGTCGGCGGCATCGCGCGCGTTGAGCACGACGAGGCGGGCGTCGTCGACGAAACAGTCGGAATATTCGAACGCGCGGGCATAGCGATTCGGGATCAGCGGCTTGCCGACCTCGTCGCGCCTGAGATCGATCGAACGGGTCGCAGGCAGCAGGTGGCGGCCGCCAATGTGGTCATAGAGGAAGAGGCCCAAGCGCAGCAACCAGGCGGGGCGCAGTCCGGCGTGATGCGGCAGGACGAAACGCAAGGGGCGGATGATGTGGGGCGCGATGCCCCAGAGGATCTCGCGCTCGATCAGCGCCTCGCGGACGAGGCGAAACTCGTAATATTCGAGATAGCGCAGGCCGCCATGCACCAGCTTGGTCGACCAGGACGACGTCCCGCTCGCCAGATCGTTCATTTCGCACAGGAAAACACTGTTGCCGCGGCCCACCGCATCGCGCGCGATGCCGCAGCCGTTAACGCCGCCTCCAATGATGGCGAGGTCGAAAATCCGCTCCAACAGACGCATCCCCTAGCGACCGCTCGTTCCTTCGAGCAGCTACTTTCGTTTCTGATTAGATCACAGGAAGAAACGAAAGCAAGATGAAAGAGAAGAGGAAGGAAGTGAAAGCTGGAACAATTCATGTGGCAACCGGCCAAGGAATGAGCAGCTCGACGGCCATTCGAGAAGCAACATCTCTCTTGAATCGCCATCCAGGGAAAATATAGTCACAGTAGTCAAACTGGTTCTATCCGTCATGACCGACCACAGCACGACACCCGACGCGCCGCCGATCGACACGTGGACGCTTGCCAACGCCAAGGCACGGCTGTCCGAGGTGATCGATCGTGCCCAAAGCGCCCCCCAAATCATTACCCGCCACGGCAAGCCCAATGCCGTCATCGTTTCCGCCGAGGAATGGGCGCGCAAGACCGCCCGCAAAGGCACCCTGGCCGAATTCCTGCTGGCTTCGCCGCTACGCGGCGCCGACCTCGGACTCGAACGCGTGCACGACGCACCGCGCCACGAGATGCCGTGAACCTGCTGCTCGACACCAATGTACTGTCCGAGGTTCGGCGGCCGGCGCCCTCGCCGAAAGTCTTGGCGTGGCTCGATACGATCGACGAGGATCGTGCGTTCATCAGCGTGGCCTCGATAGCCGAGCTTCGCCGCGACATCGCATTGCTGGAGGACGGCCGTCGGCGCGCAGCACTCGCCGCCTGGCTCACCCAGGATCTGCCGGAGCGTTTTGCCGAGCGCATCCTGCCGATCGACCACGCGGTGGCCGAGCGCTGGGGCGACCTGATGGCTCAGAGCCGCAGGAGCGGCGTCGCGCTGTCCGTCATGGATGGATTCTTTGCGGCAACCGCGCTCGCAAACAACCTCACGCTCGTCACGCGGAACGTGAAGGATTTTGCGGCATTCGGCGTGACACTGATCAACCCGTGGGGGGACCCGTAATCCTATCTCAGCCGAACCACCGGCGCGGCTTCGGGCGCTGCATCTTGCGTCTCAGCCCGAGCCTCATCCATATCCCCCGCCCCCTTCATCGCTTCCACCACTTCGATGCCCTTGCCGTGGCAGATGGTGGCGAGGCGCTCCGGCAATTCCTGGTCGGTCACGAAGGTCTGGATCTGGGTGATGTGAGCGATCCGCACCGGCGCGCTGCGCCGGAGTTTTGTGGAATCGGCGACCAGCATGACGCTACGCGCATTGGCAATGATAGCCTGCGCCACCTGCACCTCGCGATAGTCGAAGTCGAGCAAAGCCCCCTCCTCGTCGATTGCGGACGCGCCGATGATGGCATAGTCGACCTTGAACTGGCCGATCAGCTGCGTCGCGGTCGAGCCGACCACCGCGCCGTCGGCGCGCCGCACCGTGCCGCCGGCCACCACCACCTCGATGCGGGGATGGCGATAGAGCAGCATGGCGACGTTGAGATTGTTGGTGATGACGAGCAGGTCCTCGTGCGAGGTCAGTGCGCTCGCGACCTCCTCCGTCGTGGTGCCGATGTTGATGAAGAGCGAGCAGCCATTCGGGATCAGCGAGGCGGCCGCCGCGCCGATGGCCTTCTTCTCGTCCGCGGCAACGAAGCGGCGCGCCTCATAGGCGAGGTTTTCGACGCCAGAGGCGATGATGGCACCCCCGTGGATGCGGGTCAGCGATCTCCGCTCGCAGAGGTCGTTGAGATCCTTGCGGATGGTCTGCGCCGAGACTTCGAAGCGGCGCGCGAGCTCCTCGACCATGACGCGGCCCGAAGCGCGCGCGATGTTGAGGATTTCGGCTTGGCGGTGGGTCAGTCCGGTCACGGCAACGGCCTCAAAATCAGGATGATGCATGGTGCGGCGGTTCGCGCCTTCGGTCAATGCGTGCGCTGATCATGGTTCATGGATGAGGGGCCCTCACCACGCCATGGCGTTCGCAAGGCGCGCGAGCAGCGCCGGATCGTCGAAGGCGCCGGCAGAAGTGACCGCGCCGGCGGCAACCAGATCGGCATGGCTGAGGCTGGTCCGGATGCCGACGGTTGGAATTCCGGCCGCCGCGGCGGATTGCACGCCGGTGCGGGAATCCTCGAATGCGATCGACGTTTCCGGCCTCGCGCCGACGAAGCGCAGCCCTTCCTGATAAGGCAGCGGATGCGGCTTGCCGTGCGGCAGCTCGGCGCCGATCACGAGCGCCTTGAAGCGATGCGTGATGCCGAGACCGGACAGCAGCAGCTCGGCGTTGAGGCGCGGCGCATTGGTCACGGCGACCATGGGGATGCCGGCGTTGTCCGCCCGGTCGAGCAGCGCCATCAGGCCCGGCAGCGGTGCGATCTGTCCGGCCACGAGCGTGCGGAACACCTCCTCCTTCTCATCGAGGATCAGGGCGCGCCGTTCCGGCGCCTCGTCGGGCAGAAAGCGCTCGCCGATCGCGACATTGGCGAAACCTTGCAGCTCCCTGGAGAAGCGGGCGTGATCGAAGACGTGGCCGCGAGGGCCGAGCACCTGGTTGAAAGCCTTCAAGTGCAGCGGATCGGTGTCGGCGAGCGTGCCGTCGATGTCGAACAACAACGCCCTGCCCATCGCATCGTAGCTGGCCTCGATCATGTCCGTACTTTCCCAAATGCGCGACGCATCGATGCGCGAGACGTATCAATACAGCCTCGATCGCGCAATCACGCATCCGCATGACGACAATGCGACACTCGACAAAGTCACGCGCGGCTGCAACACTCGGCGCAAGATCAAAAAGGAGGAAACGATGACGATCAACCGACGCGATCTGGCTCTCGCTGTCTCCGCGCTTGCGTTCGCCACGCCGGCGCTCGCCGCTTCGGCGGACGAGGAAGCCGTGGCGAAGAAGGTCGAGGCCTTCCGCCTTGCCCAGATCGCGGCTGATCCGAAAGCACTCGCTGCGCTGTGCTGGGACGATCTCAGCTACAGCCATTCCAGCGGCAAGGTCGAGGACAAGGCAACCTTCATCGCCAACGCCACCGACGGCAAATCGAAATTCCTGTCGATCGAATACAAAGACCCCACCATCAAGGTCGTCGGACCTGCAGCGATCGTGCGTTTCCACTGGTTGGGCGAGCAGGAGATGGCGGCCGACGGGAAAAAAGTATCGACCAACCTTCACATCCTGATGAACTGGCAGAAGCAGGGCGACGAATGGAAGCTGCTGTCGCGGGCTGCGACGAAGTTGTGATCACAATTGCTACCTACCCTACCTGCGGGAGAAGATGGGTCGCCGCGCAAGCGGCGAGACGGGTGAGGGTCGAAGGACACTCTAGCTTTGAAAGCGTCGACAGAACCCCTCATCCGGCGTCACGCCACCTTCTCCGCAAGAGAGGGGAACGGCAGCGGTGCGGTCGGCAAAAAATTCCGACCGCGCAACTCGCCTTGGACGACTACGCCGCTTCCTTCACGTCGCCGTTAACCAGCTTGCGCGCGGCGCGTTCGGCTTCGCGGGCGTTGCGGAAGAGCTGGCCTTCGAGACGGTTGAAGCGGTGGGACGAGGCGAAGAAGCAGTAGCCTCCTTGAGAGCGAACGACGATACCTGCGGTCTGCGAATTGACTTCGATGATGTAGCTGTCCGGCATGGTCCGTGGATCCCTCAGTGCGGGCAAATAACGGCACTCGTACCCAAAGGTTCCCAGGCATTTGAGGCCGTTTCCACCCCGAATCGACACGCAATTGAGTACGCCGGGACCTCATCCGTTTTATGACTGGTTCTTGGCAAAGCCGCGACGAGGATGACTCACCCGCGCCGCGGTTGCGGCTTTTGCCGCGCCTCGCAAGATGAGGCAGAGCGTCGCGCGCGATTACGTCGCGATCGGTGGATCGTTTCGCTGGATCACCTGCGGACGGCCGTGGTCGTCGATCGAGACGTAGGTGAAATTGCCGTCGGTGACGAGGAACGGATGAAGCTCCTTGCGCCGCAATGCCCAGGCCTCGAGATGCACCGTCAGCGAGGTACGCCCGACGCGCACGAGATTGGCGTAGACCGAGACGAGATCGCCGACATAGACCGCTTTGCGAAAATTCATGGCCTCGATCGCGACCGTCACGGTGCGCGACCCCGCAGCCTTCGAGGCGAACACGCCGCCGCCGACGTCCATCTGGCTCAGGAGCCAACCGCCGAAGATGTCGCCGTTGGCGTTCGTGTCGGCCGGCATCGCCAGCGTGCGGATGCAGAGATCCCCGCTCGGCCCGGTCGTAGCTTGTTCGCTCATATCGCTCTCACTTGAAATTGTCCCAGCCCGGATCAGGCGCAAAGCGCTCGCCGAATCGCTCGGCCAGCGCCCGCAGCGTCGAGATCACGTCATTCACGCCGCGCATGCGCGCATAATTCAGCGGGCCGCCGCGGAACGGCGCGTAGCCGGTGCCGAAGATCATGGCGCCATCGACCGCATCGGCATCTTCGACGATGCCTTCGCGTAACGCCGCGATGCAGACGTTGGACATCGGCAGCACCAGGCGGTCGATCATCTGGTCGTTGACGCGCGGGCCTGTTTCGGGAAGCGGCGCCTTCTCCGCCTTGCCGTTCTTCCAGGTGTAGAAGCCCTTGCCGGTCTTGCGGCCAAGCTCGCCCTTGGCGACCTTTTCGCGTAACCATGCGGGTGTGGGTGGCAGGAGGTCACCGAACTTGGTGCGCAGCATGTCGCCGACGTCGAGGCAGATGTCGAGGCCGACCTGGTCGGCGAGCTCGATCGGCCCCATCGGCATGCCGAACTGCTCGGCGGCGGCGTCAATCAGGCGCTGGTCGATGTTCTCGTCCAGCATCACCATCGCTTCCAGCATGTACGGCGTCAACGCGCGATTGACGAGGAAGCCGGGCGAGCTCTTCACCGATAACGGCAGTCGGTCGATCGCGCCGACAAAGCCGAGCGCGTCTTTCAGCACTTGCGGGTCGTTGCCGTCATGGCTGACGACCTCGACCAACTGCAACCGCGACACCGGATTGAAGAAATGCAGGCCGACAAGCCGCTCCGGACGAGCCAGAGTGGTGCGCAGGTCCTGAAGCGGAATGCTCGACGTGTTGGTCGCAAGGATCGCGCCGGGCTTCATCCGCGGCTCGAGGCCGGTATAGACCTTCTGCTTGAGCTCGAGCTTCTCCGGCACAGCCTCGATGATGAGGTCGGCGTTGCGGACGCCCTCCCCGTCCATGTCGGGGATGAGGCGGTCGAGCGCGTCACGCACCTCCGTCGGCTTGCGGATGATCTTGCCGTAGAGCTCGGCTGCGCGCTTGACCGCGCTCGCGATCGGCTCCGCCTTCATGTCGGCGAGCGAGACGCGCAGCCCCTGCCCCGCACACCAGGCGGCGATGTCGCCGCCCATGGCGCCGGCGCCGATGACATGGACTTGCTTGATCGTGTTGCCGCTGCCTGCGGCCTTCTTCATCTGCTCGCGCAGGAAGAAGACGCGGATCAGGTTCTGCGCGGTCGGCGTCACCATCAATCTGGAGAAGGATGCCTGCTCCGCCCGGAGCATCGCGGCCTTGCTGCCGCCATGGGTCTCCCAGAGATCGATCAGCGCATAGGGCGCAGGATAATGCTCGCGGGATGCGGCTTTCGCTGCCTCTGAGCGCATGCGTCTCGCAAGGAGCCCACGCACCAGACCGAGATTGGCGGCGCGCGCGAGCAAACCGGGCCCGGCCCGCTTCAGCCGGCCGAACAGCGCATCCTTCACCGCGCCGCGGACGTGGCGTTCCTGCGTCACGGTATCGACGAGGCCGAGCGCCTTGGCGCGGCGCGCGTCGATGGTGCGGCCTGTCAGCATCAACGCCATCGACTGGGTCGGGTTGACCAGCGCGGTGAACCGCGCCGTGCCGCCGAGGCCGGGATGCAGGCCGAGCATCACCTCGGGGAAGCCGAAGCGCGCCCCTTCTATGGCGATACGCGACTGGCAGGCGAGCGCGACCTCCAGCCCGCCGCCGAGGCAGAAGCCGTGGATGACCGCGACCGTCGGCAGCCTCAGGGCTTCCAGATGATCGACCACGGCATGCGCGGCGCGGATGCGCGTCTCCACCATGGCGGGATCGGACGCGCCGCGGAATTCATTGACGTCGGCGCCGGCAATGAAGCCGGACGGCTTGGCGGAGCGGATCACGACGCCGGCCGGACGCTCGGTCTCGATCGCCGCGAGCACTGCGTCGAACTCCTCCATCACGTCGGAGGACAGCGTGTTTGCGCTAGCGTCGGCGCGGTCGAACAGCAGCCAGGCGACGCCATCCGCATCGCGCGTCAACTTGAAGTGCTTGTACGGACTGTCGGTCGCGGGTTGAGGCCCCAGCTCCAGCACGCGATCGCCGAGGGCGGTCATGATCTTGGAATCCATGGTCATACCGCCTCGATCAGCATGGCGCCGCCGAGCCCACCACCGATGCATTCGGTGGCAACGCCACGACGCGTGCCGAGCCGCTTCATCGCGTTGACGAGATGCAGAACGATACGGTTGCCGGAGGTTCCGACAGGATGGCCGAGCGAGATCGCGCCGCCGTCGACGTTGAGCCTGTCACGGTCGATCTCGCCGGCGGCACCATCGAGCCCCAGAATCTCGCGGCAGAATTTGTCGTCATTCCAGGCGGCCAGACAGCCGAGCACCTGCGTGGCAAAGGCCTCATTCAATTCCCAGGTCTCGACATCCTTGATGCCGAGGCCGTTGCGCTGGAGCAGCGGGGTCGCCGACATCACCGGACCTAGCCCCATGATGCTGGGATCGAGCGCGGCCCAGTTGCTGTCGACGATGACGGCCTTCGGAGTCAGCCCGTGTCTTGCGACCGCGGCGTCGGAGGCCAGGATCACCCAGGAGGCGCCGTCGGTGATCTGCGAGGAATTGCCTGCGGTGACCTGGCCCCAGGGACGCTCGAACACCGGCCGGAGCTTTGCCAGCGTCTCCGCCGTGGAGTCCGGGCGCACGCCGTCATCATGGTCGAAGAACTTGCCGTCGCGGGAGAACGCGGTCTCGACCTCGCCCTTCAGGAACCCGGCGCCTTGCGCATGCGCAAGCCGGCGATGGCTCTCGGCGGCATAGGCATCGGACTGCGCGCGCGTGATGCCGAAGAGATGGCCCACGACCTCGGCGGTCTGGCCCATGTTCAGCTCGGTGACGGGATCGGTCAGGCCGCGCTCGAGGCCGATGACCGGCTTGAGATCGCGGGGCCGCAACTTGAAGGCAGCCGCGAGCTTGGCGGCGACGCCCTTGGCGGTGGCGAGACCGGCGAACCAGCGCACGCCGGAATTCGGCCAGACCAGCGGCGCGTGGCTGAGCGCCTCGGTGCCGCCGGCGAGGACCATGTCCGCATGCCCCTCGCGGATGTATCGGTAGGCGGTGTCGATCGACTGCATGCCCGAGCCGCAATTGATCTGCACCGTGAACGCGACCATGTCCTCGCCCATGCCGAGCCGGAGCGCGGCGACACGGGCCGGGTTCATCTCATCCGCGATCACGTTGACGCAACCGAGGATGACCTGATCGAAGCTGTCGGGCGAAAACGGCTGGCGCGCCAGAAGCGGCCGGCCGCATTGCACGGCGAGATCGACGGGCGTGAACGGACCTGGCCCCGAACGCGCTTTCAGAAACGGCGTCCGACTGCCGTCGACGATGAAAACCGGTCGTGCCATCAGCTCGCCGCCCTCTGTTCACCGAGTTCCTGGAAGAACTGATGCACATTGACGGCTTTCTTGTAAATCGGCGACAGCGCCTCCGGCGCAAAATCGTCGACCTCGATCACTTTTGTGACGGCTTCGCGGGCCGCGGCGAGTTGCTCGCCCTCGGCTTGCGTGATGACGCCTTTTGCGACGGCCTCCTTCCAGTCGCGCATATGCGCGGCGCGCAGGCGCCTGGCGATGGCGTCCGTGCTGGCGACCAGCTTGAACGCGTGCTCGAGCCTGGCAAAGCCGCCGTCGTCATCGACATGGGCCAGATCCGCCGTGAGGCGCTCGCGTGCCGCCGAGGGCTCCAGCACGATGCCGGCGCATTCGTGCACGACGCGGTCGGAGGGGCCGAGCACGCGCGCACCGAACGGCTGGACGACGAGCCTGAGGAAGCCTGCGACGAAGCGGTTCGGCAGATTGGCGAGGATTTCGGCAAGCCGGTTCTCGATGGTCCGGAAGCCCGTCGCCATGCACCATTCCAGCGCGGCATAATCCTCCTTCTGCCGGCCCTCGTCCTGCCAGCGCTTCAGCGCCGCCGAGAGAAGATACAGCTCGGAGAGGATGTCGCCGAAGCGGGCCGACAGCATCTCCTTGCGCTTGAGCGCGCCGCCGAGCGTCAGCAGCGCCAAGTCGGCGCATAGGGCAAAGGCCGCCGAGTAGCGCGACAGCTGGCGATAGAATGGCGTCGCATCACCCGCATCGGGCGCCGGCGCGAATGCGCCAAAGGTCCAGCTGCGGCCGAGAGCGCGGAACAGCGTCCGGAAACTATGGCCGACATGCTTCCAGAACGCCTTGTCGAATGCGGCGAGCCCGCGCTCACGGTCCGAATCGGCGAGCGCATTCATCTCCTCGAGCAGGTAGGGATGGGCCCGGATGGCGCCCTGCCCGAACACGATGAGATTGCGGGTGAGGATGTTGGCGCCCTCCACCGTGATGCCGACCGGGACGGCGCGGTGCAGATTGCCAAGATAGTTTTGCGGTCCGTCGATCACGGCCTTGCCGCCGTGGATATCCATGGCGTCGTCGATCGCGGTACGCATCCGCTCGGTTGCGTGCAGTTTCATGATGCCGGAGATCACGGCGGGATGAACACCTGCATTCAGCGCCGCGCAGGTCAGTCGCCGCGCCGCATCGAGCTGGTAGGCGGTCGCAACGATGCGCGCGAGCGGCTCCTCGACACCTTCGAACTTGGAGATGGAGATGCCGAACTGCTCGCGAATGCGGGCGTAAGCGCCGGTAGTGCGCGCGGCATAGGCGGCACCCGCAGCAGAGAGCGACGGCAGCGAGATGCCGCGTCCGGCGGCAAGCGCCGTCATCAGCATCTTCCAGCCCTGGCCCAGCCGCTCCTTGCCGCCGATGACGTAGTCGAGCGGGATGAAGACGTCGCGTCCCCAATTCGGCCCGTTCTGAAACACCTGCATCGACGGCAAATGGCGCTGGCCGATCTCGACACCGGGCAGATTGGTCGGGATCAGCGCGACGGTGATGCCGAGCTCTTCTTGATCGCCGACCAGACGATCCGGGTCGTAAGCCTTGAAGGCAAGGCCCAGCAGCGTCGCGACCGGACCAAGCGTGATGTAGCGCTTGTGCCAGTTGAGCCTGAGGCCAACGGTCTCGCGGCCCTCGAACTCGCCCTTGCAGATGATCCCGGTGTCGATCATCGAGGCGGCGTCGGAGCCGGCTTCAGGGCTGGTGAGACCGAAGCAGGGAATGTCGCGGCCGTCGGCGAGGCGCGGCAGCCAATGCTCCTGCTGCTCCCTGGTGCCGAAGCGCATCAGGAGCTCGCCCGGGCCGAGCGAGTTAGGCACCATCACGGTGACGGCCGCAGCGATCGAGCGCGTCGAAATCTTGCGCACCACTTCCGAATGCGCGTAAGGCGAGAAACCGAGGCCGCCGAACTCTTTCGGGATGATCATTCCGAAGAATTTCTCGCGCTTGACGAAATGCCAGACGTCCTGCGGCAGGTCGCGCCATTCCCAGAAGATCCTCCACTCGTCGAGCATGGCGCACAGCTCCTCGACGGGACCGTCGAGGAAGGCCTGCTCCTCGTCGGTCAATCTGGCCGGCGCGATCTCAAGCAGCTTCGACCAATCAGGGTTGCCCGTGAAGAGATCGGCGTCCCACCAGACGTCACCGGCTTCCAGCGCCTCGCGCTCGGTGTCGGACATCGTCGGCAGCACGCCCCGCGCCCAGGAAAAGATCGGCTTTGTGATGGTATCGCGGCGGAAGCTCATGGCAGACCTCATGCATCGGCGCGGGGGATCAGGCATTTTAGCGGAAAGTGGCGGGCGGAAGAGAACACTTCGCGAGCAAAAAGACGCGAATTGACGCGGCCAGGCGGCCGCCCCAGGGCCATAACGGCCGGGGCGTGGGGGCAGTTCCGGATCGGGGTTGGGCTGAATGCCTCTCCACGTCATTCCGGGCACGCGAAGCGTGAGCCCGGAATCCATAACCACGATCGGGAGTATGGATTCCGGGCTCGACGCTACGCGTCGCCCCGGAATGACGGCGTGGAGAGAGCGGTGGCGCCGGCCTAATCCGGCCGGATCATCTCGAACATGTCTTCCGGCTTGATCTCGAAATAATCGCCGCGGCGGCCGGCGCGGACGATCGGGCGGGCGGCGGCGGTCTGGTAGACGCCGTCCTTGATCAAGGTCTTGTCGATGTGGACGGCGACGACCTCGCCGAGCGTCAGCCAGGCGTCGGCCTCCTTGCCGTCGGCGCCCTTGAGGCGGACGATGTCGGACACCTTGCACTCGAACGCGACGGGGCTCTCACCCACCCGCGGCACGTTGACGAGCTTTCCCGGCACGGCGGTGACGCCCGCGACCTCGAACTCATCGACCTCGGGGGCGACATGCGCCGCGGTCGCGTTCATCTGCTTCGCAAGGTCCACCGTGGCGAGATTCCAGACGAATTCGCCGGTCTGCTGCATGTTCTCGACCGTGTCCTTCCAGTTCGTGGAGGAGAAGCCGATGATCGGCGGCACGTAACAGAACGCGTTGAAGAAGCTGTAGGGAGCGAGGTTGACGTGGCTCCTGGTATCGCGGGAGGAGATCCAGCCGATCGGCCGCGGAGCGATGATGGCGTTGAAGGGATCGTGCTTGAGGCCATGCCCCTTTGAGGGCTCATAGAAGTACAGGTCTTTGTCGGTCACGCGCTTGCTTCTCCACTGGCTGTCATTCCGGCGCGATGCGAAGCATCGAATGCGGAATCTCGAGATTCCGGGTTCGGTCCTGCGGACCTCCCCGGAATGACGGCAAGGGCGTTATAGGAGAAATTCCCGCGGCCGTCAGTGGCGCGGCGACAGACCCGCGATGACGAAATCGATCATCTGGTCGATGGTCGGGCCAGGCTTGGTGGCACACTGGGCGATCATCTGGGGGTGGAAGAAGCGCATCATCGCGGTGCAGGCACACAGCGCAGCCAGCTGCAGGTCCGGCGCCTCGAACTCGCCGGAGGCGACGCCTTGCGCGATCATCTGGCCGACCACGCCGGCGATACATTCCATATGGTTGACGCAGACCTGCCAGTCCTCCTGCATCGCGATCTCGACCATCTCGTGCAACTTGCTGTCGCCGACATAGCGCTCGGTGTTCATGCGGTGGATGGTGGTGAGCAGCTCGCGGAAGCGCTCCTTGACCGGACCGGGCTTCGCGACGATCTGCTGGGCCTCGAGCTCGACCTCGCCCATGAGCGAGCGGGCCACCGCCTGATGGATCGCTTTCTTCGATTCGAAGAAGCGATAGACGTTGGCGGGGCTCATCCGGAGCTCCTTGGCGATATCCCCGACCGTGGTCTTCTGGTAGCCGATCTGGCGGAACAGCCGCTCTGCCACCTCGAGAATACGATCCCGGGTCTCGCCTTCGATGTGTTCCGCAACCAGTGTCATTTGTCAGGACTCGTCCGTCAGCACTTCATCTCACTTATTCAGCCGCTTCAGCAAGCGGAATTGCGGAATGCTCATCGCTCCCATGCTGCGGCGCGGCAGGCTGTTCGGGGGTACCTGCTTCATCCAGGCTCTTCCTGAACCACAAGGCGTAGAGGCCCGGCAGATACAGCAGCGTCAGGAAGGTCGCAACGAACAGGCCGCCCATGATGGTGATCGCCATCGGGCCCCAGAACGCCGAGCGCGACAGCGGAATCATGGCGAGGATGGCGGCGAGCGCCGTCAGCACCACGGGCCGGGCGCGGCGGACGGTTGCTTCCACGATCGCCTCTCGGCGCGTCAGGCCATGAGAAACGTCGGTCTCGATCTGGTCCACCAGAATGACCGCGTTGCGCATGATCATGCCGGCGAGCGCGATCAGACCGAGCAGCGCCACGAAGCCGAACGGAGCATTCGCCACGTTGAGCCCGAGCGAGGCGCCGACAATGCCGAGCGGCGCGGTCAGGAACACCAGGATCAGGCGCGAGAAACTCTGCAGCTGGATCATCAGCAGCGTCAGCATCACCATCACCATCACCGGGAAGAGGATGAAGATCGAGGCGTTGCCCTTGGCGGACTCCTCGAAGGCGCCGCCCGGCTCGATGCGGTAGGCCGGCTCGAGATGGTCCTGGATCGCCTTCAGCTTCGGCGTGATCTGGTTCGTGACGTCGGGCGCCTGCACGCCGTCGACGACGTCGGACCGCACGGTGATCGCCATGTCGCGGTTGCGCCGCCACATGATCGGTTCTTCATGAGCATACTCGATCTTGGCGATCTGCTGCAGCGGCACGGCAACGCCATTGCGCGAGGTGATGGTGAGATCACCGACACCGCCGAGGTCGAGGCGTTCGGACGGGACCGCGCGGGCAACCACGCCGACCTTCTCGATGCCGTCACGCACGGTCGTGACCTGCGAGCCCGAGATCAGCATGGAGAGCGCCTGCGAGACGTCCTGGGGAGTCAGGCCCATGGCACGGGCGCGGTCCTGGTCGACGACCAGCTTGAGGTAAGGCGACTGCTCGTTCCAGTCGAGCTGGACGTCCTTGACGCTCTTGTTCTGCCGCATCACGTCGCGAACCTGGTAGGCGATCTCGCGCACCTTGTTGGCGTCGGGGCCGATCACGCGGAACTGGACGGGGAAGCCGACCGGCGGGCCGAAATTGAAGCGGTCGACGCGCACGCGAGCTTCGGTCAGCATGCCGTCGGCGACCGCATTCTCGATTTTGGCCTTGATGCGCTCGCGCGCCTCGACACCCTTGGCGACGATGACGATCTCGGCAAACGCCTCGTTCGGGAGCTGCGGATTGAGGCCGAGCCAGAAGCGCGGCGAACCCTGGCCGACATAGGAAGTATAGGTCGCGATGTCCTTATCGTCCTTGAGCAGCGTCTCGGCCTTCTTCACCGCCTTCTCGGTGACGTTGAAGGCGGTGCCTTCAGGCAGGCGGAGCTGGAAGAACAGCTCGGGCCGTTCGGACAGCGGGAAGAACTGTTGCTGCACTTGGCCGAAGCCGACGATCGAGGCGACGAAGACGCCGACGGTCGCAACCACCACCGTGATGCGGTGGTTGACGCACCACTGCACGATGGCTCGCAGGCCGCGATACATGCGGGTCTCGTAGATCGCGTGCGGGTCGTGGTTGTGACCGACCTTCATATCGGGCAGCAGCTTGACGCCGATATAGGGCGTGAAGATCACCGCCACGAACCAGGAGGCGACCAGCGCGATCGCCACGATCCAGAAAATGCTGCCGGCATATTCGCCGACCGCGGAATTGGCAAAGCCGATGGGGAGGAAGCCAGCGGCCGTAACCAGCGTTCCCGTGAGCATCGGAAACGCAGTTGATTCCCAGGCAAAGGACGCCGCGCGCATGCGGTCCCAGCCCTGCTCCATCTTCACCACCATCATCTCGACCGCGATGATGGCGTCGTCGACGAGCAGGCCGAGCGCGATGATCAGGGCGCCGAGGGTAATGCGATGCAGGTCGAGCGACATCGCGTTCATGACGATGAAGACGATGCCGAGCACCAGCGGCACCGACAGCGCGACCACGATGCCGGTGCGCCATCCGAGCGCCAGGAACGAGACGAACAGCACGATGACGAGCGCCTCCATGAAGGAGCGCACGAACTCGCCGACGGCGTGCTCGACCACCTTGGGCTGGTCGGCGATCAGCTTGACGTCAATGCCCTGCGGCACGGCCTTCATGAAATCGGCCGTCGCTTTCTCGACCTCCTTGCCGAGCTCGAGGATGTTGGCGCCCTTGGCGGTGACGACGCCGATACCGATCGCGGGCTTGCCTTCCTGACGGACGACGAAGCTCGGCGGATCGACGAAGCCATGGGTTACGGTGGCGATATCGCCGAGACGGAACACGCGGCCGTTGCTCTCGACCGGCGTTTCGGCGACGGCCTTGGCGCCGTCGAGCGCGCCGGTGACGCGCAGCGGCACACGCTGCGAGGAGGTCTCGACCGTGCCGGCCGGCGTCACGTTGTTCTGCTTGGCGAGCGAATCGAACAGCGCCTGCGGCGTGATGCCGAGGGTGGCGAGCTTGGCGTGGGAGAATTCGACGAAGATGCGCTCGTCCTGATTGCCGTAGACGTCGACCTTGGTGACGCCGGGCACCTTCAGCATACGCTGGCGGAAGCCTTCCGAGACCTTCTTGAGCTGGGCATAGTCGGCGCCGTCGCCGGTCATCATGTAGAGGATGGAATCGACGTCGGAGAACTCGTCGTTGACCACGGGTCCGAGGATGCCGGACGGCAACTGGCCCTGCACGTCGACCAGCTTCTTGCGCAGGAGGTAGAAGAGGTAAGGCACGTCCTTCGGCGGCGTGTTGTCGCGGAAGGTCACCTGGAGCGCGGTGAAGGCCGGCTTGGAGTAGGTCTGCACCTTCTCGAAATAGGGCAGTTCCTGGATCTTCTTCTCGATGGGATCGGCGACCTGGGTCTGCATCTCCTGCGCGGTCGCACCCGGCCAGATCACGGAGACGTTGACCACCTTCACCGTGAAGAACGGATCCTCGGCGCGGCCAAGCTTCGTATAGGAGAAGAAGCCGGCGGCGCCGAGCACGATCATCAGGAAGAGAACCAGCGTCGGATGACTGACCGCCCAGGCCGAAAGGTTGAAGCGCTTCATCGCTCTCTCCGAATGACGATCCAATTGCCAAAAACGACAGCCAGCCTGTTCAACAAATCATCGCGCGGCAGCGAAGCAATCCAGGGGGCTGGGCAGGTTCTGGATCGCTTCGCCGCTTCAGCCCCAGCATTTGCACTCGGGCCGAAACTCGCCTCGCAAAGACGGCAACTCGTAAAACGTTAGAATGACAGCGACGACACGATCCGCACCCTCTGGCCCGGATCGAGCTTCTGCACGCCGAGCGCGACGATCTTGGCGCCCTCTTCCACACCGCCGGTGATGATCACGTCGTTGCTCTCGTAGGACTTCACCGTGACCGGCTTCAGCGTGACCGCGCCGTTGTCGTCGACGACGTAGAACGACGGCTTGTCGCCTGCATTGAACAGCGCCGACAGCGGCAACCGCGCGACGCGCTCGGTGGCGGCGTCCGACAACGTCAGCGTCGCGGTCATGCCGAGCGCGACCTTGTCGTCGGCCTCGGGCAGCGAGAATTTTGCAAGATACGTCCGCGTGGCCGGATCGGCTGTCGGCGCGATCTCGCGCAGCTTGGCCGCGTATTTCTTGTTCGGCTCGGACCAAAGAGTGACGCTGGCGACGCCCGTTTTGGCGCGTCCGACCAGCGTCTCAGGGATCGCGACGACCGCTTCCTTCTCGGCAAAGCGGGCGACACGGATCGAAGCCTGGCCCGCGGCAACCACCTGGCCGGGCTCGATCAGCGTTGCGGTGACGACGCCGCGGGCGTCGGCATTGAGCGTCGCGTAGGAAAGGGAATTCTTGGTCAGTTCGACCGAGCGCTCGGCCCGGTTCAGACGCGCACGGGCCTCGTCGGCGGCAGCGCGGCTCGAATCCAGCTGCGCATCGGTGGTCCAGCCTTTGGCCTTCAAATCCTTGGCGCGCTGCTCGGCGGCGGCGGCCTGGGCCAGCACGCCGGTCGCGGCAGTCTGCTCGGCGACGGCCTGCTCGGCCTGCAGCTTCAGATCGACCTCGTCGAGGATGGCGAGTGGCTGGCCGATCTCGACGGTCTGTCCGACCTCCACCAGGCGCTTGGCGACCTTGCCGGCGACACGAAAGCCAAGATCGCTCTCGATCCGCGGCCTGATCGTTCCGACGAAGCTGCGCTCCGGCGTCTCGGCGTTATAATGCGCGGTCGCGACCAGTACAGGCCGTGGCGGCTCTGCCTTCTCGGCGACGGTGTCATTGCACCCAGCCAGTGCAGCGGCCATCAGAGCCAGCGATACACCCGCCAAGAGCTTGGAATAGCTGGATAAAACCGACCTGACGAACATCGAAGGACACTCCTGCATCTCGACTGCGATCAGTGTCGAATAATCAATGACGAAAGTCAATATTCGTCAGTCATCAGGAATCCGTGATTGTTAACGGCACGTGGATTGGAACCTTGGTTTTCGCACCACGGTGCTGGCGCAAGGCAGGCGAAGCGAAGTCTGCCCGCTACGTCGGCCAAAAGCGGGAGAGACGGTAGGCACGGCGCGCGAAGAGCGCACCTTGCCCGACCGATAAGGCTCCTCTCACCGCCCCTGCCCCGCGAACTCGTGCTTGCTGTCGTGGCCGCCGACAAACACCAAAATACCGGCGATCAGCGGCAGCGCGGCGAGCACGAGGAGGCCGGTCGAGGTCTGGCCGGTGGCTTCCTTGACCCAGCCTATCAGGTAGGGACCGCCGAAGCCCGCGAGGTTGCCGATCGAGTTGATCAGCGCGATGGCGCCGGCAGCCGCGGTGCCGGAGAGCCAGGCGGTCGGCAGGGTCCAGAATACGCCGAAACAACAGAACACGCCGATCGCAGCCACCGTCAGCACCGCCATCGTCAGGGTGGGATCGGTGAGATAGGAGGAGATGGCAAGCGCAACGGCGGTGAGCAGCAGCGGTGCGCCCACATGCATCACGCGCTCGCGCGTGGCGTCCGAATGCCGCGCCCACAGGATCATGGCGATGGTGCCGAACAGATACGGGATCGCGGTGACGAAGCCGGTCTGGGCGTTGGTGAGGCCGAACGCCTTGACGATCTGCGGCAGCCAGAACTGCATGCCATAGAGCGCGCCGACGAAGCCGAAATAGATCAGGCTGAGCGCGATCACCTTCGGCGAGGACAGCGCCTCGCCAAGCGAGAGATGCTTTGCGGCCTGCTTGATGGCGATCTCGGAATCCAGCTTCGCCTTCAGCCACGCCTTCTGCTCGGCCGAGAGCCAATCGGCCTTCTCCGGCTTGTCGGTGAGATAGAACCAGGTGACGATGCCCAGCAGTACCGAGGGGATCCCCTCGATGATGAATAGCCATTGCCAGCCCTTCAGGCCCATCATGCCGTCGAGCCCAAGCAGCAAGCCCGAGACCGGCGCGCCGATCACGGTCGAGACCGGCACCGCGATGGCGAAGGCCGCGAGGAAGCGGGCGCGATATTCGGCCGGATACCAATAGGTGAGATAGAGGATGATGCCGGGGAAGAAGCCGGCCTCGGCGACGCCGAGCAGGAAGCGCAGGACGTAGAAGCTCGTGACGCCGCTGACCACCGCCATCAGCGCCGAGATGATGCCCCAGGTCACCATGATGCGGGCGATCCATCGGCTCGCGCCGAATTTCTCCAGCGCAAGGTTGCTCGGCACCTCGAAGATGAAGTAGCCGATGAAGAAAATGCCGGCGCCCCAGGAGAAGATCAGCGGGGTGAACTTCAGCTCCGCGTTCATGGTGAGCGCGGCGAAGCCAAGATTGACGCGGTCGAGATAGGAGAAGAAGTAGGCCAGCACCAGGAACGGAATCAGCCGCCACGAGATGGCGCGGATGGTCGAGGTCTCGATTTCACTCTTGCTGACGTTCTTGCTGGCGCCGCCGGCGGAACCGGCATAGGCGGTGGTCTGGCTCATGGCTTCCCCCGGGTTGTTGCTTTTCTAGGGCCTGAGTGGCGGTTTTGAGCATCGCGGACAAAGAGTCAATGGAGCGAGCAATGCATGGGACGCAACCGGATCAACCTGTTGCGCGGCTCCGGACATCGTTGATCCGCGCCGCTCTCGCGCTCGCCGTGATTGCGTGCGGGTTGTCGCTGCGCTGGTATGGCTTTTCGCTCGGGCTTCCGGCCTTCGTGGTGAAATATGGCGGCTCGCTCCTGTGGGCGACGATGGTGTTCCTGCTGGTCGCGGCTTTGCTGCCGCGGCAGACGCGGACGCGGATCGCAGTCATCGCAATGACGATCGCGGCTTTGGTCGAGTTCTCACGGCTGGTGCATACGCCTTGGCTCGATGCGTTCCGGCTGAGCACGGCCGGCGCGCTGCTGCTGGGGCGCATCTTCTCGCTGTGGAATCTGGCTGCTTATGCGGTTGGGATTTTGCTCGGCATCTGCATCGATCGGCTCGTCGCGATGCGTCGTCTCGGAGGGCGGACAAAGGCGCCATAGCGCCGCGCCCGCCATTTCGCGTCATGTCGGGGCAATGGTGGCACGCAACGATTTGTCTATGCGAGAGCGGAACCGTGGCGAGCAACATTCACTCCGCCAGTTGAAACCGCTCGAAACGATCGAGCTCGTCCTCGATTTTCCGCTTGAGCTCCTTGCGGCCTGCCGTCTTCTTGCCCTCCCCGATCCAGGTCCATTTCTGCATCAAGAGCTTGTTCGCCTGCCGGTCCGTCTTGAGGTCGAGCGCGGCGACGATCTCGTCGCCGACAAGCACCGGCAGCGCGAAATAGCCGAGCTTGCGTTTGGCTTTCGGCACATAGGCCTCGAACAGATGGTTGTAGCCGAAGATGAGATTGGTGCGCTTGCGCTGGATGATCAGCGGATCGAAGGGCGAGAGGATGTGGACGAGATCGGGCGAAGGCCCCTCGCCGCTCGCCTCCAGCGCTGCGGGCGAGACCCAATGCTCCTGCTTGCCGGCGCCCTCGAGCGCGACCGGCACGAGTTCGCCACGGCGGACGCGCGAGGCGATCAGGCGCGCGACCGGCTTCTTGCTCGGCGCGTCGAGATGGCAAATCGAATCGAGGCTGACCACGCCCTGTGCCCGCAGCGCGCGATCGAGCAGATAGGCCGTGACGTCCCTTGCCGGCGCCGGCCTCGGCAGCCTCTCCCAACCGAAATGGCGCGTCATCAGCTCGTACGTCTTGAGCATGCCCCGGCGCTCGCTGATGGTGACGGCGCCGGTATAGAAGGCGAGCTGCAACGCGCGCTTGGAGGGCTTTCGGCTCTGCCACAAGTGCTCCTTTTCGACGAGCACGTCATCCTCGATGTCTCGGATCGTCAGCGGCCCGGCGCGCAGCAGCCGCATCACTTTGCGCATGTCGGCCGGCTTCACCGAGGCGAACCATCTGTGCCCTTCGCGGCGGTGCTCGCGCATCGCGGGCAGGAAGAAGCGGAAGTCGGCGGCCGGCACGTAGGAGAGCGCGTGCGTCCAATACTCGAAAACGCTCTTGTCGTCGCTTTGGGCCTGGCGCAGATCGGCGCGGCGGTAGGACGGAATGCGGCTGAACAGGATGTGGTGGTGGCAGCGTTCGATGACGTTGATGGTGTCGATCTGCACATAGCCGAGATGCGCGACCGCATCGGCCACGGCCTGCGCGCCATCGCCGAACGGGGTGCGTTCGTCCAGCCGCTGCGCATGCAGCCAGATCTGCCGGGCTTGTGTCGTGGTGAGTGGAATTGGTTGGGGCGCGCGGGACATTGCAGGAGGCAATGTAACGGGATTCGCGCTGAGGCAAACAAGAGAAGGCCAGGAAAACCGCGCTGCCATCTGCTGACAGCGCGGCCGGTCAACGAAGGTTCAAACTATTTCGCGCTCATGTTCCGCACCTTCATGTAGTGCTTGCAGGCGTCACGCATATTGCCTTTGCTCATCTCGGAGTTGGCTGAAGCCGTTTCCTTGGCCATCGCCTGTTTGGCCGGCGAATCCACGGTTCCCATTGCGGTCATCGACTTACCCATCGCCTCGCCTGTACAGGGCTGCATCTTTGCTGCTGAAGCCGCGAGGCCGCCGAATGTGACAAAGATCACATCAACGTCTTTGAACCTACCCTAGGCTCGCAGCATCAAATCGCCATCAGGCGTAACAGCGAGGATACGACAATGACCCGTTTTGATAAGTTTTTTGGACTGAGGGCGATTACTCTCTCCGCGGCGCTGTCGATGACGGCGGGCCTGGCTCTGGCAGGCGACAACAACATCTCCACCGACAAGATCCTGGATGCGCTGAAACCCAAGCCGTTGACCCGCGGCCTGTCCGTCGGGCCGCAGGCCGATACCACCGCCCAGGCCAAGGAATCGACCTTCCTCAACACCGTGCGCAACCGCTCGACCCGGTCGCTCTCGATCGGCGAGCGCGAGCAGATCGCCGAGCTCGCGGCGACCAAGCCGAAGATCGATCTGGAGATCCAGTTCGACTACAACTCGGCCGACATCGCCAAGAGCTCGATGGCCTCGGTGCAGGCTCTCGGCAAGGCCCTGTCCGATCCGGCGCTGAAGGGATCGACCTTCGTGGTTGCCGGCCACACCGATGCGACCGGCGGCGAAGAGTACAATCAGGGTCTCTCCGAACGGCGCGCCGACACCATCAAGAAGTACCTGGTGCAGAATTACGGCCTCAACGGCACCGATCTCGTGACCGTCGGATACGGCGAGACCAAGCTCAAGGACGCCGCCAAGGGTGCCGACCCGATCAACCGCCGCGTCCAGGTCGTGAACATGGACACCAAGACCGCGTCGAAATAGATCGAAGGCATTCCGTCGCAAGACGACGCCGCCCGCCCTCCCCTGGCAGGCGGCGTTGTCATATCCAGCTCTGAAACAGCATCAATCGGTTGAAGGTCTGCATCGAGACGCCGACGAAAGCCGCGGAGATCGGCAGCATGACGCCAAAGCCGGCCGCGGCGACCCCGACATAGGCCCACAGCAGCCAGCGCGGCAGCCCTTTCCGGTGCAGCACATAGACCAGCGCAAGGGACGCCGCGGTGGCGGCGGGCAGATAGTAGTAGATGAAACCGAGCGTACGCGGCAGCAACGCCCAGGCGAGCCACGGACCGAAATAGAACGCCGCGATCAGGAACGCGTCCCAGCGGCGTGCCACGATGAAATCGCGCAGCACGACGACAATCGCGAGCAGCGCCGGCCACAACACCAGCGGATTGCCGAGGAAGACGATCGCAGCGACGTTGTCCCCTGCCGTCTTGTCGAACAGGAACCACACCGGGCGCGCGAGCAGCGGCCAGGATGGCCAGCTGCTCATATAGGTGTGACCGGCAATGGCCGTCGTGGTGTTGTCGGCAAAGATGCGCCGCTGGGCTTCGATCAAATCCGGCAACGACACTCCGTGAAGCGGAACGAAGGCGGCAAGATACGTCATTGCCGGCAAGACGGCGAAGCAGAGCGCGATATGATGCAGCTTCAACCCGGGCCAAAGCGCCGGCCGATACCAGTCGTCCGGCGCGGCGTCGGCAAACAGCGTGTTCCAGCCCTGCATCAGGCGGATCACCGCGACGATGACGATGCAGACGCCGAGCGGAAACAGGCCGCTCCATTTGCAGGCTGCAGCAAGTCCGAACAGAGCTCCTGCCGCGGCAAACAAGGCGTGCGGCCGCTCTCGTCGAAAGCCATGCATGAAGGCGGCGGTCGCAAGCAGGCCGAAGCCCAACGCAAAAATGTCGAGCATTGCGATGCGCGCCTGCACGTACAGCATCTGGTTGAACGCCGCAATCAGCGCCGCGGCGATCGCCGGCCCTTGCGCGGAGAACAGCGCGAGGCCGCACAGATAGATCGCGACGACCGCAAGCGCGCCGAACAATGTCGCGGGATAACGCCAGCCAAGCGCGTTGTCGCCGAAAGCCGCGATCGACGCAGCGATCAGTTCCTTGGCAAGCGGCGGATGCATCGGATTGAGCATCGGCTGCGACATCGCAGGCGTCAGCATCTGCCGCGCCGCCGGCACGTAATGCACCTCGTCGAAGACGAACTTCTCCGGCGTCGCCAAGCCGATCAGCAGCGCCAGATGGCCGACCAGGAAAATCGCGACAGCGATCACTGCGCTCCGCGACAGTTTTGGAACTGCGATCGATTCAAGCGGCTGCTGTGGGGATATTTTGCGTGGCAAATTTGCGTCACCGCGGACAAAAACAAAGATCGTCGTTTTCATTGAACGCATTCTGCCGCAACTGTCACTAAGCATAACGCACGTCCCGCGCCGCTTGTGATAATTCCGCCACATCGCAAGCGCGCGCGATCCGGTACGATCAGGGACACATCGATCGGTTGCGAAATGAATTTGCGTTTCTGGCTTCTCCCCATCCTGTCGTCGGCCGCGCTCTGCGCGGCACCGTGCGCGCAAGCGCAGACACGCGTCGGCCAAGCCGTCGTGATCCAGAATGAAGTGGTGCGCGTCGCCGCGAGCACGACGCCGATCAACGTCGGCGACAGCATGCTGCGCGACGAGACCGTGCGCACCGGCGCCGATAGCGCGGCGCGCTTCGTCATGGCCGACAGCACCAATCTGTCGCTTGGGCCCAGCGCGACACTGAAGCTCGACCGCACCGTCTTCAACGACGAGCACAGCTATCGCGACGTCGCGATCCGGATGACCACAGGCGCGTTCCGCTTCGTCACCGGCAACTCCGACAAGGCTGCCTACAAGATCACGACGCCACTCGCGACCATCGGCGTGCGCGGCACCACGCTCGACATCCTCTCGCAACGCGGACGCTCGGTGGTAGTGCTTCAGGACGGCGCAGCCAGCGTCTGCACGAAGAGCGCTCAGTGCGTGCAGCTCACCCAGCCCGGCGACAGCGCAATCATCACCTCGACCGGCGGCAAGGTCAGCATCACCAAGTCCAATACACCGCCGTGGACGTTTGCCGCCAACTGCGCCGCGAGTGCCGGGCTGTGCGCGGTCAACCAGTACGCCAGCGCCTCGCCGACCATCACGCCCGCCGTCCAGGACGACGGCATGCTGTGCGGGCGTTGACGATGGCGAAATTCAACGTCAGGCGCCTCATCCTCGCCACTGCGCTGACCGCCATTGCGGCGTTTGCGCTTGTCACACTCAATGCCGGCCCGGCGGCTGCACAGACGTCGGAGTGCGGATCCGAGTGCGAGCCAAATCCCACTCCGTCCCCGACCTATTCTCCGTCACCGTATCCGTCACCCACTCCGACTCCCTCCCCGTCGCCGAGCCCCTATCCGTCGCCTTCACCGAGCCCGTATCCTCCGCCGGCGGGACCAACCGGCGCCGATTCCAGCGGCAATTCGATCGGCGGCCTCGCCAATCAGCGCTTCAACCAGATGATCACCAACCGCGTGCTCGGCACGGTGCTGCTCGGCGTCAACGAGCAGGTCAATTGCGGCGACTGCGTCAGTGCGTTCGGCTCGGCCGGCTCGTTCTCCGCCGGCATCCATGGCCGCAAGGCGCTGACCAACAATCTGTCGCTGCTCGCCGGCATCGCCTACACGCACTACGAAGGCGGTGGCTACGAGATCACCAGCGCACCGATCGGCGCTTTCGCGCTACGCTATGACTTCACCGATTGGGGCTCGTCGCGCCCGTTCTTCGACGTCGGCACGATCCTGACGCCATGGGAGAAGGCGCGCTACACGCGAAGCTACGACACCAGTCTCGGCCCTGTGAGCGTGACCAGTTCGACCAACGCCTCGAACTACGCCGTCTACGGTCGCGCCGGCTGGATAAGTCGCCTCTCGCCACGCGACGAGGTCGCGGCCTCGATCGAAGTCTGGCAGCTCTGGCAACGCGTGTCGGGCTACACCGACAGCGCAGTAGCCTTCAACCCATTCGATGCCAGCATCGCGACCGGCACCGACCGCACCAGCCTCGTCAAGATCGGCGGCCAGTGGACACACCTCTTCGGCAGCAACATCGAGACCAACATCAATGGCGGCTGGGTGCAGTCGTTTGCCAGTCACAGCGGCATCGTCGCGACCGTGACCGGCAACGGCACGGTGGTGCCAACCATGGGGAACCAGGGCTGGTTCGAATATGGCGGCCGCCTCGGCTTCCGCGTGCAAAAGGGCTGGATCGTGGACCTCTTTGCCAACGGCACGCTGGGCCCGCAGCCGGTCGGCAACACCATCCACGGCGGCGTCGGCCTGCGGATCAACTATTAGCGGCGAGGTCTCACCTCACATCCCGGTGTCATGCCCCGGTCAAGCCGGGCGATGACACCGATCGTACGGCTAATCTAGAGCATCCGCCTCACGCCGCCGACTTGCCCTCGAACGCCTGGCGCAGGACGGCCACGTCGAGCTTGACCATCTTCATCATGGCCTGCACCGCGCGCGCCGCCGCTGCCTTGTCCGGGCTCGACAGGAACTCGAACATCACTTTCGGCACCACCTGCCAGGCCACGCCCCAGCGATCCCTGAGCCACCCGCACTGCTCTTCCTTGCCGCCATGGGCGAGAAACGCGCTCCAGACGCTGTCGACCTGCGCCTGGTCGTCGCAATGGATCATCAGCGAGATCGCATGCGTGTACTCCATCTTCATGCCGCCATTGAGCGCGACCAGCGGCTGTCCGGCCACCGTGAACTCGACGACGAGCACAGAGCCTTCCTTGCCGGAGGGGCCGTCGGAAACGTTGCGCTGGACGTGCGTGATCTCCGAATTCGGCATCAGCGAGACGTAGAATTTTGCAGCCTCTTCGGCATCGCCGTCGAACCACATGCAGGGCACGAGCTTGGACATCGTGAATGCTCCTCTTCAGATCTTCTGGGTTCGGATCAGGCGTTTGCCATGTCGGGCTGGAGAGGCGCGGCCGCGAGGTCCATCCAGTTTACGCCCCACATGTGGCCATCGGGATCCTCGAAGCTGCGGCCGTACATGAAGCTGTATTCGTCCTTTGGGCTGGGATCGGCCACCCCACCCGCAGCCTCGGCCTTGCCGACCAGATCGTCGACCTCGCTGCGACTTTCCGCGGACAGGCAGAACAGCGCCTGGTTGGAGGACTTGGCATCCGCTATCGGCTTCGGCGTGAACTGGCGGAATTTGTCGTGGGTCAGCAGCATGGCGAAAATGGTCTCTGAAAAGACCATGCAGCTCGCCGTATCATCGCTGAACTGCGGATTCTTGACCGCGCCGATCGCCTCATAGAAGGCAGTCGCGCGCTTGAGGTCGGTGACCGGCAAATTGACGAAGATCATCCTGGGCATCGGAAGCTCCTTGGCGGGGTTCTGCCCAAGGACGGACGGCCAAGCCGCCATCCGACACCGCTTCCGAGTATTTTTGGACCCCGATCTGCGGGGTTCTGTCGCACCGACCCCGATGTGCCCTCGACGACTTACTTCTTCTCGTTCGGATCGCGGTGCACCGGATCGATCCACAGCACGGTCTCGGGCTTCTCGACCGGCTCGATGTCCAGATTGATCGCGACCGCCTCGCCGTCGCTGCGCACCAGCACACATTCCAGCACCTCGTCGGGGCTGGCATTGATCTCCTGGTGCGGCACGTAGGGTGGGACGAAAATGAAATCGCCGGGCCCGGCTTCCGCAGTGAATTGCAGGCTCTCGCCCCAGCGCATCCGGGCTTTTCCCTTCACCACATAGATGACGCTTTCGAGATGGCCGTGGTGATGCGCGCCGGTCTTCGCGTCCGGCCTGATGCTGACCGTGCCCGCCCACAATTTCTGCGCGCCGACGCGCGCGAAATTGATGGCGGCCGCGCGATCCATGCCGGCCGTCGATGGCACGTTCGTGTCGAGCTGGTTGCCTGGAATGACGCGCACGCCGTCATGTTTCCAGCGATCGTCGTGATCGTGTGCATGATGCGAGTGCGAGTGATCATGGCCGGTCATGGATACTTGCTTTCTGTTGGTTCGTGCGCGGCAAACTAACCCAAAGCCGCAGCCGCAAGCCATACCAAAAATGGAACCCTCGTAGCCGCTCAGCGTTGTCATTGCGAGCAAACCGAGAGGAGAATTTCATGGGCAGCACCACTGACAAGATCAAGGGCACCACGAACGAGGCGATCGGCAAGGCCAAGCAGGGCATCGGCGAAGCCACCGGGTCCGATCGCATGAAGGGCGAAGGCGTGGTCCAGGAAGTAAAGGGCAAGGGCCAGCAGGCCATGGGCGACGCCAAGGATGCCGCAAAGGATGCCATGGATCGCGCTGCGGCAGCTGGCAAGCGCGCGGTGGATTAGCGCGCCTAGAACCGAAAATGAAAGACCGGCCGCAAGGCCGGTCTTTTTTTGTCCATTTGCATCGTCATTCCGGGATGGTCCGGAGGACCAGACCCGGAATCTCGAGATTCCGGGTTCGGTGCTACGCGCCGCCCCGGAAGCTACGCGTCACTTCACTGCGAGCAATTCCACGTCGAACATCAGGGTCGCGTTCGGCGGGATCACGCCGCCAGCGCCGCGCGCGCCGTAGCCGAGCTGCGGCGGAATGATCAGCGTACGCTTGCCGCCAACCTTCATCGAGGCAACACCTTCGTCCCAGCCGGCAATGACGCGGCCCTTGCCGATCGGGAACTCGAATGGCTCCTTGCGATCGACGGAGGAGTCGAATTTCTTGCCCTTCTGGCCGTTTTCGTAGAGCCAGCCGGTATAGTGCATCACACAGATCTGACCAGGCTGCGGCGAGGCACCGGTGCCGACGGTGGAGTCGATGATCTGCAAGCCAGAAGCTGTGGTCATGGTCTTTCCTGCGGTCTGGGCCGAGGCCGTGGTGGAAACGAAATGCGACACGCTGGCGATCACAGTGATCGCGAGTGCCGACATCAGGGCGAGAAGCACGCGTTGGAAACGCCGCATAAAACACCTTCCGTTCGAGGCGGGAGGTGTCTAACCCAACGCCGTCGCCGTTTCCACCCCTCAGATCTCGATATTTTCGAGCCGTACCGGCAGCTTGCGGACGCGCTGGCCGGTTGCGTGATAGATTGCATTGCAGACCGCGGCATTGGTGCCGACATTGGCAAGCTCACCCAGGCCCTTGGCGCCCACCGGGTTGATGTGGTCGTCCTGCTCGGAGAGCATGATCACCTCCACGCCCGGCACGTCGGCATTCACGGGCACGAGGTAGTCGGCAAGATTGTCGTTGACGTAGCGCGCATTGCGCTCGTCGATCTCGGTGGCTTCGAGCAGCGCCGAGGACATGCCCCATATCAGGCCGCCGATCAACTGGCTGCGCGCGGTTCGCGGGTTCATGATCCGGCCTGCCGCGAACGCGCCGACCAGGCGGGGGCAGCGGATTTCGTGCGTGAAGCGGTTGACGCGAATCTCGACGAACTCGGCGCCGAAGGCGTAGGCGATCTGGTCCTTCATTTGATGCCCGCCGACGAACCGTGGTTGCCCGCTGTGCATGGCCCTGAATGAGTCCAGCGGTGCGCCTTCCGGCTTCCACTCGCCATATTCCTCGACGACGCCGACGCCGAGCGCATCGAAGGCCTTTTCGAGATCGAGGGAGCGATCGCCCTTCGCGGCCTGGGTCGACGGTGCCGGGCTGATGCCGACGGTCTCCTTGGCCTTGTCTGCGAGGCTGTCGCTCGGCATCACCGCCTTGAACAGGCGCTGTCGAATCTGATCGCACACCATCATCACTGCCGAGCAGGTGCTGGCGGTCGAGTTGGAGCCGCCGGCAACCGGTGCGGGCGGCAGGTCGCTGTCTCCCATGAAGACCGCGACCTTCTCGAGCGGCACGCCGAGCCGCTCGGCCGCAGTCTGGGCGATGACCGTATAAGCACCGGTGCCGATCTCGTGGCCGGCGATCTCGACGCGGGTGCGGCCGTCGCGCTGGAGGCGCACGCGCGCGGCGGACGGCGCCATCTGCGTCGGATAGCACGTGGCGGCGCAGCCGTAGCCGACCAGCCAGTCTCCATCCGACATCGATTTCGGCGCCGGCGAGCGCTGCGCCCAGCCAAAGACCTTGGCGGCCTCGTCGAAACAGGCCATCAGCGAGCGGGACGTGTAGGGCTTGCCGTCGATCGGCTCGTTGGTGGCGTCATTGATGCGGCGAAGCTCGACGGGATCCATGTTCAGCTTCACCGCGAGTTCGTCCAGCGCGCTCTCCAGGGCGAACAGATACGGCACCTCCGGCGGCGAGCGCATGAAGCCGGGCGTGTTGCGGTCGGCACGTACGATGGAAACCATGCTGTCGACGTTGGGACAGGCATAGAGCCGCGACGTCGTCTTGGTGCCGCCGACGCAATAAGCATCGGCGCGCGAGGAAACCTCGGCGCCCTCGTGCTTCAAAGCCAACAGCTTGCCATCGCGGCTGGCGCCGAGCCTGATCTCGTGCCGCGTCTCGGCGCGGTGGGTGGTAATGGTGAAGCCCTGATCGCGGGTCGGTACCAGCTTGATCGGGCGGTTCAGGCGTTTGGCAATGCCGGCAATGATGGCGGTCCGCGGCGTCATCGAGCCGCGCGAACCAAAACCGCCGCCGACATAGGGATTGACCACGCGCACCTTGTCGGCGTCGATGCCGAGCTGCTCGGCCACACCGTGCTTCAGACCATGAACATACTGACTGCCCTCGTAGATGACGAGATCATCGCCCATCCAGGCGCAGCTGGTCGTGAACAGCTCCATCGGATTGTGGTGCTGCGTCGGAGTCTCGTACGAGGCAGTGAGCTTGACCTCGGCGGCGTCGAATGCCTTGGCGAAATCGCCGACCTTCGGGTCCTCCTTGAACTGCGCGTTCTGTCCTTTCGCGGCTGCCGAGGTCGTTCCCGGTGAGTCGAAGCTCGCGCTCGGCGCCGCCACGGTGTAGCTGACCTTGACGCGGTTGGCGGCCTCGCGTGCAGCCTCATAGGTTTCCGCGATGACCACAGCGATGATCTGGCCGTCATGCGCGATCTCGTTCGATCTCAGCGGCTGGATCGTAGTGCCGGCATAACCGCCATTGCTGAAGAGCTTCGACTCCTTCAGCTTCGGGGCGTTCTCGTGCGTGACGATATCGACCACGCCGCGGACGCGGTTGGCGTCGTCGAGTTCGATACGGTCGATTCGGCCCTTGGCAATCGCACTGGTGACCAGGAATGCATAAGCCGGATTGTCCAGCGGCATGTCGGAGGCATACGTCGCCCGTCCCGTGACCTTTGCGGCCGCATCGTAGCGCGGCACGGGTTGACCCATATTCGCTTTGGGCCCGGGAGCTGCAGCAGTCATGGTCAGATCTCCATCGTTACGGCTTGCTGGAGCGCGCGAGCCACCACGCGCTTGCCGAGCGCGATCTTGAAGCCGTTGTGCCGTCGGCCGCGGGCGGCCGCAAAGGCGGCGTCGGCCACACGCAGTCCCATGGCTTCGTCAAACTTCTGTCCCTTCAATAGCGCCTCTGCCTCGCGCGCCCGCCAAGGCACGGTGGCGACGCCGCCGAGGGCGACGCGCGCGTCCCTGACCGTGCCGTCCTGTACGTCGAGTGCGATTGCAGCAGACGACAGCGCGAACTCATAGGACTGCCGGTCGCGCGCCTTGAGGTATACCGAGCGCGGCCACCGGCCCCGGATCGAGAAGGCCGAGATCAGCTCGCCGGGGGCAAGCGTGGTCTCGATGTCCGGCGTGTTGCCCGGCGCCTTGTGAAGCTGGGCGAACGGCATGCTGCGCGTACCGGCCTTGCCGGTGATCTCGACCACCGCATCGAGGGCAATCAGGGCCTGGGCGAAATCGCCGGGATAGGTGGCGATGCACTGGTCGGAGACGCCGAGCACGGCATGCATGCGGTTGACGCCGTCCATGGCGGCGCAGCCGGAGCCGGGATTGCGCTTATTGCAATTCTCGTAGGAGACATCGCGGAAGTAGTTGCAACGCGTCCGCTGCATCACGTTGCCTCCGAGCGTCGCCATGTTGCGCAGCTGGGCGCTGGCAGCGAGCTTCAGCGAATCAGAGATTACCGGGTAGCTGCGCTGGATTTCAGCATGCGCGGCCACGTCGGACATCCTTGCGAGCGCGCCGAGCCGCAAGCCGTCTGCCTTCGGCTCGATCGCCGACCAGTCGCGCGCGAGCGGATTGATGTCGACGATCGCGGCGGGCCGCATCACGTCGAGCTTCATCAGGTCGATCAGCGTGGTGCCGCCGGCGAGCGGTTGCGCTGTCGCCTTCGTCAGCGGATCGTTGGTGGCCGCTGCGGCGCCGAGCGCCTGCACGGCCATATCGGGGTCCGATGCTCTCCGGTACGAAAACGGTCGCATGCGCCTAGCCTTTCATGATTTCGGGCGCGGCCTGCTTCACGGCGGCGACGATGTTGGGATAGGCAGCGCAGCGGCAGATGTTGCCGCTCATATATTCGCGGATGTCGACCTCGCTGTTCGCATGTCCTTCCTTGACGCAGGCAACCGCGGACATGATCTGGCCGGGCGTGCAATAGCCGCACTGGAAGGCGTCGTTGTCGATGAAGGCTTGCTGCATCGGATGCAGGCGGTCGTCGGTCGCAAGACCCTCGATCGTCGTGATCTCCTGCCCTTCGGCCGCGAGCGCGAGCGTCAGGCACGACAGGACGCGGCGATCGTCGATCAGAACCGTGCAGGCGCCGCACTGGCCGTGGTCACAACCCTTCTTGCTGCCGGTGAGCTTGAGATGTTCACGCAGTGCGTCGAGCACCGTGGTGCGCGGGTCGATGTGCAGGCGCTTGTCCTTGCCGTTCACCCTCAGCGTGACCTCGACCGGAAGCGACGGATCCTGCGCCAGAGGCGCATTCGCATCCTGTGCAGCCACACGCGCCGTCATCGGAACCAGTGCACCGCCAGCGGCGCCGGCCAAGAAGGCGCGCCGATCGAATCGGGATGTCGTGGAACTTGATTTGTCGGACATGGGCCGGCCTCCGCCGCAATCTGCAAGGCGCACGCCTGCGCCGCTCATCGCCCCTTAACTTGGGGCAATGAGTGCAGTTCCGAACGCAAAAGGGCGGCGCAGCAAATGCCGCGCCGCCCTTCGTCAACTTTTCCTGATCGTGTGGGCGGAACCTCAGCTCAATAGCCGAGCGCGCAGCCATCCTTGCGCGGATCGGAGCCGCCGGTGAGCGTGCCCTTGTCCCAGTCGATCCAGATCGCCTGGGCGCCGCCGAGCGGGCCGACCACGCTGGTGGTCTTGTGACCAAGCTTCTTCAAGCCCTCGACGATCGCGGCCGGCACGCTGTCCTCGAGCTGGTACTGGCCCTCGTAGTGCAGGCCGCGGGGCATGTCGATCGCCTCCTGCACGTCGCAGCCGTAGTCCAGGATGTTAGTCAGCACGCGGGTCTGGCCGACCGGCTGATACTGGCCGCCCATCACCGCGAACGGCATCACGGAGCGGCCCTCCTTGGTGAGCAGGCTCGGCATGATCGTGTGCAGCGGACGCTTGCCGCCTTCGATGCAGTTCGGGTGACCCGGCTGGATGCGGAAGCCACCGGCGCGGTTCTGGAACAGGACGCCGGTCTTGTTGGAGACGATGGCCGAACCGAAGGAGTGCGCGATCGAGTTGATGAACGAGCAGACGTTGCGGTCCTTGTCCACGACGGTGATGTAGATGGTCGACGGGTTCATCGGCGGCGCGACGTTCGGCAGGTCGAGCATGCCGTCCATGCGGATCTTGGCGATATGCTCGTCGCAGAACTCCTTGGCGAGGATCTTGGCGACTTCGATCTGCATGTGCTTGGGATCGGCGACGTGCAACTCGCGATGCATGTAGGCGATGCGCGCTGCTTCCGCTTCGAGATGGAAGCGCTCGGTGCTGAGGGGCGCGTATTTCGTCAGGTCGAACCGCGACAGGATGTTCAGCATCAGCAGCATGGTGAGGCCGGGCCCGTTCGGCGGGCACTGCCAGACGTCGTGGCCCTTGTACATGGTGCCGATCGGCGTCGTCACCTCCGTGGTATGCGCAGCGAAATCGTCGAGCGTGTGCAGGCCGCCGATCGAACGCAGGGTCTCGACCATGTCTTCCGCGATCGCGCCCTTGTAGAAGGCGTCGCGGCCGTCCTTGGCGATCGCGCGCAGGGTCTTGCCAAGCTCGGCCTGGCGAATGACGTCGCCGACCACCGGCGGCTTGCCGCCCGGCAACAGGTAGCGCACGGTATTGGTGCCATTCTTCAGCTTCTCGAACTGGTTCTTCCAGTCGAAGGCGATGCGGGGCGCGACGACATAGCCTTCCTCGGCGGCCTTGATCGCGGGCTGAAGCAGGCGATCGAAACCGAACTTGCCGTGGTCGCGCAGAACCGTCGCGAAGGCGTCGATCACGCCGGGAATCGAGACCGCATGCGCCGAGGTCAGCGGCACGGAGTTGATCTTGCGCTCGAGATACCAGTCGGCGTTCGCCGCCTTGGGCGCGCGGCCGGAGCCGTTATAGGCGATGATCTTGCCCTCGCCGCGCGGCTGGATCAGCGCAAAACAGTCCCCGCCGATGCCGGTCGACTGCGGCTCGATCACGCCGAGCAGGGCAGAGGCGGCAACGGCCGCGTCCACCGCCGTGCCGCCCTCGCGCAGCACCTCGATCGCCGCGAGCGAGGCTTGCGGATGCGAGGTCGCCACCATCGCGTTGGTGGCGTGGACCGTGGACCTGCCGGGAAAATGAAAGTTTCTCATCGAATGTCTTGCTCTCTTGGCCGTCGGCGCGGGTGGCGCACCATCTCGAAAACCGCGTCTACATGACACATTCCGGCCCGGCGGGGCAATGCTGGCATACCAGGAAAATGGCTGCCATCCGCTGCGCGTATGGACCTTTCTGCGCTGCCCGCCATGCGGGTTTTCCGGATGGCTGCCGCCTGCTAAACGGGCCGCCATGTCTGGTCCGAGTTCAGCCGCCAAGGTCGCGGCCTTCTATCAATTCGTCGCCCTCCCGGATTACCGCGAGCTGCGCGAGCCGCTACGCGCCTTCTGCGCCGACCTCGAGCTGAAGGGCAGCGTGCTGCTGGCGCAGGAGGGCATCAACGGCACGGTCGCCGGTGCGCCGGAGGCGATCGATGCGTTCGTCCATGGGCTCGCGCACGGCGACCTGTTCGGCGGCCGGCTCAACAATCTCGAATTGAAGTTCTCGGCCGCCGAGGCGATGCCGTTCGGGCGGCTCAAGGTGCGGCTGAAGAAGGAGATCGTCACGCTCGGTGACGCGGCTGCCGATCCGACCCGCAAGGTCGGCACCTATGTCGATGCCGCCGAGTGGAACGCGCTGATTGCGGCGCCCGACACGTTGCTGCTCGACACCCGTAACGCCTTCGAAGTGGCCATGGGGACATTCGAGGGCGCGATCGATCCCGGCATCAAGAGCTTTGGCCAATTCAAGGAATTCGCCGCAGTCGAGCTCGATCCGGCCAAGCACCGCAGGATCGCGATGTTCTGCACCGGCGGCATCCGCTGCGAGAAGGCGAGCGCACACCTGCTCGCACGCGGCTTTGCCGAGGTCTATCACCTCAAGGGCGGCATCCTCAAATATCTGGAGGAGGTGCCGGAGGCGGAGAGCCGCTGGCGCGGCGAATGCTTCGTGTTCGACGAGCGCGTGGCGCTCGGCCATGGTTTGCGCGAACGAGGCTTGCTCAAACAGGAAATGGAGCACGGCCGTGACGAATGAGATCAAGGCGCTGAGCGATCGCATCGACACGCTGGAGACGCGCCTCGCCTACCAGGACGACACGATCGAGACGTTGAACCAGACGATCACCGCGCAGTGGAAGCAGATCGACACGCTGACGCGGCAGATCACGCAGCTCAACGAGCGACTCCAGGAGGCCGAGGCAAATGCGCCCGGGCCTGCCAACGAGCCTCCGCCGCATTATTGAGAGGGGTTTCTACTGGCCGGACGCCTTGGGGAGCAAGCTCATGAGCTCGCCGGACATCATCAGGCGGTCGCGGCCTGCATCCTTGGCGGCGTAGAGCGCGCGGTCGGCGGCTTCGACCAGCGATACCACTCCCGCCGTGCGCTCCAGCGCCGGCCGGCAGGTCGCACCGCCGACCGAGGCGGTGACGAATCCAGAAGCAGGATTGGCGCGATGAACGAGGCCTGCCTCGTGAATGGCGCTGCGGATCCGCTCGCCGACCGCGGCGCAGCCGGCGGCGTCGATGTTCGGCAGCAGCATGGCGAATTCCTCGCCGCCATAGCGCGCCGCCAGATCGCCGACGCGATGCGCCTCGGCGGCGATGATCTTTGCGATCAGGCGCAGGCAGGCATCGCCCGCGGGATGGCCGTATTCGTCGTTGTAGGCCTTGAAGTGGTCGACGTCGATCATCAGCAAAGCGAGGCTGGATCGGTCGCGATAGGCGCGCGCCCACTCCTCCTTGAGCCGCTCGTCGAAGTGGCGACGATTGGCAAGGCCGGTGAGGCTGTCCTCGGTCGCGAGCGTTTCGAGCCTGGTTTCCAGCTTCTTCTGCTCGGTGATGTCGCGGGAAATCGCGACCACACCATCGACACGGCCATTGTCCTTGCGCGTGACCCGCATGGTCGATTCGAGCCAGATTTCGCCGTTCAGCCGGTGCGAGTTGCGGTAGGTGAGACGCGCCTCCTCCTTCTCGCCGCGCTTGATCGCATCGACGATCGCCTGGACCCCCGGCAGATCCTCCGGATTGATACCCGCAAGAGCCGGCGTGCCGACCAACTGATTGGGGCGCCAGCCGACGACGCGGACCGACGACGGTGAGACATAGCGCAGCCGTTCGTCTTGTCCGATGCGCGTCACCATGTCGCTGGAGCCTTCGGCAAGCAGGCGGAAATGGGCCTCGGTTTCGGCGAGCGCGACGGCCATGCATTGCCCACGGTGCAACTGCCGCACCAGTACGCCGCCGATGACCGCGATCAGCATAACCAGCGCGAGCACGTAGAGCATGCGGGAGATGGCGGCGGCGCGCCAGGGCGCGAGCAACGCCTTCTTGTCCAGCGTGGCCACCAGGACGAGCGGATACCGTCCGCTGCGCCAGAAGAAGCTGACGCGCTCGGCGCCATCCAACGGCGATTCGAAATGAAAGGCTCCGCTCGGCCGTTGCAGGCTGGCATCGCGGAAGAGCGCGGTGTCCGCAACACTGCGCCCGACGAACTTCTCGTTGCCTGGATTGCGTGCGATGATGATGCCGTCGCCATGCGTCAGTGCAACGGAGCTGTTGCGGCCGAGCTCGAATTGCTCGTAGAAGTGCGAGAGATATCTGGAGCTGATGGTCGCGAGCACCACGCCGCCGAAGCTGCCGTCCTGCTTGTTGAACCGGCGCGACAGAGTGACCACCCACTCGCCGTCGAGCAGACTCTTCACGGGGCGGCCGACATAAGGCTCTCGTTTCGCGGAAAGCTGATGCTGGCGGAAGAACGCATCATCGCTGAGCGTGGAGCCGATCGTGCCGGGCGAGGTCAGCCAGTTGCCCTGATCGTCGAGGACGGCGAGGCCGTGGATCCGCGGTATCGCCTGCTTACGCGCTTCCAGGATTCTACCGAGCTTCCCGATCGTCTCGGGACCAGTGCCGTCGATCTCCAGCCGGCCGACGACCCCGACAATGCCGGAATCCAGGAGATCGAGGCTGTCCTCGGCATGTTGGGTCAGCGAACGCGCAACGTTTGCCAACTCCGTTTCGGCGCTCCTGAGCATCGAGTCGCGGGCGCTCCATTCGCGCCAGCCGCTGACGCCCAAGATGGCCACGCACGTGAGCACGACGAAGGCGGCCGCGCGCAGCGGCAGGCGGCTCCATCCAGCTCGTGGGGAAACGGCGTTCATGCGGCAGTGGTCTCCGATTGCCGGAACCTCTGCCGCTTCTGTTATCGAACCCTGAAGGCACCGCCGCAATACGCGGCACGCGTCCGGATTTCCAGTAGTCCTACGGAGGACCGGATCATCTCATCGCTAACAAGACGCTAGCGAACCTATCGGAATCCGGCGCCCGGACCCGCTAGCTGAAGATGGCCTTAACCTTCTCCCAGAGCGAGGGCTGGTCGGCATCCGCATCGGCCTTCGAGGGCGTCGGCTGCGCGGCACTGACGGGATCCGAGGCCGGGAACGTGTCCTGCAGCCCCGCGTCGAGCTTGGTGTTGCGGTCGGCAGCGAGCGCCTCGTGCGGGTCGACGGCGTGCTTATCGTGCGGCGCGGGGTTGAATGTCTCAGCCATGATTTCCTCCATGGGCTGTCAACGCAGCCCTGTCGCGCTGGTTCCCCTGTTCCGCCGCGGGCTGGCGGTGTATCAGGAGCCATAACCGTCTGCAGGATCATTCGTGCCCCAGTCTCCGACGAAACCTTTCATCGACGTGCTCTCCGGCCGGCGCCAGACTATCCCGCCTTTGTGGATGATGCGCCAGGCCGGGCGCTACCTTCCGGAGTATCGCGAGGTACGCGCCAAGGCTGGCGGCTTCCTCGATCTCTGCTTCAACCCGGAGCTTGCCGCCGAGGTGACGCTGCAGCCGATCCGCAGATTCGACTTCGATGCCGCGATCATCTTCTCCGACATTCTGGTGATCCCCTATGCGCTCGGTCGCTCGGTGCGGTTCGAGGTCGGCGAAGGCCCACGGCTCGAGCCGCTGGACGATCCGGCCAAGGTCGCGACGCTGGCCGCGCAGGCCGACTTCGGCAAGCTCAAGCCGGTGTTCGAGGCGCTGAAGATCGTGCGCGGCACGCTCGATCCCAAGGTGGCCCTGATCGGCTTCTGCGGTGCGCCCTGGACGGTTGCGACCTACATGGTCGCGGGCCACGGCACGCCGGACCAGGCGCCGGCGCGGATGATGGCCTACCGGCATCCGGAGGCCTTTGCGAAGATCATCGATGTGCTGGTCGACAGCTCGATCGAATATCTGCTGGCGCAGCTCGCGGCCGGCGCCGACGCGTTACAGATCTTCGATACCTGGGCTGGCGTATTGCCGCCGGCCGAGTTCGCGCGCTGGTCGACCCAGCCGACGCGGCGCATCGTGGAGGGCGTGAGGGCCAAGGTGCCGGACGCGAAGATCATCGGCTTCCCCCGCGGCGCCGGCGCGCTGCTGCCCGGCTATGTCGAGGCAACCGGCGTCAACGCCGTCAGCATCGACTGGACCGCGGAGCCGTCCTTCATCCGCGAGCGCGTGCAAAGCAAGGTCGCCGTGCAGGGCAATCTCGATCCGCTGGTGCTGATCACAGGCGGCGTCGCGCTCGACCGCGCGGTCGACAACGTGCTGGCGAATTTTGCGCAAGGGCGGCTGATTTTCAATCTCGGCCACGGCATCCAGCCGGAAACGCCGATCGCCCATGTCGAGCAGATGATCAAGCGCGTACGGGGCTGATTTATTTCGTCTCTTCGGGAGCGGCAAAACAAAAACTGCGAAAACAACCCCATGCACAGTAGACAAGTCATTGAAAACTTTAGGCTGGCATGGCTCGTCCCGCGCGTTTGACACGTCGGGCAAAACAGGCGCACGATGACATCATCGCCGGTCGTAGTTTCACAGGCAGGCCAATCAGCGCGGCCGGCTGCGCTCGATGATCTCGGCCGCTCCCTTCGCCAGCAAATCCAATCCCACGGCACGCCCGAGCTCACGCGGGCGGTTGGCGGGGCCTGAGCGCGAGGCTTCGATGATGGTGTTGCCGGAGAGGTCGAGCACGGAGGCGGCGAGTGACATCCGATCGCCTGCGATGGTCGAGAAGCCCGCGACGGGCGAATTGCAGTGACCGTTGAGCACCCAAAGCACCTCGCGCTCGGCATCGGCCGAGGCGTGCGCGGCGGGATCGTCGATCGATGACAGGATCTGCCGCGTCTGCCAGTCCTGCGCCGCGCATTCGACGGCGACGATGCCCTGCCCCGCCGCCGGCAGCATCTCCGCCGCGGTAAACTCATATGCGATGCGGTGCGCAAGACCGACGCGGTCGAGGCCCGAGCGGGCCATGATCAGCGCATCGGCCGGCCCTACCGCGCCGCCATCCGGCAGGCGCTGCTTTTCGCCGTTGTCGAGCTTGCGCACGCGCGTGTCGGCAGCGCCGCGGAAGTGGATGATCTCGACATCGGGGAACAGCCGCCGCGCATAGGCGGCCCGGCGTACCGCGTTCGTGCCGATCTTGAAACCCTTGCCGCGGGACTGACGCAGCGCCTCCAGGGTCACGCCATCGCGCAGCACCAGCGCGTCGCTCGGCGGATCGCGCGACAGCGTCGCGCCGATGACGAGGCCGGGTGTGTCCTCGTTGCCCGGCATGTCCTTGAGTGAATGCATTGCCGCCTGCAGCTCGCCCGACAGCACAGCGGCGCGGATCTGCGCCACGAAGGCGCCGCCCTTGCCGCCGTGCGGCAAGAGCTTGCTGGTCTGGTCGATATCGCCCGTGGTGTCGAACTTGACGATCTCGACGTCGAGGTCCGGCATCGCGGCGGTCAGGCGGCGGGCGATCTCTTCCGTCTGCGCCAGCGCCATCGCGCTCTTGCGGGTGCCGATCTTGAGTCGTGTAGCCAAGTCGTTCTCCATCCGGGACGCGTGCTCAGCGCGCATCCTCCAATATCATGTCGGAAGCCTTTTCGGCGATCATGATGATCGGCGCGTTGGTGTTCCCGGACACGAGGTCCGGCATGATCGAACCATCGACGACGCGAAGGCCTTCGAGCCCCCTCACCTTCAGCCGCTGATCGACCACCGCGAGCGCGTCGTTGCCCATACGACAGGTCGAGGTCGGATGGTAGATGGTGCTGCCGCGCTCCCGGCAATAATCCAGTATCTCGGCATCCGTGGATACCTTCCCGCCCGGGTCGTACTCGCTGACCACGAACGGTTTCAGCGCCGGCGCGTTCAGGATCTTGCGCAGGATCTTGAGGCCCTCGACGTTGGTGGTGCGGTCGGTCTCGGTCGACATGTAGTTGATGCGGATCTCCGGCGGCTCGGTCGGGTCGGCGCTCTTGATGCGCAAGGTCCCTCGGCTTTCGGGCCTGAGCTGGCAGACCGAAGCGGTGAAGCCGGAGAAATCGTGCAGCTTCTCGCCCATCTTGTCGGTCGAGAATGGCAGGAAGTGCACCTGGATGTCAGGCGACGCCAGCCGCTGGCTGGTCTTGAAGAACGCGCCCGCGGTGCCGGCCGCAATCGTCAACCAGCCCTTGCGGAACAGCGCATAGCGTGCGCCGGCCATGGTCCGGCGAAGCGGATGATTGATCGTGTCGTTCAGCGTGATCTTCTGCGAACAGCGCATCACGATGCGGACCTGCATGTGGTCCTGGAGATCGTGACCGACGCCGGCGGCGTCCAGCACGACGTCGATGCCGTGCTTGCGCAGAAGATCGGCGGGACCGACGCCCGAGAGCTGAAGGAGCTGCGGCGAATTATAGGCTCCGCTCGACAGCACGATTTCCTTGCGTGCTCGCGCGCGGCGCAAGTCCGCGCCTTGCCGATACTCGACGCCGACCGCGCGGCGGCCTTCGAAAAGGACGCGCTGAGCGTGTGCGGAGGTCTCGATCCTGAGATTGCCGCGCGTCCTGGCGGGGCCGAGATAAGCCACGGCCGTCGAGGCACGGCGGCCCTTGCGCGTCGTGGTCTGGAACAGGCCGACGCCTTCCTGCGTGGCACCATTGAAGTCGGGGTTGTAGGGCAGACCGGTCTCGACTGCGGCATCGATGAAGGCTTTCGACAGCGGATCGGTCACGATCATGTCGGACACCGGCAGCGGACCGCCCGTGCCATGATACTGATCGGCGCCGCGCGACTGGTTCTCGGCTTTCTTGAAGTAAGGCAGCACGTCGTCATAGCCCCAGCCGGTGTTGCCGAGCTGGCGCCAGCGGTCGTAGTCCTCGTGCTGGCCGCGGACATAGAGCAGGCCGTTGATCGAGCTCGATCCGCCCAGCGTCTTGCCGCGCGGCTGGAACACCTGGCGTCCCTTCAGCTCGGGCTCCGGCTCGGTCTGATACATCCAGTTGACCGTCTTCTCCTTGAACAGCTTGCCGTAGCCCAGCGGGACGTGGATCCAGATGTTGGAATCCTTCGGGCCGGCTTCGAGCAACAGCACGCTGTGCTTGCCGTTCGCCGAGAGCCTGTTGGCGAGCACGCAGCCGGCGGAGCCGGCGCCGACGATGATGAAGTCGAATTCGGGATCGGACGGCGTGAGGGAAGAATTTGCGTTCATGCACTACTGTTCTTTTTGTTGGTGTGGGCGTTTCCGTCGTTCACTTAGCACAATCATTCGCGCACGCGCAGCGCCTCGACCAGCGACTTGAACGCACGGGCATATTCCGCGCCGGCCCTTGCGATATCCGAGCGCCCGGCGCAGGCGACCGCGGCCTCCGTCACCGCGCCGAGCAGCAGCCGCGCCAGCGGCTCGACCGGCTGCCGCGCAATCAGGCCAGCCTCCATCGCCGCCGCAATCGCGCGCGGCAGCTTGCCGCCGAAATGCCTGGCATCGATCTCGCGCCAGCGTTCCCAGCCGAGCACGGCGGGACCGTCGCGCAAGATGATCCGGCCGGTCGGGCCCTTCGCGGTCGCCGCAAAGTAATGCTGGGTGCCGGCGACCATCGCAGCGAGAACATCCTTCTCGGCCCGTGCCGTGCGGTCGATCTCGGCGACGAGGTCGCGCGAGACGTGGTCGAACACCGCTTCGAACACCGCCTCCTTGGTCTTGAAGTGATGATAGACCGCGCCCTTGGCGACGGAAGCACCTTCCGCGATCTCGTCCATGGTGGTGGCGGCGAAGCCTTGCGTCCCGAACAGGCGGCGCGCCGCCGTCAGGATCGCTTCCGTGGTCGCCGCCCGTCTCTCCGCCTGTTTCGCCATCAGCCCGTCTGAGTTTCGCCTCTCCCGGTCGAGGAGGCGTTCCGATTTCCTGGCTCGGATCGATCAACTCACTCTTGCTTTAATCCAGTTGAGCGCCGGCAACCAGTTGACTTTTCGACCACCGGTCGGTATTTACCGACCACAAGTCGGTTTTTTTTGGGAGGCAAGCTGTGCCGAGCCGTGATGTCGTTGAAGCCTTTGCGCAGCGGCTGGAAGCCGGAGACTTCATTGGCGCGATCGAGCAATTCTGCACGCCCGATGCCGTGACCTACGAGAACAACACCGCCCCGACGCTAGGGCGCGACAAGCTCGTCGCCAAGGAGCGTGGCGTGCTGGCGGCCTCCAGCGAGGTCAAGGCCGTCCGCGTCGGGCCGAGCCTGATCGAAGGCGACCACGTCGCGACCCGCTGGATCTTCAGCTTCACCAACGCCGAAGGCGTCACGCGGACGCTGGACGAGATCGCGTGGCAGACCTGGCGTGGCGATAGACTGGTCGAGGAGCGCTTCTATTACGATCCGAAGCAACTGGGACGGTGATAGTGGACTGAGGGCGTTGAACCTTCGCAGCGTCATGGCCGGGCTTGTCCCGGCCATCCACGAGCTTTCCTGCGGCACGAAGAACGTGGATGCCCGGGACAAGCCCGGGCATGATGGACCTGCGGCGATCGCTTCGGATACAATTGCCTACCCCCGCCACCCTGCATATGTATCGATTTGTTATCGATACTCCCTCACGAACACGCAGAAGTGCTCTGAGCGACGCCTGCCGGCGTAGATAGTTCATAGTTCGTCAAAGGTTTGCGGCGAATCCTCGCGCGCGCCGGACAAACGGCCCGAGCAGGCTCTGGAATGCGGACTCAAACGACCAACTATGTCGCACGGCTGTTCGCCGGCGATCTGTCGGCCTTTGGCGGTCCCGCAACTGACGAGGCCATGGCCGGGCATATCCGCGCCGAACAGATGTCGCTCGTGCTCGGCTATTCGGTCGGCATCATGCTCGCCAATGCATGCAACGCCATCGTGCTCGCCATCGCACTGTGGCAGTCGCCCGACAGGACGGCTGCCCTGATCTGGGCGGTCGCTGTCGGCACCGTCGCGATCGGATTCGGCCTGCAATCCCGCGCTGCGCGCCGCATCACCAAGCCGCTATTCGTCTCGCGCCGCGCCATGCATCGGCTGGTACGCAATGCTTTCCTGCTCGGCGTGGCCTGGGGCATTGTCCCGGTCGCCTTCTTCGCTGACGCTTCGACCGGCGGACAGCTCGTCATCACCTGCCTGTGCTCGGGCATGCTGGCCGGCGGCGCGCTGGCCTTCGCCACGATCCCGATCGCGGCCATCGCTTTCACGACCCCCATCTTCGTCGGGATCGCCATCTGCCTCGGCAGGAACGGCGACCTGGCTTTCCTTCTGATCGCCTTTCTCGTCGTGGTCTATGGCGGCGTCCTGCTGCGCGGCGTATTCGTCAATTCGTTCTCGTTCGCGCGGCGCGTGATGCGGCAGATCGAGGCCGAGCGCACGGTAAGGCTGGATCCCCTCACCCATCTGCCCAACCGCGTCGCCTTCAACGAAACGCTCGATGCGGCGCTCAAGCGGCTGGCGTTGTCGGGTGAGGAATTCGCGGTACTGCTGCTCGACCTCGATCGCTTCAAGGAGGTCAACGATCAGTTCGGTCATCCCGCCGGCGACGAATTCCTGGTCCAGGTCGCAGGCCGCCTGCAACGCTGCACACGCGCAGCCGAGCATGTCGCGCGCATCGGCGGCGACGAGTTCGCGCTGGTGATGAACAATGTGGCGCGGCCGGAAGACGCGCTCGAGATCGCCGAACGCTTCGTCGCGGCCTTCACCGAGCCGTTCCAGTTCGAGGGTCGCCGGATCGTCGGCGCGACCAGCGTCGGCATCGTGCTGGCGCCGCGCGACGGCAACACGCCGTTCGATCTCATGAAGAATGTCGATGCCGCACTCTACCGCGCCAAGAAGGCGGGACCCGGCACCGTCTGCTTCTTCGAACAAGCCGATGACAGGCTGTCCCGCGACCGCAAGGCGCTGCAATCGGACCTCGAGGGCGCGATCGCAAGGGACGAGCTGTTCCTGGTGTTCCAGCCGTTCCTCGATCTCGGCGACAGCCGCATCACCGGCTTCGAGGCGCTCTTGCGCTGGCAGCATCCGACGCGCGGACTGGTGCCGCCCAGCGAGTTCATCCCGATCGCCGAGGAGACCGGGCTGATCCACGAGATCGGCGAATGGGTCGTCCGCCGTGCCTGCGCGACGGTCGCCGAGTGGCCACAGGAGATTCGGGTGGCCGTGAATTTCTCGGCAGCGCAGTTTCACAACACAGGCATCCTCCAGATTATCGTGCAGGCGCTCGCCGAGGCCAAGATCGCCCCGCACCGGCTCGAGATCGAGATCACGGAATCGATGCTGCTGTCGAAATACGGTTCGGCCGCGACGGTCCTGAATGCGCTGCTGGAGCTCGGCGTCACCGTGGCCCTGGACGATTTCGGCACCGGCTTCTCATCCTTGACCTACCTGCGCAAAGTGCCGTTCAGCCGTATCAAGATCGACCAGTCCTTCATCCGCGACATGCTGCAGCAACCGGACTGCGCCGCGATCGTGAAGTCGGTGATCTCACTCGCCCGCGACTTGCAGATCGGCGTCGTCGCAGAAGGCGTCGAGACCGCCGACCAGCTCGAATATCTGCGCCAGTTCGGTTGCGACGAGGCGCAGGGCTATCTCATCAGCCGGCCGGTGTCGGCAGATGGCGTGCTGGCGTTGCTGGATAGGAAGAGGCTTCGGGTGAATTTTGCGGCGTAGGCGCGATGGATTGCGATTCCTGCTGCCAAGAAGGCAGTGCGCTCCCTCCCCCGCTTGCGGGGGAGGGCTGGGGAGAGGGTGTCTCCGCAGAGAGACTCCTCCAGAAGAGAACCCTCACCCACGCCTTCGGCGCGACCTCTCCCGCAAGCGGGAGAGGTGGAGACCGCGGCGCCTTCCATTGCTCCTCAAAGGGAATCTCGCCCCGGGCTCAAATCGCATCCGCGCGCAGCAGCGTGTCCACGGTGATGGTGCCGCGGGCGCGGGAGACACAGGCGCAGATCTTCTGGTTGCTTTGCTTCTGGTGATCGCTGAAGAAGACGTCGCGATGGTCGATTTCGCCGTCGACGTCGACCACGTCGATGGCGCACAATCCGCATTCACCGCGTTTGCAGTCGTACATCACCTCGTGGCCGCTGGCGTTGAGCACGTCCAGCATCGAGCGCTCGCGCGGGATTTCGAGTTCGATGGCCGAGTCCTTCAATCGGACGCGAAACGTTTCTGTCGGCAGCGTGCCGCTGGAGCCGAAGGTCTCATAGCGGAGATCGGGAAGCGGATGACCGGCGCCGATCCAGGCGTGGCGCGCCGCGTCAAGCATGCGCATCGGGCCACAGAACAGCGCGAGCGTGCCCTGGGGAAGTGAAGCAAACAGGCCGTCGAGATCGAGCCTGTTGCCTTCGTCGCTGGCATGAACGACGAGGCGATCGCCGAGCACCGCGGCGAGATCATCGAGATAGGCAGCATCACTGCGCGAGTGCACCGCGTAGTGCAGTCTGACATTCGCCCCGCGGCGGGCCAGCGCCTGCGCCGCCCCGACGATCGGGGTGATGCCGATGCCGCCGGCGATCAGGCAATAGTCTTCGCGGCTCCAGTCCACCGCGAGCAGCGAGGCGGGCTGCGTGATGTCGAGCCGCGCGCCCGGCTGCAGGGACCACATGTAGCGGGAGCCGCCGCGGGAATCGTCGGCGCGGCGCACCGCGATGCGCAGGCCACGCGACGAGGCTTCGCCGACCAGCGAATAGGACCGCGTCTCCGGCTGGCCGTCGATGGTCACGCTGACATTGATGTGGCTTCCGACCGGATAGGCCGCGCCGTTGAACTGGTCCGGCAGGATCATGAATTCGCGGATGCCGGGGGCAAGGTCGCGCGTCGACACCAGCGTCGCCGGAATCCAGGTTTCGATGAAGCGCATGGCACTCCCCTAGTCGGTTGCGGTCTTGATCAGCGCGAGCGCCGGCAAGAGGTCGAGATGGGTCCGGTTGCGTAGCGCGAGGCGCAGGTTTCGCACAGCGAGACGCGCGTGCTCACGCATGATGGCCTCGGCGCGCGCGCCTTCGCGGTTCTCGATGGCGTCGATCACGACGCGATGGTGCTCCTGCCCGATGATCAGGATCTGCTGCGCCTCCGGCAGCGCCGACTGCGCCATCACGAAGCCGCTCGGGGACGCAAACGGCAGCGCCGAGGCGCGGTCGATCTGCCGGATCAGCGGTGGGCTGCGCGACAGTTCGGTGAGCACCGCGTGGAAGCGCGCATTCAGCGTGACATAGGACGAGAAGGCATCGACCGAGATCGGCACCTGCCGCAGCAATTCGTCGATCGCCGCGAGGCATTCCTTCAGCGGCTCCAGCTCGCGGGCCGAGACCCCGCGCTCGGCGGCGAAGCGCGCAGCAAGGCCTTCGAGCGTGCCGCGCAGCTCGATGGAATCGGAGATGTCGCGCTCCGAAAACGCCTTCACCATGAAGCCGCCGGAGGGAATCGCCTCCAAGAGGCCCTCTTCCTCCAGCCGCACCAGCGCCATGCGCACCGGCGTGCGCGAGGCGCCGGTGGTCTCCACCGCCTGAAGCTCGGAGATGCGCTCGCCGGGGCGCAACGCGCCCGACAGGATCTGGTCCCGCAGCGCGAGCTGCGCCTTCACTGTCTGCGAGACGGAGCGGTCGACGTCACGCTCGGCCATGGCCTACTCCGCGGCCTGGAGGCGTGGCGGCGCGTTCTCCTTGGCAATCATCTTGTCGATCAGCTTGCGCGACCACATCGCGCCGGCGTCGATGTTGAGGTTGTAGAAGATGCGATCCGGGTTCTCGTCCATCGCGCGCTGCTGCGCCTCGAGGATCAGCTCGTCCTCGCGGAAGATGCCGGAGACGCCCTCGCGGATCTCGGTGGTGATGCGCTGCTCGCCGAGGCGGTAGTTGCGGACGAAGGCCCAGAAATAATGGCAGGTCTTCTCTGTCTCCGGCGTGATGGTATTGAGCACGAAGCCGTTGACGCCCTGCGAGCGGTCGCCCTCCGGCGCTCCGGTGCCGGCCGGCGCCACGCCGACGTCGATCGCGATGGTGCACGGCGCCTCGAAACGGATGATCTGCCAGCGGTCGACGAGGCCGGGCTTGCCGAGCTGCTTGGCCCAGAACGGCGGCGGCTCGATGCCGCGCATCCAGCGCGTCACCGTCACCGTCTTCTCGCCATGGGTGACGTCGAACGGCGCCTCCGCAACGGCGTCATTGCCGATCGAGGAGCCGTGCACGAAGGTCTCGTGGGTGAGGTCCATGAGATTGTCGAGCACGAGGCGATAGTCGCAATTGACGTGGATGGTCTTGCCGTCGCCGGCCCAGGCCGGATCGTGGTTCCAGTGCATGTCCGGAACGAGCGCGGGATCGGCGAGCGCGGGGTCGCCCATCCAGAGCCAGATATAGCGATGGCGCTCGACCACGGGATAGGCGCGCACACAGGCCGACGGATTGATGGTCTCCTGCGAGGGCATGAAGGTGCAGCGGCCTTGCGCATTGTATTTCAGACCGTGATAGCCGCAGACGACGGTGTCGCCTTCGAGGCGGCCCTTGGACAGCGGCACCAGGCGGTGCCAGCAGGCATCCTCCAGCGCAGCCACCGAGCCATCGGCCTTGCGGTACATCACGACATGCTTGCCGCAGATCGTCCGCGGCAGCAGCGCCGGCTTCACCTCGGCGTCCCAGGCGGCGGCGTACCAGGCATTCATGGGGAAGGGCTTTGTCATGTGTCTCGCTCCCACGGCTTATGAATACTTTATGTATACATTAGCGGAGAAGAAAGATCATTCAAGGCAAATTATCAGCTATTATAGTACCTCTGAAGGACACAATGTATACAGACCAACGCGCCGAATGAAATGCCCTGACATGGGCGGCCATCCACGCGTTGCCGCTCGGCACGTCACCGTGGATGCCCGGGACCAAGCCCGGCCACGACGACCTTTTCCAATGATAGAGACGTCATCGTTCTGGGGTTCGGGGCGCCTACGCCCCGAACACCTTCGCCAGCCCAGCCTGCGCTTCTTCCTGAATCTTCTTCAGGTGCTCGGTGCTGCGGAAGCTTTCCGCGTAGATCTTGTAGACATCCTCGGTGCCCGAGGGCCTTGCAGCGAACCAGCCGAAATCGGTCTCGACCTTGATGCCTCCGAAGGATTGGCCGTTGCCGGGCGCCTTGCTCAGCGTGGCGCGAACCGGATCGCCGGCGAGATCCTTCAGGCCGAGCTGCTCGGGCGTGACGGACTTCAGAATGTTCTTCTGCGGACCTGTCGCGGCGACGTCGATGCGCGCGTAATGGGGCATGCCGAACTCGGCGGTGAGGTCGCCGAAGAGCTGGCTGGGATCGCGGCCGGTCTTCGCCGTGATCTCGGCTGCCAGCAGGCCGAGGATGATGCCGTCCTTGTCGGTGGTCCACACCCCGCCGTCGCGGCGCAGGAACGAGGCGCCTGCGCTCTCCTCGCCGCCGAAGCCGAAGCCGCCGGTGAGGAGGCCGTCGACGAACCATTTGAAGCCGACCGGCGTCTCGACCAGCTTGCGGCCGAGCTTTTTCGCGACGCGATCGATGATCGAGCTCGACACCACGGTCTTGCCGATCGCGGCATCATTGCCCCAATTCGGACGGTGCGCGAACAGGTAGGAGATCGCGGTCGCCAGATAATGGTTCGGATTCATCAGGCCGCCGGTGCGCGTCACGATGCCGTGGCGATCGGCGTCGGTGTCGTTGGCAAACGCGACGTCGAAACGGTCGCGCATCGCGATCAGGCTCGCCATCGCGTAGGGCGAGGAGCAATCCATGCGGATCTTGCCGTCCCAGTCCACGGTCATGAAGCGGAAGGTGGGATCGATCGCCTCGTTCACGACGGTGGCCTTGAGGCCATAGCGCTCGATGATCGGATGCCAGTAATGCACGGCGGCACCGCCGAGCGGATCGATGCCGATGGTGACACCGGCGGATTTGACGAGGTCGAGATCGACGACATTGCCGAGATCGGCGACGTAGGGCGTGATGAAGTCGTAGGCGTGGACATTCGCGGACTTGCGCGCCTTGGCATAGTCGATGCGCTTCACGTCCTTCAGGCCGTCGGCCAGATAGGCGTTGGCGCGCTTCTCGACGACGCCGGTCACGTCCGTATCCGCCGGGCCCCCATGCGGCGGATTGTATTTGTAGCCACCATCCTCCGGCGGATTGTGCGAGGGGGTGATGACGATGCCGTCGGCGAGGCCGCTGGCGCGGCCCTTGTTGTAGGTGAGGATGGCGTGCGAGATGACAGGCGTCGGCGTGTAGCCGCCGTCCTTGTCGATCATGATCTCGACGCCGTTGGCGGCGAACACTTCGATGGCGCTGACGAGCGCCGGCTCGGCCAGCGCGTGGGTGTCGATGCCGATGAAGAGCGGGCCCGTCAGCCCCTTTTCTCTTCGGTAATCACAAATGGCCTGCGTGGTCGCGAGGATGTGGCCTTCGTTGAACGTGTTCTTGAACGAGGTGCCGCGATGGCCCGAGGTGCCGAACGCGACGCGCTGCGCCGGATCCGATGCATCCGGCTTGCCGGCGAAATAGGCCGTCACCAGCCGCGGAATATTGGTGAGCGCGTCCGGCGAGGCCTGCTTGCCCGCCGCGGGATGAACATCAGCCACTGAAATTTCCTCGTCCTGTCGTGCAGAAATCGCCGGATACCATAGCATCGGCCGGGCGTCCGCCAAGGCACAACACGGGTGATGGGGATGGCGTTCCCTGGGCATTAACCCGGAATGAATGCCGTAGCCCGCATGAGCAAAGCGATAAATGCGGGGCCATCTGCCCCGGATGTCGCTCCATCATCCGGGCTACGAAACCGTGCTATGCTCTCCGCCAACGGTGCCTTTTCAATCGTCCCATGATTCCATCGCGCAAGCTGCTTCCGCTGATCGCTAGCCTGGTCTTCGGCCTCACCTTGGCTGGCCCGCCGGCGCGGGCCGCCGAGTTCTACACCCAGGACCTGCGCATCCCGATGGCGGAGGCGGGACCTCAGGGGCTGGAGGCGTTCCTGGTGCGCCCTGCGGGGACAAAGCGGTATCCGCTGGCGCTGCTGAGCCACGGCTCGCCGCGCAAGTTCGATGACCGCACGACGATGTCGGCGCACAAATATTACGGCATCGCACTCGAATACGCCCGGCGCGGCTTTGCCGCCTTGATCGTGATGCGGCGCGGCTACGGCACCTCGCCCGGCGGTCGTGTCGACGGCGTCGGCGGCTGCGCGAAGGCGGCGTACCTGCCGGCGAGCTCGGTCGCGGTTGCCGATCTGCGTGCCGCGATCAATGCGATGGCGCGCCGGGCCGACGTGACGACGTCCGGCATGATCGCGGCTGGCCATTCCGCCGGCGGGCTCGCAACGGTCGCGCTGAGTGCGCAGGCCCCGCCCGGCCTCGTCGCCGCGATCAGCTTTGCCGGCGGCCGCGGCTCGCGGAACGACGACGACGTCTGCAATCCCGATGGGCTGGTGAAGGCCTTCGCCACCTTCGGCAAGACATCGCGCGTGCCGATGCTGTGGGTCTACGCCACCAACGATTCCTACTTCGGTCCCGACCTCGCGCGCCGCCTCCATGACGGCTTTCGCGCCAGTGGCGGCAATGCGACGTTCATCGCGGCGCCGCCTTACGGCGACGACGGCCATCATCTCTATTCGGTCGCGGGCCGCCCGCAATGGACGCCCTATCTCGACGCGTTCCTGCGGGAGCGCGGCCTCGTCGAGCGCGACATGCTGGGCCCGCCCGATCCGCTGCCGCCGCCACGTCAGCTCGACGCGGCCGCGCGCGCCGAGTTCGCGCGCTATCTCGCGAGCATGCTGCCGCACAAGGCTTTTGCGGTGGCGCCGAACGGCGGCTATGGCTGGCGCTCTGGCCGCGCGACGGCCGACGATGCCCGGCGCGACTCGCTGGCGGCGTGCCTGAAATGGTCGCCCGCCTGCACGCTTTATGCGGTCGATGACGGGTTGGCCGAGCCTTCGCCGGCGGCCTCCACCGATCAGAGCGCCCGCGCACGGCAGTGACGGCGCGCCAGATGCCGGTTTGTTAACTCCCGGGCTCTATGAGAAATCCATGCTGTGGGATCGGGCATGCTTCTATCTCGGCGCGGCGGGGAGACACGTGGCGGTCGTCCTGCTTTTGTCAGCCCCGATCTGCGCGCATGCGAGCGACGGCGATACCGACGGGCCGCGCACGACCTCGACAATCGCCAACGCCAGGACGGAGCTCGGCGCCGGCGAGACACCGACATCCCGGGCCATGATCCGGAAAATCATCGAGAGAGAAACCGCAAACACCAATCTATCGGCCGATATCGCCGAAGCCGTCGTCTTCGTCGAAAGCGGCTATAATCCGGGGGTCATCGGCAGCGCCGGCGAGATCGGCCTGATGCAGGTGCGGCCCGAGACGGCCGCGATGCTGGGCTTCCGGGGAAGCGACGCAGAACTCGCAGAACCGGACGTCAATATCCATTACGGCGTGCTTTATCTCAGCCGGGCCTGGCGTCTGGCGGGCGGGGATCTCTGCCGGGCCCTGATGAAATACCGGGCAGGTCATGGCGAGGAAGAGATGACCGCGCGGTCGCAGGTCTATTGCAACCGAGCCCGCAACCGTCTCGTCGCGATGAACGCGATGTCGACAGGGGCCGAAGCCGCGGCTGCTCCGGATCCGGCGCATCCGGTCGCTGCTGTGACTCCGGCAAAACCGGCGAGCCGCCCGAAGATGCCGGTGCAGCCCAGAACGGTCTATGCACGCTATCGCCAGGGTACCGCGGCCGCCAGCCGCGCCTATTGGGTCGCGCACGAAGCCCGGATCAGCCAAATCAAGGCGCGCATCGAAGCCAGATGGAAGCGCGTCGCATCGCGTTGACGGTGGGCCGGCCTCTCACCTGGAGCCTTTCCCGTTCCGATGGAATCGGAACGCGGCTCCAGATTCTCGTCTTGACGCGTTTTCTTGACACGAACCGGTGTCTACTTCGCTCGAAAACGCCCTACGGCCGCTCGCTGAGCGCGAGCTTGTAGCCGACGCCGGTGACGGTTGCGATCACCGGCGTGCCGCTGCCGATCAGCTTGCGGCGCAGCCGCGCCACCAGCGCATCGACCGTGCGGATGTCGACTTCAGCCTGACGGTTGCTGACCACCTCGATCAGATAGTCGCGGCTCAGCGGCCTGCCGTCGGCCCCGACCAATGCGGCCAGCAGATCGAATTCGGCGCGGGTCAGCGCCACCGGCCTGCCGTCGCTGCCGAGCAATTCGCGCCGGGTCAGGTCGATGATCCAGTCGCCGAACGCGATCGAGTTGTGGTTGCGCGCCGCCTTGCGGTCGATCGAACGCCGCCGCAGCACGCTGCGCGCGCGCGCGAGCAAGTCGCGTAAGTTGATCGGCTTGGTGACGTAATGGTCGCCGGCGATCTCGAGGCCGAGGATGCGATCGACGTCGGTGTCGCGGCGGGTCACGAAGATGATGCCGGCGTTGCTGGTCGCCTGGATCTCCTTGGCGAGCTCGAAGCCGTCGCCGTCGGGCAGCTGCACGTCCAGGAAGACGAGATCGGTGCGCGCGCGAAGCGCCTGGCGGCACTCCGCGCAGGAGCCGGCGCCGACCACGTCGAAACTGTTCTCGTTGAAGTAACCGACCAGCATGGTCCGCGTCACCGGATCGTCCTCGACGACGATTAGCCGCTCGCGGCCGATAGGACGTAACTCCTGACGGGCGGAATCGGCCACGATGTTGGATATCCTGTGCGCCTGCGGCCCGGCCTGAAAACCCAGATCGTCGCGCAACGCGCGGTCCTGTGAACGACCATTCACGACCTGTTCGAGCCCCCGAAATTTGCCTGCCGCGATACTAGGCGTGTTGTGCTGCCCAAACAATATTGGTCATGGCCTTGCCGCATTAAGCATGAATTGGCCCACACTTCTCATCCCGCGCATCATCGCGCCGGGCAAGGTTCGCGCGAACGCCACCGGCCCGGCTCATGACCGACCCCGCGCATGATCGCGCAACCGGCAACGCCGATCTCCCGTTTCCTTCATAGGCGGTCTTGTCTGGCCTGCCTCTTCGCTCGCTCAGAATCTGATCTAACGCGCGAGCTCTGAAGATATTGCTCTCAGGACGATCCGACCTCGATCCGGAACGACAGCTGCTCTTGCGCGTCCGGCGCAATGTGCATCAGGCCCGGCTTGTCGGTGAACTCGCCGTCGAAGCCGGCGGGACTGGCATGGCCGCGCCACGGCTCGATGCAGAGGAACGGCGCGCCTGCCGGCTTCGACCAGACGCCGAGTTCGCGAAAGCCGCGCCAGGACATTTTCAACCACGGTCCGGCCGATGCGCCCTGCCCGGCGGCATAGCGGACCGAATTGCTCTCGATCCGGTCGAAGATGATGGCGTCGTCGGTGAACAGGGATTCGGCCAGGGGTAGCAAGGCGCCTTGGACCGGGCTCGGCTCCGCTGCCGGCCGCAACAGACCACCATCGAGACGGCGGACCGGCGACGATTCTGCGCTGGCGAAAGTCAGCGCATAGCTCTCCTTTGCCGCGCCGGGCTGGAGCGGCCAGTTGAAGGCGGGATGGCCGCCGATCGAAGCCGGCAATGTCTCCTTGCCGGTGTTGGCGATGGTGAGCGTCAGATCGAGGCCGGACTCGTCGATCGCATAGGCCGCCGTGAGCCGGAACGCGAAGGGATAGAGCGCGCGGGTCGTCTCATCGTCATCGAGCACCAGCGTGCAGCGACTCCCGCCGCGTTCAGCCCACACAAAGCGGCTGTCGCGGGCAAAGCCATGCTGGGTCATCCGATACGTCTTGCCCCGGTGCCGCAATTCGTCGTTGGCGAGCCGCCCGACGATCGGAAACAACAGCGGCGCGTGCCGGGGCCATTCCGGCCCCGCCTGCCAGACGAATTCGAGACCTGTGCCATCCTTCAGGGAGCACAGCTCGGCACCATGCGCCTTGACGGTGGCGCTGAGGGAGCTGCTGTGGATGGTGTGAGTGTCATCGCTCATGCGGGACGTCTACACCGCGACCTCACACGCAGCAAGGCGAGGCGAGCCATGCAGACGGAGACCCGGCTCCCGCGAAGGTTCGTCATATTTCTGTACCTAACAGTTGCTCCCTTGCGCCTCGTCCACCGCCTGCGTCCCGCAGTCCGGGGTCGAACTCCGATCAGAAGTAGTGGTAGCCAATTGAAATTCTTCATCAACGGCCGCTTTCTGTCGCAAAAGCTCACCGGCGTTCAGCGCTATGCCGCCGAAATCGTGAAGGCGATCGACGCGCAGCTGGCCTCGGAGCAGACTCCCGCCTCGCTGCGGAGCGCAGACTGGCAGTTGCTGACGCCGATGGATGCAAGTGAGGACCTTCACCTCGAACGAATCAAGATTCGTACCGTCGGCCGCCGGCGCGGACATGCCTGGGATCAGATCGATCTGGCCCGCGCCGCTACAGGAGGCCGCTTGATCAGCCTGGCCAATTCCGGGCCGGTGTTCCATCGCGACCATATTGTCGTGATCCACGACGCTCAGGTCTTTCGCAGGCCCGACTTCTTCAACTGGCGCTATCTGGCGGTTCACCGCACGATGGGACGGCTGCTGGCCCGGCATGCAAGCATCGCGACCGTCTCGGCTTTTTCGCGCAGGGAGCTTGCAGAGGTGCTGAATCTGCCGGCAACGGACATCCCGGTCTTCCCCAACAGCGCAGAACATTTCGCGAAGACGAGGCCTGATCCCGGCATCATTGCGCGGCTCGGCGTTCAGCCGCAGAAATTCTTTCTCTACGTGGGCTCGCGGACCAAGAACAAGAATCTTGCCGTCGCGATCCGCGCGGTCCAGCTGCTCGATCGGCCCGACGTTCCCCTGGTCATCGTCGGCGGCGACAACAGCAAGGTCTTCCAGGACAATTCGGGCCAAGGCGCTGCGGGCCTGCTGCTGGCGGGGCGCCTGACGGACAGCGAGATTGCAGCTCTCTATGCGCATGCATCGGCATTCGTGTTTCCCTCGCTCTATGAGGGATTCGGCGTGCCGCCACTCGAAGCCATGATCTTCGGTTGTCCGGTCATCGCCTCGACGGCCGATGCCGTCGTGGAGACGTGCGGTGACGCTGCTGCGTATTTTCGCGCCAGCGATGCCGACGCGCTGAAGCAGCTCATGCTTGAAAGACTGGCAGCCGGCACAATCTCCGATCAGGAGCGCATGAAGCAGCAAGATCGCATTGCGTTCTATTCGTGGAAGAAATCAGCGAAAGCGCTGCTCGATCACCTCGCCGGGCCGGCAAGCGTCGCCAGCGCCGCTTGAAATTCCGCGCAACTCGCCCATGGCGCGCAATGGTTTTTGCACAATCGGTTTGCAACTCACTGCTTCATTTCTGGTTCCATGAAGCATTCCGAAGTTTGCTATGATTCGTCGGTGCAAAGAAGTTGGCGCAACATCACCACATCGCTGCCCCAATATCGCTACGTATTCGAGGAACTGTGTTCGCACAAGCGAGATCAGAACAAGGGTCCCCGATGTCCGGCTCTCCCACGCGGTTCAATGGAAAGCAAACGATGAAAGTGCTGCACATCGCGGAGACGATCCGAGGCGGGATTGCCAGCTATCTGAACGAGCTGCATCCGCAGCAACAGGCAAGCTTCGGCGCCGAGAACGTGCACTATGTCGTACCCTCCGATCATCGCCGCGACCTCGCCGCGATCGATGACAGCCAGATCACGACCTTCGAACGATCGGGCCGTGGCGTCTCCGGCCTGTTTCAGATGCTGCGCGCGAGCATGCAGGCGCTGGATGCCTTCCGGCCGGACGTGGTCCACCTTCACTCCTCGTTTGCAGGCCTCGTGCTTCGCCCCGCGCTGGCGGCCCGCCCTGACGGACCGCGCGTCGTCTATTGTCCGCACGGCTGGGCGTTTTCGCGCGAGACCGGCAGGCTCAGCCATCTCCTGACGAAAGCGGCGGAAAAGCTGCTTGCGCGCACGTCGGACCGAATCATCTGCATCTCGAGTGACGAGTTCAACGAAGCGGTCCGCGCCGGAATTCCGGCCGAGCGCCTGACCGTCGTGCACAACGGCATATCGAAGAGCCGCACGCCGCAGCCGATTGCGGCAGACTGGACTTCCAACAAGGTCAAGGTCCTGTTCATCGGGCGCCTGGATCGGCAGAAGGGCTTCGATCTCCTGATCGAAGCGGCGCGTTCGCTCGAGCATGTGCTGGACGTGCGCATGATCGGCGCCTCCGTCGTCAACAAGTATGAAGGCCCGGCCGTCCCGTCCAACGTGGCCCTGCTGGGCTGGCTGGATCGCCCGACCATCGAAACGCAGCTCGAGGCCGCCGATCTCGTCGTGATCCCGTCACGATGGGAAGCCTTCGGTCTCGTTGCGCTGGAAGCGATGCGTGCGGCCAAACCCATCCTGGCGTTCCGCAGCGGCGCATTGCCCGAGATCGTCGTCGACGGCGTCACGGGCGTGCTTTGCGAGCCGGTCGCCGTGGAGCCGCTCATCGACGGCTTCCGGCGCGCGCTCGATCTCGATCTCAAGGTGCTGGGACAGCGCGGCTACGACCGATTCAAGCAGCTTTATGACGTTCAGAAGACGCATGGGCAATTGCAGCAGGTCTATGCCGAGCTCCTTCAGGACGACCGGACACCGCTCGAAGCGAAGGCAGGGCTGCAATCGGATCTCTCCAAGAATTTCTGATGGCTTCACCGCTCCCACGCACCTTGGTTCGTGACAGCCTCCGCCTCGCGAGCCTCATCGCATCCATCTTCCTGCCGGTCTCCGTCTGCGCACAGCAGGCGCAACCGCTCGATACCCGATTCCTGCTCGGGGTCGGCACGCATCAGGGGTTGGGCGGCCCGGTGAGCGCGCGCGGATACGTACCGTCGGAGAACGTCGCCCAGATCAAGCAACTCGGCTTCAACGCCTTCCGCGACGATTTTCCCTGGTCCGATTTCGAGGTGGGTGGCCGCCGGATGGGCTTCACGCCCCGACTCGGCAGGCTCGAAGCGCAGGTCAAGTCCGGCGTCGCGCGCCCTCTCCTGATCCTCGCCTTCGGCCATCATCTCGTTCCGAATTCCTCGCCACCAACCACCGACGAGGCCCGGCAGCGGTTCGCCAATTATGCCGCTGCGGCGGCGCAATCGGTCGTGGCGCAGCAGCCGCTCTTCGAACTCTGGAACGAATGGAACCTGGCGGCGAGGAAGGATCCCGCGTTCTCGCCGGAAAACTATCGGGCGCTTGCCGAGGTCACGCGGCCGGCGGTCAAGCGGGTTGCGCCAAATGCGCCCTTTTTGGTTGGCGCGCTCGGCGACGATCTCGGCTGGGCATGGACGGAGAAGATGCTGCGGACCGGCATCCTTCAAGATGCGGACGGCGCTTCGATCCATCTCTACAATTTCTGCATGGGCCCGAGCAAACGCACCTCGGCCGAAATCATCGAAAGATTGACGGCGTTTCACCGCCTGGTCGGCCAGGCGAGCGGAAACCCCGACTTCCCGATCTATGTCACCGAGACCGGCTGGACCACGGCCGCTACCAACAAATGCGGCGTCAGCGAACAGGCCCAGGCCGACAATACGGCGCAACTGATCCTGTGGGCGTCGACCGCGACGCGCTGGCTCAAGGGAATGTGGTTCTACGAGCTCAAGGACAGTGGAAAGGACCCATCGGACCTGGAGCACAATTTCGGACTCTATCGTTTCGACAATTCGCCAAAGCCGGTCGCTTGCGCGGCTCAGGGCGCATGGGCATTCATTCGGTCCAGCCTGAGCGCCGAACGACGAGAGCTCGCCAACGGCGTCGTATCGATCAATGCATCGACGGCTTCCGGCGGCAGAGTTGCGGTCTGGTCGGAGGCACCGGATCGACGTTACGAGATCCGGCTCAAGGGCGATCCGCAAGGCGCGAACTTTGCGATGCCGTGCGACCAGGCGGCAAAGCCCGCGTCCGGGGTCTGGATCCCAGTCTCGAGCACACCAGTCCTGATTGCAGCCAATGGTAGTGCCGTTCCCGCCATGGAGATAAGGCCGGCGCGGTAGGCGCGATTTTTTTCAGACATGAGGTTGATGCGATGAAAGTTCTTTTGACGTCCACGCTTTATCCGACGCCTCAGGCACCAAAGATCGTCGGCGGCGCAGAGATCTTCGCGCGGCGTTTTGCCGAGGGCCTGGCGCAGCGCGGTGACGAGGTGGAAGTGATCCGGGCCGCGTCCTCCCCTGGACAGGCGCACGAAAGCTGCAACGGCATCGACATCTATTCCGCGCCGGTGCAGAACATCTATCTGCCGTTCACCGAGCAGAAGAACGTCGCCTTGCGCAGCATCTGGCACGCCGTCGACGATTGGCAGATGCAAGCACCCTTGATTGCGGAGCGCATCCGGGCCTTCAAGCCGGACGTCCTGCACTCCAACAATCTATCGGGGCTCACCACCGCGATCTGGCGCGTTGCGGCCCAACTCGGCGTTCCCGTGCTCCATACTCTGCACGACTATTACCTGACCTGCCCGCGCTGCTCCCGCTTCGACAAAGGACGGTCTTGCGAGCACACCTGCACGAGCTGCAAGATCCTGAGTTTCCATCGCAAGCGGGCCACGCATTGGCTCAGCGCCGTGGTCGGCGTCAGTGAACGCGTCCTGTCCATCCATACCGACATGGGCATGTTCACGGAGACGCCGATCCGTACCGTGATCCGCAATGCCTCGACCGAACCGCCGCGTGAGCCCTACCCTCGCCCGGTCTGCACGACGGAGGTGACGTTCGGGTTCATCGGCCGCCTCACGGAAGAAAAGGGCATCGACAACCTGATGCGGGCGCTTGCCCTCCTGCCCCGTGATCGCATCCGGATGCTGATCGCAGGTCGCGTCAGCGACGAGGAGCAACGACGTCTCAAGGCGCTCGCGCCGGATGCACGACTCGAATTCATGGGATTCGTGGTGCCGGACGATTTCTACAAGCAGGTCGACGTGGTGGTCGCGCCGTCCATCTGGCACGACCCAGGTCCGCTCGTCGTCGCCGATGCCAAGGCGGCCGGAAGGCCGCTGCTCGGAACGCGTTTTGGCGGCATGCCGGAGGTCATCGAGCACGGCGTGACCGGGTGGCTGACCGAACCCGATCCGCAATCCCTAGCAAAGAGCATGCTCGCGATCGCGGCCGACCCGCACAAGATCGACGAGATCAGCCGGCGCCTCATCGCTGATACCAACAAATGGATATTTGCCGACGTGCTGTCTTCATACAAGAACCTGTATGAGCAATTGCGCGAGCAACGGATGTCGCGCATGCGCGCCGCCACGGCTGAAGCGCCGCAGGGACGGGGCGTCGGCAAGGAGCGCCTCATTCCGAGATGACACGCCTCTTCGCCATGGCGGGCTACGTCTACCAGAGCGCCGCGGCGATCATCCTGATCTTCGCGATCAGCCATCTGTTGCCCGCTGCCGACTACACCAGCTTTTCCCTCGCGCTGGCCTCGAGCCAACTGCTCTGCGTCCTGATGTTCGAGTGGCTGCAACTCGCCGGGCTGCGTTTTCTGGCAGCAGCCGGAGAGGATGAGGCGGCTCGGCTGAGATGGTCGCTCTTTGCAGCTGGCCTCGCGAGTGCGGGTGCGCTTGTGGTGGTCGGAAGCGGCACATCCGTGGTCAGCGCGCTCCCGGCAGGGATCATCGCGCTCGGCCTCGGCATATCCGTGCTGCAGGGTTTGACGGATCTCTATTTTCTGTCGGTCCGCCTGTCCGATCGGCTGGGCGTCGCGTCCTCTCTTCTGGCGCTGCGCGCCACCGCGCTGCTTGCGGGGGCCGCCGCGGGGGGAGTGATTTCAGGAACGGCTGAAGCTGCGCTGCTGGGGATTGCGTCCGGGCACATGCTGGGGCTCGTCGCCGGCCTCGTCGCGTACCGCACGCCGCTGGCGCGCGCGTCGTTGCCGACGATGCTCGCCGACTGGAAGACTTTCGCCCGCTACGGCATGCTCGCGGCCGGCGCATCCGTCATCCATTTGTCGGTGCCGGTCCTGCTCCGCGTCATCATCATCGGCCGGCTCGGCGCGACGGGAGCCGGCGCCGGATTTTCCATTGCGCTCGACCTGCTGCAACGTCCGTTCTGGGTTCTCAACGCGGCGATCCACACCGTGAGCTATCCCGAAGTGGTCAAGGACTTCGAGCACGGGAGCGTCACGGAGTCGGTTCAATCGGCGCGACGCATGTTCGAGTTCATGATCTGCACGACCCTGGTGCTGCTCGGTGGGCTGGTCGGCTTCATTCCGGACGCCGCCCGTATCTTGGTGCCGCGGGAGAGCGTGGATGGTTTCCTGGCGACGGCCCCCGCGGTCGCCGCCTTCTATTTCCTGCACACGCATCTTCAGGCGACGATCGCCGTGGTTCCACACCTGGAGAAGCTCGCGACCAGGCTCGTGGTCGTGGCGGCCGGCCAGCTCACGGTCGTCGCGACCGTCGCGCTGGCCGCTTCATGGGCCGGACTGTCGCCGCGACAGGCGGTCGGCTGCGCTTCGCTGGCCACGCTCGCAACCATCCTGCTCGCGCTCGGGCCGACCCTGCGGTTCGAGGCATTTCCGCGGTGGTCATTGGTGGCGCAGGCGCTGGTGGCGGCGGTGCTGATCGCGTCACTCGGCGCCATGCCGACCGATCCGGCATGGTTCGCCGGCAAGATCGTAGTCGCCGCGATTGCGACGGGGATTATCGGATGGCGCGGAGATTTCCTGATGCTGGCCCGTCGAAGCTAATTCGTCGCACCCGCGACGATCGTCGCATCAGACGGCGAGTGGCCGGTCGGCCTCTGCACAACGCAGCTGAACAGTTCCGGCGCGGAACTGACGCGCTCATTTGATCCAACTGATGGGCGCATCCGGGAAATTACGGACACAACCATTACGATTAAACTTAATATCTTGCCCGCCCATGAAAGCGGCAGCTGCCGGCTCCCTGTGCAATCCGATGATGAGGATAAGTCTCGGCACCCAAATGAGGAGCCACCGCCTCGCGATCCGTGTGGGCACGCTCTCAAGCCCAAGTGTCGGATCGAATTCGCGCACGGCATGCGCATTTATTCAGCAGCGCTGAATGCAGAAATCTTGAAAGTGCCTTCGTCACGCCATCCTGCACAGGCATCGCATCAGCATTCTGCTGCGACTCGAGTCGACCTGTTCCTGTACAAGGAACCGCATTTCACTCGCGATTTGTAGCTTCGATTTTTATCTGAAATTCACACTCGACAGAGAAGGTTGAACGCAAATCCCTGCGAGCAATTTTGTTCGCGCTGAAATTCGAGTGTGCAATGCCTGACCAAACAATCCTGTCCGCCAGCGACTTCATCAACTCCATCGGCGTCAACACGCATGCCGGCTTCGGATGGACCGGCTACAACAATCTCGCGCTGATGGTCGACAACCTGGAGTATCTCGGCGTCACCAAACTTCGCGACGCGATGGGGACGAGCCCCGCTGCGCAGCCGGTCGTCGAGGGCCTCGCCGCCGCCGGCTACAAGTTCGACTTTCTGGTGTCGTCTGCGCTGCCCCAGTCCGGTACGGTGGGACTTCAGAACTACATCGCCTCGCTCCAGAAGTTCGCGACGAGCTATTCGGGCAGCATCAGCGCCATCGAGGGGCTCAACGAGGCCAACCACCAGCCCTTCAGCTACAATGGCAGCTCGAGCCTCACCGCCGCGGCCCAATTCCAGAGCGCGCTCTATCAGGCCGTCAATGCCAACGCCGCGCTTGCCAGCATCCCGGTCTACAATCTGTCGCTGGCCTACAACGATCCCCAGGGCTACAGCCAGCTCGGCAACATGTCGGGCTCCGTCGACTACGCCAACGCCCACGCCTATGTCAGCACCGGCCTCAATCCCAGCAGCTCCATTGCGGCGACGCTGAGCGCCGTGATGACCGCGGCACCGGGAAAACCCGTCGTCATCACGGAAACCGGCTACACAACGCAGGCCAACACCCAGTATCTCGGCGTCAGCGAGACGGTGCAGGCCAAATCGATCCTGAACACACTGGTCGATGCCTACAAGGCCGGCGTGAGCTCGACGTATCTCTACGAGCTGTTCGACCGCGACTCGTCCGCGAGCAATACCAATCCCGAAGCCAATTTCGGCCTGTTCAACTCCGACGGAACGCCAAAGCTCGCCGCGACGGCGATACACAATTTGACGACTGTTCTGGCCGATGACGGAAAGGGCGGCCAGCCGCCGACTGACCCGTTGAACTATACGCTGAGCAACATGCCGGCCTCGGGCAACAGCATGGTGCTCGGCAAGAGCAACGGCGCCTACGAACTCGTCGTGTGGGCCGAGCCGAAGCTCTGGAACGATGCCACCGATACCGAGATCAGCAATAGCGCCCAGACGGTCACAGTGAACCTAGGCGCCGTCCATCATACCGTGAAGGTATACGACACGCTGACGGGAACCACCGCGATTGCCAGCTACACGGACGTCAGCACGATCACGATTCCGGTCAGCGATCACCCCGTGATCATTGAGATCGACGCACCGCCGACCACGCCTACTCCGCCGGACACCCGGACCAGTGTCACCGGAACGGCTGCCGAGATCGTGCCGCAACTTTCGGACCTGAGCGACTCGACGGCGCTGCAGACCATCACGCTGACCGACTCCCATGTCCTGCAGGTCGCCTCGAAGGCGACCATGGACTACATCATCGCCCATTACGGCAGCGCGCTGTCCAAGATCGAGGGCGGATACTCGTTCTCGGTGACGAATACGGCCGCAACCTGGACCAACACGAAAACTTACGACGCGAGCGGAAAGCTGCTGTCGAGGTCCGACACCGGGCTCAATTCCAGCGGTCAGCCGACCTCGACCACCATCATCTACAGCGATGGTTCCCAGGATCTGATCAGCTACACTGCCGGCGTGAAGACGAAATTCGTTCACGTCGGAACCGACGCCATCCGCACCACCGACACCTACAATACGGCCGGAACTCTTCTGAGCGAGATCGTGCAGAAGCCCGACGGCTACTACTCCACGACGCTCTACACCAACGGCGTCAAGACCGCCGCCTATATCAAGAACGCTGATGGTTCGCAGGACAACCATTCCTACAACGTCACCGGAAAGAGCTTTACCACCCAGGTTCAGCACCTTGATGCATCGGGGAAGATCACCTCGGTCATTCGCAGCCATGCCGACGGCTCGTTGGATTCAACCCAAGTCTACAAGAGCGACGGCAGCAGCGTGATCACGTTGTACAGCGCCACGGGAGTGAAGCTGGTCGAGACCGCCTACCATGCTGATCGCAGCAAGGATGTCTGGACCTACAACCTCAAGGGCCAGGACTATGCGACCCAGCACGACGTCTACGATTCGACCGGATTCCTCACGACTCTCACGCGCCTGCATGCCGACGGCAGCATGGCCTTCGAGCTGATGCAGACTGCTGACGGTACCAAGACGACCAACTGGTACAATGCCGCCGGCAGCCTGACCAGCGAAGTGGTCCAAAAGGCCGACGGCTTCGCCTCGACAACCCTCTACAGCAACGGCGTCAAGACGAAAGCCTATATCAAGAACGCCGACGGTAGTCTGGACAACTATGCCTATGGCATCACCGGCCAGAGCTACACCACGCTGATCCAGCACATCGATCCGTCCGGCAAAGTCACGGCCGTCACCCGCAAGCATGCGGATGGCACGCTCGACTTTACCCAGGTCGTGAACGACGACGGGAGCAGCGTCATCACCAACTATGACTCGAAGGGAGTACGGACGAAGCAAACCGAGTATCACTCCGATGGCAGCAAGGACGTCTTCCTCTTCAACATCACCGGCCAGAACTACACGAACGAACACGACGTCTACGACACGACCGGCTTCCTGACTACGCTGACTCGTACACACGCAGACGGCAGCCCGGCTTTCAAGCTGGTGCAGAGCAAGGACGGAACGAAGACAACGGACTGGTACGATGCAAAGGGCGTCCTCACCAGCGAGGTGATCACGAAGGCCGACGGGTACAGCTCGACAACGCTCTATACCAACGGCCTGAAAACTGCGGCCTACATCACCAATGCCGACCGGAGCCAAGACAATTACAGCTACAACATCACCGGCCAGAGCTTTACCACGCAATACCAGCATCTCGATCCGACCGGCAAGACGACGGAAGTGACCCGCTGGCACGCCGACGGCACGCTAGACTATACCCAGGTCGTCAACAGCGACGGCAGCAACGTGGTGACCAACTACGACGCCTCCGGCATCAAGAAGACAGAAACCGATTACCACGCCGACGGTTCGCGGGATGTCCATCTCTTCAACGTCATCGGTCAGAACTACACGACAGAGCACGACACCTACGATTCTACGGGTTTCCTTACCAGCATCGTGCGGACTCACGCTGACGACAGCCTGGCATTCACCCTGGTGCAGAGCGCCGACGGCACCAAGACCTCAGGCTGGTATGACGCCAATGGCATTATCACCAGCGAGGTGACGACCAAGAGCGACGGCTACAACTCCACCACAGTCTATACCGGCGGCATCAAGACCGCTGCCTACATCAAGAACGCCGACGGCACGTCGGACAACTGGAACTACAACGTCACCGGCCAGTCCTACACGACGCAGCACCAGCACCTCGATGCTTCGGGCAATATCGTCGAGATCACAAGGACCCACGCCGACGGCACACTGGACTTTACCCAGATCATCAACAATGACGGCAGCAAGCTGACCGACATCTATAACAGCGCCGGCATCAAGACCCAGGAGATCGCCAGCCACGCCGACGGCTCGAGGGACGTCTTCCTGTTCAACTTCAACGGACAGTCCGGCACGACCCAGCACGAAAGCTACAACAGCGCCAACGCGCTGCAGTTCCTCGACCAGGCCAAGACCGACGGCACCCACAACGTCACGGCCGTCGCCAGCGGCGTGACGATCCAGGGCGGGGCCGGCAACGACGTGTTCTCGGCGGCGCCGAGTTCGACGACCGTCGCGTACGACCACGGCCAGGACCAGATCCTCAACTTCCAGGCCGGCAATAGCGCGACGCACGACGTGATCCAGATCTCGAAGCTGCTGGCGGAGGACTACAGCCATCTGCAAATCACGCAGTCCGGCACGAACGCCCTCATCACGTTCTCGGCCACCGACTCGATCCTGCTGAAGAACGTCTATGTCTCCAGCCTGACGAGCCACGACTTCCTGTTCGTCTGATCACTGCGAAGTACCGCCCAGAAGGGCGGCAGGGTTGCTGGGGGGCGAGACCATGTCCCGCCCCCACTGTTCGTTTTTCGAGCGCCTGCCTCATCGATGAGCAGAGAGCCCACTGCCATCCGCAATCGGATGGGCCCCATGAATTTTCGGACTGCCGCGATTGCGCCGCATCGGCCAACGCAGTTGCGAACTTGCGTCACAATTGGGCTCTAGAGAGAGACGAACCGCGCAAGGACTCCGAGACCCGATGAAAGCCAGTGAAGCAAGACGTTTCGTCGTTCTCGACTTCTATCGCTTCGTCGCCGCGCTCGGGGTCTTCATCTTCCACCTGAAGCTGATCGACCCCGGCATCTCGCCGGCCTGGAACGGGTCCTACGGCCTGTTCGTGGACATGTTCTTCATCCTGTCCGGCTTCGTGATCTCCTATTCCTATCCGTCAACCTCGACAGGCCCGCGCTCCTATGTGCGCTTCCTCGTCAGGCGGATCGCGCGAATCTACCCCTTGCATCTGCTCACATTATTGATATTCGCGGCCCTTGCTCTCGTGGGCATATCCGGTCCGACCTCGCACGCGAGCTGGCTGGATTTCATTCAAAACCTCTTCCTCGTGCAGGCGTGGGGTGTCACAGATCACCTCAGCTTCAACTCGCCGGCCTGGTCCATCAGCGCCGAGCTGTTCTGTTACTTGCTATTCCCACTGTTCATGCTGCTGGCCGGCAGGATCTCGCCGCTGATGCTCGCGATCGTCGTCGCGCTCTCTTATGGAATCCTCGCCCACGCTCACCTGCCGATCTGGCAGGAACGCTCGCAGATGTACGGGGCAACCTTCGATTTCGGGATATTGCGGGCCCTGCCGAGCTTCCTGAACGGGATTCTCCTGACTGTCCTGTTCAGGCTCTCGAGCGACTATCGCAAGAAGCCGGTCGCATTCGCCGGCATAGCGCTGTTTGTCGTCTCGATTCTGGTCCTCAACGTCTATGCCAAGCCCGACCTTGCAATCATACTGTTCTCTCTCGCGATCCTCGTCACAGCCACTGGAGAAAGCGCCTTCGCCCGGTTTCCCGGTTCTGACTGGCTTGGCCGCCTCGGCAACACATCATATGCGATCTACATGGTACACGAAGTGCTGCTGATCCTGCTTTTCAAGCCGGCCTGGCACTTTTTCGGACTTCAACCAAACATGTTTCCAGTGTTTGCGCTGGTCTGCTGCATCGTTCTGACAGTCGTTGCCGACGTGACATATCACTATGTCGAGGATCCCGCTCGAAAGTTGATCAACCGGCTTGCACCCGGCAATGCAAGATCAGCCCGTATCCCGAATGCCGAGCCGCTCGATCTGTCCGAGAGCAGACAGACGGCCAACGCGAGCTAGGTGTGCAGGCCAGATCCTCTTGCGGCTAGGTCCTCGACGATCGCCGCACACGATCCAAGACTTCCTGGCATATCCGCACCACGGCCGGCCGGGCGACCGCAACAACGAAGACAAGATAAACCAAAGAACCAAGCACCACGAGCGCGGCAAGACGCAGCCATGGGGACGTGGCCGACATGGTAACGGAGGCACCAACCACCGCGCATGCCATCACCGCGGAGCCCGCAAGTGCGGGCGTCAACGCCGCGGCATAGGGCCTGGTGCCGAGCGACAGGATCCGCATCGAGGCTCCGGCGGATAGTGGATACAGCAACAAGGCGCGAACGACGTAGCCGACAGCAATCGCGATCAGGCCAAACGGCGCAGCAATGATGAAGATTGCTATGTTCGAAATCGCGTATATCAGCGTCAGCCAAGTCTGCCAGTGCGGTTTGCCGAACGCCAGGATCACGGAGTGATTGTAGAGGCCGATCGTAGTCAAGAATCCGGTGATCGACATGATCGCGAGTAGAGGGGCGGCCTCACCCCACTTGGATCCGAAGAAGCCAACGATCAGATCCGGCGCCAGAACCGCTATGCCAGCGAAGATCGGGGCCGTCAGCAGCGAAGTGTACTTGACGAAGTCAACCAGCGTCGAACGCGACGCTTCCCGGTCATGCTGGAGGCCAGCGATGGTCGCGAAAAACACGCGGTTCAACGCATTTCCGATCACGGTACTCACGGCGTTGACCAGGCGCTTGGCGAGGCTGTAGAAGCCCGCGCCGGCGGCGCCGGTATACCAAGTGACGAAAATCAGATCGGAATTGGCATTGGCGAAGTTCGTGATTCCCGTCAGCGCCACGTAGCGCGCATAGCTCAGGAGATTGATAGCAGCCTGCCGGCTAACCCGGAGCCGAGGGCGCCAGGGCGTCAGGATCCAAAGGCTGACCAGCGAGATCAACGAAGTCGACACGAGCTGTCCGACCAGCGCAACGACCCCGTAACCCTGGATCGCCAGCCCGATCCCAATGGCTCCGCCAACCGAGATGGAGCAAAGCGAGCGGATGGCGAGGGACCGAAACAGTTGATTGCGCGTCAACCAGGCTTCGTGCGTCCGTGACAGGCCTTGGACGGCCACCACGATGCAAAATCCTTTGAGAACGATCGCAAGATCCGAAAGACCAGAGAATTGTTCGATAGCGCCGCTCGAGGCGAACAGTGCGAGCGCTGCAAACAAGGAGAGGCCCGCGATGAGCCAAAACGAGGCAGTGTAATCCTCGTCCTTCGGCTCGGGACGCGCCTGGACGGCAATCGCGATACTCTCGATCAGGACTGCCCGGCAGAATTCGAGCGCCAGCGCCCCTGTTGCCACGATGCCAAGAATCTGCGGCGATAGCAGCCGCGCCATGATCATGTAGATTGCGAGCGTGAGAGCCTGCCCGACTGCGGAATCGAGTGCGGACCAAATAACGCCCGAAACGATCGAGCGCGGCTTGACAATCTCGTGGCGCAATTGGAAGCCTGTCACAATTCCGGGTTAGGCCGACGTTCCTCGATGAGCCATTGGTTGCAATGGTCCAATAGTCGCCTTGTTTACGAGGACACTACGGCAAGAAAGCAGCTACGATCCGAGGCAGCATGAATTTTCGAGGCAATCTACGGCGGCTGATCAACGAGGTCGGTTGCGACTTTATTCATCAACTGCCCTATCCGCACGTGGACTTGTTCTTCTGGCGTCCCGACGACGGAACGATAAATTTCGGCGACCATCTTTCGATAATCGTCGTTGACCATCTCTTGCGGCATTTCGGCTATACGCTCGCCGACGAGGTGCCGCGGCAAACGCGCTTGTTCGCGATCGGCTCCGTGCTCCATTACGCGCGAAATGGCGATGTGATCTGGGGAAGCGGCGTAAACGGGCGCCCCGGCCAGGGCGATCTCAACCATCGCGTGCAGAACTTGGACGTGCGAGCGGTGCGCGGCCCTCGTACACGTGAGATTCTGCAGCGCCGGGGCATCGCGGTACCCGAAGTGTTCGGAGACCCGGCGTTGCTGCTTCCTCAGCTGTTTCCGAATCGCTTTCACCCTACTGCCAAGAAGCCGTGGGTGTTCGTTCCGAATCTGCACGATTTGAATCTCGTCGACCCTACCGCCGATACAGTGGTCTCACCGCTGGGATCCTGGAACCGGCGAATTGACGCCATGCTCGAAGCTGAACTGGTTCTGGCCAGCTCGCTCCACGGCATCATCGTCGCCGAGGCATTCGGAATACCGGCTCGATACGTGCGACTGAGCAGCGCAGAGTCCGAGTTCAAGTATCGTGACTATTATGAGGGCACCGGCCGGTTCGCCGTCGAGTTTGCGACGAGCATTGACGAAGGTCGCGAGATGGGTGGAGCTGCACGCCTCAACTTTGACCATCGTGCCTTGATGAATGCATTCCCGATCGACCTCTGGAGCGGAAAGAGCTGACATGGCCAAGCGCCTCCGCGTGGCCATCTACGCACCGCATTTTGCGGAGTACTCTTACCGGCTCGCATCGGGATTGGCGCATCATTGCGACGTCCGCCTCGTGCTCAACAAGAAGGACGCGAACCAGCAATGGGAATTGGCCGATATCGCCGTGGCGGCGCCCTTCGAGACGCGTATCCGCGATCTGAGCCTGCGCCGCGGCGGCGCGATCGGCATCCCCGCGTCCTTCATGGATGTAATTTCGTTTCGTCCGGACGTGATTCATTGTCACGAAGTTCCCGAGATCTACACGTCCAGGCTGATCCAGTTGCTCCGTCCGCTCGGCATTCCCCTGGTGCTGACCGTTCACGATGCTATCCCGCACTCGGAGGGCGGCTCCGGCACCTCGCCACGTGAAGATGCCTGGCGTGGGCGCATGCGCGCGGCCGCCTCGATCGTCACGACGCATGGCGAGAGCTGCATTGCCGATTTTCGTCGCGCTTCGCCCGACTTCAAGGGCGAGACGGTCTCCAGCATGCACGGCGTGCTCATGGTTCCGCCGGACAAAAGCTCGTTCACCGAGCCCGAACCCGGGCGCATCCTCTTCTTTGGACGGATGTGGGCTTACAAGGGCCTGGACGTCTTCGTCGACGCGCTCGACATGTTGGCCCGACGCGGCGTGGCACATGAAGCGATCGTCGCCGGCCGCGGCCCCGAGATGACACGGCTTGGCGCGCGGATGGAGGCAATGCCGACGGTCAAGACCATCAATGCCTACATTTCGCCTGCGGAGACTGGACGCCTGTTTCAATCCGCCACCGTGGTTGCCTTGCCTTACAAGGATGCATCACAAAGCGGGGTGCTCGCATCCGCCTATGGGAATGCGCGTCCCGTCGTCGCCAGCGCCACCGGTGGCATTCCCGACGTCGTAACGGACGGCGTCAATGGCCTCCTGGTTCCTCCCGGCGATGCCACTGCGCTCGCCGATGCGCTCGAACGCGTGCTGACGTCGACGTCACTCGCCGCGACGTTGGCTGACGGCGCGCGGCAGACCGCGGCCGGCCCCCTGAACTGGGACCACATCGCCGAACGGTTGCTTGGATCCTATCACAGGCTCGCCGGTCGCACCGTGAAGTGAGCGCGACACGCGCTCTCTCAAGCCGATTGCCCGACCTTCAGCGGTCGAAAGAACGTGCTGCGGAACGCGCCGTCCAGCAAGCGCCTCAGCCGGACCTCGATCAATTCATAGCTGATGGCGCTTGCAACCAGTGACATCACCAGCCCGAGCACGATGAAAGCCGCCCACAGCAGCCAGCGGTCGACGCCGGCGGCGACGAGCTTCAGGCCAACCACCTGCAAGGGGAAGAGCACGAAGGGATGCACGAGATAGAGGCTGTAGCTGATCTTGCCCACGTATTGCAGCGCCGGCGTGCTCAGAGCCCTGCCGAGGCCTGATTCCGGGGCAAGCACCATGCCGAACAGCAGAAATCCGGGAATGAGCCCCACGAACGGGTGAAACAGCACGAGGCTCGCATACAGGGCCGCCCCGCAGGCGAGGCCCGCGAGCAAGCCGAGACGTCCGGGGATGGAGATACGAAACCCGGTGGCGCTGAACAGCATTCCGATACAGAAGAACGCAGTGATCGGCCAGTGCATCAGGCAAGCCAGGCCCAGCAGAATCAGGGGCGCCGCCAGCAGCTTGCCCCCGCCGCGCCACATCGAGAATGTCAGTGCAAACCAGATGTAGAACGCCCACTCATACGTCAGCGTCCAGGCATTCTGCTGGGCAATGGGCAAGCCGAGCGCATCCTGCACGAAGAACAGATTGGCTGCGAATATCGCGAGATAGGTGGTCAGATCGATGTCACGAAAGAACTTGTAAGCCACGATCGGCCCGATCGCGAACAGCGCAAGGTGCAGGACGACGAACACCGGCATGATGCGCAGGATGCGGTCGAAGAAGAACCGCGAGAGCGACCCGTGGCGTATTAGGCTCGCCGGGATCAGGAAGCCGCTGATCATGAAGAACAGCTCGACACCGTGGCCGCCGACATTGATCACCGATTGCAGCCAGGGCCAGAGCGGCGGCAGGAATCCGGGGTTCGGGATGTCGTACATCCCTGCCTTCGGCATGTCGTAGAAATGATCCATCAGCACGCTCAGGGCCGCGATGGCACGAAGTCCCTGGACCGAAGGAAGAAACGATCCGTCATAGGCGGCGCCCGGCTGGTGAGGTGCCTTGATCACTCCGCGGCACCCTGAGTGCTGAGGGATGGCTCGAGGACGACCGGCTTTCTTCGCTCGGAACGGAATCGTTGCCCGAAGGAAATGCTCGGCTTCTCGATGAAAGCGTATGTCATCCAACTGAAGAGGATCGACAAGGCCAGGATGACGACCAGGAAGATCGACCATCCGAGCGGTCCGTCGCCGAACCAGACGAGGCGATGGACGTAGACGATCACAAACGGCGACATCAGGTAGACTGAGTAGCTGATCACGCCGACGAATGCCATCGGACGCCAGGCCATTCGTTCGCCGTACAGGGCAAAGCCGATGAAGACCAGCGCCGCGCAGACATAGGCCGATCCGATCGAATAGCTGTAGAAGAAATTCTCGTGATACACGCCGCCGAACCGGCGATCGGACAGGGTGACGGCGAAGACCGCATACATGAGCGTGCAGACGGTCACATGGGTCCATCGCAACTTCCCGCCGATGACGGTGTCGCGGATGATCTTGCCCAGGAACATCGCCGACAGGTTCAGCCCGACCTCCATTATCGAGGAGACTGTCCTGCTCTCAACGAAGAGCGCAGCGGTGGTTCCGATCAGCGCAGTTGCAACGACGATGGTCACGGCTGTGAAGCGCCGGTTCAATAGCCCCATCGCAAAGAGAATGGTGCATCCGACGTAGAACAGCAGCTCGATCGCGAGCGTCCAGTAGAACACCCAGAGGTTCGGGACGTTCACGAAAGTCTGCAACATCGTCACGTTCGCGGCGATCTGCCCCAGCGGATAACTCTTCGAATCCAGCAGCTGCATCGACACGAGCCCGACCACGATCGAGGTCCAATAGGCCGGATAGAGCCGGAAGAGCCGGCTGATCGTAAAGTCGCGCACAGGCGTGGCGCTGTCCGGGAAGCTGAACGGAATGACGAAGCCGCTGACGAAGAAGAACAGCACGACGCCGAACCGGCCAAAGTTCATGTAGTAGCCGAATACGTCGTGGATGGGCCAGTAATAGGCACCCGTCGGGTGCTTTTCGACGATGACCTCGAAGACGTGCTGGACCAGGACCGCCAACACGGCAATGCCGCGCAGTGTGTCGATGAATGCGAGCCGTTTATGCATCGTTCGTTCTCACCTGCTTCCGCTCGCCGCCGGTAAATCCGGGCGGAAGCCTTCTAATGACGGCATCGGTGGCCGCATGATGATTGGCACGGCATCGCCTGCCCTCGCGGACGTCGCGCGCCGCGAGAACACCTCGCTGAAGCTCAACGCGATGATCAGCAGGCCGGACGCCGGACCGTAGTTCAGAACGGTGATCGTGAACAGGTTGACGACAAAGATCAGCGTCAGCTTGTAGACGTCGGTCGCTCCGAACGTGGCCCGGAATACCATCACCATGAATGCGACGAACGGGAGACCGAACATCAGGTACGTGCCGATGTAGAAATTGTCGACGGGAACCCAGAAGTGCGCGAGCGGCGAGAACAGCTTCTGCGGATAGTTGAAGCAGCCGACGCCGCAGCCGGTCACGAGGCCAATGGGCATGAGCTGATTCAAGTAGACGAACGGCAATTGCCAGCTGTTGTTGATGCGGTCGACGATGCTGAACAGGGTCGTGTGCGGCACCGCGGCGGTACCGGAAGCAATCACGATCATGAAGAACGGCACAAGGATCGCGGCAAACGACCACAGCGCAATGGTCCGGATCGCGGGGAAGCGCGACTTCTCCGGCAGCATCCGCACGAGCACCAGCAGAATCAAGTAGATCACGAGGACGATCATGGTCGTCTTGCTGGTCGTCAGGCGGGTGATGTAGATTGCAAGAGAGCCGAACAGAAGACACCACATCGTGCTCTTACGGATCGACGTAATTGCGAAGGACACGAGTATGAAGAAGGCCGCCATGGTGCTTTCTGCAGCAAAGCCCGTGAGACGCTGATCGTCACCGCCATAGGCCCACCATAGTCGACCCGCCTCACGAACGGCGCCGAAGGACTCATATTTGTATCCGACCCAGGGCATCAGGTAGAATTTCGTCAGCAGCACGCCGATCAGCGAGAGGTAGAACGTCGCGGCGATGACCGACAGCAACTTCTTGTAAGAGCCCAGACTGGTGTCGCAGAAACAGAATCCGACGAACACCGGGAGCATCATCTTAAAAGACGACATCGCCGCGTTGACCGTTCCCAACATGAAGTAGCCGAGCACCAGCGACAGCATGATCTGCACAAGAACAACTGCAGCCATGATGCTGCGGTTGCGCAAGATACAATGCACGATGAACTGGACCAGGCACAGAAGCGCAATGCCATCTGGCACGAACCAAAGCGCATCCAAATGCATGATGCTGGTGTAGTACCGCATCAAACCACCGAAGGCATCCCGGACCAGATAGGCCGCGAGCGCGATCGCCTCGATGTTGAGGCTGATCAGCGCAATCCGGCGAGGTTGCAGCGCGAAAGTGTTCATGCCCGGCTCAGTTGCTCAGCCGCGCCGACCGGGCGGGGGATGGCGCAAAATCCGGGGAGCGTCCGAACGCATTTCGCAGGAGCTTGCCGCCTGGAATTTCGACGTAGAGATAGGTGAGGTGCGAAACCGCCAGCACGGCGGCCAGTGAAACGACGAGATTCAGCGTGGCCGGCAGGCCTGCCCAGATCGAGTCCAGGGCGGCGATTCGTCCCGCCCCCACGCCCCGCACGAAGTATTCAGCCAGCAGCACCACGAGCGCGTGCACCATATAGATGGAGTACGAACGGCGCCCGAGCCAAACCAGCGGCTTGGCCACCAGGATCCGCGGCACCAGCAGCGCATCCGGAAAGGCCAGCAAGCTGCCGAGGAAGATCGCGAACATCACTGGCGCGAGAAAAGTCACCGCAGGATTGGTCTCCGCCAGGGACACCAGGGCGAAGCTCGCGATCATGGCGACAGATTGCAACGCGCCCTGCACGGCAGGGCCCGGCTTGGCGGGCAGGCGATCGACGATCCTCACCATCAACACGCCCAGGAAAAAACCGACGAAGCAGCGCAGAAGGCCGAAATCCGTCTGAAGCTCAAGGCTCTTCTTTTCGAGCACAAGGATGATGAAGACCAGACTTCCGACCGCGAGCAGCCCGGAGAGGACATAGAACCACGACAGCGAGCGCATGCGCAGGGCAAAGAGCACGATCAAGCCAAACACGAGATAGGTGCAGAATTCGACGCTGATGCTCCAGCTCGGCGCATTCCAGCTGAGGTAGTCGATGAAGCCCACCGAATGCAGCAGCAGAACGTTGAGGCCGAACGAATAGGCGTTGTTCACCTCGAAGGCCGCGGGGGCGGCGGCCACGACGCCCGCCATGACCAGGCCGATGCGCAGCAGGCGAAAGACGAGGTTTGCCAGCAGCATGACGATATGCAGCGGGTAGACCCGCGCCAGGCGCCGTATCATGAACTCGCGCAGCGAGAAGCGCGTGAAGTCGATCTCGACGTAGCTGAGCGCCATGACCATTCCGCTGAGAACAAAGAACAGATCGACCAGCAGCCATGCGCTCCTGAAGAAGGAGCAGTTGATCCATGCATTGTGCGGGAATGCCGCCAGAAAGGTCGGCATCAGCAGAAGGTGGTGGATCACCACCGACGTCGCGGCGATCCCCCGAATGCTGTCGAGCGGCAGGACGTGCGTCTTCTCACGATGAACCAGCTCCGTCACATCAACGTTCCATGGCTATTGCACCGCAGCAGTGTGGAGGAGGTCTCGCCTGCTTTCAATCTCCGGATTCGCGGACTCGCATTCGGCGCATGATGACCGGCGATAAATTCAACGCTCGCAAATCATTCGACATGCGAGCGCCAAGTTCACGCCATCTTTCACTGGGTAGGCGCGCATACTTGAATCGCGCGGGATGATTGCGAGCATTTGCGTGCAAAGTGTGCGCGAAATTCGGCGCTGTTGCGATTCGAGCTGCGATAGATCACATCGGCACGTCAACGTGCAGACATCGCGAACTTAATGACAGGCGCCACGGAACAAGAATGGCGCTGACGACTTGTGTCGGTTTTACGACGCGTGAATGCGCAGATGCCTCATATGTTTTCAACTTGGAGAATTACTAGGCACGATCTGCCGCTCACACGTGCATAGTAGATTCCATCCACAACCGATCGAAGAACGCACAGGTGACGCGCAATCACCGGTCGACATGCGACGGCTTTTGCGTCGCACAAAAATTGACATAGTTGTCTGCCAAGTTTCGCGTATTCTCCCATTGCAACAGCGACGAAGGGACACGGATGGGCTGCGGACTAACACGTCGTCGTCATGCAAGGCCTCGCTGGTTATCGGTCGTCTTGATGGGTTCTGCGCTGATGGTGTCGGGCATTGATGCTTGCCGCGCGCAGTGCGTCGAATCCTCGGACCGCGCCTCGCAACTCGAACTCGACACCTTCGTGAAGTCGCCCTCCTCGCTTCTGGAGCGGTTGCGCAATGACAAGGAGAAGCTGCGGTATTGGCTCGCACGCTATGTCGCGACGAATCCGGCGGTGCTGCCGTCCGTACAGACGCTCATCTCCGCGTCGGCTTCAACCGATCGCTCGTCCATCGGCGCTGCGCTGCGCATTGCCGAAGCACGTTGCACGTCGACCAGGCCGGACGCCTCCCGCAAGATCAGGGATTTCGTGCAGCGAACCGGCGATCTCAACGTGCAGGCCGGTTATTCCGCCGCAGGAGAGGACAGCTCCGGCGTCCAGCTCCAATCGCAAATCAAGACCTCGCCGCAGCCGGGCCGCGGCGGCGCCCTTCTCGACGGCGAATGGAAGACCAAGCTGGCCAATCCATTCAAGCCCGTCCCGATTCCTTATTGATCGACGACCGTCAAAGGCAGCGAATTAGCAGATGTACCAGCCTCGAGAACATTTCCCGTCGGGCCACCGTTTCGGCCTCGAATTCGGCGGAGCGGTCCTCAGCTTCGAGCGCGTGGCCGACGTGTTGCGCCGCCAGTGGCCGATCATCGCTGCCTGCGTCGGAGCCTCTATGGCGCTGGTCATCGTCTACCTGCTCATGGCGAGCCCCATGTATACGGCAAATGCCCGTATCATGATGGATACGCGTCAGGCACAGGTGTTGGACAAGGACAGCAACACCGGCAGCGCGCTGATCGACACCGGCTACGTCGACAGCCAGGTCGAAATCATCAACTCGGACGACCTGATTTTGTCCGTCGTCCGTCGCCTGAAGCTGACGGAGGATCCGGAGTTCAATGGCTCCAAGCCGGGCCTCCTCTCCCTCGTCCTCGGCAAGATCACCTCGCCGTTCGGCTCCGGCGAACCGCCGAGCCAGGAGCGCATCGAACATGCCGTGGTCGAACAGGTTCAGAAGAACCTGAGGACCGAGCGCGTACTGACGACGTATGTCTTGTCGCTGAGCTATCGCGCACGAAGCCCCGACACGGCCGCCAAGATCGCCAACGCGATCGCCAACGCCTACCTGGTTGGCGCCCTGGAGGCCAAATATCAGTCCACCAAGCGGGCAACCGAATGGCTTCAGCAGCGCAGCATCGAGCTGAGCGAGCAGGCATCGGCCAGCGACCGCGCCGTCCAGACCTTCAAGGCCGAGAACAACATCGTCGGAACCAGCCGCGGTCTGATGTCCGAGCAGCAATTGTCGGACCTGAACACGCAGCTGGTTCAAGCACGGGCCGCGACCGCCGAGGCCAAGGCCCGGCTTGACCGGATCGATACGATTTCCGATCAGGATGTTGCGCAATCAACAGTGACGGACGCCCTCAACAATTCCGTGATTACCCGTCTGCGCGCTCAATATCTCGACCTCCAGGCCCAATATGCGGACTGGTCCAGGCGCTATGGCAAGCAACATCTTGCGGCAGTCAATTTGGCCAACAAGATGGAGGAACTGCGCAAGAATATCGCCGATGAGCTGCGTCGGATTGCAGACGCCTATCGCAGCGACTACGAGATCGCAAAGAGCCGGGAGGCCTCGCTCGAGAAGAACGTCAAGGAACTCGTAGCGCAGGCCGGCCACACCGGCCAGGCCGAAGTCAAGCTGCGCGATCTCGAAAGCGCGGCCGACACCTATCGCAACCTCTACAACAACTTCCTCGAGAAACTGCAAAGCGCGACGCAAAATCAGAGCTTCCCGCTCAGCGAGGCGCGTCTCATCAGCACCGCCACCAAGCCGGATCGCAAGAGTTCGCCGCGGACGATGCTGGCGCTGGTGGGGGGCCTGGTGGGCGGTCTCTGTCTCGGCTTCGGCGTCGCATTCGCGCGTGAACTGCTGAGCGACGTGCTGCGGACGCCCAGCGAGGTCGAGGACGAACTCGGCGTGAAGTGCCTCGGCGTCCTGCCCGATATTCGTCACGCCAACAAGACCGGCCCGTCCGATCTGTCTCGCTACGTCGTCGATCATCCATTCTCGCGGTTTGCCGAGACGTTGCGCAACATCAAGGTTTCGATCGACGTTGCGCGCCTGACCCGCGAGATCAAGGTGATCGGCATCGTCTCTTCCCTTCCCAAGGAAGGGAAGACGACCGTGGCTGCGAACTTCGCCCAGTTGATCGCTCTCACGGGTCACCGCACGGTTCTGATCGACGGCGATCTGCACACGCGCTCACTGACGCGAGAGCTCGCGCCCAACGCCAAGAGCGGACTTGTGGAAGCGCTCAACGACCCCACGAGCCTCGGCTATCACGTGCAGCGGAGCAAGGAGACCGGACTGGATTTCCTCCCGTCCGTCGTCGCTTCCCGCATGGTGAATTCGGCCGACGTCATTGGTTCGAAAGCGATGGCCGAGTTGCTCAAGGCGCTGAGAGAGCATTACGAATATATCGTGATCGATCTCGCCCCGGTGATGCCGGTGGCGGACTCGAAGGCCGTCAGCTTCCTGATCGACGCCATGGTCTACGTCATCGAATGGGGCCAGACGACGCGAAGTGCTCTTCAGGAGTCGGTTTCCGGGTCGGAAGTCCTGCAGAAGAAACTGCTGGGCGCCGTGCTCAACCGCGCCAACCCGAAAATGCTCAAGCGCATCGAGGCCTACAAGGGCAAGCACCACAACAGCTACTACGTCGAGCACGCCTGAAGAAGCGCGATGCGATCAGGATGAATCGTCATCGCGCCTTAGGTTGCTGTTCAAGCATGATCTTCGAAAACCCCTGCGCGCACTTTCCGGATGACGCTTTAGTCTAGGCGGAGGCGCGGCGCCGCGCCTCACGCTGGTGCGGGCGGCAGGATGTGGCCGGGTATCGTGGTCACCTCCTCGACGGGAGAGCTCGAATTGCACTTATGCGGAGCATTCCTCCGGCACAAACCCGGCGAGGACGCCCGGCATTCGGTGAGGGCAGAACCCTTCGGCCCAATCAGTCCTTATCACGCTCCGGCCAGATTGGCATCGACTCGGAACAGGCCACGCGCTTGCTTATCAGCCCGTTGGTCGAGCCAATCCTGTCAGGAAAACCCTGCCTCGGAAACCCGGTGGAGCTTGGTTCCGTTCGGCACCCGATCTCCGTAATCGTCCGGAATCCACAACTTGCAGTAATTGCTCTAGCCAAAAGCAAGGATTGACGACTACGGTGGCGGCTGGGAGAGTGCCCTATTGACAGCCATCTACCGACAAGACGTGACAATCCAGTGCTTGATGGCCCAAAATGCCGAAACATTAGGCATCTTTCTTTCCCGGTTCCCTGAGACCCAGTCTCGGATCATACTCGCGGTTCTTTCCGGTAGGCTCGGATGCTGATCGTCCTCACGATTCTGACCATTTGGGTTCTGCTCAACATTCTGTTCGTGTTGATCGTAGTTCCCCCCCGCAAACCGCTTCGGCGGCCTGTGGCGACGACGCTCTCACCGGCGCCTATCGAGCCAAACCGGCGCGAGATCGAGCAGGACGAACCTGTCTCGATTCGCCACATCATCGTCTCGGTTGCAATGGGGGCCTTCTTCGTCCTCGTGCCGCCGTTGCTCGCCCTGCGCGATGCGATCATGCGACTGATCGGCAAGTCGCCGCGCAATGGAACCTGAGGCCCCCGGGTTGCGGAGGCTCCATTAGTTTGGAAAGCGGCTAATAGGCTTCCTGGAACATCACCGCGGACGCCGTGCGGGCCATGATCTTCAGGTCGAGCCAGATGCTCCAATTGCTGACGTACCAGACGTCGTATTCGACCCGCTTCTCCATCAGATCGATCGTCGGCGTCTCTCCCCTGAATCCATTGACCTGGGCCCAGCCCGTCAGGCCCGGCTTCATGTGATGGCGGTAGACGTACTTGCTGATGAGCTCGTCGTAGTAATTGTCATGGGCGAGCGCGTGCGGACGCGGTCCGACCAGCGACATGTTCCCACGCAGCACGTTCCAGAGCTGCGGCAACTCGTCGATGCTGGTCATGCGCAGGAAGCGCCCGATCTTGGTGACGCGAGCATCCCTCTTGGTCGCCTGGGCAATCGTTTCTCCGTTCTCGCAAACGGTCATGGTTCGGAACTTCCAGATCTCAAACGGCTTGCCGTTGAAGCCGCGGCGGGACTGCCGGAATATGACGGCTCCCGGGGAATCCAGCTTGATCAGCACGGCAACGGTCAGCAGCAGCGGCGTCAGCAGCACGAGCGCAAACAGCGCGACGCCGACGTCGAGACAGCGCTTCTGGAGCCGCTCGAGAATCGTGAGCGGCGGTCGCTGGATCTCGACCGCCACGGTTCCGCTGACCGGCAGAAAGGGACGGGTCACCAAGTCGGCAACCGGGTCGTCCGGCAGCAGGCGAATGGGCTGCGGGACGGCACGCAAATACGGCCCCAGCTTGCGCAACATCGGCAATTCGTTCCAGTCGATGGCAAGCAGATATTCGTCGACATCAGCCGAGCGCGACTGACGGATGACGTCGCGAATCTGTCGCTCCCATTGGCCATCCTCCCGGTCGGTTCCGAGCACGAAATGGCGCATGACGTCGAAGCCGTTCCTCCGCAGATCCTTGAAGCGGCTCGAGGTGAAGTCGAGCGGCTTCAGGCTGAGCAGGATCACCTTGCGGTCGACCAACCGGCTTCTCGCAAAGCTCGTGCCGAACACGGCCTGCCAGGCGAAGCGGAGGCTGATCAAGCCAAGCCCGCCGATCACGGCGAAGACGATGACGGTGCCGCGCGAGAGGTTGTCCGTCGATTTCAGCAGGAAGGCCGCAACGGCAAGGATCGTGAGCGACGTCAGCCAGATAAACACCGCCATTCGAAGCTGCCATACGAGATTGAGCAGGCGGTGCGTCGAATAGACGTCCCGGAAATAGGCGATCCCGACGAACACCACACCGACGAACAACCCGGCCCCGACCGATGCGCCGTCGGCAGGCGAAGCGACGGCCGCACCATATAGCGCCCCTCCTGCTGCATAACTCAACAGGATCAACAGGAAGTCGGCGGCGATGACGACGATCTGAAAGGGCCTCTGAAGAGCGCCGCCACGCGCAGATGACAGCGCATGAGCGTTCTCAGAACCATAAGTTGCAACAGCCATTCGAACCTCTGCTTATCGAGAGAGTGCTTGACGCTCATCGTGATGCTGAAGACTCGTCACTTCCCCGCACTGAAAGTGTTGTTTGATCGCAGCGACATTGTGGCGCTGCACGCAAAAACTTTTGCAGCGCACGGACGATGCGCATATTGAAATACGCGGTGAAATTCAGCGCGCCGAAAATGTCGTCACAGTGCTGACATACGAGCGGGCGGACTGCCGCATTTTGAATCAGATTCCGTATCCGATGCGAGGCCCGGTCGTTGCAGGAGCGTCTGTTCGCTCAAGTATGAGGCGCTGTGATGCTTCGTCGAAGGCACTCGGGTCGTCCGCGGGAATCTCATCGGATTCTCCATCTACGGATGCATACGAAATTCTGTGCCGAGCCATGCAGCTTTGCCGCCTGCTTCGGGCCAGCGATGCAATTCCTGCGCGCCGATCTTGTTCCTGCAATCCGCCGCGAAGCGAGGTCGGCAAAAAATGCCGCGCCCTTCTTTTGGCGTGATCCGGTCGGAGAACCAGGCGCGGCCCCACCGAATTCGCGTTGTTCGCGTTGGATGGAAGCTCTCCGGTGCCGGCGACTTGGGGATTTTCTCAACCACCGATCGATTGAGCGCCATGAAACCTCTCGCACGACCACGTCCGTCCATTCCCAAACCGCAATTGCCCGATGGAGTTCGCATCTATGCGATCTCGGATATTCACGGCTGCGCGCATCTGCTCGAGCCCATGCTGCGGGTGATCGACGCCGACGTTGCCCACAGCCGGCCGCGCTATGCCGTCGAAGTGTTCATGGGCGATTACATCGATCGCGGCCCGGATACGCGCTCAACCCTCGACATCCTGGTCGAGAGAAGTCGGCGGGGAAATGCGGTTTTCCTCAAGGGCAACCACGAGGCCTTTCTGGTGAGGGTATTCGAAGACCCCTCTCTCTTCGAGGACTGGATTGCCTTCGGCGGGACCCAGACATTGACGTCCTACGGGCTTGCTCCGCCGGATCTCAAGCGCGACGAGCCGGCATCGATCATGCGCGATTTGATTCGGGCGATGCCGACCGAGCATCTGGAATTCCTCGACAATCTGCGGCTGAGCTTCAGTTGCGGGGACTTCTTCTTCGTCCACGCCGGTGTTCGCCCGGGCGTCCCGTTGGCCGAGCAGACGGAGCGCGATCTGCTGTGGATTCGCGAAGAGTTCCTGCGGAGCGAAGAACAGTTCGGCAAATACGTCGTGCACGGCCATACGCCGGTCCGAAGCGCCGAATTCCTGGCGAACCGCGTCAACATCGATACCGGCGCCTATGCGACCGGCAACCTCACTCTGATGAGCATCCAGGGAAGCCGCATGCTCGCGGTGTGACGTGGGGGCACCCACTTGCCACCGATGGGAGAGACGGCTGCGCCCCGATGGCGCGCTAGTTGAGCAGAGGCGGCTGCTCCAACCGCGTCCGGGCCATCCAGTCGCTCCAGGCTCGTTCGTGCTTGACGTAGAGCTCCACCCAGCGTTCGCCGTGCTTGGCCTGCCGGACCCGAGCCGCCTCGCCGAGCAAGTCGGCGCCCGGATGCGTATCCGGCTTGTCCAGCGCTTCGAACTCGATGGTCTCCGAGATGGACAGACCCACAAGCACGCGCTGTCCCGCGCCATCCACGATGTAGCGCCGAGGCGCATCCTTCTTGGGCTCATTCATGCGATCGCGCCCCCATTCGATTTAGTGAGAACCCCGCGCCCCGCCGCCAAACCGAATCGCACCTAAAAGGCGCGTCGGGCATGACCGAACGTTGATGTGGGAGTCGAGGTCCGGCCGGATGAGGTTGCAACCCTTCGTTGCACGCGCCACGCGCGCAATACGTATCCCAGGATGAGGCCAGCGCCAAAGATGGAAGCAGAGACAAGTGCAGAAGTCATGGAGAGTCGTCCCGGATAATCCGGGGACACATCAAGACCGAGCAGTGTGTCGACATCATGATTCTCCGGTGACTTCCGGCGCCGAAAGATTGTTCACGCCTCGACCTTCTCATGTGCATGCGAGTCAATGCCGCGTCTGATGTCCCCTCACCTTTTCTCATCTTGGGCGGCAACTGCGTATCAGAGTCTAAGAGACGCATTTGCGATCATGCGGGTTCGAGCCTTTCTCGTCCGCAGCGTTTGGAGCGGGTCTCTCCGGCCGTACGGCTATTTCGGTCCGATCAGCGGGCCGATGCCCTTGCAACCGTCCGGCGGACATCGCATTATTCGCATCGCATTGCATGAGGGATTCAGTCCAATGAACTTCCGCGCCATTATTCCATCCATTGCCCTGTCTGCTCTCGGCCTCACCTTGACGGCATCCATCGCGCCAGCCGCCGAGTTCGCGCCTGCTCCGTCCCATCGGGCGGCCGCGGTCCAAGGCGGAGTCGTGCTGTGGGATGACGTCTATCCGCCCGCGATCTATGGTCCCCAGCTTCGCCCCGTCGAGGAAGTCGCAGCCATGAAGGCGCAGGCACGGCCGGTGTCCCAGCGCTGGTGGGGGTACTGGTACGTGCGGTAAGCGCAAGAGCGCTTGGGCAACCGCCAGCCAACGGCGCTCGATCATCAACCGCCGCAACGCCGAGCAATCGGTAGCGGCGGTTCTTCTATTTGCCGCCGAGAAGTCTGCCGAGGTGGCGAGACTGTTCGGACCAGCCATGCCGGTCAGGAAGCATGAGTTCACGCCCCTGGTGAACCTTATGTTCAAACTAAGCGCCACGGTTCGACCGAGGCCAGAGCCGCGGCGGTGTCCATGGGCTACTGATCCGGATGCCAGGGGGTGGTCTTTACAGACTGTCCCCGCAGGGGAAGTAGAAGCAGCCGTTCCATCCCATTGTCGGACAATCGTCTCGCCAGTATCGATGCCGGCGCATTTTGCGAAGAACCACGGAACGCTCTTGCGTTCCGTGGTCGGGTTCGGTCCGCTATCGATCAGACGAAGCGGAAGTCGTCTGCTGACAGCGAGGCGATCTGCAGATTAGCCAGCGTCACAGTGTTGTCGGCATCGAACGTCACGACGACGTCCTTTCCGACCTGCGTGGTGTGCGACATCACTTCGGCGAAGTCGGCGAACAGGCTGCTCGAGAATTGCAGCACGTCGGCCGAGCCACCGGTTGTGGCGAAGTCGGTGACGGTGTCCTTGCCGAAGCCGGCGGCGAACGTGAACACGTCGGCGCCTGAGCCACCGGACAGGATGTCGTTGCCGGCATCGCCCGCGAGGATGTCGGCACCCGAGCCACCCTTGATGGTGTCGTTGCCGGCACCGCCATTCAGCATGTCGTTCTCGGAGCCGCCATCGATGTTGTCGTCGCCGTCGCCGCCGGAGACGACGTCGACCCCCGAACCGCCCTTCAACGTGTCCTTGCCGACGCCACCCTCGATCACGTCGTTGCCGGAGCCACCGTCGACGCTATCGTCGCCTTCGCCGCCACGCAGCGTGTCATTGCCGGCACCACCGGCGATGACATCGTTACCGGCTCCGCCATCGAACATATCGGCGCCGTTGCCGCCTGTGACATGGTCCGCACCGGCACCGAGCACGAAGCCCTCGATGCCGCTGAAGTGGTCGGTGCCAATGCCTGCGCCGGTCGCGGTGCCGGACACCAGGTTGATGGTGACCGCACCGGTGGCGTCGGACAGATCCAACAGATCCTGACCGAAGCCGCCGTCGATGGTGTCGTCACCAGCACCGCCACGGAGCACGTCGTCGCCGAAGCCGCCGAGCAGCACGTCGTCACCGGCGCCGCCGATCAGCAGGTCATTGCCAAGGCCGCCATTCAGGGTGTTGGCTCCGGCCGAGCCGATCAGCGTGTCGTCATACGCCGTGCCTACCGCGTTCTCGATCCCGGCGAGATGGTCGGCGCCCGGGATGTAGCCGGGATAGTAGGCCAGCCCGGAGTCGAGATCGATCGTCAGCTTGAACGAGATGTTGCTGTAGTCGATGGTGTCGACGCCGTCGCCGCCATCGTAGCGATCCAGACCATAGCCGCCGATGAAGGCGTCGTCGCCGGCGCCGCCGAACACCAGATCGTTGCCAAGGCCGCCGACGATCGTATCGCTGCCGCCGGTTCCGGTGCGCAGCGTCCAGGTGCCGTCGGCGAAGCCGAGTTCCTCGATGTTGCTGAGCGTGTCGGTGCCGTCGGTGCCGGCCTGATCAGCGATGTTCACCGAGCCATCGGCGTTCAGCGTCATCGCGTAACCGGCAATCGCGCCGGAGAAGGTCGCGGTGTCGGTCCCGGCGCCGCCGTCGATGATGTCGTCACCGGCACCACCAATGATCAGATCGTCGCCGTCGTTGCCGTAGATCTCGTCGTTGCCTGCATCGCCGTAGACGGTGTCGTTGCCCTGGTTGGCATAGATCCGATCGTTGCCTTCGCCGCCGTGGATGGTGTCGTTACCGAACGAGGTGTAGATCTCGTCATTCCCGGCACCGCCGTCGATCTCCATGTTGGTCGAGATCCAGTCGTTGGAGATCAAGATATCGTTGCCGTCGCCGAGCAGGATCTGGCCCTGGATATCGGACCCGATCCAGATGTTGACGAAGTCGTCGCCGGCGCCGAGATCGACCTTGCCGACGATCTTGCCGGTGTTGCCGAGCCTGTCGTTGCCGTCGCCGAAGCTGACGTCGCCGGTGATGACGCCGGAGCTCTGGTTGATCAGCTCGTCGGCACCGGCGCCGAGCAGGACGTCGCCGGTGATGATGGCGCGGTTGACGATCAGATCGTCACCCTCGCCCATGTTCACCGCTGATCCGCCGGTGGCGGTGATCGAGCCGTCATTGCTCAGCGTGTCGCTGCCGCCGCCCATCGAGACGCCGCCGACGATCTGACCGGTGGCGCTGTTGGTGAGGCTGTCGGCATATGTGCCGACCAGGTTGATCGCCTCGTTGCCGCGCAGGTCGAACCGCGCCGCATCCTCGGGGGTGACCCCTTCCGGACCGTGGCCGTCACCCTTGATCAGGCCGTGGTTGACGATGGTCGTCACCCCCAGCGCGTTGGCGTTGCTGGAGTTGTCGACCTGGATCGCACGGCCGTAGCCGTAGATCTCGCCGCCGGCATTGTTGACGATGCTGCCGCCGCCGATCGCGATCGCTTCGGAGACGTTCGGCTCGCCGTCGTGATAGCCCTCGGCGCCGAGGCCCGAGATCTTGCCGTAGTTCACGATCTGCACCAGACCGTCGACATCGATGGCGTCGCCGTCGCTGTCGGACAGTTCGGCCGAGCGGCCCTCCATCACGCCGTGGTTGGTGATGAACGCCTTCTGCGCTTCGGTCCCGTCGGTGTCCAGGTTCACGGCGGACCCGTTGCGGCCGATCATCGTGCCACTGTTGATGACGGTGACGGCATTGTCACCGGTTACAGCGTGACGCGAACCTTCCATCCAGCCACCGGCATAGTTGGTGACCTTGCCGCCGGTGTCGCTCTGGAAGTCGATCAGATCGCCTCCGCCCACGAACGTCGGATCCGTCGTGATGGTCCCCCAGTTGTTGACGATTCCGTCAGTGCCCGGGCGGATCACGTCGGTATCGCTGCCGTGCTGGCGGATGACGCCCCCGGCAAGATTGTTGATCACCGCCGACGCGCCGTTGTTGTCGAAGGTGCGGAAGTCGATGACGCGGCCGTTCGCTTCGATCACGCCGGCGTTGTTGACGATGATGGTCGCGTCGGCGTGACCGGCCCGTTCCGGGGTCAGCGCGCCGCGGACGACGCCGCCGGCCTGGTTGTTGAGGGTCACCGAGCCGGTCGCCCCCGCCGTGGTGGTGAGCGCACGGGTCGAGCCGGAGATCTCGCCGGCATTGTCGATGACCGCGTTGCCACCGCCCTGCCAGACGATCGCGTTGCCGGACGCAGAGAGCGCGCCGCCGGCCTCGATGGCGACGTGATCGTTGTTGTCCACGACGAGGCTCGAAGCCAGCGTCGCGCCGCCCTGGATCGTCACATCGTCGTACGATGCCGATCCGGCCACCGACCAAGTGCCTGCGGCCACCAGCAGGTTCTCGACATTGAGCGTGGCGATCAGTTCCGCCGTGCCGCCGCCGATCAGCTTGACGGTGTCGTTGCCGGCGCCGCCGTCGATCGAGCCCGGCGCGGGGTCGTCGGTGGAGACGATGATGAGGTCGTCGCCGTCACCGGCTTCCGCGGTGTCGCCGGCACCAGCCACCAGTTCGTCGTTGCCGTCGCCGCCTTGCAGGGTGTCATAGCCTTCGCCGCCGATCAGGACGTCGTCGCCCTCTCCGCCGGTCAGGGTGTCGTCACCGTCGCCGCCCACCAGCCGGTCGTCGCCAGCGCCACCGTCGAGCGTGTCGTCGCCTGCACCGCCAAGCAGCGTGTCGTCGCCATCGCCGCCAGACAGGGTATCATCGCCCTCGCCGCCATCGAGCTGATCGTCGCCGCCGAGCCCGGCGAGGACGTCGTCGCCCCCGAGGCCGGTGAGGACGTCGTCACCGAGCGCGCCGGCGAGTTGGTTGTCACCATCGTCGCCGACCAGCACCAGCGCTTCGGTTTCGAGCACCGTGTCTTCGCGGTAGTCGAGGTTCTGGATGCGCTCGTCGTGCGCCCGATCGGTGTCGGCGACGTCGTAGGGCGTGTCGGAGTAGTTCGTCGCCATGTATTCGGCGAAGGCGTCCTGCTCGGTGCCTTCGGTGGCGAAGTTCGCTGTCTGACCGGCATCCGGAACCAGGTCCGGCGACAGATTGACGACGTTGGCAAAGGTGGGATTGGCCGCAATGAAGCTCGCGAACGGATAGCCGTCGCCGCCGGTGAGCAGGAAGCTCAAGGTCACGACCCGGATCGCCATGTCCGCATCGACCACCAGTTCGCCGTTCGCGACCAACGCCAGCACCGGGTTACCGTTGTCGTCGATCAGCGCTGCCGACTGCACGCGGTTGCCGGCCGGCAAATCCTTGTCGAACGAGAACGCGATGCCGCCGACCTGGGCGAACTGGCCGGGCGTCGCGGTCGCCGTGGTCGCCGCCACTGCGTGCTCGAGCACCTTCAGCAGCTGATCCGCGGTCACCGTGACCATCGAGAGCGCGTTGTTGAAACGCAGCGAGTTGGCGATATCGAGCTGCGACACCTCGCCCGCCTCCTTGCCGACGCTGGTGTTCGCCAGCGGCGGGCTCTCCACCGCCTCGCCGCCGACCGCATAGACGTAGCCGATCGAATCGCGGATTCCGCCGCCGTTCTTGATCGAAACCAGCACGGTCGGGTCGACCTTCTGGGCGTACCACAGGTTCGCATCGGCGGAGAGGTCGCCGAGGTTGGTCTCCTCGGTGCGAGCCTCGCTGCGGCGGCCCTCGAGATAGACGTCGGTCTTGCCGAAAGTGTTGCCGTCCTGCGCGTCGATGATGCCGCCCACCGCCTGGGCGATGTCGTTGACCAGATCGCCGCGGCCGCCGTCGGCAAAGGCATCGGCGTCGTCGGCATCCACGTCGCCGTCATGGTCGACGTCGACCGTGGTATTGCCGTCGTACAGCGAGGCGACCACCTCTTCCGTGCTGGCGTAGGCGCCGTTGACCGCCGAGTTCGCGGTGTAGATCACGTTGCCTTCAGCATCGAAATCGACCACCAGTCGTCCGACATAGGAGTATTCGCCGGAGGTGTTGACGATCAGCGTGGTTTTGCCGTCGGCGTTCGCGGTGACGATCGGATAGGTGTCGGCGGCGGTGTCGCCGGCACGGAGCGTGTCGGTCTCGTCCGCCAGCAGCGTGTGCGAGCCGCCGGCGACGATGACGTCGACGCCGTGCAGCAGGGGCGCCAGCGCCTTTTCGAGCGCGAGCTGCTGCAGATGGCTGACCAGGATGATCTTGTTGATGCCCTGAGCCAGCAGACCGTCGATCGTGGGCTGCAGGATTGCCGCCAGCGCCGCCATGTCATCGACATTGTCGCCGATCACTTCGACGCCGCCGGTCGAGGAGATGCTCTGCACGATCTGCGTGGTCGCGCCGATCACGCCGATCTTTTCGCCGTTCTCCTCGATGACCGTGGCCGGCGCGATCTTCTTGCCGATCCCGGCCACCGGCGGGAAGCCGGTGTAGGCGTCGGCATCCTGGATCGTGCCGGTGTAGACCGAAGCGAGATTGGCATCGGCCGAGAAGTCCAGATTGGCCGCGAGGTACGGGAACTGCGCGCCGGGATAGCCGGCGGTCTGCTTGATGATGTCGGCGAACGCCTTGGTGCCGGCGTCGAATTCGTGATTGCCGATCGCCGAGGCCTGCACTCCGATGATGTTCAGCATCGCCATGTCGGCGGTGCCGAAGCCGGCCGAGATGTTGAGCGTCCCGGCAGCGAGGCCGTAATAGGTTTCCAGCGCGGTTTCGTAGACCTCCTTCAGCGAGCTGTCGCTGCCGGCGCTGAAAAACGGGCTGGGAATGAAATTATCGCCCGAAGACAGCGTGATCGAGTTCGCGTAGGTCTCCTCGAGATAGTCGACGATGGCCGCGAAGTTGCCGGCGCGATCGACTGCGTTCAGACCCGCCTCGAAGTCCGATGCATGCAGGATTTGCAGCGTGTAAGCCGGTGTCGGCTCCTGTTCCCCGAGATTGAGGCCCACGATCACCGGATCGTGGTCGGACACCCGGATCGAGGAGTCGCCGTCGAAGATCGAGGTGTCGCGGCCATAGTCGGTGTTGTAGTCGAGCGCGTCGGCCTCGTCGGCATTGATGTGCCAGGTGGTCACACCGGACACCTGCGTGCCGAGGCTGGCATTGGCGAAGGCATAGTCGAGCGTGCCGGTCTGGCCGTCGAACACATAGGAATAAGCGCCGTCCTCGCGATCCTGCAGATTCTCATAGCCCGCGCTCTCGATGAGAGCGGTCGACTGCTCCTTGGCGTAGCCGTTGAAATCGCCGAGCAGCATCACGTCCGGATCGCCCGAGCCGGTCGGATCGCTCGCCGCCCAGGCGGTCAGCGCGGTGGCGGCCAGCTCGCGCTGGTTCTGCCAGTTGCCCTGGCCGTCGCCCTGATCGGAATCGGCGCCGGAGCCGGTACCGCTCTTCGACTTGAGATGGTTGGCGATCGCCGTGAAGGTTTCGCCGGTCGCAAGCTCCTCGAAGGTCACCGCGAGCGCGTTGCGGCTGGTGTTCTCGCCGTCGAACACCGCGCCGACCGTGCTCTGCCCGATCAGGCCGCCGAGGCCGAGGCCGGGCAGGTCGGCGTCGTTGAGGATCTCGATGGTCGTACCGTCGGCGATCTTCACCGCGGTGGTGTCGTAGATGAAGCCGACCGCGATGGCGTCGCCGCCAACGAACTGCCGGCCGGGATCGACCCAGGCATAGGTGCCGGTCCCAGCCACGGCATTGAGCTGTTCGACCAGATACTTGATGGCATTGCCGGACGATGCAACGGAGAAATCGTTCTCCAGTTCGGTCAGCGCCAAAACGTCAACGTCCATGTCGAGGATGGTCGCGACCAGCTTCTCGGTCTGACGTGCGAACTCCGCGGCGCTGTCGGCGCCGCGCGGCGCTTCGCCGATCGCGGTGGTGCCGCCATTGTCCAGCGTGGTGAAATAGTTCAGCACGTTGAAGCTCGCCACCTTCAGGCGGCCGCCGACGTCGTCCGGCGCATCGGTGCGCGGATTATCGCCGGCTCCGAAGGTATTGGCGCCATCCTCGACCGAGCGGATCCGCCAGGTCGCCCCCGAGGCGGAGTTGCCGGCCCATTGATAGTCGAGCACGCCGGTCAGGCCGGTGACGGTGTCGCCCATCCGCACCGCGTCGGCGGTGCCGTAGTTCGGCGTGGCGGACGGGTTGTCGTTCGGATCGAAGCCGTCGAGGTTGTTGATCGCGGCGTTCTGGACGTTCAGGCCGTCATCATAAGTGATGGTGCGGGCACCGAGCTCGGCCAGGTATGCCTGGTAGGCGGCGGTATCGGGCGCGTTCTCCTGTGTGAACTGTTCGGGCCGTTCGCCCGCCACCAGTTTGATCTCGTTGAACCGGTCGAGATTGTACTGCTCGGTGACGGTCAGGGTCTGCGGGACCGTGACCAGCATGCCTTCATAGGCTTCAAGATCGGGCTGGTAGTCGCCGTCCTGGCTCAGCGTGGTGCCCATCGACGGCAGGTCGATCTGCACCGCCATCGTGTCAACGTCGGCCACCGCGCCGGCCTGGACGACCGAGATGTTGCTGGCGGTCAGCTCGGTCAGACCGAAATATTCGCTGATCGAGCCGGTGACGCGCACCCGGTCGCCGATCTGAACGTCGGTGGCGCCGCCGTAGACGAATATTGCCTCGGAGGTCAGGACATTGCCGTCGGAATCGGTGGTCTCCTCCTGGAGATAGAAGCCGTTGAGATTGCGGTCGGCGTCGGCATCGCCGTTCTGGAAGTCGCCGACCACGATGGCTTCGACGGTCACGGTCTGACCGACCATGCCGCTGCTGGCTCCGCTGCCCTGAATCGCGCTGATCTTGGTAATGCCGACGTCATCGTTGACGATGGTGCCGGTCGCCGTCGCGGCGCTGCCGATCGTAGTCGTCACGGCCACCGAATTGGAAGCGTTCTGCAGCGTCAGCGTGAAGCTCTCGTTCGCCTCGTTGTCCGTGTCGCCGGCGACGGTGACGGTCACGATCGCGGAGGTCTGTCCGTCAGCGATGCTGCCGCTGAAGCTGGCCGGCTTGCCGCCGACATAGTCGGCCGCATCGGTCTGCGCCGAAGCGATCGTTCCCGAGAACGCGACGTCGCCCGTGGTGCCGCCGGTGCGCTCAACGGTGAACTGATAGACGGTCGGACCGCTGTTACTTTCGTCATGCGACACCGTAATCGAACCCGGCGCGAAGGCGACGTGCTGGGCTTCGACCGACGATTCGGACGAACTGGTGACGCGGATGTCGTCGATACCGACCCATTCGTCATTGCCGACGGCGTTGGTGGTCAGAATGCGAACCTGGATATCATTGTGGCCGTCGACGGCGGCGGGCAACAGCAGATCGAACGGCGTCACCATGGTCGCGGCGCCGCCGGTGGTGGTGTCGGCGGCGTAACCGCCCGGAACGTTGGTCCACGACCCGCTCGAACCGAGCCGGTACTGCACGTTGATCTGCTGCGCGGAGTCGTCCGTGCCGGCGTCGAGGTCGCGCGCATTGAAGCTCAGCCGGACATCTTTGCGGCCGGTGGCGTCGAGATGGATCACGAGGCTGGGGGCATCCGCGCTGTTCGAGCCGTTCAGCGCCACCGTCGGGTTGGCGATCTGGAATTCGGCCACACCGCCGTTGGTGATGGCGGTGTTGGTCTGGTTGGCGATGACGTCGACGTCTCCCGACGACGATCCGGTAGCCGTGCGCGCGTCCACCCCGGTGGCCGAAACGACATCGTTGCCGAGATAGCCGACGATCGATGCGACTCCCGACCAATCATCGTTAGTCGTGATGAGGCCGGTGTTGGACCAATCCTGCAGGAAATCGCCGTTCGCCAGGACATGAGGGGTCGTCGACATGTATCGCACTCCAGCGCTTGAGAAGAAGACGTCGCGGATCACCGCCTCACGGCATGCGTGAGGACGCGGTCCGGACGGCCGATCGTTAACGGATCGTTAATGCGCGTTGATAGAATGCCGACGACAACAGATCGGTGACTGCTTCTTAACGGGTCGGTGAAGTCGCACTATGGAAAGTGACGCGAAGACCGCGCGAACCAACGACTCCTTGCGGCGTGCTCGACGCTCGGCCGGCGGCGATCGCCATTGAGTCATCGCGTTAAAGCTTGATCAGTCCACCGCGAGGGACGACCACGCCAGGCTTCGGTTGCCGGCCGGTGCGGCCGAACTCCGAACCAGAGCGGCGTTTCGTCGCAGGGTGTCGCGCCTCGTTGCCACTGGAATGCGTTTTCGCGCACGCGCCGCCTTGTCATGCGCCTGACGTTGAAGCTCGCTAACGAACGCCGACCGCACCGACCGTGACGGTCCGACGTCGTTTTGAATTTGAGTATCATGACCGCAACAACGTCCTCCGCGTCGTCTCCCGCATCCGGCGATCTCGCGTCGGCCGCGATCGCCTCCTGCAGAACGGCCTTTCTGACGGTGGGACTGTTCTCGGCGGTGCTCAATCTGCTGATGCTCACCGGCTCGATCTACATGTTGCAGGTGTACGACCGGGTCATTCCTTCGCACAGCATTCCGACCTTGATCGCTCTGTCGATCGCGGTGGCGGCGGCGTATGCGATGCAAGGACTGTTCGACCTGCTGCGTCAGCGCATTCTGACCCGGATCGGATCGGCACTACACGCCGCGCTGTGGCAACCGGTCGTCCGCAACATCCTGCGCGCGCCGCTGCGCGGCGGCGGCGCGAATCGCGGCCTGCAATTGTCACATGATCTGGACTCGGTCCGGTCGTTCCTTTCCGGGCTCGGCCCGACGACCCTGTTCGACTTGCCGTGGATGCCGCTGTATCTCGCCGGCTGCTTTCTCCTGCATCCTTATCTCGGCTGGACGCTGGTCGCGGGTGCGGTGCTGCTGTTCGGGATCGCGCTGCTCACCGAGGTGCTGACGCGGGCGCCGACCCGGGACGCGTCGCGTGCCGGCGCAATCCGCGGCGTCCAGCTTGAAGCCGGCCGGCGCAACGCCGAAATCGTGGCCGCGCTGGGGATGGAGCAGCGGTTGATCGACCGGATCGGCGTCGCCAACGATGATCTCGTCGCCGCCCAGCAGCGCAACGCCGATATCGCCGGATCGCTCGGCGCATTGTCGAAAGCGCTGCGCTTCATGCTGCAATCGGCGCTGCTCGGCCTCGGCGCCTACCTGGTGATCGAGGGGCTGGCCAGCGGCGGCGTGATGATCGCCGCGTCGATCATGGGCAGCCGCGCGCTCGCGCCGGTGGAACTGGCGATCTCCATCTGGCGTCCGTTCCTCGGCGCGCGACAGGCGGGCCAACGGCTCCGCGCCGCTCTGCGCGACGGCGCCGCCCCGACCCCCGACGTCGCGCCCGAACGCGCCGTCCACCGGCTCACGGTCGAGCAGGTCACGATCGCCGCCCCCGGCGGCACTACCGCGATCGTGCACAACGCCTCGTTCGCACTTGAAGCCGGCCAGGCGGTCGGCATCATTGGCCCGTCAGCCGCCGGCAAATCGACGCTGGCGCGGGCGCTGGTCGGGATCTGGCCGATCGCACGCGGCGAGATCCGCCTTGATGGCGCCACCCTCGACCAGTGGCCGGCAGAAATTCGTGGCGGCATGATCGGCTATCTGCCGCAGGACGTGGAATTGTTCGACGGAACGGTGGCGGAGAACATCGCACGTTTCGACCGGGAGATCGACGAGGCGGCGGTGATCGCCGCGGCGAAGGCCGCCGGCGCCTACGAGATGATCCTGAAGCTGCCGAAGGGGTTCGAGATGCGGATCGGCGAAGCCGGCGCCACCCTGTCGGGCGGCCAGCGGCAGCGGATCGCGTTGGCGCGCGCGCTCTACAAGGATCCGTTCATGGTGGTGCTCGACGAGCCGAACGCCAGCCTTGACGCAGAAGGCGACGCCGCGCTGACCGACGCCATCCGGCGTGTCCGGGCTCGCGGCGGCATTGCCGTCATCATCGCGCATCGACCGGCGGCGCTCGCCGCGGTCGATCTGGTGCTGACGTTGGCGACCGGCCAGGTGCAGGCGTTCGGCCCGAAGGACGAAGTGCTGCGCAAATCGCTCGCCGCTCATCCGGCGCCGGGCGGCGCGGCGCTGCAGGCGGTGCCCGATGCGCGCCCAGTTCCGGCCGCCGCCGTCAGTTGAGGACCTCCATATGACAGCCCCCCGCACGCCCGAAGCTCGCCGCAACGATCCGTTTCGCGATATCCGGCGCGCCACCGGCCTCGGAATAGGCACGCTGGCGATCGTGGTGTCCACCGCCGGCGTTTGGGCGGTGACCGCGCCCCTCGCCAGCGCCGTGATCGCGCCGGCGCAGGTGGTGGTCGACAGCAACGTCCGCCGGATTCAGCATCCGACTGGCGGCGTGGTCGCCGAAATCTACGTCAACGACGGCGATCAGGTTCGGGCCGGCGACATGCTGGTCCGCCTCGACGAGACGATGTCGCGCGCCAACCTTGCGTTGATCGAAAACCAGCTCAACCAGCTTGGGGTACGTCGTGCCCGGCTGCAGTCCGAGCAGAACGGCCGCGACGCAGTGGTGCTGCCCGGCGATATCACCGCACGCCGCTCCGTCGCCGCGATTGCGGAGATGATCGAGGGCGAGACCACGCTGTTCGCCCGGCGGCGCGAGGCGATCAGCGGCCAGCAATCGCAGCTGCGCGAACGCAAGGCCCAGATCGCGGACGAAATCCGCGGCCTGGAGGCGCAAATCGCGTCGAAGCGCGAACAGATCCGCTGGATCGAAACCGAACTGGAGGGCGTCCGCGAACTGTACGAAAAGCGTCTGGTGCCCTATGCGCGCCTCACTGCGCTCGAGCGCGAAGCCTCCCGCCTGACCGGCGAGGAAGGCCAACTGATCGCCGAGATCGCGCGCGCCAAGGGCCGGATCACCGAAACCGAGCTGCAGATCATCCAGCTGGTTCAGGACCAGCGCCGCGAGGTCGCGACCGAACTGCGCGACGTCGAGACCAAGCTTGCCGATCTCGGCGAACGCCGCATCGCCGCGATGGACCAGCTCGATCGCGTGGTATTGCGCGCGCCGCAGGACGGTCTGATCCATCAGAAATCGGTCTTCACCGTCGGTGGCGTGATCACCGCGGGCGAACAGCTGATGCTAATCGTGCCGAAGGATTCGCTTGTGGTCGAGGCCCGGGTCGATCCTCTAATGATCGACCGGCTCAAAGTCGGGCAATCCGCCAAGCTCCGCTTCAGCGCGTTCGACGCCGCCGTGACCCCCGAGCTCGACGGCACGCTGACGCGGATCGCTGCCGATCTGACCAAGGAACAACAATCCGGTGCGGCTTACTACGTCGCCCGCATCAGCCTCGACGCGAGCGAACTCGCCAAGCTTGAGGGCAAGGCGCTGGTGCCCGGCATGCCGGTTGAGGCCTTCATCCAGAACGGCGTGCGGACGGCGATCGCCTACCTGCGCAAGCCGTTGGAAGATCAGCTCGCCCGCGCGCTGCGGCAAAAATAGCCCGTGTCCCTGTCGCCACCGTTGCGCAGCATGCGGCCGGACTCCACGGGACGATATCCCGACGTTCGAAGCCGAGCTGTTGATTTCCTTCAGCAGCATCATGCGTCGAAGCTGTGCTCTGTCTAGGAGCGAAGCGCGAGGATCTACTCGTAGGAGTCCAGCTGCTTGCGCAACGCCTCACGTTCCTCAACTAGCTCTCGGATTCGTCGAGCATTGTCAGACTGGGTCTCCTGCCACTCGATGCGGTCCTCGGCAGTCCACAGGTAAGACTCGCGATTTAGCCGAGCTCGCTCTGCCCTATCAAACTCCGTGAGAAGTTTGATGTCGCGCTCAACCCGGTCCAGCTGTTCCTGGAGAGTTCCAGGCACCAGCCGTTCCCTCGGCTCAGCGTCTAGCCCATTTCGATTTTCCGAGTGTTCGGCGTAGCGTTCGATAGGCATTCACTCCCCTCGGGCGCACGGATCGCCGCTCGGACATCACCGCAAAGGTTGCATTTTCTGAGTGTACCTAGTCTTACTTTTCGATTGAGGTAAAACGAGGACGGCTGCGACGCAACCTTTGGTCTAGAACGGCCGAGAACTGTGGGTGATGGATCCGGAACACCTCACCGACGAACACGGGGGCGGTCATGTCGAACCCCGCGCATCGAAGGTAGTGACTTCCAACAATCCCGTGGAAGCCCATTTGGGCCTTGCGCGCTTCGCGGAGACAGCAGCTGCGCAAGAGCCACGCAATGCACATCCATAAGTTGATTTTTATGTTGATAACAACCAAAATGTAGGCACTTTGAATTAAACTAGGATTAAAGTGACGCGCGGAATCCGTCTGGTAGTCGATTCGACGCGACGGAAGCCGAAGATCGCGCGACGAACCGGCGCTGCTCATATGGGACTCTGCGATGAAGCCGGCCCAAACGCCCGAACTCACTGATGGCATCGCCAAACCATCCAATCGCTCCGGCTCATTCCATGGGCTGGTAAATCAACGCCCTTTGGTTGGATGAATTGTGCTGGATCTGGATTATGATCTGCACGTCGTCGGCTGGAAGACGACGTCGGGCCAGAAATCCGAGACCTGCAGCTCAAGCCAACTAGCTGCGCGGGTCGGACTGCTCCGAGAGTGCATTGCAGGTTTTGGTCCCACCGGACACGAGGCGATCGCGCACGACCCGCGCAGGCTCGCCAATGGCCACGACCTCGGGAGGAACGTCCTTGAGTACGGTGCTCCGCGCGCCGACCACGGCGCCTCTGCCCACCTTCACGCCCGGCGCAACAAACACGTCGCTTGCGATCCAAACTTGATCGCCGACCACGATCGGGGCGGTGATATAGCTGAACGCGAGGTCGTCCATGTCATGCGATCCCGTGCAGAGGTAGGATCGCTGCGAAATCACCGAATGAGCGCCGATTGAAATGTAATCCAGGCTGTACAGCTCGACGTGATCACCAACCCAGGAAAAGTCCCCTATCTCAGTCTTCCAGGGGTAGGTCACCCGCACCGTCGGGCGCAGCAGCACCTTACGGCCGACCTTTGCCCCGAACAGGCGCAATAAAAAGCGCCGCCATGCAAAAAATGGCTGAGGCGAAAGTGCAAAGAGCGTCGATTGAACGATCTGCCAAAGCGCCACGACGAGCGCTCCCCGTCCGCGAAACCCCGGCGGTACACGAAACTGATCCAACTTCTGGAACTCGCGCATTCTGGTAAGTTCGGCCGAGAGGGGGAGGACTATGCTTCAGCGGTTGTCTGTGGCGGATGCCTGGGTCATCAGGTAGGCCTCATAGGCGCGCCGCATCCCCGCCTCCAAGGGAGTCTCAGCCTGCCACCCGAGTGTTGAGAGACGACTGACATCAAGCAGCTTGCGCGGCGTTCCGTCAGGACGAGTCGGGTCAAAGACGATGTCCCCTCGATAGTCGACGATACCGGCGATCATGTGGGCGAGCTCAGCGATGGTGATGTCACTGCCAGTCCCGACGTTGATTGGCTTCTCATCGGAATAGTTCTTCATCAGGTGAATACAAGCGTCGGCCATGTCGTCAACGAAGAGAAACTCGCGACGCGGCGAGCCGCTCCCCCAGACGACGACACTCTTGCTTCCGGCGACTTTGGCTTCGTGAAAGCGTCGGATCAGGGCCGCTGCGACATGGCTGTATTCCGGGTGATAATTGTCCCCGGGACCATAGAGATTGCTTGGCATCACGCTAATGAAATCAGAGCCATACTGACGCCGATAAGCCTCCGCCATCTTGATGCCGGCGATCTTGGCGATCGCATATGGCTCGTTGGTCGGCTCGAGCAGACCAGTCAAGATCGAGTCTTCGCGCAACGGCTGAGGCGCAAATTTTGGATAGATACAGGATGAACCGAGAAACATCAGCTTCTCGGCACCGTTTGCATGTGCAGCCTGGATCACGTTGGCCGCGATTACGATGTTCTCGTAGATGAACTCGGCGCGAAGCTTGTCGTTCGCGGAAATTCCGCCCACCTTGGCCGCTGCGACGAACACGACCTGCGGCCGCATCCTTGCGAACCAAGCGAACACCTGAGCTTGGTTGATCAGGTCGATTTCGGTTCGCTCCGCGGTGAGCAACCGTACGTTTTCCCGTGCGAGCCTGCGCACGAGCGCAGCACCGACCATCCCGCGATGCCCGGCGACGTAGACGCTCTTGCCTTTCAGATCAAACTCTGTGGCTGACACTCGATAGCTCCCGCCTTGCATCTTTCAGATCGCTTGCCACCATCTCTTGTACGAGCTGGCCGAACGTCCGCTTGGGTTTCCAACCCAGCATCCTGTTCGCCTTGCTGGCATCGCCAACCAGAATGTCCACCTCGGTTGGCCGGAAATAGGTCGGGTCGATTCGAACCACAGTCTTGCCGCTGCTTCTGTCGATGCCAATCTCATCAACGCCCTTGCCGCGCCATTCGATCTCGCGTCCTACCTCCCTGAAGGAGAGTTCAACCATCTCGCGCACCGAGCGGGTCTCGCCAGTGGCAAGCACGAAATCGTCCGGCTTGTCCGCCTGCAAGATCAAGTGCATCCCTTCGACATAGTCCTTGGCATGCCCCCAATCTCGTTTCGCCTCGAGATTGCCGAGGTAAAGCGTGTCCTCGATCCCGACCTCGATGCGGGCCACAGCGCGCGTGATCTTGCGGGTTACGAACGTCTCACCGCGGATGGGGCTCTCGTGGTTGAACAGGATGCCGTTGCTGGCAAACATCCCATAGGCCTCACGGTAGTTGACCGTGATCCAGTATCCGTAGAGCTTCGCGACACCATAGGGCGAGCGCGGATAGAACGGCGTCGTCTCCCTCTGCGGGATCTCCTGCACCAGCCCATATAGCTCGGACGTGGATGCCTGGTAGAACCGCGTATCCTTCTCCATGCCCAGGATGCGGATCGCCTCCAAGAGCCTCAGTACTCCGATTGCGTCGGCGTTCGCGGTGTATTCAGGGCTCTCGAAACTGACGCCGACATGGCTCTGCGCGGCCAGATTGTAGATCTCCGTCGGCTTGATCTGCTGCACGAGCCTGATCAGATTGGTGGAATCCGTCATGTCGCCATAGTGCATCAGGAACGGCACCTCACCAACATGAGGATCCCGATATAGGTGATCGACGCGGGCAGTATTGAAGGAGGACGAACGCCGTTTGATGCCATGAACGACATAGCCGAGCGATATGAGGTGCTCGGCGAGATACGCACCGTCCTGTCCAGTAACGCCCGTAATTAGGGCAACACGTCCACTCATGTGCGAAAACCTGCCGTTGACCGCCGGGATTGGAAACAAGTGCGATGACGATGGAGTGGCTCAACCACCGGAGACATGTAGAAGCGACCTTCCATGCGGGTCAATCGTAGCAGCGACTGATCATTAACGCAGGAGACATCCTGACGTGTCGCGTCAGGACAGAGGAAGAGCGTCATTGATCGATGTCGCCGCCTTCTCGGAAGCCACGCCCGGCCCGGGTTCAGATCTGCCCGGCCGACCGCAAATCGAACTCATGCTGGCGATCCAGCGACGCACGATGGTACGGCGGTCCCAACGCTCGATGGAACGCTTTCGTCCCTCTGCACCGAGCCTCTCGCGAAGAGAAGGATCTTCGCTCAACTGAAGAATGGCATCTGCAAGCGATCGAACGTCTCCCGCCGGAACCAGCAAACCGGCACCCTGCACTTCGGCAGCAAGCCCGGTGCCCCTTTCTGCCATAGCGACGACGGGACGCGCGGACGCAAACATCGCCCCCAACTTCGACGGCAATACAAGATCGGCCGCCTCCGCCCTCTGCGGGACTACGTGAAGATCAGCCGTCGCGAGTAATTCGTTGAAGCTTTCGTTCGGCTGCAGTCCCAGAAAATGGACATTCGGATTCTCGGAAGCCATCTCCACCAGCCTTGCCTTGTGTGGCCCTTCACCTGCCAGAATGAAATGCAGTCGCGGATTGCGGCGAAGAAGAGCGGCGGCTTCGACGAGGAGGTCAAGTCCTTGCTTGGCCGACATGGTCCCTGAGTAGAGCGCAACGACGTCATCTTCGCCGATATTCAGGGATGTACGATATCTGGTCTGCTTCGGACGCGGAACTATCGCATCCGTGTCGATCCAGTTCCGGATCTCGGTCGTTCTTTGCGGATCAACGTCTTTGTCCCACAAACGCTCCACCATTTGCGGGCAGATGCTGGAAACGCGATCAAACGATCTGAGGACCGCCGCCTCGGCCTTGAGCATCACCTTCCGCAATGAAGCATTCCGGAGCAGTCCTAGCCCGTATGCGGCATCAACTTCGAAGTCCTGCACATGAAGCCACGACTTAGCATCGATGCGACGAGCAACAAAGGAAGCAAATCGGGCCGACATCAGCGACGGCGCGACGGAAATGATGATGTCGGGCCGCCAGTAATAGGCATCGATCAGCACCGGCACCAGGCTTGTCAGTGCAAAGGACAGGTGATGAATCAGACGCTTTGCACCAGTCGGCTGCTTGGGAACGTAGATCGGCGCTCGCATGACGCCGACGCCCCCCCGCATCGAGCGCCTGAAATAGGAGGCATTCAAACCGGCGGGGATGCTCCAGGCCGGATAATAGGGAGGCGCCGTAACGACCCTCACCTCATGGCCCTCGGCAACAAGGCTTTCGCAGAGCTCCGTATTGTATTTGGCCACGCCGATCAGATCGGGAGCGTAATTGATGCCGACCAAAAGAATACGCATTCAATCCAAATCCTGAACGATAACTCGTATCCAAAACTCGAGACAGCCAAGGATCACCGCATTGGCTCCACAGCCTCCGCTGAACGATCGCTGCCGCAGCGGCTAGTCGCCGCTTGAACTCCGGTGCGAAATCAAGGGGGCCACGCCCGGTACGGGCCCGCAAATCATCATCGGAAGGAAAAGCTTCGCTCCGCATCGACACGCCACGCTTCTGCCGATCTTGGCAGCCCGACCGAACTCAGGCCCGCAGTCCGAGAATCTTCGGGCCAGAGCACGCGCTTGCTCGGGGCGCCAGTCTGTCGCTCCCCACACTTTCGCTTGCGACGTGGTGGCAGCTCTCATTAACGGAGTAAAGAAACGATCATTTTAATGATGAACACGCGCCGTCAAGCGCGGCGGGCGCAACGGGGGCTTTCCGAGAAACGTCCCGTCTAGTAAGCCCGGCGAAGGATCGGGCTAGTCTCCGCTATACAGACCCTGTCCCAATACCAGCCGTAGGGAGTTTCCACGCGGACTTGAGGACAACGCCGCCGCGGCACATAGCGGTAAGGATATGATTGAGCCCAGAAGGTGACCGGGAGTACGTGTTCGACCGGCGCCGAGACCAAGGGTGCCGGCAACTGCATCGCTGCGATTGCCTGCGGCCCGGCCAACAAAACCATTGCCGATACCAACAACCCCAAACGCCGGATAGTCCGCTTTGCCATCACCTTCCCCTGCGCTCACCAACCGGCGACGAAATGCGTCAAACTAGAATTCTTCAAAATTCAGCCGGATATGGAGTTCATTATTTATCAACGGGATCAGAAAAAGGCAACGGACCATAGCGTGGCCATCCACCAAGCCGGAATGTCCCATCGGGCCCGCTAAAAGGCGCCGGCACCCTCCTTTTCCGGCGCTCGCCGGTATTCGCCCCTGATGAATTGTGTGCTGACAGCCGGAAACAGCGGGGCGTTCTCCCTGCCGAGACCCGCGAAGACCAGGATGTCGCGCAGCGTTCGCCACCGACTTTCGTCGTATTCGCCAATTCGGGCGCCAACAGGCAGGACCAGCGACCGCTGCTGCTCCAATTCGAACTTGACACGCTCAGGAATGAGGCGCGACCGGTCAAAATCGACGATGATCGGAATGGCCCGGCTGTAGTCGGCATAGGCAAATTGCCACCCCCGAACCAGGCCGTGCAACAGATCGGCCACTGCGGACGGCCGGTCTCGAATCAGATCGTTGCTGGCAAAATAGACCTGCCCAGGCACGTGGATCGCATAGTCCTGAGGTTTCATAACGCTCAATGGGACGTAGTCCGCGCCTGTCTGGCTAGGCTGCTGATCGATCGGGACGACGATCGCATCCACATCCCCGGATCTCAACGCCTGGAAGTCAGCCCGGTCGGAAACTTTGACAATCCGGCTACGTGGCAATCGAAGCTTGGCCATCATGGCGTCAAAGACGACCTCTGCCTCGCTCCCCTCGCGGCAGCCGATGCGCTTGCCGATGAGGTCGTCCGGGCGATGCAAGCCCGACCGCTCCAGCGCAAAAATCGCCACCGAGGTGTCAAGAAAGCTGGCTGCAAAGGCAGTGGCAGGAGCCCCGCGCCAAACGGCAAGCAAAAACTTCTGGCCGGTCGTCACCCCGATTGCATTCTCCCTCGTAACCGTTTCGACGAAGTTGGGATCGTCTGGAAGGGCTTTCATTGCGACGTCTCGTTTGAAATAGCCCTCCTTGGCAGCAATCATCTCCCCAGCGAAGCGGGCGGAGTAGGGCCCATCCAGGAAAAAGCTGGCGTGAAACGAGGAATCGGCGGGGGGGTGGACGGACGTAACATCAGGAGCCAAGGCGAAGACAGCAAGGCCGGTTGCGGACAGCGCCGCGAGACCAATCGCCACCCGGCGCGTCACCGCTGAACCCGATCGCCGTCGTCGGTGACGCATGCACGTATCCCCTTCCGACCTTCAAATCTTGTGTTCCAACTGGCAGAATTAGGATAATGAGATCAAAAGAAGTAGGGTTATTTTTTCATTCGTCTTGTTTCGGCTACGGCCTTCCGGATAGCACCCAAGCCGATTTGTCCTGAGTTGATATTATGACAATTGCAGCGGCCCGCCCGACCCCCGCCGCGGACAGCCCGGTAAAAATTCACGTTCTCGATGAGGTGAATCCGGCACGTGCAAGTTTAGTGGTGAGATGGTGGCGACCCAACATTGTTGAACTGCTGGCTCTCGTTGCCGACGCCGTCATCATCGTGGCAAGCGGGGTCGGCTGTGCCGCCGGATACCAGGTCTATGCACGGCTCGAGCACGACCAACTCGACGTCTACGCCGCGCTCAGTCTCCTTGTTGCGCTCAACTTCGTACTTCTGATCAAGGTTCAGAACGGATACGCTCTCAAAAACTTTACTGACCTGCCCCGGCTATTCAAGAAGACACTGGCAACGTGGACCGCCTTGTTCGGCGCGCTGATCGTCATCACCTTCGCCATGAAGGCCGGCAATCAAATCTCGCGCGGCACGATAATCTCGTTCTACCTGGTCGCTCCGGTTCTGCTCCTCCTGGCGAAGGCAACCATTGCGCGATTTGTCACTACTGCGCTCCGGAACGGCGGTGCCTTCGCCAGGCGCCGCGCCGTGGCGATCGCTGAGCGCGGGTTGGTATCATCAGAGGCAATGGCAGGACTCACGCAGCATGGCTACCGGATCACGCGGGTCATGGAGCTCCGCCCGGAGTGCCTGACTTCGCCGTCGCTGATTCCGTCGATCGGTCCGCCCCTCGACGACTTTATCGCCTACGCTCGAGAGAACCAGATCGAACAGGTGTTCCTGCTGCTCAGGTGGGATCATTGGCACGCGATCGACAAGATCGCGGACGCGCTGAGAATTCTTCCGATACCGGTAAATCTCGTCTCCGATCCGGATGTCTCGAGATTTTTGCGCTACCCGGTCACGACCGCCGGAAGCAGCATGATTGCAGAGATACGGCGCGCACCAATTTCGCGGCGAGAACAGGCTCTCAAGCGCGCGTTCGACCTGATCGGCGCCAGCCTCGGCTTGCTGGTGTTCGCACCGGCCATGCTGATGACCGCGATCCTGATCAAATGCACATCGAACGGCCCGGCGCTCTTTCGGCAAACCCGGAACGGCTTCAACGGTCGCGCCTTCAAGATCTACAAGTTTCGGACGATGCGCGTGCTGGAAGATGGACCGATCATTTTGCAGGCGCGCAGGAACGATCCCCGCGTAACCCCGGTCGGCAGATGGTTACGCAAGACCTCGATCGACGAACTGCCGCAGCTCTTCAATGTCCTGCTGGGCGATATGTCGCTGGTCGGCCCCCGCCCCCACGCGGCTGCGCACAACTCGGAGTATGAGCAAGTCATCAGCAACTACGCGTTTCGCCAACACGTTAAGCCAGGCATCACTGGCTGGGCCCAGGTCAACGGCTACCGCGGCGAAACGCTGACCGTCAACATGATGAAATCCAGGGTCGACCTGGACTTGTGGTACATCAACAACTGGAGCATCTGGCTTGACGCGAAGATCATCTTGCGCACCGTGGTACAAGTGACTCGCGATCCCGTGGCCTACTGATGTCTTGCCCCGCGCCGCTCCAGTAGAGGCAGCCCATTCATCTTGCGATGTCGCCAATCGTATGGGCGCACGCCTGATCGTAGAGTCGTTCGCTCAGAATGAGGATCAGGCAATTAACTTTGTCCTCAAACAAGCTCGCATCAGGGCTCCGCGCCATCCTATAACGTTGTGCAATCAGGGCACCACCGCTAAGGCCTAGCGCCCGCCAGCAGCAACCCAGTTCAGGAAGATGAAAACCTACCTCATCAAGTATTTCGTTCTGGGCAGCGAGCAGGTCATCTTCAGCTTCTCCAACTTCTTCTACCTGGCGGTGGTCGCGCGTCGGTTGCCGCTGGCCGAATTCGCCGAGCTGAGCCTTGGATATACCTGCTATCTCATTCTCATTGGCGCTCATCACGCGGTCATTTGCGACCCCATCATCGCGACCGGAATCAGCGCACAGGCCAGCCAACAATCATTGTTACGGCGCCTGTGGACGGTCAATGTAGCCTTTTGCTGCCTGGCACTGGCCGCAGGATGCGCACTCGTCTTGAACAGCAGCCCTCACGAGATGCAAACGCTCACAGTTGTAGCGCTAGCTTGCCTGTTCTTCAGCTTCGCCGGTCCGGTCCAGTTCGTCCGGCGAATTATGCACATTCAGGGACACGTGCAAGCATCCGCCGTCGCAGCAGCTGCTTACGCAGCAGTCCTAATCGTCTCGGCCTGGATGCTGCCTCACGTCAAACTGGAATCGCACTTTGCATATACCGTACCCTTCATCCTCGGCAATCTGGTCTTCCTTGTCTCAGCTTGGCGAAACATCCCACGCAAGCTCAACGACAATCGGAAAGTCTCCCTGAAGTCCCATTTCCGGGCGGGATACTCGTTCCTGATCAACAACCTCCTCGGTCTGGCGACGACAAACATCTACCCGTTCGTTTTCGTGTTTCTGAACTCGCCCGAAGCCGTTGCAAGCTACCGGCTGATGTTCGCCGTAATAGCCCCGTTCGCTCAATTGCTTGGCGGGCTCTCAGGATTCATCACGCCGCGCATTGCAGTCGCCAAGATCAGCCAGATTGAAACCCCTCACCTGCTGATCCTGGCTCTGATCGTCTTCGCTCCGCTTCCGTTGGCCGTCATGGCAATTTGGTTCGGCAGCGACGCGGCTTCTCTCATCTTCGGAGCCAAATATGTCGCCCTCGGAGGATCGATCCCCGTTGCGTTGATCTCGACGAGCTTCGCCCTCGCGCTTGCGACCGTGAGCATGTGGCTAAGGGCCAATCACCGGCTGGGGCTGATGCAGGCCGGCAGCTTGATCTCGGCGGCGATCACCGCCGTCATCGCGATACCCAGTTGCTTGGCTCTCGGAGTGACCGGAGCGTTCGTGTCCCTGGCAATTGCCAATGGCGTCGCGGCGCTTTGGGTAGCATTCAAGGGAGCCTCGGGCCGCATCCGAACGCAGCCCGATTAGCTACTCACTTCTGCGACGTCTCCGGCATTGCCCCGCGGCGAATCGAGGGAGGTGCAGGAACATAGACGGTCCGTTTGGTGAGGAGGAGCATGACCGCTGAAGCCACGACGGTAGAGCTATGGATTGCCCATTCCGACCACCCCACTTGAAACGGGCCGCGAAGCAAGATCATGCAAAGCATCGGCGAAAGACAGAGAATGAAATACAGCGGCGACAGCCTTTGGGCAGCGAAGCCGCGACGCTCTACGCGATCCAGAACATAGACGATCGCGACGGACATCAGCATCGCCCCAACGATCCCGAAGCTGAAATAGCCCTCGATCGGCGGCGGAGCCGAAACGTTATCGGTGCCGAATCCTTTCAGGATGAAGATGTAGTCATGCATGATCTCACCGACCGTTCTTCCCTTCCCGGCCCAGAGGTCGCGGGGAACGAAGAACAGCAGGGCGCCCATGATGTTCGATCCCCATTCCAAGCCCTTCATTTCGACCCACATGATGGCATAGCAGAACAGATCGAGGCCTGAGAAATCAGGATGGACAAAGAATTGCGAGAACGGCCGCTGATCGAGAGAGACGTTTGCGTACCGGAAAATGGATCCGAATATGGGCGATGCCAGCAATCCGGCGAAATAGGTGGCAAGAAACAGGCGAACGCTCCTTGGACCAAATACCGCAAGCACGCAGAATACAATCAATGTCGAGGAGCGGAAACGTGCAGAAATGAGCGGGTTGTTGATGAAGAGACCCGCCAGGAGGAGAACTGCAAAACATGTCGCCCAGCCCGTGTTCCGGCGAGCCAAAGCGACACTCACACCGATAACAGGAGCAACCAGGGTGAATGGCCGGAAGAAAGCCGTGACCAGAATGTTGATCATCTTGCTTTCGCCGACCACCGAACCGAAGGCCTCGCGATTCACCTGAAGCAGTGACGAGCCAAGATAACCAACCAATCCCAGCGATACGATGATCGAGGCGGCTGCCAGAAGGGTGTAGTTCGGGTTTGGCTCGGCGGCGAGGCTTCTGTCCAGAAACCGGTTATGGCGGGGTTCGGGACCGCGAAAGGGACGATAGATGACGAAGCAGAGGCCCACGATCGTCATGAATGCGCAAAGGACGCTGGCCGGCACAACGAGACTTACGTCAGCCAGAATCGGATCGAAGTCGCTTCCGATCTGCTGAAGAGGCGCCACGGCCAGAAACAGCAGGTTGAAGACGAAGAAGACGACGAACAGCAGGTAGGATCTAGCCAGAGCGATCTTCAATCCGACCAGGGAAACAACCCCGTTCACGCCGAGTATCATGGCTGCGATCAACGATGCGCGCGGGCTCGACCAGGCCTGGGTGAACGAGAGGAGCAAGTAGGCTCCGGCTGAGCCGATCACGACATAGTCGAAGACGCTCTTCGGCGTCACATAAAACTGGGAAGCGGCTGCGCTACGCGAGAGCTGGTTCATAACTCGAAAACATTGGATTTCGCCAAGCTCCGCGCTGCGGCGCTGGTTCTGGAAAGAGCACATCCCACCGCAGTTCAACTTGGGTGCAGATCGTGCAATGGACATCTCGGTCGCGTTAACGCTTCGAACTCGCTCACCTTGCGACCAAAACTCAGGTGAGATATCCTTGTAATATATGGAAGATATCAACGGAATACTTACTTGAATGTCCTTTCCCCCGGCCCGGATTTACGAAGACGTTAAGCTGCACGCCCGTATGGACCGGCGTCAGCTCCTTTCCACCGGCATCCTCCTCGCGGGAGCATCTTCAATGCCGGCCTCGGTGGCGGCCGCGGCGAGTTCGGGAGCGAAGACGAAGAAAGTTTACGCTCATTGGCATTGGTTTCCGACCTCGTTCGACAACTGGCCAGCGGACAAAGATCAGTATGCCGACTATATGTCGCCGGACGGGACCCAAGGTAAACTCCGGGCCGAAGGCGGCTTCGTTCGCGAACGGCCTCTGCCTCGACCTCCACGCCCAGAGGCAAACTGGGCTGTGCTTGACATGCTAGATGAGATCAAGGCCGCGCATCACATCGGGCTGGATGGTTTCCTGTTCAACATGGGAGGCATCGACGACGGCTCCCCGTACATGATCCATCTACGTAACATGCTCGAGGCGGCCCAGCAGGGCCCGCCGGGATTTGAAGTCATACTATCGATCGATACCGTAATTCTGGTGAAGACACCGGTCGATGCAATTGCCGACGCAATCCTCAAGCTGGCGCGGAACTCCCACGTTGCGCGCCAATCCGACGGCCGACTGATCCTGGGGGCCTTTTCTCCCGAGCAGTGGGGCATCGGCCGATGGAAGGAGCTGTTGCAACGACTGAGGGACAGCGGCGAGAAGGTTTTCTTCTATCCTACGTTTCTCGATGCGCGCAAAATGATCGACTTCATGGAGTTGATCGATGGTGCATCGATGTGGGGTGTCGACAAATTGAGCGACATACCTCTCCTCAGGAAGGTGGGAAAGTTGGCCAAGCAGGCTGGGAAGGTCTGGGCATCCGTGGTGTGGCCTCAGGACTTCCGGCCGCACAATCGCTGGTTCTCGGAATGCCACAACAGTGAACTATTCCGGGCTTCATGGGCCGCGGCAATGGAAATCGGCTCCGACGCGGTCAACATCGCCACCTGGAACGACTACTCCGAAGGATCCGAAATTCGACCATCCACCAGCATTCAGTATGCTTTTTATGATCTCGCGGCGTTCTACATCGCTTGGTTCAAGAACGGCACGATGCCGCCGATCACCGAAGACGTGCTCTACTATTTTCACCGAATCGAGTCCACCGAAGCGGCTGGTACCGGCTCCGCTCAACCGTTCAGGTTCGCAACAAATTTGGTCAGCCGCTTTGCCGATCCGCCTCAGAATGACATTGAGCTGCTGGCGTTCTTGAAGGAGCCGGGCGAGCTCACGATAGCGACCGCGAAGGGCTCAAAGAGCCTGAAGGCGAAAGCTGGAATCACGTCGTTTCGAATTCCGTTGGTGCCGGGCAAAGTCATTTTTCGGCTCAGCCGCGGAGACGCCAGCATCATAGACCTCCCGAGCGCGTTCGAAATTCGCGAGACCTCGGCCTATCAGGATTTGCTTTATCACGGCGGGTCGTCGTCCCGGCCACCGGTCTAGAATATTCCGGTCGCGGTTCAGACGAGAACAGCCTGGGTATTTGGCCGTCATTTCTCTTGAGCGCACGAGCGTCAGTGAGTCCCATGCATTCAACTTTCTTTCCGGAACTAGCTGCTGGCGGATTTTCCAGAATCGACGGCACGATTGCGTTTTACCAACGCGTGAATGCCCTCGTGACGCCGAGCACCAGAATGATCGATTTCGGTGCAGGCCGCGGCGTGATCCATGAAGACGCCAGCTCGGAGTACCGGCGCAATCTCTGCAATTTCAAGGGACGTGTCGCCCAAGTCATCGGATTGGACGTCGACGAAGCCATCTTCACCAATCCGTCGCTGGACGAGGCGATGCTCTTGGATCAGACGGGACGTGCGCCGCTGCCTGCCAATTGCGCCGACATCATCCTGTCGGATTGCACATTCGAACATATTCCGGATCCGGCTCAAAGCACCGCCGAGATGGACAGGCTTTTGAAGCCCGGCGGCTGGATCTGCGCGCGAACCCCAAACAGGTACGGCTATATCGCATTAGCCAACCGCCTGATCCCGAGCGGAATTAGCCGCTCCATACTCAGCTCGGCACAACCCGAGCGCAAGGATGAGGACATCTTTCCAGCGGTCTATCGTTTGAATACGCCGGCGACGCTACGGAGGTATTTCCCACCCGCGCGGTTTGACCATTTTGTATATGCTTGGGATGCGGAGCCATCCTACCACGCCAACAACCGCGGCATCTACCGTGCGTTCCAACTCGTTCAGTCCCTGACGCCTCAGGCCTTCAAGACGGTCTTGATGGTCTTCATCCGGAAGAAGCTCGACTGTCCGGCGGAAGCCGCCTAGCTGGCGCGCTGGTCAATTCACGTCCTCAAGGCGATACATATCGAAATAAACCTTAAAGCCGAGAACTTGACCAAACCGCAGCACTTTCAGTTATTTTGAGTGGGCGCGAGGAACGACTATGCTGAAGATTGCCATTCAAGTTTTTTTCCTTTTCTTTCCCTGGAGAGTCCGTCGGCTGGTCCTCAACGCGATCCCTGGTTTTTCCATCCATCGCGACGCGCGGATCGGTTTCTCCTTGATCCTCGCCGACGAATGCATCCTCGAAGCGAAGACTTACATCGGCCACCTCAACTATATCGGCCGGCTTGATCGGTTACAGATGGAAGAAGATGCCGTCATCGGCAATCTGAACTGGATCGGTGGACTGTCAACTCGCCTGAACTCGCCGGCCTTCCGAAACAGGACGAAGCGCCGTTCGGATCTCATTATGCGCAAAGCGAGCCTGGTGATGAGCCAGCATTACATTGATTGCACAGACCGGATCGAGTTTCGTCAATTCTGCGGTCTCGCCGGATTCCGCAGCCAGTTGTTGACCCATGGGGTCAATCCAATGTCTGCCCGGCAGACATGCTCTCCGATCACTATAGGAGCCTATACGATGATCGGCACCGGCGTAATCATTCTGCAGGGTGTCACCATTCCGGACAATTGCGTTGTGGCTTCGGGCGCCGTTGTAACCCACATCGCTCCCCAGGAGTATTCGATGATCGGCGGCAATCCGGCGGTTCACCAGCGGGACATCCCCAAGACTGCGAAGATCTTTCACCGAACCGCCTTCACAGTCATGTAGTACTCAGACACGGTTCGTAGCCGGATCCCAGGCACGCCCCATGTGTCACGCACAGTGACCTGGCCTTCGACAGTCCGTTGGGCGATATCGGGAATTCGCGGCCCGTCGTGCCAAAACACTGCGCTCGCCATCGACTTTTCTTTTGCTGATATGCTGAAGGACCGACGACCTCGTGCCCGGTAAAATGATCGTTGTGGCGGGTCCCCTTCCTCCGCCGGTCCATGGCGCGGCGCTCATCACCAAGCGAGCGGCCGACACTTTGCGCACTGCAGGATTTCAATGCGCATTCGGCGACACCTCACCAGGCGATGCTCCCAGTCGATGGCGGCATCATTTCAATCGCGCACGGGCATACGCCCGATGCGGACGAACTATCCTTCGCCACCCGGAGGCCTCGGTACTCTACCTTTCCCTGTCCGGCGGATATGGACTGTTCTATGACCTCATGGTCGTCGTCCTCGCGCGGTGGCTAGGGAAGACGATCGCATTCCATCATCACAGCTTTGCATACCTGACGAAGCGCAGCGCTATCCTGGCGTCCATTGTTCGCATGGCCGGCGCCGACCAGGTTCATATTGCGCTCTGTCCCAGGATGGCGACGACACTTTCGGAACTGTATGGCAAGCATCTCGGAACGGCCGTCATTTCCAACCTGGCGTTCGTCGACTTGCCCGCCGTCGAACTGCGGAGTTGCGAGCGGACATTCAGCTCGATTGGCTATCTATCGAATATCTCGCTCGAGAAAGGCATCGATCGCTTTCTCGACCTGATGGCTCGACTGCGAGAGAGCGGATCCGACCTGACGGCACGAATCGCAGGCCCCTGCGCCGACCTCAAGATCGAGCACTACATCAAGCGCCGCGCGAACGAGATCGGTGGAATTGAATATGTGGGGCCCGTGTACGATGACGCCAAGATCCGCTTTCTCTCCTCGATCGACGTTCTGGTATTTCCGACGAGATACGTCAACGAGGCGCAGCCTGTCGTGATCTATGAGGCACAGATGGCGGGCATCATCGTCGCGGCCTCCAACCGCGGATGCATCGCCAACATGGTGCCGGAAGAATTGCTACTCGATCCGAGCGCGTCAGATCTGGACAGGATCGCGGAACAGATCCTGGCATGGGAAAGGTCGGTCACTGACTTTCAAACCGCTCTGCACGAGACCAAGCACAATCGCACGGCGTTACTTGCTCAGCGCGAATATGACGGCAGAAAGTTCTTGAAGCTTTTCGATGGCCCCACGATTAGGTGAGCAGAGCGGGCGGCAAGTTCATTTCTGCGATAGTGAATATCGAAAGGTCGACATCTTCATCGTTCCCAGGATCGTGTCGACGCGCTGATAGCCGTAGACGGTCGCATCCTTGCAGTGATCACTATGGTAGTAGCAGATCTTGACCCTGATCATTCGAGGGCAGTTGTTCTTGACGCTCACGATATGATCCATCAGCTCTCCGTTCGCGATATGCCCTTTCGCAGCCGCCTCAACATTGAGGCAAGGACGATTGGCGCCGTCACGGATGACGGGAGATTCCGATGTGTCGGCGGCGCCTTGCATCGTGAATTTTGATTTGGTGCTTTGTGCGTGAGCCGGCGGAAGGCTCTGGATCAATGTCCAGGTCGGAGCCATACAGATCAGCAGGGCAAACCGAAAGAGCGATCGAAACATTACCGCCACATCCTTTCAGGCAACTCGACACCCGGAACGGTGGCCTTCACGCCATCATACGCCAACCGCTTCGCAAAGGCCTCGCGGGCGACCAAGCTTACGCCCCCGAGGCTGGCCAGCAGTCTATCCTTCTGGGGCCAACCGACTCCCGTCAGGTTGCGTGCCGCATCATCGGTGAACTCGCTTTCGACCATGCCGGCGAACTCGGCAACGACCTTTTGCTGCAGCTGTTCGCCAAGCAATGGAAATATCGCAAGCGCCAACCTGTTGCGACGGAGCGCAATCCAGCCTTCGTATGGTCCAGCCGCGTACGACTGTTCAAGATAGCGAATATTTCCCGCATCGAAACCGTCACGCTCGTTCTTCACCCAGTAGAGCAGCAACCAAAGAAAAGCGTCGGTCGGATCGAGCATCAGAGACGACTTCAGCTTGTTCTCCGCGGCCGACAACTTGCGGTCCAGATCCTGGGAATCCTTTCCCAGCAGGCCCTCCTCGGCGGAGCGAAGTGCAATCAGCGCTCGGGCTCGCACCAGACTGGGGTAGGGAAGGCTCGATGGCGAGCCAGCGTCCATACGCATCGCGATCGACTCCACGGCTCCCGGCTTGAGCCGTTCACCGACCAGAATATGCGTGGCGACGGTGCTAACCTGCAGATCGGCCCAGAACGACGGCAACACGATCAGTGACCAGGCTATTCCAGCGATCCCCGTCAGGAGCAATACGCCCCTGCAACATTTCCGCCAAGCCTCGCCCATGCTAGTCGACGTAGCCGTAACGGGCATAGTTCTTCTTGTAATAGTAGCGGCTGTGATAGGTCTCGTAGCGAGCAAGGCGCTTCGTATCTGCCTTGTTGAGAACGACGCCAAGCAGCTTGTCTTGGATTTCCTGAGAACCACGCAGATTGTGCCTGACGACATCCATGAGGGTCTTGCCCCACTCCACGACGAATATGTAGGAGTCAACGAAAGTCGACGTCACGCGCACATCCACTACTGGCGCCATGGGCGGCATGTCGAGCACGATGTAGTCGAACTTGCCCCTCAGCTCACCAATCAGGCCATGCATCATCTTGGATGCCAATATCTCGTTGGTATGAAGAAGCTTGGAGGTCGTACCTGCAGCCAGAATCGAGAGCCCCGTTTGCGCATCAACCGTCAACGCCTGCTCCAGTTTGGCCTTATGCGCGAGGATCTCGACCAAACCAAACTCCACCTCGGGTGTCAGCGCGCGAGAGAGCGACGGATTGCGGAGATCGCAATCGATCAGGAGAACGCGCGCGCCGCCATGGGCCATCAATTGCGCAAGGTTGGCAGACAGCGTGCTCTTGCCTTCATTCGGAAGAGTCGACGTAACCGCCAGTACGCGGTTCTCTCGAACAATCGAGTTTAGATCGACTGCCACCTTCGTCGAGCGGACCGCTTCGGAGAAGCGCGAGAGAGGATGATCAACGACATAACGCAGCAACCTTGCCCCCGCGTCCTTGGTCGCAGCTGCGTTCACCGTCGGCAGCAGCGCTATACAACTCGCACCGAGCACCTCTTCGACCTGTTGGGTCGTCCTGAACACCCGATCCATCATTTCGCGCACGATCGCCAAGACGAAGCTCAGCACCAAACCGCCAAAAAGAGCCACGCCCAGCACGATAACAGTCTTCGGATAGCTCTTGACCAGCGGTGTCGTCGCTGCACTGATCACGCGCGCTTCACTGATCGGGAAGGATTGCTGCTGGACGGATTCCATATAGCGCTGCAGGAAATTGTCGTACATCGCCTGATACGACTGCGCATTGCTATCGAGCTCGCGTAGCCGAACCTGCGCCTGATTGGTCAGCTGGGACTCCGAGACCACAGTCGCCAGACTAGCCTTGATGCTCTCCTCGCGCGTGAGGGCTATATCATAGTCGCTCTTGTAAGACTCCTGAATGCGCTTGAGCTCGTCGATGATGTTCCGCTTGATCTCGTCCATTTGGCGACGCAGGTTCACCGCGGCAAGATGATCGTGGCCATACTTGGCTGACCAGATCGCTTCCTTGGCGGCCATGTCGACATACTGGCCTCGCAGCTTGACGATGGTCTCGTTCCGAAGAGCATCTGCCACTGCCGCATCCGGGATTTCGCGCTTCAGAATGTCGTTGATGCGGTCGAGCCGCGCCCTGGCTTCGGCCGTCGAAGCGTGCGCCCCGACAAGCTGGCTGTTCACTTCGGCGAGCTGTTGCTCATTCATCAAGCGCCCGCCGGTATCGACAATGTTGTTGGCCGTCTTGAAATCGACAACCGCCTTCTGCGCCGCGGATGCTTGAGCGCGCAACTCCTTGATGCGATCCTGCAACCAGACGCTCGCACGACGCGTCGACTGGTACTTGGCTTCCAGCTGGTCAACGATGTAGGCGTCAGCGATCGCATTGGCAATCTGCGCCGCCTTCGCTGGATCACGCGACGTGAAGCCGATCTCCATAACGTATGTGAGACCGAGGCGCTTGATGGTACGATTGCTCTCGAAGCGCTGCAGAGCCTTGCGCTGCAATCTGAACTCGGAACCGGCACGGCCACTGGAGAACAGATCGGAAAAGAAACTGCCGATCGACCCGATCAAGCTTCCGCCGTTGCCGAGGAACTCCGGATCTTCCGTCAGGTGCAAGTCACGAATGACCGCCAAGCTGATGTTCTCGGACTTGAGAATTTCGACCTGCGTTTCCACCGACGCGGAGTCGGGGGCCACATCACCGAGCATCGATTGCTGTTGGAACAATTGTACTTTGCGAGTGTCGATGACGATCGACGCAGTGGAGGTGAATTGCGGAGCTTCAGTAAAGAGATAGAGAAGCGCCAAGATCACAGAGGCGGATATGATCGCGACAATTGTTGGAAACTGATGCCGGATGACATCCAAATGCAGAGTCAGCGATTGGAACGGGGAGCCTTGTGTCTCGGCGAATTCGCGATTGATCTCTGAGGTGGACTTGTTCAGCTGCAACATCCGGTCATTCCTGAAATCAATCAATGCCCGTACTTGGGCCGACAAGCGCGCTGCGACGTGATTTCACGTATCCGCAAATCACGCATAGCCATCGAAGCATGGACGCACCACGTGCTTCACAGGCAGTATATCGTGCGAGTCATCACGGAAGATCAAAGGCAGCGCGTGACACGCTGCCTTGGTTTATTTTCTCTGAGGGGATGCCGTCGCAAGAGGCCCGAACGTTATTGGGTCGGACTGACCGCGGGATAGGCGGTCGAGGGAGTCACTGAACCCGTATAAGTCGTCACGCTGTTCGGGTAGTGCAGGCCACCAAAGTTCTGGACACCGGAGCCAGTGCCGCCCGAGGCGAATCCGAAGCCGGTCGTTGGGCCTCCGCTACCGGTACCGCCACCACCAGGACCGCCCGCCGCAGCGATTGCAACGTCTCCGGTTGCCGCCTGATAGGCAGCAATCACGTCCGGATTGTTCGTTCCGGCGACGGCGGCCTGAATTTCATTGGCAAACGCCTGATCGGTCTGTGCCGCCATGCGGGCCACCTGGGCAAGTCCAGCGACGATCGCGCGCAACTGATCCTTCGTTGTCGCCGGGTTCTTCAACAATTCGATCAGACCCGGCACTGTCGTCGGATCCGACGCTCCAAGGTCTCGGACACGCGAAATCAACTGCGGACCGCCATCAGGATATTGCTGCAAAAGCGTTGCAGGGGATCCCTTGAAATCGGAGATGATTTGAGCCTGCAGCTGCCGGCTTGGCGGATATACAGCCGCGCTGGCGATGGAGGATATCGAGCTTGCGATCGCAATCACCACAGCGGCTCGAATCGTAAACCTGACAAGGTTCATAATTTCCTCAACAACTAGTTTGCCCTTATGGCGCGAACGAAAACGATGGGAAAGTAGTCGAAAGAGGCAGCCCTGTCCACCAATTCTAAAGGAATAGTTAAGGCTCAAGTGCCTGTAAAGAGGAGTGTTTTGGCAATCCCGAGGTGCGAGCACCGGTCGACAGCGCATTTGACGCAGCCCCCTTCGGCTCAACGCTCCCCTCGCCGGAGTGGAAGGATTGCGCCAGACCGACCCCGAAAAGCGCAAAGAAGGGGATGCTGTAACCGGGTATCTGCAACGTGAAATCGAGGCTGGAATGGAGCAACGCCAGCAGTGCAATGCCGATGGCTGCCAGCGGAATCGAAGCGTCCCGCTTGCGGCTGAACACCCCGTGCGCAAGCACTGTGAGCATGACCGCCCAACCGGCCGCCAAGAGCAGCGCTATCGGAATTCCGGCTTCCAAAGCGACCTCCAAAGGGGTCGAATGGGCTGCATTCCACGTGCCGCGCATAGAAATAGCGGGGCTGCGGAAGGGCGGAAACGCCGACTGGAAAGTCCCCATCCCGGTGCCGAACCAGGGATTATCGGCAATGATGAGCAGCGAGGATTTCCACCCCTCCAGCCGGCCACTATCGGTCAGCCCCTGGCTATCGAACCGGCTCACGACACGACCACCGAGCAATTCCAGGAGAACGAGAGCGACCAAGGCGGCGGCCGCCAATGCCATCCAGATGCCGGTGCGCGGCGGGAGGTCCTTCCGTAGGAAGACGACAAAGACGAAGATCATGGAGAGGAGCGAAACAGCCACGCCCGCCCGTGAGCCAGTCATGAATAGAGCCATGACGCAGATCAGGAGTGCGGCGAATTTCAGAGCCATCAAAGCCTGCGGAATTCTGGTCAGATCGCGGGAGAGATTGCTCCACCTGATGCGCCCTCCGGGAAGGTGGCGGCGCACGTCCGTGAGAATCAGAAGTATCCAGATGACGGCACATGAGCCGAAATAGGCAGCGGCGGTATTGCGGTTGATGAACGTACCGGTGACGCTGCTGAGATAGGCGGTCTTGTCGCGCCACAGAATCATGGTCGGTTCAATGAGGAACGAGAGCACGCCATACCCAGCGTAGAAACTGCCTGAGAGCGCAATAACCAGCATGATCTGGCGTGCACGCCTCGCGTCGACGCCAATGACAAGCCCCACCAGAATAGCCAGAATGTTTGCAAGTGGCGCCCCCAGAGCAAAGAAAGCGTCGTGCCTGACAATCGAGGCCGATGGCGCAACGGCTGAATCGAATAGCGAGCCGAGCTGCTTCCAGATCGGATGGTATGGCGCGATCCACGGGCTGTCAGACAGCTGTTCGTGCAGCACGACCCCGTAACCCGCAACAACGATGAAGATGCCGGCGATGATCCAGAGATGGGGACGACGCAAGGCCCTCGCCGGCGCAAATATCAAGGCAATGCCCAGACAAGCGCACCAGAAGGCAATGGCCACGTTGTTGGTCGACCCAAACGGGAACGGCGCGCTCGCAACAACAAAGAACAGTACACAGCTGGCTACGAGATCGGCCGACCAGCGAATGTTCATCAAAACACGGCCCATCGATTTCGTCTGACGCCTCCAGTGGAGAATACATTAGAGCGGATGATCCCGCAGGCGTCCAGCAAGTGCCGCACTCGGAAGAGGCAGCGGTAATGATCCATTCTTAACCGCACCCCGCCTACAGAGGTTAATTTCCGGCGTCAACTCATCCGCGAGCACAGTGACGAGGGAGAACGTTCTGCCGACCCTGCCCCGCAATGCTTTCCGATCCACGCAGCCTCGAGCTTGTCGGGTGGCTCGCCCCAAGCGCGGATCTCATCCGATGAAGGGGCTGGACGGTCCCAATTTCAATCATCTACGCTGGATTTCGGCAGCGTGGTCCGGTAGTGCTTCGCCCGCACCGCATCTCCAGGCTCACGAAAGCCCCGCGTCGCCAATTGCCGGCAGACTGTTTCCGGGAGAATTCCTGCTTCTCGAACGTTTCCACGAAGTTCTTATGTCGGACGACCAGCGTTGCTGGCCGTCTCTCTGCGAGGGTAAATTGAATATTGACGTCATCTTAGCGACACGCGGCAGACCTGCAGACGTTCAAGTTCTTCTAGACCAGCTTCGACTTCAAGAACGCGCGCCCGATAACGTGATGCTCGTGGGCGCCGAACCCAGGGATTTGCCCGGTGTTGCCGCCGTCCCGAATGAGCTCAGCGTGCACCGACTGGTTTCTCCTCGGCCCGGACTGACGTCGCAGAGAAACCACGGCATACAAGCGGCCAAGAGGACAAGCACTCCCGAGGCCTGGTTTGCGAAGATCATTGTCTTCTTCGACGATGACTTCAGGCCTGCACCCGATTGGCTGCAGAAGTGCGAAGCGCTGTTCGCGGCAAGTCCACAACTCCTCGCGGTTACAGGAGCGGTAGTCATGGACGGGGCAAGAGGCAGCGTCGCAATCACCGAAGAGCAGGCTTCGGATGCGCTGGCGCTGTCTCGGGCGAGCGATCAGATCGGATACAGCAAATGGAAGGAAGGCCTGTACGGATGCAATATGGCTTTCAGAGCGACAGTCTTCGACCGCTGTGCATTCGACGAGAATCTGCCGCTCTATGGCTGGTTGGAGGATACGGATTTGTCCGGACAGATCAGGAAATTCGCGGACATTTATCGAGCTTCGAACTTGATCGGTGTCCATCTCGGGTCAAAGTCTGGACGGGTCAGTGGCTACAAATATGGCTACTCGCAACTCGCTAATCCGCTCTACCTTGCGCGCAAGGGAACAATTACCCTCGGAAAATGCGCATACTTCTGGACACGAGCGTTCGCGTCCAATGCACTGCGCTCGCTTCGCGAGCATCCGATGATCGATTATCGAGGCAGGCTTGCCGGAAACATGGCTGCAGTGGCGGATCTGATTGCCGGATCAATTCATCCAACCAACATCTTGTCTTTCCACCGCTAGAAACGCATTGCGCGCGCTACGCTCATCACGACCTGGACACGAGCACGAAAATCATGATCGACGAAAACCTCATTTACGATCTCGGCGCCCACAAGGGCGAAGACACTGGGTTCTATCTCAAGAAAGGATTCAAGGTCGTTGCCATCGAAGCTGTACCGGAATTTTGTACCGCACTTGGCCAGCAGTTTTCCCAGCAGGTTGCCACAGGGCAACTGAAGATCCTCAACCTGGCCGTCGCCAAGACGCCGGGAAATATCGACTTCTACGTCAACACGGAACACTCGGTCTGGGGAACGGCAAATCTCGATTGGGTCAAGCGAAACCAGACGCTGGGCGCAGCGAGCGTGCAAAAGATAACAGTCAGGGCCGAGCGGTTGGCCGATATCATGCGCGACCATGGTACTCCCAGATATTGCAAGATCGACATCGAAGGGAACGATTTTGACGCATTGTCATCGCTCGAGAACATTTCCGATCCCCCGCGATTTGTCTCGATCGAGTCCGAGAAGAAGAATTGGAATGATCTCGTAAGGGAGTTCGAACTGCTCAGGAGCTTGGGCTACGCCAAATACAAAATCGTGGACCAAAGCCTCGTCTCCCTGCAGGAGCCGCCTCAGCCGGCGACCGAAGGCTGTTTCCAGCCGCACAAATTCGAACAAGGCAGCAGCGGACTGTTCGGTAACGAATTGCCCGGGCGGTGGATGGACATGTTCGAAGCGATCGAGGTCTACAAGGGGATCTTCCGCGGCTATGCGCTGGCGGGAGACGCAGGCATCTTCCAGGGGCGAAAGAGCGTATTCCGCATGCTCGGCGGGATTCAGGCGGCGCTGGTGCGCGCGGCCGGTCGAAAGGATTATCGCTTCCCGGACTTTCCTCCAGCTGGTTGGTACGACACGCACGCAGCGCGATAGCGCGTCGGGGCCAAATCAGATCAGGAAGCACCAGCCCATTTGCCGAGGCTGATTGCTTCCTTGCCTGGACTAAAGCGGGCAATCGATCGAATAGATCCTAAGATCCACATTCAGGCGGCTGTTCCGGGTCTGGGCCCGCAAGGCATAGAATGCCCCAAGGCCATCGCTCCCGGGTTCAAGTTTTATTCCGGGGGTTAATTCGTCGGGCGGGACCAGAAGGCCGATGTGCCGGTTGAGGGCGGAGATCTCGATCCGCCCCTCGCCGTCCGCAAAATGCCCGCCGAGCTGGGTCACGGTGACCTTCGGCAAGCCACGGCGCTGATGGCAGACATCCTCCTCCCAGAGCTTGGTCTGTTGCACCAGCGGTTTGCCGGCGCCATCGGGAACGACGATATCGGGAAATGACGGGCGCAGCATGCCGAAGAACTTGCTCTCCCTGGAGTTCGCCGAGAGACGAATGGTCAAGGACAGCTCTCCCTTGGGCCCCCTCAGGCGCGACAGGATCGGAGCATCAGGCTCGGCAGAGATCATCACGTCGATCCGATGGCGGACGCCCAGCTCCGCGGCTGCGCCGAGAGCCTGTCCGATCGGTGCATGCCCGAAGGCGAGAGAGAAGAGCGCCAGAAGACGCCAGAATGCTCGAGACCGCATGAAGCCCCTTGCAACAGTGCGGGGTGACCGATGACCGCCGTGCTCGATGGCGCCTTGAACCAAATCCCGAACTCGCAGTCCCGGCAGAACCGCTTCGGTTGCTAGACGAAAATGGCACCGGGACAAAGCCCCGATGCCATCGGTTTTGGTCGGTCAAGTTGGCGCCTTACGGCGCCAGCTTGATGTTGTTGCGGAAGATCAGGGCATCGTTGGAGAGGTTCACGGCATCGCTGCCGGTCGCCATGACCACACGCAGGTAGTTCAGGAACTTGGCGACTTCGACGTTGCGCGAGTTCGAGACGTAGATGATGTCCTGGTTCTTCATCATGACCTTGGTGGCGAGGAAGAAGCCGCCCGGATCGCGGAAGTTGACGTTGAAGATGACCGGGATCGTCTCTGACGTGTACTTGCTTACGTCGATGCCGAGCTGGGCAGCGACATCGCGCGGCTCGCGGCGATAGAGATAGACGGCAGCCGGATCGGCCTGGCCATCCAGGAGACCGCCAGACTTGCCGACCGCTTCGGCCAGGTTGATGCGCCAGGCATCGAAATTGAACTCGCCGCTCTGGCCGCTGGCGCCGAACGCCAGGAACTTCTGCTGTTCGCGATAGACGTAGATGCTGTCATCCGGGCGAACATAGACGTTGTTCTCGGGCGCCATCACGAGATTCTCGAATGGCACGGTCGCACGCTTTCCGGCGCGCTCCAGCATAACCCAGGTCTCGAAGCCCTGGCCCTTGATGCCGCCGGCGCGGGTGATCGCGTCGAGCACGCGGTCCTTCGCACCCGCCGCGCTCGCCGGATAACGCGCCGGCGAATTGACTTCGCCGAGCACGCTGATGAGCTGGGTGCGCTGCGAAGACATCGCAACGACTGCCTGCGGCTCGATGGCGCGGTTGCCGATCTTATCGATGATCGAGCGCTGGATTTGGACCGCCGTCAGGCCCGCAGCCTTGATCTGGCCGGCATAGGGCACCGTAATGAAGCCGTCGTTGTCCACCGCCTGATCCGGGATGGTCACGAAGTTACCCGGACGAACGCCGGCTTCCGCCGGGATGAACAGACCGCCTGCCGCGGCTTCGAAGATGGTGACGCTGACGACGTCGCCGATGCCGAAGACGATGCTGGCGGGCGGGCGGCGATCGGTGAACACGCCAGCGAGCCCTTTGGGCTCATGGGTATGCAGGATCTTTACGGTCGCCGGATTGAGCGGCACCAGCTCGTAGGCCGGCGCATTTTCAGTCTGGATCTTGTTGTTAACGTCGTCCGTTAGCGGGCCCGAGCCGGGATTGGTCGAACAGGCTCCCAGCGCCAAAGCGATCGCCAAGAATGCTGGCTTCAACATGTAGGTCTTGGCAATGGATTGCATGAACGCGCGAGTCCCCAATTGGCATAGATTGGTACGGCCTAGGGGGTGGTGCGACAAGGGTTCCCGGCGGTTAACGGTGCGATCCGTTGACTACTGTTGCGCGCGGGCCACTGTTTGGAACACAGTTTAACCCATTGTGACCATTTGTTGTATTTCGTGTGCCCGGTCGCCAAGCAAACCGCCCACTTGGGGGCCGGGTGTGTCGCGCGAGGCTTCTTGGCTTCGCCAGCGTCTGCTAAGGCATGCGCATCAAGAGCAGGAATCCTAGTGTCCGATCTCCTTTTGATCATGCTGTTGACAGGTTCGCTTCTTGGCGGCGCCGAGCACGGACTGGATCGATCTGCCTCCTGCCGGGACAGCGCGGACGCCTCGTGTCGCAGCGCACCCGTTATTGCGGTGGCCGCCCCTGCCTCCTCTTCCGTCTGGAAATTCACCCGGACGCAAGGGACGAGGGAGGGCGAGAGCTTCGCCGCTATCATGAAGACGGCGGATATGGCGCAGTCGGACCCAGACTTTGCCGGCCTGATTGTCCGCTGTGCGCCAAAGGGCAGGATCGACGTGCTGGTGGCCCTGATCCGGCCCTTCCCGCCCCGGAGCCATCCCAAGGTCACGATCGCCGCGAGCGGCGGCGGCACGCTGACGTTCGAGGCCAGCATGGCGGCCGCGGGCGCTGCCGTGCTGTTGCCCGACGAGGTCTCGGCCTTTGCCGCCGGAAAGTGGCAGACCACGCCCTCGCTGTCCGTGGTGGTCAGGGAAAGCGACGCCGAGATCAAGGGTACGGTGGCGCTGGCCGGGCTGCGGGAGGCCTATCACTCGCTGCTGGCGAATTGCAGCCAATAGGCTAAATTTAGCCATACGACTTAAGGGTCTTTTTAGGGTGGGGAACCTAGGGTCCGGAGCACGGAGAGTGTTTCGGATGACCGCGTTTTTGATTTTCAGCTTTCTCGTCGGTGCCGTGCTGGGGCAGCGCTTTCGCGTCCTTGTGCTCCTGCCGTTGACCTTCGTCATGTTGCTCGCCGCCGTGCCGGTGGGCTTGATGGTCGATCTCACGGTGGTCGAGAGCCTGAAAGGCATGGTGTTCGCAGCCATTGCCCTGCAGGGCGGTTATCTCTTCGGGTCAGGTGCCCGCTTTGGCCTTGCAGCCGCGCGTGCCGGTCGCGTATTCGCCCGCCCGGTCAAGTCTGTACGCTGATGACGCCGGGCTGACGCTGCCACGAGCCTTTCGGAGGGCGCGCGCAGGACCTCTGCTTGAAAACCCCCCGCTCGCTTGTATGGTGACCTGACCGTTTCAGGATTCCCTTCGAGCGCCGTTTGTCCTTCGCCTATTTTGCCCTCATCGTTTCCATCGTTTCCGCTTCCGCTCTCGAAATCGCCGGCGTCACGTTCGGGGCACAGCTCGCGACGATGGCCGCAGCACTGAGCTTGCTGGCGGCCGCCTCGAGCATGCGGAAGGCCGGCTACGATCACCATGTCCGCGCGATCTCGTGGGGCCGGTGGATGCTGACCGCGATTCCGCTGTGTATCGCAGCCCAACTCGTCCCTCTTCCGCTGAGCTGGGCGCATCCGATCTGGGCCAGCGCTCACGACGTCCTTGGCGGTCTGCCGCTCGGGCCGATCACCGCGGATATCGGCTTGACCGTAAACGCGCTGCTGCTGGCGCTTGCGGCGATCTCGTTGCTCGGCGTCACCATCCTGGTGGTGCGCAGCCGCAACCGTGCCCAGCTGATCCTCTTCGTGGCGAGCGGAGTAGCCGCTGTCCCAGCCTTGATCCTGGACTTGCATCGGCTGTTGCCGGCGCTTGTTGCAGACGTGCCTCATGACCTCACGACGACCTTTGCTGGCCTCGGCATCATGCTCAATCTGGCGGTCATGCAACTCGCCGCTGAACGGGCCGAAACGCAGCACTCGGTGCTTCGCTCGGTCGCGGTCGGCCTTTGCGGTCTGGTCGGAGCTTTGGTCAGCGCCGCCGCGATCTTTGGGTTTTCCGGAACGAACAGCGCAATCGCAGCGGCTTTTGGCGTTGTGCTGATGCTGCTGATCCTCGTCATTCGCAGGCTCGACCTCTCCCCATTGGCAGCCGGCGCATTGGCGGCGGCCGCCCTGATCGGCGCGGCCATCGTGCTGACCTTCCTGTTCGAGAAGAGCTCCGGACCAATCCTGCTGCGGCTCGTCCCGGATATGGGAGCCGAGACCAGGGCCACCCTCGAGCGCATGTTGGCCGACACGCGCTGGTTCGGCGCCGGTGCCGGGACCTTTTCCGCGGTGGGCCGGATCTATCAGAGCGACGCCGGAGCCGTCTTGACGGCGCCGTCGGCGGCTACGGCCGTCTTTGCAGACATGGGATGGATCGGCTTGGCTGCCACGATGGCCGTGAGCCTGATCGCTTTGATCCGCCTGTTCTTCGGCGCCTTGCAGCGCGGCCGCGACTCGTTCTTTCCGGCGGCGGCCGCTGCCTGCGTTCTCTTTGCACTCGTCCAGAGTTTCGCCGGACCCGGATTGCTGCGACCGGCAGCAGTTCTGTGTCTTTCGGTGATCGTGGGGCTGGGGCTGTCGCAGAGCGTCAGCCAATCCTCATCACGATAGGGCGCCGGTCGTCAGACTGCACGATCGCCGAGCGAAGCCCAGTAGTTCGGGTTCTTGGGCGACTGGATGCGGACCCAGCGATATGGTTTCTTCGACCACGGCATGATGTGGCCGGAGAGATTGTCCAGCACGAGATCGCCGGAGAACGTCCGCACCACGACCACGAGATGATGCTCGCCCCAGGTAGTCACGACCTCGCTCAGCAGCACCGAACGCGCGGGAAAGCCCTTGGCGATCAGATCGTGGCGTTTTGTCACGGCGTAGTCGTTGCAGTCGCCGCTCGCCGGATGCAGCAGCCATTTCTCGCCGCGCAGTCCTTCCAGGTTGGGTTCGGGACGGATCGCGCTGTTGACCCGCTGGTTGACCTCTTGCATCTGCGCCAGGCGTTCGGCCGTGAGCTTTAGACGGCCACCCCTGAACACGATCTGCTGCGGCCGCGGCTTGCACTCGTCCTTGTACTTCAGGCAGAAGATCGTGAATGCCATCGGCGCCAGCGTCGGCTGGTCGAACTTGATGTAGTGGATGGCACCGCGCAGCCCCATGGGCGCGCCGACGAAAGCGGCTTCCGCGTTCTGCTGCACCCCCGCAGCAACGACGATGGCGGCCATGGCCGCCAGGTTCTTTACAACTTTGCGCATATCGCGCTCCCCGTTTTTGTTGGGGAGACGCTACGCGAGACGTCTTGAAATACGGCTCAAAGGCCGCGTCATCCTTGAATCAAAATGCGGGCTAACCGGTCGGAAACAATTAAGAATACCGATCTGTGACTTGTTCTGCTAAGAGCGGTCACGATGATCCGCACGTGACGCCAGAAGCGATTCGACCGACCTGATGGGCCTTTCCAGCCGTTTTCGAAAGAGGACCAAGCCTCGGCTTCCCGACGGCGTTCGCGTCTATGCGATTGGCGATGTGCACGGCCGCGCCGATCTGCTTCGATCGCTGTTAACCGTGATCGACGTGGATCTCGCGCGCTCGGCGCCCGAACGAGCCATCCAGGTCTTTCTCGGCGACTATGTCGACCGCGGCCCGGACTCACGCGGCGTTCTTGATCTCTTGATCGAGCGCTCGAAATCGCATGAGACCGTTTGCCTGAAGGGCAACCACGAGGTCTTCCTGCTCGAGGTTCTCAAGGACCCTGCCCGCCTGCAGGAGTGGCGCCATTACGGCGGGCTTCTGACACTGGTCTCCTACGGCATCACGCCGACGATGAGTCCGTCCCCCGAGCAGCAGGTCGAACTGATCGAGGCGTTGAGACGCACGCTCCCGCCGGAGCACCTGGCCTTCCTCCAGCAATTGCCCTCCTCCTTCACCTGCGGCGACTTCTTCTTCGTCCATGCCGGGATCAAGCCGGGCATCGCGCTCGATCGCCAGAAGGATGAGGATCTGCTCTGGATCCGCGAGGAATTCCTCGCCTCCGAGGAGCGCTTCGGCAAATATGTCGTTCACGGTCATACGCCGGTCAGCGCGCCCGATATCCGCCCGAACCGCATCAACATCGATACCGGCGCCTACGCGACCGGCAACTTGACGCTGTTGACGATCCAGGGCGATAGTCTCATGGCAATCTAACGGCTCCGGCTGAACCTCGGTCCCCATCTTCGGCCCGCCTGCACCAAGCCTCGTCAATTCCTCCATGAACCGCATCATCCTGCTTCGCGTCGCCGGCATCTGCACCGCAATCGTGCTGGCGCTTCACTCCGGCATGGCGTTCTACGGTGATCGGATACGTCCGAACTTTCGCGCCAGCGATCTGTTCTCGGCCGAAATTCCGCCCGACAAGGCAAAGCTGGCAGCCGCTGCTGGCTTGGCCGCGATGTCTTGGGATGGCGACCTGCTTGCGAACTACGCGGCAGCGATGGCTGCTGACGTTCTTAAGCGTTCGTCGACCGAGGCGGGCGGCAGGGCCAGCGAGAACAAGGCAGCCCAGGCCGCTGTCTTGGCTGCCTTGAAGGTCTCACCGATCCGGCCCGCGCTGTGGCTCACGCTAGGCGCGCTACAGGCCCAATCCGGCGAGACGGTCACGCCGGCGGTGAAGATGTCCTACCTGGCCGGGGCGGTGCCGATCGATGTTTCCTTCGCTCGTATCCGGACCGTGACGTCGAGCGCGGCGGCGAACGATGAAGAGATCAAGCTCCTGGCGCAATCCGACATGCGGTCGGCGCTGGCCAGTCGCTCTCGTTACGAGCCGCTGCTGATCGCGGCCTATGTGGAGGCAACGCCGCAAGGCAAGTCGCTGCTGCTGGAGGCCACGAAAGTGAACGATCCCAAATTCAACGAGACATTGCGGCGGTACTGAACCTCAGCGCACCGATTTCGGATTGACCGGCACGAAGTCCTGATCCCGGCGCGGCTGATCGGAACGTCCCTGGTAGACGAACATGCCCTTCTTGGTCGCGACGATGTCGCCCCGTTGCAGACTATCGTCGCGAAGGAGGCGTTCGGTCGCGGCAAGGTCCGGATCTTCCGGAATCGGCTTGTAGAGTTCCGGATGCTCCCGCCGCTCGCGCGAGGCCTCGCTGGCGCGGCGCCGTGCCTCCTCGATCCGCTGCCGCCATTCGTCGCGCGAGACTTCCGGCTCGCCTGGCGGAAGGTAGTCGTTGATCGAGGGCTCCGGTTCGGTCTGAGCGAGACACGAGGACGGGCAGGCAAGGCCAAGGCCGAGTGCACCGGCAACGGTTACGACCGCCCGAGACAACCTCCAAACCCGCTTTTCACAGTAGCCAAGTCGACCCGTTCGCACGCTGATGGCTCCAGGCAGAGCGACAAGGACGATCATTGGCCGATGTCCTCATCTCCAACCCTCAGTCTATACTTTTGGCGATTGCAGGAAAACCAATTCGCGGACGAGCTATGCCTGGGGCCTTTCGCAGCCCTCCCATCAAAAATCGAAAACAACCCCATGCACAGTAGGCGACATCAGCCGGATCAATGGGTTGCGCCTTTTCCGAAAATGAAATTGACTCGTCAGGCAAAACAGGGGCAGAATGGCATTATCTGGAGAGAGGCCGAGCGGAATGGTGGGTGCACCTGAGATCTGCGCACATGACAGGTTCAGGGCAAACGGCTTCGTTCTAAGACCTCGTTAGGTCATCGCTGCTAGCTTTGGACATCCCTTCGTGGAGTGGCCGAGAATGCGTACAGGACCAGTATTGCTGCTGAGTATTGCCCTCGCGGCTTTCGCCCTGTCTGGCCCGTCGGCGCATGCCAGCCGCGTCTGCATCAAGGAACGGACGCCGTTCGCCCTGTCGCAAGATACGGTGAAATGGACGATGTCGATCGCGCCTGGAACCGACTGCATCCAGGGACTGCGTTGGTCCTACATGCAGATATTCAACGTATCGGTCGTGAGCGGGCCATCACGGGGGCAGTTGGCCGTTGTCGGGTCCGGCTTCCGCTATTCGGCAGGCAGCGACACGCGCGGCAGCGACAAATTCACGCTGCTGATATCGGGCAAGAACCTGCACGAAGCAGGGACATCGACCCTGGAGGTCGAGGTCAATCCGCAATAGCGCGTCCTGCGATCGTGCCGGGTGTTCAGCGCGCCTAATAACGGCGGCTCGACCCGCTGCCCCTGGTTCTATTTCCGTAATATGGCCGGGCACGGCCGCCACCCGTCGTCACGGGCGGCTCGATCCGGCTCGGAATATTCGGCGTCGCCGTAGAGCGCGCCGGCTGCGACGGGTTGACGATGATCACGTTGCGGTTGGGTGTCGACGGATCGTTGACGCCCTGTGCCCAGGCGCAGGCTGGCACGAGAAGCGCGAGTGTGATCAAAACTAAACGTTTCATGCGATATCTCCCGAGCAAGAACGTCAGGGAGGCGAACACGGTTCCTGCGGCTGCTTCACGGTAAGTTGCGTGGCCTCACCTGGGCACGGCAACCAGCTTGCCATCCCTCCAAACGCCTTGGGCGGCCCTTCCGGTAGGAAGGCTCCCCGTCACGTTCCGGACAGCGGTAGGCCGGGACGCGGCCTGGGTGGTCTGCGCTTTTTTCGTCGGTGTCGTGATGATGCTGGAGCTGGTGGTGTTGGGCTGATCTTTGGTCCCCTGCGCAGAAGCAGACTGAACCAGGAAGGCCAAAAACATGGTTGCCGTCAAAACGCCGCGCATGGTCAAACACCGGAAAGAGGAGCTGGGCGAAATGTCACAGGTTTCTGCCCAAAAGCAAGCGCTCCGAAACGATCGCGCAGGACCTTCGCGGGGCGGCCGCAGAGCGGCCCACCGCCGAGGGGTGAAAAGCCTAGCGAAACAGCAATATCCGGGCTAGTTGATCGGCCTTGATGACCGAGACCGGCGACACAGCAGCCAACGCCTCGAAGGCGCAAGAGATCGAGGCCGGACTCGTCCGCCTGTTATCGGAGCGGATCCGCGAGATCTCCGACGACCCGCGGCAGATGCGGGATCTCGTCTATGAGTTGGCGCGCGTCAAGCTCCTGGAACAATTCACCCCCACCGGCCCGCGGGAAGCGCGAGAACTCCAGAAAGTCCTCGAACGCGCCATTCGGGAGGTCGAAAATTCCTTCGAGCGAGGCGGAACTTCCTCAGCAGCAAAGGCTGTTGCCACAGCAGCGTCGTACTCTCCGCAGGTCGATGCCCCTCCTCACGCTCGCGTTACTCCCTCGCCCATTCCAACGGCGCCGGCCTCGGATTTACCGGCCGCGGAAGCGCCACGTCGTCCTGTCGCATCGCTAAGATCGCCCGACCATACCAAGCAGAGGGGCGCCTTCAATTCTCTCGTTCGATTGGCCGCCATCCTCCTGCTCCTTGCGGGCGCCGGAACCACCATCGTCTATTGGCCACGGCTGAGGACACAACTGACCGCATTGTCGCAGGTGGCGCCGCCGTCCGATCCCACCCAGAAGACTTCGGAGCCTCAACCGACCGCGATTCCCTCGCTGGGGGAAACCATGGAACGAACGCCGGAGAACCCAAAGGAGCCGGCGCCAGTTGCGCAACCCTCGATGCCTTTGCCGACGACGTTCGGCGTCTACGCCTTGAGCGAAGGCCAACTCCATGAGCTCAAGCCGGTGCCCGGCAAGATTCCGGACCGGCGCGTCGCGATCTCGGCAGCCATCAACTCGCCGAGCGCGACCACATTGATGGACGGCGACGTCAAATTCATCGTGTTCAGGCCCGATGGAGGTGTCGACGCAAGCGGGACCGATGTTCGGGTCGTCGCGAAAGTTTCCCGGGCGTTGGGCGTCGATGCCAGCGGAAAAGCCGCCATGGTCAACGCTGGCGATTCCTGGGTCATCCGCAGCATGTCGTACCCCTACAAGGTAGGTCCGATCGAACAGCAGTCACGAATGCTGTTGCTCCAGCCAGAGCAAGACGGCTTTGCGCTCGCACCCGGCCGCTACATCGTCGTGGTCAAGGGGATGGGCTACGACTTCACGATCGCCGGAACGGTCACTGATCCCAATCAATGCGTCGAACGCATCAATGCGGCGAACGGCGCCTTCTATTCGCCTTGCCCGCCGCCACGACGCTAGAGCTTATGGAGTGTGATCGTCCCAGAAGTGAAGACCTCGATTCCTGCCTCGAGGCGTTTCTTCAAGCGAGCCGGCATCCACTTCGCTATAAGCGCTCTCGCCGCCTTTCCGTTTCTTATTTGGTCGGCTTGTTGTCCTTTGGCGCATCCGCCGGCATATCGTCGACCTTGCCGTTATTGGCGACGCATTTCTGGAAGTAATCGCGCTGATCCTTGCCCGTTCCCTTGGCGCTCCCGGCCGCGGGATTGCCGATTTGTCTGGGCGGAAAGGCCTTGGCGACCGCAGCATCGCATGCGCGCGCCACTTCAGCGGTGATGGCCGAGGCCGTCGCCGGCGCAGCCAGTGTCAAAACACCTGCCAATCCAACCAACGTCTGTAGATTTTTGACCGGCACTTCTTCTCTCCTTCAAATCCGTGAATGCTTGCCGGAACCATATCAAAAAGGATCGCAGCACCAAACTGCAAAGCGATGCTGAATTGTCACGCGGTCTGCCCCTGGGTGCCGCAGGGCTATCGCATATGATTCCTGGCGGCGTCCTGCACGCCTCGTCCTTCGAGAGGGCGCTTACGCACCTCCTCAGGAAGAGGCTATTCGGCGTCCATGCCCGATGAAACTGCTGTCGCGTACTCCGTCCTCATCCTGAGGCGAAGGAAGACTGCAGAGCGCGCAGCAAGATCCCAATATTAGCTATCGAGCTGCGGCGGCTTGAAATCCGGAAAGCGAGTGAGCATTGCGGTCTTGACGAACTTCAGGTGAGCAATGGTGCTGGCCAATTCCTTGAGCCGTCGCTGGCCGTTCGAGATGTCGGCCGCGAAGAGATCCTGATGATGATTGTCGAGCGGCTCCCGCTCGAGATATTCATCGGTCCCGTTTCCGAAGGTGACGGATGCACGCGCGAGGGCATCGTCGACGCGCCGGTTCAGCCCGGCCTGCTCCCTCTCCGCTTCCTGCAACGCCGTTTCGATCGCCGTCAGGACGGCACCGATGCGCACGCGATCCGTCTCCGCATCACGTCCGACGGAGCGGGCTTTGAAGCCTTTGTCCTCGCGGCGGGAGCCAAGAAGATTGTGTGCGCGCGCTCTCAGGAACAGCTGAAACATCCGGGCCATCCCACGATCGAGATTCAGAGGGCTACCATCGGTCAGACATAGTTAACAAACCTTGAATCTTGTGCCCACTCTGCCTGGCTTTCTACGATCCAGGCCCGCCAGGCTCGTGCTTGCAATAGAGCTCGAGCCAGCCAACTTCGTGCCGCAGCAGCCCGTTCGTTCACGCGGATCTAGGATGCGATCTGCGCCGTCTCGCTCGGTGCAATATCCAGCGCTTCGAACTCCGCCGCCTCTTCCGAGGACGGGCCAGTCAGAACACGGTGTCCTGGCGATTCGACGACATACCTGCAGGGCACGCTGCGCCTTAGTTAATCATTCGAGCGGCCCTCGCTCACGATCCAAGGACCTGGAAGATCTTTCAGTCGTCGACCAAAGGTAAGAACGAAAGCGGTCAAAATGAGGACGACGGTCGCGCCCAGCAACGCGATCAAATACGTCATTCTACGCCCCACCGCATGCGAGCCGCGAAAAATGTGCGGCGGCTGAACTCTCGCCATCAACGGATACGTTCTATGTTGCGTTTCCGAAGCTCTCAAGCACCGCACCATGTTAACCTAACTGGACAAGGTTATCCGAGCTTGCCGGAAGGCAATTATGCCAACCCAACGATGCGCACGGGCTCTGCCATCGCGGACACCGGCGACACGACATCCGTGGTTATACGGTGCGTCGCGCAGCAATTTCATCCCGGTAAGGTTGAGAGGTTAGCTTAATCCGCGTTGCTTGTTGCGAACGCGCGCGCTTTGCTTATCCATCTCTCGCACCGGGCTCCCCCAAGTCCGGCCCCACCCAAGCAAAGCCGTCGAGCGAACATGGGTCCGCTTGGCGGCTTTGTCGTCGTGTCGACGAGAGGATCATTTCGGTTATGGCGCGCAGGCCCTGGTCGTTCAAGGAAGATCGCCGGCTCATGGAGTTGGCCAAGTCTTCAATCTCGCTGGAGCAAGCGGCGAAGGCTCTCGGTCGCACGCCCGATGCGATCAAGCGCATGGCCTTGCGTCTCGGTCTTTCGTTGAAGTCGAAGTCGGGCAAGAAAAACTAGAACGGCATCGCCGCATTCGGCGATGTCTTACGCACCTTTCTTCGCCGGCGGAACACAATCAACGACCGGATGTTGATTGCAGACTTCGCAGCGAGGTCTTGCAGTGCTGCGGGATTCATCGCTAGCACGCCGCCATCGACGACGGCGGTCGTAGACCTACCGGTGATCCTCGCGAGGGATCTCGATACCCCATCACATCGCCTTGAAAACCGGCTTGACGGCGACAGCGGGCTTTTAACGATATTTCCGGCTTTCGAACCAGACCTGCGGCCAACCTTGTATGTTGGCGCCATGCGCAGGAACCACCTCATTGCAGCCGCGAGCATCTGTTTTGCGCTGATCGTCTATGCCACGCTGGCGCGGCTGGCGGGACGACCCGCGCTCATGGGGCACCACGAGGCCTATTGGGTCGTCGTGATCGAGCGCTTCAGTGCCTATGGGCTGCTCGGCTTCCTGCTTTCCTTCCTGCTGCCGGGACGGTTTGCTCTGGCCTGCTCTCTCGTCATCGGCGTCGCCATGGGGCTGGAGCTGATGCAAGCGTTCATACCCGACCGGGATCCAGGCTTCCTCGACGTCCTGCAGAAGGCTGCAGGAGGGACCGTCGGCGTGATGCTTGCCCAGATGATCCTGGCGTTCCTGCCCCGACCGCCATCCTGAAGCGTCCAGCATCCTGTCGGTGAGGAGGGTCAGGCCACCCCGCGCCTGTTGCGGGGTTCGGCAGGCGCCAGAAGTTCGGCCATCTGCCGGTGGGTGTCGTGCAGCGCTTCGATGGCGCAATCGAGATCGAAATCCGCCTCACGCACGGATGCAAGGAATTTGGCCGTCAGCGCCAGATCGAGCTTGACGCGCGTCGCCCCGTCGCGACTCTTGCGACGATCGAGCGACAGATGGATGGAGCGGGTCCGGGCCTCCATTGCGCCGCAGCCGCAAAGCGCGCCGAGTTCGTCGTATGTCATCCAGATTTGAGGCATGTTCTTCCACCACGCTTGATCGGCCGCAGACTAGCTCTCGCTTCTAAAGGCAGTGTTGCTCGGGCGAGGCTGCGGCGTGAATTCGAGACGACAGCGTCAATGCAATGCTAATCACGGCGCTCGGCGCGCGGGCTCGTGAAGCGGCGGATTTAGTCGATCCGCCTTTTTACTTGGGCGAGCCAGCCGGAAACGGATTCCGCGATCGGGAGCGGCTGTCGAGCCGCTTGGGCAGCTTGTCGGACTTGAGCTTCACGACCGCGCCCCGGGCATCGGGCACCGGCGCGTCTTCCTGGCTGTAGATCAGCGTCGCTTCGAACATCACGCCAGGCGCCTCCCGGGCCGTTCCCGAACAGGTCGCCATCGCGCCGCTATACACGCCCGAAAGCTCGACCTCGACTTCGTCGTAGCCGAACACGGTCGGCGGCCCGTCGGCATGTCGCCGTGTGGTCAGAACGGCGGTGAAGTGCTGGTCGTCGTCGAATTGATAGGAGCCGCCATAGGTGAAGAAGCTGTCACTGCCCGAGATCCGGCCGTCGGCCAAATGCACGATGCCGGTGCCCTGCGCCTGCGCGGTTCTGAACCACGCCGCGTATTTGCCCTCTTTCAGCATTGAAGCATCCGTCGTCAATTCCGTCCGTATTTGCAACGAACAGTGGGGCGCAACAATGACCGGCGCGGTGAGCATTCCGCCACGGTTAACGCCCTGCGAAATCAATCCGTCAAAATTTCCGCGAGCGCGCGAGGCGTGCCCGCGGCAGCATCAAAACAGTTCTATGCCGTCGTCCTCAGTCTCGACTGCCTCGATCCGGCGCGCGGTGGCGATCGACGTCAGCCCGAGCGATTGCAGGAATTCCCGGTGGATGTCCCGCTCGCGCTCCATCGTGTAGCGCGCAAACAGCTCGTCGAGCATCGCTTCGTCCTGCGCTTGCGGGCGCGGCTTCTGCGCGCCCGCGCTCGCGGTTTCGAGCCGCGCAGCGACCGCGGGCAATGCCGCCGAGCCTTCGCCGAGCGCGCTCATCAGGCCTTGCGCCGAATTCATGAGCCCTTCGAACTCCGCACCTTCGTCGACGAGCCGGCTCATCAGCCTGCCGAGCCGTTCGTTGCCGGCCTCGACCTCTCGCAGTGCCTGGAGAATCTGCGGTTCGAGCTTGGCGAGCTGCGTGGGATCGCCCTGGACGCGAAGCTCCTTCAGTGCCGCGGCCGATCGCTCGATGCCATCGAGCACGGGCCTCAAACGCGCCGCCCCCGCCGAGACCTGGTCGGCGGTGGCCTTGAGCTCGTTGGCAATGACGACGAAAGCGCTGCCGCGACTGCCGAGATGACTCGCCTTGAGGCCAGCGTTCATTCCGATCAGCGTGATGTCGACCGTCGCCTCGGCCAGCCCGGCGATCGCCTGGCGGAATTTCGTCAGCGTGTCCTCGACGATCGCCAGCGCCTCGTCGACCGAGCGACCGGCGCCTTCGCAGGTGGCGATCATGGTCGACGCATGCGCCAGCGTCTGCTTGATGCGCGTCAGGAACGACGACGAGCCGCCGTCAGCGCCGCCGAACAGCGAGCGGCCATGGCCGACGACGCTGTCCGCATCGCGCAGGATGGCGGTGAGCGCGCCAACGATCTGGCCGATGTCGCCGCCGAACTCGCGTTGTGCGTCCCTGAGCTGTGCCGCCTGCAATTGACAGATCGCGCGCGCGCCGTCGTCGCTCGCCATCGGTTCGGGAGCCAGGGTCGGGCCGCGACCCGACGCAAGGCCGAGGCCGTGCGAGACGTGCTCGAGGCGCTGGCGCGTGCTGTCGCCGGCCTGCAAGGAGACGATCGCGCTGCCCACCGCCTCCGCGATCTTCCTGGTGCTGGAGCCCGCGAGGTCGGCGAGATGGCTGCTGTTGCTGCGCTGATCGCGCAATCCGGAATAGGCGGAGCCGAGCTCGGCGCTCTCCGCCGCCAGCTCATTCCGGTAGCGGCCCTCGAACTCCTTCTGCCGGCCGAATGCGGTCGCGACCGCCTCGGACAGGCGCTGCTGATCCCGCGCGCAGCCTTCGATTGCGCCCTGCACGGCCTTGCCGAGGTCGTAGGCTTCCTGCGTGAAGGCGAGAAAGCCCTCGCGGTCGCCGTCGAGCGAGGCCGCCTCGATCCGCGCGCTGCGGGCGATGATGGTGATCATCTGGATGTGCTTGAAGAGCGGCTTGAGCAAGGCCGATGCGTCGGCCGTGCTCTTGCCGATCGTTTCTAGCAGGGCGGTCTCAGCGGGCAAGGCGTGCGCCAGGTCGCTGAGCCGCGCGGCGATCTCCTGTAGCGCGGTCGCTGCCCCCTCGATCTCCGCGCCGGAGAGTTCGGTGGAAAGCTCGGTGAGGCCCTGGTTCAGCTCCTTGAAGATGAGATGACCGCGTCCGAGGTCGTGACCGACCCGCGCGAACACGTCCTCGATGCGCGAGGAGACATCCTCGATCGCGGCAATTGCTTCGGTGGGCGTATTGGCCGGAATAAACGACATCGCCATCAACCTACCACCGCGGGTTGTCCGGCCTGGTACCAGAGCATGATCTCGCGCGGGATGTGGTGCAGCGAAACGACCTTCTCGACGCCGCCATGGGCGATGGCTTCCTTGGGCATGCCGAACACCACGCAGCTCTCTTCGTCCTGAGCCCGCGTCGAGGCGCCGAGCTTGCGCATCTCCAGCATTCCGCGCGCACCGTCATCGCCCATGCCGGTCATGATCACGCCGAGCGCGTTTGCACCGGCATGCTGGGCGGCCGAGCGGAACAACACGTCGACGGACGGGCGATGCCGGGACACCGGCGGGCCATCCTTGATCGCGATCTGGAAGCGGATGCCGATGCGCTGGAGCAGCATGTGGCGGGCGCCCGGCGCGATATAGGCGCAGCCCGGGAGCACCGGCTCGCCGTCCTCAGCCTCCTTGACCCGGATCTGGCAGACGCTGTCGAGACGCCGGGCAAAGGCTGCGGTGAATCCTGCCGGCATGTGCTGGACGATGACGATCGGCGGGCAGTGCGGCGGCAGCATCTCCAGGACGTCGTTGAGCGCTTCGGTCCCGCCCGTCGATGCGCCGATGCAAACGATGCGTTCCGTCGCCGGCCGGACCTTGCCATGCACCGGCGGCGGGATGATCGCATCGGCCGTCAGCTTCTTCTCGATCTCCCGACGCTCTGCACGCGGACGCACGCGCGCGCGCGCGGCCGACTTCACCGCTTCGCGCAGCCGCGTCGAGCATTCGAGCAGCGCCTGGCGCGTGTCGATCTTCGGCTTGGGCACGATGTCGACCGCACCCGCCTCGAACGCTTCGAACATCACGTTCGAGCCCTCCGCGGTCAGCGAGGAGCAGATGATCACCGGAATGGGACGTTGCGCCATGATCTTGCGCAGGAAGGTCATGCCATCCATGCGCGGCATCTCGAGGTCGAGGATGATGACGTCAGGCAGCTCCTTCTCGAGCCGCTTGGCCGCCACGAACGGATCGGACGCGGTCGCCATCACCTCGATCTCGGGGTCTTCACTCAAGATCGTCATCAGGATTTGGCGCACCGACGCCGAATCGTCCACGATCAGCACGCGAACTTTCTCCCTCGGCATTCTGGTTGCGCTCCGGCTAGACCTGGAAGATGGTCGGCTGAACCTGCTTCAGCCCAGGGACGGCACTGTGAATCATCGATTCCGAATGCCCGACCAGCAGATAGCCGCCCGGACGCAAATGGCTGCACAAGCGCTCGACCACCTTGCGCTGGGTCTCGCGCTCGAAATAGATCAGGACGTTGCGGCAGAAGATGATATCGACGTCACGATCGACGGGATAGGACTTGTCCATGAGGTTCATCCTCATGAAGTGTGTCATGCGCCGCAGCTCGGGTACGACCCGCACTTCGCCGCGCGACTTGTCCCGCGACGACGCGAAGTAACGTTTCACGAATTGCTCCGGCACCGGGGCGAGCACGTCGCGGGTGTAGATCGCCGTCCTGGCGAGGCGCAGCACCGCGGTCGAGATGTCGGTCCCGAGGATGCGGTACTGGAAGCGCGAGCCGCTCCGCGTCATGTCGTCCAGCACCATCGCGGTCGTGTAGGCTTCCATGCCGGTGGAGCTCGCCGAGCTCCAGATCTTCAGGCTCGCGTTCTTCCGTCCATGCGATTTGAGCAGGGCCGGGACTGCGACATCCCTCATGAAGGCGAAGTGCTGCGGTTCGCGGAAGAAGTCGGTCTTGTTGGTGGTCACCACATCGATGAGGTGAGTGAGCTCGGTGTCGAAGTGATCGGCCTCGAACAGGCTCTCGACATACTCGTTGAGGTCGGAGAAGTTCAGCGCGCGCACGCGCTTGTGCAGCCGTCCCTCCAGCATTAGCCGCTTGCCCTGTGGCAGCTTGATGCCGACCTGGCTCTCGATCAATTCGGCGATGGTCCGGAAGTGGCGGTCGGACAGATGCACGGCCGTATCCTGCATGGCGGGCATCATGGACGACGGCTCCCGCCCGGGATGGCCGCCTGCACTGAATGTCGGGCCACACGGGCCATCTTGAATCCTACACTTCAATTAAAACGGCAGAAGACCGATCGGCCCGCCGATGAGGGGCGGGCCGACGCGTAGAATCCTAGCGCTGGAAATCGGCGTCCCGATCGTCCTCGCCGTCGTTCATGTCGAACGCGAAACCGCCGCCACCGGCAGCCTTCACGGCTCGCCCCGCCTTGGCCGGCGGCTTCCTTGCCGGACGCTCGACCGCCGCCATGGTGGCCGCCTTGGCGCGCAGTTGATTCACCGCCCGGTCGATCGGCGCGGGGGCGTGACCTTTTCCACCCTGCTCGAGGCGGAAGTAGGCGATGGTCGACTGGAGCTGCTCGGCCTGCGAGGCGAGCTCTTCCGAGGTCGAGGACACCTGCTCGGACGCGCTGGCGTTCTGCTGGCCGACCTTGTCGAGCTGCTGGATCGCCTGGTTGATCTGCGAGGCACCAACATCCTGCTCGCGGCTTGCTGAGGTGATCTCCTCCACCAATTCAGCGGTCTTCTTGATGTCGGGAACCAGCTTCGCCAGCATGTGCCCGGCCTCCTGCGCAACCTTGACCGTCTCTGCCGACAGCGTGCCAATTTCGGTTGCGGCCGCCTGGCTACGTTCCGCGAGCTTGCGCACCTCGGAGGCAACGACGGCAAAACCCTTGCCGTGCTCGCCCGCGCGGGCCGCTTCGACCGCCGCATTCAACGCGAGCAGATCGGTCTGCCGCGCGATCTCCTGCACGATGGTGATCTTCTCGGCGATGGTCTGCATCGCTTCGACCGCCCGACCGACCGCCGCACCGCTGGCTTCCGCGTCCTTGGCGGACTGTGCCGCGATCTTCTCGGTCTGGCTGGCGTTGTCCGCATTCTGCTTCACATTGGCGGCCATTTCCTCCATCGACGAGGACGCCTCTTCCGCCGAAGAGGCCTGTTCGGTCGCCCCCTGCGACAGCTGCTCGGCGCTTGCGGACAGTTCCTGGCTGCCGGCCGAGACATTCTGCGCTGCCGTGAGAGCCTCGGACACGATCTGCCGCAGCTTTTCGACCATGCGCTCGAGCGCCAGCCCCAAAGTATCCTTGTCCGACAAGGGCTTGGCCTGGACCGTCAGATTGCCCTGCGCAATCTCGTTGGCGATTGCCGCAGTTGCATTCAGGTTCGAGGTCATCGCGTTGAGAGACTTCACGAGATCACCGAGCTCGTCGTTGCTCGATACGTCGATCTTCCGGCTGAGATCGCCGATGGCCACTGCATCGGCGAGGCCGACAGCCCGACCAAGTCCACGGCTGATGTTCAAGGCGATCCAGAGCGCCGATCCAACCGCCACGAGCAGCGATATCATGATGACGCTGACGAGAATGAACTTCGCGCTCGCGGCATCCTGTGCCGCTTCCGACGCAAGGTCCGACATTTGCTTCTTCACGAAGCCGATGTAATCCGTTGCCGTTGCAATTGCCTCCGCCGCGCTGGCTTTTCCTTCGCTCCCAGCGATTGCGGCGGCTCGAATGTTGCCTCCCTCCTTGACGATGTCACCAACACGATTGACGATCTTGCTGAGACCATCGGTCTGCGCCAAGACCGCAGCACTGGACACGCCGACTGCTTTCAGAGCTGGCCCAACCTGCTGGCCCGCGGTTTGAAGGGCATCGATCCGGGCGCCGAGCTCCTTCATTTCTCCTGCCAGGTCATCCATGCTCGACGCCGAGAACGTCGCCACGATTTGCCGTTGCAGGCGAACGCCCTCGACACGAAGCGCCTGGAGCGCGAGAATGGCCTCGGAACTGTTCGACGCCCGTCCGGCTTCCGCCAGCGCAGCGGCGACAGCATCGTTCCACTGCTTGCTGATCGGCCGACCTTCGGCTGACCAGAGCTGAGAACCGCGGTTGTTGGAATTCATCATGCCGAGCTTGATGACGTTGTCCTCGGTCGCGTTCATCTTGTCGTAGGCGGTCGAAAACCTGTCCAGCAGACGCTTGCCTGCTTCGCTCGAAGCGCCGTAGACCTCGTCCCGCAGACGGGTCGCTTCCTTTCTGTACTGTTTGATCTCGTCCGCGATCCTCTGCATTTCAGGGTCGGTCGAGGCGATGATGATGTCACGCTCCGCCCTCGTCTGGTAGAAGACGTAGTTCTGGAGCTCGCCCGCCTTGTCGATGCGCGCTGCCCGCTGCACGAGAGCTTCCGAGGTGTCGGCAAGTTGGGTGAGCTTCAGAAACGCCAGGCCGCCCGTCATTGCCGACAGAATGATGATGGTGCCGAAGGCAGCGGCAAGTTTCGCCTTGACTGTGAATCGCATTGTCAATCCCCGAATTTTTGTGTCTACGCGAACGCGAAACCTACCGACCGAACGGAATCAGGCTGCCACGGTGTCGTTCATCCCTGGCTTCACCATGTTCGTTCCAGCCATCAGCTTGGTGAGATCGAAGATCACGACGAACTTCTCGCCCTTGCGGCCAATTCCCGATGCATATTCGGACTGCCATTCGCCTCCGACCTCCGGCAGCGGCTCAACTCCCTCCTCGTCGATGTCGGTGACCTCGAACACGCAATCGGCAACGAAGCCGACACCAACGAGACGCTCCCCGATCGCCACGTCCAGGATGATGATCCGCGTCGCCTCGGTTGCAGGCACGCTCGGCAGGCCGAGCTTGATCCGGAGGTCGACGATCGGATATCCGCTGCCGCGCACGTCGATCATGCCGAGCAGGAAGCCCGGAGCGTGCGGCAACCGCGAAATCGGCCGCATGTCTAGGATTTCGCGAACGTTGCGGATGCTGATGCCGAACGTTTCGCCGGCGAGACCGAGGGTCAGATATTGCGAGGTTGCGGCCATGATGCATCCATTCGATCAGGTGTCGGGCGGAGCCCCGTCGGGGCTTGCCGGTTAGCGTTGAAAATCTGCGTCGCGATCGTCGTCGGCTTGGTCCATATCGAAGGCAAAGCCGCCACCGCCGACCTTGAGGGCCCGCGCCGGTCTGGCGGCCGGCTTTCTGGCGCCCTCATCGGAGGTCGCCATCCTTGCCGCCTTGGCGCGAAGCTGCGCGACGGCCTGTTCGATCTCGCGCGGAGCTGCCTTAGTCTTGTTCGCGCCTTCCTCGATCCGGAAGAACGAGATCGTCGACTGCAATTGCTCGGCCTGGGAGGCAAGCTCTTCCGAGGTCGCGGACACCTGCTCGGACGCGCTGGCGTTCTGCTGGCCGACCTTGTCGAGTTGCTGGATCGCCTGGTTGATCTGGGCCGCACCGACATCCTGCTCGCGGCAGGCCGATGTGATCTCCTGGACCAGCTCGGCCGTCTTCTTGATGTCGGGTACGAGCTTCGACAGCATGCCGCCGGCTTCCTGAGCGACCTTCACGCTTTCGCTCGACAGGGTACCTATTTCCGCGGCTGCCGCCTGGCTGCGCTCGGCGAGCTTGCGCACCTCGGAAGCGACCACGGCGAAGCCCTTGCCGTGCTCGCCGGCGCGCGCGGCCTCGACCGCCGCGTTGAGGGCCAGCAGGTCGGTTTGTCGCGCGATTTCCTGCACGATGGTGATCTTTTCCGCGATGGTCTGCATCGCCTGAACGGCACGCCCGACGGCTGCGCCGCTGGCCTCCGCGTCCTTGGCGGACTGTGCGGCGATCTTCTCGGTCTGATTGGCATTGTCGGCGTTCTGCTTCACGTTGGAGGCCATCTCCTCCATCGAAGAGGAGGCTTCCTCGGCCGATGAGGCCTGCTCGGTCGCTCCCTGCGAGAGCTGCTCTGCACTTGCGGAAAGCTCCTGGCTGCCGGCCGAGACGTTCTGGGCCGCAGTCAGGGCTTCCGAGACGATCTGCCGGAGCCTCTGCACCATGGTTTCCAGCGCGATGCCGAGCTTGTCCTTGTCGGAAATCCGCTTGGCTTCGATCGTGAGATTGCCCCTCGCGATCTCGTTGGCGACCTCCGCATTGGAGTTCAGGCTCGCGATCATGCGCTCCAGCGCGATGCCCAGAGTGTCCTTGTCGGACAGACGCTTGGCCTCGACGGCCAGATTGCCTTGCGCGACCTCGTTGGCAATTGCGGCGGTCGCGTTGAGATTTCCAGTCATCGCGTTCAGCGACTTGATGAGATCACCGACCTCGTCATCGCTCTTGACCTCGATCGTCTGGCTGAGATCTCCGATGGCGACCGCGTTGGCAAGGCCGACCGCGCGCATGAGGGATCGGCTGATGGTCAGCGCGATCAAGGTTGCGGCAGCGGCGCCCAGGAGCAAGGATACGGTGAGGATGCTCATCAACAGCATCTGGGCGCGGCTGCTCTCCGCTCTGGCCTCATCCGATCTGTCGGACATCAACTTCTTCAGGAAATCAAGATAATCGTCCAGCGCCTTGGTCGCCTCGCCGACGGCGCGGCGGACTTCGTTGGTCGAATGCTCGATCGCTTTTGCCTTGTCGGCGCGGGCCAGTTTGAGCGCCTCGTCCTCGGCGGCGTTCATGCTCACATACAGCCCGGAGAACCTGTCGAGCATCTTCTTGCCGGTCTCTGTGGAGGTGGCGTAGATTTCGTCCTTGATCTTGAGCAGGCTCTCGCGAACCTTCCGGAGTTCAGCCGCGTAACGCTCGGCATCGGCGTCCGACTGCGCCATGATGGCGTTCTTCTCGGCCCGCACCTGCAGCAGAAGATCCCGCTCGAGTTCGGCGGCTTTACTCGATCGTCCGGCGGCCCCGATAATGACCTCCGTCGTGCTCGCGAGGTCGCTGAGCTTCGAATATGAGATTGCGCCTGCGATCATGGACAGGACGAGAACGGCCCCAAAAGCGCTGGCCAGCTTTGCTTTGACGGTGAATCTCATGTTCGAATTCCCTCGGGTTCGGCCCGGTCTGATTTTGAGAGGACGCGAGCAAGACAGCCCGCGCCCCCGAAGAACGTCTAGCGCTGGAACTCGGCGTCGCGATCGTCGCCGCCGTCATCCATATCGAAGGCGAATCCGCCCCCGCCCGCGACCTTCAGGGCCTTTGCCGGCCTGGCTGCGGGTGCCTTGCCGCGCCGATCGACCGCCGCCATCGTCGCCGCCTTGGCGCGAAGCTGGCCGACCGCCCGGTCGATTTCCCGAGGCGCGGCGTTTGCCTTGCGTCCGGAGTCCTCGATGCGGAAGAAGGAAATGGTCGACTGCAACTGCTCGGCCTGCGACGCCAATTCCTCGGAGGTCGAGGACACCTGCTCGGAGGCGCTGGCGTTCTGCTGACCGACCTTGTCGAGCTGCTGGATCGCCTGATTGATCTGCGAGGAGCCGACGTCCTGTTCGCGGCAGGCAGCGGTGATCTCCTGGACCAATTCGGCCGTCCGCTTGATGTCGGGCACCAGCTTGCCCAGCATCTCGCCGGCCTCCTGGGCGACCTTGACGGTCTCCGTTGAGAGAGTGCCGATTTCGGCCGCGGCCGCCTGGCTCCGCTCGGCGAGCTTGCGCACTTCCGAGGCAACCACCGCGAAGCCCTTGCCGTGCTCGCCCGCGCGGGCCGCTTCCACGGCCGCGTTCAATGCGAGCAGATCGGTTTGCCGCGCGATCTCTTGCACGATGGTGATCTTCTCGGCGATCGTCTGCATGGCATCCACGGCGCGACCGACCGCGGCGCCCGAAGCCTCGGCATCCTTCGCCGACTGCGCAGCGATACTCTCGGTCTGGTTGGCGTTGTCGGCGTTCTGCTTCACGTTCGAAGCCATCTCCTCCATCGAGGAGGACGCCTCTTCCGCCGACGAAGCCTGCTCGGTGGCACCCTGCGAGAGCTGCTCGGCGCTGGCGGAGAGCTCCTGGCTGCCGGCCGAGACATTCTGCGCCGCCGTCAGGGCCTCCGACACGACCTGCCGGAGCTTCTCCACCATGCCGTTCAGGGAGCGAATGAGATCGCCGATCTCGTCGTTGCTGGCCGAGGGAATGGTCTGGGTGAGATCACCGGCAGCGACCGCTCCTGCGAGGCCAACGGCGCGGCTGAGCGAGCGGCTGATGCTGATCGCCATCCACAACGCGGCAAGGACTGCTATCACAAGCGATACCATCACGAGCACGATGACGATCATCTGGGCCTTGGCAGCTTCTGACCGCGTAATCTCGGCCTCATCGGCCATGCTCTTCTTCGTGAACACGACGTAGGCATCGATTGCGTCGACCGCCTCGGAAATCGCCTTCCGCCCTTCGTGCACCGTCCGATCGGCGGCTTTGGGCCGATCTGTCTTGATCAGCTTGATGGTCTGATCCTGCTCGCTGTTCATCTTGTCGTAGGCGACCGCGAACTTCTCGAGCAGCCGCTTTCCGCCTTCGCTTGCAAGGGCGTAGACTTCTTCTCTCAACTTATTGTTCGTCGCGCGAATCTTGGGGATGTCGGCGAGGAACATGTCGGTTTCGTTCTCGGGCGCGATGATCGCATTCTTTTCGGCCCGCACCTGCGACAGAAGATTGATCTCGATCTGAGCGCCCATCTGCATGCGATTTGCGCGCGAGATCAGTGCCTCGGACCCGAGGATCATGTCCGTAAGCTTGAGATATGCGATACCGCCCGCGACCATCGACAGGACGATGATCAGGCCGAACGCGCTTGCCAACTTAGCTTTGACCGTAAACCGCATTTAGTGCCCCCAATAGCCTAACGCGCCCGCAGGCTTCAATTCAGGATCCGTTCCATGTTCGGAACGATGACAAACTCTTCACGCCACTTGGTGATGAAGCGGATGTATTCCGGCTTCCAATGCATTCCGACGCGCGGTGTCTGCTGCACGTCGGTTTGCGATATCTCGGTGACTTCGTAGACCTTGTCCGCGGTGACGCCGACCAGCACCGGCTCGCCTTCGATTTCGATCTCGATCACGACGATGCGGGTCTCGCCAGAGTTCTCCGTCTGCGGCATGCCGAACCGGATCCGCAGATCGGCGAGCGGAATGACGTTGCCGCGCACGTTGATGACGCTCGGCACGAAAGACCGCGCGCCGGCGACCCGGGTCACGGGTACGGGATCGATGATTTCGCGCACGAGGCCAGCGTCAAGCGCGAACTTCTCCTCACCAAGCCCGATCATGACGACCTGCATCGCGTCAGCCGGATGTCCGACCGTCTGTGCGGAACGTTCGTTGAGCGTTTCATTCATCACGCGGCCTCGCTGATGTGCTTTTCGACTTTCGACTGCGCCAGGGCGACGAGTTGCGCCACGTCGAGAATCAATGCGGCGCTGCCGTCACCCAGGATGGTGGCGCCGGAGAAGATCGTGACGTCGGAGTGCAGCTTGGAGAGCGACTTGATCACCGTCTGGTGGTTGCCGATGATCTGGTCGGCGACGAGGCCGACGCGGCTCTCGCCGGTCGATATGATGATGGTCTTCTGGTGCTGGTCGGGCTCGCCCGACGCAGTCATGATGTCGCGCAATCGCAGGAATGGTACCAGATTTCCGCGCATGTTGAGGAAGTTGCGACTGCGAGACCGTTCGTCGTCAGCGGTCAGTTCGACACATTCCTCCACCGCCGAGAGCGGAATGATGTAGCGGCCCTCGCCGACGCGGATCAGAAGGCCTTCGATGATCGCCAGCGTCAGCGGCAGGCGCAGCGTCACCGTGGTGCCCTGGCCCGGCCTGGTCGTCAGATCGATCGAGCCGCGCATGTTCTCGATGGTGCGCTTGACCACGTCCATGCCGACGCCGCGGCCGGACAGCGCGGAGATGGTCTGCGCCGTGGAGAAGCCCGGGTGGAACAGGAACTGGTGGATCTCGTGGTCGGACATCGTGGCGCCGGGTGCGACCAGGCCCTGCTCTTCCGCCTTGGCCCGGATGCGCGCGGTATTGAGGCCGCCGCCATTGTCCTTCACGGTGACCAGCACCTGCGCGCCGGAATGCACGGCGGCGAGCTCGATGCGACCCTGCTCAGTCTTGCCGGCGGCCGCCCGTGTCGCGGTGTCCTCGATGCCATGGTCGATGGCGTTGCGGATCAAATGCACCAGCGGATCGGCCAGGCACTCGATCATGGTCTTGTCGAGCTCGGTATCCTCGCCGGTGGTGACGAATTCGACCGGCTTCGACAGATCACGCGACAGATCGTGGATCAGGCGGCGGAAGCGCCCGAACAGCGAGCCGATCGGCACCATGCGCGCGCCCATCGTGGTGTCACGCAGAGAGGAGGCAAGGCGCTCGATTTCCTCGGCGATCACCTTGATCGAGAGATCGGAGCCGGAGGCGGCGAGCTGGGTCAACCGCGCCTGCGCGATGACGAGCTCGCCGACGCGGTCCATCAGCTCGTCGAGGCGCTCGGCCTGGACGCGAACGGTGGCGATGCCGCGGTCCTGCTTGGCGTCCTCGCGGCGTGCGGGTGCCGCCTCGGGCTTGATCTCCGGCTTGATCTCCGGCTTGGCCTCGGATTTAGGCTCCGCCTGTGCGACCGGCTGCTCGGCAACGGCCTCCGTCACCGGCGCAGCGATTTGGGCGCTCATCGGCTCATCGTCGAGCAGTTGAAAGAGCGGAGCCGGCGCGGGGGCTTCGGCATGGTCCAAGGGCGAGAGCGTCAACTTCATCTCGTCCTGGACGAACATGAAGACGTCGTCGATCGCATCCTTGTTGCAGGCCGCGTGCAGCTTGACGTCCCATTTCAGGTAGCAATCTTCCGGCTCCATCTCGTCGAGGAACGGGACGCCGTCGGTGATCGGCACGACGAAGCAAGGACCGAGCTTGCAGAGATCCTCCAACAGGTCGAGCGGATTCGAGCCGTTGCGCAGGATGTGGGATTCGAACTCCAGATGCAGGTGCCAGCCGGCCTGCTTGCTCCCGCCGGGAGCCAGCGGCGGCGCCTCGGCGATCTCGATGACGGCAGCGGCAGGCTGATCGAACGAGACGAAACGCTTGAGGTCGTCGAGGATGGCTTCGCCGATGACGTCGTCGGTCGACTGCGGATCCTCGATCAGCGCGCGGATGTAGTCCTTGGCGGCCAGCGCGACCGAGATCAGCTCCTGCGTCGGCTTGATCTCGCCCTTGCGGACGCGGTCGAAGGCGGTCTCGAATTCGTGGGTGAAGGAGGCGACCTTGTCGAAGCCGAACATGGCGCCCGATCCCTTGATCGTGTGCAGGGCGCGGAAGGCGGAATCGACCAGTTCGCGGTCGTCGGGACGCTGACCGAGGTCGAGCAGGGCCCCTTCAAGAACCTCGAACAGCTCGCTGGCTTCCTGGCGGAAGATCTCGGTCGGATCCATCGCACTCATGCGCGCACCAGCTTGCCGACCACGGCGAGCAACTGCTCAGGCTTGAAGGGCTTGGTGATCCAACCGGTGGCGCCGGCGCTCTTGGCTTCCTGCTTCACCGCGTCGCTTGATTCGGTGGTCAGGAACACGATGGGCATGCCGACTGCGCTCGGCAGCTTGCGCAGCGCCCGGATCAGCTCCAGCCCGTTCATGACGGGCATGTTGAGATCGGTGATGACGAGATCGAGCTTGCCGGCTTGCGCCTTGGCGAGCCCCTGGGCGCCGTCGCCCGCCTCGATCACGTTGTGACCGGCCGGCTCGAGCACGACCTTGATCATTTGCCGAATGCTGGGGGAATCGTCGACCGTGAGAATCGTGGCCATCAGGTGCCATCTTTCTTTTGCGGGAGATGCTGATCGAGCATCGCCTCGCTGGCGAAGCCGGCGCGGCGAAGGGTGGTGCGCAGAGACTGCGAGAAGGAGGTCAGAACCACGGGACGGCCTTGGGCCTCGCCCGTCTTGGCGGTCGACAGCAGGAGCTGGATCGAGGTCACGTCGGCCTTGTCGACGCTCGAGCAGTCGATCTCGAGCCGCTCCTGGCGGCCGAAAGCCTCGCGAATGAGCTCATAGACATTGCGGATGGCTGCGATGCTGCAGTCCGCAGGTAACCGCAACGACCACTTAGGCTCCGTCGGATTGAGCGCCATTGCTGCCCCGCCTTTGCTAAAATCCCGCTACACGTTTTGTTTGAGTCGAATGATCAAACTCCTAACGGGAGCATCCGTACAACTACGGGTCACACTCTCAGGGAGTTCGCGCGACTGCATGCAAACGTGCACGGCCTGCTGAAATCTCATGCGAGGCGCGCATATTCGCGGCGTGCCGGCGGCGTATTTGCTTCGCGTTAAATTCGCTTGGTTATGGCTGGGCGTCGTGTCTTTGCCAGCGAAGAGAGCCCCGGCCACCGATGCTGACCCAAGCGCTCCTGATTGATGACAGCCGCTCTGTCCTCAACTTCCTGAAACGTCACATCGAGACTGGTGGTCTGGTCGAGGCCACCGCCTTCCTCGATCCCGTGGAGGCGTTGGCTTGCGCGCGGGAGCGCGTCTTCGATCTGGTGCTGGTCGACTACGAGATGCCGCATATGGACGGCATCAGCTTCATCCGCACCTTCCGCAAGCTTCCTGGCTGCACCGACGTCCCGATCGCGATGATCACCTCGCGTCAGACCGATGACGTCAAGATGGAAGCGCTGCAGGCCGGTGCAACCGATTTCCTGCCCAAGCTGCCACAAAGCCTCGAGATGACGGTGCGCCTGCGGAATTTAATTCAGCTTGGTGCAGCCGTACGCAAGCTCAACGACCGCGCCGCGCATCTGGCCAGCGAAGTCGCAGCGGCAACACGAAAGCTCGGCGAACGCGAGGAAGAGATCATCCTGCGGCTCGCGCTCGCGGTCGAATACCGCGACAACGACACCGGCGAGCACACGCTGCGGGTCGCCAGGTACAGCCGCGTCATCGCCGAGCAACTCGGCCTGCCGGCCCGGCTCTGCCGCGACATCTATCTGGCCGCCCCCCTGCACGACGTCGGCAAGGTCGCCATTCCCGACAATATTCTGCTCAAGCCAGGCAGGCTCACCGACGAGGAAATGGCGGTGATCCGGACGCATGCAACGATCGGCGAGCGGATCCTGGCCGATTCCAGCTGTGAGCTGATCCGGCTCGGTGCGCAAATTGCTGTTGGCCATCACGAGCGCTGGGACGGTGCCGGCTACCCGCGCGGCCTTAAGGCGAATGAAATCCCGGTCGCCGCGCGTGTGGTCGCAGTCGCCGACGTCTTCGACGCCCTGACGACGCGGCGACCATATAAGGAGCCGATGGGACTCGACGTGGCGCGCAATTACCTGGTCGAGAACGCGGGCGGGCAGTTCGATCCGGCCTGCGTCGAGGCTTTCCTGACGCGCTGGGACGAGGTGGTCGAGATCGCCGCCGCTCAGCAGGCGATTCCATTTCAGAGAACCGAGGTCCCTCTCGCTCCCGTCATCGGCAGTGCGGCGGAGACCCATCCGGCCGAAGCCGACCCGGCCGCCTGACATCGCCGATCCGCCAACTTCTTGCCGAACCTCCATTTTTCTCCGGTCGCCGGTTTGAACCTGTTCCTGCTAAAGTGGCACCAATAAACAAGAGTGATTCTGGTCACACTTGCCCGGGCCCCCTGCTGCTAGGCAGTGAACCGGGGACGGGGCGCCAGAGCATCGTCGAATTGGATGAGAATTCCCATGAAAAGCCTGATTGGCGCCTGTGTCGGCGCGTTCTTCCTTGCGGCCCCCGCTTTGGCGGAAACTCCTGCCGCCATCGTCGAGGACGTCCAGGGCAAGGTCGACGGCATCGCGTTCATGGACTATGTGGCGCCGGGCAAGATCATCAAGCTCGGGCCCAAGGCCAGCATCACGCTCAGCTATTTGAAATCCTGCGAGCGCGAGACGATCAGCGAAGGCGTCGTTCTGGTCGGCACCGAGCAGAGCACCGTGCAGCTGGGCGAGGTCAAGCGGGAGAAGGTGCCCTGCGATACCAATGCGGCAAGACTGCCGGAGCGCCAGGCGAACCAGAGCGCTGCAACGATCTTCCGCAACGTGCGGTCGGATACGAAAAGCGCCCCGTCCAAGCTGCCGACGCTCTACGGCGTGTCGCCGCTGGTGCAAGCCAAGAGCGGGAGCACGCTGATCATCGAGCGCACCGACGGCAAGGAGCCCACCATCACGGTGCCGCTCAAGGGCGATGCCATGATCGGGGGCAAGTTCTATGATTTTGCCAAGGCCGGCAAATCACTGACCCCAGGGGGCAGCTACCTCGCCATTCTCGGTGCGAAGCGCTACACCTTCCAGATCGATGCCAGCGCCACCTCGTCGCCGACGCCGATCATCGGCCGCTTGCTGCGTCTCGAATAGACGGCCGGCGACGGCACGATGCGGCGGATCGGCAGGCGCGACATCGTTGCAGCACTCCTGACTGCACTCCTCGCGGGCGCCGCCTTGACATCTCCGCCCTTGCACGCGCTGCAAGGTCTGTCGCTCGACATCCTCACCGCGATGCGCGGCAAGCTGCCTGGCGACCAGCGGTCTCCCGCCACGTCGCCGGTCGTCATCGTGGCGATCGACGGCGAGACCTATGACACGCCTCCCTTCAAGGGATCGCCGACGCAGACATGGACGCGCGAGATCGGCCGGGTGCTCGGAAGCATTTCCGAAGGCGGGGCCAAGGTGATCGGCTTCGACGTCATCTTCAAGAACTCGATCGAGCAGTCCGAGATTCCGTTCGGCGACGGGCCGCTCGGCGCCCGCATGCGGGGATTCGACCGGGACTATCTGATAGCTCTGCGGCAAATCTCCGACACCGGCAAGCTGGTGCTCGGCGAGATCCTGAGCAACGACCATCCGGAACCACCCTACCGTGCGCAGCAACTGGCGGTGCGAAACAACGTCCGTGCGCTCAACGTCCACACCGACGCGGACGATGTCATCCGGCGGATGCCACTCACCTTCTCCATCGACGGCAAGCCGGTGCCGGCGATGGCCGTCGAGCTCGCCGCGCGCGCACTCGGCACGAAGCTGGAGATTGCGCCATCCGGTACGGCCGAGCTGGCCGGCTACGCAATCCCGGGCGCCGTGCCGAACACGCTGACGCTGAATTTTCGAGGCCTTAGCCGCGACGTTCCGACCTTCTCCTTCGCCGATCTGCGGGCCTGCGTCGAAAAAGGCGACCGCGATTTCTTTCGGCGCGCCTTCGATGGCAAGGTCGTTCTGCTCGGCACCATCCTCAATTTCGAGGACCGCAAGCTCACCTCGATGCGGCTGTCGGGCGCATATGACGGCACACCCGGGCCACGATGCGCCCTGCCGGCGCCTGCAGGCAGCGTGCAGAAGGCCCGCAGCGACATCGCCGGCGTGTTCGTGCACGCCGCTGCGGTCCGGAACCTGATCGAGCGCGACGCCGTGGCCGAGCTAGGCTTGCCCGGGCGGGCCATTCTCACCATCCTTTTCGCGGCGATCGTCGCCTGCGCGGCCTGCATGCTCGCACCGGGCGGCGCACTGGCTGCCTGGTTCGGTCTCACGCTCGTCTACACGGTCGTCGCCGTCAGCGCGTTCGTCCACGCCTCGGCGCTGCCGCTGACGGAGCCGGCCCTGGCCGGCCTTGCCGCGCTCGCGATCATGATCGGCTATCGTTTCGTGCTGGCCGATCGCGACGAGCGCTTCCTGCGCAAGAGCTTTGCCCTTTACCTCGCACCCGAGGTGATCGAGACCATGGTCGCCTCCGGCAAGATGCCCGCGCTCGGCGGCGAGATGCGCAACGTCACCATGTTCTTCTCCGATCTCAGCGGCTTCTCCTCGATCGCGGAGACCATGACCCCGGGCGAACTGGTGACGCTGATGAACGAATACCTCTCCGCCATGACCGACATCGTCGAAAGCCATGGCGGCTACGTCGACAAGTATATCGGCGATTCCATCGTCGCCATGTTCGGCGCGCCCGCCGACGATCCCGCGCACGCGCGCAACGCGGTTCGTGCCGCGCTGAAGTGCCACGAGAAGCTGGCCGAGCTCAATGCCGGCCATCCGGCTTTCGCCGGTCACGGCCTGTCGCATCGCATCGGACTCAACAGCGGCGAAGCCGTGGTCGGCAATATCGGCTCACGTCGCCGCTTCAACTATACCGTGATGAGCGATACCGTGAACGTCGCCTCGCGGCTCGAGGGCGCCAACAAATATTACGGCACCGCGATCATGGCGTCGGAAACCACGATGGCGCAGACCGGCGACACCTTCGCCTGGCGCGAGCTCGATGCGATCAAGGTGATGGGGCGCGGCGAGGCGATCAGGGTGTTCGAGCCGCTGGCGGAAAGGGAGGCCGAGAGTGACGAGCAGGCCAGGCTGGCCGCGGCGTATGCGGAGGGGCTGGCATGTTGGCGTACACGGGAGTTCGCGAAGGCCGCCGAGGCGTTCGATCGGGTCGCGAAGATCGATCCGGCGTCGGCGCTGTTTGCCGAACGCGCGCGAGCGCTCATCGCAAATCCACCACCGCCGGATTGGACACCAGTCAACACGCTGGAAGGAAAGTAGTGGTTGTTCACCCTCCCTTGGGAGGGCGAAACAGTACCCGCTGCCTAGAGCCTTTACCTTCCGATGGAATCGGAACGCGGCTCTAGATTGTTATTTGACGCGTTTTCTTGACGCGAACCGGTGTCGACTTCGCTCGAACACACTCTAGAACGGCAACCCCACATAATTCTCGGCGAGCAGGCGCTGCGCCGTCTCGGACGAGAGCAGATAGTCCAGCTCCGTCTGCTGAAGCCGGTCCTCGTAGTCGAGCCGGTCGGGGAAGCGGTGCAGCAGCATCGTCATCCACCAGGAGAAGCGCTGCGCCTTCCAGATGCGGGCGAGCGCCTTGGCGGAATAGCCTTCGAGACCGGAATCGTCGCCGCTCTGATAATGCGCGAGCATCGCATGGTAGAGATAGTAGATGTCGGACGCGGCGCTGTTCAGTCCGCGCGCGCCGGTCGGCGGCACGATGTGGGCGGCATCGCCGGCGAGGAACAGGCGGCCATAGCTCATCGGCTCGGCGACGAAGCTGCGCAGCGGCGCGATGCTCTTCTCGATCGACGGTCCCGTGACCAGGCGGCCGGCGACCTGCTCCGGCAGGCGGCGCTTAAGCTCGGCCCAGAACGCATCGTCGCTCCAGTCCTCCACCTTGTCGGCGAGCGGCACCTGGATGTAATAGCGGCTGAGCACCTGCGAGCGCAGCGAGCAGAGAGCGAAGCCGCGCTCGTGCTTCACATAGATCAGCTCGGGCGACACCGGCTTCGTGCGCGACAGCACGCCCAGCCAGCCGAACGGATAGACCTTCTCGTATTCGCGCAGCACGTCCTTCGGGATCGACCTGCGGCTGACGCCGTGAAAACCGTCGGCGCCGACGACGTAGTCGCAATCGACGCGGACGATGTCGTCATTCGAGCGATAGGTCACGTAGGGACGATCCGACGTCAGATCATGCGGCGTCACGTCCTCCGCGTTGTGCACGACCTTGCCGCCGAGCCGGTCGCGCGCCTCGTAGAGGTCGCGCGTCAGCTCGGTCTGGCCGTAGACCAGCACCGAATTGCCGCCGGAATGCCTGTGCAGATCGATATGGGACAGCATGCCGTCATGGGCGATCTCGAAGCCCCGGTGGATCTCGCCCTCGCGGTCCATCCGCTCGCCGCATTGCGCCTCACGCATGAGCTTCGCAAAGCCGTGCTCGAGCACGCCGGCGCGGATGCGGGCGAGCACGTGGTCGCGGCTGTATTTCTCCAGCACGACCGTGTCGATGCCCTTGAGGTGAAGGAGCTGGGACAGCAGCAGCCCGGACGGCCCACCGCCGATGATACAGACCTGAACTTTCATTTTTTCGTCCTCCCGTCGGCATTTTTTTGCAGATTCAGCGCTGCAAACCGATGGAGGGTTTCGCCATTGTCTTGTACTATTCGAACATGAAGAGCGCCGCCCCTGCACCGCCGATCCGCGTCTACAATCTGTTCGGCGAGTCCGGCGATCTGCCGGACGTCGTGCATTGCGAGACCATCGCGTCGCGCTCGGTGCTGCACGACTGGACGCTGGCCGTGCATCGCCATGCCCGGCTGCACCAGGTGCTGCTGATCGAGCGCGGCGGCGGCGAGGCGACGCTCGACGGACGCGTGGTGTCCTTGAGGCCGATGCAAATCATCAACGTGCCCGTCGGTCACGTCCACGGCTTCCGCTTCGAGCCCGACACGCAGGGATGGGTGCTGACCATCGCGGCGGAGATTCTGGACGAGGCGCTGCTCGCCGCCGAGGGCCTGCGCGGTGCGCTGTCGCGATCGGCCGTGACGCGCAGCACGCCGCAGATCCGTGCCACGATGAAGCAGATATTCGCCGAACACGCCGCCCGCGATTTCGCCCGTGCGCATGTGTTGCGGGCCCTGTCATCGGCCATGATCGGGCTCGTGGCGCGCGCGCTCACGGGCGATAACGGCGGCGGCGGCACGGCGGAAAGCGGATTGTTCCGCCGCTTCGAGGCGATGCTGGAGCAGCATCACCTGGAGCGCTGGAGCGTCGCTGACTATGCCAAGGCGCTGTCGGTGACGCCGACGCATCTCAACCGGGTCACCCGGGCGGCGACCGGCGACACCGCCTCGCACCTGATCCTGAACCGCCTGGTCCGCGAGGCGCGGCGCAATCTCGTCTACACCAACCTGCCGGTCTCGACGATTGCCTATGCGCTCGGCTTCGACGATCCCGCCTATTTCAGCCGGGTCTACGCCGCGGCCACGGGCGTATCGCCGCGCGCGTTTCGCGCGCGGCTCCATGGCGGCGAATAGAACCTGACCAATCGGCTTCAGGCGCCGAACCGGCGGCGGTAGTCCTGCGGCGCCGTTGACAGCACGCGCAGGAAGCTGCGGCGCATGGTCTCCTCCGACCCAAAACCGCAGCGCTGGGATATGCGCTTCACCGGCAGGCGCGTCTCCGACAGCATCCGTCGGGCGGCCTCCACCCTCAGCCGTTCGATTGCGCGCAACGGGGTCTGTCCGGTCGCTCTGGCATAGTGCCGGCTGAAACTGCGCTCGCTCATGCCGGCCTGATTGGCCAGTCTGGACAGCGAAAGATGACCGGAGAGATGCTTGATGATCCAGTCGTGCAGCGCGCCGAACTCGTCCTCGGCCGACTGCAACGACAGCGTCTCGCTGAACTGCGCCTGTCCTCCCGGCCGCTTGAGGAAGACGACGAGATAGCGTGCCACCGCCAGTGCCGTGGTGCGGCCCAGATCCTCCTCCACCAGCGCCAGCGCCAGGTCGATGCCAGCCGTCACGCCTGCCGACGTCCACATTGCGCCGTCGCGCACGAAGATCGGATCGGATTCGACGCGCACAGCGGGAAACCGCCGCGCGAGTTCGGCGCAGTATGACCAGTGCGTGACCGCGCGCCGTCCGTCGAGCGCACCCGATGCGCCGAGCAGGAATGCTCCGGTGCAGACTGACGCCACACGGCGCGCCTTCCTCACGCGCCGGCGCAGCCAGGCGAGCAGCGCCGGATCGGTAGCAGCGAGGTCGACGCCCGGGCCGCCGGCGACCACCAGCGTGTCCAGCGCGGCGGCGCTGTGCGGCAGCGCATCGGTTACGACTTCCAGCCCCGACGATGCCGCTACGCACGAGCGATCCTTTGCCACGACACGCAGGACGTAAGGTGCGGTCCCGCCGGCCTGCACGACCTGCTCGTTGGCGGTCGCGAACACCTGGAGCGGCCCTGTCACATCCAGCAACTGCACCGCCGGATAGGCCAGCACTTCGATGACGCGGGCGGCTCGAGCCGCGGCTGGGCGCACGGCATGGGACCGCAAGCTTGGCGGGAAACGAGGGGACTTTGGCATCTCAGCCACAGCCTGACCCGTTACGTTATCACTGTCCAGCTTCGAATTGAGGGCGACCAAATGATCCCACCAGAGACGCACCTGCAAATCGGATCCCTGCTGTTCGACGGCCTCGACCAAATCGATCTGACGGGCCCCTTCGAAGTGCTCTCGCGCATTCCGAACGCGACCTATCGCGTCTACGCCAGAACGACCGACGCTGTCCGCGACGTCAAGGGCCTGCGATTGACTCCAGATGCAACGCTCGCAGCAGCACCCAGGCTCGACGTGCTGCATGTGCCCGGCGGCTTCGGTCAGGAAGCCTTGATGGAGAACGAGGAAATCCTGAACTGGATCACGCAGCAGGCAGCGGGTGCGCGCAGCGTATTCTCGGTTTGCACCGGCGCCCTGCTGCTCGGCGCGGCCGGATTGCTCAGGGGACGGCGGGCAACGACCCATTGGGCCTCGTTCCATCTGCTGCCGCTGCTCGGCGCCATTCCGGTCAACGAGCGCGTCGTGGTGGATGGGACCTGGATCTTCGCCGCCGGCGTCACCGCCGGAATTGACGGCGCGCTACGGCTCGCTGCCGAGCTGCGCGGCGACGACGTCGCGCGCGCGATCCAGCTTTACATGCAGTATGCGCCCGAGCCACCGTTCGACAGCGGCACGCCGGAGCGCGCGCCCAGCGCCATCCTCGATCAGGCAAGGCGCGCGGTGGCCGACATCACCACACAGCGCGAGGCGACGGCGCGTCGCGTCGCGTCGCGACTTGGAATCGCCGCCGCTCACGAGTGATTTCCGCAAGACCTCACATCCGAGAGAGAGAGAAAACGATGAGCACGAGGACCTTCACCAAGACGGCGCCGCCGGAATGGCTGCTCGCGATGTGGAGAGAAATCGACGACAAGACCTTCGGCAAGGGCTTCGACTGCTTCGCCGAAGATGCGATCTGCAATCTCGGTGCCGCGGACTGGCACGGCCGTGAGACGATCCGCAGCAATCTTCGGCAGTTCGTCGATCGCGGCTTCACCGCGCTCCACGACGTCATCGAGTACTGGGACAGCCCCCTGCTCAAGATCTTTCGCGGCGAGGTGTCCATGCGTTTCGACGATCCCGACGTCGCGCCCGTGCGGCCGACGATGGTCCATTTCTTCTACATGGACGAAGGGGATCCCACCAAGGTCAAGCACTGGATCGGGGCCGTCGGACCGACGGGATTCTAGCCCGCGACATTCGCCCCGTGGCGACGACAGGATCGGCCTCATCTTTCGATGAGGTCGATAGCATGGCTCAGACGTCGAAGAACACCGTCTCCTCCGGCCCCTGCAGATTGATCGTGAAGGAGTACACGACCTTGCCGGCGCGCTCGCTGCGCGTTGCGATCAGCGTCTTGCGGCGGACCGGCTGCTCGATCAGGTTGAGCACGGGATCGGCGGCGTTGGCGGCTTCTTCGTCCGAGAAGTAGAGCCGCGTGTTGAGGCCGATGTTGATGCCGCGCGCGACGATCCAGAGGTTGATGTGCGGTGCGCATTTGCGCCCCGCCTTGTCGGCGATCGCGCCCGGCTTGATGGTCTCGAAGGTGACCAGACCGCTGTCGAAGTCGGAGCCGGCCCGACCCCAGCCGCGAAACTCCTCCTCCAGCGCACCGCCCGATCGGTCGGCGGGATGATTGTAGTGGCCAGCCGCATTGGCTTGCCAGATTTCGAGCAGAACATCGCGCAGCGGCGTGCCGGTGCCGTCGAGCACCTTGCCCTCCAGCGTGATGCGTTCGCCCTTCGTGTTCGGGGTGACCAGCACGTTCGAGAAGTTCCTCTCGAAGATGTCGAAGCCAGCCATCGCCGGGATCAGGCCGATATGGACGTAGGGCCCGGCCGTCTGCGAGGCGGTTTCCTTGAGATAGTTGAGCGGCTGCGGCATGGACTCAGTTCCCCGCGGTTCGATTTTCGAAATAGGTGGAGCGCTGGCCGCGCAGGACGATGTCGAAGCGATAGGCGAGCGCGTCGAACGGCGTCGAGGCGTTGAGGTCGAGCGGCGCGACGAGGCGGTCGAGCGCATCCTTGTCCGGGATCGTCGTCAGGATCGGGCAGACCGGGATCAAGGGATCGCCCTCGAAATACATCTGCGTGATCAGCCGCTGCGCGAAGCCCGAGCCGAACACCGAGAAGTGGATGTGAGCGGGGCGCCAGCTGTTGACGTAGTTGCGCCAGGGATAGGGACCCGGCTTCACGGTGCGGAAATAGTAATAGCCGGTGTCGTCCGTCAGCGCGCGGCCGCAGCCGCCGAAATTCGGGTCGATCGGCGCCAGATACGTGTCCTTCTTGTGCCGGTAGCGGCCGCCGGCATTGGCCTGCCAGAACTCGACCAGCGTGTTGGGCACCCCGCGGCCGGTCTCGTCCAGCACGCGGCCATGGACGACGATGCGCTCGCCGACGGGATCGCCATCCTTGGCGTAGTTGCGGATCAGATCATTGTCGAGCGGTCCGAGATCGTTGTGCCCGAACACCGGCCCCGTGATCTCCGAGATCGAGTTCTCCAGCGACAAGAGCGCCTGGCGCGGCGAGCGCAGCACCGAAGATTTGTAACCCGGCGCATGCGCCGGCGGGTGGATGGAACGATCCCGCTGGAAGAAGGCGCCGTCGCGGGGGGTGAACGGCTCGGGACGGTTGAGGCGGGGATCCTGCAAGGCTGGCGCCTGGGCATTCATCGGCGTTGTCTCTCCCTCTGGCGCCCTCGTCCGGGCGCGCGGCTTATCGAGACATCATGGGACGGACTATTCTCAAGATAAATAGATCGATTATAATGAATTACATGAAGGAAATCGATCATTTGGCCCTCAACGGCCACGCTCTCGAGCTGTTCCTCGCCGTGCTGGAGGAGGGTTCGGTGACGGCAGCCGCCACGCGTCTTGGCCTGACGCAATCCGCGGTCAGCCACGGCTTGAACAAGCTGCGGCGCATCGCCGGCGATCCGCTGTTCGCCAAATCCGGCCGCGGCATCGTCGCCACCGCGCATGCCCAGGCTCTCGCGGGGAAGGCGCGCGCGCTGATCGACGAGATGCGCAGCTTTGCCGGCGGTGTCAGCTTCGAGCCGCCCAGCGCGCAGCTTTCGCTGACGATCGCCGCCAACGACTTCCAGCGTGACCTGCTGCTGCCGCGGTTCTTCTACCACGTCGCCGCACGGGTGAAGAGCCTGAACCTGCGCGTGATCCCCTCGCAATCGCCTTCGCCTGCGATGCTGCGCGAGAACCGCTGCGATCTCCTGATCACGCCACTGCCGCCATCCGGCATCGACATCGTGCAGAAGCGGCTGCTGAGGGATCATTACGTCTGTTACTACGACGCAAAGGCACGGGCCGCGCCGGCCGGCCGCAACGCCTATCTCGGGGCGCGTCACATCACCGTGGTCTATACCGATAATGAGCGGCTCGACTTCGACCGCCGGCTGGCAGCGAACGGCCTCCACCGCGACATCGCGATCTCCGTGCCGAGCTTCTCCGGCGTGCCGTCCTTCCTGCGCGGCTCGCAGATGCTTGCGAGCATGCCGAGCCTGCTCGCGTCCGGCGTGATGCGCGGCTTCGCGCAAGCGCCGATACCGCTGGCGTCTCGCACCCGAACCCTGGCCGAACTGCCGATGTTCATGGTCTGGCACCAGCGCTACCAGAAGGACCCGGCCCATCGCTGGGTGAGGAGCCAGCTCGAGGCCGTCGCAGGGACGGCCGCCAAGTCGTGATGTCCGGTGCCCGCTTCCGCAAGACTGGGCCTCTCCAAACCCACTGGTTGCGCAACGGGAGCCGCGCTAAAATCCCCTCATGACAGTAACCGACATTGCGAGCCGGACCTACAATCACAGCTGGCGCCTGGATCCCATCATCCGCAGCCTGCTTGATACCGACTTCTACAAGCTATTGATGTTGCAGATGATTCGGGAGGACTACCCGAATCAGCAGGTGACCTTCTCGGTCATCAACCGCTCGCGGCATGTGCGGCTCGGAGAGATCATCGATGAGGGCGAGCTGCGCGCCCAGCTCGACCACGCCCGAACCATCCGTTTCAGCAAGAAAGAGCTGATCTGGCTTGCCGGTAACACCTTCTACGGCAAGACCCATATGTTCTCGGCGGACTTCATCCGCTGGCTGGCGGAATTCCGCCTGCCCGAATACGAGCTGCGCAAGGTCGAGGGCCAGTACGAGCTGCATTTCCACGGACCGTGGACCCACACGACGATGTGGGAGATTCCGGCGCTTGCCATCCTCAACGAGCTGCGCTCGCGCGCGGCGATCAAAGGCCGCGGCCGTTTCGAGCTCGACGTGCTCTATGCCCGTGCCAAGGCCAAGCTGTGGACCAAGGTGGAACGGCTGCGCAAGCTCGAGGGTTTGCGGCTGTCCGATTTCGGCACGCGCCGCCGCCACGGCTTCCTCTGGCAGCGCTGGTGCGTGGAGGCGGTGAAGGAAGGCTTGGGCTCATCCTTCATCGGCACGTCCAACGTGCTGCTCGCGATGGACAACGATCTCGAAGCCATCGGCACCAACGCGCATGAGCTGCCGATGGTCGCCGCCGCGCTCGCCAGGGACGACGAGGAATTGCGCTGGGCACCCTACCGCATTCTCGACCAGTGGCGTCAGACCTATGGCGGCAACCTCCTGATCGCGCTGCCCGACGCCTTCGGCACGAAGGCCTTCCTGCGCGATGCGCCGGAATGGGTCGCCGACTGGACCGGCTTTCGTCCCGACAGCGCGCCGCCGATCCAGGCGGGCGAGGAGATCATCGCCTGGTGGGAGAAGAAGGGCCGCAATCCCAAGGACAAGCTGCTCGTCTTTTCCGACGCGATGGACGTCGGCTCGATCGAGGAGACCTATCACCACTTCGCCGGGCGTGTGCGACTCTCCTTCGGCTGGGGCACCAACCTGACCAACGACTTCGTCGGCTGCACCCCGGACGGCTCGTTCAATCTCGATCCGATCTCGCTGGTCTGCAAGGTCTCGTCGGTCGACGGCCATCCGGCCGTCAAGCTGTCCGACAATCCGGAGAAGGCGACCGGCCTGCCCTCGGAGATCGAGCGCTACCTGCGCGTGTTCGGCGACGCCGGCCGCGTGCGCACGCCGGTGCTGGTGTAGCACGGACCGAATTCTCTCGATCGGGTAGCCGCGCAGCAATGAATGCGCGGCACTGGTTCGCGGCGACGCACCTGTCCCGTTTCGCCGCATTTGAAGCGATTTTCCGGCCCAGGCTTCACGACGGCTTCACCCTGCGACGGAGTCCTCCGCGCCATTCAGGCCGAGTTAAGCAACCATCCCCTCTACTTCGCGTTGCAGGCGCAACGCTCCGTTGGGATCGTTGATCGACTTGGGGAACAGGGTGTTTCGCAGAACAGCGACGTCGGCGGAGGGACATTGCTTCCTTCACGTCATCAAGCTCGTCTCGCCTTTCGTGATGGTCGTCGTGCTCCAGGCGGCCGTCGCGGGATTCAGCCTCGAGGTGATGTCGTCGGTCCGCGCCTATGTCGCGGGCGAAGCGCTATGGTCGCGCTCGCAGAAGAATGCCGTCTATTTCCTCAATCGCTATCTGCATTCGGGCGACGCCAGCCAATTCGCGCAATACCAGGCCGCGCTCGCCGTTCCCATCGGGGACGAGTTCGCGCGCTGGGCGCTCGAGCGCGATCCGGTCGACGTCGAGGCCGCCCGCGTCGGCTTCCTGCAGGGCGGCAACCATCCCGATGACGTACCGGGACTGATCTGGCTGTTTCGCTACTTCAACCGCGTCAGCTTCCTCCAGGAAGCGATCCGCGAATGGGCGGCTACAGATCCCATGCTGCTGGAGCTGAGCGTTTTCGGCGAGGTGATCCGGTCCGAGCTGGAGAACGGTCCCATTCCAGCCGCCCGCCTGCAATTCCTGTCGTCGCGGCTCTCGGAGCTCAATACCCAATTCACGGTGCACGCCAAGCGGTTCTCCACCGTCCTGGGCGAAGGCTCCCGCGCAATCAAGGTGACGCTGACTTGCATCAACATCGTCACGGCGGCGGGGCTGATCCTGCTTCTGCTCTGGCATACCCGGCGGCTTGTGCTGCAACGGCGGGCGTTCGAGGACGCCCTGCACGCCGAAAAGGAGCGCCTGACCTGGCAGGCGTCGCACGATTGGCTGACCGGCCTGTCCAACCGTCGTGCCTTCGAGGCGCGCCTGCAAAGCGAGTTGGATGATGCCGCGGCGGGTACGCTCGGCCTCATCCTGCTCGACCTCGACCAATTCAAGAGTGTCAACGATAGCTGCGGCCACCTTGCCGGCGACCGCCTGCTCTGCCAAGTCTCCCGCCTCCTGCAACAGGACCGGCATGCCCATGACATGGTGGCGCGGCTCGGCGGTGACGAGTTCGGGCTGATCCTGCCGCGATGCTCGCCATTCGACGCCGTCGATATCGCCGAGCGACTGCGCGGATCGCTCGAGCTGCTCAATTTCGCCTGGGACGATCGTTGCTTTGCGGTGACCGCGAGCATCGGCGTCGCCTGCATCACCGACCGCAACACCACGCTCGAGGACGCAATGCGGCGCGCGGATGCCGCCTGCTATCGCGCCAAGGAGAAGGGACGCAACCGGGTTCAGGTCGACGGCGAGCGACTTGGCATCGTCGCGGCAGCCCGGCCGCGCGAAGCTGCGCGCGCCTGACGCGCTCCCGCTGTCACCGCTTGGGCAGTATGCCGAGGCCGGCGAGATGCACGTCGAGAAACTGGTCGACCTGCTGGCGCAACATCTGCGGCGGGACGGCGACCATGCGCTCTTCGAGGCCCAGCGAGATGATGCCGTGCACGGCGGAAAACAGCGTACGTGACAGCAGCGCGATCTTCACGTCATCCGCATCCGGCAAAAGCCGCACCAAGGGCGGGTGCATCAACGCGAAGGCGTCCATCACCATCTGAAGAATGTCGTCCGGATATGGCCGATCGTCCTCCATCCGGTGCTCGAACAGCGAGCGCAGCAAATTGGCGTGCGCGGCGAAAAATTCGAGATAGGCCGCCGCAAGTCCGTAGAGCTGGCGGACCGGATCCTCGGCCGGAACTGCGCGGAGCCGCGCCGTGAGCGCCTGAACGGTCTCCCGGTTGACGGTCAGGATCACCCCGTCGAAGTCGCCGAACTCGTTATAGACGCTGCCGACGGAACAGCCGGCGGCCTCCGCAACATCCCGAACTTTCAACGATCTCAAACCTTTAGCTGAAATTATGCCGCGGGCGATCTCGAGGATCAGGAGCCTGCGCCGACTTTTTTTCTGGTCGCGCAACGATTCTTCTTGAACATTGTTCATTTTCAAGCTACTCACATGAACATTGTTCAAATTAACCCGGAGGCCTGTAAAATGCAAACCCTTGCTGTTGATATCGCCACCACTTTCGTCGACGACGCCGCGGCTCTCGTAAGCGGATTTGGTCGCACCCTGAGCCGGTTCGTCATGGCCCCGATCGATCGCATCGCAAACGCCTGCGACATCGCCGGGGTGCTCGCCGAGCGCCGCGCGACCTTCCGGATGTGGCGGCCGAGCCGCGCCCAAGCTCGCCATGAGCGGCGCCGGTTCAGCCTGCTCGGTCGCTTCTCGCCGTTTCGGCACCTCTCCCACCTCACCTGAGAGGCGCAGCCGGCACGCTTCGATCGGTTCGAATGCAAGGGCCGGCTACAATGAAGGACTCACCATGTCCCGACGTTCACGCCCGATTTCACGGCCCTCGGCGATGCGGTTCAACTGTTCCTCATCGTCCGACGCGATATCCTTGGAGCTGCGGCCTTCGTGCCGGAGCCCGATACGCCGCGACCAAAGTCATTTGCGAACCTAATTGCGCCAATCGGAGACCAAAAGGATCGGAACGAGCGACGGCGTAAAGCAAGCCGGGACGATCGTCCTCACCCTCGCAAATAGCCGTCCCATATCCGCCTGATCCGACGTGCCACCGAAACAAGCTCAGGCTGCCTTTCCAAAACAGGACTAGTCATGATCAGGGAATTGATGTCGTCACGCCGTTTCGCGCCGCTGTTCTGGGCGCAGTTCTTCTCGGCGCTCAATGACAACGTGCTCAAGAACGCACTCGTCATCATCCTGCTTTACAGTGCCGCGACCGGCCACGGCGATGCCCTGGTGACCGTCGCAGGCGCCGTCTTCATCTTCCCCTATTTCATCCTGTCGGGGCTCGGCGGCCAGCTCGCCGACAAGTATGTCAAATCCGTCGTCGCAAGGCGGCTCAAATTCGCCGAGATCTTCGCCGCTGCCTTTGCCGCCGCCGGCTTCTTCCTGCATTCGGTGCCGCTGCTGTTCGCAGCGCTCGCGCTGTTCGGCGTCATCGCCGCCCTGTTCGGCCCGGTGAAGTACGCCATGCTGCCGGACCAGCTCGAGCTCGGCGAGCTCGCGACCGGCAACGCGCTGGTCGAAGGCGCAACCTTCATGGCCATCCTGCTCGGCACCGTGGCCGGCGGCCAGTTCGTGGCCGGCTCCGCGCATATGGGCTGGGTCGCATCGGCCGTTGTCGCACTGGCCCTGCTGTCCTGGGCCTTCGCCGCCCGCATTCCCGCGACCACTCCGTCCGCGCCCGATCTGCCCGTCGACGCCAATCCCTGGACCTCCACGGTCAGCCTGCTCAGGACGTTGCATGCGGATCACCGCCTGTGGGACGGCACCGTGATCGTCTCCTGGTTCTGGCTGGTCGGCGCCATCGTGCTGTCGCTGCTGCCGGCGCTGGTCAAGGACGTGGTGGGCGGCACCGAAGGCGTGGTGACGCTGTGTCTTGCGATCTTCGCTATCGGCATCGCCATCGGCTCGCTGTTCGCAGCCAGCCTGAGCCACGTTCGCCCCAACCTCGCGCTGGTCCCGATCGGCGCCATCATCATGGGATGTGCCGGCCTCGATCTCGCCTGGGCCATCGGCGTGACCGCCAAGGCTCAGGACCTCACCGCGGCCGGTTTCGCGACCTCGTTCGCGGGCCTGCGCATGCTGGTCGACTTCGTCGCCTTTGCCTTTGGCGGCGGCCTGTTCGTCGTGCCGTCCTTTGCCGCGGTCCAGGCCTGGTCGGCGCCCTCCGAGCGCGCCCGCATCATCGCTGCCGGCAATGTGCTGCAGGCCGCCTTCATGGTGGTCGGCTCGCTGTTCGTCGCGCTGTTGCAGGCGGCCGGCCTCCATATCGGCTGGATCTTCTTCGGCCTCGGTGTCGCCAGCTTCGGCGCAGTCTGGTTCGTCCTCACCAAGTGGGGCAAGGAAGGCGTGCGCGATGCCGGCGGACTGCTGTTCCGTGCGCTGTTCCGCACCGAGGTCCGCGGGCTCGAGAATCTGCCGCCGGCCGGCACCCGCATGCTGATCGCGCCGAACCATGTCAGCCTGATCGACGGCCCGCTGCTCCACGCCGTGCTGCCGATCGACGCGAGCTTCGCGGTGGATACCGGCATCGCCAAGGCCTGGTGGGCCAGGCCGTTCCTGCGCGTCGTCAAGCACTACACCATGGACCCGACCAAGCCGCTGGCCGCGCGCGACCTGATCAAGCTCGTCGCCGCAGGCGAGCCGGTTGTGATCTTCCCGGAAGGGCGGATCACCGTCTCCGGCTCGCTGATGAAGGTCTATGACGGCACCGCGATGATCGCCGACAAGGCAGACGCCGTGGTCGTGCCAGTGCGCATCGAAGGCGCACAGCGCTCCTATCTCAGCTATCTCAACAGCAGCCAGATCAAGCGGTCGTGGTTTCCGCGCGTGACGGTCACCATCCTGCCGCCGGTCAAGCTTCCGGTCGACGAAGCGCTGAAGGGCAAGGCACGCCGCAATGCCGCCGGCGCCGCGCTCCAGGACGTGATGATCGACGCCCTCGTGAAGAACGCCATGCTCGACCATACGCTGTTCGAAGCACTCGGGCACGCCTATCGCGACCGCGACACCGGCAAGGTCATCATCGAGGACGCGCTCGGCACCAGGCTGACCTATCGCAAGCTGATCCTCGGCGCGCAGGTCCTGAGCCGGAAGCTGGAGAGCGGCACCGCCGTCGGGGAGAATGTCGGCGTGCTGCTGCCGAACTCCGCGGGCGTCGCCGTCGTCTTCATGGCCCTGCAAAACATCGGCCGGGTGCCGGCGATGCTCAACTTCTCCGCCGGTCCGGTCAACGTGCTCGCGGCCATGAAGGCCGCGCAGGTCAAGACCGTGCTGACCTCGAAGGCTTTCATCGAGAAGGGCAAGCTCGACAAGCTGATGACCGCGATCTCCGCCGAGGCGCGAGTCGTCTATCTCGAAGACGTCCGCGCCTCGATCGGTGCCGTCGACAAGATCAAGGGCCTGCTCGCCGGCACCGCCCCGCGCGTGTCCCGCCAGGCGAACGATCCCGCCGTCGTGCTGTTCACGTCGGGCTCGGAGGGCACGCCGAAGGGCGTCGTGCTGTCCCACCGCAACATCCTCGCCAACGCGGCGCAGGCGCTGGCGCGGGTCGACGCCAACGCCAACGACAAGGTGTTCAACGTGCTGCCGGTGTTCCACTCCTTCGGGCTGACCGGCGGAATGATGATGCCGCTGCTGGCGGGGATTCCGATCTACATGTATCCCTCGCCGCTGCACTACCGGATCGTGCCCGAGCTGATTTATCAGACCGGCGCCACGATCCTGTTCGGCACCGACACGTTCCTCACCGGCTATGCGCGCTCGGCGCATCCTTACGACTTCCGGACCCTGCGGCTCGTGATCGCCGGCGCCGAGGCGGTCAAGGACCGCACGCGCCAGGTGTTCATGGAGCGCTACGGCATCCGCATCCTTGAAGGCTATGGCGTCACCGAGACCGCGCCCGTGCTGGCGATGAACACGCCGATGGCCAACCGCCCCGGCACCGTCGGCCGCCTGTCGCCGCTGATGGAAAGCCGCCTCGATCCGGTCCCCGGCATCGAGGACGGCGGACGCCTCTCAGTGCGCGGGCCGAACGTGATGCTCGGCTACTTGCGGGCCGAAAATCCCGGCGTGCTCGAACAGCTTCCCGAGGGCTGGCACGACACCGGCGACATCGTGGCGATCGACGCCGCCGGATTCATCACCATCAAGGGCCGCGCCAAGCGCTTTGCCAAGATCGCGGGGGAAATGGTCTCGCTCTCGGCGGTCGAAGCCATCGCGACGGCGTTGTGGCCGCAGGCCGCTTCGGTCGCGGTGTCGATCCCCGACCAGCGCAAGGGCGAGCGCATCGTGCTGCTGACGACGGAGAAGACCGCCGAGCGCAGCGCGATGCAGGCCCAGGCCAAGACAATCGGCGCGTCCGAGCTGACGGTGCCCGCCACGATCATGGTGGTCGACAAGGTGCCGCTGCTCGGCACCGGCAAGACCGACTATGTCACGGCAACGACGATGGCCCGCGAGCAGGCGCCCTCGCCCGAGCGCGAGGTGGCGTAAACGAGAGACACGAGGCGCGCCTCAAGCAGGCGGAGCGCGATGTCCGGGAGTGGTTCTGCTGCATGGCATCGCGCGCACTTCGGCATCCTTGAGTAGGCTTGAACGGGCAGTCCGGGCGGACGGATCCGCGGGTCACGCCGCCGTCCGCCGCTCCTGCGCGTAACGCACCAGCGCGGCAAAGCGGTAGATGCCGTGCACGAACTTGCCATAGGGCATGGTGATGAACAGGGCGAACACGGCGCCGAGATGCAGCGCGAGCAGCGGCCCCATCACGGCAGTCTCGCGCAGGCCCAGCAGCAGCATTCCGGTGAGGCCGGTCAGGAACAGCATCGCGATGAATCCGACGTCCATGCCGTAGCGGTTCTCGTCGAGCAATGCCGGATCGCGTCGCATCTTGGCCGTGAACAGGCCGATGGGGCCGACGATCAGGCCGACGCCGCCGAGCGAGCCCAGCACCACGGGCAGGTCCCACCACGGATATGGCGCCTCGCGGCCGAGCAGATAGTGATACAGGGTAGCGACAGAGGTCGCGGCAAAGCACAGCAGAAAGCCGTAGAACGTCAGGTGATGATAGAGTTTGCGCCGGTCGGTCGGCTTGTCGTCCTCGTTGTAGCAGCCGACGCCGCCGCCATGGAGATAGCGCAACTCGCCGGCATCGCGGATGGCCTGGAAGATCGAGCCGCCGTCGGCACGGTTGCCAATTGGTGCGCCGATGTCGCGCCAGAAGGCGCGCACGCTCATGACGAGGGCCAGGATCGCATAGAGGAAGGCGGCACTGAACAGCGCGGCCATGGTGTTATGCGGCATCAGCTTGTAGAAGGCGCCAGGGCCGGTGTGCACGCCGAACAGCACGCTGCGGTCGTTCAGCGCGGCAAAGCCGAGGATGAAGGCCGCCATGCTGAGCGCGGCGATGATGCTGATGACGAGGCCGTTGCGCGCGAACGCGCCGGAGAGCGCCTGTGGCCAGGCATAGGCCGCATAGGATTCCGCGCGCGCGACCGCCAGCGTCTTGGGGACGTTGACGTTGAACTCATGCGGCGGCGAGAATTGGCAGTCGACGTAGCAGGCGCCGCAGCCATGGCAGAGATTGGCGAGATAGTTGAGATCGCCGTCGGAGAAGGCGCGGCGCATCTCCATGGCCGGAAATACCGCGCACAGGCCCTCGCAATAGCGACAGGAATTGCAGACCGTCATCAGACGGTCGGCTTCGTCGAGAATCCTAGTTCCGTGCATGTTTCGCCGCTTCCCGTCCCGCTATCCGCCCGAACACGCTGCCGATGGTCATGCCCATGCCGGCCGCGTAACCCTTGCCGAGCACGTTGCCGGCCATGATCTCGCCCGCCGCGAACATGTTGGCCGACGGCTTGCCGTCGGCCATCAGCATCCGCGCCTCCTTGTTCACGCGCGTGCCGAGATAGGTGAAAGTGATGCCGGGCCGCACCGGATAGGCCAGATAGGGCGGCGTCTCGATCTTGCGCGCCCAGTGGGTCTTGGGCGGCGTGATGCCCTCGGTCACGCAGTCATCCAGAATCGTGTGGTCGAACGTGCCGGGCCGCACCGCGGCGTTGAATTCGGTGATGGTCTTCTCCAGCACGACCGGATCAAGCTCGAGCTTGCCGGCGAGCTCCGCCACCGTCTGCCCGGCAATCGGCGGGAATAGGGTGGGCATGAAGCTGGTGACCACGGTCGAATCGAAGATGATGTAGGCGATCTGGTCGGGCTGCGCCGCGACCAGCCGGCCCCAGATCGCATAGCGCTTCGGCCAGATGTCCTCGCCCTCGTCGTAGAAGCGCTGCGCGTGCTTGTTGACGACGATCCCGAAGACCACGGAGTCGTGGCGGGTGATGATGCCGCCGTCGAATTTCGGCGCGCGGGCGTCGATCGCGACGGCATGGCACTGGGTGGGATCGCCGACCTCCTGCACGCCCTTGTCGAGCAGCATCTTCAGGATCGAACCACGGTTATAGGGCGTGCCGCGGATCAGGAAGTTGTCGGCGGCCTCGCCCCAATATTGCTTGAGCCATTCGATGTTGGCTTCGAAGCCGCCGGCAGCGGCAACCAGCGAGGTCGCGCGGATCTCGGTCTCCCCGTTGATCGGCCGCTTGAGGCGCGCCGCGAGGAACATGCCGTCCTCGATCACGAGGTCGATGACCTCGGCGTCGTACGCGACGTCGACGCCGAGCCGTTCGGCGGTGAGATACAGCGCGTTCAGCATCGCGCGGCCGCCGCCGAGAAAGAAGGAGTTGGTGCGGCCGAGGCTCAGCGTGCCGCCGAGCGAAGGCTGCCAGCGCACACCCTGCTCCACGATCCAGTTCAGGATGTCCTTGGACTCCCGGATCATGTGGCGCGCCAGCACCTCGTCGGTCTGCCCGCCAGTGACGCGCAGCAGATCTTCCCAGAACTCCTCTTCGGTATAAGGACCGGTCAGGATTTCGGTCGCGGCATCATGCGCGCAGCGCATGTTGCGGGTGTGGCGGGTGTTGCCGCCGCGATAGAACTTTGGCGCACCTTCCAGCACGAGCACCGAGGCGCCGCCGCGCCGGGCGCTGATCGCCGCGCACAAAGCCGCATTGCCGCCGCCGATCACCAGCACGTCGTATTTGCTGCTCATACCCTCTGCCCGATGGCACACGAAGTTAGAGACATTCTGTCCGTCAGCGGCATGACCCGACCAATCCCACCATTGCGCACGTTTGTATACAAAGATATACATAAGGCGTGCAAGCGGCGCATCTGCATGGACAGGATGCGCATCGAGGGACAAATGGCCAGACGCCCGGCAAGGACAGGCGGGTCGATTTCGCGCAGCGCCGGCGTTGCGCTGGGCGAAGCCGTGTTCCGCTCGCTGTGCGAGGCGCTCCAGGCCGGCAGCTACCGCGCGGGCGACCGGCTGCGCGAAGAGGAGGTCGCCCAGCGGCTGAAGGTCAGCCGCACCCCGGTTCGCGAAGCGCTGGGCCGCCTCGCCGCGCGCGGCTTCGTCGAGCCCGCCGGCGGCCGTGGGCTCATCGTGCGCAATCTCGACATCTCCGAGGTGCTCGAGCTCTACGCCATGCGCGAGATCATGGAAGGCGCCGCCGCGCGTCTCGCTGCTGAACACGCCTCAACGACGGAGATCGAGGCGCTCCGAGACATCGAGCAGGCTTTCGTCGAAGCGCCCCAGACCGACACCGCCGAGATGGCGCGGATCAACCGCGCCTTCCACGAGGCGATCTGCCGCGCTGCGCGCAACCGCTATCTCGACAACGCTTCGCGCGAATTGCAGGACTGGATCGCCCTGCTCGGCCCGACCACCTTCACCGTATCGGGCCGCCCCTCGACCAGTCACGGCGAGCACCAAGGCATCATCGAGGCCGTCGCCGCGCGCGACGGCGACAAGGCGGAGCAGCTTGCACGGGCACATATCCGCGAAGCGCTGCGCTGCCGGCTCAAGCTGCTGCAGAGGCAGTAGTCCGCCTAGCGTCTTGCGCGGCGCGTGGACCGGGCAGCGGTATCGGCCGAAGCGGCCAGCGCACTGTCCAGAAGTTCGGTCGGACCGCCCGACGCGCGTGTCAGGCGGATGGCGGCCGTCAGCAGGAGCGACGTCATCCTCTTGACGTTCTCCGGCGTGAAGCGCGGCTTCGGCCCCGAAAGCGACAGCGCGCCGACGCATTTGCCGCCGGGACCGAACACGGGACAGGCAAGGCCCGCGCAATCCGGATCGCGCTCGCCGAACGACACCGCGATGCATGCTTCGCGGATTTCGTCGTAAGCGTTGCCCCTGTCGCCGTCGAACGCGAGGATGATGCGGCCGGCCGCGCCGCGGTCGAGCGGCAGGAGCATGCCAGCCTCGACCCGGTCGAGCGTCGAATGCTGGGAATCGACACGAAAGACGCAGAGCCTGCGCTTGGCATCATGCCGCACGTGATAGGACGGGCTTTCGGTGCCATCAACCACGAGTTGGCGCAGCAGCGGCATCACGCGATCATGCAGATTGTGGCTGCGCTGATAGACCGCGCCGAGCCGGAACGGCGTCGGCCCGAGATGGTAACGACCGTCGGCGAACTGCACGAGATAGCCGAATTCCTGAAGCGACGCCATCAGCCGCAACAGCGTGCTCTTGTACATTTTGGTGCGCCGGGCGAGTTCGGCCAGCGTCATCGGCTCCGGCGCATCCTCGAAGGCGGCAAGGATGCTCAGGGCGCGGTCGACGGCGGCGACACCGGGCGAAGGCATGCGGTCTCCTAGTCAGGGAATCCGGAGGGATCGATGAGCTTTGCGATAATGGGAAAATACGCATCACCCATGCCCTTGTCGATCGTCTCCTGGAAGATCGTGCGCATCAGCGCCGCGCCGCGCAGGTTCAGGCCGGCTTGGCTACCCAGCTCGAGCGCGTAAGAGAGATCCTTCATTGCATATTCGGTCGAGAAGGCGCGCAGCGGAAACTCCTTGGCGAGGATGGCCTTCATGCCGTGGTTACGCAGGGCAAAGCTGTCCGCCGACCCCTTGGACAGGGTCTCCAGCAGCAGCTTCGGCTCGACGCCGCTGTGCTTGGCGATCGCGACCGCCTCCGCCAGCGCATTGACGGTCTCAAACAGCACCATGTTGTTGAGGATCTTCGTGACCTGGCCGGCCCCGGTATCGCCACAGAGGGTGACATCGGTGGCGAAATGCCGGATCAGCGGCTCGACCTTCGCGAACTGCTCCACTGTCGCGCCAACCATGACGCTGAGCGTGCCGTCCTGCGCAGCCTGACGCGTGCGCGCGATCGGCGCGTCGATCCAGAACGAACCCTTGTCAGCGAGTTGCTTCGCGAACGACCGCGTCAGGCCGACATCGGAGGTGCCGAGATCAATCACGGTCTGTCCGCTTCCGATGGTCGGCAGGATGCCTTCGAAGACCGACGTCACGTGCCTGGCACTGGGCAGGCAGAGGAAGATCGTCTCGGTGCCGCCGACGACATCCTCGACCGATTTCGCCGCCGTCCCGCCATCCGCAACGATGCGCGCGAGCGGCTCTGCGGCGAGGTCGAACGCCAGCACCGGCCGCCCGCTCTTGCGCAAGAGGTTTCGGCAGATCGGCTCGCCCATGACCCCGAGACCGATGAACCCAATCGAACCAGACATTCCGTTATTCTCCTCGAAAATCCTGCGACCGGGCGGGTGCAATCACCTGCCCGGCCGACGCAGTTACTTTACCAGCGGGCAGCCGCCCTCGCTCATCGGCCGGAACACCTCTTCGCCCGGCTTGGAGCTGACGACCCGGTAGTAGTCATACTTGTACTTGGACTCCTCCAGCTTTTTCACCTGTACCAGATGCATGGTGTGCAGCACGCGCCCATCGGGACGGATCGTGACGTCCTTGTTGTACATATCGTTGACTTTCATCTCGTGCATCTTGGCGGCAACGGCCGTTGCATCCGTCGTGCCCGCCGCCTTCACGGCGGCCAGGTAGTGGTGGACGCCGCTATAGACCCCGGCCTGCACCATGCTTGCGACCTTGCCGTCCATCAGAGCGGCGTAACGCTTGGACCAGGCCCGGGTTTGCTCATTGAGGTCCCAGTAGAACGAGGTCGTCACCTGCAAGCCCTGGGTGACCTTCAGGCCGAGTGAATTCACGTCGGTGATGAAGACGAGAAGACCGGCGAGCTTCTGGCCGCCCTCGACGATGCCGAACTCGCCCGCCTGCTTGATCGCGGTCTGCACGTCCGCGCCCGAGGTCGCCAGCCCGACGACGTCGGCCTTCGAGCCCTGCGCCTGCAACAGGAACGACGCGAAGTCGGCGGTGCCGAGCGGATGCGCGGCCGAGCCGATCACCTTGCCGCCGGCGGCTTCGATGAACTTGGTCGCGTCGCGCTGGAGCGCGTGGCCGAAGGCGTAGTCGGCCGTCACGAAGTACCAGGTCTTGCCACCGGCCCGCGTGATCGCGTCGCTCGTGAGCTTCGACAGCGCGTAGGTGTCGTAGTTGAAGTGGAAGCTCACCGGCGAACAGGACTTTCCGGTGAAGTCGGACGAGCCGGGGCCCGAGATCACGAAGATCTTGTTCTTCTGCTTGGCGACTTCCAGGATGGCAAAGCCGGCCGAAGAGGCCGCGCCGTCCGCGATCATGTCGACGCCTTCATTGTCGAACCATTTGCGAGCGGTGGCCGATGCGATATCCGGCTTGTTCTGATGGTCGGCCGAAATGATCTCGATCTTCTTGCCGAGCAGTTCGTTGCCGAAGTCCTCGGCGGCGAGCCTTGCAGCCGCGACCGAGCCTCGCCCGCCATTGTCGGCGAACACGCCGGATTGGTCGTTGAGAACGCCGATCCTGATCACATTATCGGCTGCAAGCGCAGTGCTCGCCTGTGCGGCCAGAATTGCCGCGATCATCCAATGCAACTTCATAAGATACGCCTCCCTTTTACGGATTTTGATTGTCGAGAATGTCTTGCAGCACCGGCGCGATGTAGCGCCGGAACTGATCGGGGTTTTCACTCATCGGAAAATGGCCGAGCCGCTCCATGACAGTGGCCTTGGCGCCGGGGATGCCGGAAGCGGTGCGCAGCGTGTCTTCGGGCGTACAGGAAAAGTCGTACTCGCCGGTCAGGAGATAGAGCGGGCACTGGTTCACGTCGATGGCACCGGTGCGTCCGCGCAGGTCGCCATCGACCCGGTAGAAGTACAGGTCCCCCTTGAAGATGCCGGGACCGCCCTGCTTGTAGCCCCACAGCGTTTCGTTGCGTGCCGCCTCGGGGCCGCCAGGCGCGATCAAGCCCGACACCAGTGCGGCACATGCCTCGCCGCCATGGACATCGGGCCGGTTCAGCCAGGCCGTGTCATACCAGGGTTGCTGGAAGTCCGCCGCCTCGAGCCCGACCAGAGCCCGAAACTCGCGGGCGTGCTCAATGGCGAGATTGAGCACGATACGGCCGCCGATCGAGCAGCCCATCACCACCGGCTGCTCCAGCTTCAGCGCATTGCAGAACGCGCGGATGGTTGCGGTGTAGCCTGCGGTGGTCAGCCGGTACTCGGTGCCGTATTGGCTGTCAGGCGGATTGGACTTGCCGTGCCAGGGCATGTCGAAGGCGATGACGCGGAAATGTCTCGTGAACTCGTCATCTCCGAGCAGATGGCGCCATTGCCGTGCGTCAGAACCGGCGGTGTGGAGGCAGACCAGAGGAATGCCGCTGCCGTTTTCCTCGAAGTAGATCCGGTTGATCTCACCATCGATTTCGACATGCACATAGCGGCCGATGATCGGCTCGACGAAGCCGTTCATGACGCGCCTCCGAGGCCGGTTCGCCGCGGCAGAGCTAGCAGGTCCTTGAAATACTGAAGATGCGTCATGAAGGGATGCAGATCCCCTTCGAGTGTCGCCTGTCCGCGCTTGGTCAGCGCGAGCAGGTCATGCCAGCCCGCCGGCGGGATCTGCTGCCAATAGGCGGCGAGCGCAGCGGGCGTCGCACGATAGGCGAACCGCCACGAGCGCATCAGCACGGGAGCCGGCGTCATATCCACGATCTGACCGGCGCGGATGGCAACGTGAAATGGCTGCGTGTTCGGCCCAAGCAGGCAGTCGACGTCGAGCCAGCGTCCGCGAGCGGTCAGAGCGGCATCGCGTGCCAGCAGGTCCGGGATCGCCTCGAAGGCCGAGATGACGGCTTCGGGAGTGAATGAGACCGGCTGGCCGTCGCCTTGATGGACGCGGTCGGATTCCATCGTTTCGTCCCTCCCTATCATCGTTCTGTTGTACAGAATGACATTCTATTTATATTCCAGTTCTATACAGAGCCTGTGAGCGAACTCAAGTGCAAGAGGCCGCATGCCTGTTCGGCAGGGCCATCGCATTTGAGAGCCTTTCCCTGCGGTCATCCTTCGAGACGCCCGCCTTTGGCGGCCCTCAGGATGAGGACTGAGTGCGCGGCAGCAGTTTCAGCGGGCACCAATGCAACTCAGCCTCATCCTGAGGAGACCGCGAACCGGTCGTCTCGAAGGACGAGGCGCGCGCTCGGGCCCCGCCAAGAACTCATATGCGATACCCCTGCCTGCCGCGGGGGAGGCCACCTGTTCAGGGGTGAAGTTTGTCTCGCGCCGCTGCAGCCAGAAATCAGGCTTCGAGGACGCGCGCGAGCAGCCAATAGCCGCCGAGCAGGCCGATCACCGTTGACACTGCATAGACCAGCCCCGCCGCCCTCACCGGTTCCGACCGATCCTCAGCACTCAGCCGATCGGCTACTCGGAGGATCGGCAATGCGACTGCGACGATCGCGACCTGTCCGATCTCCACGCCGATGTTGAAGGCGGCCAGCGCCGGCACCGTTGCGTTCGTTGGCAGCCCGATCTCGCGGAGCACGCCCGCGAAGCCGAAACCGTGGATCAGTCCGAATAGAAAGGCCATGCGCCAGCGCCTGTCGACATCGCGCGAGAAGAAGTTCTCCACGGCGACGAAGACGATCGAGGCCGCGATCGCAGGCTCCACGATGCGGCTCGGGATGACGAGGACATCAAGCGCGGCCAGCGACAAGGTGATCGAATGGGCGATGGTGAAGGCCGTCACGATCTTGACGACCGGAATGAGCCGTCTCGCCCACAGCATCACGGCAATCAGGAATGCGATGTGATCGTAGCCGAGGAAGATGTGCTCCATGCCGGTGAGAAGATAGCGTTGCATCGTCGACCACAGCGGCGGGGGCGCGGTCGAGAGCGTGACCGTCGTGTTGCCGGCGTCGAGCAAGGCCTGCGCCTCGGATCGGCCCTGCGCGATCAGCACGACCTGTCGCGCGGCCGGGTCTTTCTCGGTCAGCACGGTCGAGCGATAGATGAGATCACCGGGGGCATCGACGCAGGCAAAGCTGTTGCGGTAGATGATGCCGTCGCCGTCCGGCAGGATCGCTGCATCTCCGGCCGGACAGGCCCTGGCGCCGCCCGTTACAGCCAGGTGTGTGCGCATATAGACGAGGATGGCGGATCTGGCTGCTTCGACCGCGGCGGGATCGACAGCGTCCCGTCTCGCGTCATAGGTCTTCGTGCCGACCAGGCGATCGACATCGCTGCCCTTCAGTCCAAGCTCGACGCTCACCGTGCGATCCGGAGTCAGCGCGACACGCGCCGTGACGAGGTTGACCTGATGCGCCTCGGCCGGAAGGCAGATGCCGATGAGAAACGCGAGCCACAAGTGTCGTGGCGACCTCATGATCCACCCCCATCGCTGTCACGCGAGCACATCCGCCACGACCGCCTTCAGCACATCCCTGACGTCGCCGGGCTTCAGCCGCACCTGCAATCCGCGCTGACCGCCATTGAGATAGACCAGCTCGTACGCGAGCGCGCTCTGCTCGATCACGGTACGTACCGGCTTGCGCTGCCCGAACGGGCTGATGCCGCCGACCTTGTAGCCGGTGACGCGCTCGGCCTCGGTCGGCTTCATCATCTGCGCCGACTTGCCGCTCGTCGCCGCGGCGAGCTTCTTCATCGAGACTTCCTGGTCTGACGGCACGATCACGCAGACCGGCTTGCCGTCCACCAACGCCATCAGCGTCTTCAGGACCCGCGCCGGGTCTTCGCCGAGCGCGGCAGCCGCCTGGAGGCCGATGCTCTCGGCGTCGGGATCATAGTCGTAGGTGTGAACGGTGAAGGCGACACCGGCGGCTGTGAGCGTGCGCGTAGCGGGCGTGACTTTGGACATGAGCCACGTTTATCACCGTCATCGCGAGGAGCGAAGCGATGTGGCGCAAGCCGGCGCCACACAATGGCGGTCGTCGCCCGGCTCGACCGGGCGATCCCGTACTCCGAGGCAGTCGCGATTGAATCGAGGGCCGCGGCGTACTGGATGCCCCGCTTTCGCGGAGCATGACAGCAGTTTGCGCGGCACGTCGTGCCCGATGAGAGGCCTTCTACTCCGCCGCGTCCCTCATCTCCGCGCGCTCGGCCCTTGCTGCGCAGAACTTGAACTCGGGGATCTTGCCGAACGGATCGAGCGCCGGGTTGGTCAAAAGGTTCGCCGCCGCTTCCGCGTAGCAGAACGGCATGAACACCATGTTCTCCGGCACGTCGCGGTCGGATCGGACCTTGACCTCGACGGCACCACGCCGCGTCTCCAGCCGAATGAAATCGCCGGGCGCGAGCTGCTTCCTGCGCATGTCCTTCGGCGACATGAACGCGACAGCCTCGGGCTCGATCTGGTCGAGCACCTGGGCGCGCCGCGTCATCGAGCCGGTGTGCCAATGCTCCAGCACGCGCCCGGTCGACAGCACCATCGGATATTCGTCGTCGGGAATCTCGTCCGGCGGGATGACATGGGCCGGCACGATCTTGCCGCGCCCGCTCGCGGTCGGGAAGCCCGTGGTGAAGATGATCTCGTTGCCCGGCTTGTTCGGATCGTCCGCCGGATAGGTGACCGCGCCTTCGCGCACCAGCCGTTCCCAGCTGATGTTCTTGAGCGACGGCATCAGCTCTGCCATCTCGGTATAGACATCGCCGGGACCGGCATAATTCCACGGCAGGCCCATGCGCTTGCCGATCTCCTGGATGATCCAGAGATCCTGCCGCGCATCGCCGGGCGGCTTGATCACCTGGCGGGCGAGCTGCACGCGGCGGTCGGTGTTGGTGAAGGAGCCGTCCTTCTCCGCGAAGGCCGAGGCCGGCAGGATGACGTCGGCGTGGAACGCGGTCTCGGTGACGAACAGATCCTGCACCACGAGATGGTCGAGCATGGCGAGCGCCTGGCGGGCATGCTGGAGATCGGGATCGGACATCGCGGGATTCTCGCCCTCGATATACATGCCCGTGATCTCGCCGGCGTGGATCGCGTTCATGATCTCGACCACGGTCAGGCCGCGGACGGGGTCGAGATCCTGCTGCCAGAGCTTCTCGAAGGCGCCGCGCAGGTCGTCGCGGCCGACCGGCTGATAGTCCGGCAGGAACATCGGGATCAGGCCGGCGTCGGAGGCGCCTTGCACGTTGTTCTGGCCGCGCAGCGGATGCAGACCGGTGCCGGGACGACCGACCTGGCCGGTGATCAGCGCGAGCGCGATCAGGCAGCGCGCGTTGTCCGTGCCGTGGACGTGCTGGCTGATGCCCATGCCCCAGAAGATGATCGACGACTTCGCGCGGGCATAGGTCCGCGCCACCTCGCGGAGAGTTTGTGCCGGGATGCCGCAGATCGGCTCCATCTTCTCCGGCGTGAACTCCTTGATCTTCTCCTTGAGGTCCTCGAAGCCCTCGGTATAGCCGGCGATGTACTGGTCGTCGGTGAGCCCTTCGGTGATGATCGTGTTGATCATCGCGTTGAGCATGGCGACGTCGGAGCCGGGCTTGAACTGCAGATGCTTGGTCGCATGGCGCGACAGCGTCTGCCGGCGCGGGTCCATCACGAACAGCTTGGCGCCGTTCTGCTTGACCGCGTTCTTGATGAAGGTCGCGGCGACCGGATGGTTCACGGTCGGGTTCGCGCCGATCACGATGATGACCTCGGCATCCATCGCCGCAGAGAACGGCGCCGACACCGCGCCCGAGCTCAGGCCTTCGAACAGGGCCGCGACCGACGAGGCGTGGCACAGACGGGTGCAATGGTCGACATTGTTGGAGCCGAAGCCGGTGCGCACCAGCTTCTGGAACAGATAGGCCTCTTCGTTCGAGCCCTTCGCCGAACCGAAGCCGGCCAGCGCCTTCACGCCCTTCTCGTCACGGATCTTGACGAGGCCCTTGGCCGCGATGTCGAGCGCTTCTTCCCAGCTCGCTTCGCGGAAATGCGTGAAGGGATTGGCCGGATCGACCTGGTCGTTGGAATCCTTCTTCGCGTTCGGCAGCCGCACCAGCGGCTTGGTCAGGCGATGCGGATGGTGGATGTAATCGAAGCCGAAGCGGCCCTTGACACAGAGCCGGTTGTGATTGGCGGGACCATCGCGGCCCTCGGCATAGATCACCTTCTCGTCCTTGACCTCATACGTCACCTGGCAGCCAACGCCGCAGAACGGGCAGAGCGAGTCTACCTTCCTGTCGGCATAGGTGACACGGGTCTGCTTGTCGTCGAGCATCACGGCCGGCATCAACGCGCCGGTCGGGCAAGCCTGAACGCATTCGCCGCAGGCGACACAGGTGGACTCGCCCATGGGATCGTCGAAGTCGAACACGATCTTGGCGCCGTGATTGCGGTAGGCCATGCCGATGACGTCGTTGACCTGGACCTCGCGACAGGCGCGCACGCAGAGACCACACTGGATGCAGGCATCGAGATTGACGCGCATCGCCGGATGACTGGCGTCGGTCGCCCAGCGTTCCGCGGCGGGGAAGCGGCTCTCGGTGACGCCCGTCGTCTCGGCCCAGTGCCAGAACTTCGACTCCGGATCGTGCGAGGTCTCGCGCGCCGGCTGGTCGGCGACGAGCAGCTCCATCACCATCTTCTGCGCCGACACCGCGCGCGCGGACTCGGTCTTCACCTTCATGCCGACCGACGGCGTGCGCTTGCAGGACGCCGCCAGCACGCGCTCGCCCTCGATCTCGACCATGCAGGCGCGGCAATTGCCGTCGGGGCGATAATCCGGTGCCGGCGAATAGCACAGATGCGGAATCTCTCGTCCCTGGCGCTTTGCGACCTGCCAGATCGTTTCGCCGGGATTGGCCTCGACCTGCCTGCCGTCAAGCTCGAACGTAATCTTCGTCATTCGGCCGCTTCCTTGAACTCGTCAGGGAAATATTTGATCACGGAGGACAGCGGATTCGATGCCGCCTGTCCGAGCCCGCAGATCGAGGCATCGCGCATCGCCTGGCTCAATTCTTCCAGCAAGGCACGGTTCCAGACCGGCTTCTGCATCAGCAGCGCCGCCTTCTGGGTTCCGACGCGGCACGGCGTGCACTGACCGCAGCTCTCGTCCTCGAAGAACTTCATCAAGTTCAGCGCCGCAGCGCGCACGCTGTCCTTCTGCGACAGGATCACGATTGCGGCCGATCCGATGAAGCAGCCGTATTTCTCCAGCGTGCCGAAATCGAGCGGAATGTCGTTCATCGATGCGGGCAGGATGCCGCCGGAGGCGCCGCCCGGAAGATAGGCGTAGAACTGATGGCCGTCGGCCATGCCGCCGCAATATTCCTCGATCAGCTCGCGCACTGTGATCCCAGCGGGCGCGAGCTTCATGCCGGGATTCTTGACGCGTCCCGAGACCGAGAAGCTGCGCAAACCATGGCGCTCATGGCGGCCATTGCCCTTCCACCAGTCAGCGCCCTTCTCGACGATGTCGCGCACCCACCACAGCGTCTCGATGTTGTTGATCAGCGTCGGCAGGCCGAACAGCCCGACCTGGAAAGGATAAGGCGGCTTGTGCCGGGGCAGGCCGCGCTTGCCCTCGATGCTCTCCAGCAGCGAGGATTCCTCGCCGCAGATGTAGGCGCCGGCGCCGCGGCGCATGTGCAGCGTCGGGCCGCCCGGCGGCAGCTTTGCGATCTCGCGCTCCAGGATTTCGCGCGAGGCAGGATATTCGTCGCGCAGGTAGATGTAGACGTCGGAGGCCTGCACCACATGCGCGCCGATCAGCATGCCTTCGATGAAACGGTGCGGATCGGTTTCCAGATAGTAGCGGTCCTTGAACGTGCCGGGCTCGCCCTCGTCGCCGTTGATCGCCATCAGCCGCGGGCCGGGCTCTCCCAGCACCGCGCGCCATTTGCGCCCCGTCGGAAAGCCGGCGCCGCCGAGCCCGCGCAGCGAGGCGTCGTCGAGCGCCTTCAGCAGATCGTCCTTCGACAATTCGCCCGAACGCACGCGGCCCAGCAGCTTGTAGCCGCCGCCGGCGACATAGGCGTCGTAGTCGACATATTCGGGCAGATGCGCGTGAGTGTCGCCCGCCTTGGCCGCCGCCATCACATTGGTGACGGTGGCGTGATCGACGAAGTTGTGACCGACTTCTGCAGCAGGCGCGGAATCGCAGCGCCCGACACAGGGCGCGCGCACGACGCGAATGCCGGGACCCGACGCGCTCTGCAGATCGGCGAGCAGCTTCTCGCCGCCGAGCATGGCGCAAGTGAGTGAATCGCAGACGCGGATCGTCAGCGGCGCGATGTCAGGCTCACCTTCCTTCACCACGTCGAAATGCGCGTAGAAGGTCGCGGTCTCGAACACCTCGGCGAAGGCAAGCTTCATCTCGTCGGCCAGCGCAGCGAGATGCGCGGCCGAGACCTGATGGTACTTGTCCTGGATCAGGTGCAGATATTCGATGAGCAGGTCGCGCCGCCGTGGGCGGTCGCCGAGCAGCAACTCAATTTCATGCGCAGCGGCCGGATCGACCTGGCGTCCCTTCGGCGTCGCCTTGGCGCGCCGGCGTCCCTCCCCGGGATGCTCGAAGGAGCGGACCTTGTGCACGTCGTCATGGCTCATCGATTCGTCCCGATCTCGACTTTTAGAACGGCTCCACTTTTAGCTTCTGGCATGCCAGATGCCAAGTGATTTCTCATGCACTCGGAAGCAGTTACGCGCAGCTCAGGGGTATCGCTGACGGGCGCGACTTTGCGTTCATCAGCGCGCCAATTCTCAGAGCGAAGCCTTTATTGATCTCCAGATCAATAAAGGCTTCCTATGCTGCGATAGCGAAAGCCTATCGATGTCCAGTCCGCAGCATGCAGCGTGAGGTCCATGCCCCCGGCTCGTCAGAGCAGCGGGAGCGCGCATGGCGCGCTCCCGGCGGTGATCAATGCGCGTCAGAAAATCTTGACCGCGCTCTCCAGCGTCTTCCAGACACCCCAGGCGAGCGGAATGCCGACGAAGGCCCAGAACAGCGCCGCCTTGGCGTCGAGCCCGCCGAAGCCGATGCCGTAGGAGCCGTGCGGTCCCGAGGCGGCTGCGCTGGCGCTCGCGGCCTGGAGCTTGGCGACGTCGCCATCGCTCATGTGCCACTTCGAATCGACGGGCTTGATCAGGTAGTTGCAGATCAGGCCCGCGACCAGCATGGCACAGAGGATGTACATGGTGGTGTTGTAGAGCTGGTCGCGGGGAACACCGGCCGCGAGCTGGAACTCGCGAATGTAGTTCACCACGACCGGGCCGATGATGCCGGCGGTCGACCATGCCGTCAGCAACCGGCCATGGATGGCACCGACGAACTGGGTGCCGAACATGTCCGCGAGATAGGCCGGCACGGTGGCGAAGCCGCCGCCATACATCGACAGGATGATGCCGAAGCCGAGCACGAAGAGCAGCTTCGAGCCCATCGCCGCGAAGGTCGGGGCCAGCGCGTAGAGCGCTATCCCGAGGATGAAGAACGTGTAGTAGGTGTTCTTGCGTCCGATCTTGTCCGACAGCGAGGCCCAGAAGAACCGGCCCCCGATGTTGAACAGCGACAGCAGGCCGGCGAAGCCCGCGGCGATCGCCGCGATCTGCGCCTTCTGTCCGGCATCGAGCTGGTTGAAGCCGACGTCGGGCAGGCCGATCAACTTGCCGGCGAAGATTTCCTGAAGCATCGGCGAGGCCATGCCGATCACGCCGATACCGGCGGAGACGTTGAGGCACAGCACCCACCAGATCAGCCAGAACTGCGGTGTCTTGTGCGCGTCATTCAGGTGGACGTTGCTCTTGGAGATCATCGCGTTGGCCTTGACCGGCGCCGTCCAGCCCTCCGGCTGCCAGCCGGTCGGCGGAATGCGATAGCGGAACGCGCCGATCATCATGAACGCGAAGTAGATGACGCCCATCGCAACGAACGTCTCCCAGACGCCGACCGAAGTCGGGCTCTTGAAGTAGTTCATCAGGAGATTCGCCAGCGGCGCGCCGATCATGGCACCGCCGCCAAAGCCCATGATGGCCATGCCGGTTGCCATGCCGCGGCGATCCGGGAACCATTTCACCAGCGTCGACACCGGCGAGATGTAGCCGAGGCCAAGCCCGACGCCGCCGATCACGCCCGAGCCCAGCCACATCAGCCAGAGCTGGTGGGTGTAGATGCCGATCGCGCCGAGAAACAGGCCGCCGCACCAGCACAGAGCGGCGACGAAGCCGGCCTTGCGCGGACCGACCCGCTCGAGCCAGCCGCCCCAGATCGCGGCGGAGACGCCGAGCAGCACGAAGAACAGCGTGTACATCCATCCGAGGCTGGCGACCCTCCAGTCGCAGCTCGTGGTGAACAGCTCCTGCCACAGCGACATGTCCGGACATGCCTTCGGCGCCGTGATGCCGATCGCGCGCGACAGCGGAAGCCAGAACACCGAGAAGCCGTAGGCCATACCGATGCAAAGATGGATGCACAGCGCCGCGGGCGGCACCAGCCAGCGATTGAAACCGGCCGCCGCGATCGTGCGTTCACGATCGAGGAAACCGGAAGCACCAACCGGTGCAAAAATGGTATCGGCAGTCGTCATAAGCATTTCCTCCAAAGCGCGGCCTTGCCGGCACGTCGGTTTAAGACCAGTCGTGTGCGCGCTTGGCAGCCGCGCATGACAGGTCGGACTCCATGTCGAAGCGGAATCGTCTGGTGCGCATCGCGTCATGCGCACAGAGCAAGCAGCTGATCGCGGGCGAGTCACTTCGCCTCCCAAGCAGCGTTGCAATGACGGCTATCGCGCCCTCATCCCCCTCAACACCCTGTCCTGAGATGAGCAACGCGCGTGCCAAGAGTCGCATCGTGACGATTCAACGACTTCCCGCAGCGCAATGTGCTGCGCAGGACAGAATGTCCTGAGCCCCCCGGACAAAATGTCCAATCAGGACGCTTCCGGCAGCCACACCGTGAATGTACTTCCGGATCCGACACGGCTTTCGGCCGTGATCTGTCCGCCCTGGCGCTCGATCAGCGTCTGGCTGATGGAGAGGCCCAGACCGGTGCCTTGCCGCCGCTTCGTGGTGTAGAAGGGATCGAATATCTTTTCGATCACCTCGGCGCTCATGCCGATGCCGGTGTCGGCGACCTCGATGGCGACGCCTCGATGCCCGTCGCGTTCGGCATCGAAGGAGCGGAGCGTCAGGGTTCCGCCGTCCGGCATGGCGTGTATCGCGTTGACGATGAGATTGACCAGAACCTGCTGCAGCTCGTTGCGGTTCATCAGCACGAGCCGGTTGGCGCGGTCGTCCCTGACCACGGCGATCTCGGTCTTGTTCAGAAGATGCTGCACCAGCGGCAGGCAGTCGGAGATGACGCTGGTCGGCGCATGGCGCTCGACATAGCCGGCATATTCCTCGGGCCTCGCAAACTGCAACAGCTTGGTCACGATCTGACTGATGCGGTGAATCTGCTCGTCGAGCAGGCGAAACTCGACCTTGGCCTTGTCGGCATCGGCCCCGAACACGCTGCGGATGACGTCGAGATTGCCCTGTATCACGGCGATCGGATTGTTGATCTCGTGGGCAACGCCCGCGGTGATCTCGCCGATCGCAGCCAGCTTCTCGGACATGATGAGCTGCTTGGTGGTTGCCTCGAGCTTGAGATTTGCGTGCTCGAGGTCCCGGGTGCGCTCCCGCACGCGGACGTTCAGTTCCTCATTCCACTCCCGGAGCTGTCGGTCGCGCTCCTGGATCTGGTCGAGCAGGCTGTCGAGATGAACCGCGACGCGGCCGATCTCGTCACCCAGCACCGGCATCCTGGTGCGGGCGGAGAGGTTCCCGCGCTCCACCTCGGTGATCGTCGCCGTGACGCGCTCCAGCGGCATGAAGATGGAGGTCGCCCAGCGCAGGAAGATCGGCACGGTCGCGGCGGTGATCGCGATGAACGCTGCGACGATGATCACCAAGGTCTGGTATTTGGCTTCGCTGAACGGCTTCTCCAGGAAGCCGACATAGAGCATGCCGATCCGCTTGCCGTAACTGTCGACCAGCGGCTCGTAGGCGGAGATGTACCAGTCATTGACCACGAAGGCGCTGTCGAGCCAGGTCCGCCCCTCGCCCAGCACGGCCGAGCGCACCGCCGCCGACACGCGCGTGCCGAGCGCGCGCCGTCCCTCGAACAGACGGACGTTGGTCGATATCCGCACATCGTCGAGGAACAGCGTCGCGGTGCCCTGGCTGCCCTCCGGCAGGCTCGCCGCGCGATAGACGAGATCGTTGATCGTGTCGATGAATTCGAGATTCTGGTTGAGCAGCGTACCGCCGACGAGCGCAGCGGCGCCACCGTCGGGCAGCACCGCCCGACTCGCCGCATGCACGACCATGCCGCGCGTCTCCGTGCTGCGGTCGGTCGGCACCGCGTTCGGGGTCGGCACGAGGTCCAATCGCGCGCGCTCGGCCAGAGCCGGCGAAATTGCGGCGAGCTCGTCATTGTCAAAGATGTCGATGCCCGTCGCAGGGACCTGGCCCGACAGCGCCGACACGATGATCGGCCAGTCGATTCTCGGTCGACGCTGCAACGGCGGCGATGAGGCCAGGACGTCGCCGCGACTGTTGGTCAGATACAGGAAATCGAGACCGATCTCCTTGCGGCTCTCCTCGAGCAGATCCCGCAGGGTGCCGCGCGCATCCGGCGCCAGGACCTCGTGGAAGCGAGCCGAGAGGCTGAGCGCCCGGATCTGGACGCCGGTCTTGTCCAGAATGCGGGCAAGATATTGGTGGGCGATGGTGAGATCGCCGTTCACCTTGGAGATCAGGGTCGCGTCGAATTTCGCGTTCCAGCGATAGATCGCAACGCCGAGCAGGAGCGGCAGGATGACCAGCATCGGCAGCAACGCGATCGCAAGTAGCCGAAAGCGGACGGAGCGTCCCCGCACGGGCTCGTCGCTGCGGCCGGCAGCATCAGACATCCCACAACGCACATTTGCGGTCGATGGTCTTGCGCGAGATACCGAGGCGCCGAGCCGCCTCCTCGCGGTTGCCATTGACCTCCTTCAGCACGCCGAGAATGTGACGGCGCTCCAGCTCCGCGAGACTGTCGGCAGGCGCCGACTGACCGTCGTTGCGGGGACCGGCGAAATCGTCGGGGAAGGCACCGAGGATCAGCGTGCGCTCGATCAAGTTGCGGAGCTCGCGCACATTGCCCGGCCAGTCATAGCTTGCGAGCGCCGCCCGCACCGAGGCGTCGATCGGCACCGGCGGCATGCCGAGCTGAACCGACAGCTTGCTCATGAAGATCGTAGCAAGCTCCTGCACGTCATCGCCGCGATCCTTCAGGAGCGGCAGGCGGATCTGCATCACGTTGAGCCGGTAGAACAGATCGGCTCGGAAACGGCCCCTCTCGACCTCCTTCTGAAGCTCGGCGTTGGTCGCGAAGATGAAGCGCAGGTCGACCGGAACTTCACGCTCGGAGCCAACCGGACGAACGCGGCGGTCTTCGAGCACGCGGAGCAGCTTGCTCTGCATCGGCAGCGGCAGTTCCCCGATCTCGTCGAGGAACAGCGTGCCGCCATGCGCGTACAGGAACAGGCCCTCGCGCCCCGAATCTGCGCCGGTGAAGGCGCCCTTGATGTGTCCGAACAGCTCGGCCTCGATCATGTCGGGCGGGATCGCCGCGCAATTCACGGGCACGAAGGGCTTGTCGGCGCGGTCGGAGAGCGAGTGGATCGAGCGCGCTGCCACTTCCTTGCCGGTGCCGGATTCACCGGTGAGGAGGATCGAGGTCGGCAGGCGCGCGACACGCGCGATGGTCTCACGTACGCGCAGCGTGGCTGCCGATTGCCCGATCAGATTGTCGCGCAGAAAGGTGCGGTCGGACGAGGCACGCAACGCGTAGCGCAGGACATAATTCTCGCGCTGGAGGCGGACGCGGTCGAGGCATCGCGCCACCGCGTTGAGGATCTGGTTGGAGCGGAACGGCTTGAGCACGAAATCGGCCGCACCGGCGCGCAAGGCCTGGATCGCGGTGTCGAGGTCGGCATAGGCGGTGATCAGGATGGCATCGGCGAAAAAGCCGACGGCGCGCTGCTCGGCGAGCCAATCGACGCCATTCTTGCCCGGCATGATGTTATCGAGAATGACGACGTCGTAGCGGTTGGAATCGAGCTTGCGCGAGGCCTGGTCGGTGTCGGCCGCCTCGTCCACCAGCTTGCAGCGCGGCGCAAGCGTGCGCACCAGGAAATTGCGCATGCCCGGCTCGTCATCGACGATCAGGATGGAAGCCTGCGCCAGCGCGCTGAACTCCGGCCCTGCAGCCGCCTTGCCGAGCTTGACGGCAGGCTCGCGGCCCACTGCGGGACTTGCGGCCCTCGATGTTGAGAAAGTCATGCCCGATGTCTTAGGTTTGAGATCATCCACCGCAATAATCGACGCCTTTCGCATTGCGGCGAAGCACCGGCCGTTTCCCCCGCAGGCGCAGCATAGTCAAACGTCGCCGCCGTGAACATTCGCCTTTCTACGGGGCGCCGCTCTTTTCGACCAGGAACACGATGCGCGCCTCGTTGCGCTCGGTGATCTCGACCTTGTCGCCGGTCTCGCGGATCAGGTTCGGAATGTCAATCACCGACAGGGGATCGGTGCAGTGAACCTCGAGCTGATCGCCCGGCTGCAAAGGCTTGAGCGCCTTGCGCGTCTTCAAGGCGGGCAGCGGGCATTTCAGCCCGGTGAGATCGAGCATCGTTCTGGTCATGGCCGCAACATGGCGGGACCGATCGATCTCGTCAACGCAAAGGGCCTAGAGCAGATCTGCGTAGGAGAGGAAGCCGACGTCCTGCCCCGGCTCGACATTCGTGATCTCCTCGCCGAGCTCGACGAGGCCGTCCGTCTCGACCAGCGAGGACAGCAGCCCGGCCCCTTCGCGCGGGAACTTGATCGCCTCGAGTCCGCCGTCCTGTGCGCGCCGCAGCGAGGCGCGCACATATTCGCGCCGGCCGGCCTTCTTCTTGTAAGTAAACGCCGCGCGCAGCGGGATGGGCGTCAGCGGCTCCGGCAGGGCACCCGCGAGCGCCAAGACGGTCGGTCGCACCACATGGACGAACGTCACGAAGCTCGCGACGGGATTGCCGGGTAATCCGATCAGCGGCGTGCCATCGATGATGCCCATCGCCACGGGACGGCCGGGCTTGATCGCCATCCGCCACAGCACCAGCGAGCCGATGCTCTCGACCGCGGCCTTGACGTGATCCTCCTCTCCGGTCGAGACACCGCCGGTGGTGAGGATCAAATCGTGGTCACCTGCAACCTGCTTCAGGCCGCTCGCAAGCGACGTCCGCTCGTCGCGCAGAACGCCGAGGTCGCTGACCTCGCAGCCGAGCCGGCGCAGCATCGCCATCAGCATGAAGCGGTTGGAATCGAACAGCTGCGAGGCGGCGCGAGGTTCGCCAGGCGAGGCCAGCTCGTTGCCGGTCGAGAACACGGCGACCCGGATGCGCCTGATGACGTCGAGCCTTGTCAGGCCGAACGCGGCGGCAAGGGCGACATGCTGCGGCCGCAGGCGCTGGCCGGCGCGGAGCGCAACATGGCCATGCGGAATGTCCTCGCCTGCGGGACGAACATTGGCGCCGGGCTTCAGGCCTGGCGGCAACACGATCCTGCCGGAATTATCGGTGCGGACGTCCTCCTGCATGAAGACGGTCCCGGCGCCCGGCGGCATCGGTGCGCCGGTGAAGATGCGCGCGGTGTGACCGGGCTTGATTGGCGCTTGCGCACGGCCGCCGGCCTGGATCCGGCCGTCGAGCGGGAATGCCTGTTCGGCGCTTGCCGGAAGGTCGGCGTTGCGCACGGCGTAACCGTCGACGGCGGAGTTGGTGAACGGCGGCAGCGGCAAGGGTGAGGCCACGTCGCGCGCCAGCACGCGGCCGTCCGCATCGACCAGCGCCACGGTTTCGAGATCGGCGATCGCATTGACGCGCGTCGTGATGAGACCAACGGCTTCGTCGACCGACATCATCGGGCCGCCAAAGGCAAAGCAATCGTCCGATAGTTGCGCCATGGTGCCTCGTCAGCGTATCGCGGCGCTCTTTGCCACCGCTTCCTCGACCGACATCGCCGCACGCAGCATCAACGCTGCAGCAGCCGCGATATCGTCGAGATGGACAGTCGGCAGCCTCGTGTCAATCGCGACGTCGCTCGCGATCCCGGCAATCCCGGGATCATCGGGAAACAGCAGTGGTTTGCCGTTGCCGGCGCGATGCACCTCGATCTTGCGATGCGGCTCACGCTTGAACCCCTCGACCACGACGAGATCGACCGCGGAGAGCTTGCCGAGCAGCTCCGGCAGCCGCGGCTCCGCCGCGCCGCGGAGTTCGTGCATCAAGGCCCAGCGGTTCGACGACGCAACCAGGACCTCCGCCGCTCCGGCCTCGCGATGCCGCCAGGAATCCTTGCCGGGCACGTCGACGTCGAACTGGTGATGCGCATGCTTGATGACGGAGACACGCAGGCCTTGCGCGTTGAAATGCGGGATCAGCCGCGTCAACAACGTGGTCTTTCCCGCACCGCTCCAGCCTGCAAGGCCGATGACTTTCATAAACGTTCGACTCCGCCAACGGCCTGCTGGCCGATGGAACCTCCGGCCTCCCCCGTCTTTGCGAGCGCAGCGTGGCAGTCCGGATTGCTTCGCTGCGCTCGCAAAGAGGACGAGGCGGCATTTCGTTATCTGCCCGCCATGCATATATCGGCTTGACCCGAATGTCATGCTAGCCTCGCCGCCATGATGAAGATCGACAAAGCCCCGGTGCCCCTGATCATCCCGAACCCCGACGACCCGCGCCTTACCCAGAGCGTGACCGGGACCGACCAGACAGGCGCCAGGGTCGAGATCAAGGTGCCGATGGAGCGGCCGCTGACGCTCTACCTGAATGCCCAGGAGATCGTCACCATGATGACGATCGGCGACTATCCGGAATATCTGGCGCTCGGCTACCTCTTGAACCAGAACATGCTGAAATATGACGACGCGGTCACCGAGGTCGAATACGACGACGACCTCCAGGTGGTCGTCGTGCGCACGGAACACCACACCAATTTCGAGGCCAAGTTGAAGAAGCGCACGCAAACCTCGGGCTGCGCGCAAGGCACCGCCTTCGGCGATCTGCTAGAGGCCGTCGAGCGCGTCGCCTTACCGATGGCCGAGCTGCGCACCTCCTGGCTCTACCAGATGACGCAGACCATCAACACGATGCCCTCGCTCTATCTCGAAGCCGGCGCGATCCATGGCTGCGTGCTGTGCAAGGAAGGCGCCCCGCTCTGCTACACCGAAGACGTCGGTCGCCACAACGCCGTCGACAAGATCGCGGGCTGGATGTACCGCCACGGCGTCGAGCCTGGCGACAAGATCCTCTATACCACCGGGCGTCTCACCTCGGAGATGGTGATCAAGACCGTCCGCATGGGCATTCCGATTCTGGTGTCGCGCTCCGGCTTCACCGCCTGGGGCGTCGATCTTGCAAGGCAGGTCGGGCTGACGCTGGTGGGACGCACCCGTGGAAAGCGCTTCATTGCGCTCGCAGGCGAGGAACGCATCGTCTACGACCAGAACCTCGCTTACGTCGAGGAGGAATCGGCCAGGCACAAGCGCAAGGGTGAAGGCGGTGACGACTAGGATTCCGGCAACGCGTGTTCCGTCGACCCTCGGCGTGCTGCTCGCCGGCGGACTCGCGCGGCGCATGGGCGGCGGCGACAAGCCGATGCGCACCATCGGCGGGCGCACGATCCTGGAGCGCGTGATCGCGCGCCTTTCGCCCCAGTGCGGCGGCCTGATCCTCAACGCCAACGGCGATCCCGCCCGCTTTGCTGCGTTCGGCCTGCAAGTCGTCGCCGACGACGTGCCCGGCTTTCCCGGCCCCCTCGCCGGCATCCTCGCCGCGCTCGACTGGACCGCGGCGAACCGGCCGGAGACCGAATGGGTGCTCAGCGCCGCCGGCGATTGCCCGTTCCTGCCCCGAGACCTCGTCGCCCGCCTGCATGAGGCGCGGGAGCGCAACAACGCACAGCTTGCGGTCGCCGCATCAGGCGACCAGTCGCATCCGGTGATCGGGCTGTGGCGCGTCGCCTTGCGCGACGACTTGCGCCACGCCCTGGTCGTCGAAGATCTCCGCAAGATCGACCGCTGGACCGCGCGTTATCCGCTCGCAACCGTGACATGGCCCATCGAGCCGCTCGATCCGTTCTTCAATGCCAACACGGTCGAGGACGTCGCCGAGGCCGAGCGGCTCGCGGCGTTGGATGATGCGCCCTAGCGGCTTTACGATTTCGGAAACTCGTTGAGAAGCTGCGCCCAGATGATCGCAAAGGCGATCAGGCCGCAAAGACCAAAGACGGCAGTGAATCGGGGCAAACGGCCGAGCGCGACGAGTAGCCAGGCCGGCAGGAAGAACACCCCGAAGATCATGCCCAGCGGAAACACCGCGAGCCATTGAAAGCCGGTGCGGTCCCCCTGCGGGACATTCGCGATGTGATAGAAGGTGTAGAGCCAGAACAGCGTTCCGGCCGTCGCGATGAGTGTAGCAAGCTTGCGGACATTGAAGGGCATCGACGCGGTCATGACTTGGCTCATATTCCTTGGTCGTAGCGCCCGCCATCCAAGTTCATGACGTCTTGAACCCCGACCGGAGACCGGCAGCGACCACTCTACGCGGGCCGGAAACCGGCTCGCTCGAGCGCCGCGCGCACTTCATTCGAGCCGAGTGCATCGAAAAAGGCCTGCACCGCCGGCCGCGCTTTGCGCGCGGTCACCAGCGCGAAATCATAATGCTCCTCTGCGAGCGGAATGAAGCCGAGGTCAGCCGCATGGGCGACCGGCGCAATGGTCATTCCCCAGTCGGCGCGATGCTGGGCGACGGCCGCCGCGACCGCATTGTGCGAGCGGGGCTGGTTCCAGTAGCCGTCAGGCCGCACACCGCCGAGCAGGCGATCGATCAGGATACGCGTGCCGGCGCCCTGGTTGCGGTTGACCATGATGCAGGCGGGATCGGCGAGCGCGGCAGCCGCCGCTTCCTTCGCATTCAGGCCTTCGAAACGCCGGTCGCCCTTGCGGAACACGATGCCCTGCATCCGCCGCCAACCCGGCACGAGTTCAAGCCCCTCGACGAGATAGGGCGTGTTGTAAGTCTCGCTTCTATCGTCGAACAGGTGGATCGGCGCGAGATCGCATTCGCCGCGCTTGGCCGCCGCAAGCCCGCCGAGGCTCCCGACCGCAATTGAGCGCACGCTCAGGCCGGCATGCGCGAGCCGTGCGGTGACGAGATCGAGCCCGGTGCAATGGCTGCCGACGACGACGAGATCGGGCACGCGCACATGCGGCGTGAACAGCGTCACTTCGGCTTCGGTCCCGGCCGGCATCTGGTCCGCAAGCGCATCGATGCGCAGAAAGCCGTCAGCCTGCGCAAATGACGTGATCGCGCCAGACCCCTTGCCGGCGGGATAGGCGATGAGGCCATCCCTGCCCTGGACCAGCGAAACCATGATGAATTCGGTGCGACCGAGCTCGGAGGCGATGCGCACCGGCACGGTTGCGTCGACCTTCGCGTCGGAGCGCGGCGGCAGGCCGGCCATCCTGCGCAGCACCGGCACGATCATGTCGTGGAAGGTGAACATCGCCGAGGTCGGAAAGCCCGGCAGGATCACCACCGGCTTGCCATCGCACACCGCAAGACACAGCGGCTTGCCGGGCTTGAGCGCAACGCCATGCGCGATGATGCCGGGCTGACCGAGCCGGCCGATGATGCGGTGGGAGAGATCGCCCGCGCCTTTCGACGTGCCGCCGGACAGCACCAGCATGTCGAAGTCCGCGAGCGCCCCGCGCATGGCCGCTTCGAGCCTGGCTTCATCGTCGGGAATGGCGCCGAGGAAGACGGCCTCACCGCCATTCTCGTCGACCGCGGCCGCGATGATGGCGCCGTTGGTATCGTAGATCTCGGCAGGCCCGAGCGGCTGGCCGGGCTGAACCAGTTCGTCACCGGTGGAGATCACGGCTACCCGAGGCTTGCGCGCGACACTCACCTCGGCAACACCGCAAGCCGCCAGCATGCCGATCTCGCGCGAGCCGATCAGGGTGCCGGCGCGCAGCAGTACCTCGCCGCGCGCGATGTCGGATCCGGCGTACGAGACGAACTGCCCCGGCGAGACGGCGCGACGGACCTCGATCGCGTCCAGGCCTACCGGCTGGGTGTGCTCGACCATGACCACGGCATCGGCGCCGCGCGGCAGCGGACCGCCGGTGGCGACCGGCGTCGCGGTTCCCGCCGCCACCTGCAACGTCGGCGCGGTGCCGCAATGAATGATCTCGCCATTCAGCGCGAGGCGCACGGGCGCGCCCTCGCCGGCCGGCGCAATATCCGCGGAACGCACGGCAAAACCGTCGACGTTGGAGCGGTCGAACGGCGGAACGTCGATCGACGCGACGATATCTTCGGCGAGTGCCGCACCGAGCGCAGCGGCGAGCTTGCGCGCTTCGCCCCCAAGCCCGCGCGGGAACAACGCCGCCTCGAAGCGCGCCAGCGCCTCCTCGCGCGAGAGGACCTCGAGGAACTGCTCCTGTTCGAGCGCGCTGCGGTCGGGTGATTTCGTCATCATCGTCATGCCAGGACCCATGTCATTCCCGCATCAAATGGGCATCGACCGGCGTCCCCGCCGCAAATCCCTCGTGACTGGCGGGAATGAGCAGCCATGCTTCGGCACGGCCGATGGCCTGAAGCGGCCATTCGCCCACGGCAAGCGGCGTCCAGGCGCGATGTTCCTCGGCCAGCAAGGCGATCTCGGCGATGCCGACACTGGATGCGACTTTCCGTGCGAGCGGCAATGTCACCTGCCGGCGCGGCCGACGCGCGGACAGGCGGTCGACGAGCGGCCGCACGAGCGCGAGCCAGGCCGCAAGCGCATGATCGGGTGAGCCGGGCAAAGCTACGACGCGAACGTGTCCGAACCGACCGACCGCGGCGGTGCGGCCGGGCTGGAGCGCAACGCCATGCGCCAGCACCTCGCCGCGCCGATCCAGCGCTGCGACGGCTGCATCCCGCCGTCCGACGCCGCTGCCGCCGACCGTCAGCAAGAGATCGCAGCAGGACGCATCGAGCGCATCGCCAATCGATGCTTCTTCGCGCGCGCCCGCCTCATGCGTCTCCACATCCAGTCCCGCTGCGCGCGCGAGCTCGGCGATCATCTGCGCCGATGCCGATGCGCCCGGCACATTGACGATGCGCAATCGGGGCCGCCGCACGCCGAGCTTCTGCACGCCCGCAACGCGCGCGATCATCAGGTCCGCCGCACCGACGGGATGGCCCGCAGCCCCCGCGGTCATGCGCGCGGCGAGGTCGGTTCCGGCGCGCCTGACGCCCTGCCCAGGCACGCCCTCTGCCAACACCTGGGCGAGCGGGCCCGTTAGCTCGACTGCGCCGGCATCGAGAACGCAGTCGCATCCCGCCGGCATCGCATCACCGGCATCGACCCATGCGGGCAACATCGCCAACGGCAGCGGTGCGTAAGCGGACGCACCGACGAGATCATTGGCGGACAGCGCCCAGCCGTCTGCCGACGCAATGTCGCGCGAAGGATAGGCGGAAGGCAGCGGAGTGCCCGCCGCGATGCAGCCGATCGCTTCCGCCGCCAGCACCTCCACCGGCGCGACGGGACCAACGCCTCGCAGCAAGGCGGCGAGCGCGGTGTCGAGCGGTGTGAGCGAGGGCGGCAGGCGCTGGGTCATTCGCCAAGATGGACCATGCATCGTCCGCTTTGGCAACCGCTGGCGATGCCGGCCTCAACCGCCCGACCTGTCCGAATTGGGGAAGAACAGCTGCTGCCCGTCGACCTTGTAACCGGCGATCGCCGTCTGGCCCTCCGGCGACGTCAGCCAGTCGATGAAGGTCTGCGCGAGATCCTTCTTCACGTTCGGAAACTTCGCAGGGTTCACCAGCATGACGCCGTACTGATTGAGCAGCCGCCTGTCGCCTTCGACGACGATGTCGAGATCGCCACGATCCTTGAAGGCGATCCAGCTCCCGCGGTCCGACAGCACATAGGCGTTTGCCGCGCGCGCGGTCTCGAGCGCCGCGTCCATGCCCTGCTTGGCCTCGCGATACCAGGGGCCCTTGGCGCTCGCGATATCGATGCCCGCGACGATCCAGAGCGCGAGTTCCGCGGCGTGGGTACCCGACCGATCGCCACGCGTTACGAACGGCGCGCCCTTGGCTTCGATCGCCTTGAGTGCCGTCGCGATGTCCTTGCCCTTCACGCCCACAGGATCGCTCTTCGGCCCGATCAGCACATAATCGTTGTACATCACGTCGTAGCGCTTCACGCCAAAACCCTCGGCCACGAATTTCTCCTCCTGAGGCCGCGCGTGCATCAGCACGACGTCGACCTCGCCCCGTCGCGGCCCGTCGAGCACTTCGTCGGCGCGCCGCGCGATCACAGTGACCTCGATGCCGGTCTTGTCGCGGAAGATCGGCAGCAAATGATCGAGCAGGCCGGATTCCTGCGTCGCCGTCGTCGTGGCGAGGACGATGCCGCGGTCCTCCGCGGACGATGCCGCAACGCCCGCGGCAAGGCCGCAGAGAAGCGCAAAAACGGACAGGCGGCCCATGATCGGGGTTCCCTTGGTTATGACGCCCATCATCATGATCATCGATTGCGCCGCACTCATGACGCGGCTTCGCGCCTCTCCGCCGGGAAGTTTCGGCAACGTCGCCGAGGTGCCGTCGCGCGAGCGACCGATCCAGATCGTTCACCAAAGCAGAAATCGCGTGTGCGGATGTGTTGCAAAGCAGCGAGATGATCAGGCATTGTTCCCGCGGACAACGAATGTGAAGTGCAGAATTCCACCTGCGTCGGACGTCAAAAAGAAGCAAGAATTTGCATAGGAATGCAGGATGGAATTCCTGACCACCAGCGAAGCCGCCGACTATCTTCGGCTCGGCGAACGCAAGCTCTACGAACTCGTCACCACCGGCGCGATCCCCTGCAGCAAAGTGACCGGGAAATGGCTATTCCCCCGGCACGAACTCGACCTCTGGGTGCTGTCAGGCCTCGCGCGTCCGGCCGGCATGTTGATCGCCGAGCCGCCGCCGGTCGTCGGCGGCAGCCAGGACGAGCTGCTGGATTGGAGCCTGCGCGAATCCGGTTCTGGCCTGGGATCGATGAGCGAGGGCAGCGCGCGCGGGCTCGAGCGCTTGCAGCGCAACGAGGTGATGGCTGCGGCAGTGCACTTCCACGCTCTCGACGCCTCCGACAATCTCGCCAGCGATGCCAGCATCGAAGTCTTGCGGGCTGCGCCGGACCTGCACGATACGGTGCTGATCGCATTCGTGCGCCGCGAAGAGGGTCTCGTGCTGCCGCTCGGCAATCCCAAGCGGCTGCACGGCCTGACCGACGTGCTCGCGCTCGGCGCCCGGATGGCGATGCGGCAACAGGGAACGGGCGCGCAGATGCTGCTCGACGTGCTCCTGAAGCGCGCGGGCGCCTCGACGCGGGATCTGCGCCGCATCGAAACGCCGGCGCTGACAGGCCCCGATCTTGCCGAACTGGTCCGCGCCGGCCAGGCCGATTGCGGCATCGCCACGCGCGCCGCAGCGCGCTCGGCCGGTCTCGATTTCGTGCCGCTGGTCTGGGAGAACCTCGACCTCGCGATGCGGCAGCGCAGCTATTTCCGCCCCGCCATCCAGTCCCTGCTCCGCTTTCTCAACGAAAGGCGGCTGCGCCAGCGCGCCGAGGAACTGACCGGCTACGATCCCTCGCCCGCGGGACAGATCCGCTTCGTGGCCTGACGTTGACGCCTGCCCCCGAATAGTTGCAAAAGAAACCAATTCAGCCGGGCATACCCGGGCAACACCGGCCAACGAGCCGGCTCAGGGGAGGACAAGCGTGAATCCAATCAGATTTGGACTACCGGTGACGGCCGCCTTGATGGCGGCGCTGCTGTCTGGCGCAGCGTCGGCGCAGCTTTCCGACGACGTCGTCAAGATCGGCGTGCTCACCGACATGAACGGCCCGGCCTCCGCGCCGACCGGCCAGGGCTCGGTGACCGCGGCGCAGATGGCGATCGACGATTTCGGCGGCACCGTGCTCGGCAAGCCGATCAGCGTCGTGATCGGCGACCACCAGCTCAAGGCCGATATCGGCGCCTCGCTCGCGCGGCGCTGGTACGACATCGAGCAGGTCGATCTGATCGTCGACGTGCCGGTCTCCGCGGTCGGGCTCGCGGTGCAGAACATCGCCAACGAGAAGAAGCGGCTGTTCATCACCCACTCCACCGGCACCGCCGATTTCCACGGCAAGTTCTGCTCGCCTTACGCGATCCAATGGGTGTTCGACACCCGCGCGCTCGCGGTCGGAACCGCGGACGCGGTGGTCAAGCGCGGCGGCGACAGCTGGTTCTTCATCACCGACGACTACGCCTTCGGTCATTCGCTGGAGCGCGACGCCTCCGCCGTCGTCACCGCCAATGGCGGCAAGGTGCTGGGCTCGGTGCGGCCGCCGCTGGCAACGCCCGACCTATCCTCCTTCGTGCTGCAGGCGCAGGCCTCCAAGGCCAAGATCATCGGCATTGCCGCAGGTCCCCCCAACAACATGAACGAGATCAAGACCGGCGCCGAGTTCGGCGTGTTCAAGGGCGGCCAGCAGATGGCGGCGCTCCTGGCGCTGATCACCGACATCCACGGCCTCGGCCTGCAGGCCGCGCAAGGCCTGCTCCTGACCACGTCGTTCTACTGGGACCTGGACGACAAGACCCGCGAATGGTCCAAGCGCTACTTCGCCAAGATGAACAAGATGCCGTCGATGTGGCAGGCCGGCGTCTATTCCAGCGTGATGCACTATCTCAACGCCATCAAGGAGACCGGCACCGACGATCCGCTCAAGGTCGCCGCCAAGATGCGCGAGAAGCCGATCGAGGACTTCTTCTCCCGCAACGGCAAGCTGCGCGAGGACAATCTGATGGTGCACGATCTCTGGCTGGTGCAGGTGAAGACGCCGGAGGAGAGCAAATATCCGTGGGACTATTACAAGATCCTCACGACGATCTCCGGCGACAAGGCGTTCGGCCCGCCGGACCCGGCGTGCGCGCTGGTGAAGAAGTGACGGTGGCGTAAAGCCATCGTCATTCCGGGGCGGTGCGCAGCACCGAACCCGGAATCTCGAGATTCCGGGTCTGGTCCTTCGGACCATCCCGGAATGACGGTCGCTTACGCGACAATCACTTCACCACGCCGATCTCGCGGAAATACTTCATCACGCCGGGATGGATCAGCTCCACCCTCGGCGCGGCCGCGAGCGTGTTCGACGCCGTCGTCTCGCAGGCCTGGGCGAGCTTCTTGCAGAACGTCGCCTCGACGCCGTGCAGCGTCTTCGCGAGGCGATAGGCGACATCGTCGGGCAGATCCTCGCGCGTCAGCACGAAGCTCCACGACCCCAGCGAGGCGATCGGCGCGGTCTGGTTCGGATAGCTGCCCGCCGGCACGAGCAGCGGCTTGAGGAACGCATGCTTGGCGCGGATGCGCGTCATCTCTTCAACATCAGGCGCGATGAAGCGCGCACCTGACGCGCTCGAGGCCACCGCGGCAAAGCCGGGCCAGCCGATGCCGGCGCCCCACAGCGCGGCGACGCTTCCGTCCTCGACCATCGCCGGGCCGTCGCCGGCGCGGTCGAGATAAACTGCCCTAAAGTCCTCGTCCTGCTTCAGGCCGAGCCCATCCAGCACGTAGCGCGCCAGGATCGGCAGGCCCGAGCCCTTCGCGCCGAACGCGACGGGCTGGCCGACGAGATCGCGGATCGTCCTGTAGGGACTGTCCGCGCGCACCACGAACATGCCGGGGTTGGAATAGATCGCGGTGAGGATCTTCAGCCGCACGGGTGCGCGGCCGATGCCGGCAAAGGCCTCATAGGCCGGCTCGCCCGCGACCAGCGCGAGATCGAGTTCGCCCTTCTCCAGGAGCGGGATGTTCTCGTTGCTGCCCCTGGTGTTGCGGGGCGCGATGGACATTTGCGGGTCGGCCGCGTTCATCACCTCGGCAAAGGCGTTGCCGTAGAGCGGGAAGCCGCCGCCCGGCGTCGCGGTGCCCAAGCTGATCGTCAGGCTGGGCGTCGCGGTCGGAATGGCCGTGCCTCCGGTTTGGGCGGCAGCCGGGCTGGCGAGCAGCGCCGCACTGACGAGGATCATCGCGAATCTCATGGTCGCTCCTGGCGGACCCGCGTCAACACCGACTTGCGACGATGTAGGCAGCGACCCGATTTTGTGAAAGCATGCAGTCCAACGACAATAAATCAATGGGAGGCATCATGTTGCGGACTTTGCGTAACGGTTTGTTCGGGCTCGCAGTTCTCTTGGGTCTTTTCAGCGCCACACCACCCGCCTCCGCCGCCTATCCCGACCGCCCCATCCACTGGCTGATCGGCTTCTCCGCCGGCGGCCCGGTCGACATCGTGGCGCGGATCATGGCGCAGTGGCTGTCGGAGCGGCTCGGGCAGCAGGTCATCGTCGAGAACCGCACCGGCTCCGGCGGCAACATCGCCGCCGCCGCCGCGATCTCCTCGCCGCCGGACGGCTACACGCTGCTGTTCGTCGCGCCCAACAACGCGATCTCGACCTCGCTCTACAAGAAGCTGCCGTTCGACTTCCTGCGCGACACCGTGCCGGTCGCGAGCATCATGCAGCTCACCAACATGCTGGTCGTCTCCAACGCGTTTCCTCCCAAGACGGTTCAGGAGTTCATCGATTATTGCAAGGCCAATCCCGGCAAGATCTCCTTCGCATCGTCCGGCAACGGCACCTCGGTGCACATGTCGGCCGAGCTGTTCAAGGTGATGACGAAGTGCGACATGGTGCACGTTCCCTATCGCGGCTCGGCCGTCGCCTTCCCCGACATCATCTCCAACAAGGTGCAGCTTATCTTCGACAATCTGCCCTCGGCCATGGAGCAGGTGAAAGGTGGCACTGTCCGCGCGCTCGGCGTCACCTCGCCGCAGCGCTGGCCGAGCGTGCCCGACGTGCCCGCGATCGCCGAGACCGTGCCGGGCTTCGAATCGGTCGGCTTCTACGGCATCTCCGCGCCGAAGGGCACCCCGCCCGAGGTGATCGAGATCCTCAACAAGGCCGTCGGCGAAGCGCTGAAGGACCCGAAGCTGGTCGCGAAGCTCGCCGAGACCGGCGGCATCCCCAAGCCGATGACGCCGGCCGAGTTCGGCAAGCTGGTCGCGGGCGAGACCGCGAAGTGGCGCAAGGTGGTCGAGTTCGCCGGGGTCTCGGTGGACTAGCAACGGCGAGCCGCGGCACGTAGCGTCGCCCGCCGGCACGACATTTGAGGGGGCCAAAAGGCCCTCTCAAACAAAAGTGCGAAAACAACCCCATGCACAGTAGACGAATTGAGCAATCACAGGGGCTTAGCAAAGCGCAGACGACTGGCACCCCCTTGGGGCGCTTTTGGCGCTTTGACTTGTCGGGCAAAACAGTGGCATAATGCCATTATTCCGAAATCCAGCATCCACAAGCGGAGCCGCGCTTTTCCGCGCAGCCCCGGCGTTGAGCCTCGATCAGGGGCCTCCATGCGACGCATGTTCCTGACATGAACGAAGCCTCTTCCGCCTTGAAATCGCTTGAGGATTGCACCCCCGCCTCAGGCCCTGTAAACGAACCGCGCACCGTTGCCGGCCGCCCCTGAAGCGGCCGCCTCGCGGCGGGGCCTGTAGCTCAATGGTTAGAGCCGGCCGCTCATAACGGTCTGGTTGCAGGTTCGAGTCCTGCCGGGCCCACCACGCTTCGCCCTTCGGGCGCTGATTTTCCAATTTCAATCAACCTTCGCGTTGCGTCGGATCCTGCACGTATTGGGCGGGTATGCCTCCAATCAACTTTGAGCTGTACGACAAATGAACGTCACCTATAATGCGCCTGATTTTGCTGGATGTCCCGATATGCTTGACACAAACCGATGCTTTATGAGGTTTCGAGATCGCGCAGAGCGCATCGATTCCAATGAAATTGCCGAAACATTTGTAGCCGTTGGGCCCCTGCTCGACGTTCTGGACTCTACGAACAATCAGATAATCTACGGGAGACGCGATGCACATACTTGGGGTCGCCGCCCAGAAAGCGAACGACCAAGCAATTTCGATGCCCACACTTCGGAGCTCAGCACTCGTCTTTTTCCAGCAGGATAAGTACTCGGCGATCCAATCCAATCCCGAAAACAGTGAACTTCTCGATTGGATTCGTGATCAGGTTATCGGCGCCCGGCGGACTAGAGCGTTCATGCTGCCAGTTAGCGTGAAGGACGAGACTATCGATCGTCTATTTGATCGAAGGGCACTCCATATCAAAAGCCGAAGCATGTCATCTGCGCACAGAGCTGGCGAGCGATTCATCGTTTATAAGCTGGACTACGGATGTTACGCGGATCTGATCAACACAAACAAGGACACGACTGGAATGCTAATCAAGACGTGCGCGGAGAATCTTTATGATCGCCTTGCAGACGAGCGGCAAAAGAAGGCGACATCGAAATAAGCTCGGATCGGATGCCGCTATCCGCTACAATGAATGGCTGGAGCGGGACATGATCGCCGTGCCGATCGGCCCGCACACGACACTTTGCCTTTGCTGCCGCACCCCGCGGCAGCCGCTGTTCGATCGCAACATGCATGTTCTCTCTGACGCTTCCGCAGCGGCGTGCTAACAATCTGTCGGATTTCGAAGGGATGGCAAGTCGATTAGCACGAAGCCGCACGGTCCACTCGTGGTCAGCGTCAGCATGGCCATCGCGGGTGCGGAATCAAGTGCCAGGGCACGAGCGCCGTGCCGCTTCGCCCGGACTGAGTGTGCTGTCACCGCCTGCCGATTCCTAAACCTTCCGATACGTCACATGCGCCGTCGCGAACGGGATGCCTGCACGCCCGGCGCTTCCGCGAACGATGCAGGCGCGATCATCGATCGCGTAGAACCAGTCATCGAAGTTCAGCTTGAACGACTTCCCATCGCCCTGGGGCGTGTCGCGCGTGTACTTCCAGTGGAATGCACAACCGGCCTGCTCGCCGGTGGCATCACCTTCCAGGCGATTTTCATGGCCGGTGTATTGACCTTCGCCTGTCTTGTGAATGGTCCAGCGCAGCGTGTCGCTGTGGCCGTCGTCGAAGGTGTAGGTTTCGGTCAGGACGACAGTGTCGGTGTCCGCGTCGAGCTCGCCATGAGCCGTGATCGACGCGCGCTTCAGAAGCCCGCCGACGAGGCTCTCAACCACCGCCCATCCTTCCAAGCGACCGACGAAGAACTGCTCAGGGAGAAACACGGGCGTGGTGCCGGCGAACGCATCTATGGCCATGGCTTTTGCTCCGAAACCGATGTCGACATAAGCCGGCTCTCAGCATCAGGTTCCTCGGGAGGAAACCTGCTGGCTCCGCCGAATGCTTGCAGCGCATTGCGGACCCTGCGCCACCACCTCGCATTCTCCACAGCCCGCCGGAACAGGTGGACAAGCCCAGCCCTGCCGTTTGCGAATCCCTGCTCCGTGCTAACCGCCCGGAACGAGCGGAGGGGCGAACGGATTCGTCCCGGCAGGAGCGATCTCGCATGCTGATGACCAGAGAAAGACGGCCGGCGATCCGGACCTTAAGGGGATGGGCCATCCATGTGCTGCAGGAGGCCGGCGCGATTTGCGAATGCGAGGAGCACGGCTGGGCCAGGGAGCGCGCCGACCCGCACGCTCGGCGACGCGCGGTCGCGCTTGCGCGGCAGGATCCACCGGACGGCGTCTCCGCGGATCAGGCCGTCGCGGAGATCAACGATGTCCTCGATTCGATTGGCGATACGTGTCCGGAGTGCCCTGACGAGGGCCTTTGAGGCCTGCGGCAAGGACCTTCGCGTACCAGGCGGCATAAGGCGTGGTCCTGGCCATGTGGCGGTTGAAGTCCGGCGCGCCGTCCTTCCACCAGACCGGGCCCCGCTCGCCCAGCGCGCGCTTGACCTCGTCCACCCCGCGATGCGCGGCCGCCTCCAGGTCCGGGTCTTCGTCCGCCTTGGCGTCGCGGACCGCGCGCCTTGCCGCCATCAGCCGCTTCACCAGACTTGCTCGCTCATCGTCTGCGAGATCAGGGTCGGCCATTCTCCACAGGCGACCGCGGACGACGAAGGTGCGTCCGTCCGGCGTCACCGGATGCTTCACGCTCAAGCCGATTTCCGCCGCGCCCCTGCCGCCGGCTTCTTCGCGGACGAGTCCTTGGCAGCGGCCGCCTTCTTGCCGGCGATCGGCATCAGCATCTCCTTCTGGCCTGCCGCCGCCTTCCTCGGCTTCTTCGCCGGCTTGGCAGCCTTCGCGGGCGCGGCCTCCTTCCCGGCCTGCTTGCCGGCTTCCTTGCCGACGCTCCGGCGCAGCGCCTCCATGAGGTCGACGACGTTCTCTCCCTGCGGCCGCTCCTTCGGTCGGATGACCTTCCCGGCGCGCTTTTCGTTGATCAGCTCGATCAGCGCGGTCTCGTAATGGTCCTCGAACTTTTCGGGTGTGAAGCGTCCGGCCTTCTGGTTGACGATGTGCCTGGCGAGATCGAGCATGTCCTTGGTGATCTTCACGTCCTGGATGTCGTCGAAATATTCCTGCTCGCCGCGCACCTCGTAGGGGTAGCGCAAGAGGGTACCGACCAGGCCCTTGTCCATCGGCTCCAGCGCGATGATGTGCTCGCGGTTGGTCAACACCACGCGCCCGATCGCGACCTTGTCCATCTCGCGGATGGTATCGCGGATCACCGCGAAGGCATCGTGGCCGACCTTGCCGTCCGGCCGGATGTAATAGGGGCGGATCAAATAGCGCGGGTCGATGTCGGACCTCGCAACGAACTCGTCGATCTCGATCGTGCGCGTGGACTCCAGCGCGATCTCCTCGAGCTCTTCCTTCGAGACCTCGATGTACTGGCCCTTCTCGAGCTCGTAGCCCTTGACGATGTCCTCGTTCGGCACCTCGTCGCCGGTGTCCGCATCCACCTTCACGTATTTGATGCGGTGGCCGGTCTGCCGGTTGAGCTGGTTGAACGAGATCTTCTCGCTCTCGGATGTGGCCGGATAGAGCGCCACGGGACAGGTGACGAGGGACAGTCTCAGGAAGCCTTTCCAGTTGGCGCGGGGGGCCATGTACGCAGAACTCCGGTTCGAGGCGGCACGGATTCAAGACGAACGGCCGTCCTGGGTTCCGACATGGCTTGTGGAGAAAACGGCGGGCATCCGTCGACCGGCCGCAGCGGGGCCTCGACGGGATCAGTTTGGGCCGGAAACGGCGTGAATCGCTTGCTTTTTTAAGTTTGGGCCGGGTGCGGTGTGGACAGAGCCCTGTCGTCAGCGGACCCGCTCGAACGTGATGCGGATCTTCGTGCCGTCAGGCCGCTCGAAATTCTCGGTCATGACGTCGCCGTCGACCACCAGGCGCAATTCCTTCCGCGTCCGGACGCTGCCGACCCAGTTCGGGAACGTGCAGCCTTCGACCTTGTTGCCGCTGAACTCGCCGTTCCCGTCCACCGTGTAGGTGCCGAAAAAGCCGATGCTGCCGGCCATGGCGGCGCGGTTTTCCGCATCCGTGCCCTCGCCCCGCACGTTGGAGGCAAAGCGCGGGATGTCCGCATCCGTCAGCACCTCGATGAAGTGCATGTCCGGCGTGAAGGTCAGCAGCCCGTTCGGCCGCGCGCCATAGGCCGGCAGGTTCTTTCCTTCGGGATCGATCCGGGCGGAGACCATTCTCCAGGTGCCGAGCACCTTGTTCGGCGGCGCGGCGTTGGCCGGAACACTCATCAGGTAAACTCCCAAGGCGATCAGCACCAGAATTCGACGGGTCATGTTGGAGTCCTCGGCTTCATCCTGCCATGCGGCCATTTGCTCGACGTCATCGCGAGCCGCCGGGTTTCGGACCGTCGTCGGCAAATTCCCTCAGGGCAACGTTGAGGGCGCCATACCGCGTTTGGGCGCGAAGCGAGATCGGGACATGGAGGTCAAGTGCCACGGCGCGGCCGTAGGTGACCTCGATCTGACTCGCATCGGCACCTGCCGCCCTTGCATTTGCGCCTTCGCCGATCATTCCGGCCAATGGCTTCAGCACGACGCGGCAGATCGTCGTCGGCCCCAGGAAGCCTTTCCGGTCGGTGGAACCTGTGGCGTGCGGCTCGAGGCGAATGTCATAGCGCCGCAAGCCGTCGAGAATCGGCAAGGTCCGATCGCAGGCATCCGCCTGCGCCTTGGCTTCACCCCGCCCGGCCGGGATGAGAAGAGCGCTCAGGGGATCGGCAATGGCGTTGAGGTGTCTTGGTTCGATCGCAGGCTGATCCGACGTCAACGCGAGCGGAGGATCGATCGTCATTGTCTTGACGACGCCCTCGGCCATGCCGAGGGTGACCTTTTGCCTGCGTCGGCCATTCCGATAATCGAGATCGAAGCCTGCGGGGATCAGGCGGCCGTCCCTGTAGGCGCCGCTGGATGCCGCCACGCCGGCCGCATCGCTCAACAGCCTGGTTGCTCCGGTGCTCTGATAGGTGACGCGCGCCGTGTAGATGTTGCCGCGGACCGCCAGATCCAGCGTCGCGTTCGCGAGCGGCAGGCCGACGAGCGTGACGGCGTATGAGGCGCGAATATCGCCATCTGCCGCCGCCGGGCCCGGAATGGCCAGCAAGGCCCAGCAGGCGCCGAGCCCGGATAGCGCAAGGCGGATCATGCCTGCGCAACGCCGCGAGAAGTGCATGTGTCTTTCCTCGCCGTGGTGGGATAGGACTCCGTCGCGAAGCTCGCGCCGGTCAGTCTTGTCGAGACATCCCAGAGGCGAGAGGCCACCGCGTCGTCATCGGCCTGCGGCGGCACGCGCGCCACGGACGGCGAACCGCGCGTTTCGCCGAGCTTGTCCGGACCGTAGTAGCCGCCGGGGACGATGTCCGGCGACGTCGCCGCAAACAGCGTCGGCAACGCACCTTGCGCCGGCGGCTGGAACAGGAACCACAAGGCAGTTCGCGCCAGACCGGCGAGGCTCATTCTGCCGGCACCGTTCGGAATCAGGTCGGTTCGCGATACGCCGGGATGGGCCGCAACGCTGGTGATGCCCCAGCCGCATGTCCGGCTCCGCCGCTGCAGCTCGAACGCAAACATCAGGTTCGCGAGCTTGGACTGGCCGTAGATCGGCATCGGCTTGTACCAACGCTCAGCCTGCAAATTGTCGAACGCGATCGCACCGTCGCGGGCGGCCACGCTGGACACGGTGACGACACGGGCCTCGACGCCCTTTCGCAGGAGCGGGAGAAGCTCCGCCGTCAGCGCGAAATGACCAAGGTGGTTGGTGCCGAACTGCAGCTCGAACCCGTCGGCCGTCACTTGCCGCATGGGCGGCGTCATGACCGCGGCATTGTTGATGAGCAGGTCGAGACTGTCTCGTTCGGCGCGCAAACGGGAGCCGAAGGCCCGAACCGAATGAAGATCCGCAAGATCGAGCAGTTCGAACCGAACATTGGCCTTCGGCTGACGGGATCGGATCCGCGCGACGGCATCGGCTCCCTTGGAGGCATTGCGGCCAGCAATGATCACCTCGCCGCCCGCACGCGCCAACGCGAGCGCGTCTTCGTAACCCAGCCCGCCCGTACCTGTCACGACGGCGGATCGCCCCCGCTGTGACGGAATATCGCTCGCACTCCAGCCGGGCATCGGGCCATCTCCCAGGGCACAACATCATATCCAGCCCATTAAATTACACTGAGTGTAATTTTCAAGCTTCGTGCCGCCCGGGCGTGTTGACCTTCTCGTGAACGGCGCCTGCGCCGCGGCCTTGCGGCGCCGCGCGCTTCAGTGGCCGCAGCGAAGCGTTCAGGACGCCTCGCAGCCGAACAAGCAGGAGCGTGACCGATGACCGCACCTTCGCGAGCATCCCGGCGCGAATGACCGTCAGCGCAGGAAGCAGCGCGAGAAGCAGGCTAAGACCAATCCAGCGCAAGAGGCGCCCGGCCAGAAAGGCCTGAATCGTCGGGGTCCACTCGTTCACGACGAGATTAACGGTCGCGGCGAACGCCGCCTTCGCACCGAGGCACAAGAAGCTGCCTGAAACGACGTTCGCCAGATCGAAACAGGGATGGAAGGAGATGACGCACAGCAGAATGAGAACGCCAAAGTTGCCGAGGTACGGCGACCGTATTGCCCTGACGGCGCTGGCAAGGCTCCGACCAACGAATCGACGCTCGTCACGCTCCCTGGACGAGGCATGCAATACGTCGTCGAGGCGACCCTCGGCGCCACGACCGGCTCGCACGTCACGTCCATGCCGGGCAACGGTTCGCAGGCTCGTGCGAGATATGCCAATTGTACGGCGATGCCGGTGCATCGCGTTTCCGCGGTAGCCGGAAGCGACGTAACCGGCGGGAATGCGGCGAAGAAGCTCGACATTGCCGGAGCTGTCCATACGCTGATCATTCCCGGTCGCCGGTTGCACCGAACCTGGCTTGGTTCCATGGAAATCGCAGTTCGAGGCATCGGCATCCCGATCGTTCACCAAGCCATCCTTGTCTGCAGTCATCTTGATCCACTTCGCCTGGTCTTGGATGTCCCGAACCGGCCGAGCCTTGCTGCGCGACTCCACATGCAGTAATTTCGCACTTGATGCGAAAATTAATCGCACTGAGTGTAATTTTGAATGAGGCAGTTTCGTGTCGAAGAAGGCCGGAGAGGACGCATCTCCCAAGAAGGAAGGACTGAGGGAGCAGAAGCGCCGCGAAACGTTGCGACGCATCGCGGACACCGGGCTAAGGCTGTTCCTTCGAAATGGCTATGAGGCGACGACGCTTGACGCCATCGCCGAGGAGGCCGGAATTTCGCGCCGGACCTTCTTCTATTATTTCAAATCAAAGGAAGAGATCATTCTGGTGTGGCAAAGCGGCCTTGCCGAAACCATACGGCGAGCCATTTTGGAGCAATCAACCAAACAGACGCCACTCGAAGCAGTAAAGAATGCGTTGGTGGCGCTCACGGCGTCCTACGAGAGCGTTCAGGCTCGCAAGCAAATGATGGAGATCGACCGGTTCATCCGCGCCAATGAGACGCTTCGCGCGCGAGAGGCCACCAAGTACGCACAACAGGAACAGGCGGTCTTCGATGCGCTCTGCGCGATGTGGCCGCAGCCCAAGCGACGGCCGGCACTCCGCCTTGTTGCGATGATCTCCATTGGTGCCTTTCGCCTTGCGATCGACCGTTGGAGCCAGGACGCGGGAAGGCGCCCGTTTGCCGCTTATTTGCGGGACAGTTTCGCCAGCATAAAAGCGGAAATTCGATTATCCGGAGCCCTCTAACCGGGCGCAGCTGGCTCTTATAGAGCCAACGCCATTGCGCCGGACGAGCAGTTCAACTGATCGCACGGACGGTCGTCACCCGAGGTGCCGTCGCGCCGCGCTCTCGCCGGGGAGACGAGATTTACGCCTCGGCCCCTCCCTCACCCCTCCACCCGCCACAGCCTCCACCTTTCCGGCACGCCCTTGAGCCGGTGCACGCCGTGATCCGTCAGGCTGATCGCGGACTGCGTCCTCACCAGCTCCTTCACCGCGCTCGACACCAGCACCTCGCCCGCGCGCGCCTTCGCGGCGAGGCGGGTGCAGATGTGGAAGGCGAGGCCGACCATTTCACCGCCGCTGATGGTGTATTCGCCGGCGTGCAGGCCGACCCGGATCTCGAGGCCGAGCGTGCGCATGGCCTTCTGGATCGCGGTCGCGCAAGCGATGGCGGCGGCCGGCTTCCTGAACGTCGCGAGCACGCCGTCGCCGGTGGTCACGACCTCCTTGCCGCCGCACGTCTTCAGCTCCTTGCGGACGGCGGCGTAGTAATGGCCCATCACCTTGGTCCAGCGGGCATCGCCGAGCTTGGCGGCTTTCGCGGTGGAGCCGACGATGTCCACGATCAGGATGGTGGCGAGCGCCTGCCTGAGCTCGGCGTTGCGTGCAGCCGAGGGGCGCCGGTTCGCGATGGGCCCGGTCAGCGGCTCATAGCGATGATTGCGGCGCCGCGCGATCGCGGCTTTGGTGTAGTCCTGCGCGCGCTGCGCGGTGCGGCAACGGACGGTCTTCTCCTGCGGCAGACGCGACCAATACACCTTGCGCCCGGCACCAGCGCCATGCACCTCCACGGCGCCCCACTTCAGGAAGACTGCCGAGCCAACGCGCCTGACACACCACGCCTTCGACGTGTATCCGGAGACGTTCGACTGATGGACACCGATGCGAAGGAATTTCGGCATGAACGTGCGGCCAAAGACCGTTTGCGTAGCTTTCGTAAAAGCTAGTCGCACAACCCGGCGTTGGCAACAGTGCTGCCAACCGCCATGCCGCCGGCCGAGACTATGCCCGCAACCTAAATTCCTCTGCCGCCGCTCTGCCTGCCGATCGTGCAGCGCCATGCGGCCAGGCGTTCGGCCGGATGCTGCGCCATCCATGCGGCGAGCTGCGGCGCGCCCATCAGGCAGGACTGCATCGTCACGTCGGCGAAGTCCGAGGTCGTAACGACCTGTTCATGGCAATCCGTCGGAGAGGAAAGACTGCAGAGCACGGCAATGATCCTGATCATTCACGCGAGCTCCTGCGGCCAATCGTATTCCGCTTTCGCCGCCGGGCGTTTTACGGACCGGGCCGCATCCGTGCTCGAGGCCTTTTCGGCGCGCCGCTGGTAGTCGTCGGCCAGCAGCTTCAGCCGCGTTGCAACCACCTCGTCGGTCATGCCGCGGGCCGCACGCAGCAGGCTTTGTGCCGTTTCCATATATTGCTTGCTTCGTCCTGACATCTGCAGCGTCATGGGATCCTCACTCGGTTCTCTGGAGGCATGTTGAAGGCGATCGGGAACCGGCCGATCCAACCGCCGTCGTCCTGACGGCGCGCCGCGAAACGTTCGACGCACTTCTTCGAGCAAAGAGGCTTGCGCCATGCGTAATACCTGATGAGACCGAATTGGCCGTCGCAGACGGCGCAGCGTCCGGTTCGACCATGAAGATTTCCAGAGCAGGTAGGCATTGACGTCTCCTCGCGCTGTCGCGCCTGATGTCGCCGATCACCTCTTCCGTTGCACCGGGCTTGCCTCGCCTCCCGATGTAGCGGCATTCGTGGTCTGAGCCGCCATTGAAACCAGCTTACCGGTCCTGCGTGGCAATCTCTTTCAACAAGGCGCCCTCGATTGCGCATCCGCACGACGCGCAGCCTGAACGCGAAGCGCCTGTCAAACGCCTGCTTGCGCGGCTCTGCGTCCCCGACGTGGAGGAGGCGCGGCCAAAATCGATGTGCTATCCTCCCGTGGGGGTGGCACGAGAGACAACCCAGAGAGGACCCATGGCAACGAGTGTCAAGCAAATGCTGGAAGCTGCGAACGCGGCGGTGCCGAAGATCACGTCGGAGCAGGCGGCCGAGATGATCAAGAACGGCGACACGCTCGTGGTGGACGTCCGCGACGCGCCGGAAGTCTCCGCCAGCGGCAAGATCGCGGGCGCCGTGCATGTCTCGCGCGGAATGCTGGAATTTCGCGCCGATCCGGAGTCGCCCTCCCACGACAAGGCGTTCGACAAGGCCAAGACCGTGATTCTCTACTGCGCATCCGGCGGCCGATCGGCGCTCGCCGGCAAGCTGCTCAAGGACATGGGCTACGAGAAGGTCTACAACGTCGGCGGCTTCAAGGACTGGTCCGGGGCGGTCGAGAAATAGATGGAACAGGCAGCGCGGTTCCCGCTTCCTGGCGCTTACACGGCACGGCCATGAACGATTGATCCTCAGGGCGCGGACCTTGGTGCCGCGCCCCGATTGGCACTTCCTGCGGCAAGGCGCGTTGCGGTCTTTTCGAGGAGGTGCAGATGACCAAGACGAAGGCTTCCGAGGCGCAAGCCGCAAGGAACGGGACACAGCCAGCGCTCAATCCCGGCGATGAAGCCCCGCCCGGGACAATTGGCACTGGCGAAGACGTCTGTCCCGAGTGTCACGGCAAGGGGCGCATTGACGGCGCTCCGTGCGCCGCCTGCGGTGGGAGCGGCACCATCACCCGGGCCGTTGGCGGCGCCTGACCTTGCTGCGTCGATCGGCATCTCACCTTCGACGCAACGATCGGCCTTCAAGCGAGTTTCCCTACCTAAAGCGCGATGGGTCGTGAATCGCCATTCTCGCGCTTCGGGTTATTGTTCGAGCATGGTCTTTTCGGAAGGCCGCTGCGCACTTTTCCGGATCATGCTCCAGGAGACCGTGAGGCGCGCCATGAGCAAGGACAACGAGCTGAAGCCCGACGACTTCCCGATCGAAGCCGACAAGGACAAGCTGAAGACCCACAAGGGCGAGCACGTCGCCGAGGCCGAATCGGAGCAGATCGCGCATGAGATCGCCGAGCGGCTGAACGAGCACGCGCACCGGGAAGAGCAGGATCGCTGGTCGGCCTGATTCAGCGGCATCACGTCGCGGTTGATCAGCAATAGGAACACCGCGGGATCCCCGCGCATTGGCCTGCGCCGGGGTTCACAATTCCGGCAAATGGCGGCCTCGGCTCGACCCCCGCCCCCGGACCGCCGAGCCGGGGCCCGCCTGACGCCAACCCATGGAGCGGACATGAAAGCACTTGTTCTCGCGGGGCTGATTGCGGCTCTCGCGTCTCACTCGACCGCCCTGGCGCAAGGCGCCGGTGCGTCCAGAACCGGGTCGAGCATCGATTCCACCGGGACTGGCGGTGCGACCGGAGCAGGAGCCTCCGGCCTCAACACGTCCTCCGACAACAACAGCGGGGGCGCGAGCGCACCCGCCAAATCATCGACGATGCGACCGGGCGACAACGACCCCTCCCGGCAGACCCAGGGCGGCCAGCAGGCCATGCCGAATTCCGGCTCGACCGGAGCGAACCGCAAATAGATCTCGTTCTGCGGCAGCCGTTCGCGGCTCACTCCGGATACGCAAACAGGTCGATCGGCTCGCTGAAGCCGCGCACCTCGTGCTGGCCGACATGCTCCAGGGCGAACTGCTTCTCCACCAACTCGGCGAACGCGCGTGACAGCAGCACCTTCTTGCCGATCGTCTTGGTCAGCGCCTCCAGGCGGGAGGCCATGTTGACGGCCGGGCCGATCACGGTGAAGTCGAGCCGGCTGGTCGATCCGATATTGCCGTACATGACGTCGCCGACGTGGACGCCGATGCCGTAGTTCAGCGGCGCGCGGCCGGTGCCGCTGTTCCGTTCGTTCAGCGCGGCCATGGCCTGCCGGGCCTCGGTCACGGCATGCAGCAGGTTTGCGCAGGCGTCGGGCGCGCTGAGCGGGAAAATGGCGAGCAGTCCGTCTCCGATGAATTTCAGGATCTCGCCGCCGTGACGCGCAATCGGCTCCGACATCGCATCGAAATAGTCGTTGAGCAGGTCGATGACGTCGTCGCGCGGCCAATTGTCGGAGATCTTGGTGAAATCCCGGAGGTCGCAGATCATGATCGCGGCGCGCACCGTCGTGCCGGTGCCGCGCCTTGTGGCACCGGCCAGGATCAGCTCGCCGGCATGGGAGCCGACATAGGTCTCCAGCAGGGTCCGCGCCAGGCGGTTCTTGATGCGGATCTCGCTGACCAGCGCCAGCACCGGCAGCAGCTTCTTGAGGCCGGCGATGTGCGCATCGTCGAAACCGCCGGGCCGGTCGGTCGCGAAGGTGACGATGTGCCGCTTGCCGAGCGTATGGTAGAGCGGCCAGGCGACATAGTCGGTGAGGCCCTTGGCGCGCATCTCGTCATAGAGGGCGTGCTTGCGACCGAGCGAGGGATCCCGTTCGAGCCTCTCGCGCAGCTCGGTGGCGCCCTCATGGATCTCGTGGGCGGCGCTGCCGATATATTCGGGCCGCTCGCGAACCTCGTAGTCGACCAGCGCAATCTCAGCCTCGCGGCTCCCGTCGGACCACATCATGCGGGCCCCGAGCCACTGCGGATGATTGATCAACACGTGGAGCGTCGCCCGCTTCACGGGAATGCCAGCCTGCTGGAGGCGGATGCACATCTGCGCGAAGATGTCGTCGATGAAGCGCTCGTCGCGCGTGCCGTTGGTCAGCCAGTCGATGACGCCGTCGGCAGGCGTGGGGGCAAGGTTGTCTGGCGCGTTCATATTCTGCCCCTCGAGCTGCGGTCCGTTGCGAAGCAGATATCATGCTCCGGGCCGGCGGCGTCAACCTGGCCAGTTGCACGGATTGTGCGCAACAGGCGATAGGTGCAACGGCCGCCTAAGCGAGCAGCCGGATCGATCCCAGCACTGCGAGGCCCGAGACGAGCGCGAGCATCGCCGGCTCCGTCAGCTCGACCTTCAGCGTGCCCTCGTCGGGAATCGTAAAATTCTCGTCATCGAGACGGATGCGGCATTCGCCGCGCGCGGCGTAGACGAGATGGGTGCCCACCGCGAGCGGCCGCTCGCCAGGCTCCCTGAGCGCAAGGAGATCGATCTCCGCCGCACCGCGCCGCGCCATGAGGTTCACGACCTCGACGGGACCGGCTTCGAGCTCGGTGACGATCTCGAGCTCGCCGGTGAAGCGCACGGTCGTAAAAGGTTCACGTTCGTCGAATTCCTGCGTGGGCGACTTCAGCACCAGCCCGCGCCCGTCCACGACCATCTGCAAGCGGTCGATACCGGGCATATAGGAGAACGGACCGGGCGCCACGATCGGCGTCGAGGCAAATCGCCACAGCAGGCTGTCCCAGGTCTTCTGGGGCGCATCGCGATGAGCGTCCGCGATGTCGGTGAAGATGCCGCCGCCGTTCTTCCACGGCGAGCGGGTGTAGCCGTCAGGCTCGAGCAGTGTTGCTTTCATTTAAATCCTCGACACGATGAGGGTGCGATGGAACGCCGGCGCGTGCGTCCAGAAGCGGTGCGGCTTCTTCCCGCACGGCGTCCAGATGCGTGAACAGCGACACGTGGCCGCCATCAGGAAGCGCCAGCAGCTTCGCCTGTGGAATTGCCCGGCAAACATTCTCGGCATGCGAGAACGGCACGACGTTGTCGGCGCGGCCATGCACGACGAGGGCGGGCGCCGAGATCGATCCCGCGGGCAACTGTCCCAGCGCGGCAAACTGCGCGATGTCGTTGATGGTCCCTGGAAGCCGCGCATCCAGATGCCGAAACACGCTCGACTGCAAGGCGCCGAACAGCGGACCCGCCGCCGGATGGCGCAAGGTGCGTTCACGCATGGCGTCATCGGGGATGGAGCGGCGCGCACCGGCTTGCGGATTTCGCTCCGCCCGCCACCTGAGGACGCGAGGCAGTCCGGGAAGACGCGCAAGCTGGCGCATCATGCGCAGGCGCGCGGCTATTTCGGGCGGGGTTTGCAGCGTGCCCGTGCAGGCCGAGATCAGCACCAGCGCGCGGCAGCGCGAGGGATGCCGCGCGGCAAATTGCAGCGCCGAGGGGCCGCCTGCGGAGACCGCGACGATCGCCACGGTCGAAATCCCGACTGCATCGAGCAGCGCGCCGTAGACATCGGCCTGTTCGTCGGGTGACGCGCCAAGCTCGAGGGACGAGCCGAGATAGCCGGGGCGGGACACGGCCACCACGCGCTTGCCCCCAAGCGTCCTCGCGAGGGCGCGCGCCAGCAGCCACGACTGGTCGTGACCACCCATGCCGCCATGGACGGCCAGGATGGCCGGCCCCTCGCCCGCGATTGCGCACTGGATCGTGCCGCGGGAAGTCGTCACCAAGACCGGAGCAGGCCCAGCGAGCGGCAATGCGTCTGGATCCAAGGTCATGTCGCGGCTTCCGGTCGCCCTGCTGCGCCGGCCTTGAGGTAACGCAGAAGCGCGGCAGCCTCCGTTGGCGGCCGACGTTCGATCCGGCGATACTCTCGCCCATCGGAGGTGCGGACGACCAGGCCGTGATCACACAGCGCGCGGCGAAGCAAGGCATCATCGCCGAAGGCATGCTGGCAATTCAACAGCGTCTTCACTTCCACCTCGGCCAGACTGCACCGCGGCGGGAAACCGGCCCACAACACCCAGAGGCTCAGCTGCTGCAGGTTGTGGCGGGCCGGCCAGCGAAGCAGCCTGCCGCGTTCGTCGAAATGTCGCGCCGCGCGTTGCACGCGCCTCAGATCGACCGCCTCATCTTGGGCCGCCCGCGGCCCACGGTCATCCGCGGGAGTGCCGACCGCACCTGCGCGGAAATGCTGATAGTTCCGGTGTCCCGTCGCACGCGCGAGAATGTTGAGCAACTCGACGTGACCCGGTGGCGACGTGCGCTCCAGTAGCTGGGCGCGCAGGGATTTCGCGAGCGCGGAGATGTCGCCCGCAACGAACGCAATGGGTGTTCTGGACATGACCAATCCTCGATGTGCCGATCCACAGGTGGATTGTCGGAGGTCACCGGCTTACGACGCGGCACGAGGTTTGGTGTCGGTTCGATCGAGCCTTGCAGGTTTAGCTTCCCTCGCGGGACGGTGACGCCTGGGTGAACTGCAGACCCGACCGAACCCTTACTATAGACACCCGGCGAGCTCAAGGGCCTGACATTGATGCGCGGCGCCGTGATCGGAGCGACGAGCATCGCGGAATTGGTGCGTTACTTCGATGTCAATGCCGCTACGGCCCGCCAGGCGGCGTCAGGCGCAACCGACGTGAGCTGCCGGCAGCGGTCCCGCATCAAGGCGGCCGGACGATCGTGGCCGCGCCGTTTCAACACCGCTTCGAAATCGGCCAGCGCGTCAGCAAACCGGCGAGCGCGATAGGAGGCGAGGCCGCGCTCGTAGTCCGCGATCCAGCCGATCGTGTCGCTATCGTCGACCGTCTCGCCCGCGATCCCGATCAGCTCGTGGACGGAGATTCCCTCCTCGCGTCCGTAGACCGCGATGCTGTCGACCTCGCGCGTGATGACGACACCGCGCGCCAGACGTTCGGTCGCCCCGCCGATCAGGATGTGCGTCCCGTAGGATTTGTTGGCACCTTCGAGCCGGCTGGCGACGTTCACGGCATCGCCGATCACGGTGTAGTTCAGCCGCAGCTCCGAACCGATATTGCCGACCAGCATGCGGCCGGAATTGATGCCGATGCGGATCTGGAGCGGCTGGCCGAGATCGTCGACGAGGCCCGATTCTTCGATGGCCTTGCGGCAGGCGAGCGCCGCGCGGCAGCATCGCGCGGCGTGATCGTCTTGCGGCTGCGGCGCGCCCCAGAACGCCATCACGGCATCGCCGATGAACTTGTCGATGGTCCCGCCATTGGCGACGATGATCTCCGAGGTGATGTCGAGATAGCGCGACAGCAGCGGCACCACGCGATCGCCCAGCCGTTCGGACAGCCCGGTGAAGCCGGCAATGTCGATGAACATCACGCTCAGCTCCTGGATGCTGCCGCCGGGCCTCGCCTCGACGCCCTGGCGCAGCAAGCCGCGGACGAGATCCGCCGGGATGAACTTGCGAAAGGCCGACAATCCGGCCGCCATCTCGGCAATCGCGCCCGACAGGCTCGCGATTTCCCTGAGCCGCGACGGATGGCGGCGGACCTGCTCCAGCGCAAAGGCCTCGACATGGCGAAGCTCGCCGACGACGCGCGACAGCGGCGCGGCAATGACGGACCGCGCCAGCATCGCCGAGGCCAGCGCCGCGAGCACGGCGCCGATGGCAAGGCCGAGGATCAGGCGGTGCAACGTGGTTTCGACCGGTCCGAGGAATTCGGCCTCCGGGATCACGGTCGCGAGTGACCAGCCGGGAAACGGCAGCGGCGTCAGCGCGACTTCATAGGCGGCGCCGCCCGACGTGAGCCGGCTCCGCCAGGCCTCCTTGCCGCCGGCCTCGCCCGCCTTGCCGAGCGCCAAACGCGCGAGCGGCAGCAGCGACGTGTCGCCGCGCGCCGGATGAAGCTCGTCGGCATCCTTGTCCGGCGCCGCGACGAGTTCGCCGCTGCCATCGACGATGAAGGCAGTCCCCGTGCGCCCGACCTCGAGCTGCGACAGAAAACGCGCGAGCCTGGTGTATTCGATGACGACGGCCAGGACGCCTTGCCGCTCCTGATAGACGTCGATCGGTCCTGCAAAGGCGATCGACGGCCGCACGCCGGTCGCATGGTCCAGCACCCTGAACCATTGCGGATCATCCGCGGTCAGCCCGGCCTTGAACCAGGCCTGGTCGGCGACGTGGAACGAGGTCGGCTCGAAGCGGCGGTTGGCGAACTCGATGTCGCCGGGCACCACGTCATACTCGTCGACGCGGCGCTGGCCGGCATGGTCGGTCGCCGAGATCTCCATCATCTCCAGGCGGCGATCGCCGAGCTTGTGCGCGGCGAAGAAGGAGCCGTCGGGCCAGCCGAACGCGACCCAGGAAATCGTCGCCTGCGACTGCAGTTGCGAGAGAAAGACGAACTCGCGCTTGTCGGCCTCGCGGGTGTCGAGCACGTTCTGGAGGAACAGCGTGCGGATCGCGGTGTGGGCGGCGCGCGCCTCGTCGACGATCGCCGAGACCTCCTTGCGCACGGCCGCGACGATCTGCTCGTTGATGGTCGAGGCAAGCTGCCGGCTGGTCGCCTCCGCCGTGCGCCACCACAACAGGCTGGACAGGGCGGCCGTCAGCAGGATCGCGGCCAGGACCAGCGCGGAGACCGCAAGGCGGATGCTGACCGTCAGCCCTGCAAGCGCGCGAAGCCGCCGTTCGGGATCGACATTCATCGCTGCTCACGCCTCGTTGCAAGTCACTGTCATTGCCTTACGGCGCCAGCGCTCGTTCGTTACCTCTGGCAGGAGCGAGCGCCCGCCGCCAATGCCCGGTGGCTACCGTCTCGATAGAAGCTTGGCATTGGTTTGGAGCCGATGCTTGCCCGCTAATCCCCGCTCAAGCGCACCGCGGTGCGCCCGATCCAATCGGTCTCACGAATTCGTGAGCAGCCTGCCGGTAACGCAGGTCGCGCGCGGAGCGAAGGAGACCATGCGCGATCGCCTGCCAGGCGATGCCATCTCGAACAGGAGAATCTCGATGTCTGCCAAACATGCTGTCACCTCCCTCGTCCTCGCCGGTGCAATGTCGACCGCGCTCGCGACCCTTGCCGCCGCCGGCCCCATGACCAAGGCCGAGGGCGAAGCGGCCGTCGCCGCCAAGAAGGAGAAGTGCTTCGGCGTTGCGCTGAAGGGCCAGAACGATTGCGCAGCGGGACCGGGCACGACGTGCCAGGGCACCTCGACGGTCGACTTCCAGGGCAACGCCTGGAAATTCGTGCAGGGCGGTACCTGCACCAGCATCGAGCTGCCGAACGGCAAGAAGGGTTCGCTCAAGCCGGTGTAACGGCCGGCGCGACATCGCCAGGAAGCACGAACGGAGCAGCAAGAACGGAGCAGCACGATGAGCACGGTGACCAAGCCGACCGGACCTGCGGCCGTGCCGCTCCGTTTCGCGACGCCCATCGGCGGCGTTGCAGGGACGAGCTTCAAGCCCGAGCATCTCCCGGCCATCCTCGAAGGCGGACCTCGGCGCGGCTTCTTCGAGGTCCACGCCGAGAACTACATGGGCGCCGGCGGCCCCCCGCATCGTGCGTTGGAGGCGATCCGCCGCGACCATCCGCTCTCGCTGCATGGTGTCTGCATGTCGATCGGCGGGCCCCGGCCGCTCGACAAGACGCATCTGGCGCGCTTCCGTAGCCTGGTCGCGCGCTACCAGCCGGCACTGGTCTCCGAACATCTGGCCTGGTCGACGCACGAGACCAGCTTCTTCAACGATCTGTTGCCGCTGCCCTATACCGAAACGACGCTGGCCTGCGTTTGCGATCACATCGACCAGGTGCAGGAGGCGATCCGCCGTCCGCTCCTCCTGGAAAACCCCTCGACCTATGTCGCGTTTCGCGAGTCGTCGATGAGCGAGACCGATTTCATCCGCGCCATTGCGGAGCGCACCGGCTGCGGGCTGTTGCTCGACATCAACAACGTGTTCGTCTCCGCGACAAATCATGGCTTCTCGGCGCTTGAGTATCTCGCGGAGTTTCCGCTGTCGCGGGTCGGTGAAATCCACCTCGCCGGCCATGCCGAACAGGCTGACGACGAAGGCGACCTGCTGTTGATCGACAGCCATGACGGTCCGGTCGCGGACGCCGTCTGGAAGCTCTACGAGATCGTGATCCGGCGCCGTGGCGCGGTGCCGACGCTGATCGAATGGGACAGCAGGATACCAGGCTGGCCGGTGCTGCAAGCTGAAGCCTCCGCGGCCCAGGCGATCCTCGACCGTCATCAGTCCGCCGTGCAGGCAGGAGACCGTCATGCCGCATGAAGCCGGCCTGTCCTTCGCCGCTTGGTTCGCGCCGGCGCTGCTGGATCCGGCGCGCAGCACGCCCGAGGGCGTGACCGGCCCGAACGGCAAGGCCGCCGGCCGGCGCTACGACGTCTATCGCAACAACGTCACGGTCAGCCTGATCGACGCGCTGGCCGCGATCTATCCGGCGGTGCAGCGCATCACCGGCGCCGACTTCTTCCGCGCCATGGCGCGTTCCCACGTTCGCCGCAATCCGCCGGCCTCGCCGCTGCTGTTCGAGTACGGCCGCGACTTCCCGGCGTTCATCGCGCGGTATGAGCATGCGCAGGCCATGCCCTGGCTTCCCGACGTCGCCCGCATCGAACGCGCCTGGCTCGATGCCTATCACGCCGCCGACGCGCTTCCGCTCTCGCCGGCCCGGCTGTCGGCGGTGACGCCCGATCGTTTGGCCGATCTGGTGTTCATTCCGCATCCCGCCGCGCGATGCCTGCGCTCTCAATACGCCGGCGTGACGATCTTTGCCGCCAATCGCGACGATGCACCGGTCATGCGCATCGATGCCTCCACGCCGGAGGATGCCCTGATCACGCGACCCGAGTTCGAGGTCACCGTGCGCCGCCTTCCGCCCGGCGGGGCGGTCTTCGCGAACCATCTGATGTCGGGGCGGCCACTCGGCGAGGCCGCGGCGTCGGCGCTGGAAGCTTCGAGCGAATTCGACATCGCCGCGAACATTGCCGGGCTGATCGAGGCCGGCGCCTTCACCTCGCTCGCTTGCGGAGACCCATCATGATCACGGAGCAACATATGACCACCGGCGGCGGCCTGCCGTCGCCCGGAGTGCTCATCGACAAGGCCAATCATCTGGTGCAGACGCTTGCGACGCCCTCGCTGGTCCAGCTCGTGCTGCGCGTCGCACTGGCGGTGCCGTTCTGGCGCTCGGGCATGCTCAAATGGGACGGCTTCCTCAGGCTCAACGACACCGCCGTGACGCTGTTCAGCGACGAATTCATGCTGCACCTGCCGGGCGGGCCCTATCACTTTCCGGCACCGACGGTGATGGCCTTCCTGTCGGGTTCGGCCGAGATCATGTTCCCGATCCTGCTCGTGCTGGGACTGGGCACGCGATTCGCAGCGCTCGGGCTGCTGTTCATGACGCTGATCGTGGAGCTCACGGTGCCGGATGGATGGCCGATCCATCTCACCTGGGCCGCGATGGCGCTTGGCATCATGGCTCACGGGCCGGGGCGCATTTCGCTCGATCACCTGGTCTGTCGCGCGCGATCGACGGCGCGATAGCGCATCCCCTCACATCCCGCTCAAGCCGCTATCGACGGCGAGCGTCTGCGCGGTAACGTAGACGCTTTCGTCCGAGAGGAAGAACAGCACGGTATAGGCGATCTCCCAGGCAGTTGCCTGGCGGCCGAACGGGACATGGCCCTTGCCGCGTGAGGGGCGGCCGGCGCCGGCCTCGCGGCCGTTCGGGGTGTCGACGAGGCCGGGATAGACGAGATTGGCGCGGATGCCGCGCCGCGAGCCGAGATGGGCGATGTTGCGCATGAGGCCGCCGAGCGCGGCCTTCGATGAATCATATACCGCCATCTGCGATCCCGCCCTCAGCGCGGCGATCGAGGAGATGAAGACGATGGCGCCGCCATCGTCGAATCTCGGCATTGCGGCGCGGCAGCACAGCATGGGGCCGCGGACGTTGACGTCGTAGATCCTGTTCCATTCCTCCGGACTGACCGCGTCGAGCCCGACCTTGCCGAAGGTGCCGATGTTCAGCACCATGCCGTCGAGCCCGCCCATGACGCGGTGCGCTTCCTCGACCATGCGAACGACGTCGGCCTCGGACGTGACGTCGGCGGCGATGGCAAAGGCCTCACCGCCTTCATCGGTGATGCGCTTGACGGTCTGCTCGGCAGAGCTGCGGTTGAGATCGGCGACCGCCACCTTGGCGCCCTCGCGTGCGCACAGGATGCTCATGGCGCGGCCGTTGCCGATCGGATCGGTGGCGGCGTCGAAGACACGCTGGCCGCCGCCGACGATGAGGATGCGGCGCCCTTTCAGGCGCCCCCTGCCCGGCGCCTGGCCCAGCGATTCCGCGCTCGGCGGACGGACATAACGGTCCGGCTTGCTCTCGGTCTCCGCCATCTCAGTCACCCTATTTCTTGCCGCCGTCATAGACCTGCATGCCGGCGGCCGGATCGAGATCGGTTTCGGTGGCCTCGGTGAGGCGGGCCATCATCATGTAGAAGCCGAGCGCGACGATAGTTTCGACGATCTCCTGGTCGTTGAAGTGTTTTCGCGCGGCCGCGAAGGTCGCTTCCGCCACGCGGACGTTCTCAACCACCTCGCGGCCGAATTTCAACAAAGCGCGCTCGGCCTCGTTCAACACGGCGGCATCGTAATCTGCGCGCTCCACGGCATCGATCTGTGCCTGCGTGCAGCCGACGCCGAGCGCGATCGGCACATGCTGGCGCCATTCATAGGCGCCGCCTTCGAGCTGGGCGGCCTGGAGGATCAACAGCTCGCGGTTGACGGCCGAGAGCTTCTGCTTGTGCAGGATCGAATTGCCGAGCCGCATCGCCGGGATCATGTTGGCCTCGGCATGGGCCATCATGCGGAAGATGTTGAGCTTGACCGGCATGCGGTCGAACGAGGCGCGGATGTCGCCGCTCGTCGTCTCCGGATCAATCAGGGGCAGCCTTGCCACGCGTTTCTCCCTTGGGCTTTCGTTTCTTGTTATCGGCGTCGTTGCCTGCCGCGATCAGCGACAGGAAGAAGGCGAGATAGCGGTCGATCGCCTCGATCACCTTCGGTCGTGGCGAAGGCGCCGCGCCCATCACGTAGTGCTCGAGGCGGATATAGATGAGCCCGGCGGCGAACAGCCGCGCCGTCTCGCGCGGATCCGGCGTCGAGATCAGGCCCGCGAGCGCAAAGCCGCGGAAGTAGTCCGTCATCAGGCTCTGCTCGCGCGCGTAGAAATGATCGGCAAATTTGGCGCGGATGCCGGGCACCCGGTTGCGTTCTGCGGTGATGACCTTCTGGAACTGGTGCTCGCGCGGATCGGACCATTGCTCGACGAGGTCGAGCGCGAATTGCCGGCAGAACGCGGCCGGCTGGCGCGCGAGCTGCCTGTAGCGCGGCTCCTCCAGCCGGCTCGCGGAGCTGGCCGGACCGTGCTCGGCAACGATCGCCTCCAGAATCGCGGCCTTGCCGGGGAAGTGATTGTAGAGGCTGCTCTCGCGGATGCCGACGCGGCGCGCGAGCTCACGCATCGAGGCGCCGCCATAGCCGCTTTGCGCAAACAGGTTGAGCGCTTCGGAAAGGATGCGCTCGCGGGTGGTGGGCGCAGCCGCGTCCGCCGCGCTGGAGGTGTGGACAGCCATGCGGCTTGACTAACGAACGATCGTTCGCTAGTCAACCGTACGAACGATCGTTCGTTTGCCAGTCTGGCGGCGACGGTCGCGGCCCGCAAGTCCGCTTGCAGGGCTGTTCTCGCGTTTCAACTCCGCTCCATCGAGAGGCGGAGAGCAATTTTGGGAGACGACGTCATGGCGCGCTTTGCCCGCCCTCGGCTGCACGCGGCTTGCATCCTGTTGCCGCTGCTCGCAGCAAGCACCGCCCAGGCCCAAGGCGCGAAATACGATGCCGGCGCCGACGACAAGACCATCAAGATCGGGACCACGGCGCCGTTGAGCGGCCCGGTGTCGGCCTTCGCGCAGATCGCCAAATCGGCCGAAGCCTATTTCCGCAAGGTGAACGACGAGGGCGGCGTGAACGGACGACGCATCCAGATGCTCATCGCGGACGACGCCTACAGCCCGCCGAAGACGGTGGAGCAGACCCGGCGCCTGGTCGAGAGCGAGGAAGTGCTTTTGATCTTCGGCGGCGTCGGTACGCCAACCAACAGCGCCGTGCACAAATATCTCAACGAGCGCAAGGTGCCGCAGCTCTTCCTCGGCTCCGGCGCCGCGAAGTGGGACGACCCGAAGAATTTTCCGTGGACCGTCGGCTGGCAGCCGACCTATCGCGACGAAGCGATCGCCTACGCCAAGTACATCAAGGCGAGCCACGCCAACGCCAAGGTCGGCGTGCTCTATCAGAACGACGATCTCGGCAAGGATTATCTGAAGGCGCTGGAGGAAGGGCTCGGCAGCGGCGAGGCGATCGTCGCGCGGGCGGCCTACGAGACCTCGGCCCCGACCGTCGACACCCAGATCCTGCAATTGAAGACCGCGGGCGCGGATGTCATCCTCGTCGCGGCGACGCCGAAATTCGCGGCGCAGGCGATCCGCAAGATCGGCGAGATCGGCTGGAAGCCCGTGACCATCATCTCCAACGTCTCGGCGTCGATCAGCGGCGTGTTGGAGCCGGCCGGCAAGGACAATTCCACGGGCGTCATCTCCAGCCAGTACCTGAAGGACGCGACCGACCCCGCGCTGAAGGACGATGCCGGCTACAAGGAGTGGCTGGCGTTCATGGACAAGTACATGCCGGACGCCAACAAGAGCGACTGGCTCAACGTCTATGGCTACACCATCGCGCAGACGTTGGTGACGGTGTTGAAGGCCGCCGGCAACGAACTCACCCGCGCCAACGTCATGAAGCAGGCGACCACCATGAAGGACGTGCGCCTGCCGATGCTGATCAACGGCACCGCCGTGAGCAATTCGCCCGAGCGCTTCACGCCGATGACGAGTCTTCAGTTGATCCGTTTTGACGGCACGCGCTGGGTGCCGTTCGGCGGTCTCCTGAAGAACTGACCATGCGGCAGATCAGGATCGGCAGCATGCGGGTCGATCTCGTCAGCGAGATCCCCGCGCTCGCCTTCGACAAGAGCTGGTTGTTCGCCAACGTCACCGACGACGTGATCGCGGAGAACCGGAGCTGGCTGGACCACCGCTATATCGAGCCCGAGACCGGCCGCCTCATCCTCAGCCACCATTCCTACCTGGTGCGCACGCCGCGCTGGACGGCCATCGTCGACACCTGCTGCGGCAACCACAAGAAGCGGCCGCTTGTGCCGGCGTGGAACGAGCTGAACCAGCCCTATCTCGACAACATGCAGGCGCTGGGCGTTGCGCCCGAAGAGATCGACTTCGTGATGTGCACGCATCTGCATGTCGACCACGTCGGCTGGAACACGCGGCTTCACGACGGCCGTTGGGTGCCGACCTTTCCGAACGCGCGTTATCTGATGGGGCGTGACGAGTACCGCCACTTCGAATCCGCGCACAATGCCGCGCCGAAGAGCCCGGTCAATCACGGCTCGTTCGCCGATTCCGTGCTGCCGGTGGTCGCAGCCGGCCTCGCCGAACTGGTCGAGACCGATCACCGCCTGTTCGATGAGCGCGATGCGGCTTTACGCTTCGCGCCGGCGCCCGGCCACACCGCCGGCAACATGCAGATCCACCTCAACGGCGGCCACGATCACGCGGTGATGTCGGGCGACGTCATCCATCATCCGATCCAGTGCGCCGCGCCGTGGCTCTCGAACGCCGCCGACGTCGATCCGGCCGCGGCGCTCGCGACGCGAATGGCGCTGCTCGAGGAGCTTGCGGACACGCCGAGCTACCTGCTCACCGGCCATTTCCCCGCACCGACCGCGGGGCGCGTGATCCGGCACGGCGATGCCTATCGATTTCGCTTCGAGCATTAGGGGGAAAACCATCATGAAGTTCGGGACCGTCACGCTCTCATTGCTCGCATTGTTGTCGGCGGCATTGCCGGCGCGCGCCGAGGATCCTGCCGCCTACCCCACGCGGAAGATCAAGATGCTGCTGCCCTATGCGGCCGGAGGCGGCGGCGACGTGGTCGGGCGGCTGCTCGCCGAGAAGATGGGCAGGACGCTCGGACAGACCATCTATATCGAGAACCACACCGGTGCTGCCGGCACGCTTGGCACGCAGATGGTCGCGACATCTCCGAATGACGGCTACACCATCACCGTCGGCGGCATGACCACGCATGTGCTCGCGCCCGCGATCTATCCCAAGCTGCCCTACGATTCGATCAAGGACTTTACGACGATCGGCCGCGTCGGCACCTCTTCCATCATGCTGGTGGCAACCAGGGGTTTCGCCGCCAACGACATCAAGGGCCTGATCGCGCTCGCCAAGAAGGGCGAGCCGATCCAGTACGGCAGCTGGGGCGTCGGCTCGACCGGGCAATTCTGCGCGGAGATCCTGATGCAGCAGACCGGCATCAAGATGGACCACGTGCCGTTCAACGGCATCGCGAAGCTTGCCGGCGATTTGCTCGGCGGCCACATCTCACTGGCGACGCTCGACGTCGCGACCGCGACACCATTGGTCAAGGACGGCTCGATCAAGGCGCTCGCCGCCTGCGGCGAACGTTCGCCGAGCCTGCCGGATGTCGCCAGCTACAAGGAGCAGGGCGTGGCGTTCGACCGCAGCCTGTCCTGGGCGATGTATGCGCCTGCGGGCCTCACGCCGCCGATCGCGCAGAAACTGTCGGCAGCCCTGAAGGAGGCGCTCGGTGACGAGGCGGTCAAGCAGAAGCTTCTGGGGCTCGGCATCACGCCGCAATTCGTCCCCGGCGACGAGCAGCGCGACATCAACGCCCGCGACATCGCCGCCTGGAAGCAGGTTGCCAAGGACGCCGGGATCGAGGTCAAGTGAACAGCAGGGCTATCGCCGATGAAGAAACTCGTGCGGCCAATGCGATAGCTCCGAAGTGAACAAGGCAAGAATTGGAGAGCGGGCATGAGCCGCATCTTCGGCGCGGTGCGCCAGAACGGATATGTGGTGCGGGACATCCACGCCGCGATGAAGCACTGGATCGAGGTGATGGGCGTCGGGCCCTGGTACTACATGGACCGCGTCAAGACCGACTGGTTCCGGCATCGCGGCCAGGACTCCGCCGTCGAGATGAGCATCGCGCTGGCCAATTCCGGCGATCTCCAGATCGAGTTGATCCAGCAGCGCAATGACGCGCCTTCGCTCTACAAGGAGTTTCTCGACGCGGAGCATGAAGGGCTCCAGCACATGTCGTACTGGAGCCACGACTACCAGGCACTCTACGACAGGGCGATCGGGCTCGGCTACAGGGTCGGCCATGAGGGCCAGATCGGCGGCGACAAGGGGCGCTTTGCCTATTTCGACACGCAGGCGCATCCGGGAACGGTGATCGAGATCTCCGACATCAGCGGCACCAAGGGACCCTTTTTTGAGAAAGTCCGGCAGGCCGCGATGAACTGGGACGGCACGCGGCCGATCCGCGAGGTCGGCGGCGCGAAATCGTAAGGCTCGATGACCGACTTTGACGATGTTCGCCGAGAGCGCGCAACGCCGTGCTGAGGCGGTCTATTTGACATCTTCGCCGACGCGATGACGTAGCGATCCGTGGTAAGGTTGGGCCCCACGTCCGAACCTTCAGCGAGGCAAGCATGTCCGACACTGACAAGGCTTTCGCCGGCCCCATCCCAAAGCTCTACGATGAGCATCTCGTCCCGATGATCTTCGCCGGTTACGCCGACGACATCGCAAGACGCGTCGCCGCGCTCTCGCCTTCCGTGCTGCTCGAGATCGCGGCTGGCACCGGCGCCGTGACGCGCGCCGTGGCGGCGGCCTTGCCGCGCGACGTCCGCTACGTTGCGACCGACCTCAACGAGCCGATGCTCGCGGTCGCAGCAAAGCGTCAGGCGGGCGATGACCGCATCTCCTGGCGCCAGGCGGATGCGTTGGCTCTTCCGTTCGGCGACGCCGAGTTCGACGTGGTCTGCTGCCAGTTCGGCGCCATGTTCTTTCCGGACCGCGTCAAGGGCTATTCGGAAGCAAAGCGCGTCTTGAAGCCGGGCGGCACCTTTCTCTTCAATGTCTGGGACCGCATCGAGGAGAACGTGTTCGCCGACGATGCAACGACCGCCCTGGGCAAGCTGTTTGCCGACGATCCGCCCCGCTTCATGGAGCGGACACCGCACGGCTATTTCGACCGGGGGATCATACGGGCCGATCTCGAACGCGCAGGTTTCGGCAACGTCTCGATCGAAACACTGGCAGCCACCAGCCGCGCACCGACGCCCGACCTCGTGGCGTTCGCCTATTGCCAGGGTACGCCGCTGCGCGCCGAGATCGAGGCGAGAAGCGGCGGCGATCTCCAGGCCGCGACTGACGCGGTCGCCGATGCGATCCGCGCGCGCCATGGACCCGGACCGGTCGAAGCCAAGATTCAGGCCCTGGTGATCACGGCGCGGCCGTAGGCCTGCGCCGCAGGCAAGCTCGGCTTCTTACCAAAAGCCCCGCTGCATCGGCTGCGTCGATTGGTAATACTGATACTGGCCGCGCCGGCGCGGAGCCGGTTGCACATAGGGATCGCGCGGGAAGAAGAAGCCGAAGCCGTTACCGCCGTTGTCCCAGCCGTCATCGCTCGCGACCATCGCAGGCGCGGTCGGCTTGCGCGTGATGAAACCGCCCTGCGGCTCGTTGCTCAGCACCGCGACGAATTCGGTGCGGTAATTGGTCTCGCTGCTCAGGGGCTCGTCCGAGACGACGATCGACGAGCGCGGCAACGCGGTCGGTCCGATGCGATCCCACACCTCCTGCGGGATGGTGATGCGATCGAGCGCGTTTCTCGCCTCGTCGCCGTTCTCGATCGTGACCACGTTCCAGCGCAGACCCGTGTCGGTCTTCGCCATCGCCGTGAAGATATGCGTGCCGAGCGGCTGGTCCGGATTGCGGATCGTGACGGGAACCTCGATGCTGGTGTCGAACACCTCGCCGCCGCCGTCAGGCGCCGGCTTGTGGGTGTTACGCCGCACGTAAAGCTTCTGCGTCGCGCGGCTGATGTAAACCGAGACCGGCTCGCCCGCGAGCTTTGCGTCGGTCGCCGCCTTGACGGCGTCGGCTTTTCTGGCCGCGGCCGCCTTCGCGGCTTCCTTCGTGGCGGCCACCGCATCGCGCTTCGGCTGCGCGTCTGCCCTGGCGGCCTCGAGTTGCGTCGCCGCGTCGGCAGCCTTGGCCGCCGCCTTTTGCTTCAACTCCTCGGCCTTGGCGCGGGCCTGATCGGTCTTGGCGTTCGCGAGCATCCTGTCGGCGAGTGCGAGATCCGCATCCGCGCGGGACTTCCGCTGTTCCAGCTTGCGCAGCGCGGCGGGGAGCGAGGCAGCTTCTTTCGCGGCAGCCGAAGCAGCCTTCTTGGCCTCGTCGGCAGCCCGTGTAGCCTCCTCGGCCTCCGCGGAAAGCTTGTCGGCCCGGCCGGGCGCCGCCGCGATGGCCTCCGCCTTCGGTACGAACAGCGAGGGATGAGAGAAGTCCGTCGGGATCGTGTCGTGGGGCGAGACGATCACCCGCATGCCGATATAGGTCTTGTCGAACACATTATCGGCAAAGCCGAACGGCATCCGCACGCAGCCGTGCGAGGCGGCATAGCCGGGCAGCGGCCCGCCATGCAGCGCGATGCCGTTCCAGGTGATGCGCTGCATATGCGGCATCCAGGCATCGTCGTACATGCTCGAGCGATGCTCCCGGTTCTTCTCGACGATGGCAAAGACGCCAGCCGGCGTCTCGCGCCCGGTGGTGCCGGTCGACACCGGCGCGCGCATGATCCAGCCGTCGGCATCGTAGAACGTGACCTGCTGGCTCTTGATCGACACGATCGCCATGATCGGCTCGCCGGCCTGGCGCGGCGCCACCGCCTCTGCCGCCTGGCGCGGTTGCTTGGCGGCACTCGCCGGCGCCGCCGCCGCAAACAGGGCCAGACTAGCCAGCGCGAGGATACCGGCAGGCCCCCGACGCCGCATCGTCACGGTGTAGCGCGCCGTCGTCAGTCGGTTTGTCATGCCATCCTCGGTCGAAATGCCAGTGCGCCTGTGCCGATCACGTGTCAGATTGGAAGCATTGAATTAAGAAATCGCAGCCGCCTTACGTTCCGTCTGTGGCGAGATTCGGCACGTTCCGGCGACAAATCTCTCATATACGAGCGTTCGCGCAGGCGGAAGGCGGCCTCAGCCGAGGCCGACCCGAAGCCGGCCTCGATCGCTGCGGCAGAATGTCCGGGTAACCTTTTCGTGCGCCTTGCGCCGGCGCCGGGCGGAGACACGCTGCCCGATGCTCGCTAGACGCCGAGAGCCTTGCGGTTCAACGTCCGCAGGAAACGCAGCGACAGCGTTCGCACGTTCGCAACATTCAGCAGCCAGGCCGCGGCGGCATAGGCAATGCCGCCGGCGAGACTGACGATGACGAGCGACATGAGGCCCGTGCCGCCCGCTTGCGATCGCGCGACCAGGATCGCCGCCGCCATCACCGCTGCGGAGGCGGCAACGCCGGCGAGGCGATTGAGCTCGAACGGGACCGGATGGGCGCGATGCATCAGGACGACGGCGACGAGCAGGCCGATCGCCTCGGTCGCCAGCGTCGCCAGCGCCGCGCCGTAAAGGCCATGGCCGGCGATCAGCGCGAACATCAGGATCACGCTGACCGCGAGCGTGAGAAAGGATTGCGCCGCCAGCATGAAGGGCCGCTCGGCGAGCTGGAAGCTGATCTGCACGTAGAACTGATTGGCGATGCCGAAGAAGCGGGCGAGCACCAGGGTCGGCAGCAGCGCCGAGACGCCGGCGCGAAAGTCGATGCCGACGAGCGTACCGGCGATCTGGTCCGCGGCGAGCGCGAGCCAGACGGCTACGGGCGCAACGACGACGAGCAGCAGCTCGAGGCTTTCGGTCAGCCGCTCGCGTGTCGTTTCGGTGCTTTTCTCGGACAATGACCGGAACACCAGCGGCACGGTCGCCGCGGCAACGCTGGATGCGATCATGACCATGAACTGGCGCGGCAGATCGGCGGCAACGCCGAAGATGCCGGCGGCGTCCTTGCCGAGCAGATAGGCGACAATGAGCCGGTCGCAGGCCGAATAGACCGCAACGGACAGTCCGGCCAACGTCAGCGGCAGGCCGTAGCGCGCCAGCTGCATGAACTGGCTGCGCTGGAAGCGCGCGATCCTGGTGCGGTCGCCGACGATATTCAGGATGATGCCGGCGAGCGATCCCAGACCAAACGCGGCGAGCAGCCCCACGCCACCCCAGCCGAGCCAGATGCCGAGCAGACCGAAGCCGACGCTGGAGACGCTGCGCACGATCGAGATCATCGCGAAGCGATAGGGGCGCAACTTGGCGCGCTCGAACTCCTGGCCGACATCGACCGCATTGGCCATGATCGCCACGAACATGCTGGCGAGCAGCAGCTCGACGCTGACGTCGCTGCGGACCAGGAAGACCAGCGGAGTGGTGGCGCAGAGCACCGCGGCGGTGAGCGCGAAGGCGACGATCGCCGTGCCGCGGAAATCGACCTCCGCCGACATCGCCTGATAGCGGGAGACCGACAGCTTGATCCAGGCGAAGAAGACCGCACCCAGAATGCCCGCAAGGCTGATGCCGACGACATAGACGCCGTACTCCGCCGGGCTCAGGAGCCTCGTATAGGCAGTGACAGCGAAGAACCCCACCGCCGCAGGCAGGATGTAGGCGACCAGATAGATCGAGAAATGGCGGTTCAGCATGCGAGGACGGGACCGTTGGCGGCCATCAGGATTAACGAGACGTTAAAGGCCGTTGGACTTTGGTGTGACGATCGGATTGCGCCGCTGGCATCGGCAAGGATAGCCGCATAAGCCTGCAAATCGGATCGCGAATGGAGCGACCGCGCGGTTATCGCGCGTTAGCGTTAAATTTGCCCTCTCCTTGAAGCGGCGGGCGCGATCACAGAAAAGGAGCAATGATGGCGAAGCGTCGCTCCACTCCTCCGATGCGCTGATGTGACCGACATGGACGTTGCCGAACCGACCCTGGTGAAACCGGCCTCGCTGCCGCGCCGCGGCACCGACGTGCCTACGGTTCCCTCGGATGTCGGCGCAGGAGGCCCCGGCAGGATGGTCCTCAACCTCTTTTTCGAAGAACGGGACGACCGCTGGTTCCCCGGCGACCGTCATCTCCGGCCACTGCTGCGACGTTTGCTGCTGGGCAAGTCCTTCGTCAGCGGACAGCGGCGCGTCCTGCTCAATCTGTGCGCAGGCCTCGATCGGCTCGGCATCCGCTATCGCATCAACGACTATCGCTACATCCAAAAGCACCCCGAGGAACTGGCCTGCATCATCGGCCGACCGTTCGTGCTCGACTGGTTCAAGTGGAAGAACCCGCTCCTGCTCGGCGTCGCCATGTATGACCACCCGATCGACGCGCCGGAGAGTCTGAAGGACCTCGATGTGAGGCGCGTGCTGGTGCCGTGCGCCTGGTATGCCGACATGTTCCGTCCGCACTGGCCCCATGTCGGCGCCTGGCCCGTCGGCATCGAGACCGATCTGTGGACACCCGCGCCGGAGGATCAGAAGAGCGTCGACGTGTTGCTCTACGATAAGGTGCGCTGGGATCGCGGACGGTACGAGCGAGAGCTGATCGAGCCGATCCGCAGGCATCTCGAGGCAAGCGGCCGTACCGTCGAAGTGATCCGCTACGGGCACTACAAGGAAGACGACTACAAGGCCGCGCTGGCGCGTTGCCGCAGCATGATCTTCCTCTGCGAGCACGAAAGCCAGGGCATCGCCTGCCAGCAGGCGCTGTCGAGCGGCGTTGCCGTTTTTGCCTGGGACCGTGGTGGACCGTGGCAGGATCCGAAATATTTCCCGGACAAGGTGAAGTTCGAAGGCGACGTGTCCTCGGTGCCCTATTTCGACGGGCGCTGTGGCATGACCTTCGCCGATACGAGCGGATTCATCGCCGGCTGGGACGGCTTCTGGTCGCACGTCGGTGCGGGGAACTTCGCGCCGCGCGACTATGTGCTGGATCACCTGACCCTCGAGAAGGGCGCGCTTCACTATTACGAAATCGCCGAAGCGGCGATGCAGCGTCACGCGTGACCAGGCTCGACAGACGCGAATTTCTCCTCGGCAGCGCCGCGGCCCTCGCGGCAGGCTCATCTGCGTCGGCGGTGCCGGCATCGAAACGCGCGCAACGACGCCCCGGCTTTGGCGCCGCGGCGACGCTCTGGGATCTGCAAGCCGATCCCAGGCTCGGCGAGGCCATCAGCACCTATTGCACGCAGGTGGTGCCGGTGCTCGAGCTGAAATGGCCGATGCTGCGGCCGGACGCGCATACGTTCGCCTTCGAACGCGCCGACGCGATCCTGGATTTCGCGCGGGCAAACGATCTGACCATGCGTGGCCACGCGCTCGCCTGGTATCACGACATTCCGGACTGGACCAAGCAGATCAAGGACACCAAGGGCGTCGAGCGCGCATATCTCGACCACATCGGCACCGTCGTCTCCTACTACAAGGACAAGCTGACGTCGTGGGACGTCGTCAACGAGCCGATCCCGGACAATCCCCGCAGTCCGAAGGACCGGCGCGACACGTTCTGGACGCAGCATCTGGGTCAAAGCTGGATTCCGCTGGCGTTCCGCACGGCGGCTGCGGCCGATCCCTCGGTCAAGCTCGCGATCAACGAATACGACATCGAGTCGGTGAAAGACTCGTTCATCGCCAAAAGAGCAGCCTATCGCAACCTCATCATGGACCTGCTCGACCAGGGGGTTCCGCTCCACGCCGTGGGCCTGCAATCGCATCTGCACGCCGAGCTCGAGATCGACACGCACGGGCTCGCCGAGTTCGTCACCGAGCTGCGGTCCTGGGGGCTCGAAGTGCTCGTCACCGAGCTCGACGTCGACGACCAGAAGCTGACGGGCACGCCGGCAGAGCGCGATGCCATCGTTGCCAAGCGCGTCAACGACCTGCTGACGGCGATCTCGACCAGCGGGCCGGTGCGCTCGATCCTGACCTGGGGCATCTCGGACCGCTACAGCTGGATCAACGGCACCTTCGCCCGCAAGGACAAGCAGCCGAACCGCCCGCTGCCGCTCGACGGCGAGTTCAAGCCGAAGCCGTTCATGGACGTCATCAGCAAGTTCACGAAGGACGCTTGAGAGTTCACGTCTCCCGTCCAGGAGAGGTAACCCGAGATCAGCAGTTCGCAGACATCAGCTCTGGCGTGTCTTGGGCGCTTCGAACCCGGCCGCCTCTTCCATATGATCGGGCGACAGGCTCGGACTGCGACGGTCACGCGAGCTGAGGCGGAACACGTCGCGGATGTCGTCGATCGAGGTCGACGAATAGGACTGGATGCAAAGCGCGACCTGCTCGGGCGAGGCCGTGCTCATCATCGCCTCGATCGCCGGGCGGTCGAGCGGCGTGTCGTCCCAGTGCGAGACCGCGATACTGTCTTCGGTGACCCGATGGGTCGCCAGATGCTCAGGCGAATTGGCGACGAAATTGCCGTACAGCAGGTATTCCGAGAACTTCTTCTTCCGGCATAGTGCCAGCGCCCAGCTGAGGCCCGTCGCCGACTTGATGGCGTCGGTCATCGCACGCACGGCGCCCTTGTCCCAGACCAGCGCGTTGCCGACATAATCGTCGGCCGGGAACGAGCGCTGCTCGATCCCCAGAAGTTGATCCACGGTGCGGAGCCACACGCCATGCACCGGGTGGTCTGCGCCGATCGCCTTGCGGGTGACGAAGAGGGGCGTCTTCTCACCACCGGCGTATCGGCTGACGTCGAATTCGCGGAAGAACAGATTGTCCGAATCCAGGATGCAGACGCGCTGCTCGGGCGCATTGAGGACCCCGGCGATCTTCAGGATCTGCTGGATGTGCCAGCCATGCACGGGTGACGACAGCAGCGACAGCCAGACGCGCCGGCTGCTGAGGAACTGGAGGGCCGGCGGCACCGCGAATAGCCATTTCGGCAGGTAGCGCGAGGCCGGAACGATGACCCGCTTGTCGGAGGCGAACCGCGCGAACAGCGGCACGTCCTCATCGTTAACGAGAACATAATGCCGCGTGTATCCCGAGAGCCAGGTGTCGATGCTCTCGCTGAGCAGCGAAAAGCGCTCGATATCCTTGGCATAGCTGGCAGTCAGCAGGGCAACGGAATGCATGGCGCGCGCTCGAATGGCAATCAGGCCGCACTCATAGCGGCAATGTGGAGCGTTGGAAACTTGCGATCGCAATCAAGGTAAAATGAAGCGAAGCATTAGCCATTGAAACGAAGCATTAGCCATCGGACGGCAGCCCCTGCGCGAGGGCGCGAAAGCGCAGCGGTGCCAGGGCTGACGCCCGCTGCCACCAATCGGCGACGCGGTCGTCGAGCGCGGTGGTGCCGCGGCCCTGGCCGGGGAAGATCCGGATCTGCTGGATCGCCTCGGCCTCAAACCCCCTGCCCTTGCGCGTGATTTTGAGGGCGGCGCCCTCGCGGTTCCGCTGGGTCAGCGGCACCAGAAGACGGCCGCACGGACGGAGCGACTTGAGCCAGAGAGGGTGCGGCTGCGAGAAGCCGGCATGCACGATGATGACGTCGGCGCGCTCGCCGATGTCCTCGCATCCGTCGCCGTTGACGACCGTGACGTTACGATGGCCGCGCAGGCAGTTCGCGGCCCGGGCCGCGAGCCGCTCGTCGCACTCGATCGCACATATGCTGCCCCTCGGACCAACCATTCTCGACAGCACCGCGGAGAAATACCCCAGTCCGCAGCCGATCTGCACGACGCGGTCTCTCTCCCCGACGTCGAGCACGTCGATGAAATGCGCCCACAGACTCGGCAACCCCGTGTCGAGCCTGCGACGAGCGTCGATCGCGACCAGCACATTGTCGTAGAGATGAACGGGATCGGCATCGGGCGTCAGCCGGTAGCTGCGCGCCGCCTCGCCCTTGATGCGCCAGGGTCCTCTATGCAAAAAATCCTCGCGCGGAACCGTGGCGAGCGCTTCGAGCAGGCGCTTCGAGGAAATCCGCTCGCGCCTTGCAATCCTCTCCACATAGCGCGCACGCGCGGCGGCGAGAGCGCTCATGTCAGGGGGCGGCCTGTTCACGAACGAGCGCGTCCGCGCCGAGCTCGTTGACCAGCTGCATCGCCTGCTTCAGGTCCGGCGTATGGAATCCCTCGCTGAACCTGCCGACAATCGGCACGAGCAGGAGACTTGCGGCCTCGCGCTTGCCAGTCTCGAGCCACAGCCGCGCGAGGCTGGCCGCGGTGCGAAGCTCCCAGGACAGCGCGCCCTGCCTGCGCGCGACCTCCAGCGACAGGCTGAACAGATCCTCGGCCTCCTGTACCGACGCCGGCTCGCCGTCCGACAGCGTGATCTCGCCTTGCAGGCGATAGACTTCGGCAAGGTAGGAGTGATCACCGGTCCGCCTTGCGGTCGCGAGCGCACCGTCGAGGGCGCGCAAGGCGGCGTCGCGCATCCTGACCTTTGCGTAGGCCTCCGCGAGCAGGCAGCGGAACCAGCAACCGGCGAGCCAGGAATCCATCGCCTCGTATTCGTCGAGGCCGAAGCGCATCTGGTTGAGGCCTTCGTCGGCTTCGCCGAGTTGCGCCAGCGCCCAGCCGCGCAGGATCGTCGCCTGCTGCTTCCAATGCAGGAAATTGTGCTCGGTGGCGATGATCATGGCGCGGTTGGCGTGGTCGCGCGTACCCTCGACGTCACGCAGATGCTGGCAGAGATACGCCCCGAACACGAGCGCGAAGGCGAGGGTGAAAGGGTGGCGAATCTTCTCCGCATTCGCGATCGCCTGCTCGCTGTGCTGGCGCGCCGCGTCGGGCCGGCCGAGGAACCATAACAGGTAGCCGAGATAGGACAGCGAGACGACGCCGGGATCGGTGCCGTGCCGCTCCATCAGATCGGAATGCAGGTCGGGGCTGTAGAGGCTGACGCAGCGTTGCAGGTGATGCTGCGAGGCGGCAAAACGCCCGCGATAGAGCATGGTCATCGCGATCGAGCGGTGCGCTTCGATCAGGTACCCGGTCTGCTGCGCCGGCTTCGCCCGCTCATTCAGCCGCGCGCGCTTGGCGAACCTCAGCAGCTCGACGCTGAGATCGTGCGCGCGAGTGAGATCGGCGCGGATGAAATGGCAGACCCAAAGGCCTCGGGTCGCAGCGAAGGCCTTTTCGTCGTCATCGAGCTGCTGGCCGAGCTCGAGCGCGCGGATGTAGTTCTCCTCGACCTCCGCCACCGCATAGCCTTTGGCTGCGATCAGCGCGTTGCCGAGCGCAATGCGCAGCTCGAGCTCCGTCTCGTCGCCGCCCTGCATGCGGGTATTGGCCTGCACGACGCTGAGGCCCCGGCGCAGATGACCGATCGCTTCCAGATTGGCACCGGTCTTGGCCGCCTGCTTGCCGGCCTTGAGCCAGAAGCTGGCGGCGCCCTCGCTCTGGCCGGATTCGGTCAGATGATGGGCGAGCAGCTCCGGTTCGCGCTCGGTCTTTTCCGGATACATTTCGGAGAGCACCTGGACGATCCGGGAATGCAGCTTGCGGCGCTCGCTGTGCAAGAGGCTCGCATGGGCCGCGTTCTGGATCATCACGTGCTTGAAGGAGTAGAGCGCGTCGGGCGGATGGCCGCGCCGCATGATCAGCCCCGCCTCCTCCAGGTGATTGAGCGCAGCCTCGATCTGTTCGGCGGGCGTGTTGGCGACCGCATGGAGCGTCTCGTAGGAAAACTCGCGGCCGATGGTGGCGCCGATCTGCGCGATCCGCTTGAACGGCCCCATCCGGTCGAGCCGCGCCATCAGCGAGTCCGTCAGGGTTGCCGGGATTGCGAGCTGCCGCCACGGCCCCGACAGTACATAGCGCCCGTTGCGCTCGGTCAGGAGATTGGATTCGAGAACCGTCTTGGTCAGTTCTTCCAGAAACAGCGGCACGCCGTCGGTCTTGACGATGATCTCCTCGACGACCTCCTTGGGCAGCTCTCGCCCGGCGACGCGCTCGACCAGCGTCGTGCGGAGCTGCCGGCTCAGGCGGCTCAGGACCAGGGTGGTGATGTGCGAATGCGCGTTCCAGCTCGGCTGGAATTCGGAGCGCGCGGTGACGATGACCAGGATCGGCCGGTTCTGCACCCGTTCGACCAGCAGGTCGATCACCTCGCGGGAGGTCGGGTCGATCCAGTGCAGGTCCTCGAATGCGATCACCAGCGGCATCTCGCGCGCAAGGCCGAGGAAGTGACCGACCAGTGCCGCGACGGTCGCGTCCTTCTGCTGCTGCGGCGACAGCCCGAGCGGCGGATAGCGATCGCCGGTCGGTATCGACAGCAGCGCGGCAAACAGCGGCGTCACCTGCTCGATGTCGCCATGAGCGGTGGCGATCGCGGTCTCGAGGCTCGCCAGCGACACTGCGGAGGGATCCTCCCGGTCGAGGCCGAGGGAGAATTTCAGCTGCTCGACGAACGGATGGAATGCGGTGGAGGTGTAGTAAGGCGAGCACTGCAGCGAGACTTGCCCATGGCGGTCGCCCGATATCCGCTCGAAGATTTCCTGGATGATGCGCGACTTGCCGATGCCGGGCTCGCCGAACTTGACGACGACCTGGCCGTCGCCGTCCTTGGCCTGCTGCCAGCGCCCCATCAACAGTGCGATCTCCTCCTCGCGGTTGACGAGCGGCGTCAGGCGCGTGCCCATGGCGGCGGCGAAGCGGGTCTCCGCCCGCGAGGCGCGCACCACGTGCCAGGCCTGCGCCTTCTCGGAGATGCCCTTCAGCTCGTGAACGCCGAGACTGCGATAGTCGAACTTGCCCTTCAGCAGCGCCTGCGTCGAAGCGGAGATCACGACGCCATTGGGCGGCGCCAGGGCTTGCAGGCGCGCAGCGAGATTGACGGTCTCTCCGACCGCGGAATCGCGTTCTTCGGTGCCCTGCCCGACGAGGTCGCCGACCACGACGAGGCCGGTCGCGATCCCGATGCGGACGGCGGGTGAATGGCCGAGCGCGCCGCGCGGCTCGACCGGGCGCGCTGTCGACAGCACCCGCACGATTTCGAGCCCGGCACGCACCGCACGCTCGGCATCGTCCTCATGTGCGGTCGGATAGCCGAAATAGACCAGGATACCGTCGCCGACGAACCGGGCGGCAAAGCCCTCGTAATGCTTGACCACCCGGACGCAGGTTTCGCGAAAGCCAGCGATCAAGTCGCGGACGTCTTCCGGATCGAACCGTGCGGAAAGCGAGGTGGAATCCACCATGTCGCAGAACATGGTGGTGAGCTGGCGCCGTTCGGCTCCGACCTCCGCCCGTACTTGTGGAGGCACCGCCGCGGTTGGTGCCGGCGCCGTTTCCGCCTGAAACAGCGCCGCCATAGCCCGCTGGAGTCGCTTGCGATCGCCGAGCGGCAACCCGAGCTCGATCAGATCGGACTCGGTCAGGTCCCCCACGACGTCGAGATCGAGACGGTGCTGCGCGAAGAGATCGGTGTAGTGCCCGAGGCCGATGCCTTCGAGCCAGCGCTTCAACCCGCCTTCCGATCCCGTGTCCGGTTCATTCTCCAGCATGGTGATTCCGCCCGACCATCACTCCGTCGAAGGGCTTTAGGGCCCCTTCAACCACAGATATCGGGGCCAAAACTTCACCTCGGACTGGACGCGTTCCCTAACTTCTTGGAAGAATAGCTCAATCGGATCAAAAGGGAATGGCGTTGTCGGACATTGCATCCGGAGCGGGCGCGGGATCAACCGGTACGACGGGCGAAACCAACATATTTGCGCATATCAGCGGCCTTCTCGAATTTTATGCCCGCAACACACCGGCGGCGCCCGCACTCCTCGCCCCCGGCCGGCCGCCTCTCAGCTATGGCGCGCTGGACGGATCGATCCGGCAACTGGTCGGCACCTTGCGTGAACGCGGCATCGGCCCTGCAGACCGCGTCGCGGTTGCGCTGCCGCGCGGCGCCGACAGTGCGCTGGCGCTGATCGCGGTCGCCTCGACCTGCGCCTGCGTCCCCGTCAATCCCGATCTGACGGCGGACGAGCTGCAACGCTATTTCAGTGAGTTGAAGCTGGCGGCGCTCGTCACCCGGGCCGGCATGAACTCGGCGAGCCGCGAGGCCGCCAGGACGCTCGACATCGCCGTGGTCGATTTCGTGGCGGGGCCGGTCGACGATCTCGGTGGCTGCGCGTTCATCGCCCCGACGATCGGTCCGGCGCATGCCAGCGGCGCTGCGCGCGGCGAGGACGATGCGTTCATCCTGTTGACGTCAGGCACGGCGGCGCGGCCGAAGATGGTACCGCTCACCCATCGCAATGTCTGCCTGTCCGCTTACAATGCCGGCCACGCGCTGTCGCTCACGTCGCGCGATCGCCTGCTCAACGTCCTCCCACTGTTTCATGCTCATGGATTGATCTCCGGTCTTCTCACGGCGCTGGCCGCGGGCTCCAGCGTGATCTGCACCGACGGTTTCGAGGCATCGTCCTTCTTCGACTGGATGCGGGAGCTGCAACCGACCTGGTACACGGCGGTGCCGACCATTCACCGCGCATTGCTGACGGCGGCGGAAGCGAACCCGGACCGCGCCCGGTCGTCGTCGCTGCGCGTGATCCGCTCGGCCTCGGCCTCGCTCGCGCCTGCGATCTTGAGAGGGCTGGAGGCGATGTTCGGCGTTCCCGTGCTCGAGACCTACGGCATGACGGAGGCGGCCTCGCAGATCGCTGCCAATCCGTTCGAGCTGCGCAAGGTCGGATCGGTCGGCGTTGCCGCCGGCCCCGAGATCGCGATCATGGACGAGACCGGCCGCACGCTCGCAAGCGGCGAGCGCGGCGAAATCATGCTGCGCGGACCGAACATGAGCCGCGGCTACTATAATGACGATGCGGCGACGCGGGCGGCGTTCCGCGATGGCTGGTTCCGGACCGGCGACCTCGGCTATCTCGATGCCGACGGCTATCTCTTCATCGTCGGCCGTCTCAAGGACGTCATCAACCGCGGCGGGCAGAAGATCTCGCCGCTCGAGGTAGAGGACGTCCTGCTGAGCCATCCGGCAGTGCTGGAGGCCGGCGTGTTCGCCGTTCCGCACGAGAAGCTCGGGGAGAATGTCGCCGCCGTCGTGGTGCTGAGGCCGAACTCCGAGGCGAGCTCGGACCAGCTGCGCCAGTTCGCGCGCAAGCGGCTCGCAGCCTACAAGGTGCCGAGCCTGATCCGCAGCGTGGCTGCGCTGCCGAAGGGCGCCAGCGGCAAGGTCAAACGCAACGCCCTCGCCGCGCTGATCGCGACGGCGGAAAGCAATGATGAGACCCGGCTGCCGCGCAATGCGATGGAGACCGAGCTCGCCGGGATCTGGGCTGATCTTTTGGAGCTACCGCAGGTCGGTGCCGACCGGGACGTCTTCGCGCTCGGTGCGGACTCGCTCGCGGTGACACAGATGCGCTCCCGCCTGCGCGAACGCTTCGATGTCGACTTCTCGTTCGAAGACATCTTCGATTGCCCGACGGTCACGGCGCTTGCGGCCCGGGTCGAAACCGCCGCGAGCCGGCGCGAAACGGCGCTGCCGGCCTGGCAGCACTTCGCGGACGCCGACGCGCCGCTGACGTTCCAGCAGCTGCGGATGTACCTCCTCTCGCGGCTCGACCCGACCCGCTACAATTATAACGTCGTCGAAGTCGCGCTCCTCAAAGGTGCGATCGACGTCGCCGCGCTTTCTGCGAGCCTCGCTGCGATCTGCACGCGCCACGAGGCGCTGCGCTCGGCCTTCATCGAACGCCAGGGCGAGCCGGTACAGCTGGTGCTGTCATCGCCGCCGCGCTTCGAGCGCATCAAGCTCAAGCCCTGCCCTGCGGAGAAGCAGGTGGCAATCGTCAGCCGCGAGGCGCTCAAGCTGGCGCAATATCCGTTCGACCTCGCCCGCGAGCCGCCGCTGAAGGTCACGCTGCTGTCGTTCGACAAGAACAGCCACGCGCTGGTGGTCAACGTCCATCACCTCGTCACCGATGGCTGGTCGCAGCGGCTGTTCTGGGAGGAGCTCGCCGTCCAATACGCTGCGGCGCGCAAGAAGCGTCCGGCCGCACTGCTTCCGCCCGCCTTCCGGTATCGAGATTTCGCGCTCTGGCAACAGAGCTGGGCGCGGACGCCGGCGGCGAAGGAGCAGCTCGACTATTGGAGGGCCCAGCTCAACGACGTGACCACGCTGCCGCTCCGGACCGACAGGCCGAGGCCGGAGGTCTGGAGCGGGCACGGCGCGCGCCACTATCTCGAAATCTCCGGGACGCTGTCGGCGGACCTGCGCACACTGAGCCAGAACCAGGGCGTCACACCGTTCATGACGCTGCTCGCGGCCTTCCAGTGCCTGCTGTTCCGCCACACCTCGCATGAGGATGTCGCCACCGGCTCGTTGATCGCCAACCGCAACCAGATCGAGAGCGAGCGCCTGATCGGGCTGTTCGCCAACACCCTGATCCTGCGCAATGATTTTGGCGGCGATCCGAGCTTCGGCGAGATGTTGCGGCGGGTGCGGCAGGTCACGCTGGACGCCTACCGCAACCAGGACCTGCCGATCGAGGAGGTGTTGCGCGCGTTGAAGATCGCGCGGCGGAGCGACGGCAACCCGCTGTTCCGGATCATGTTCATCCTTCAGAACGCCTCCATCGAGACGGCACGCTTTCCGGGCTTGTCGACGCGGCGTCTGGAAGTGGATCCCAAAGTCGCGCGCTTCGACATCACGCTCGAACTGGTCGAGGCCGATGGGCGCTTCACCGGCTTCTTCGAATATGCCACCGATCTGTTCGATGCCGCGACGATCGAAGGCATGGCCGCGCAGTTCAAGACGCTGCTCAAGGCGGCCGTCGCCAATCCGGAGCAGCGCATCTCGCGCCTGCCGCTCCTGACAGAGGCCGAACGCCGTCGGGTGCTGGCGAAAGGCCGGGGCGTGCCGGCCGATTTCGCCACGCGCGGCAATTTGGTCGAACGCTTCGACCGCCAGGCGAAGAAGACGCCGAAGGCTGTTGCGGTGTCGGACGGCCGCACGTCCCTGACTTATCGCGAGTTGGAGCGCCGCAGCCAGGCGATCGCGCGCTGGCTGGCCGGCGAAGGCGTCGGCGCCGAGACGGTGGTCGCCTTGCTGGTGGAGCGCGGGCCCGACCTGCTCGCCGCGATGATCGCGGTGCAGCGCGCCGGCGCGGCCTTCCTCAATCTCGATCCGGACCAGCCGACGACCCGCCTTGCGACCATCCTCGGGTCTAGCTGTGCCCGCGTGCTGCTGACCGGACGAGCTCAGTCCGCCATGGTCGAGGCCCTGCTCGAACCGCTGGTCGAGCGTATCCAGTTGGCCGAGCTCGAAGACGCGATCGCGCCGGGGGTGAACAAGCCGGCTCGCGCCGCACGGCGAGCCGCCTCCAGCCTTGCTTATCTCGTCTATACCTCCGGCTCCTCCGGCGCGCCGAAGGGCGTCATGATCGAGCAGCGCGGCCTGTCGAACCATCTGGCCGCGCTGATCTCCGAGCTCGACCTCTCCGCCAGGGACGTGATCGCGCAGACCGCGCCGCAGAGCTTCGTCATATCGGTCTGGCAGTTTCTTGCCGGGCCGATGGTCGGCGCGCGCGTGCATGTCTGCGGCAACGCGATCGTGCAGGACCCGCTCCTGCTGGCGCGGGAGATGGAGCGCGAGGGCGTCACAGTGCTCGAGATCGTGCCGTCGCTGCTGCGCGTCATTCTCGATCGCATGGACGAGACGCCGATGCTGCGCGCCTTCTCCAGATTGCGGCTGCTGATCTCGACCGGCGAGCCGTTGTCGGTCGATCTCTGCCGCGCCTGGTTCGCCCGCTGCCCGAAAGTGCCGCTGATCAATGCCTATGGCGCGTCGGAATGTTCCGACGACGTCTCCCTGCATCGCCTGACCAAGCCGCCGGCGACCGCGACGGACAACGTTCCGGTCGGCGCGCCGCTGCCGAACACCCAGCTCTACGTGCTCGACACCAACCTCGAGCCGCAGCCGGTCGGCGTCGCCGGCGAGCTCTGCATCGGCGGCGCCGGTGTCGGACGCGGCTATATCAACGATCCCGCGCAGAACGAGCAGCGCTTCCTGCCCGATCCGTTCTCGCGCCAGGCTGCTGGCCGGCTGTACCGGACCGGCGACCTCGCCCGCCGCCGCGCCGACGGCACCATCGAGTGCCTCGGCCGCGCCGATCATCAGGTCAAGGTCCGCGGTTATCGTATCGAGCTCAAGGAGATCGAGAACGTGCTTGCCGAGCATCCGAATGTGCGCGTCGGCATCGTCGAACCGCGCCGCGAGGCGAGCGGCGATATCAGGCTGATCGCCCATATCGTGGCAAGGCCCGGCAGCCGGAGCAGCGCCAGCGAGTTGCGCGAATTCCTGAAGGGCAGGCTGTCGGCCCACGCTATCCCGTCCGCCTTCCTGTTCCTGGATCAGGTGCCGCTCAACGCTCATGGCAAGATCGACCGCACCGCGCTGCTGGCGTCCGCCCAGCCGGAAACGACCCGGCCGGAAGCGGCAAGGCCTGCGCGGCGCTTCACCGAGAAAGTGCTTTCCGACATCTGGATTGACCTGCTGAAGGTCGAGAGCATCCGTGTCACCGACAATTTTTTCGACCTCGGCGGCCATTCGCTGCTGGCTGGACAGGCGATGGCGCGCGTCGCCCGCGCGATTGGCGTGTCGCTGCCGATCAAGTCCATCTTCGAGGCACCGACGATCGAGGAGCTTGCCGGGCGCGTGGACGAGGCCGCGGCGGCGAGGCCGCACAAACCTGCCGCAATCGGGCCGCGATTGGGCGCGAGCGGGCCTCCTGCGCTTTCCATCGCGCAGGACCAGATGCTGCGGATCGAGCGGAATCTGCCGGGGTTGCCGCTGTTCAACCTGCCCTTCGCCTTCCGTCTCCAGGGCCCGCTCGATTCGGCCGCCCTGGCAAAGGCGATCGATGATGTCGTGCGCCGGCACGAATCGCTGCGGACCGCCTTCGCCTGGAACGGCGATGAGCCCGAAGGCCGCATCGTACCGCCTCGCACTCTTGGCCGTGTCATGACGATCGAGACGATCGGCGACGGTCGTCCCCATAACAACAAGCGGCGCAAGGCGCTCGAGCTCAGGAAGATCGATCTCCTGATCGAGCAGGAGATTTATACCCCGGTCGACAACGCTCGCGCGCCGCTGCTGCGCGCCCGGTTGTTGCGGCTTCACGACGACGACCATGTCCTGCTGCTGACGCTGCATCATGCCGTCGTCGACGGTTGGTCGATCGGCGTGCTGTTCGAGGAGTTGTCGAACCGTTATGCGGCGCTGGCTGGATATCCGTCGGTGCCGTTGCCGCAGCAGCCTCCGGCCTTTGCAGCTGTCGCACGCTGGCAGCGCTGGTGGTGCGGCACCGACGCCGCGCGACGTCAGGCTGCCGACTGGACGGAGAATCTGCGCGGAGTTGGGCCCCTCTTCGACGGCGAAACGCGCCCGGGCGCATCCACCGGGCATCATCCGGTCGGCCTCGAACGTGAGCTGGTCGGCCGGCTCACGGCATTCGCCGGTCAGCAAAGCGCCACCCTGTTCATGTGCCTGCTCACCGGTCTGAAGGCCATGCTGCTGGCCCGGACCGGTCGCACCGACATCGTGGTTGCGACTGCCATGGCCAATCGTGCCCAGCCGGACACCGACCGAATCATCGGTCCGTTCGAGAACACGGTGATCATCCGCACGACAATGACACCGGACCTGTCGTTCGCGCAGGCCTTGGCGCGGGTGCGCCAGAGCGTGCTCGACGCGCATGCGCGGCAGGAGCTCCCGTTCAACGTCCTGGCCGATCATCTGGAGCGGGAGGGAATCGATCCAGCCTCGCTGCTCCAGGTCTATTTCACGCTGCAGAATCCGCTGCGCCAGCCGCTCGATCTCCCGGATATCGCGACAGGATCGATCGGCAACATCGCGCGCGAAGGCCAACCGGTGCTGCCGATCGACCAGACATGGCTGTCGCTGATGCTCAAGGAGCGTCCGACCGGCATCACCGGCTCATGCAACTACAAGCGCGAGTTGCTCGAGGGCCGAATGGTCGGCAAGTTGATGGAGGATCTCGTCGCGCTGCTGGCGGCGGCCCTCGCCCAACCCGACGCTCCGCTCGGCCGGTTGCTCGCTCGCAGGGCGGCCTGAGCGCGTCACATCGCGGACGAGTGCGCCTACGAGCCAAAGCTGTGAATGATCAAGTTGCGTCTTGATTATTCGGCGTCACCGCGCAAGATTATTCCCGCGTTTTGATTTGGACGATTATTTTCAAATCGGGGGAGTGTTATGGGTTTCATCAAATTTACCAAGGGCACCGCGTTGAGCGAGAAAGACCGCAAGGCCCTGCAGAAGTTACTGACCCAAGAGAAGAAGAAGCTGCAGTCCGCGCTGAAGGACGTCGACGCCAGCCTGGCGTTGCTGGGCGGATCGAAGAAGGCGAAGAAGAAGAAGAAATAATTCGCCGGCCCGGACGCCGCACGAATCTCCGGACCTCAACTTTCGAGCTTTCGTTTTCGGGGTTGGGCCGCTCGCTCGTCGCGTTGGGGTCTCGCACAAGCTTGCGCCTGTAAACCGGCCTGCAAATCGACAAGAATTCGCCCGGGTGGACCGTTAGGAAGGGTTCTCACGGTTGATTCTTGCTCAGCCGATTCTTCCGTCGGGACCGGGGATTTGGCCTCGCCTGACGCCATGGGTCCATTTAATGGCAGACGACAGAATTGAACTCTTTGTCGGGCTGATCGAGACCATCGACGAGCCGGGCGCGGTCGAGTCGTACCGGCACCTGCTCTCGGTCGAGGAACGGGCCCGGGCCGATCGCTTCATGTTCGAGCGGCATCGACGGCAGTACATCTTCGCGCACGCCATGTTGCGCCTGGCACTGTCGGAGGTCGCCTCCAACGTCGCGCCCTCCGACTGGTCGTTTGGCGCGGGCCACTATGGGCGGCCATTCGTCGCAGCGCCGGTCACCCCGACCCCGCTGCATTTCAGCCTGTCACATGCCGACGGCTGCGTCGCCTGCGTGGTATCGCGGCATGAGGCCGTCGGGGTCGACGTCGAAACCGTATCGCGACGCGTCGCGCCGCTGTCGACCGCGCTTCGCTTCTTTGCGCCGGAGGAGGTCGAGACGCTGCGCGGACTGCCGGAGCCCGCGGCGATCGAACGCTTCTTCGATTATTGGACGCTCAAGGAGGCCTATCTGAAGGCCAGGGGCTTTGGGCTCAATTTGCCGCTCGATGCCTTCGCAATGCAGGTGTCGGGCGAGGCCATCGAGATCAGCTTCAAGCCCGACATTGCCGACGACCCGGACCGCTGGCGCTTCTCGCTGTGCTCGCCATCGCCCTCGCACCGCCTGGCGATCGCCGACGGCTCACGCGCGGACGGCGGCCTGCCCATCAGCCGCAATGCCTGGCCGCTCCGGGAAGCGGTGGAATGACGACCTCGCGGCTGCGCATCTTTCCTGCGATCTCCCGCAACCGCGATCCCAAATCCTATGTCGGCGAGCTGATGCGGGTGGCCCGGTTCGCCGATCGCAACGGCTTCGAAGGCATCCTGCTGTTCGAAGGCAACGACGTGTTCGTCGAGCCCTGGGCGATGGCCCAGCACATCATGGCAGAGACGACGCGATCTTCGCCGCTGATCGCCGTCAATCCGGTCTACATGCACCCGTTCACCGCGGCGAAGCTCGTCTCGTCCCTTGCGCAGCTCTACGGCCGCAAGGTCTATCTCAACATGATCACGGGCACGGCGGTCAGCGACTTGCACGGGCTGGGCGACGACGAGGGGCATGCCGATCGATACGTCCGGCTCGGCGAATATGTCGCGCTGATGCGCCAGTTGCTGGCAAGCCCGCGGCCGGTCAATTTCACGGGCCGGTTCTACCGCGCCAGCGATCTGCAACTTCGCCCTCGCTTGCCAACCGAGCTGATGCCGGAGTTCTTGATCGCCGGCCAATCCGAGGCGGCCCGGCGCGTCGCGCAGGACACCGGCTGCATCAAGATGCAGATGCTGCCGCCCGACCTCGATCGCGGGCTCGACGCGGCAGGCATGAACTTTGGAATTTTCGCGCGGGCGGAACGTGACGAGGCCCGACAGGCCGCAAAGGCGCGCTTCTCCGACAATCCCGACGATCGCGAGTTGCTCGCGCTCACGGTGGAGAACAGCGATTCAGTGTGGAAACGCCGGCTCTATGAGGGGCAAAGCGGCGAGCTTCACGACAACGGCTACTGGCTGTTGCCGTTCCTGACCTTCCAGGCCGACTGCCCCTATCTGGTCGGCAGCTATGCCGAGATCGGCGCCAAGCTGAAGCAGTTTGCGGCGAAGGGCCTGACCACGATCATGCTGGACATGGTGGCCGACGAGTCCGAGATGCAGCACGTCCGCAAGGCGCTCGCGGCGAGCGGGTTGTTCTAGATATCTACGCGCGGTGCTCTCTCCGCCGTCATGGCCGGGCTCGTCCCGGCCATCCACGCATCGCCGCGGCTCGAAGAACGTGGAAGCCGGGACAAGCCCGGGCATGACGACCGACGCGGAGAGAGGTGAAGGCGCACCTCACCGCGCCTCTTCGAATCCCGCCAGCACCGAGGCCAGGTTCGCGCCGAGGATATCCGAGAGATAGCCGCCCTCCTGCACGAACACGGTCGGCAGGCCCATCTTCGCGATGGCCTGACCGATGCGGCGGAAGCCGGGCGTGGTGACGGCCAGTCCCTTCAGCGGGTCGTGCTCGGAGGCATCGAGACCGAGCGCGATGACCAGCGCTCCGGGTGCGAAGGATTCGATCGCCTTGCGCGCGCGGTCCAGCGCCTGGATGTAGCCGTCGTCGCCGGTGCCGATGGCGAGGGGAATGTTGAGATTGGTACCGAGGCCGGGTCCTTCGCCGCGCTCATGGGCGTAGCCCCACACGAAGGGGTAGTACGCGACCGGATCCGCGTGGATCGAGATCGTGTAGACGTCGGGCCGCGCGTAGAAGATGCCTTGCGTGCCGTTGCCGTGATGGACATCGACGTCGAGGATCACGACGCGCTCGTGCTTCTGCCGCAGATGCGCCGCCGCGATGGCGCTGTTATTGAGGAAGCAGAAGCCGCCGGCCATGTCGCGATAGGCGTGATGCCCGGGCGGACGGCAGAGCGCGTAGGTCGCATCCTCGCCGTCCATTACCATCTGCGCGGCGGTGACTGCGACGTCGGTCGCGGCGCAGGCGGCCGCCCACGTGCCCGGGCCGATCGGCGCCGCGGTATCGGCGGTGTGCCAGCCGAGCTTGCCGACGATGTGGGTGGGATAGGTCGCGGCATGGCGCACGGGATGGATATTGCCGATCATCTCCGGGCCGGAATCACCGAGGGCGGTCCAGGCGTCCCAGGCTTCGCTCAGGAACGACAAATATTCCGGGCTGTGGATGCGCGCGCGCGGCCCCTGCCCGAATTTCGTCGGCTCGACCAGTTGATGCTTGCCGTCCTTCAATCCCTTGAGCAGGCGGTCGGCGCGCTCAGGTTGCTCGGTGGTGCGCTTGACGACGCCGCGAACCAGGAAGAATTGCGGATCGTGGCTGCGATGCAGTTCGGTGTGGACGGCCTTCACTCAAACACTCCGTGGTCGCATGCTCTTAAGGTGTGCCACAGATGTCTTGATCCCCGCGGCGGCGAGATGCAAGCAAGAAGAATGCCGCCCCTGTCGCGCGGCTCTGCGCCGGAAGCAGATCGCCGGATCGTGCTCTACAACGAACTGGCTTCCCGTTGACTCGATTACCGCGGTGGTTCGTTCACCTCTCCCGCAGGCTTGCGGGAGAGGGAGCACATCGCCCGTGCCGTTGCAGTTACGCCTTGCGGTAGCGGATCAGCGAGAAATGGCCCATCGGCGGCATGGGGCGGCGCTCGGCGAGCGTGATGCCGCCGTGCCTGGCGGCCCAGCCCTCGAGGCGGGCCCACGGGAATTCCGGGCGCCAGCCGAGGCGGCGGGCGACGGGCGCGAAGGCGAGCTCGAACAGCCTTCGCGGTCCGTTCTCCGCGCCGATGTGGTTGACCAGGATCAGCTCGCCGCCGGGCTTGAGCACGCGCACGAACTCGTCGAGCGTGCCCTCGGGATCGGGCACGGCGGTGATGACATATTGCGCGACCACCGCGTCGAAGAATTTGTCGGGAAAGGCGAGGTTCTTGGCGTCCATCACCGAGAGCACCTCGACATTGGACAGCCGCATCGCGCGAACGCGCGCCTGCGCCTTGCGCAGCATCGGCTCGGAAATGTCGACGCCGCAGATCTTCGTGGTGCGCGCGTAGTCGGAAAGCGAGAGCCCCGTGCCGACGCCGACGTCGAGGATGCGGCCGCCGATGCGGTCGGCCTCCGCGATCGTCGACTGCCGGCCGGCGTCGAACACCTTGCCGAACACGAGATCATAGACCGGCGCCCAGCGGCCATAGGCCTTCTCGACCCCGGCCCGCGAGATGTCTGCTGCCATGCCCCTGCCCTAACGAAAACTCTGGAGAATAATGATCATCGTTGAAAACGCTGTCAGCCCTGCGCGCGGTCCGCGCCGCTCCCGCTTGCGGGAGAGGTCGGCGCGCAGCGCCGGGTGAGGGTTCTGTCCGCTCGCGAGAGATCGTGTGTGGAGAGAGCCCTCTCCCCGGTCCTCTCCCGCAGGCGAGAGAGGGGGCGCACTTGCGTCGGCGCGAGAGTGCGATCCGATCTCATGATGATCAGCCGCGCACGGCTTCCGCGAGCGGGCGCGACGTGGCCGCGTCGACCTTCGCCGCGGCGCTCTGGATGAAGCCGCCGCCGAGCACGCGGGCCTGGCCGCCGGCTGCGTCGTAGAAGACGCAGGCCTGGCCGGGCGAGACGCCTTCCTCGCCAGCGACGAGTTCGACTTCGTACTGGCCGTTGCCGCCGCGCAGCCACGCCGGCTGGGGGCTGCGGGTCGAGCGCACGCGCACGAACATCTCGAGGCCGCCGCCGATGGCGCGGTCGATGTCGCCGTCGCCGATCCAGTTGACGTCGCGCAGGCCGATGCGGTGCATCTTCAGCGCATCGCGCGGGCCCACGACGACGCGGCGGTGCGCTGCATCGAGCCGCACCACGAACAGCGGCGAGCCGGAGGCGATGCCGAGGCCCCGGCGCTGGCCGACGGTGAAATTGGCGATGCCGTTGTGCCGGCCGAGCACGCGTCCGTCGAGATCGACGATGTCGCCGGGGTCCATCGCGTTCGGCCGCAGGCGGGTGATGATGTCGGTGTAGCGGCCGGTCGGCACGAAGCAGATGTCCTGGCTGTCGTGCTTGTCGGCGACGGCGAGCCCAAAGCGCCGCGCGAGCTCGCGGGTCTGCGGCTTGGTCATGTCGCCGAGCGGGAAGCGAAGGAAGTCGAGCTGCTCGCGCGTGGTCGCGAACAGGAAATAGCTCTGGTCGCGGTCGGCGTCGGCCGCGCAGACCAGCGCGCGCGAGCCATCGTCCAGGCGGCGCGAGGCGACGTAATGACCGGTGGCGAGCGCCTGCGCGCCGAGTTCGCGCGCGGTCTTCAGGAGGTCGCGGAATTTGACGCTGCGGTTGCACTCGATGCAGGGCACCGGCGTCTCGCCCAGTGCATAGGAATCGGCGAAATTGTCGATGACGGACTCGCGAAAGCGATCCTCGTAGTCGAGCACATAATGGGGAATGCCGAGCTTGGCGGCGACGTCGCGGGCGTCGTGGATGTCCTGGCCGGCGCAGCAGGCGCCCTTGCGGTGGGTCGCCGCGCCATGGTCGTAGAGCTGCAGCGTGATCCCGACGACGTCGTAGCCCTCCGCCTTCAGCAGCGCAGCCGTCGTCGAAGAGTCGACGCCGCCCGACATGGCGACGACGACCCTGGTGTCCTCGGGACGGCCTTCGAGATCCAGACTGTTGAGCATGGGCCTTAAAGCGTTATGACGGCGGCGTGCGCGATCCGCGATTGCTGTGCTTTCTCGCGGGACACCGGCATCCCCCGGAACCTGGTTCCCCGGGGGGCACGACTGCCCAAGTCGAAAGCGGCTGAGTAGCGTCTTTAATATAGGCGGCATTCCCGTGAAGCAATCACGCGGGCAGCCAGCTTAGGGCAATTCTTGCCGGGGCGGCAGAAATGGCGGGGCTACGGCCGGCTGCCCGGCAGCTGCTTCAATACGGCAAGACATTGATTCTATTGTCAGAAATAGCATGGAGGAGTGCTGGCCCGCTCCTTGCTACCCCTTCTCCGAAGCTGCTTCCAAGGGGTTGCCTGTGGTCGGTCGTACGTCAGATGTCGTGGCAAGCGTGCAAGTTGCGAGCGCGCAGCAAAAGCCTGCGCGCTCGCAAGCCCCGAAAGAGGCGCCCGCGAACGACTCCTTCGGCTCGCTCGTCGACAGCAACACCCAGGCGATCAGCGACAATGCGCAGGACGCAGCGCCGCGCCGGAGCGATCCCGCGTCATCCTCCACGGAGTCCGACCGCCGCCCGCGCGAAAGCTCTCCCGCGGACAAGCCTTCGCAGAGCAGGGCGAGCGACGACACCGACACGTCCGCGCCGGCGAAGAACGACAAGAGCGATGCGACAGGCGATCCGGCCAAGGACGCCGGCAAGGCCAAGGACAAGTCCGAGACATCGGACGCCAAATCGGCGGACAAATCCGACGAGACCAAGGGCGACGACGCCGACGGCACCGACGCAGCCACCGCCGCGGTCGATGCGGCTGCCGCCGCGCCGGCCGGTGCGGCGCAGACCGCCGTGCCCGATCCCGCCGTCATCGTTCCCGCGCCGGTCGTGCCGGTCGATCCGAATGTGGCTGCGAACCAGGCCAGCGATGCCGCCGCCTCGCCGCTGACGATCGCCGCGGCAGGTCTTGCCGCCAGTGCCTCCACTGCAGCGCAGATCGCCGGCAATCAGTCTGACACCGCCGGCGACAAGAGCGCCAAGGCCGCAGGCGCCGAGATCGACGCCGACACGGCGACGACGCTCGGCGAGACCGCGACCGGCACGCCGGAGGAGATCTCGACCGATGCAAAGGCCAATGGCGGACTGATCGCCGCCGCCAGCCAGGGCACGCCGAAAACCTCGTTCAAGGACGCCGTCGCGGCGCAGGCCCAGGCCGATGTTTCCAATATCGGCCAGGATGCCGGCAACGCGAATACCGCCGCGACGCAAGCTCCGGGCGCAGCGACCCTCAACGCCGCCGCTCATCCCCAGGCCGCCAAGCCGCAGGCAGATGGCGCAACGGCCGATGCGAAGGCGGCCGGCATCGAGCGCGCTGCCGATGCGACGCCCGGCACGCCCGCCACGCACGCTCATGCGGGGCCACAAGCGACCGTCGCCCCGCTCGACGCCAGTGCGCAGGCCGCCTCCGCCGTGCAGGCGCCGCCAACCAACACGACCTCGGCTGCCACCGCATCGACCGCGACGCTCACCGCAACCGCGGCAACCAGCACCACCGTGCCGATCAACGGCGTGCCGATCGAGATCGCGGCCGCCATTCGCGCCGGCAAGAGCCGTTTCGACATCAGCCTCGATCCGGCCGAACTCGGCAAGATCGACGTCCGCATCAATATCGACCGCAACGGCCAGGTCACCTCGCATCTCACGGTGGAGAAGCCGGAGACGCTGTCGATGCTGAAGCAGGACGCGCCGCAATTGCAGCGCGCGCTGGACGACGCCGGCTTCAAAACCGGCAGCAACGGCCTGTCGTTCAGCCTGCGCGACCAGAATTCGTCGAACCAGAACTCCGGCCAGAACAACGACAATGGCGGCAATACGCGCCGGCTGGTCATCAGCGAGGAAGAGAGCGTTCCCGCCGCGCCCGTCGGACGCGGCTACGGCCGCATGCTCGGATCGAGCAGCGGCGTCGACATCAGAGTGTAGGAGTATTCGATATGGCCACCACGAATGCCGCCACCGCCCCCTCCGTCGTCTCCGGCACGACCGAGTTGCCGAAATCCTCCTCGTCGAACTCGCTGAGCTCGACCACGGGATCGACGCTCGCCGGCAACTTCCAGACCTTCCTGACGCTGCTGACGACGCAGCTCCAGAACCAGAACCCGCTGGATCCGCTCGACACCAACCAGTTCACCCAGCAACTGGTACAGTTCGCCGGCGTCGAGCAGCAGCTCAAGACCAACGATTCGCTGGCCCAGCTCGTCACCCTCCAGCAGACCACGCAGGCGACCCAGGCGCTGGGCTTCGTCGGCAAGACCGCCCTGGTCGACGGCTCCACCGCGACCATGACGAACTCGGTAGCAATCTGGCATCTCAACGTGCCGACCGATTCGACCGTCGACATCACCGTCGCCAATTCCACCGGCCAGACCGTGTTCACCGGCAAATATTCCTCCGCCGCCGGCACCGACATCCCCTTCACCTGGAACGGCATGGGCAATGACGGCACGCAATGGCCCGACGGCAAGTACACGATCTCGGCCACGGGTAAGGACGTGGCGAACAACAATGTCGGCATCGCCGCGCAGGTGCAGGGCGTGGTGTCGTCGGTGGACCTGACCCAGTCGCCGCCGCTGCTCACCATCGACGGCGCCAGCTACACCCTGAGCCAGGTCAAGAGCATCATCGCGACCAGCGCCTATTGAGGTGGACCACCTCTCCGCTGCGGGGACAGGTGAAGCAGAGCTCCGGGCTCGCGTCGAGCCTGCAAATGTCGTTTGGCGTTAGTAAAGTATTTACCTTCTGCCCCGCTCTGCCGGCCGAGATCGCGTCTCCCGCCGGCCGGGACGGCCGCGTTCCCACAAGTTTCAACGAGAATTGTATTGAACCCTTAGGCTTAGCGGATTTTTAAGCCGCCGGGCGTAGGGTTACTGCGTGAGTTCAGTGGTTGAGAGTTTGTGAGTACGCCATGACAGAACCCCATCGCCCGAGGGTAAAATACGTCATCGGGCCGGACGGCAGTCCGTTGACGATCGCGGATCTGCCTGCACCCGGCACCAAACGCTGGGTCATCCGCCGCAAGGCCGAAGTCGTCGCCGCTGTCCGTGGTGGACTTCTCTCCCTTGAGGAGGCCTGCAGCCGTTATACCCTGACGGTCGACGAATTCCTCTCCTGGCAGTTTTCCATCGACCAGCACGGTCTGGCGGGTCTTCGCACCACCCGCATCCAGCAATATCGCCAGTAGGCGATCCGGAAATCTGCGGCTTTTGACGAAAATCGGCCTCGCATTGCGGGGCCGATTTTTTTCATGATGCAGTTTTGTCCGACCTCTTAACCTTCGTTAACCATATCGAAACCATCACCTAGGCAATAATTGCCCAGTCGGCCTTTCCAGTGAAAGCAGCCGAATCTGTGGGGCGGTTGCTTGCAAGGGCTTGCGGACTTTCTGAAGAGTATCGGCGCCGCCCGGTTCGGGGCGATGATCGCGGTCACCGCCGCGCTCATCGGCTTCTTCGCCTTCGTCATCATGCGCGTCACCACGCCGCAGATGACGACGCTGTTCACGGACCTCAGCGTCGAGGATTCCTCGAGCATCATCAAGGACCTGGAACGCCAGGGCATCCAGTTCGAGATCCGCAATGAGGGCTCCATCATCATGGTGCCCAAGGACAAGGTCACGCGGCTGCGGATGAAGCTCGCCGAGGGCGGCCTGCCCAAGGGCGGCGGCGTCGGCTACGAGGTGTTCGACAAGTCGGACGCGCTCGGCACCACCTCGTTCGTCCAGAACATCAATCACCTGCGCGCTCTCGAAGGCGAACTCGCCCGCACCATCCGCGCCATCGACCGCATCCAGGCCGCCCGCGTCCATTTGGTGCTGCCCGAACGCCCCCTATTCGCGCGCGAGGCGCCGGAGCCGTCGGCCTCGATCGTGGTCCGCGTCCGCGGCTCGCTGGAGGCCCAGCAGATCCGCGCCATCCGCCACCTCGTCGCCTCCGCCGTCAACGGGCTGAAGCCGCAGCGGGTCTCGATCGTCGACGAGGCCGGCCAGCTGCTTGCCGACGGCGCAGCGAGCGATCCGGAGCAGGCCGTCGGCGACGAGCGCCGCATCGCCTTCGAAAAGCGCATGCGCAAGCAGGTCGAGGACATCGTCTCCTCCGTGGTCGGCTCGGGCCGCGCCCGCGTGCAGCTCTCCGCCGATTTCGACTTCAACAAGGTCACCCAGACCTCGGACAAGTTCGATCCCGAAGGCCGCGTGCTGCGCTCGAGCCAGACCCGCGAAGAGCAGAGCATGACCGCCGACAACAGCGGCCAGGTCACCGTCAACAACGAGCTGCCCGGCAACCAGCAGAACAACGCCGCCGCAGCCAAGGACCAGAGCAAGAAGACCGAAGAGACCAACAATTACGAGATCTCCCGCACCACCAAGACCGAGGTAACTGAAGCCGGCCGGGTCAACCGCATCTCGGTCGCGGTGCTCGTCGACGGCATCTACAGCAAGAACGAGAAGGGCGATCTGGCCTACCAGGACCGCACCAAGGAGCAGCTGGATCGCATCGCCGCGCTGGTGCGCTCGGCGATCGGCTTCGACCAGAAGCGCGGCGACCAGGTCGAGGTCGTCAACCTCCGCTTTGCCGACGCGCCGTCCACCGCGCCGATCGGCGAACCCGGCGGCTTCCTCGGCATGCTCCAGTTCACCAAGGACGACGTCATGTACTTCGTCGAGCTCGGCGTGATGATGCTGCTCGGCCTGGTCGTGCTGTTCCTGGTGATCCGCCCGCTGGTCAGGCGCATCCTCGCCTCCGACGAGGTCGCCGCCGCCATCTCCGGCGTCCTCTCCGGCCCGGCCGCCTCGGACGAGGCGGCTCCGGCCAGCGGCCAGCCGCTGCTGCCGAGCGGCGCCGCCAGCGCAATCGACGTCGCCACCGTGCAGGGGCAGGTCCACGCCCAGTCCGTGCATCGCGTCGGCGAGCTCGCCGAGCGCAACCCCAACGAAACCGTCGCCATCATCCGCCAGTGGCTGACCGAACCCGCGAAATGACCGAAGCCAAGTAACTCTGCCAAGCGAAATCAAGAAGTGATCTGACATGGCCGCCAATCTGCAAAACGCCAACTCCAACGACATCACCAGCGTGATCTCGACGCTCGGCCAGCGTGCGAACAATCGTGCGGGCGACAAGTCCGAGGCGTTGGCCGGACCGAAGCGTGCCGCCATCCTGATGCTGGCGCTCGGCGAGCAATATGGCGGCAAGATCTGGTCGCTGCTCGACGACGACGAGGTGCGCCAGCTCTCGCTGGAGATGTCGACGCTCGGCACCGTCGAGGTCGACACCGTCGAGGACATGCTGCTCGAGTTCGTCTCGCGCATGTCGGCTTCGGGCGCGCTGATGGGCAATTTCGACGCCACCGAACGGCTGCTGCAGCAATACCTTCCGCCGGAGCGCGTCAACGGCATCATGGATGAGATACGCGGTCCCGCCGGGCGCAACATGTGGGAGAAGCTCTCCAACGTGCAGGAAGAGGTCCTCGCCAACTATCTCAAGAACGAGTACCCGCAGACCATCGCGGTGGTGCTGTCCAAGCTGAAGTCGGAGCATGCCGCCCGCGTGCTCGGCATCCTACCCGAGGAGCTCGCGCTCGATGTCGTCAACCGCATGCTGAAGATGGAGGCGGTGCAGAAGGAGGTGATCGAGAGCGTGGAGAAGACGCTACGCACCGAATTCATGTCCAATCTGTCGCAAACCCGCCGCCGCGACGCCCACGAGGTGATGGCGGAGATCTTCAACAATTTCGACCGCCAGACCGAAACCCGCTTCATCACCTCGCTAGAAGAGGACAACCGTGAATCGGCCGAGCGCATCAAGGCGCTGATGTTCACCTTCGACGATCTCGTGAAGCTCGATTCCGGCTCGGCCCAGACGCTGATGCGCAACGTCGACAAGGACAAGCTCGGCGTCGCCCTCAAGAGCGCCAACGAGGACGTCCGCAACTTCTTCTTCGGCAACATGTCCTCGCGCGCGGCCAAGATGCTCCAGGACGACATGGCGGCGATGGGCCCGGTGCGCCTGCGCGACGTCGACGAGGCCCAGGCGCTTCTGGTCAACCTCGCCAAGGACCTCGCCGCCAAGGGCGAGATCATGCTGACCAAGAACCGCGCCGACGACGAGCTGGTGTACTGATGGCCGCTCCGGCGAAATTCCTGTTCGATACCGACTTCGCGGCGCCCGAGAGGACGACGCGCGAGAAGGCCGCGACCGCGGCCGAGATCGCCCAGAAGGTCGCGGAAGCCGAGGCGCGCGCCTACCAGGACGGCTTTGCCGCCGGCCAGCGCGAAGCCAAGGCCGAGAGCGACCGCCGCGTCGCGCTCGCCATGGAAGAGATCAACATCGCCATTCGGGGCGTCGCTTCCGGCATCGGCAACATCGAGACCAAGATGGAGACCGAGGCGGTCGAGGTCGCGGTCGCCGTCGCGCGCAAGCTGTGCGCCGATCTGGTCGCCGCCGAGCCGCTCGGCGAGGTCGTCGCGCTGGTCAAGGACTGCTTCTCGCATCTGGTCGCGACGCCGCATCTCGTCGTCCGCATCAACGATGCGCTCTACGATGCCGCCCGCGAGAAGATCGAGCGGCTCGCCAAGCAGAGCGGCTTCGAGGGCCGTATGGTGATCCTGGCCGAGCCGGAAATCGCCACCGGCGACTGCCGGATCGAATGGGCCGACGGCGGCGTCGTGCTGGAGCGCGGCGCCATCATGGCCAAGATCGACGAAATGGTCGGACGCTATATTGCGTCCCGCAAGGGGAGCTAGCCATGAGCGACACCGACGGACAGGTCCCGCTGCCCGATCTCAACGGCCCGATGCCGCCAACCGGCACCGACGTCGGCTACAACGAGGACGAATATGCGGCGCGTGCCGCAGCCGACCTCGAAGCGGTGTTCGACGTGCCCGTACAGGTCTCGGCCGTGCTCGGCCGCTCCAAGATGGACGTCGGCGAGCTCCTGAAGCTCGGACCAGGCACCGTGCTCGAGCTCGACCGGCGCGTCGGCGAAGCCATCGACATCTACGTCAACAACAAGCTGGTCGCCCGCGGGGAGGTCGTCCTGGTCGAGGACAAGCTCGGCGTGACCATGACGGAAATCATCAAGGCCGAACGCGGCTAGCGCAAGAATACAAGGACATGACGCGCGGCAGCGCGAACAGACGGACAGGAGACTGACATGCGGCTTCTCATCGTTGGCACATTGAAGGGCCAGCTCACCACCGCCACCAAGATCGCGATGGAGAACGGCGCCACCGTGACCCATGCCGAGGATCACGAGCAGGCGATGCGCGTGCTGCGCGGCGGCAAGGGCGCCGACCTCCTGCTGGTCGACGTCGCCCTCGACATCCGCGACCTCGTGCTGCGGTTGGAGGCCGAGCACATCCACGCCCCGATCGTGGCCTGCGGCATCACCAACGACGCCCGCGCCGCGGTCGCCGCGATCCACGCCGGGGCCAAGGAGTACATCCCGCTTCCGCCGGACCCGGAGCTGATCGCCGCGGTGCTCGCCGCGGTCGCCAACGATTCCCGCGAGCTGGTCTATCGCGACGAGGCGATGGCAAAGGTGATCAAGCTCGCCCAGCAGATCGCAGGCTCGGACGCCTCGGTGATGATCACCGGGGAATCCGGCACGGGCAAGGAAGTGCTGGCCCGCTACGTCCACGCCCGCTCGGCGCGCGCCAAGCGTCCCTTCATCTCCATCAACTGCGCCGCGATCCCCGAGCACCTCCTGGAATCCGAGCTGTTCGGCCACGAGAAGGGCGCCTTCACCGGCGCGATCGCGCGCCGCATCGGCAAGTTCGAGGAAGCGACCGGCGGCACGCTGCTGCTGGACGAAATCTCGGAGATGGACGTCCGCCTGCAATCGAAACTGCTGCGCGCCATCCAGGAGCGCGTGATCGATCGCGTCGGCGGCACCAAGCCCGTGCCGGTGGACATCCGCATCATCGCGACGTCCAACCGCAACCTGGCGGAGGCGGTGCGCGAGGGCACGTTCCGCGAGGATCTGCTGTTCCGCCTCAACGTCGTGAATCTGAAGATCCCGCCGCTGCGCGAGCGCCCGGCCGACATCCTGGAGCTCGCCCAGCACTTCGTGAAGAAGTATGCGGAGGCCAACGGCGTGCCGCTGCGCCCGATCTCGGCGGAGGCCCGCCGCGTGCTCGCCAGCAACCGCTGGCAGGGCAACGTTCGCGAGCTCGAGAACACCATGCACCGCGCGGTGCTGATGGCGCAGGGCGACGAGATCGGACCCGATGCGATCATCACGCCGGACGGCGATCGCCTCGACCTCGCCAGGACGCCGCCGGCCGTGGCGCATGCAACGATGGCAGCCGAGCAGGTGACGCGGGCGCTCGTGGGACGCACCGTCGCCGACGTCGAACGCGACCTGATCCTGGAGACGTTGAAGCACTGTCTTGGCAACCGGACCCATGCCGCCAATATCCTGGGCATATCGATCCGCACGCTGCGCAACAAGCTCAACGAATATGCCGACGGCGGCATCCCGATCCCGCCCGCGGGAACGCCGGGTGAGTATCCGCGGATGCCGATGATGGGGGCGTAGCGCTCCTGCCGAACATTGAAGATGCAAATGCCCGGGCCCATCCCGGGCATTTTTTGTTTGATGCAGGTCGCCACTCCGTCATTGCGAGCGCAGCGAAGCAATCCAGAATCCCTCCGCGGAAAGACTCTGGATTGCTTCGCTGCGCTCGCAATGACGGCGTTGAGAGCACTCGTTGCATAACGGGATCGCACCACACGACTAGGACGCCCGCAAACAAAGTCTTATAACCTCGCCCCGTAACCGCACGAGGGACCACATGTCTGAAGCTCAAATCACGGATTGGCTGGCGTCGCAACGGCAGGCGATGGTCGACCTGCTCCGCGACGTCGTGAACATCGATTCCGGGTCCTACGACAAGGAGGGTGTCGACGCGGTCGGCGCGCGGTTCGAGCGCCATTTTGCCGAGCACGGCATTCCGTTCCGGCGCGAGGCCGACGCCAGCTTCGGCGATGCGATTCATGCCGAAGTCGCAAAGCCCGGCAGCAACGAGAAGCCGGTGCTGTTGATGGGGCATCGCGACACCGTGTTCGGCAAGGGCGAGGCGGGGCGGCGTCCGTTCACGATCAGAGATGGCCGCGCCTATGGACCGGGTGTCGCCGACATGAAGTCCGGCCTCGTCATGAACGTGTTCGTCGCAACCGCCTTCCACAAATTCGGCGGCTCGCCGCATCCGATCAAGGTATTGATCACCTCGGACGAGGAGATCGGCTCGCCCTCCTCGCGCCCGGTGATCGAACGGGAGGGCCGCGCCGCGCGCGCGGTGTTCAATTCCGAGCCGGGCCGCCCCACCGGCAACGTCGTCACCGGCCGCAAGGGCGGCATCTTCATGCATCTCGCCATCACCGGCAAGGCCGCGCATTCCGGCGCCAACTTCGCCGCCGGTATCAGCGCGATCGGCGAGCTTGCGCACAAGATCGTGCAGATCCATGCGCTCACCGATCTCGACAAGGGCATCACGCTCAATGTCGGCCTCGTCTCGGGCGGCCAGTCCGTCAACACCACGGCGCCCTCCGCCGAAGGCCAGATCGACCTGCGTTACGTCGATCCGGCGGATCGCGCGACGGTGATGGCCGCAATCGAAAAGATCGTCGCGACGTCCTACGTGCCGGGCACGAGTGCGACGCTCACGATCAGGGGCGAGTTCGTGCCGGTGGTGCAGAGCGAGGCTTCGAAGGCGCTGTTCGAGAATTATCAAGCCGCAGCACGACAGGTCGGCCTCACCACGCTGCAGGGCGAGTTCTCCGGCGGCTGTGCCGATTCCGGCTTCACCGCCGCGGTGGGCACGCCGACGATCTGCGGCCTCGGCCCGGTCGGCGGGCTCGCGCACACGCCGGAGGAATATCTCGAGCTCGACAGCATCGTGCCGCGCGCGCAGGCATTGGCGCTGGCGATTCTGCGGGGGTGAAGTCACACACTCGGTCGTCATGCCCGGGCTTGACCAGGGCATCCACGTCTCTCCGAAAACGCCGATGCACGTGGATGGCCGGGTCAAGCCCGGCTATGACGGGTTGAGAGAGTCGCGCGCAACATTGGCCGCGCGCATTCACCTCACGAATAACTGGGCGCGTCGGGCTTGCGGAAGATGTGGATGGGGTCGCCCGGCACGATCGGAGAGCCTGAGAACATCGCGTAGGCGTAGAGCGCGAGGTAGGCGATCGCAAGCGCGCCGACGGCGTAGAAGGCCCAGGTCGCAACGCGTTTCATCGATCCGCTCCATTGCCGTCCCGCATGGGGGTTCAGGCGCTTCTAGAGTGATGACGGGGAAAACGCCAGCCTTCCGCACCGCCAAGCGCGGCGATCAAATGCCGCGCTGGCCGCGCGCGGGAAGGCTGACGTCTGCGAGCCTGGCCGCGTCTTCGTCCTGATCGACCGCCACGTACCGGCCGTGCCAATAGGCAAGGGCCGCGGTGCGCGCCGAGCTGCTGATGCTCCTGACCCGCCCAATGACGATGGCGTGCGAATGCCGTTCGAAGACCTCCTCGACCTCGCAATCGAAAGCCGAGAGCGCCCCGACCAGGAGCGGAACGCCCGAGACTGCCGTGATCCAGCGGGCGCCGGCGAAGCGATCGGCACCCTTCAGCCCGCCCTTGCCGGAAAAGCGCTCGGCAACGTCGAGCTGGTCGGCATTGAGGATGTTCACGCCGAAGGCACCGTGGTGCCGGATCAAGGGGAAGGACGAGGCATCGCGGTTGATGCTGACCAGCAGCGTCGGCGGCTCGACCGACAGCGAGGTGACCGAGGTCACCGTCATGCCGCTGATGTCCTTGCCCCGCCCGGCGGTGATGACGCTGACGCCGCCGGTGAGATGACGCATGGCGCCGCGGAAATCGGCGGACGAGATGGCAGTTTCAGTCATGAGATCGCGGGGCACTACATTCATGGCGTTGCTCCCCTCGGCTGGGGTTCCCTGTATTTAGGTACGATCGTCCGCAGACAACAGGTGACTTACGGACGAACGCGTCTGGCGGCTCCGGCACTACCGAATGATGGTGCGGCCGATCGGAGGTGTCGAGACGTGCGGAAAAATAGCGATGCGCGCACTGCGCGCGAGGCGCAGCGCATGATTAATCTTTCAATCAGCGGAGCGAATGCAGAGCGAATTTTTCCGCACGCGAATGTGACAATCGCAACGCTCGGCGCCCAGGACCATCAAAATTCGAAAACAACCCCATGCACAGTAGCCAAGGCCTTGTTTCGAAACGAATTTCGCATTTAGCGAAGCTCACTTGACCCGTCGGGCAACACAGTGGCAGAATGTCATCGTGCGGCAAGGAGGGATGGCACGCCTCCCAGCTAGTGCTGCCATCTCACGGGCAGGTTGAGCAGCCCTCGGAACGCCCAGCCGCCGATCCGCACCTCCTCGTCATCGGCCAACTCGAGCTGTTTAGCGCGGGCGAACACGGTCGGCAGCGCGACGTCGGCGATCATGGCGCGGGAGGCGAAAGCGCCGGCGCAGAAATGCGGGCCGGCGCCGAAGGCGACGCTCTTGGACGTATCACGCCGCACGTCGAACCGGTCGGCGCGCTCAAAATGTTTCTCGTCGCGGTTGGCGGAGCCGAACATCAGGAACACGCGTTCATCGGTTTCGAATGACACGTCGCGGATGCGCCACGGCTTTGCAATCCGCCGCGGCGACATGCCGATCGGCGAGATCCAGCGGGCATATTCCTCGAAGGCCTGGAGCCAGGACACCTCGCCCCTGCGCACGAGATCAAGCTGATCAGGGTGGGCGAGCAGCGCCCATACCGTGCCCGCGATCGCCTTGCGCGGCTCGTTCTGGCCGCCCGAGATCGCGAGCTTGACGTTGGCGCGCACGCTCTCCATCGGCATGCCCGAGGCGAGGAGCACGCCGAGAATGCTCTGGTCGGGATGCTTGCGCATCATCGGCAGCATGTCGTCGATCGCGGCATCGATGCCCGACGTCGCGGCGTGGCAGCGCGCCTCGACCGCGGGATCGCCGGCATAGTTGGCGATGCCCTCGATCATGCCTTGCGACCACGCGTCCATGTCCTCGAAGCCGATATTGGTGAGGCCGGTGATCGACTTCAGGCATTCGCCGGAGAAGGGCAGCGCGAAGTCGCGCATGAAGTCGATCCGCCCCGGCTCGATTGCGTCGATGATGCGGTCGGCATGGGCCTGGAACTGCGCGGTCCAATGCGCCTTCACCGTCTTCGGCGACACCGTCGGAAACATCGCACGGCGCTCGACCTGGTGCGCCTCGCCGTCCTTGCGCATCATGTTGTGGCCCATCAGCCGGTTCATCAGGCCGGCGGGCTGGTGCGAGGAGAACACGTCGATCTGCTTCTCGGAGATCGAGATGTCGTCGCGGCCCGTCAGCAGCGTCGAGCCGAGCTGCGGCACGAAGGCGATCGGCGCATCTCGCCGCATCCTCGCGAGCATCGGATAGGGATCGGCCCAGAACGCGACAGGGTCGATGTCGATGCGCGGCGCGGTGCTCAAGGCGGCCTCCGGAGGTTGTCGTATCCTTCAGGCCAGACTAGCGAACCTCAGCGCCGGCGTCTGTCCCTAGCGATGGGGACGAACGGCAGGAGGGCATTTAGATGCAAGTCGGGCTGACGGGACAAAACGGCAAGGACGTCCCCGAATTTGCCGTGGCAACCGGTTCCTGTACACTTGGCCTGCAACGTTTGGCCTGCAACGTTTGGCCTGCAACGTTTGGCCTGCAAGGTTTGGCCTGCAAAGTGTGGCCTGCAAAGCCAAGACGGGATGGTCATGACCACATTGCTCATCGTAGGCGCGACGGGGCTGGTTGGCGGCCGCGCGATGACGCTCGCTCTTGCTGACTCTCGCATCACGCGCATCATCGCACCAACGCGGCGTGCGCTGCCGCCCGACGAGCGGGTAATCAATCCTCGGCTCGATGATCTGATGGCTGGTGCCGGCGGTGAGGAATGGCGAGCCGACGGCGCAATCTGCGCGCTCGGAACGACGCGGGCGGCGGCAGGGTCGGTAGCAGCATTTCGCGCGGTCGATTACGAACTGGTGCTGCTGATTGCGCGGCGGCTGCGCGACGCCGGAGTTGGCCGGTTCGCGCTGGTATCGTCCCTGGGCGCCGACCCGCGATCCCTGTTTCTCTACACACGGACGAAGGGCGAGGTGGAGGAAGCGATCGGGGCGCTCGCTTTCCCGTCCCTGACGATCCTGCGGCCAGGATTCCTGGATGGCGAGCGTGCCGAAAGCAGGCCGGTACAGCGAGCAGTGCGGAACGTCCTAGGCTTCGTATCTCCCCTGTTGCCGCCGGTTGCGCGCGTCAGTTCGGTGACCAACGTGGCCCGGCAGCTCATCGAGGCGGCTGTTGCCGGCGAACCGGGACGGCACGTCATTGGAGCCCGACAACTGGCAGAAGGCGGCAACTGACACTGCCCGTCCAGCTGCGCGTGCCGGGCGATGCTGCGCGGCGCTCTGCCGCCCCTTGGAGCCAGACCCTTGGAGCCAGACCCTTCGAGCTAGACTCTTTGGAGCCAGATCCTTGGAGCTACCGCGCCTCGGCGATCCTCGGTCCGGATGACAGCATCTGCGCGTTAGCCGACAACGGCCGCTTCGGCGGCGATGCCGGGTCCGGCAATCGGAAGGCGGCGTCGGCCGGCGTGCCCTGGGATGGTCTGCGGGCGGCGCTTGCCGGAAGCACGATCACCTTCGCGCCGACCTTCACCCGCTCATAGAGGTCCGTGACGTCGTCATTGGTCAGCCGGATACAGCCGGACGACACCCGCTTGCCGATCGTAGCGGGGTTGTTGGTGCCGTGAATGCGATATTCGGTTTCGCCGAGATACATCGCGCGTGCGCCGAGCGGATTGCCGGGGCCGCCCGCCATGAACCGCGGCAGATAAGGCTGACGCCCGATCATATCGGTCGGCGGATGCCAATCCGGCCATTCTGCCTTGCGGGCCACGGTCTGCTCGCCGGACCAGGTGAAACCTTCGCGGCCGACACCGATGCCATAGCGCAACGCCTGCCTGTCGTTCAGGACGAAATAAAGAAATGTGTTTCCGGTATCGATGATCACGGTGCCGGGCGTCTGGCGGCTGGCGTAGTCAACCACCTGCCGGACCAATGCTCCGGGACCCTCAGCGTCGGCTTTTGGTGGTTCGACCAGAGGCGCCGGGGCCGGAACCGGAGCTGGCGCCGCAGCGGGAGCCGGCGCGGATGCATGAACCGGCGGTGCCACGTAAACCGGACTTGACGATGCCTTGGCTTCCTGTGCGGGCGGCTTCCGGACCGGCTGCACGCTCGCCGGGCGAGCCAGCAAGCCGTACCCCAATGCGGCGACGGCCACGGCGCCGATGGCAACTCTCGCGGCCATTGGCAGTGCGAGCGTCTCCGCCTTTCCACGCTTCGCCCGCTTCTTCATATCTTTCTCCAGGTCGCCATGACCGGAAGAGTTACCCAGCAAGATTTAAGAAACTTCGAAGCGATTTGGCTCAGACTGGAACAGCTAAGCGTGGTTAACGCCGAACTCCTGCTCGGCAACACAAGAATTGGGAGTATCGCTTGATATTGGGCTGGCGACGTGGGCAACGCTTCTCATCAGGGAACGAGTCGAGATTTGATGAGCCGCTCCGCTCTTCATTGACCGCGACTTCGGGTCACTCGCGTCAATCTGGCTTGCGGTCTGCCAGGTCCGATCTCGCCTCGATCGCTGACGCGGCTAGACGCCATCACAACCTTCACCTTCGGCCGCAAGCGAATTTGCTCGGCACGGGTTGGTACTTCGCTCTGGATCGAGCGCGACCTTGTTCATCGAAAAGGGTGATGCGTTGCAGCTAACGGGCAAGCGCATCCTTGTAAATAACTCCATCTTTCATGATGATCTTGAGATTGTTCGCGGGGTCGGCAAGAAGGCCGATATTTTCCAAGGGATTGCCGTCGACGAGCAGCAAATCCGCGAGTGCGCCCTGTTCCACGACGCCGAGTTTGCCGGGATAGGGATTTCGCTTGCCCGATAGCGCCAGCAGTTCGGCGTTTGTCGATGTCGCCATGGCCAGCGCTTCAGCGGGAGTGTACCAGCGAGCGAGTGAGGCCAGGATGGCCCCCTGTTGGCGCGCCAGCGCTGCAGAGAACAGGACGTCGGTGCCCCATGCCGTCTTGATCTTGTACTTCCTCGCCAGCTCGTAGGATCTGGCTATGCCCGGCCAGACCTCATCCGCCTTGGCTCGCTGGATGGAGCCTACAGGAAAGCCCAGCCTCAAGTCCTCGGGGAGAGGCTGCATACTCAGCCAAACACCCTTCTCTGCCATCAGTTTCGCTGTTGCCTCGTCCATCAGGAAACCGTGTTCGATACACTTCACCCCAGCCGCAATGGCTCCCCGAATCGCAGCAGCCGTAAAGGCATGCGCAGCGACGTACGTGCCCCAGTTCTCAGCCGCTTCAACGGCGGCGCGTATTTCGGGTTCGGTGAACGTGGTCACGTCGATCGGACTGAAAGGCGACGACACTCCGCCGCCGGCCGTCAACTTGACCTGGGAGGCGCCTTGCATGAGCTGCTCGCGGACACGGACGCGGACCTCGTCGGGGCTGTCCGCAATCATTGCCCCACCGGTCTGTTCCATGCGGGTGAGCATGCCCCCGATCGTCCGCGGCAGGTCGGCAAGCTGGCGGAAGTCCCCATGCCCACTCGTGACAGTAATGACCGCACCGGAGGGATAAATGCGCGGCCCCTTGATGATACCTTCGTCGATGGCGCTTTTGAGCCCAAACACCGGCCCGCCCACATCGCGAACGCTGGTGAAGCCGCGCATCAGAGTGTGCGTGGCCTCGTCGCCAGCGACAAGATTGACGTAACCGATGTCGCCGAACGACTGTGCCGGCGTGACTCGGATCAGCATCGCATGCCAATGGTTGTCGATGAGGCCGGGCATCAGTGTGCGCCCGCCGCCTTCGATCATGCGAATGTCCGTCGGGCTATCCACCGCTATCGGCTGTAGCGAGATTGATTCTATCTTGTTGCCGCGCACCAAAACGTTGGAGGAGGCGGACAGCGTGGCGCTCTTGCCATCGAAGATGCGGACGTTCTGAAAGAGCGTGGCCGCGCCACCTGCCTGGAACGCTTGCTGCGCCAGGCTCGCTCCACCGAGCCAGGTCGAGAGCACCACCGCGATTGACAGCGAACGACACGCTGCGCTCATCGACGGTCGGATCCGCCGCGCGCTGTACGACGCACCCAAGAGAGTTCCTGACATCACCGCGCACGGCCCCCCTCGTTATGTATCAGCTGCGTTCGGTTGAAGCGGCCAGACCTTCGCGCTTGCGATGCTGTGCATGGCTCTCGCCGCGACAGAGCAATCTTGCGACGCCGGTCAGAGCGGATCGCCCTGGTTCCGCCTGATGATCTTGAGAGCCAGGAATATCGCGCCAGCAACAAGGAAGGCGACCCCGATCGCGGTAAATCCGTTGGACTCGCTACTTAAGCCGAGCGCCGTCATCAGCAAACCGAAAAGCAGGAGAAGGATTCCCGCGAGTTTCTTGATCAGGAGGATTGGTCTTTCAGCTGCGATCGCCATCAGCGCACTCCCCTTGTCGACTCATTTCCGCCATGCGGTTCCCGCCGCCGGCTGCCATGCATAGGTCAGCCAGGCTATGCCGTGAGGGATCAGGTCGACGCCAAGCACAAATCCGAGCACCCAAAGACCTTCATCAGGACTCCACCGAGGGTGAGGCCAGCCAAAACTCCGAATGCGCCGGATAGCAGCATCGCCCAGCCGCATCCTTCCAGTGGCTGACGCCCACCAAGAGTCGGTAGCTGCGAAGGTCGCGCAGCCCTTTGGATCAATCCAACGCGCGATAAAAAGCGAGGCCATCGCTTCTAGTTCGCGAAGAGCTACTGTAGCGTGTAACCATTCAAAATGAAACGACAGGTGATCTGACACAACGGAGCTGTCGAAGCATCGCCAAAGCTTTGCGGCAGGAGCAGCCTGGTGATTTCAGTCCGTAAATTCGTATCCATGTTGGTCAGGTGGCCGAGAAAGCCGATTGGCTTTCTCATTCGGATCATGCTCGTCACATGGGCCGTACTGGCCATCTACTATTCGAACCTGCCTTGGGGCGGGTTGCGTACGATTTCCGCCGGAGCGTTTGCGGGCTTTGCAATTTGGGCGCTCTGGCGTTCGCGCCAACGGCGCATGTCCGTTCTCTTCCTGGTCATGTTTTTCGGTGTCGTTGCATGGTGGATCTCAATCCCTCCATCACACGATCGCCATTGGCGACCGGAAGTCGCCGTGATGCCGCGGGCGGTGATCAACGGCGACCGCGTGCACCTGACCGGCGTACGCAACTTCGACTATCGAAGTCGAAGCGACTTCACGGTGCGCTACGAGGAGCGCGAAGTGTTGTTGTCGCACTTGATAGCTCTCGATTTCTACGTTTCCTATTTCACCGAGGGGCCGGTCGGACACACGTTTGTGAGCTTTGTCTTCGACAATGCGCCCCCACTGGCCATCTCCATCGAGACGCGCCCTGAGGTTGACGAAGGCTTTGCGCCCGTCGCCTCCTTGTTCAAGCAATTCGAGCTGATCTACGTGGTAGGTGAAGAGCGTGATGTTGTAGGCGTTCGCACCAACCATCGCCACGAGCCGGTGTACCTATATCGCCTCAATACAACGGCTGACGACGCGCGACGGTTGCTCATGATTTATTTGACGCGCATCAACGAACTCGCCGATCAGCCGGAGTTCTACCATCTGTTGACCAACAGTTGTACGATCAACATCGTGCGTTATGCAAATGCGGCGGGCCGGCGGGGGCGCTTCGACATTCGACATCTGTTCAACGGTCTGATCGATAGCTACCTCTACCACTCCGGCCGGATAGAGGCGACGCTGCCGTTTGATGAACTGAGGCGGGGATCCCTGATCAACGAAGCTGCACAGGCGGCCGATGGCGCAGCCGATTTCTCACAGCGGATTCGCTTATCCTTGCCGACAATGATGCGACCCTGACCGCAGTGGGCTCTTGGGGCCTGTGAGGAGCCGTCGCTGATCCGCCGGGCTTTCCCTCTTCACCCGCCCATGTCCATCTCAGGTCCTGCTCGTCTGCGAGAGCCGGCAATGATCGGAGGCGGCAAGCTGCCTCTCCCCGGCTTGAAGGGAGCTGTCGTCTGGGCTGGGTCACAAGACGGCGGTCGTGGAGGGCGGACCGTGTCAGCCTTGCTCCCGGAAGCAGAGATCGCGGACCCAGTGTCCCCTCAATTCAGTCCGTGAGGTCCCGAGAGCAACCGCAGCACGATCGCGAACAGCTCGCTCTGCGAGGAGATGCCCAGCCGCTCATAGGCGCGCTTGCGATAGGTCAGTATGGAATGCAGGCCGATGCCGAGCGCCTGCGAGATCGCTTCGGAGCTGAAGCCGGACAAGATATGCCGGCAGACTTCCTGCTCGCGCGGCGTGAGATCGGCCAGCGGCGCGCGGGTGGCGAACAGCGCGGCGAGAGTCTGGTCCGGCGTTGCGTTTCCCTGGAAATGGCGCGCGACGCTCGCCGCGATCGCCGGTGCGATCGCCCCAAGCCGCCGGCGCTGCTCGTCGCCGAAGCGGCCCTGCGCCGCGATGCGGTAGAAATTGACGTAGAAGCAGGTGTCGCCGGTCCAGATCGCGCTCGCGCATTTGTCGACGATGCCGGAATCATTGAAGAAGATCTTGCGATAGCGCGCGCCGTACATGCGCGGGGCGAACGAAGGCAGCACGATCGGCGCGCTGCCTTCCCGTTCGAACAGCGCATCGCGGTTGGGATCGGATTCGTGGAACTGGGCGGCATAGGCCGCGCCGAGATCGCCCCCGATCGGGATGTTGCCGGCGTCCAGCAAACAACGGGCCGCGCCCGAGCGCGTCAGCGCAAACACCATGCAATGACCGACCCCGGCCTGGCGGCGCAGCGTGTCGATGAGGATGTCCGGAAAGTCAGGTCGGCCGATGGCGAGCACCGCCGGCGTGACATCGCCGGCCGCAGGCATTGGAGCCGTCTCGTGGAACCGCATCGTTTTCTCCCGGCCGCTTTTGCTGAAAATTATCAGCAATGGCGACCGGGCGGAAGACGGATGTGGGTCGGCTTTGGACATGCAAAGCCGACGAGCCGAATGGACAGAAGGCTGCGCTCAGGAATTCGTGTTTCGCAGGATCTTGTCCATCGTCCTACCCTTGGCCAACTCGTCGATCAGCTTATCCAGATAGCGGATTTCCCGCATCGTCGGTTCTTTGATGTCCTCCACCCGGACGCCGCAAATGACACCCTTGATCATGGATCGCAGTGGATTGATTCGAGGAGCCTTCGCAAAAAAGGTTTCGAAGTCCGTTTGCTTCTTCAGCTCGGCTTCGAGCTCTTTCTGACCATAGCCAGTGAGCCAGGAGATGACCTGATCGACCTCGGCTTTTGTCCGTCCCTTCTTCTCTGCCTTCGCAACGTAAAGCGGATACACGCTTGCGAAACTCATCGTATAGATCCGGTGCTTCGTCACGATGAGCAGCTCCCTACCCCGCCGCAGCCTTCGCCGGCGCGACGTTGATCGCGACCTTGCCGTAGCGGTCGGTGAAGGCTTCCGTGTCGATCTCCTCCAGCTCGATCTCGCCGCTCATCACGCCTCGCTTCCATTCGGCCTGTGCCGGGTCGTTCTGGAATTCCGGCATCACCTCGCGGCCGAACAGTTCGAGCGATTCGCAGATGTGCTCGTGGCTGTTCTTGCCGGCCTGGTTGAGCAGGATGACCTGGTCGATGTGCGAGGACTGGAACCGCTTCAGCTTCCTGCGGATCGTCTCGGGCGAGCCGATCAGGCCGCCGCGCAAGCTCGCCTCCTGCGCTTCCGGATTGTCGCGCTTCCACTTGTTGTACTCGTCCCACATGTTCACGGTGTAGGGCGCGGGGCGCTGGCGGTTCTGCGAGGCGCCGTAGAAGCGCAGCGCGAACTGGAAGAAGGTGGCGCCGTCGGCGCGCGCACGCGCCTCCTCGTCGGTCTTCGCACACATGAAGAACGACACCAGCGCCATGTTCGGATTGATCTCGTAGTCGGCGAGCTTATGCAGCCGCTTGGTCATCGCGTTGTAATAGGCATGCACCCAGGCGTGCGCGGCATCGGCGCTGACGAACTGGAAACCAAGCGCGCCGAAGCCGTGGCGGCCGGCGCGCTCGATGGTCGGCAGCTGCGAGCACGCCATCCACAGCGGCGGATGCGGCTTCTGCACCGGCTTCGGCACCACGTTGCGCAAGGGGATGTCGAAATACTTGCCGTGGTGCTCGGAGCCCGCGTCCCTGAACATCGGGAATATCGCCTGCACCGCTTCCTCGAACACCTCCTTCTTGGTCTCCATGTCGCGTCCGAACGGGGTGAGTTCGGTGATGGACGCGCTCTCGCCCATGCCGAATTCGCAGCGGCCGTTACTGAGCAGGTCGAGCACCGCGACACGCTCGGCGACGCGCGCCGGATGATTGGTGGTGAGCTGGAGAATGCCGTGGCCGAGCCGGATGTTCCTGGTGCGCTGGCTGGCCGCGGCGAGAAAGGATTCGGGCGAGGGCGAGTGCGAATATTCCTCGAGGAAGTGGTGCTCGACGACCCAGGCATGGTCGTAGCCGAGACTGTCGGCAAGCTCCATCTGCGAGAGCGCGTTCTGGTACAGCCTGAGCTCGTCGCCGGCCACCCAGGGCCGTGGCAGTTGCAGCTCATAGAAGATGCCGAACTTCATGAGGCCTCCCGCTTATTGTTGTTGATCGCATCTTAATGGGTGAGGCGACGCTGTCTACGGAGCGGCAATTCCGCCATGCGGGAGAATGATCCCACAGCTGCGCGTGGCAGGGCATAGCGCTGCGACATCTGCGCAAGCCAGCGGATTGATCCAGATCAACGCCGCGACGGCCCGATTGCATCAGAAGTGCAGCAAGGCAACGGCCCGGATGCCGTCCCAACCCCACATTGCAGACGAGACCGAATATGTCGGCCCCAGACGACGCGACTTCGCGCGTGCGCCGTAAGCGCATGGAGATTTTCGCCTTTCTGTTCCTGACCGCAGTCGTGATGCCCGCACTCGCGGTCGGCACGGTCGGCAGTTACGGGCTCGGGGTCTGGATCTACCAGATGTTTGCCGGCCCTCCCGGTCCGCCCTCCCGACATTGATTTCCCAGAGCGAAAGACAGGCATCATGGCCAAAGCCCCCAACAGAGCGACACTCAACCGCCGTGCGTTGATCACCGGCCGGGTGCTCAGCGCCGATCGCATCATCGCGCCGCCGGAGGCCGAGATCGCGAGCATCGTGGTGCAGGCGCGTCCCGAGCGTCTCGCCGAGCTCGAAGCCGAGATCACCGCGCTGCCCGGCTGCGAGATCCACGGCCGCGATCCACGCGGCAAGCTCGTCGTCGTGACCGAAGCGCCCGATGCCGGCAGCCTCGGCACCCTGCTCAACACCATCCAGTCGCTGCCGAACGTCTATTCCGCAGCCCTCGTCTTCCACGCCATCGAAACCGCCTGAGTCAGGAAGAGCCGTCATGACAGCGCCCAAGCTCGACCGCCGCCAGATGCTGAAACTGGAGGCGGCCGCGATCGCGGCCGCCGCCGCAGGCATCCCCGCTCCGGCACTCGCCGCCAATCTCGTCGCCGAGCGGAACGTTACCGAAATGAAGTGGGACAAGGCCGCGTGCCGCTTCTGCGGCACCGGCTGCTCGGTGATGGTCGCGACCAAGGAGAACCGCGTGGTCGCCACCCATGGCGACACCAAGTCCGAGGTCAATCGCGGCCTCAACTGCGTCAAGGGCTACTTCCTCTCCAAGATCATGTACGGCCACGACCGCCTGATGCAGCCGATGCTGCGCAAGAGCGGCGGCAAGTACGACAAGAACGGCGAGTTCACGCCCGTGACCTGGACCGAAGCCTTCGACATCATGGAGCTGAAGTGGAAGGAGGCGATCAAGAAGCGCGGGCCGAACGGCGTCGCCATGTTCGGCTCCGGGCAGTGGACGATCTGGGAAGGCTACGCCGCCTCGAAACTGTTCAAGGCCGGCTTCCGCACCAACAACATCGATCCCAATGCGCGCCACTGCATGGCCTCGGCCGTCGCCGGCATGATGCGCACCTTCGGCATCGACGAGCCGCCGGGCTGCTACGACGACATCGAGGCCACCGACGCCTTCGTGCTGTGGGGCTCCAACATGGCGGAGATGCACCCGATCCTGTGGACGCGCCTGGCCGACCGCCGTCTTTCTGCGCCGCATGTCCGCGTCGCCGTGCTCTCGACCTTCGAGCATCGCTCGTTCGATCTCGCCGACATCGGCATGGTGTTCAAGCCGCAGACCGACCTCTACCTCCTCAACGCCATCGCCAATCACATCATCAAGACCGGCCGCGTCAACAAGGACTTCGTCGCCAGGCACACCGTGTTCAAGCGCGGCCAGACCGACATCGGTTATGGCCTGCGGCCCGAGCATCCGCTGCAGAAGAAGGCGACGGGCGCGGCGAAACCCAACGACGCTACCGACATGAGCTATGACGAGTTCGTCAAGTTCGTCTCGGAGTACACGCTGGAGAAGGCCGCCGAAATGTCGGGCGTGCCGCTCAACCGTCTCGAAGCCCTCGCCGAGCTCTACGCGGATCCAAAGACGAAAGTGGTCTCGTTCTGGACCATGGGCTTCAACCAGCACACCCGCGGCGTCTGGTGCAACAACCTCGTCTACAACATCCATCTTCTGACCGGGAAGATCTCCTCGCCCGGCAACAGCCCGTTCTCGCTCACCGGCCAGCCTTCGGCGTGCGGCACGGCGCGCGAGGTCGGCACCTTCTCGCACCGCCTGCCCGCCGACATGGTCGTGACCAACAAGGCGCATCGCACCAAGGCCGAGCACATCTGGCAGCTGCCCGAGGGCACCATCCCCGACAAGAACGGCGCCCACGCCGTGCTGCAAAGCCGCATGCTGAAGGACGGCCTGATCAACGCCTATTGGGTGCAGGTCAACAACAACCTCCAGGCCGGCCCCAACATCAACGAGGAGACCTATCCGGGCTTCCGCAACCCCGACAATTTCATCGTGGTCTCGGATGCCTATCCCTCGGTCACCGCACTCGCCGCAGACCTGATCCTGCCGACCGCGATGTGGGTGGAAAAGGAAGGCGCCTATGGCAACGCCGAGCGGCGCACCCAGTTCTGGCACCAGCTCGTCCCCGCGCCCGGCGAATCGAAGTCCGATCTCTGGCAGCTCATGGAGTTCTCCAAGCGCTTCAAGATCGAGGAGGTCTGGCCGGAGGAGCTGATCGCCAAGAAGCCGGAATACCGCGGCAAGACGCTGTTCGACGTGCTCTACAGGAACGGCCAGGTCGACAAGTTTCCGGTCTCGGAGATCGAGCCCGGCTATGCCAACGACGAATCCAAGGCGTTCGGCTTCTACGTCCACAAGGGCCTGTTCGAGGAATATGCCCAGTTCGGGCGCGGCCACGGCCACGACCTCGCGCCGTTCGAGACCTATCACCGCGAGCGCGGCCTGCGCTGGCCGGTCGTCAACGGCCAGGAAACGAAGTGGCGTTTCCGCGAGGGCAGCGATCCCTACGTCAAGCAGGGCACGGACGTGCAGTTCTACGGCCATGCCGACGGCAAGGCGCGCATCTTCGCGCTGCCCTACGAGCCGCCGGCGGAATCGCCCGACAAGGAATATCCGTTCTGGCTGTCGACCGGCCGCGTGCTCGAGCACTGGCATTCCGGCACCATGACGCGGCGCGTGCCCGAGCTCTACAAGGCCTTTCCCGAAGCCGTCTGCTTCATGCATCCCGACGATGCGCAGGAAGCCAAGCTCCGCCGCGGCGACGAGGTGAAGGTGGTCTCCCGCCGCGGCTTCATCCGTGCCCGCGTCGAGACGCGCGGCCGCGACCGGCCGCCGCGCGGCCTGGTGTTCGTGCCCTGGTTCGACGAATCCAAGCTGATCAACAAGGTGACGCTCGACGCCACCGATCCGATCTCGCTGCAGACCGACTTCAAGAAATGCGCCGTGCGCATCGAGCGGGTGAGCATGTCATGATGAAACGAACCGCAATCGTCCTGCTCGCCCTCGTGATCGCGGCTGGCGCGAGCTCGTTGACCGCGCAGACGGTGACGTCCGGCCTGCGCGGCCCGACCCCGCTCGACGACGAGGGTCCGGCGCCGCCGATGCTGCCGAACCGCAACACCTCGGAGAGGGAGGTGCGCAACTATCCGGAGCAGCCGCCGGTGATCCCGCATGCGATCGACGGCTACCAGGTCGATCTCAACGGCAACAAGTGCCTGTCCTGCCATGCGCGGGCGCGCACCGCGGAATCCCAGGCGCCCATGGTTTCGATCACGCACTTCATGGACCGTGACGGCCAGTTCCTGGGCTCGGTCTCGCCGCGGCGCTTCTTCTGCACGGAATGCCACGTGCCGCAGAACACCGCCAACCCGCCCGTCAGCAACGACTTCATCGACATCGACACGCTGCTGTCGCGCGCAAGTCCCGGTGGGCGCCGATGACCACGACCGCTGACGAGCCCAATGCCGAGCTGAAGGCCAAGCGCGGCGTCCTGGCGCGGAGCTGGGACTTTGCCCTGGAGCTCTGGCAGGTGCTGACCCGGCCGAGCTCGGTGTTCGCTCTCGGCACCCTGGTGCTGGCCGGTTTCGTTGCCGGCGTGATCTTCTGGGGCGGCTTCAACACGGCGCTGGAATTGACCAACACCGAGAAGTTCTGCACCGGCTGCCACGAGATGAAGGACAACGTCTACGCCGAGCTGAAATCGACCGTCCACTTCAGCAACCGTTCCGGCGTGCGTGCGACCTGCCCGGATTGCCACGTGCCGCACAACTGGACCGACAAGATCGCGCGCAAGATGCAGGCCTCCAAGGAGGTCTGGGGCAAGATCTTCGGCACCATCGACACGAGGGAGAAATTTCAGGATCACCGCCTCGAACTGGCGGCGCACGAATGGGCGCGCTTCAAGGCCAACGACTCGCTGGAATGCCGCAACTGCCACAGCGCCGATTCCATGGACATCACCAAGCAGTCGCCGCGGGCGTCGGTGGCGCACCAGCGTTTCCTGTTCACCAAGGAAAAGACCTGCATCGACTGCCACAAGGGCATTGCCCACCAGCTGCCCGACATGCGCGGCGTTCCGGGCTGGCAGTAAGCTTCGCTCCTGGCACACCGCTCGCCGGGGCGCGGCGAGCGGACAACGCCAGATATGCCGAATTCTGATAGCGAAAGTTCCATTCGGTAGTTTCATCATACCATTCCGTTATCCCCTAGTTAAACCACAGGGCCGATCATGCTCGCGACGGAAGCTGTCCCAAGTCCTACTGCGGTGGCCAGAACAGCATGATGCAGCAGCAGACGAATTCCATCATCGACGAGCTCGAAGATGCCGTCCGTAACGGCTCCTCGGCCAAGCGGATCGAGACCTTGCGACGGGTCACGGACCTGTTTCTCGACCAGGGGCAGCGCCTCAGCGACGATCAGGTCGAGGTCTTCGATCATGTGCTCTCGCATCTGGTGACGCGGGTGGAAAGTCGCGTCAGGGCCGAGCTTGGCGATCGTCTGGCGCCACTGGATTATGCACCTGCCGGCGTGCTCGAACGCCTCGCCTGGGACGACGAGATCGCCGTCGCGGGCAAGGTGCTGACCGAGTCCAATCGCCTGAGCACCCCGACGCTGGTGGAGATCGCGAAAGCCAAGGGGCAAGATCACCTGTTCGCCATTTCCGGCCGCGCCGACCTGCCGGAGGTCGTCACGGACGTCCTGGTCGAGCGCGGCGAGCGCAAGGTCATCCGCCGTCTTGCCGACAACACGACGGCCCGCTTTTCCGAGGAAGGCTATGGCGGCATGATCGCGCACGCGGAAGCCGACGAAACGCTCGCCGAATCGCTCGGCCTGCGCATCGATCTTCCCCTCAAGTATCTCCGCGACCTGCTGCAGCGCGCGACCGAGGCAGTGCGCGCGCGCCTTGCGACCATCGCCCCGCCGGAGCTCCAGGCCGAGATCAAGCGCATCCTCGCCGCGATCACCAGCAAGGCGGCGCCGCCAGAGCCGAAGCGGGATTTCAGCCTGGCTGAAGCGGCCGTCAAGCGGATGAAGGGCCTCAACGAACTCAACGACGCCGCCATCGCCCGGTTCGCGGAAACCAAGAGATTCGACGAGGTTGCCGCTGCGCTCGGGCTTCTCAACAACAGCGCGCCGACCGAGCTGATGGCGAAGGTTCTGGAAGGGCCGCGTGCCGATCTCGTGCTGATCCCCTGCAAATCGGCAGGCCTCGGCTGGCCCACGGTCGAAAAAATCCTCTGCAATCGTCCGGCCAAGTACCGCATCGACGAGGCCACCCTGAAGCTCGCGGGCACGGATTTCGCCAAGCTGTCCCCCGCGACGGCCGAGCGCACACTGCGATTCTGGCAGCTGCACGACCGGATCGACAAATAGCCTCAAGCGCGATGAGTTTAGGATGAATCGTCATCGCGCTTTAGGTTGTTGTTTGAGCATGATCTTTTCGGAAAACCGCTGCGCACTTTTCCGGATCATGCTCTAGGACCGGCAGGACGGCCTGACCGCCGCTTGAACGGCCGGCCGCAATGGTTAGTTTCCGGGAAGCGGCGAATCGCCGGTTCCCTTCTCAAGACAGACATGCCCTCCTTCACCCCGCATCAGGACGCCGCGCTCAAGGCCGTCGGCGACTGGCTCAAGTCCAAGCCGGGCCGAAACGGCACGCCGCCGGTGTTCCGCCTGTTCGGCTTTGCCGGCACCGGCAAGACCACGCTGGCGCGGCACATCGCCGACGGAGTCGACGGCGAGGTGAAGTTCGCCGCCTTCACCGGCAAGGCCGCGCTGGTCATGCGCAACAAGGGCTGCGACGGCGCCTCCACCATCCACTCGCTGATCTACCGTGCCCGCGAATCCGGCGAGGAGCAGCCGAGCTTCGAATTGTGGGACGACGCGCCGGCATCGAAGGCGAAGCTGATCGTGATCGACGAATGCTCGATGGTCGACGCCGAACTCGGCCGCGACCTGATGTCGTTCGACTGTCCGCTGCTGGTGCTCGGCGATCCCGCACAGCTACCGCCGATCCAGGGCGGCGGCTTCTTCACCAATTCCGAGCCGGATGCGATGCTGACCGAGGTGCACCGCCAGGCCCAGGACGATCCGATCGTGCGGATGTCGATGGACGTCCGCGAGGGACGCGAGCTCGACATCGGCCGCTACGGCGAGAGCGAGGTGGTGTCGCGGAAAGAGCTCGATCCCGACCGCGTCATGGGCGCCGACCAGATCCTGGTCGGCCGCAACAACACAAGGCGCGCCTACAACATGCGCGTGCGCCAGCGGCAGAACATCGAGGACGCCTTTCCCGTCGCCGGAGACAAGCTGGTGTGCCTGCGCAACAACCGCAAGAAGGGCCTGTTCAACGGCGGGCTATGGCGTGTGAAGTCGCGCAACACCTCGCGCTCGAAATCGCGCATCCTTAGCATGCGGCTGTCGCCGGACGAGGATTTCGGCCACAAGGTGACGAAGGTCTCGGTGCGCGCCGATTGCTTCGAGGGCGGCGTCGAGCAGATCGCCTGGGAGCAGCGCAAGCCCTATGACGAATTCGACTACGGCTACGTGCTGACCGTGCACAAGTCGCAGGGCTCACAATGGGACGACGTCGTGCTGTTCGACGAGAGCTTCGCGTTTCAGGACTCCAGGGCGAGGTGGCTCTATACCGGCATCACGCGGGCGGCGAAACGGCTCAGCGTGGTGGTGTAGCTCTCGTTTCCCGGTGATCCGCTTCGCCGAGCTGCGTTCACCGCGCGCTAGGTTTTGCCTCGTATCGGTATGTTACCTGCATCGGAGCGGAACATATGGCTGCGCGCGCGACGACACCTGAGCATTCCGATACCTATCTCGATGATTACACAGTGAGCCGTCGCGGTTTCCTGAAGTCGGCGAGCGCGGCAGCCGGTTCACTCGCGCTGTCGGCCACGACTCCGGGGATGGCCCTTGCGGCGCCGGACGCGTCGGTGCGCGTCTCGAAGGAGCGGCTCAACACGCTGGCGGCAAAATTCTATGCCGTCTTCAACGAAGGCAATATTCTGCCGGCGAGCTTTGCGGACAGATATGCGGCGCGCCATGACGTGGAGCTGAGGCGCATCGTCACCTTCACGCGCGTCCCGGAGACGGGAGAACGCGTCAAGGTCAGCGGCCTGCTCGCCGTTCCGGCGGACGCGCGCGGCGCCCTTCCGGTGTTGTCATGGCAGCACGGCACGATCCTCTCGTTCGACCAGGTCCCCTCGAACCTGCTGCGTCTGGGCGACGAGACATACGAGCTGCGCGACAATTTCGATTCGATCGAGACCTTGTTCAACATCCAGCGCTTCGCCGGCAACGGCTACGCAATCATCGCGGCCGACTATGTCGGCAAGGGCCCCTATCGCAATGGCCGGAGCGAAGCCTATGCCGTGAAGGGTGCGACCGTGCAGTGCTGCCTCGACATATTGAGGGCGGGACAGCTCGAGCTGCGCAAGTTGGGCCTGCGCCCATCATCTCTGTTCCTGAACGGATGGTCGCAAGGCGCTCTGAACACGCAGTGGCTGAAGCAGGAGCTGCAACGCCGCGGCATCAAGGTGCGGGCGACTGCGACACAGAGTCCGTTCAACGATCTCGCCGACAGCTTCCATTATTGGACGAACCCCGCGGCCTACATTCCGGCCTCGGAGAGCTCCTATCCGATGCCGCCGGCCTGGATTACGCCTTGCATGATCGTCCTCCTCGGCAGTTATCGGCGCTATTATGGGCTGAGCGACCTGTTCAAGTCGGCGATCAAGCCGCAATACCAGACGTTCGCGGAAAAGTACTGGTCCGATTACAGCCTCGAAGGCGAGGTCGCGAAGAGCATTCCTCCCGCCGGCGACTTCCTCGTCGATGGCTTCTTCGATCGCTTCACCAGCGACACAAATAGCGCTCTCCAGCGCCGCCTCGGCGCCAACAACGCGACCTTCTGGGATTACAATTCCCCGATCAGGTTCTATTACGGGCTGGCGGACGAGGCGTTGCATCCACGGCTGGTGCGGCCCGCAATCGCCGCCGGCGGACATTTCGCGGTGGGCGTTCCGGTCAATGGCGCAAGCCATCGCGGCACGTTCCTGTCGAGCCTCTATGGCGAGGCGGCCATTCTGAACGGGCAGCCGACGGCGTTCGACTGGTTCAATTCACTGGCATGAGGGACGCAGCGAAGCGGCTGCGCGGGCTACGAACGCGGCCGCTTCACTTCCCCGCCACGAAGTAGAAGTCCTCTCTTCCCGGCGGCGAGCCATATGTGAACGGCTGCTGCGCGTGCTTCGTCGCGGCCCAGACGTCGTCGCGAATGATGTCGAACAGCTTTCTGATCTCGACGCGCGGCTGCCTGATCTCGCGGGCCAGCGCGGTCGCGAACGGGCTGTTGGCGCTGCCGTCGCCGTCCATCGCGGTCTCGCCATGCTTGGCGGCGTAGACCACCATGAAGCCGGCACCGGGCTCGATGTTGGAAAAGCCCCTATCGACCAGCTTGAGCGACAAGGTGCGCTGCATGGCCGGCGCGAACGGATTGTCGCGACAGGCGTCCAGCACCACGAGCCGCATCTTTCGCGCGGCGCCGACCGCGGCGATCACCTGCTCCAGGGCAACCGCCTGGGTCTCGGCGTCCCTGTCGGCCGCGAGCTTGGCGTCGACCGGAACGAGGTAGTTCACCCCGCCGATCTCGAAACCGTGGCCGGCGTAATAGACCACCGCCCAATCGGCCTTTTCCGCCTCTGTGGCAAAGGTCTGCAACGCTGCAAAGAACTTGTCGCGGGTGAGGTCGTTGACGGAGATCACGGTCTGGAAGCCGACGTCGCGCAGCACACTGGCGATCAATCTGGAATCGCGCGGCGGATTGGGCAGGGCGTGGACGTTCTTGTAGGCGCCGTTGCCGATCACCAGCGCGACGCGGCGCCCGGCCGGCGCGCCGCCCGGTGCTTGCGCCGACAGCGCGGCGAGCCGCTCCTGTGCGATGGCGCGGGCGCGCGCAACGTCGATCTCGTCGAACCTCGTCAGCGAATAGGCCGCGGCGCGGTAGTCGGCGCGCGCCTGGGCGATATCCTTCCTGCGCTCGTAAATCTGGCCGCGGCCGGAATGCGCGCGGACATTGTTCGGGTTGATCTGGATCGCCGTGTTGTAATCCTTCAGCGCGGCCTCGAGGTCGCCTTTCATCATGTTGACGTCGGCGCGGTTGTTGATCGCGAACACGTTCTTCGGCTGCTGCTCGATGAGGCGGTTGCAGTCGGCAACGGCCTTGTCGAACTTTCCCATCATGCCGTAAGTGACGCAGCGGTTGCCGGCGATCTGCGGCGCGGCCGGATCGATCTTCTCGGCCTCCGCGAAATCGGCGAGCGCGCCGTCGAAATCCTTCGTCAGCGTGCGCACGCGCGCTCGGTTGGTCCAGGCGAGCAGGAATTTGGGCGTGTACTTGATCGACAGGCTGAAATCGTCGATCGCGCTTTGCAGAGCGCCCCGTCGCAGCTGGATGAAGCCGCGGTTGTTGTAGGGAACGCCGTAGGCCGGACGCTTCTGCAGCGCGAGATCATAGTCGGCCATCGCGAGGTCGTCCTGCCCGCTGCGCTCATGGGCGAGGCCGCGCAGATTGAGCGCCACGGCATAGTCGGGATCGAGGTCGAGCGCCGTGGATAGAACCTCGATCGCGTGCACGTAGTCACGCTTGTTGAGCAGCGTCGTGCCGCGCACGGACAGCGCGATCGCCTTGTCCTTGCCGGCGACGCGGTCGGCGTTCAGCAGATTGTCGCAGGCCATGGCACGGGCCTGCGCCTCCGCCTGGCGGTCGCGGCAAATGGCGAGATCGTCTCCGGCTTGGGGATCGGCCTCGGCAATCGACGTGCCGCCGGCGAGGGCGGCAAGGATCAGGAGTACGACGCGCAGCATGTTGTCAGGTCAGCTCCAGCCACCATTTCTTATGGTCGATCGTGCCGGCTCATCTAGCGCGGAGTTCCGCATCTCGCCAAGCCGCACCGTCGCCGCGCCATTCCTGGCCTTCTCACGGACTCGTGTCCGCCCCGGCGTAACAATCGGCGGGTGGATCCGTATCTCGGATGTTGCGAAAGCTCGGCCGGGCAGGCTGTTCGCCCGGTCCCGACCGCCCTAGACTGTCAGCCCTTCCGAAAGAGGATTGCCATGCGCCGAACCGCCCTCGCCTTCCTGCTCGCCGCAACCACCGCCCTGACGCTGGCTTTCACGATGCCCTCCCGGGCCGCGGAGGATGCGGTCGTGATCCCCGCCCCCGCCGTGGACGCCGCGCCCGCGAGCGGCATCCAGACCGCCGTCCTCGCGGGCGGTTGCTTCTGGGGCGTGCAAGGCGTCTTCCAGCACACCGCCGGCGTCGTCAACGCGGTCTCCGGCTATGCCGGGGGTACCAAGGCGACGGCCGATTACAGGGCCGTCTCGAGCGGCCGCACCGAGCACGCCGAGTCGGTCGAGATCAAGTACGACCCGAAGAAAATCTCCTACGGCAAGATCCTTCAGATCTACTTCTCGGTGGTGCACGACCCGACCCAGCTCAACCGCCAGGGCCCCGACGTCGGCCCGCAATATCGCTCGGCGATCTTCACCACCTCCGACGAGCAGAAGAAGGTGGCGGAGGCCTATATCGCCCAGCTCAACGCGGCCAAGGTCTTCAAGAAGCCGATCGTGACCAAGCTCGGCGCGCTCGAGGCGTTCTATCCGGCGGAAACCTATCACCAGGACTATCTGACGCTGCACCCGAACCAGCCCTACATCGCCTATAACGACATCCCGAAGGTCGAGAACCTGAAAAAGCTGTTCGCGGACAACTACATTGAAAAGCCGACGCTGGTGAATGCCAGCAAGGCCACCAACTGATCGCAAGAGAGAAACGGGAGACCCATGCCCGACACCAAGACGAAGATCACGGACGACAAGGTCATCAAGAGCGAAGAGCAGTGGCGGCGCGAATTGACGCCGATGCAGTACGCCGTGCTGCGCGAGAAGGCGACCGAGCGTCCCTTCTCGGGCGAGTATGAGCACGAGGAGCGCGCCGGCACCTATATCTGCGCCGGGTGCGGCAATGTGCTGTTCGCGTCCGACGCCAAGTTCGATTCCGGCTGCGGCTGGCCGAGCTTCACCCAGCCGGCGGTCGAGAGCCATATCGACGAGGAGCGAGATATGAGCCACGGCATGATCCGCACCGAGGTGCTCTGCTCCAAATGCAGCGGTCATCTCGGCCATGTCTTCCCCGATGGTCCCGGGCCGACGGGCCTGCGCTATTGCATCAACTCGGCGGCGTTGAAGCTGGAGCCGAAATAAACGGCACGCAGTGCCGGGTTCCTACATGGAACCCGGCCACGCGATGTGCTTTTCTCGTCTGGCGGTGCGGCCGATCGTTCGATTGTACGGCCGCCAGGGAGGGACGCCATGTCGCTCGGAACCATCCTGATCATCCTCGTGATCATCTACCTGCTTGGGGGCCTGTCCGGCCGCCTGGGCGGTTATGGCTATGGCATGGGCCATTCCGGCATGGGAATTGGCGGGGTCGTCCTCGTGGTGCTGGTCGCGCTAATGCTTATTGGCAAGCTTTAGGCATATAACCGATTGATAATGCTAGACTTATAGCCCCTGCGTAGCTGCCATGCGCGGATTCATCATCTCGCATCGCGGGGGTCGCAATTTTGTCAAATCGGCCTATATTAGAGAGCGACAATGACATGCGGCGGGCCCGCTGGATTGCGGCCTCTGCCCTTCCCCAACCCCACGCGCTTAAAGCCCCAGAGAAGATCACGAGGTCTTTGACCATGCGTCCACTGCGTCCGTTCAACTTCAACACGTCCGCCGAACTCTTCCCCGCTGCGATCCGCAAGAAGAAGCGTGCAGGCTTCACCTATCGCCGGTTCGGCACCGCAGCCGAGGCCGTGCAGTTCGCGATGGAGCAGTTGCCGACGGATTCGCTGAACGGCGCCTATCTGCAGGTCGAGGAAGCGCGCTTCGATCAGAACGGCATCCGCTCGCTGTACGAGAGCGAAGCCTTCCCATTGCCCCGTCGGCCCAAGCCGGCGCCGGCCGCCGAGACCGACGCCGACGCGGCGTAAAGTTTTCCGCAAGCCTCCGATGTGCGCAGAAAGCGCGATGGCCGAAAGGTCGTCGCGCTTTCTGCGTTTTGGTTTTCCCCGCAGGCGCGAGAGCTGCACTGACGCGGACGCTTAAGATCAAATCCGCGGCTGCTTCTCCAGCCAGCGGCGCAGCAGGCGCACGTTGCGCATGTTGGCGCGGAACATGAGGTCGAAAGCGTCGCCCGCGAACGGCACCAGACCGACCACGCCGTCGAGCGCGACATTGCCGAGCATGCGCGCGGTGATGTGCCATGGCGCCCCCAGCGAGCGGGCCTCGCGCACCAGCCACAGCGAGATCGCCGTGGTGATGATGTCGCCGACCACGGGGATCAGGCCGATCAGCCCGTCGATGCCGTAGCGGATGTTGGTGCCGGGCAGGATGAAGGCGACGTCGAGCAGCTTTGCGATCGCCTCGAGACGCGCGATCCGTTGCTCGCGCGTCAGATTGGCGAACGGGCTGGCTTGCCCGAACTCGAAGCGAAACTCGCGAAATCCCTGCTCCAGGCTTTCGGGCCTGATCTCGTGGCCTTCCTGGTCGATGATCGGTCCGCTCGCCCGGCTGCCGGAAGAGGTCGCGCGGGAGCCGCTCCCCGTACGGGATCTGCGCGGAGCAAGGATGTCGTCGTCGGACATGGTCATGGTCTCCGGACAACGCGCCGCGGCGGCGGAGGTTGCTGCCGCGATCGAATGCCGCGCGTCAGGTCGGCGCCGCCGCTGCTTGCGGCTCCTCGACGTACCGATGCACGAGCCAGGATGAAATCACCGCCGGCACGAACCCGACGAGGCCATACAGGATGAACTGCAGAGCGCCCGAATCCGGCCCGCGCGAACTGTAGGTGAGCGAGGCCAGCGCGAAGGCGAACAGGCCGACCAGGAGCATCCGCAGGCCCGGGCCGATCCGGCGGATGTGAAGCAGGATGTCGTCGACCGCGCCGATCATCAGCGCGGGAAGGAAACCGAACAGATAGCTGTATTGCAAGGTCTTGAAGAACACCGCGAACAGCTTGCCGACCTCGCCAAGATTGGTCTGGGCCCAATAGCCGGACTGGTAGGTCGTCGTCAGCAGCAACAGGAACCCGCCGACGAACGGGCCGACCAGGGCAAACACCAGATAGCGTTTCATCGCGCAACCTCACACTTTGCCTCGTTATAGCAGCGCTGTGGGAACTTTGAACAGCGGGGGCGCAGCCAGCTTGAGGGGAACAAGTGGCAAGGCGACGAGTTCATGGAGGACCTGAATTGACCTCTGGCAACTGGAGCGCCGATGGCCCGCAAACTTCTCCTGGCGACGATCACGCTGGCAACCCTGACCGGTCTGTCGGACGGGCCTGCTTTCGCCCAGGGCCACATGGGCACGCCGCAGGAGCAGAAGGCCTGCTCGCGGGACGCGCAGCGCTTCTGCCGCAAGGACCTCGGCAACGACATGGCCGTCCAGGGTTGCCTGCAATCCAATCGCGCCAAGCTGTCGAAGTCCTGCAGCAAGGTGTTTCAGAGCCACGGCATGTGAGGACCGGCACCATCCCGGCGAATGGAGCGTGAAGCGATGTTACGCGACGAACAACTCTCCATCCTCCGGGATATCAGCCAATCCGTCGCCTTCGCCGACGACCGGCAAGGCAAGGTGGGACAATTGATCGCCGATGGTTACGTGATGAAGGACGGCGATCTGTTCGAACTCACCGCCAAGGGCGTCACCGCCGTCGAGGAGCATGCCGCATCACTCGGCGCGAGCGACGCGGAACCAGCGAGCCCATCCTCCGACCGGCTGATGTGATCGCACGCGACGTGACTCGCGCGCAACAATTGCGAATTCCTTTGCACTGACCATTGCAGGTCCGAGACAATGGCGCATACTTCGCTCGGGCGGCGCAGCACTTTTCGATTCGAGCATCAAGAAATCGAGCGACCACATGCGGGATCAAAGTTCCCGGCGTGAAGGCTGTGACATGCGGCAGATCAAACCGCGTGCGGCGCCCCAAAACCAAGCGGCTCAAGCCCACGGGAAATCGGGGACCCATTCCACATGACACGCCATCAGACGATCGCTTCGCTCTTCGCTCTCGCCGTCACCAGCCTCGCACTCCAGACATCACCTGGCCTCGCCTTCTCGTCCGAAGCACAGCAGATGTGCTCGGGCGATGCGATGCGGCTGTGCTCTAGTGAAATCCCGGATATCCCGCGCATCACCGCCTGCATGGTCCGCAACAAGGCACAGGTCAGCCCCGGCTGCCGCGCCGTGATGGACCGCGAGCACGCGGCCGCAGCAGCATCGCGCAAGCGGGAAGCTTCGGCGCGGTAGTGACCATATGGGGTGTCATTCCGGGGCGGTGCGCAGCACCGAACCCGGAATCCATTTCTCGACGTCACGCGCTGCACGATGGATTCTCAGATGCGCAATTGCGCATCATAGCTCGTGCCTCGCGTGCCGCGGGATGACGGAAGTAGTGGCCGCCTAACTCAATCGCCCCACTGCGCGAACGCGTCGTTGAAGGCGCGCTCGCCGGGGGCGCCCTTCTCGATGGCGATGATGGCGCGGCGCTGGTTGGCGTAGACCAGGGGCACGTCGAACCAGGAACGCTCCTTCAGGAGCTGGACGTTGCGGGCGCGGTCGGCATCGACATTGGAGAGGCCGACCAGGAAGAAGCCGTCGGTGACCTTGACCGCGAGGCCGGCGAGCGGCGTGCCGCGCGCCTGCTCGTTCGACTTCATCAGGATGCCCGGCACGTTGGAGACACTGCCGCCCGGAAAATCCGGCGGCAGGATGAAGGTCAATTCCGCGGTGTGGCTCGCCGGCAGCGAGGAATCGGTGTTGCGGCGGAACGACATCGTCATCTTGAACTTGCGGTCGGGGATCTCGATGTCGGCGCGCACCGCGACGTCGGCCTTCTGGTTGCCCGACGCCTTGATCTGCTCGAGCCGCCACACCACCGAGCCGACATACTGCTTGCCCTTCGGGTCGGACGGATCCTCGTCATAGAGCACGACCTTCTGCGCCACCGGCGCGACCGGCTGGTCGCTCGCGGAAGGCTGGCCGACGCGATCGGGAATCTTCGGCTTGGTCTGCGGCTGCGCCGGAGTCGGCGTTTCCACCACCTGGGTTGCGGACGGCTTGAGAAAGCCGTTGACGGTCTGGACCAGCTGCTTGCCCCAGAGAATGCCGGCGCCGACCAGGATCAGCACGATGCCGACGGCGATCGCGCTTTTGAACGGGAAGGCCGAGCCGGTGCGGGCGCGCTTCTTGGCATCGCGTTCGGGCGCGATGCGCGGACGCGGCGAAGACGGCTGCGGCTGGGGCGCGTAGCGCTCGGCCTCATCGACCGATTCGTCGTAGGAATAGGGCGCCTCGGCCTCGCCGGCGCGGTTTTCCAGGCTCGGCTCGAGCCGGTCGAATTCCGGCGAGGGCGAGGGCACGTTGGCATAGGTGCGGCGCGCGGCGCGGCTGGCCTGCGCGGCAGCGCCGCCGAGATCATTGGCGTCGGCCGTGATGTCCCGGAAGCCGCGTACGCCCGGTGCCGGGGGTGGCGGGGGTCCGAGGTCGGGCGGACGGCGGGCGCCCGCGCGGTCGCGCCCGGCCGGCGGCTCCGGCGTCGGCGGCGGGGCGGGAGGTCCGGACTGGCGCGTGGCATCGAAACGGGGAGCGCGCGGCGGACGCGGGGCCTCGCCCTGGTCATCGACATTGAAGGACGGGCGGTCGGCGCGCGGCGGCGGAGGTGCCGGTCGCGTGCGCGGCGGGGCCGGCTGCGATGCGGGGGCGTTGCCTTCCGCGGCGCGGGTGCTGGCCCGGCGGAAGGCATCGCCGCTGCTGCCGGAGCGGGCGCCGCCACCGGGACGCGAGGCCTCGCGGGCGCGCTGGGCGGCCTCCGATTCGACCTTGCGGACAGCCTCTTCCAGAGAGAGCCGCTCGCGCGTGATCTCGGATTCGGAAAGCGGCGGCTGCACGCTGCGAAGCTGCGCGATCAACGCCGTCCGCGCCCGCTCATAGAGCGCGCGACGGCTTTCGCCGGGAGCGTTGGGGTCCAGGGCGGCAATAGCGCGGGCGATCAGCGGATAGTAATCAGCCATTTCAACTCAACTATATCCGCGTCCTGGTAAGAGATCGTTAAGCCTCAAACGGATTTTGCACCAGGATAGTATCCTCGCGTTCGGGGCTGGTGGAAAGCAGGGCGACCGGGCACCCTACCAATTCCTCGATCCGCCGGACATATTTGATGGCCTGGGCCGGCAGGTCGGCCCAGGACCGCGCATTGGCGGTCGGCTCCTTCCAGCCCTCGATGGTCTCATAGATCGGCTCAACCCGTGCCTGGGCGCCCTCGCCCGCCGGGAAATGGTCGATCTCCTTGCCGTCGAGCTTGTAGCCGGTGCAGACCTCGATCGAATCGAAGCCGTCGAGGATGTCGAGCTTGGTCAGCGCCAGTCCGTTGATGCCGCAGGTCCGGACCGCCTGACGGACCAGCACGGCGTCGAACCAGCCGCAGCGGCGGGGACGGCCGGTGTTGGTGCCGAATTCGCGGCCGCGCTCGCCGATCTTGCGGCCGATCTCGTTGTCCTGCTCGGTCGGAAACGGACCCTGCCCGACCCGGGTCGTGTAGGCCTTGCACAGGCCGAGCACGTAGCCCACCGCGCCCGGGCCGAGGCCGGCGCCGGTCGCGGCCTGCGCCGCCACCGTGTTGGACGAGGTGACGTAAGGATAGGTGCCGTGGTCGACGTCGAGCAGCGCACCCTGGGCGCCCTCGAACAGCATGCGCTTGCCTTCGCGCCGCTTGATGTCGAGCAGCCGCCACACCGTCTCGGCGTAAGGCAAGAGCTGCGGCGCCAGCGCGGTCAGTTCCTTCAGGATATCCTTGCCGTCGAACTCCGGCAAATTGAGCCCGCGGCGCAATGCATTGTGGTGGGCAAGGAGCCGGTCGATCTTGTGCGGAAGCGTATCGAGGTCGGCGAGATCCATCAGGCGGATGGCGCGGCGGCCGACCTTGTCCTCATAGGCAGGACCGATGCCGCGGCGGGTGGTGCCGATCGCAGTCGCCGCATTGGCCGATTCGCGATGCGCATCGAGCTCGCGGTGCAGCGGCAGGATCAGCGTGACGTTCTCGGCGACGCGCAGATTGTCCGGAGAGACCGCAACGCCCTGTGACCTCAGCCTGGTGACCTCGTCGAGGAAGGCGGAGGGATCGAACACCACGCCGTTGCCGATCACGGACAGCTTGCCCTCGCGCAGCACGCCGGAGGGCAGCAGCGCGAGCTTGTAGGTCTTGCCGTTGATCACCAGCGTGTGGCCGGCGTTATGGCCGCCCTGGAAGCGGACGACGATGTCGGCCTGTTCCGACAACCAGTCGACGATCTTGCCCTTCCCTTCGTCGCCCCACTGGGCGCCGACGACGACAACGTTGGCCATTCGCGGGTAATCCTATTCAATCTGTCTCTCGGGCATGATCCTCGCGGAAAACCGGTGCCCACTCTTCCGGGTCATGCCTGCGCCCAGCCCAATCGTCGGCCGCAGCCGCTCGCACGCAAGGCAGCCAACCGGATAAAGGAAGCAGCCCCTCTAGGCAAGCAAGAACGGGGCTTTTTCGGGGCCCAAAGCCGGACCCAAGCCTTTGATTTCCCCTTAAAATCCCCCCCTCGCCGGAGTTCTCCGCGTCCTCAGGCGCGGATGCGGCCGTCGACCACTTCGATGATGCGGTCGCAGCGCCGCGCCAGGTCCATATTGTGAGTGACGAGGAGGAAACTCGTCCCGCTGTCCCGATTGACCTGCCGCATCAGCTCGAACACGGCATCCGCCGACCGGGTGTCGAGATTGCCCGTCGGCTCGTCCGCCAGCACGAGGTCGGGCCTCATGGCGAGCGCGCGCGCCACCGCCACCCGCTGCTGCTGGCCGCCCGACATGTTGTTGGCGAGATTGCCGGCGAATCTCTCCAGCCCGATCTGCGCCAGCAGCCGGTCCGCCCGGGCCTCGATCTCCTCGTTCGGAAAGCCGTGGTCGACGAGCATGGGCATCATGACGTTCTCCCGCGCGGTGAAGGCCGAGATCAGGAGATGGTGCTGGAACACGAAGCCGATGGTGTGACCGCGCAGATGCGTGATCTCGGCATCGCCGAGCGCGGCGGTGTCCTGACCCTTGATCAGGAGCCGGCCCGAGGTCGGCCGGTCGAGCAGGCCGACGATGTTGAGCAGCGTGCTCTTGCCCGAGCCGGAGGGGCCGATCAGTGCGAGGAACTCGCCATGATCGAGCTCGAGGTCGATATCGTGCAGCACCTCGGTCTGGTTCGGCTGACCGACATTGTAGGCCTTGCAGACCTTCTCGAGCCTGAGGATTTCGCTAGCCACGGATCGCCACCACCGGATCGAGCTTGGCGGCGCGCACCGCCGGCGCCATTGCCGCGAGCAGTCCCGTGACGGTGGCGAGCAGCGCGGTGTAGACGAACAGGGTGCGCTCCATCACGAGCGGAAACAGTTCGGTGCCGTCGGCCTGCCGCGCCACCGAATGCCAATAGACCAGCGCGGCCGCACCCAACGCTGCGCCGAACAGCGAGCCGACGAAGCCGAGCAGCCCGCCCTGGATCAGGAACACGCGCAGCACCTTGCCGCGCGACGTGCCCATCGCGCGCAGGATGCCGATGTCCTTGGAGCGCTGGATGACCGAGACCACCAGCACCGCCGCGATGCCGAAGGCGACCGACAGCCCGACGAAGATGCGGATCAAGGTGTTGGTGTTCTGCTGGGCCCGCACCGCGCTGAAGAACTGCGCATTGGTCTTGATCCAGCTCTCCGCCTCGACCACGTTGGCGGCCTGGATGCGTTGGGCGATCTCCTCCGCCGCGTAGATGTCGGTGACGGTGATGTCGATGGTGGTGACGCCGCCGATCATGCTGAGCAGCGACTGCCCGGTGCGCAGCGCGACATAGCAGACGCGCTGGTTGACGCTCTTGTTGCCGAGGTCGACGAGGCCGGAGATGGTGAGCACGCGCGTCGCACCGGACGCGGCCCGGATATTGAGCTTGTCGCCGACTGTGGCGCCGAGATCCCTGGCGAGCTCGATGCCGATGATGACGTCTTCGCTGGTCAGGCGCGCATCGCCCGCGACGATGTAGTCCGGCACCCTGACGATCTTGAAATAAGAGTCCGGCTCGACGCCCGACAGATTGACCGAACGGCTGGCGTCGCCGCGGATCGCGAGCACCGAGCCGAGAATCGTCGGCGAAACCGCGACCACCTCGGGCATGGCCTGCATCTGGACCCTGATCTTCGGCCATTGATCGATCGAGATCACCCGCTGGCTCGGACGCTGCACCGCCGCGTCCTCGATCTCGCCGGGCGCGTTGCGGAGCGGACGCGCGACCTGGTCCGGCGCCAGCAGCTGGATCTGCGGCTGCGATGTCAGCACGCGCTTGATGAAATTGGCCTGCAGCCCCGCCAGCATCGCCGACATGAACACGATGACGCCGACGCCGATCGCGATGCCGCCGATGATGAAGATGGTCTGGAGCCGCCCCTCGCGCAGGAAGCGCACCGCCATGGTCCACTCGATCGGCAGCCAGTGGTTCATTGCAGGACGGGACGCAGGCGTTGGCCGGCGAGGATGCCGGAACTCTGCGGGATGGCCAGGTCGCCGGCACCAAGACCATTGGTGATCTCGACATGGCTGTTGCCGCGCAGGCCGACCTTCACCGGCCGCTGCACGGCGCGGCCGTCCTTGATACCGAGCACCCAGGGATTGCCGGACAGGATGTCGTGCACGGCGCGGAGCGGCAGCACCAGCGCGTCGTCCTTCGCGGCCGTCTCGATATCGACCGACACGGTCATGTCCTGGCGCAGATAGTCCGGCGGATCGGCGACGGTCAGCTTCACCTCGACCGAGGCGCGCGAAATGTCGATGCCAGGATTGATGTAGGTGATGGCGGCACCGAAGCGCCGGTCCGGATAGGCGTCGGCCGAGGCGATCGCCTTCTGGCCGAGTGCGATCCTGCCGAGATTGCGCTCGTCGATCTGCAGCACGAGCTGGGCATCGCCCGCCGGGGCCAGCACCAGCAGGGTCTTGCCGGGCTGCACCACGGTGCCGCGCTCGACATTGCGGGTGATCAGGACGCCATCGCGGGGGGCGACGATGGTGGCGTAGTCGAGGCGGGATTCGGCGGTGTCGAGATTGGCGCGGGCCTGATTGAGCAGCGTCTGGGCCATCACATAGTCGCTGCCGCCGGGGCTTGCGGTGTACACCTGAAACTCGGCGGAGCGCATCTGGGCGCGGGCGACGTCGAGGGTCTTCTGGGCGTCGTCGAGCGCAGCGCGCGTCGCATAGCCATTGCGCTCAAGCTGGGCGGTGCGGTCATAGGTCTGCTGGGCATTGAGCAGCGTCGCCCTGGCCTGCGTCAGCGCCTGCTGCGCCGAAGGCAGGGTCAGCTCTTGGAGCTGGCGGATACGCGCCTCGGCCTGGGCCACCGCGCCCTGCGCCTGCACCACACTGGCCTTGAGCTCGCGCGATTCCAGCGCGATCAGCGGCTGGCCCTTGACGACCTTCTCGCCCTGATGGACCAGCACATCCTGCACCGTACCGGTGAGCTGACTGCCGATCTCGACGCGGTAAGGCGTTTCGACATGGCCGCTCGCCACCACGGTCTCGAGCAGGCGTCCCCGTGCGACCTTGTCGACGACGATGGCCGGCCCCAGGATCGCGCGCACGCCCTGCCAGGCGCCCAGCGCCAGTAACACCGCCAGGGCCAGGATGAACCATTTGTGACTGAGGAATCCTGTCCATAGCGTCGCGACGGAAAACCGTCGCTTGTGCTGCGGCAGGACGAAGGTTTGCTCGGCCATGACAACGCCATGCGCGCCGGGCCTGCCGGCGGATCCCAGTTGCGATTTCGACGCCCCGGCATGACCGGGTGACTGGATGCGACGCTAGCGTGCGTTCGGAAAACGGGATTGTTCTAGGTCAAGTGGTTACGCCGAGTCTGAATGCATTGCCTCCCGGCAGATGCCCTCGAACCGAGAGTTTCGCTTGCCGGACTGTGAAACGCGTGCCGAACCCTATTTCTGGCGTCGCTCTCCCGCAGAGCTCGCCAGCCATCTGGGCTGCGGCCTCGCCGGCCTGACCTCGGCCGAGGCTGCAGAGCGCATCGACCGGTTCGGGCCGAACAGCGACGCGCCGCCGCGCATCGAAGGCGCGGCGCGCGCCATCCTGCGCCGCCTGCTCGAGCCGCTCTCGCTGATCCTGCTGGTCGCTGGCCTGGTTTCGATGCTGACCGGCGACGAAATCGGCGGGCTGATCATCGTCCTGATCCTGACGCTCTCGATTGGGCTCGACACGGTCCAGGAAGGCCATGCGGTCCGTGCCGCCGAGATTCTCCGCCGTTCGGTGGCGCTCAAGGCCGAAGTGAAGCGCGACGGCGTCTTCCGCGACATCGACGTCGATCACATCGTGCCCGGCGACCTCGTGCGCGTCCGGTCCGGCGACATCATTCCGGCCGACGCGCTGATCCTGGAGAGCACGGCCTTCACCGCCGGCGAGGCGGCGCTCACGGGTGAGCCCTACCCGGTCGCCAAGCACGCCGGCGCGGCGACCGATCCCGATGATCGTTCGAACGCATTGTTCCGCGGCGCCGTCGCACAGACCGGCGAGGCCTTTGCGCTGGTGGTCCGGACCGGCCGCGACACCGTCTTCGGAGCGGCGGCCTCGGCGCTGGCGGAAGCCCAGGCGCCCTCCCCGTTCGAGCGTGATCTGCGCGAATTCGGCCTCGTCGTGGCGCGCGCCACGCTGGCGCTCGTGCTGATCGTCCTGACCGTGCGCGTGGTGCTCGGCCGCCCGGTGCTGGACTCGCTATTGTTCGCCGTCGCACTCGCGGTCGGACTGACACCGGAACTCCTGCCGATGATCACCACGGTGACGCTGTCGCGCGGCGCGCTGCGCATGGCCCGACGCAAGGTGATCGTCAAGCGGCTCACCGCGATCCACGATCTCGGCGCGATGTCGGTGCTGTGTACGGACAAGACAGGCACGCTGACCTCGGCGGAGATCACGCTGGCGCGAAGCGTCGATGCCGCCGGCGAGGACGCCCCGCGCGCCGCGCGGCTCGGCGCGGTCGCCGCCTCGCTCGGCGGCGACCGGGGATCGCTCGATGCCGCGCTGGTCGCCGGCCGGCCGGGCGCCGCCGACGGCTGGACGCTGGCCGGACGGCAGGCGTTCGACTTCTCGCGCAGGCTCGGCTCGGTGCTCGCGATCGGCCCGGAGAGCGCGCGGCTGATCGTCAAGGGCGCACCGGAGGCCGTGCTTGCCTTGTGCCGCATGGACGAGGCAGTGCGCGAGGCTGCGATGGCCCGCGTGCACGCGCTCGCGACCGAAGGCCTGCGCAGCGTAGCCATCGCCTCGCGGGCCTGGACCGGCGCGTTGCGTGAGGTCGAGACCGAGGACGAAACCGATCTCGTCTTCGAGGGGTTTTGCGCCTTTGACGATCCGCCGAAGCCGACGGCCGCCGCCGCCATCGCCCGGCTCGCGGCGAGCGGCGTGAGCCTGAAGATCCTGTCGGGGGACGATCCCGTGGTGGTGAAGCGGCTCGCGAGCCTGGTCGGTCTGAACGCGGAGCGTGTGCTGTCGGGCGCCGACATTGCCGAACTCAGCGATGACGCGCTTGCCGTGCAGGTGCGGTCCGCCGATGCCTTCGGCCGGCTCGCGCCGGACCAGAAGTCGCGCATCGTCAAGGCGCTCCAGGCCGGCGGCGAGGTGGTCGGCTTTCTCGGCGACGGCATCAACGACGCGCCGGCGCTGAAGGTCGCCGATGTCGGCCTGTCGGTGGACGGAGCGACCGGCGTGGCGCAGGCCGCCGCCGACATGATCCTGCTCGCGTCCGATCTCGAAGTCGTCGCCGACGGTGTCGAGGAGGGACGGCGCACCTTTGCCAACATCCTCAAATATGTCCGCATGGGCGCCAGCTCGAATTTCGGCAACATGCTGTCGATGGCGGCGGCCTCGATCGCGCTGCCGTTCCTGCCGATGCTGCCGACGCAGATCCTGCTCAACAACCTGCTCTACGACCTCTCCGAGCTCGGCATCCCCTTCGACCGCGTCGGACCGCAGGCGACCGCACGGCCGCAGGTCTGGAGCATGTCGCGCCTGGTGCGCTTTGCCGCGATCATGGGACCGCTATCCTCCGTGTTCGACGTGCTGACCTTCGTGGCGCTGCTGTACCTGTTCAAGGCCTCGCCCGAGGAATTCCGCACCGCCTGGTTCGTCGAATCCATGGCGACGCAGATCCTGGTGATCTTCGTCATCCGCACCTACGGGCGGCCGTGGCACAACTGGCCAGATCCCGTGCTGGCGGCATCCTCGCTGATCGCCCTTGTGGTCGCGATGGTGCTGCCGTTCACGCCGGTCGGGAGCTGGTTCGGCTTCGTCGCGCCGCCGCCGCTGATGATGGCCGGCATCGCCGGTCTCGTGGTGATCTATCTCATCTGCGCCGAGCTGCTGAAGCCGTTCGCGATCCGCATCCCCGGCAAGCGCTGAGGTTCCCGCATCGCCCCGCGCATGGAGGCGATGCATGGCGCCCCGTTGAAATCGAAACCATTTCCGTGTCTTTGGACGGGCCGGGCGACGATCCGGCCCGGACAACCGCCGGGCCGGGCCCCGGCTCATGCGGGGCCAGAACAATCATAATGTCCGCCACCGGCCAGACCACAAGCGCGGAGACGTCCGGCCACAGCTGGATCGCCAACCAGCCTTATGTGCTGCTCAGCATCACCGCGCTGTGCTGGGCCGGCAACGCGATCGTCGGACGGCTCGCCGCCGGCCACATCCCGCCGGTCACGCTCTCGTTCCTGCGCTGGTTCTTCGCCTTCCTGCTGGTGCTGCCGTTTGCCTGGAAGCACCTGATGCAGGACTGGCCGGCCATCCGCGGCAAGCTCGGCCTGATGATCACGCTCTCGATCACCGGCATCGGCGCCTTCAACACGATGCAGTATTGGGCGCTGGAACATACCCAGGCGCTCAATACGTTGCTGTTGCAGTCGGCCGCGCCGCTGCTCGTGGCGCTGTGGTCGCTGGTCATCCTCGGAATCCGGCTCACAGCGGCGCAGGCTTTCGGTGTGCTGCTGTCGATGTGCGGCGTGCTGACCATCCTGCTGCACGGCGATTTCACGACGCTCTCGAACATCGACTTCAACAAGGGCGACCTGATCTTCGTCCTCGCACTCTTGATCTTCGCGCTCTATTCGGTGCTGTCACTGAAGCGGCCGCCGATGCACGGCCTCTCGTTTCTCGCCTTCACCTTCGGCTGCGGCGCCGCCTGCCTCATTCCGCTGGAGATATGGGAACTGTCCGCACGCCCGGTCATGAAGCTCGACGGGCCGAACCTGCTGACCCTGTTCTACGTCGCCGTTTTCCCCTCTGCGCTCGCCTATCTCTGCTTCAATCGCGGCGTCCGCCTCATCGGCGCCAACCGCGCCGCGCCGTTCTTCCACGTCGTACCGGTGTTCGGCTCGATCATGGCGATGGTGTTTCTGGGCGAACACCCGCAGGCGTTCCACTTCATCGGCTTCGCGCTGGTGCTGGCGGGCGTGTTTGCGGCGTCGAGGAAGCAGACGGCGGTGCCGCAAGCTACTTCCTGAACTTGCTGTACGCTTCGCTGGTCGCGATGATGACATGCTCGGCGCATCCGTTGACGCGATGCGGATCGGCTTCGCGCTCGTAAGCCTCCGACGTCATCATGTCGAGAAAGGCCGAGACCGACGGGTATTGGACCAGCGCGACGAAATCCCATTCGTTGCCTGCGTGCGGACCGAGTGCGACCGCCCTGGCCTCTCCGGTCCAGAGCAGCGTGCCGCCGCGCGCCCTGATCATCGGCACCGTGACTGCGCTGTAGCGCAAATAGGCGTCCCAGCCCGAACCGTCACCGTCGCGCGAGCGCGCATGGAAACGCATCAGGTTCAGCATCACCACCGGTGCATTCGGATCGAGCCGTTCCAGCCCCTCGATGTTCAACATATTAACCGGCAATGGCACCTCCCCGGATCATGGCTGCATTGTAGCATTGCGACGCTGTCACTTGTGGCGCATCGGCAATCCAGCGCAAGCTCTCATCAAACGCAATGACGACCGCTTCGCCCGCGCCACCGGCCTCGAATCCGGCCAGTTGGCTCAACAACCAGCCTTATCTGCTGCTCAGCCTGACCTCGCTGTTCTGGGCCGGCAACATCGTGCTCGCGCGCCACGTCGGCGCTCATGTGCCGCCGCTGACGGTGACCACGATCCGCTGGTACGGCGTATTCCTGATCCTGCTGCCGTTCGCGTGGCCGCACCTGAAGCGCGATTGGCCCGCCTTGCGCGAGAGCCTGCCGCTGATGCTGTTCCTGTCGCTGGTCGGCTTCGCCTTCAACAACGCGATCTCGTACTGGGCGATGCAATACACGGAGGCGCTGAACGCGCTCTTGATCCAGTCGGCAGGTCCCTTGTTCGTCGCACTGTGGTCGCTGGTGCTGTTCGGCGTGCGCCTGACCGGCGCGCAGCTGGCCGGCATCGCGATCTCCCTGCTCGGCGTCCTGATCATCATCCTGCGCGGCGATCTTGCCGCGCTGACGAGCATCAGCTTCAACCGGGGCGACCTCATGTTCGCCTCCTCGTTGGTGGCGTTCGGGATCTACTCCGCCTTCATCCCGCGAAGACCGAAGGTCCACCAGCTCTCCTTTCTTTCCTTCACCACCTGCTGCGGCGCGACCATGCTGCTGCCGACCGCGATCTGGGAGGCGGCAAGCGGCCGCGTGCTGCAATTCGATGCGACGACGCTGGCGACGCTGGGCTATGTCCTGATCTTTCCCTCCACGCTGGCCTATCTCTTCTTCAACCGCGGCGTGGCCCTGATCGGGCCCAACCGGGCGGCGCCGTTCTTCCATCTGGTGCCGGTGTTCGGCTCGGCGATGGCGATCCTGCTGCTCGGTGAAAAGCTGCAAGCGTTCCACCTGATCGGCTACGTGCTGGTGCTGGCCGGCGTCGTGACCGCATCGCGCCAGGGCTCGGCGGTGAAGTAATTCCGCGGGGCGGACGCGCTCACGACCTACAGCCACCTTTCGAATCCGGTTCGGACAAGCTAGGTTCCCCGCCAACGAAAAAGAGGGAACGTCCAGACATGATTTCAGCGTTGATTCGACACCTGCGGACCGCCGGCGCGGCCGCACTTTGCCTCGCCGCAGCTTCCACGGCTCAGGCCGACAACTACCCCAGCCGCAACATCACGCTGGTGCTGCCGTTTGCGGCCGGCAGCGGCACCGACACCACGACACGGCTGATCTCGCAGCATCTGTCGCAGGCGCTCGGCGTCGGCATCATCATCGAGAACAAGGCGGGTGCCAACGGCATGCTCGCCGCAAGTTATGTCGCCAAAGCCGCCCCCGACGGCTACACACTGCTGGTGACCACAAACACCACGCATTCGGCCAATCCCTATCTGCTCAAGAGCCTCACTTACGATCCGGTCAAGGATTTCACCCCGATCGCGCGCACCGGCGACTTGCCGTTCATGCTGGTCGTCAATCCGGAGGTACCGGCCAAGACCGTCGGCGAGCTCGTCGCGTACGGCAAGGCCAATCCGGGCAAGCTGAGCTACGCCTCGGGCTCGTCGTCGGCGATCGTCTCGGGCGCGACTTTCGCGCACAACGCCGGGCTCGACCTGCTGCACGTGCCCTACAAGAGCTCGCCGCCGGCGCTCAACGACGTCATGGGCGGCCGCGTCTCGATGATGTTCGTGGACATCCTGACCGGCCTTCCCCACGTCAACGGCAACGCCCTGCGCGCGCTCGCGGTCACCACCAAGGACCGCTCGCCGCTGGTGCCGCATCTGCCCTCGATGCAGGAGGCCGGCGTGCCCGACTTCGACATCTCGTCCTGGCAGGGCTATTTCGGGCCGGCCGGCCTGCCGAAGGAGATCGTGACCCGGCTCAACACCGAGATCAGGAAGATCGTCGAGAATCCGGAGATCAAGGCCAAGCTCGCCACGCTCGGCATGGATGCGTTCTCGGGCACGCCGGAACAGCTCGGCACGTTCGTGAACGAACAGCTGGTGCTGCGGGAGAAGCTGATCACGAACGCGAAGATCGAGAAGCAATAGACGCGCGCGAAAGCGTAGGCCGCATTCTCCGTCATGGCCGGGCTTGTCCCGGCCATCCACGTCTATCCGCACATGCGGTGTTCAAGAACGTGGATGCCCGGGACAAGCCCGGGCATGACGACGTCGTGGATAGAGATCGGCTTGCGTGAAAGCTTACGCTGCACGCACCTTGGCGAGGAAGCCGTCGACGGCGCTGCGCAGCGCGCCGGACTGGTTGTCCAGCTCGCGGGCGTTGGTGAGCACGTCGGTGGCAGCAAAGCCGGTCGCTTCCGCGGCCGAGGTGACACCGCCGATATGGGTGTTGATCTCGCTCGAGCCGGCCGCGACCGACTGGATGTTACGGGCGATTTCGCGGGTCGCCTCGCCCTGCTGCTCGATCGAGGCGGATATGCCGGCGGTGATCTCGCTCATCTCGGCGATGGTCTGGGTGATGCCGGAGATGGCCGCGACGGCATCGCTGGTCGAGGTCTGCATCGCCGCGACCTGCGCGGAGATCTCCTCGGTCGCCTTCGCCGTCTGGTTGGCGAGCGCCTTCACCTCGGAAGCGACGACAGCGAAGCCGCGGCCGGATTCACCGGCGCGCGCTGCCTCGATGGTGGCGTTGAGCGCGAGCAGATTGGTCTGCGCGGCGATCGAATGGATCAGCTTGACGACTTCGCCGATCTTCTCGGCGCCGGTGGAGAGTTCCTGCACCGTGGCATTGGTGCGTTCGGCGTCGTTGACGGCCCGGCTCGCCACTTCGGTCGAGCGCGTGACCTGGCGGGAGATTTCCGTCACCGAGCTCGACAGCTCTTCGGCAGCGGCGGCAACCGTGCCGACATTGCCGGAGGCTTTTTGCGACGCCGCGCCGACGGTGGCGGCGCGAGAAGTCGCGTCGCTGGCGGTTGCGGTCATCGACTGCGCCGTGCTCTGCATGCCGGCGGCGGCCGAAGAGACCGAGCGAACAATGCCGTTGACGCTGCGTTCAAAGTCGTTGGCGATGTTTTCCATCACGCTGCGACGTTCCGCCGCGGCGCGCTCCTTGGTGGCTGCTTCGCTCTGCTCGAGGTCGCGGATGCGAACCGCGTTGTCCTTGAAGATCTGCACGGTCGCGGCCATCGCGCCGATCTCGTCGCCGCGGCCGACGCCCGGAATGTCGCCCTCGAGCTTGCCGTCGGCGAGATCCTTCATACGGGCGCCGAGCAACGCCAGCGGGCGGCTGATGCCGCGGCCGATCAGCCAGGCGACGCTGCCGGCGACGATGACGATGGCGAGCATCGCAAGGCCGAGCATCCAGTAGAGCGGCCCCATCTTGGCATCGATGTCGTCGAGATAGGCGCCGGTGCCGAGATACATGTCGAGGCCGGGCACCGCGACCGCGTAGCCGATCTTGCGGATCGGCTTCTCCTGACCGGGCTTCATATATTCATAATACAGCAGGATCGACCCGTTGGCCTTGACGCCGTCCATCAGCTCGACGGACAGCTTGCGGCCGTTGGTCACTGCGTCCATGCGGTTCGCTCCGATCACCTTCGGATCGGGGGCGAGCTGGGTGATGCCGTCGTATGAGGTGCCGAACAGGTAACCGGCGCCGTTGTCATAGGTCATCGCGTTGCCGTAGCGGCGAAGCTCGGCCATGGCCGCGTCCTTCGTCATCTCGCCGGCGTCGACGCGCTTCTTGAGCGCGGCAGCATAGTTACGCGCCATCTCCACGATCGCCTTGGCCTGGTCGATGCGTGCGTTCACCATCTCCTGTTTCATCAGGTAACCGGCGAGGACGCCGGAGATGCAGAGACCCAACAGCGTGACGCCGACGAGAATGCCGAGCTTCGGGGCGATCTTCAGATTGCTCAATTTCACGGGTTGGCTCCGGCAATGATGGGATACGGGCGCGCGACGAGATCGACAAAATCGAATCAACTTTTAGTGCGGGAGCCCTTAGCAAGGTACTTACGGGCCTCCGTAGAAACCCGGACGCCGTCGCCGAAACGGCAGATTTATCTTTGCCCCAACAACCGTGAATTGTACGCGGCGGCACCGATTTCGCGTAAAAGACGCAAAGGTCCCGCCTGCGGGTGCGGATCACAACAAGAACCGACAAACCAAATCGGGAGCGGAGAATGCCGAAATACAGGGTGGTGACGCCGAAGGGCGCGAGTTTCACGGTCGCGGGCAGCGACTATTCCTTCGAGCGCGAGGCGCTCGATCCGATCGATGCCGAGATCGTCGAGGCCCCCGCCGACGAAGCCGGGTTCATCGCCGCCGCGAAGAACGCCGACGCCATCTACGCCAAGGGCATTCCGATCACCAAGACCATCATCGACAGCCTGCAGAGCTGCAAGGTGATCACGCTCGGCTCGGTCGGCGTCGACAGCGTCGACGTCAAGGCCGCCACCGCGCGCGGCATTCCCGTCACCAACATCCCCGACACCTTCATCGAGGAGGTGGCCGACCACGCCATGATGCTGCTGCTCGCCGGCTTCCGCCGCCTGGTCGAGCAGGACCGCATGGTGCGCGACGGGCGCTGGGCCGAGGGCCGGCCGGCGCTGCTCAAGATCCCCAGGCTGATGGGCCAGACACTCGGCTTCGTCTCGTTCGGCCGCGTCGCCCGAGCGGTTGCGAAACGCGCCGCCCCGTTCGGGCTGCGCATGATGGCCTATGATCCCTTCATCCAGGAGACGCTGATGTACGATCACGGCGTCATCCCCGCGACGCTGAACGAGGTGCTGTCGCAATCCGACTTCGTCTCGATGCATGCCCCTGCAAGGCCCGAGGTGCATCACATGCTGACGGAGAAGCACTTCCGGCAGATGAAGAAGGGCTCGATCTTCATCAACACCGGCCGCGGCGCCACGGTGGACGAGGAAAGCCTGATCAAGGCCCTGCAGGAGGGCTGGATCGCCCATGCCGCCCTCGACGTGCTGGAGAAGGAACCGCCCTCCCACAACAATCCGCTGCTCGGCATGGACAACGTGACCCTGACCGCCCACGTCGCCTCGGCCTCGGCACGGTTCGACGAGGCGCGCAAGCGCCGCGTGGGCTACGAATTGTCACTGGTGCTTCAGGGCATGTGGCCGGTAAGCTGCGTCAATCCGTCGGTGCTGCAGACCACCGCGCTCCGCCGCTGGCAGCCCGTCAGCATGGACCGGGGACCGAACAGCTAGGCGGCCGGCGTAGAACGCGCCGACGACCGAAACGGCCCTTCACCGGCGATCAACGCCGGGAAGGGATACATCATAGGGAGGAACCGATGAGGAACGACATCACACGTCGTGATGCCCTGGCGCTGGGTCTGTCCGCTGCAACGCTCGCAGCCACCGGTGCTGCAGCGCAAACACAGCCATCGCCGATCAAGGCCGCCGACGTGCCGGCGCCCAAGCGCGATATCGAAAAGGGCGCATCCTTGCGCATGCTGCGCCCGGTACGCTTCGTCCAGGCCGACGAGGACGTCTTCCGCGCCAATGCGGCAAAATTCACCAAGGAGACCGGGGTCGAGGTCAAGGTCGACTTCGTGGGCTGGGAGGACATCAACCAGCAAACAGCGGTGACCGCCAATTCCGGCGCCGGCCCCGACATCATCATCGGCTTCTCGGATGCTCCGCACATCTACATCGACAAGCTGATCGAGCTGACCGACGTCGCGGACTATGTCGGCAAGCGCTATGGCGGCTGGCTGCCGCTGGCGCAACGCTACGGCAAGAAGAACAAGAGCGACGCCTGGATCGGACTGCCGTTCGGTGCCACCGCGGGCCCCCTGATCTACCGCAAGTCGATCCTGCAATCGGTCGGCTTCAACAAGGTGCCGGAAGACCATGCCGGGATTCTCGACCTGTGCCAGAAGCTGCACAAGGCCGGCAAGCCGGCCGGCTTCGCGCTCGGCAATGCCAAGGGCGACGGCAACGGCTTCGCAAACTGGGCGCTATGGTCGCACAACGGCTCCCTGCTCGACGAGGAAGGCAACGTCGTCATCAACAGCAAGGAGACGATCGCCGCGCTGAACTGGGTCAAGCAGCTCTATCCGACCTTCATCGCCGGCACGCCGTCATGGAACGACGTCAGCAACAACCGCGCCTACTCCTCGCAGGAGATCTCGCTGACCGCCAACGGCGTCTCGTTGTACTTCTCGCTGAAGAACGACCCGGCGACCAAGGCGATTGCCGAGGACAGCGAGCATCAGCTGCTGCCCAGGGGTGTTGCGAAGATTTCGCCCATGGCGGGCCTGACCCTGAACGCCATGGTGTTCAAGCATAGCCAGTACCCCAACGCCGCCAAGGCCTTCCTGCAATACATGCTGGAAAAGGACCAATACGAGCCGTGGCTCAATGCCAACTCCGGCTACTGGTCCCAGCCGCTGGCCGCCTATGCCGAGGCCGCCGTGTGGTCGCAGGATCCCAAGGTCAAGCTGTTCAAGGACACGATGAACAGCACCTATTACGACGGCTACAAGGGCCCCATCTCGACGGCGACGGGCGCCGTCAGCGCCGACTACGTGCTGATCCAGATGTTCGCGTCCGTCGCAACCGGCGCTTCCACTCCGGAGGCCGCCGCAGCAGAGGCCGAGCAGCGCTGCAAGCGGTACTTCCGGCGGCAGAAGTAACGGCCGTCATTGCGAGCGAAGCGAAGCAATCCAGTCCGTGCCCGCGGCTACAGCCTGGATTGCTTCGTCGCTTCGCTCCTCGCAACGACGGTGAAGTGACCTACACAGACAGGACAACGAACTGATGTCCGTGACGACACTTTCCTCCTCCGCGCTGGCGCATCGTCAGCCCTCCTGGCTGGTCCGCCTGTTCGACTACAAGCCATTCCTGATCGTGATGTGCCTCGCGCCCGCGATCGGGCTGCTCACCGTGTTCCTGACCTATCCGCTCGGACTCGGCATCTGGCTCGCCTTCACCGACACCACGATCGGCCGGCGCGGCGTCTATGTCGGCCTGGAGAACTTCCAGTATCTGCTCACCGATCCCCTGTGGTGGAACGCAGTGTTCTACAGCGTGCTGTACACGGGGATCGCGACCTTCGGGAAGTTCGCGCTCGGCTTCTGGCTGGCGCTCCTGCTCAACAACCATTTTCCGTTCAAGAGCCTCTTGCGTGCGATCATCCTGCTGCCCTGGATCGTGCCGACCGTGCTCTCGGCGCTGGCGTTCTGGTGGATCTACGATCCGCAGTTCTCGATCATCTCTTACCTGTTGGTCGACGTGCTGCACTGGCGGTCCAGCAATATCGACTTCCTCGGCTCGCCCTGGCCGGCGCGCTTCTCGCTGATCGCCGCCAACATCTGGCGCGGCATTCCCTTCGTCGCGATCTCGCTGCTGGCGGGCCTGCAGACCATTTCGCCCTCGCTCTACGAGGCCGCGATGCTCGACGGCGCCAGCGCCTGGCAGCGCTTCCGCTACATCACCTTCCCGATGATGATGCCGATCCTCGCCATCGTCATGACCTTCTCGATCATCTTCACCTTCACCGACTTCCAGCTGGTCTACGCCATCACCCGCGGCGGCCCGGTCAACTCGACGCATCTGCTGGCGACGCTGGCCTTCCAGCGCGGCATCGCCGGCGGCGAGCTCGGTGAAGGCGCGGCGATCGCGGTATCGATGATCCCGTTCCTGGTGTTCGCGACACTGTTCTCCTATTTCGGCCTGGCGCGCCGCAAATGGCAGCAGGGAGAGGCCAATGACTGACACCGTCGTTCAACCGAACACGAACGCCAAAGCCGCGCCCGACACCATGGCCTGGGATTCCGGGCTGCGGCGGCTGATGATGATTTATTTGCCGCTCGGCTGCTTCGTGCTGATCCTCCTGTTTCCGTTCTACTGGATGGCGATCACCTCGTTCAAGCCGAACGCGGAGCTGATGAATTACAAGGACAACAACCCGTTCTGGATCTCCTCGCCGACACTCGCCCACATCAAGCACCTTTTGTTCGACACCGCTTATCCGCGCTGGCTGAAGACGACGATGCTGGTCGCGATCGGCTCGACCACGTTGTCGCTGATCGCGAGCACGCTGGCCGCCTATGCCATCGAGCGACTGCGCTTCCGCGGCAGCCCCTATGTCGGCCTCGGCATCTATCTCGCCTATCTGGTGCCGCCGTCGATCCTGTTCATTCCGCTTGCCACCGTCGTCGTGCAGTTCGGCCTGTTCGACTCGCCGCTTGCCCTGATCCTGGTCTATCCGACCTTCCTGGTGCCGTTCTGCACCTGGCTCCTGATCGGCTACTTCAAGTCGATCCCCTACGAGCTCGAGGAATGCGCGCTGGTCGATGGTGCCACACGGCTGCAGATCCTGCGTCGGATCACGCTGCCGCTCGCGGTGCCCGGGCTGATCTCGGCCGGCATCTTCTCCTTCACGCTGTCCTGGAACGAGTTCATCTATGCGCTCGCCTTCATCCAGAGCGGCGCCAACAAGACCGTGCCGGTCGCGATCCTGACCGAACTCGTCACCGGCGACGTCTATCAGTGGGGCGCGCTGATGGCGGGATCGCTGCTCGGCTCGCTGCCGGTGGCGATCTTCTACTCGCTGTTCGTGGATTATTACGTCTCGTCGCTGACGGGGGCTGTGAAGGAATAGACGGCCTCGCGCGAGCGATCGTGCGATCGTGCGATCGTGATAGACCGCTCGACTCTTTCGGTCCCACCTGCCACTCGGAAGGCGGGGTCGATCGTTGGCACCGTCGATGATCGCGCGAAGGCGAGGATACCGTGGCTGCGCCAAAACTCAATTCGCTATCCCGACGCGGCTTCTGCTTGTGTTGCCTCGGTGGCGCAACGTTCGCGGCCACCGCGGGTTGGCTCACGCCGCGCCAGGCCTATGCCGAGGCCCGAGGCATCGTCAGCTTGATCAAGGACAGCGCGGCAGCAGCGACTATCACGACCTACAAGCTGCGCAACAACATCAGCGTATTTGAGGGGTCCGGAGGCAACATCGCCGTCCTGACCGGGCCAGACGGCAAGGTGTTGGTCGACGCCGGAATCGGCGTGTCGCGGCCGCAGCTCAGCAAGGCGCTGGCCGAACTCGGTGGCGAGCCGGTCACGCATTTGATCAACACGCACTGGCACTTCGACCATACCGACGGCAATGAGTGGCTGCATGCGGCGGGCGCGAAGATCGTGGCCCACGAGAACACCCGCAAGCATCTCTCCGGCATCCAGCGGGTCGAGGACTGGGACTATAATTTCCTCCCCGCTCCCGCCGGTGCCCAACCGGCCGAGATCTTCGAAAAGGAGCACAAGCTGAAGCTCAACGGCGCATCGATTTCGCTGAAGCACTACGGACCCGCACACACCGATAGCGACGTTTCCGTCTCGTTCGTGGAGGCCAATATCCTGCATGCGGGCGATACATACTGGAACGGCATCTACCCCTTCATCGACTATTCCACCGGCGGCAGCATCGATGGCATGATCTCGGCATCCGACGCCAATCTCGCCGCGGCCAAAAGCGATACCATCATCATTCCCGGCCACGGCAAGCCCGTTAGCAACAAAGCTGAACTCCAAGAATTCCGCGACATGCTGGTCGCTATCCGCGACAATGTCGGCAACCTCAAGAAGCAGGGAAAGACGAGGGACGAGGCTGTTGCCGCCAAGCCGACCGCAGCGTTCGACGCGAAATGGGGTCAGTTCGTCGTCGATGCCGGCTATTTCACCAGGCTGGTCTACGAAGGCGTATGAACGCGCTGCGGGCGGCTGCGGCGTTTGGCCCGGCTTCACAAAACTGCAATGTGCCGTCCGCATAAGGCATGCGTCCGCCAACAGGAGACGCACATGCGCGCGACTTTTCTCAGCACCGTCGCAACGATCATTCTGGCCGCGAGCTCCGCGCTCGCGCAGAGCGAAGGTGAATTCCCGGCCAAGCTCGCCGGCCACGTGGTGATGCCGGCCGCCTCGTTCATCGACGCGCCGGCTGACGCACCCGCCGATCTCAAGACGTCGGGCAAATACACCACCGGCAAGCGGGTCGATGCGATCGGCACCGTGATGGGCAAATCCTATGAGCGGGCGACCGGCGTGTCGCTGCCGTTCAAGGGCCAGCCGCTCCAGGGGCATTCGGGAATCAAGACCATGCCCGACGGCAGCTTCTGGGTCGTCACAGACAACGGCATGGGCGCCCGCGCCAACTCGCCGGACTCGATGCTGTACCTGAACCGCTACAAGATGGATTGGGCGAGCGGCAAGATCGAGCGACAGGAGACCATCTTCCTGCACGATCCCGACAAGAAGGTGCCCTTCCGCATCGTGCATGAGGATACCCAGAAGCGCTATCTCACCGGCTCCGATTTCGACACGGAGGGGTTCCAGATCGTCGGCGACGTCTTCTGGATCGGCGACGAGTTCGGCCCCTACATCCTGAAGGCCGACAAGACCGGCAAGATCCTCGGCGTGTTCGATACGGTCGCCAATGGCAAGCCGGTACGCTCGCCCGACAGTTGGGCCGTGGGAACGCCGGCCGCGCCGGGCGCGACCTACACCAACGTCAACCTCCGCCGCTCCAAGGGCTATGAGGGCTTTGCGGCATCGAAAGACGGAAAGTTCCTCTATGGCCTGCTCGAAGGCCCGCTGTGGGATGCCGAGAAGAAGGACTGGGAGAAGGTCGACGGCAAGGAAGCCGCCCGCATCCTCGAGTTCGACGTCGCAGCCGAAAAGTTCACCGGCCGCTACTGGCAGTATGTGTTCGAGCAGAACGGCAATGCCATCGGCGACTTCAACATGATCGACCAGGCCTCCGGCCTCATCATCGAGCGCGACAACGGCGAAGGCACCGCCGACAAGGCCTGCCCGCAAGGAACCCGCGGCGAGAACTGCTTTCCCGATCTCGCCAAGTTCAAGCGGGTCTACAAGATCGAGCTGACCGACGCCAATGTCGGCAAGCCCGTGCGCAAGATCGGCTATATCGACCTGATGAAGATCAGGGATCCCGACAAGAAGGCGAAGAAGCCGCTCAACGAGGGCGTCTACACCTTCCCGTTCTTCACCATCGAGAACGTCGACCGCGTCGACGACACCCACATCATCGTCGGCAACGACAACAACCTGCCGTTCTCCTCCAGCCGCGATCCCAACAAGGCCGACGACAACGAATTCGTGCTGCTCGAGGTCGCGGATTTCCTGAAGGCGAAGTGAGTCGACGCCCTCTCAGCACGATCATCGCCCGGCTCGACCGGGCGATCCAGTCCGCCGCGGCCGGCGATTGAACCGTGAGGCCTCGGCGGACTGGATGCTCCGGCCAAGCCGGGGGCATGACAGCGCCGGATTCAGCGCACCGTGAACTCCACCGGAATCGTAAAGCTCATCGTGGCGTTCTTGATTTCCGGAGGGATCGGCGGAAACGGCGAGGCCTGCTGGATCATCGACGTCGCCTTGGCATCGAATGCAGCAACGCCGGACGAACTGACGTGGCTCGACGTGATCTGTCCATTGCGAGCGATGGCGATCTTCACCCGGACTACCGCCCGCTGATCGTTGCCGCCGGGCGGATAGGAATGAAAGCGCATCAGGTGCGCTCGAACGCGCTGATTATAGGTTGCAACCAAAGACGCGAGAGCGCCCGCGCTCATGGCTGACGCCGCCGGCGCCTCGCGCTCGGCACGCGGCGGCGCGCTGGTGCGCGGCGCGGGAGGCGCCTCCGACGGCTTCTTCGCCTCGCGACGAACCACTTTCGGCTTTTCTGGTGCAGGCTTCTCCTGCGGTACGATCTTCGCCGACTCGGGCTTGGCCGGCTTCGGCTCCAATTCCTGCTCCGGCGGTGCAACCACGTCGGGCCTTTCCTGCGGCGGTGTAGGCGCGATGGTTTCCTCGATCGTCTGCCGCTGCATGGGCTCCGGCGGCGAAGCGTCGGCTTCTTCTATCGCCGGCCCCGGCGCGGTATCGACCGGCGTCGATTGCGGCGCTGACGTCACCGGCGCCATGTCGACCATGATCGCCGGCAGGCTGACGCCCTGCTCCGGCTGCGACCCGATCCAGTGCATCGCCAGCAGCGCAGCGCCAATGTGCAACGCCACGATCACGGCCGCCGAGACACCCCAGCGCGCGCCTTCGCGCTCGCCGAGCGGCTGGTGCAGGGCAAAAGCGTTCGCGGCCATCAGCTGCGCCCGTCGAGGCCGACCAGCGCCACCTTGAGATAGCCGGCATTGCGCAAGCTGTTCATCACCTCCATCAGGTCGCCGTAGCTCACGGCCCTGTCGGCGCGCAGATAGATGCGCTCGTCCTTGCGCCCCTTGGTGGCGGCAGCGAGCGAGGCGCCGAGCGCATCGCGGGCAACGACGTCTTCGCCAACAGCGACCGAGAGATCGGGCTTGACGGTGACGAAGACCGGCTTGTCTGGCCGCGGCGCGGGCTCGGCGGCGGTCGCCGGTAGCTCGACGCCGATGTCGACCGTGGCGAGCGGTGCGGCCACCATGAAGATGATCAGCAGCACCAGCATCACGTCGATGAATGGTGTGACGTTGATCTCATGCGTCACGTCGAGCTCGCCGGGGTCGCCGCGCGAGCCGAGCTTCGATGCGCCGAGCTTGGCGGCCATGGCCTACTCCGCCGCCCGTGCCAGACGAAATTCGCGGTGGTCGCGCTGGCGGCTCACCAGCAGCATGAGCTGTGCGGAGGCGTCGCCGAGCAGCGCGCGGTAATTGGCAATGCCACGGACGAGGTGATTGTAGACCACGACTGCCGGGATGGCGGCGACGAGGCCGAGCGCGGTGGCGAGCAGCGCCTCCGCGATGCCGGGCGCGACCACTGCAAGGCTGGTGGTGTGGCTCTCGGAGATGCCGATGAAGGAATTCATGATGCCCCAGACCGTGCCGAACAGGCCGACGAACGGCGCTGTGGCCCCGATGGTCGCGAGCACGCCGGTGCCGCGCGCGATCTGCCGCGACATTGCCGCCTCGACCCGCTCCAGCCGCAGCGCGACACGCTCCTGGAGGCCATCGTCGAGCACGCCGCCGGACAGCTCCGCCTCCCTGGCGCAGGATTGGATGAGCTGGGCGACCGCGTCACGTGCATCGCCGGCCCGCGCGGCGGCGTCAGCGAGTGTCATGTTGCCCTCGAGCGCGCGCATCCGCTGCGAGGCGAGGGAGCCTTTGCGTCGCAGCTCGATCGTCTTGGCCAGCCACACCGTCCACGTCATCAGCGAGGCGATGGCCAGTCCCACCACCACCGTTTTCACGACGATGTCGGCGCCCTGGAACATGCCCCACGGTGACAAATTGCGCGGCAACAACGCCTCGTCGATTGCGAAGGCGGGTGACGGCACGATCGCCACTGCGAGCGTCATGATCACATGCCGAAGCCCTGATCTGCCCTGCATCCTGATCTCCCGACAGACAGAAGGAAGCTATGTCGCGGATTGCGCCGCGATCCGGTCCGCAAGTTGCCGAAACCCCGCCAACTGGTCTCCGCGCAGCGCCCGAGTCTCGTCGCGGCCGACGAACACCTTGAACATGATGCCGCCGTCGGCGTTCACGAAGGCGACGAAGGCGGACGTCTTGCCCATGAAGGGGCGCTCGACGAAGGCAATGCCTGCGCAGCGATCGTGGCGAAGATGGCCATGCAGTCCCTTCGGCTGCATCAGGTTGAAATAGCCGCGGCCGATCTCGCCCGCGGGAATGCGACCTGTGAACTCGAAGATCGCATCGTCCGTGTGCACGATGAGCGTGACCTCGCCCCATTCGGCGATGTCCTGCATGGCGGCGACGAAATGCTCGCCGCCTCCCACGCGCACCATGGACGACGGCAGCGCCTCGATCACCGCGCGCGGGCTGACCTTGCGCTCGCGCGCAACGTCCTCGATCACCGCGCCGGGATTGTCCGCCATATACGCCTTGAGATCGGCGAGATCGGTGCTCAGCATGTGCTGCTCCCTACCGTGATCAGCCGCGATCTAGGCGGCCGCGTTCGTCTTGCGCTCGGTCATGATGACCTCGAATCCCTCGAACTTGGGGTGGCCGAGATAGAGGCTTTCGCCCGTCTTGTTGTCGGCGCGCGCATGGGCGCGGCGGAATTCCTCCGATCGCGTCCAGGCCTCGAAGGCGGCCTTGTCGACCCACACGGTATGCGAGGAATACAGCGTGTGGTCCTCGAGCACCGGCCCTTTGAGCAAATGGAATTCAACGAAGCCGGCCATGCTGCCGAGATAGGACTCCCGGGTGCGCCAGACCGTCTCGAACGCGGTTTCCGAGCCGGGCTTCACCTGAAAGCGATTCATTGCGATGAACATGAAAGTCTCTCCTTCTGATCTAGACGAAAGCGCACCGAAGCCGCGCTGACGAATCAGCGCAGCCCGGCGGAGGTTGTGATGCTGCGGCGCCGGTCGGCTTACGCACCTCCAAAGTGAATCTTCATGCCGGCCTTGTAGACCGTACCTGGCCCAGGGCTCGACCACAGCACGTCGTTCTGCGAGGTGCCGTCCGTCGAGCTGCCGGGAACGGCGTATGGCCGGTAGTACTGATTCAAGAGATTGTCGATCGAGGCCGTGAACACGATGTCCCTGGTCGCGTTGTAAGTCAGATAGAGATTGACCAGATCGTAGCCGGTCGAACGGATATAGTTGGCCGGCACGTCGTTGTTCGGGCCGTACGACGCCCACTGAGCCGACAGGATCAGCGTGCGATCGAGCAGGCGGACACCACCCGTCGTAACGACCTTGGTTGGCGTGATGGTCGCCAGCCCGATATTGGTCTGGACGTTCTTGCCCTGGATGTAATGACCGGCGACACCGATGAACCAGTCGCCGGCATCGTACATCGTCTCGGCCTCGAAGCCCTGGATGCGGGCATTGGCGATGTTCTGGTATTGGTAGTACTGGCTGAACGAGCCGAATGGCGGCACCGGGGTCGGTGCCGAGGCGACGAGATCGATGTAGTCGCTGACATCGTTGCGGAAGAGATTGATCTTGCCGCGGAACGAGTCGTTGGCGCTGAAGATGTTGTCATACTTCAGGTTGAAGCCGACTTCCTTGTTCTTGCCGACCTCGGGACGAAGATTCGGGTTGGGCAGGAAGCAAAACAGGCCGACCGTGCCGTCGGGGCAGTTGAAGAAAGCAGGACCACCACCGGTCGCGTGCGCACCTGAGATCACCGTCTCGGTGATCGACGGCGCACGATAACCTTCCGCATAGCTGACATAGGGCTGGAATCCCGGAACGGGCGTGACGCCGAGAGTGATCTTCGGCGAGAAGCGGTCGCCGCTGGCGCTGGTCTTGCCGGAGTCGAGGTCATAGCGGTCATAGCGGATTGCGCTGACCGCCTCGAACCAGGTGCTGTAATTCTGCTTCAACTGAATGAAACCGCCAGACACGGTGCGGATGCCGCTCGGCGTAGTGATGTTGGAGTTGCCGCGGCTGTCGGTTGTGATCACATCGTCCTGGAAGGCATCGACGCCCCAGGTGACGGCATTGCGCCAGTCGCCCACGTTGAAGCGCGTGGTGTTGTTGACGTCGATCCCGTAGGTGTCGAGGACATAGCCGCGCTTGTCGCCGACACAGCCCGAAATGTTGTTGCCGAAATTGCCCGTTCCGCAATAGGCGCCGCCGGACGTGGAATAGTGATAGGTCTTGGTCTGGTCATTGTCGACGCGATTGCCGTAGACCGACATATGCCAGTCGAAAAGGTTGTCGCTCGGCAGCGAGTAGTTCCAGGTGATGGTCCCGGTGTAGTTCTTCGCATCGGAGGCGTAGACCGACGATCCCTGATAGAGCGCGCGCTGTGCCGCCGTTGCCACCGGACCGCGGTTCAACTGGCCGATATCGTATTGATAGTCCTGGAAGACGGCACCGAACTTGACCTCGTGACCGAGAGCCGGCCGCACCGTGAGCTTCATCAGCCCGCTCTCGACCTGGTTACCGGTGTTGCCGATCTCGGTGCCGTTGCCGTCCTTGTAGTTGCCTTGCGTGCGATAGACCGCGCCGCCGAAGATATCGACGTCGGGCGTGGCGCGCACGCCGCCGAACACCGAACCCAGACCGCGATTGTTATTCGAGCCGTACGAACCCGAGAGATCGACGCCCCAGCGCTCGCCGGGGCGCAGCACGTCGTTGATGTCCTTGGTACGGAACGAGACCAGGCCGCCGATCGCGCCGGAGCCGTAGATGTTGGCGGTCGGTCCGCGCACCACATCGACGCCGCCGATCAATTCGGGATCGAGGAAGAAGGAGCCGTTGGCATTGTGCCCGGTGCGCTGGTAGTTCTGCCGCGCGCCATCGACGACGACCGCGACGCGACCGAAATCCTGCAAGCCGCGGATGTTGATGACGGTCGCAGGATCGTCGCCACGCTCCTGGAACGACACGCCCGGCACGGCATAGAAGATACCCGATAGACGGTTGGGCTGAAGCCCCTGGATCTGGTTGAGCGAGATGGAGCTGACCGGCGCGAGCGAGTCGATCGCGCGCTCCTTGGTCTTCGTCGCGGCAGCCGTGATGGTATCGAGCGCCTGAACGCCGACAACCACCTGGGCACGGGCATTCATCACGTCAGGCGCCGCCTGCTGCGCGACCAGCGGCTTCGCCGGCTTGCGCTTGGCCTGCTTCGGCCTCTCCGACGACGCACTCTCGGCTTGCGGCGATGCGGTCTGCGCGAGACTGCTCTCCGTCACCAATGCCGCGATCGAAACCACCGACGCGCCCACAATCAGGGCGCGCGAATACCTAGCCCCGTCAGCCATATCAGCCCCAGCCTGCACTTCACTCTAATTTTGGAGTCTCTTGGCTGGCGTGCGCTCGCAACGCGAACGACTGGCTGGCTCGTTTCTCTAACGCGGGACGTCACCCCGCTGCCATAATTGGTTACGTGGCAACACTCTGACGGTCAATGACAACTGATTGCAGTTTATATCGATTGTAAATTGCCGCCGTTGGAATGCGCCTCGCGCCGTTTATACAAGGCAGGACACATCTGAAATCTCGAAAGCGCATCGCAACAACAATGTCAGCAACATCCGGAGACAGCGGCGGCGCGGCAGAGCCGGCAGGAAGCTCTTCTGCAACAACGAGAACCCTCACCATGCGAGGGAGCCGGATCGACAGCCGCGAACTGTTTGCGGCCGAGCGCGAGATCATCATCGCGCATGGCGAGGACAGCTATCGCCTGCGCCTGACCTCGCAGAACAAGCTGATCCTGACGAAGTGAGCCGCAATGACGTTTTGTCGCACCTTCGCTTGTCTCCTGCTCTCCGGTACGTTCGCGCTTGTGTCCGGCGCACACGCCGCCGGTATCAAAGTGCATGATGCGCGCAACCGCGATGTTGCCGTCACCGACGTTGCGCGCACCGTCTCGATCGGCGGCGCCATTACCGAGATTCTCTATGCGCTCGGGCTCGAGAGCCGGCTCGTCGGCGTCGATACGACGAGCCTCTATCCGCCGGCGGCGCTGCACGACAAACCCAATGTCGGCTACATGCGCCAGATCTCCGCCGAAGGCGTGCTGGGCCTCAACCCCACCCTGATCCTGGCGATCCAGGGATCGGGCCCGCGCGAGACCATGGATATCCTGGAGACGGCCAAGGTGCCGCTGGTGCTGGTGCCCGAGACTTTCTCCGAGGAGGGCCTGATCGAGAAGATAAGACTGGTCGGCCACGCCATGGGTGTCGATGCGCGTGCCGAATGTCTGGGCGCCGCCGTCGGCGCCGATCTTGCGCAGCTCCGCGCACTGCGCGCCAGGGTGACGAAGCCGGTACGCGTGATGTTCGTGATGTCGCTCCAGAACGGGCGGGCGATGGTCGCCGGCCACAAGACCGCGGCCGACGAGATCATCCGGCTCGCCGGCGCAGCCAACGCTGTCGACAATTACGATGGCTACAAGATCATCGGCGACGAGGCGATCGTGGCGGCCAGGCCCGACGTCGCGCTGTCGATCGAGCGGGGCAAGGAGTCGCTCCAGGCCGAAGCGGTCTATGCCCATCCCGGTTTTGCGCTGACGCCGGTTGCAGCCAACAAGAGCTTCATCACCATGGATGGGCTCTATCTGCTGGGCTTCGGGCCGCGGACGGCGGCGGCGGCGCGCGATCTATCCGTCAGGCTCTATCCGGCATTGGCCGAGGGCGGCACGTTCACGTCGGCCTTGTCGGCGGCGAACTGCCGGCAATGAGCGTGGCTGCCGGGGTCGAAGCACGGAGCGCGCGACGAAGCGCGCGACGGCGGTCCGCATCGTTCGCGATTCCTGTCCTGATCGCGGTGCTCGCAGTGACGGCGATCGTCGCGCTGACGATCGGTGCCGCCGGCATCCCCCTCTCCCGCCTGCCTGCCGCTCTGGGCCTGGCCGGCGAAAACACTGCCATGACGGCCCGCGACCAGCTCGTGCTGTGGTCGATCCGCATTCCCCGGGTCGCGGCGGCCGCGATGATCGGCGGCCTGCTTGCCGCGGCCGGCGCGATCATGCAGGGGCTGTTTCGCAACCCGCTCGCTGATCCTGCCCTGGTCGGCGTCTCCAGCGGCGGCGCACTCGCCGCGGCAAGCGCGATCGTCTTCACGGATTCGCGCTTCGGCGAGGCGCTGCGCTTTCTCCAGACCGAGCTGTTGCCGCTGGCGGCCTTCGCGGGCTCGCTGGCGACGACCGCAATTCTCTATGGCATCTCGAGCCGCTCGGGGCGGACCTCGATCGCAGTCTTCCTGCTCGCTGGCGTCGCCATCACCGCCATCACCAATGCCGGCATCGGCCTCCTGGTGTTCATCGCCGACGACCGTCAGCTCCGCGACATCACGTTCTGGATGCTGGGCTCGATGAGCGGCGCGACCTGGACCAAGGCCGCCGCGCTCGCGCCGGTCCTCGTCATCGGAATTGCCTTCTGCGCCTTCATCGCGCGCGGTCTCGATCTGCTGGTGCTTGGCGAGGCCGACGCCTTTCACGGCGGGGTGGATGTCGAGCGTCTGAAGCGGATCTCGATCGTCATGGTCTCGGCCATGACCGGCGTCGCCGTGTCGATCAGCGGCGTCATCGGCTTCGTCGGCATCGTCGTGCCGCATCTGCTCCGCCTCGTGATCGGGCCTGCGCATCGCCTGCTGCTGCCGGCCTCGATGCTGCTCGGTGCCATCCTGATGGTCGGCGCCGATACGCTGGCGCGCACCATCGTGGCGCCGGCGGAGATGCCGATCGGCATTCTGACCGCCGCAGTCGGCGCGCCGGTCTTCCTCTTCATCCTGCTGCGGCAGCGCGGGCTCGCCTCGCTATGACCGCGGTGATCGAGGCCCGAGCTCTGAGCAAGCGCGCCGGCCGCGCGACGCTGCTCGATGGCGTCAGCCTCGCCGTCGAAGCCGGCGAGATGGTCGGGATCATCGGCCCGAACGGTGCCGGCAAATCGACGCTGCTGCGACTGCTCTCCGGCGATCTTCGCCCGAGCGCAGGCGAGGTGAGACTCGAGCAGCGCGACATCCGCCGCTTCACGCCGCACGAGCTTGCCGCGCGCCGCGCGATGCTGTCCCAGCACATCAACGTCACCTTCCCGTTCACGGTCGAGGAGATCGTTCTGATGGGCGCGGGTGAGCGCAGCCTTCGTGAAGCCGGCCCGCTCGTCGATGCGGCGCTGGACGAGGTCGGCCTCGCACATTTCCGCGAACGGCAATTGCCGACGCTGTCAGGGGGCGAGCAGCAGCGCGCCCATTTCGCCCGCGTGCTGGTGCAGCTCGCCTGCGGCGAGGCCGAACACGGCCCCGGGCTTTTGCTGCTGGACGAGCCGACGTCGAGCCTCGATCTGCGTCACCAGATCGATCTGGTCGAAGCCGCACGCCGCCGGGCTGCCAGCGGTACGGCCGTCATCGCGATCCTGCACGATCTCAACCTCGCGATCCGCTTCGCCGACCGGCTCGTCGTGCTGAATGGCGGACGGCTCGCCGCGGATGGCTTACGCGCGGATGTCATCACGCGCGAGACCATCCGTGACATCTTCGAGATCGACGCCGTGGTCCATCGGGACGGCGAAGGCGTGCCGTATGTGCTGCCGCAGTCGATGCAGGCGGTCGCGCCTTCGGCGAGTATCTGACTCGCAGCCTGCGATCTCATTGTTTCCGTGGAGAACGCCTGCTCCCCAACGCTTGCAGGGAAGCGCTGGTGAGAGCGTGTCTCAACAAGAGAGACTCCCTCAGACGAAAGAGCCCTCACCCCAACCCTCTCCCGCAAGCGGGAGAGGGAGCGCACCTCGTTTGTGGCTAGCAACCTACCCCGCCGGGACGATCACCATGCTCTTGTCCTTCGGCCAACGGATGCGCCAGGCGAAGTTGATGTCCTTGACTTCGCCGGGCTTGGCGTCGAACGACCATTCCAGCACGCCGCGCCTGTCGCGGATGTTGCTTGCGGTCGGCTGGGTGCTCGAGGGCAGCATCTCGACGACGATGTCCTCGTTCTCGCTGATCGGCAACTGATCCTCGATTGCGACCTTGATCGGGAAGTCGTGGCCGTTGCGGATCGTGGTCTTGAACGAACGCTCGTCGGTCTTCGACGTCGTCACGAGCAGGCCGGCCGAGCCTTCGTTGCGCTTGACCACCGCCCGCTCGATTCTGACCTTGTCGTCAGCGCCGAAGCCGAGCCGCACGATATCGTCCTTGGCGGACGCCGTGATCTTGCCGCGGCCGACAAAGACGCCATCGCGGTAGATTGCGACCTTGCCGGGCAGCAGAGTCGCCTCGTCCGTCTGCTTGAAGCTCGCCTCGAGGAACGCGGTCGGATCCAGGACCGGTGCGGCGCGCACGGCTAGATCGGCGGGCACATTCACCGAAGCGATACGCATGCTCTTGGCGCCCTCGGCGGCGCCGAGGCTGACGCGGCCGGGAATTTTGAAGGTGGCCTGGAGTTCGCCGATCTCGGCGACCGCCTGCTGCTCGTCGGCGCGCTCGCGCGGCTCAGCCGCCTCCGCGATCTTGGCCATGGCCGGCGATTGCGCCTGGCGCGTCATCGGCGCCGGTCGCGCCAGATCGGAAGCCGTGCCGAGCGCCAGCGGCTTGGGGACTTGCGGATATTGCGCGACAAGCGAGTTCAGCTCGGGCGCACTGCCGCCGCGCCCGATGCGAACCGTGGAAACGCCGAGCGTCACGTTCGACCAGTCCTCGCCGGTCGATTGCGTGACCTCGGCGCGGCGGACGAGCTCGAGCTGCGGCTTGCGATCCCTGGCGCCGGTGTCGAGCCGCGCGTCGTAGAGCGGCATCCAGCGCGCATTGCGCACGGCGTAGGTCACCCGCAATGTCGCTTTGGTCGCGGCCGCCGAGGCGACGTCGATCCGCACTTCCAGCTTGCTCGGCGGCTTGGCCGAGCGCTCGGCTTCCAATTGCGCGATCTGTCGGTCGATCTCGCGCTGCTTTCGCGTGGCATCGCGGATCGCGGTGTCGGCGGTCGCGACCTCCTCGGCGACGGCGGCAAAGGCCGCGCGCCACTCGGTGATCGGCCGTGCCTCGCCCTTGTCGCCGAGGCCGGCGGGAGAGGCTTCGGCGAAATGCTGCGCAAACTTGCGCCGGGCATTGGCCGAGTCGATCGCACCCTGCAGATCGGCCCGCTGATCTCTCAGCGCTTCGATGCGCTTGTCGAGCTCGGGTAGGTTCGCGGGCGCCGCGACCTTCGGCGGCCGCGCATCGATCGTGCCGATGGTGAGCTTGGCGCCCGCCTCGCCTTCGACGCGGAGGGAAGACGGATCGAGCGAGAGCGGAAAGTCCCTGGCGACAAGCGTCGAGTCCCCGGAGGCGAGATCCAACGAAATGACGCGGGTGACGGTGGCGCCGTCGGGATAGACGGTCACCGTGTCGATCGCCGACGTGGCGTCCACGTTGGCCGCCCATGACGGCCATGCGATGGCCGCGGTCACCAGGACCAGGCTCGTGGTTGCCAACCATTTGGCGGTGATGCGCATAAAGTCCCTCCTGCCGGTATCGCCGCGCCGCCAGCCGGACGCGCGCGATGAAATGCCTCGCCATCGTGATGAGACGCGGCAGGGAAGGAACTGGTTCGATTGGGGTTTCCGTGGGGCGTCGCTACGGCAGCACCATGACCGCGGAACGCGTCGCCGCCGGCCGCGGTCGAGCCTCAGGCTGCTGTTTGCAAGCCTTTGCCGAATATCCGGCGGAGCAGATCGGTCACGTTGCGGGCGCCGGCCTTCCTCAGGATGCTGGCGCGGTAGCCCTCGACCGTCCGCGCGCTCAGATGCATCCGCCGGGCGATCTCCTTGTTGGTGAGGCCGGCGGCGAGATGTTCGAGCACGTCGCCCTCGCGCGCGGTCAGGGGTTCGCAGCCTGGCAGCCAGCGCTGCCGGGTCGCGCCGGGTTGCGCGAATTCGTCGATGGCGGCATCGATCCGGTCGACGACGTCCCTGGTGCGGAACGGCTTCTCGATGAAGTCGGCCGCACCGCTCCTGATCGCATCGACGGCCATCGCGATGCTGCCATTTGCCGATGTCATCAGGACCGGCGCCATGCAATTCTCCTCGCGCAGCCGCCTGAGCACGTCGAGCGCGGAGCGATCCGGCGGCATCTCCAGCAACACGCAGGCCGGCATCCGTGCCTTGGCTTCCGATAGCAGGGATGCACCGTCGGCGAAGCAGATCACGTGATACGCGCTCTGCTGGAGCGCCTTGGAAAGTAGTTCGCGTGAGGCGGCGTCGGTTTCAATGACGAATACCTCACCCTTGGAAAGCGTGTTTCCCGGCATAATCCCGATCCAGCAATGTCTTGGTCAAATCATCCGAGACAGCCGCGGGCCCCGTCGTCCTGCCGCGCCGTCATGAGCACGGCATTCACGCCAGTGCTTCGGTTTCCCTTATGTATGTTCCAAGCTGTTCCCGGATTTGACGGATCGGGACAGAAACTTTACATTTCGGGACATCTGCGGGCATGGCTGGCAGGAACGGTTCGCATGACCGACCTCATTCGCAGCGCAGGCTTGAGCTACTACCCGGAGGTTGCCCGGTCGGTCGGGCTCGATCCAAGGCAGATGATGCGCAAGGTCAGGCTACCGCTGGCCTGCCTCGATGAGCCGGATACCCCCATCGCCGTCACCGGCCTGCGCCGCCTGCTGGAATTGTCGGCCAAGGCTTCCGGTGCTGAAGATTTCGGCCTGCGCCTGGCCGAGCGCGGCGGCCTGACCAATTTCGGCGCCGTCGGCCTGATCGTGCGCGAACAGGCAACCGTTGGTGAGGCCATCGATGCATTCTCGCGCTTCATCCATATCCATCACGACGGCATGCGGCTGGACGTGACGCGCGGCAAGCAGACCGTGACGGTCTCGTTGCACTTGCGAGGCCGGCAGCCGCGCGCGCCCCGACAGTCGATCGACATGGCGCTCGGCAGCGTCCACCGCATCATCCAGTCGCTGTTCGGCAGCGATTGGCGGCCGCAGGAGGTGCACCTGCATTATCCGCCGCCGCACGACCGCAAGCGCTACCGCGACTTCTTCGGATGCCGGGTGACCTTCAATGCGGATGACGATTCGATCCTGCTGTCGGCGCACGACATGGAGCGCCGCATCCCAAGCGCGCATCCCTTGATCGCGAATTATCTGCGCAAGCGGATCGAGGCGATCGAGACCCGGCCGGCAAATTGGGAGGAGAAGGTCGACGAGGTGGTGCGGACCCTGCTCGCCAGTGGCGATTGCACGGTCGAGCGCGTGGCCGAGCATCTCGCCTGCACCCGCCGCACCATCCATCGCCGCCTTGCCGCGTCAGGCACCAGCTTCTCGGCCATCCTCGACGCACAGCGCGCCGATCTCGTGATGCAGCTGATCGACGACCCCGGCCGGCCGCTGTCCGACATCGCGGTGCAGCTTGGCTTCTCCGCGCAGAGCGTGATGGCGCGCTGGTTCCGCGACCGCTTCGGCTGCACCATCACCGACTGGCGCAAGGGCGAGCGGCCTCCGACGGCGCCTGCAGTCGAGTTCAGCGCGCCGGAGCGGGCACGCCCATCGTAGCGAGGGCACGCCACCGGCTGCCGGCGAGCAGCGGGCCGAACGCGACGGCAAACCCGAGGAAGGCGACGACCCAGCCGCAGGCGGCGATGTGCAACCACACATCGTCATGCGCGGGCAACACGACGGCAGCGATCCGGGCCAGAGCCGCAATGATGACTGCAGCGTAGATTGCCTGGATTGCCGGCGAAGCCGTCAAGGCCTGTCCGGTATGGCCGAGGCTCGCGCGGGTCATCACTGCGAGCGTCATGGTTCCCGCCGCGCCCGCCATCCAGGCGTGAATGCCGGCGCTTGGCGGCAGCACATCGAAAACCGCCAGCGCATGCAGGATGAAACCGAACGGCACGAAAAAGTACCCGACATGCAGGATCACGAGCAGCCGCTCGCGGAACGTGCGATCGCCAGCCCAGCGCGCAAGCCGCACCAGGTGCAGCCCGCCGACGAGAGCCATCGCGATACCGGTAACGACATTCAGCGGCGCCACGATCCACGAGACGAGCGCGAGCGCACTGCATCCGATCACCGCGCCGTCGAAGCGCCCGAACGGCACGGGCAGCCGGCCGGGATTGAACTTGACCAGCCAGTTGCGGGTGAAGCTCGGAATGATGCGGCCGCCGATCAAAGCGATCAGCAGAACGACCACGCCGATGCCGACGCGGATGCTGACATCGGCCGCGCCCTCGTAATGCGCTTCGACATGAAAGGCGACGTTACCGGCGAGCAGAACGAGCACCAGCCCCACGACGGGCAGGTTGCGCCAGTTGCCGCCTGCGATGATTTCGCGCATCGCGGCCGCGACGACCAATGCCAGGAAGGCGGCATCGACGATCAGCGCGAACGCCCAGCCTATATTGGCCGACACCGTCACCGCGATGCGCCCGGCAAGCCAGACAATCAGCAACGCCCCCAACGGCTTGCCCTGGATCGGCAGCCGCCCCGTCCAGTTCGGGATCGCCGTGAACAGGAAGCCGGTGATGACCGCCGGCAGGAAGCCATAGAGCATCTCGTGGATGTGCCAGTCGCGCGGCGCGAATGCTGAACTCACCGACAATTCTCCGTGGAACGTCGGCAGCCAGACCAGGATCGACAGCGCCGCCTGGATCGCGGCAAGCAGGAAGAAGGGCCGAAAGCTGTTCGCAAACAGCGGCCAGCCCGCAAAGTTGCGGGATCGGGCGCCAGCCATGAGGTCAACTCCAACGAATTCGTTCCGTTGCTTGGAAAAATACTGCCAGCCTGCCGGGCCGCTTTGCGCTATCGCAAACTACCTGACGATTGCAGGTGCCATCACACTCCCGAGCGCCAAGGAGGCAGAATGGCCAAAGTCGACACATCGCTGGTTGCGCATTTGCCGCTGTTTGCCGGGGTGACGCCGGAAGCGCTGGACGAGATCCTGCGTGAGGCCCGCTCGGCGCGCTATCCCAGGAACAGTGCCATCTTCGAGCAGGGGGCTAACGCGCAATCCTTCTTCCTGCTGCTGCACGGCCATGTCCGCGCAGCCAAGACCACGCCGACCGGCGAGCAAATCGTGGTGCGCTATGTCGCGCCCGGCGAGACATTCGGCCTCGCGATGGCGATCGGAGCCGTGCGTTATCCGGCGACGGCGTTGGCGGTCGATGACAGCGTCGTGCTGATCTGGCCGACCTCGGCCTGGCCGCGGCTGGTCGAGCGGTTTCCGGCGATCGCCGCCAACACGCTCCAGACCGTCGGCACGCGGCTTCAGGAGAGTCACACCCGCATCCTTGAAATGTCGACCCAGCAGGTCGAGCAACGCGTCGCGCATGCGCTGCTGCGCCTCGCCAAGCAATCCGGCAGGAAGCTGGACCACGGCATCGAGATCGATTTCCCGATCAGCCGCCAGGACATCGCACAGATGACCGGAACCACGCTGCACACCGTCAGCCGCATTCTCAGTGGCTGGGAGAGCCAGGGCCTCGTCGAGAGCGGCCGCCAGCGCATCGTCCTGCGCGAGCCGCACAAGATTGTCGTGTTGGCGGAGCGGAGCGCCGACAGCGGCGCGACGTGAGAGCCGCCGAGGACATCTCCGCTCGAGATGGAGGTGAGAGGCGCTTTCGCTGACGGCGAAAGCGCTCCCTCACCGCGAATCCGCGCGCGTCCGCGCGAATTCCGGACGTTCACGCCGGCACGCAATCGCTGAGTGCGGCGAGGAACTCCTGGCGGTCGATGCCATGCTCGCGGCAGGCGTCATCCACGGTGTGGAAGGTCGCGATCGGACAGCCGACACAAGCCATCCTGAAGGCGAGAAACACGCGGACCGTGTGCGGCGCCGTGCGCATGATGTCATCGACCAGATCGTCGGATCGGAAGGGCATGGACAACTCCGTTCCGGATTGACGATAGCGGGGCGGGCGAAAGTCTCTTTGTTGAAGCGCAAGCCGGCGCTACTTCCCTCCGCCGTCATTCCGGCGCGCGACGAAGTCGCGACCCCGCTAGGACGAGAGCACAGATTTCATACCGCCCTGCTATGCAGTTGCTTCCCCGGATCCAGATGCGCGTCGAATGCGGCGGCGACGCTGCGCACCAGGAAGCGCGAATCCTTGGCGACGGCGAGCCGGTTGCCATCCAGCCTCACGATGCCGTCAGAGATCAGCGGTTTCAGACGCGCCGCCGCTTTCAGCATCGTGCTTGCCTCTGCGCCATGGCGCGCGCAGATGTCGCCGAGATCGGCACCGAACTCGCACATGATGCGTTCGATGATGTCGGCGCGCAGCCGGTCGTCGTCGGTCAGCCCATAGCCCTTCGCGGTGGCTAGGCGGCCGGCGGCGATGCTCTGCGCATAGGCGCCGATCTGCACCTCGTTCTGGACATAGCCCTGCGGCAGATGCCCGATCGCGCTGGCGCCGAAGCCGAGCAGGACTTCACTCTTGTCGGTGGTGTAGCCCTGAAAATTTCGTCGCAGCGTCCGCTGCTCGAGCGCCACGGCCATGGAATCGCCGGGGCGCGCGAAATGATCGAGCCCGATCTGCACGTAACCGGCCTCCTTCAGGGCATTCGCGATCGCGCAGGCCTGGTCGTGGCGCGCAAGACCGTCGGGCAGCACCGCCTCGTTGATCATGCGTTGGTGCTTCTTGAAATCAGGCACATGAGCATAGCCGAACACCGAGAAACGGTCGGGCGCGAGCGCGAGGCTGCGCCGCACGGTGTCCAGACACGAAGCGACGGTCTGGTGCGGCAGCCCGTAGATCAGGTCGAAGTTGATCCCCTCGATCCCGGCGCGGCGGAGCATGTCGACCACGGAAGCCGTCTGCCCGAAGCTCTGCACGCGGTTGATCGCCCGCTGCACGACGGGATCGAAGCTCTGCACGCCGAGGCTGGCGCGGTTGACGCCGGACAGCCGCATGGCCTCGACCATATCGGCGGTCAATGTGCGAGGATCGATCTCGACCGCGATTTCGGCCGAAGGCAGTACGAAGAACTTCTGACGCATCGTCGCCATCAGTTCGACGAGGGCCTCCGGCGCCATGATCGTCGGCGTACCGCCGCCGAAATGGATGTGCTCGACCTTGATGCGACGGCCGATGGTCTCGGCGGCCAGCGCGATCTCGCTGCGCAGCGTCCGTTGGTAGCCGGCGATCAACTCGTCGCGGCGGGCGATCTGGGTATGGCAGCCGCAGTACCAGCACATCTCGCGGCAGAACGGCACGTGCAGGTAAAGTGACGCGCTGGCGCCCGCCGGCAGCTCCGCGAGCCATCGGGCATAGGTGTCGGGTCCGATCACGGGCGAAAAGTGCGGTGCCGTCGGATAGCTCGTGTAGCGTGGAAGACGTTCCTCGCCATAGATCGCCGCAAGATCAGCTCTCATGTCTTACCCATTCGTAAATTTCCGCCGCCCAGACTTCACGGCAAATCACGGAATGAGTTCAATTAACCCGGATGCGCGGAAGTGACTTTGCGCTTGCTCAAAGCGCGGCGGCCGGTTCCCGGCCATGATTGGCGCAATTCGCGCGGCCATCCGGAGCGTTCGCCATGAGGCTTCTCGCATTCCAACTCATTCTCTCCCTGCTCGACATCCGCGGTCATATTCCGCGTTTCGATGACTTCCGGCCGGCCCCGGCCACATCAGCTGCCACCGGCATCGTGCGCGCCCTGGCCGCGGCAATCGCCGTCTTCGCCGTGCTGTCGCTGGGGATCTGGGCAACGGTCTGGCTTGCCGTGCATCTCCTCTAGCTGAGACTTCTTCACTCATCTCGATGCTGAAAAGGCTATACCGACGTTACGGTCTCGTCCGGACGCACCGGAGCGAGATCGCCATTCAGCTCGAAGATGCGAACGACTTGCCGCTGGGCACCGGGGCGGTGCGGTCGGGCTCGGCAATCCCGAACATGGGCAACGCTGATAACCGCAAGCGCCGAACGTTCGGCAACGATCAGTGACGTGTCTGAACGTCGACACCGCTGCCCGGCCGCGGGTCTTTCGGCTCGACATCCGCATCACGTCTTCAGAGGCGGTCAACGTGAGGCCACCGGTCACTCTATGTTGAGGGCGAACCAAGTCTCGTCGCGGAGGTGAATCACGGCGAAAGCTTGTCGCAGCGCAAACACGCCTGCCGCGATCGGCGCACACTGCATTCCGTCATCAAAACCTTTTCAGATGAAGGATGCTTCCGATGTTCACCCGCAGAGCCGCATTGATCAGCGCCGCCGCGACCGCCCTGATGTTGGCGTCGCCGGCCTTCGCCGCCAGCGATCTCAAGCTGCCACGTCAGAAGGTGGAGCTGGTCGCTCCGCCCTTCGTGCATGCGCATGAGCAGGCCACGACGCAGGTTCCCAAGATCGTCGAGTTCAAGCTGACCGTCGAAGAGAAGAAGGTCGTCATCGACGACAAGGGCACCACCTTCCAGGCGATGACGTTCAACGGCTCGATGCCGGGACCGCTGATGGTCGTGCACGAGGGCGACTATGTCGAGCTGACGCTGGTCAATCCCGCGACCAACACCATGCCGCACAACATCGACTTCCATTCCGCGACCGGCGCGCTCGGTGGCGGCGAGCTGACGCTCGTCAATCCCGGCGAGCAGGTCGTGCTGCGCTGGAAGGCGACCAAGACCGGCGTGTTCGTCTATCACTGCGCACCGGGCGGCCCGATGATCCCCTGGCACGTCGTCTCCGGCATGAACGGTGCCGTGATGGTGCTGCCGCGCGACGGGCTGAACGACGGCAAGGGCCGCGCGCTGAAATACGACAAGGTCTACTATATCGGCGAGCAGGACATGTACGTGCCGCGCGACGAGAAGGGCAACTTCAAGTCCTACGAATCGCCCGGCGAAGCCTTTACCGACACGGAAGAGGTGATGAACAAGCTGATCCCCACCCATGTCGTCTTCAACGGCAAGGTCGGCGCGCTCACCGGCAAGAACGCGCTCTCCGCCAAGGTCGGGGAGAACGTGCTGATCGTGCATTCGCAGGCTAATCGCGACAGCCGTCCGCATCTGATCGGCGGGCATGGCGATTACGTCTGGGAGACCGGCAAGTTCGGCAATGCACCTGAGGTCGGGCTCGAGACCTGGTTCATCCGCGGCGGGTCGGCGGGAGCTGCGCTGTACAAATTCCAGCAACCCGGCATCTACGCCTATGTCACGCACAATCTGATCGAGGCGGCCAATCTCGGCGCCACCGCGCACTTCAAGGTCGAAGGCAAGTGGAACGACGATCTGATGACCCAGGTGAAGGCTCCTGCGGAGATACCGCCTGCCGGCACCCATTAGGCGCGACGAGGGGCCGGTGATCGATCACCGGCCCCTTCTTTCCTGGGGGAAGGACCATGCTGATCGCATTCAAACTCAAGCTGGCACTCGCCTGCGCGGCCGGGCTTGCAGGGCCGCTGGCCTTTACGCCTCTGGCTTCCGAGATGACGAGGCACCACGCGCGAGGCGAGCCGGTGACGGTCGCGGTCGCCCCCGGCAGCTTCTCATATCGCGAGGCCGGCGACTTCACCCACGGCGGGCAGCAGGCGGAAGCGCCGCTGCGCACGATCCGGATGGACCGGCCGCTGCACGTCATGCGGAATCAGGTCTCCTCATCCGACTATCAGCTTTGCGTGCAGGACGGCGCCTGCCGCGCACTCGACCGTGACGTCGAGATCGCCGCCGATCGCCCCGCGGTGCAAGTGAGCTGGCACGATGCCGAGGCCTATGCGGGCTGGCTGTCGCGCGAGACCGGCCATCATTATCGCCTGCCGAGCGACGAGGAATGGGCCTTTGCCGCCGGCTCCAGATTCAAGGACGATGGCCTGCCGGTCGATGCAAGCGACCCTTCGAAGCGCTGGATCAGCCGCTACGAACGCGAATCCGAACGCGACGTCTCCGACACCACGGCCCACCCGTTCGGCAAGTTCGGCCTGAACGAGCATGGCATCGAAGACCTCGCCGGCAACGTCTGGGAATGGACCGCGACCTGCTTCGTGCGCTCGCGGATCGACGAGGCCGGCGATGCCGGCCGCCCGACCGTGAACTGCGGCGTGCGTATCGCCGAAGGTGCCCACCGCGCCTATGTCACCGATTTCATCCGCGACGCCCGCGCCGGCGGCTGCGCCCAAGGCGTGCCGCCCGCCAATCTCGGTTTTCGGTTGGTTCGGGAGGAGACGTCATGGCTGGTCAGCGTGTCGCAGCGCCTGAGCAAGACGTGGCCGGCAAAATCATAATGATAGCGGCGCGCATCGTTTTCCCGGCAACGTCTCGATCCATATTAGAATCGATCTAAAGTAGGCAATATTGGAATCCCTCTAAGTCATGTCTCTCGCGACATCGCGTCGCTGACTTTGCCACAGCGCCTGCGCTACTCAATCGGGCGTTCAATTGCCCGCCTGGGAGCAGCCTTTATGATCAATCTTCGCGTCCTCGCCGCGTCCGCGGCGATGTTGAGCCTGACCTTATCCTTCGTGTCGAAAGCAGCCGCCAATGGCGAGGTCAACGTCTATACCTATCGCGAGACCAAGCTGATCCAACCGCTGTTCGACGCCTTCAGCAAGGATACGGGCATCAAGGTCAATGTCGTCTCCGCAAGCTCCGGTCTGGAACAGCGCATCAAGGCGGAAGGCGCCAACAGTCCGGCCGACGTGCTGTTGACGGTGGACATCGGCCGCATCGACGAGGCCGTGCAGGCCGGCGTCACCCAGCCGATCAAGTCGGAGCTGGTCGACAAGGTCGTGCCGGCGCAGTATCGCGATCCGGAGGGACACTGGGCCGGCATCTCCATGCGCGCACGCGTGATCTATGCCTCGAAGGATCGCGTCAAGCAGGACAAGATCACCTATGAGGAGCTCGCCGATCCCAAGTGGAAGGGCAAGATCTGCATTCGCTCGGGCCAGCACATCTACAACAACGCCCTGTTCGCGGCATACACGGCCAAGTACGGCGAGGCCAAGGCCGAGGAATGGCTGCGCGGCGTGAAGGCCAATCTCGCGCAGAAGCCGTCGGGCGGCGATCGCGAAGCCGCGCGTGACGTTGCCGCTGGCAAGTGCGACATCGGCATCGGCAACACCTATTACTGGGCGCTGATGATGAACAACGATCCCGAGAAGAAACCGTGGGCGGAGGCGACCCGCGTCATCCTGCCGACCTTCGAGGGCGGCGGCACCCACGTCAATCTCTCCGGCGTGCTGCTCGCCAAGCACGCGCCCAACAAGGCCAACGGCATCAAGCTGATCGAGTGGCTCGTTAGCGAGCAGGCGCAGCAGATGTATGCCGACCAGAACTACGAATATCCGGTTCGGGGCGGTGTCGCCATCAACTCTACCATCGCGGGCTACGGCAAGCTCGGCCCAGACCCGTTGCCGATCGCAAAGATCGCCGCCAACCGCAAGGCTGCAGCCTCGCTGGTAGACAAGGTCGGCTTTGACAACTGATCTCTGGCGGCCCTCCTCTCTCAAAGTGGCAGAAGCTTCGGGCGCGCGGCCTCGTTTGAGAGGCCGCGCCCACGCCGGGCGCGCCGCAACCGCAATCGCGATCGCAACCGCGATCCTGGTCGCGGCGCCCGTGATCTCGATCGTTTCGCTGGCCTTGCAGCCGGCGCCCGATGTGTGGCACGACCTGATCAACTACGTGCTGCCGGCCGCCCTCCTGGACACCGCCCTTCTGCTCGTCGGGGTCGGCGCGCTCACACTTCTGATCGGCGCCGGCACGGCATGGGTGATATCGCGTCACGATTTTGCTGGCCGGGGCATGCTCCTGTGGCTGATGCCCCTGCCGCTGGCGATTCCGACCTATCTTGCGGCTTACGTTTATGCCGACCTGTTCGAACCGCTCGGCCTGGTACATCGCACGCTGGCGATCTGGCTGCCGCTGCCCGATGCCCTCGGCCATCTGCCCAACCTGCGCTCGCTGCCGGGCGCCATCTTCGTGATCGGGCTCGTGCTCTATCCTTACGTCTATCTGTCGGCGCGCGCGACGTTTCAGGTCCAGTCTGCCGAATTCGCCGAGGCGGCCACGACGCTGGGCGCGGGCCGATGGACTGTTTTCTGGCGCGTTTCACTGCCGATGGCGCGCCCGGCGCTCGCGGTCGGCGTGGCGCTGGTCGCGCTGGAAACGCTCAATGACATCGGCGCCAGCGAATATCTCGGCATCCGCACGCTGACGGTCTCGATCTTCACCACCTGGCTCAACCGCGGCAGCCTTGCCGGTGCGGCGCAACTCGCATGCCTGATGCTCGCGATCGTCGCCGGCCTGATCGCGATGGAGCGTTACGGCCGCCGCAACGCCAATACCGAATTCTCGGCCGAAAGCCCGCATGTGAGGCAGCGGACTCCGCTTATGGGCGCAAGAGCGTGGATCGCGTTCGCGGTCTGCGTGCTGCCGGTGCTGATCGGCTTCGTCGTGCCGCTGTTCTATCTGGCGCATCAGGCTCTCGGACGCGGACTGCTCGCGAATTTCGACCCGCTGCTGTGGCGCCATACCTTCCATTCGTTTGCCTTTGCAGCGATCGCGACGCTGATCGCGCTGATGCTTGCGCTCGCCACGACGATCGCGCACCGCTTTCGGCCGGATCCTCTGCAATATTTGGCGATGAGCATCGCGCAGGCCGGATACGCGCTGCCGGGTCTGGTGATTGCGCTGGGCCTGCTAACCCCGGTACTGGCGGTCGATAATGCGCTGAGCGCGATCGCCACCTGGATCGGATGGTCCCTCCCCGGGCTGATCCTGGTCGGCTCCGGGATGGCCGTCGTCATCGCCTATACTATTCGTTTCCTGGCCGTGCCGGTCGGCATGATCAAGGCCGGGTTCGACAGCATTCCGCGCGACTATGACGAGAGCGCGCGCTCGGTCGGCGCTGGCCAGGCGATCATGTTGAGGCAGATCTATCTGCCGTTGCTCCAGCCCGCGATGCTTGGCGCCGTCATCATCATGTTCGTCGACTGCCTGAAGGAGCTCCCGGCAACGCTGCTCCTGCGGCCCCTCAACGTCGAAACACTGTCGACGTCGGTCTACCAGTTCGCAAGCCGCGGCAATTTCGAGGACGGCGCGCTCGCGGCCCTCCTGATCATCGCCGCCAGCATCGGCCCGGTCGCCTGGCTCACCCGGTTCTCCGAGGTGCCGAGCGGGCCCGCTTGAAGGCATGAGCATATCGTCCGTGCATCCGTGGCGCTTCGACCGATTGAGTTGTCATCGCCCAATCTGATCGCGCTGAACAAAAATCGTGAGGACGCACAGACCGTATCGTGATGCGCGCCCCAGCGTCTTACGTGTTCTTCAGCGCGACGCGGAATTCCGCTTCGGTCTTGGACTTGACCTCGTCCAGCGAGACGCCGTCGGCGAGCTCGATCAGGGCCATGCCGCCGCTGCCGTGCTTGTCGATGGTGAACACGGCGAGATCAGTGACGACCATGTCAACGACGCCCTCGCCCGTCAGCGGCAGGTTGCACTTCTTCAGCAGCTTCGGGCCGTCCTTGGCCGAATGCTCCATCACCACGATGACGCGCTTGACGCCGGCGACGAGATCCATCGCGCCGCCCATGCCCTTGACCATCTTGCCGGGGATCATCCAGTTGGCGAGATCGCCGTTCTGGGCCACCTGCATGGCGCCGAGGATCGACAGATCCATGTGGCCGCCGCGGATCATGCCGAAGGAATCGGCGCTGGAGAAATAGGAGGTCGAGGGCAGCTCGCTCACGGTCTGCTTGCCCGCGTTGATGAGATCGGCGTCTTCTTCGCCCTCATAGGGAAAAGGACCCATGCCGAGCATGCCGTTCTCGCTCTGCAGGCTGACGTCCATGCCGTCCGGGATATAGTTCGAGACCAGCGTCGGGATGCCGATGCCGAGATTGACGTAATAGCCGTCGCGCAGTTCCTTCGCGGCGCGGGCGGCCATCTGTTCACGAGTCCAGGCCATCTAGCTCTCCTGTAGTCCTACGTTGCGCATGATCTCTTGGGAAGTCCGGTGTCCAGTTCTGCGGATCATGCGGCTCAAGCTGCCGGACGCGGGCGAGTGTTGCGGAATTCGATGCGCTTCCTGGCGGTGCCGACCTCGACGATGCGCTTCACGAAGATGCCGGGCGTGTGGATGTGATCGGGGTTGAGTTCGCCGGCCGGAACCAGATGCTCGACCTCGGCTACCGTGATCTTGGCGGCGGTCGCCATCATCGGGTTAAAATTGCGCGCGGTCTTGCGGTAGATGAGGTTGCCGGCGGTGTCGCCCTTCCAGGCATGCACGATGGCGAGGTCGGCGAACAGGCCGCGCTCCATCAGGTACTTCTCGCCGTCGAACTCCTTCACTTCCTTGCCTTCGGCGATCAGCGTGCCGACGCCGGTCTTGGTGTAGAAGGCCGGGATGCCGGCGCCGCCCGCGCGGATGCGCTCGGCCAGCGTGCCCTGCGGATTGAATTCGAGTTCCAGCTCGCCGGCGAGGAATTGCTGGGCGAACAGCTTGTTCTCGCCGACATAGGACGAGATCATCTTCTTGATCTGGCGGGTTTCGAGAAGGCGGCTTAGGCCGATACCGTCGACACCGGCATTGTTGGAGACCACCGTCAGGCCCTTGACGCCGGACTCGCGGATGGCGTCCGACAATTCCTCCGCAATGCCGCAGAGGCCGAAGCCGCCCGACATGATCATCATGTTGTCTTTCAGAATGCCGTCGAGCGCCGACTTGGCGTCGGGATAGACCTTGTTCATGCAGATGACCTTCTGAGCCTTCGGCTTGCGGGCGTCGCGCCTTGTTGGCGGCGATTATTAGGCGAAATCCTCCAAAGCCGTCAATGATACGGGGTTCTCCGCCGCGCCCCCGGGTGATAGAAGCTGCCCACGCGGTGGGCAGAATCGTCCACGGCCTTGAAAGCGACAAGAAAACCCATCAAGTTGCGGGACTTAACACAGTAGGACTTGGGCGCGGCCATGCAGGTTTCCCGGCCGGCCCTTCAGGCTCCAACGACCAACCCGATCAGGACATGCCATTGACCATGGCCCAAGGAATGAAGCGCCTCGGGACGCCGATCGTGGCGCTGCTCGGCGTCGCGCTGATCGCCCTGATCGCGACCTCCTGGCTCATCAACCGCGACGCGCTGCGCAAGGCGGTCGAAGCGCAGATCCGCGACGTCACCGGGCTCGAGCTCAATGTCGCAGGCAGCATCGACATCTCGGTACTGCCGGCAAGCTACATCTCCTTCCGCGACGTCGGCCTCAAGGGCGGCGGCACCAGCGCTCCGGCACTCCAGGTCGACGTGCTCACCGCCAATTTGCGGCTCCTGCCGCTGCTGCTGCAGCGTTTCGAGATCGCCGACCTCACGCTGCTGCGGCCGCGCATCCATGTCAGCCTCAAGCCCGGCGGCGAGAGCAACTGGACGCCCTTCATCCAGACCATCGCGCGCACCATGAAGCCCGGGGCCGAGAACCAGGTCTCGTTCTCCGAGATCCGGGTTCAGGACGGCGTGCTCGACTACGAGGATGCCGTCACGCATGCCACCGAGAAGCTCGCGGACATCGATCTGTCGCTGGCCTGGCCTTCGATCTCGCGCTCCTTTGCTGCGACCGGACAGTTCGACTGGCGCGGCGAGCGCGTCGACGGCTCGATCAGCTTCTCCGATTTCGTCGCCGCCCTTTCCGGCGACCGTTCCGGTCTGAAGGCGCGGATCGCCAGCCCGCCGCTCAAGCTCGCCTTCGACGGCAGCGTCGCCAATCGCACCAGCCCCATGATGGAAGGCACGCTCACCGTGGACAGCCCGTCCTTGCGCAACGCACTGCGCTGGACCGGGCAGCCGCAGCCCGGCAGCGGCGGCTTCGGCCGCTTCGCGCTGAAGGCGCGCGCCAACGTCGTCGGCGCTTCGATCGCACTCACCAATGTCAATGTCGAGCTCGACGGCAATGCCGCCGAGGGCGTCATGACCTACGCCAATAACGGCCGGCAGACGCTGCAGGCGACGCTTGCTGCCGACGCGCTCGACTTCACGCCTTATATCTCGACGTTCCGCCTGCTCGCGAGCGGCGCGCGCGACTGGAACAGGCAGCTCTTCGACCTCAACGCATTGTCGACCACCGACCTCGACATGCGCCTGTCGGCGGCCAAGCTGACGGTCGGACCGACGAAGCTCGGCCGCACCGCAATCGGCGCCAATTTGCGCAACGGCACGCTGGCGCTCTCGGTCGGCGAGGCGCAGGTCTATGGCGGGATCGCCAAGGGCTCGTTCGGCATCGCGCGCTCCGACACCGTCGCCGACATCAAGGCGCAATTCCAGTTCACGGACGTCGACCTCCAGGCCTGCGCCGCGGAACTGTTCGGACTCAACAAGCTCTCCGGCCGCGGCAACATCAACGTCTCGCTCTTCGCCTCCGGCTCGAGCCCGTTCGGCCTCGTGCAGTCACTCGACGGAAGCGCCACCGTGACCGGGCATGACGGCGCGATCGCGGGCTTCAACGCCGAGCAGCTTCTCAAGCGCCTGGAGCGGCGGCCGCTCTCGGGCGGCGGCAATTTCCGCAACGGCTCGACGCCCTACAACAATCTCACCATTGCAGTGAAATTCTCCGACGGGATCGCCACCGCCGAGGACATCCGCGTCGAAGGACCGGCCGCAAAGATCACGCTCACCGGCACCGCTTCGGTGCCGACGCGCGAATACGACATGAAGGGCGTGGCGAGCCTCAACAGCGCCTCGGGGTTCGAATTGCCATTCGTGGTGCAGGGCCCCTGGGACGATCCGCTGATCTTCCCCGATCCGGAAAGTCTCATCCGCCGCTCGCCGGCCTCCGCGCCGCTGCTCGACATGCTGAAGGACCGCAAGGGCGGCGACGCCGTGCGCTCCGCGATCGAGCGCATCACCGGAAGCGGAAAGCGTCCCGCGCCGGCGGAATCGCCGACGGCGGAAAATTCCAAAGAGAACGCCAAGTCCAACTAACAAGTCCAACTAGGCTGACGTCTGACCCAGGTGAGTTTCAACTGAGGACGGCGCCTCTCTGGCATTTGCCGACCATCGCGAATTGATCCGGCCGAATTGATGCGGCGATTGGATCGATGCACGCGTTAAGCATCTGCTCTGGACCGACACCCACGACTGGGTCTGACAAGATGCGTTGATTGCGCTACCATCCTGCGCTAGTGTTTTATACGACCGGTTAAAAACACCGGCCGTTTGAGGGAGAAACACGTGAAATCCAAGGTTATTGGCGCAGTATCATTGGCGGTCGCTGCGGTCGGGCTTTTTGCCGCCACTGCACCCGCTTTTGCGCAGCAGAAGACGATCACGGTCTGGTGGGGCAAGGGCTTCTATCGGTCCGAAGACGACGCGCTGATCGAGACGATCAAGAAATTCGAAGCCAAGACCGGCATCAAGGTCGAATTGTCGCAATACGCGATCCAGGACATGATTCCGAAGACGGTCGCCGCGCTCGATGCCGGCACCGTTCCCGACGTCGCCTATTCCGACTCCTATGACGTGCAGGCGCAGGGCAAGTGGGCCTATGAAGGCAAGCTCGAGGACCTCTCGGATGTCATGAATCCGATCAAGGACCGGTTCGTGCAGAACACGCTCGATGCGTCGATCCTCTACAACGACGTCGCCAAGAAGAAGGCCTATTACGGCTTTCCGCTGAAGCAGCAGAGCATGCACGTTCAGATCTGGAACGACATGCTGGAAAAGGCCGGCTTCAAGGTGAGCGACATCCCGAACGACTGGGCGGGCTACTGGACGTTCTGGTGCGACAAGGTGCAGCCGGCGATCCGCAAGGCGACCGGCCAGCGCATCTACGCCGTCGGACAGCCGATGGGCGTGGAATCCACCGACTCCTTCCAGTCGTTCTACACCTTCATGGACGCCTATCACGTCAAGCTGGTCGACGACGACGGCAAGCTGCTTGTCGACGACCCGAAGGTCCGCGACGGCCTGATCAAGGCGATGAAGGACTATACCGACACCTACATCAAGGGCTGCACGCCGCCCTCCTCGACCACCTGGAAGGATCCGGACAACAACGTCGCGTTCCACAACAAGACCATCGTGATGACCCACAACTTCACGATCTCCATCGCGGCGAAGTGGTTCGAGGATTCGCAGAACCAGGCGCTCACCCAGGACCAGCGCGACGCCGGCAAGAAGGCTTATGAGCAGGACATCATCACGGCATCCTTCCCGAAGGCGCCGGATGGTTCCACCATTCGCTATCGCTCCGACGTCAAGACCGGACTGGTGTTCACCGCGGCCAAGAACAAGGCCGAGGCCAAGCAGTTCATCAGCTTCCTGCTCCAGGAAGAGAACGTCCGTCCCTACATCGAAGGCGCGCTCGGCCGCTGGTTCCCGGTGACGAAGGAAAGCCAGGAAAGCCCGTTCTGGCAGGCTGACAAGCACCGCAAGGCCGTCTACGCGCAGTTCAAGGGCGGCACCGCCGCGTTCGATTTCACGAAGAACTGGAAGTTCACGATCCTCAACAACGAGAACGTGTGGGCGAAGGCGATGAACCGCGTCGTCAGCGAGAAGGTTCCGGTCGACAAGGCCGTCGACGAACTGATCGCCCGCATCAAGCAGGTCGCGGGTTGAGTCATCGTTCCCTCTCCCCGCAATGCGGGGAGAGGTGTAAGAACAACACCGGCCGCGTTTCGCGGCCGGCTTCTCTTTGAAGAGTCCGAAAAGAATGGCGATCACGCTCTCTGGCGATCAGGCAATCCCCGGCCCGCCCCTGTCGTCACGGCTGACCCCGGCGCAGGTCTGGGGCATCGTACTGCTCGCGCCTTATCTGCTCGTTTTCCTTGCCTTCGTCGTCTATCCCGTCTGCTACGGGCTGTGGCTGGCGAGGGCCCCGTCGAATTATGTGGCGCTCTATAATGATCCGATCTTTGCGCGCGCCGCGATCAACACGCTGATCTTCCTGGTCATCGGCATCAACATCAAGATGTTGATCGCGCTGTTCCTGTCCGGCTTCTTCGCCCAGCAGCGCACCTGGATCAAATGGCTCTCGGTGATCTTCATCCTGCCCTGGGCGGTGCCGTCGATCCCGACCATCCTGTCGGTGCGCTTCATGCTCAATCCCGAATGGGGCATGATCAATCACTACATCTTCTCCTTGACCGGTGATGACGGACCGAACTGGCTGAACGATCCGACCGTGGCGCTGACCATGGCGATCGCCGTACACATCTGGAAGTCGCTGCCGTTCTGGACGCTGATCCTGATCACCGGCCGCCTCGCGATCTCTCACGATCTGTTCGAGGCCGCCGAGGTCGACGGTGCGAGCTGGTGGCAGAAATTCCGCTACATCACCTGGCCGTCGATGCAGACGCTCTACGTCACCTGCACGCTGCTCTCGATGATCTGGACGCTCGGCGATTTCAACAGCGTCTATCTGCTCACCGGCGGGGGACCTGCCGACCTCACGCACGTGCTGGCGACGCTCGGCATCCGCTATCTCCGGCTCGACCAGCTCTCGCTGGCAATGGCGTCGATCGTCTGCGCGATGCCGTTCGTCCTGCCGCTCGTGTACTTCATGATGAAACGGTTATCGCGATGAAGCTCCCCGGCGTAAGCGAATTTTCCTGGCGCGACGTCGCGACCGAAGCGCGGCTGCTGCTGATCGGAATTCCCGTCTTCCTGTGGACGATGATCCCGATCTATCACATGTTCCTGTTCGCGATCTCCCCGAAGGAGGATGCGTTCTCGGGCAAGCTGTGGCCGGATCACCCGACGCTGCACAATTTCCAGATCGTGTTCAAGCAGCAGCACTACTTCCTGCGCGACTTCTACATCCAGTTCTGGAATTCGACGGTGATCGCCGTCTCCGTCGGCGTGCTGACGCTGGTGATCGCGACCTCGGCGGCGTTCGCGATCTCGCGATTGAAGGCGCCGGGCGGGCGCACCGTGCTGAACCTCGCACTCTTCACTTACTTCATCCCCGCGGCGTTCCTCGCCGTGCCGATGTACCGCACCATGGGCAATTACGGCCTGCTCAACAATCACTGGTCGCTGATCCTGGCCATGGTGACGATCGCGAGCCCCTACGCGATCTGGGTGCTCAAACAGGCCTCCGACAAGCTGCCGGTCGAGCTGGACGAGGCCGCCGTGATGGACGGCGCGACGACGCTCCAGATCTTCCGCCTGGTCTATCTGCCGCTGATGATGCCTTCGCTGGTCGCGATCGGCACCTACGCCGTGCTGCTGGCCTGGAACGAATATCTCTACGCGTTCCTGCTGCTCTCGAACGACCGTGAGATCACCCTCCCCGTCGCGCTCGGCAACTTCCTTGCCGCCGACGATTCGCCGTGGGAGTTGCTGATGACGACCGGCTTCATTTACGCGCTGCCCCCGGCCGCGGTCTACTACGCCTTCCGCCGCTACATGGTGGGCGGGCTGACGGCAGGTGCGGTGAAGTCGTAGCTGCCTCCCGTCATTGCGAGCTACCGGGCCCGCGCCGAAGCGCGGCCCGATGACAGGCTCCGCGAGCCAATCCTTCCGCTGAGACGATCTGGGTTGCTTCGTCGCACCAGCGAAAAATTGCTTCGCAATTTTGTCGCGGGCTCCTCGCAATGGAGGCGGCGCTCACAACGGCGCCGCGCTCTCGCCCTGCGAGCTCGACAGCTTCGAGGCGAGCGAAGCGATGACGATGACCACCGCGATCAGGGCGATCACCAGCGTGCAGATCGCGTTGATCTCAGGCTTCACCCCGAGCCGCACCTCCGAATAGATCCGGATCGGCAGCGTCGCCGAGCCAGGACCGGTGGTGAAGCTCGCGATCACGAGATCGTCGAGTGAAAGCGTGAAGGCCAGCATCCAGCCGGCGACGATCGCCGGCGCGATCAGCGGCAACGTGACGGACACGAACGCGCGGACGGGATCACAGCCGAGGTCCATCGCCGCTTCCTCCAGCGAGCGATCGAGCGAGCCGAGGCGGGAGTGCACGACGACGGCAACGAAGCACATCGTCAGCGTGGTGTGGGCGATCGTCACGGTCCAGAAGCCGCGCTCGGCGTTCAGCGCCACGAACAGCAGCAGCAGCGACAATCCGGTGATCACCTCCGGCATCACCAGCGGCGCATAGAGCATGCCGGAGAACAGCGTGCGGCCGCGGAACCGTTCGCCGCGCGACAGTGCCACCGCGGCGAGCGTGCCGAGCAGCGTGGCGATGGTCGCGGAGCAGACCGCGACCCGCAGGCTCATCCAGGCCGCCTCGATCATGGCGCGGTCGTTGAAGAACTCGTGATACCAGCGCAGCGACCAGCCGCCCCACACCGTCACCAGCCGCGAGGCGTTGAAGGAATAGATGACGAGGATGAGGATCGGCAGGTAGAGAAACGCCAGCCCGAGCGCGAGCGAGGCGACGTTGAAGCGGGACAGCCGGGAGACCTTGCGCATCGCCTCACCGCCCATGTTCGAGCTGTCGCTTCTGCAGCCGTTCGTACAGCAGCAGCGGCACCAGCAGCACCATCAGCAACACGATGGCGGCCGCGGACGCAACCGGCCAGTCCTTGTTCGTGAAGAATTCGAGCCACAGGGTCTGGCCGATCATGAGCGCGTCGGAGCCGGCCAGGAGATCCGGGATGACGAATTCGCCGACGATCGGAATGAAGCACAACAGCACGCCGGCGCCGACGCCGGGCAGCGACAGCGGAAAAGTCACGAGCCAGAACACCTGCCAGGGCGGCGCGCCGAGATCGGAGGCCGCCTCCTCCAGCGCCGGCTCCATCTTGGCGAGCGTGGCGTAGAGCGGCAGGATCATGAACGGCAAGTAGGAATAGACGATGCCGATATACATCGCGGTGTCGGTTGAGAGCCACACCACCGGCTGGCTGACCAGATGCAGCGCCAGCAAAATCTGGTTGAGCAGGCCGTCATGCTGGAGGATGTTGATCCAGGCATAGATGCGGATCAGGAACGAGGTCCAGAACGGCACGATCACCAGCACCATCGCCACCGCCTGCCAGCGCTTCGGCAGCCGCGCCATGCCGTAGGCGATTGGGTAACCGATCAGCAGCAACAGGGCAGTCGCCGTGAGGGCGACAGTGAGGCTGCGGACATACGCGAATACATAGATGTCGTCGGAGACCAGAAGCTTGAAATTGTCGATCGAAAGTGCGGCAAAGGCGCCCTTGAGCGCGTCCCATCCCGCCGTCAGATCGAAGAGCGGCTCGTAGGGCGGCTGTGCGATCGCCGTCTGCGACAGGCTGATCTTCAGCACGAAGGCGAACGGCACCAGGAAGAACAGCACCATCCAGACATAGGGTGCGATCGCGGCGAAGCGCGCCGGTCGCGCGAAGATGCTGCGTGAGCTCATGACGGCAGCACCACGCAATCGTCGGGCGTGAACCAGGCGACGACATGCTGGTTCAGGCTATAGGCATCGACGTCGAGGCGCGCGCTGTTGGCGACCGACGCCCGCACGGTCCCGCCGGTGTCGAGCTTCACCTTGTAGGTGGTGGTGCCGCCGAGATAGCAGATGTCGGCGATGACGCCGTCCAGCCGGTTGATCGCCGTTTCGTGACCGGTCTCGCTGACGGGACCGCGGCGCGACAGCTTGATCTTCTCGGGACGGATCGCAACCGACAATTTCCCGGCACCGACTGGTTCGCGCGGCTCGGCCACCACCAGCGCACCCGCATCACGCGTGCCAATCACCAGACGATGACCGTCGCGCAATTTCGACTCGCCATCGAACAGATTGATGTCGCCGACGAATTCCGCGACCCAGCGCGAGCGCGGGGCCTCATAGAGTTCGCGAGGATTTGCGACCTGCGCCAGCCTGCCGGCCTTCATCACACCGATCCGGCTCGCCATCGTCATCGCCTCCTCCTGGTCGTGGGTGACGATGACGAAGGTCATGCCGAGCCGCCGCTGCAGCTCCATCAGCTCGCCTTGCGTGCTCTCGCGCAGCTTCTTGTCGAGGGCTGCGAGCGGCTCGTCGAGCAGCAGCAATTGCGGCCGGCGCGCCAGCGCACGGGCCAGCGCCACGCGCTGGCGCTGGCCGCCCGAGAGCTGGTCCGGCTTGCGCTTCTCCAGCCCTTCGAGTTTCACCAGTGCGACCATCTCGGCCACACGGGTGGTGATGTCGGCGCGCGGCATGCCGGCGCGCTTGAGGCCGAAGGCGATGTTGTCGCGCACAGACAGATGCGGGAACAGTGCGTAGTTCTGGAACATCATGTTGATCGGACGTTCGTGCGGCAGCGCCTGCGCGATATCCTTGCCGCCGAGCAGGATGCGCCCCTCGTCCGGCGCCTCGAAGCCGGCAAGCATGCGCAAAAGCGTGGTCTTGCCGCAGCCGCTCGGGCCGAGCAGCGCGAAGAACTCGCCGGCCTTGATGTCGAGCGACACACCATCCACCGCGCGGAACGGCCCAAACGTCTTGGCGACGCCCTCGATCCGCAGCAGCGGCTGGCCGGGCGCCGGACGCGGATCTCCGCCAGCTGCATTGGCCGCGGCGTCTGTTCTGGGCAACTCGTCGGTCATGTTCCCTGCCAACCCCGATTCCGCCGCACGCTAGCGGCCGATCGTCTCCAGCTCAACCGGTTCAGGATGAATCGTTCACATCCGGCATGAACACAGCCAGCGCGTCACGGTCCGCTGCAGGCATGCGCACGCGACGGAAACCGCGGCGCTCCAGCACCGAGAGATCATCGTGGATCAGCCGCGGTGTTGCCGATGATGCCGTGCCGTCGAGATCGCCCTGCTCGAACAGGATGACCCGCAGGCCGCGGCCCGCCGCATCGCGGGCGAGGCTGACGCCGTTCAGGTCGCCGCCGATGATCGCGAGGTCGCAATCCGCCATGAGGCCATCGAGAAGGAGCAAAACGCCCCCCATCACTAACCGGTCTTGAGCGCGAGCTCCAAGATCTCGGTGCGGCCGACGAGGCCGGCATATTTCCCGATCGGCAGCGGCTTGCCGAGCAAGTAGCCCTGCACGCCGTCGCAGCCTTCCTTGGCGAGGAAGGCGAGTTGCTCGACCGTCTCGACGCCCTCGGCGACGATCGACATTTCGAGACCGTGGCCGAGATCGATCACGGCGCGGACGATCGCCGCCGATTGCGGGTTGCGCCCGAGATTGATGATGAAGGCGCGGTCGATCTTGATCTTGTCGAACGGGAACGCCTGGAGATAGCTCAGCGAGGAATAGCCGCTGCCGAAATCGTCCATGGAGATGCGCACGCCAAGCGACTTCAGGCGGCGCAGCAGCGCCAGGCCCCGGTCGAAATCCTCGATCAGCACGCCCTCGGTGATCTCGAGCTCGAGCCGGCCAGGTGCAAGGCCCGTCTCGATCAGGATCGAATGGACCAGTCCAACCACGTCGCCGTGCATGAACTGCGCCGGCGACAGATTGACCGCGACCTGCAGCGGCTTCGGCCAGGACGCCGCCTCGCGGCAGGCCTCGCGCAGGATCCACTCGCCCATCTCGACGATCAGGCCACTCTCCTCGGCGAGCGGAATGAACTCGGCAGGCGAGACCTGGCCGCGCACCGGATGCTGCCAGCGCGCCAGCGCCTCGAAGCCGATGATCTCGCTCTCGGCAACGCTGTGGCCCGCGACTCCCTGCGGCTGGAAAGCCAGCGAGAGCTCGCCGTTCTTGATCGCCATCGACAGGTCCTGATGCAGCACGCGGCGATCGCGGATCTGCTGGTCCATCTCCGGCTGATAGAGGCTGATCGAGCTGCGCGACTTCTGCTTGGCGCGGAACAGCGCCGCACCGGCATTGGCGAGCAGCGCGGCACCGTCGGAGCCATTGTGCGGGAAGATCGACATACCGGTGGTGATGCCGGCACGAACGGCCCGGCCGTCGATCTGGAATTCCGGGGCGAGCGCCTCGCCCAGCTGCTGCGCCAGCGCAAGGCCCACCTCGGGCTGCTTGCCGTCGATGATCAAGCCGAATTCGTCGCCGGAGAGGCGCGCCACCAGGCCGCCGCGCGCGGCATCCTGGAGCCGCTGGGCGACCTCGATCAGGAGCTTGTCGCCAAGCGCGTGGCCGAAGACGTCATTGACCTCCTTGAGGCCGTCAAGGTCGATACAGAGGACCGCAAATTCCTCGTCGGTCCCCTCGCAGGCTTCGATCATCTGGGTCAGCGCCTGCAGGAACGCGGCGCGGTTCGGCAGATCGGTGAGGCCGTCGTGATAAGCCATGTGCGCCATGCGCGACTCGGTCTGCCGGCGGTCGGTGACGTCCTCGTGCGTCTTGATCAGATATTGCGGCTCGCCGGCATCGTTGAGCACGGTGGCGCGGCGGGTGAGGAACAGCCGCAGGCCGCCCTTGGTGGAGATCGGATGCTCCTCGGTGATCATCCCGCGCTTCTTGATCGCGGCCTCGTCGCGCGCGATGATCAGCTTGGCTTCCTTGGGATTGAAGATGTCGGACGCGGTCAGGCCGATGGCCTCTTCCCGCCTGCGGTTGAGGATCGTCTCCGCACTGCGGTTGGCGAGCAGATAGCGGCCGTCCTTGACCTGCTCCACGATCAGCGCCACCGGGATGTTGTCGACCACGAGCTCGAGGAATCTCTTGGTGCTCTCCAGCTCCTGTGACAGCGAGCGGCGGTCGGTGATGTCCTCGAACACGATGAGAAGAAATTCCGGCTTGTTGCTCTCGTTGCGGACCACGATCCGGATCGAGGCAACCATGCGCCTGACGCCGCCGCGGTCGACCTCGAATTCGTTGCGGAACTGGCCGTCCGGCGCGTTCAGCGCGGCCTGGTCGGCGGCTTCGATGCTGGCCGCGGAGCCCGGCACGAACAGCTCCCGCGCGTTCCTGCCGACGGCGCAGTCCCGCGACAATCCCCAGAACCGTTCATAGGCGCTGTTGGCGAAGATGTAGCGACCGTCTTCGATGTTCTTGGCCGCCACGCAAGCCGGGACATGATCCAGCACCGATTCCAGGAACTGCTTGGTCGAGGCGAGCTGGCGCGACAGCTTGCGCTGTTCGCTGACGTCGAGATGCGTCGCCACCGAGCCGCCGTTCGGCAACACGAAATACTTCACCAGGATGGCCCGGCCGTCGGGCAGTTCCGTGATCAGGCCATTGGCGCTTGCCGCCTTGTCGTAGAATTCATCGTCCGAGGCGCCCAGCACTCCGCGCTTGCGCCGCAGCGCAAGGAGTTCGAGGCCGTTCATGCCAGTCCGGACATCCGACCGCGTCAGGCCATAGATCTCGAGATAGCGATCATTGCAGAAGATGACGCGCCGCTGCGCATCCGTCATCACCACGCCCTGGTTGAGATTGTTCATGGCGGAGGAGATGAAGGCGTTGCGCCGCAACTGCAAACGCCTGGTCCGGCGCAGCGAGGAATGAATCCACAGCACGATCGCGGCGAGGAACGAGCACAGGACGATGCCCGCGATCAGCGCTTCCCAGACGACACTGGGATCGAGCTTGGCGAGGTCCCCTGGAGTGGGAAAGCCGTCCGGCAACGCATAGGCATGCGCAGGCGCGACCGCGCCGGCCAGGCACATGACGGCCTGCGCAGCGATCGGAAGCGTGCTGCCCGCGTGCCAGTTCTTCTCAGCCATCAGCCACCCGCGATTTCAACGTGGGATTGTCTGGCCTCGCCGGTTTGGATCGGGTAAATGCCTGTACGTGCAATGGAAAAATGTAACGCGAACTACGGCAATTGCCCTGACATGATAAACGCCTCCTTAACGGAAAACGGCCCCGGCCCCTCATTTGCGGAAGCGGTGCCACCGGCGCTTCCAGCGGACATCCTGCACAACCATGGATAGGGTCGACTGCGTCGTCATCGGAGCCGGCGTGGTCGGTCTCGCGGTGGCTCGAAGGCTTGCGCAAGCCGGCCGCGAGGTAATCGTGCTCGAGGAAGCCGAGGCCATCGGCACCGTCACCTCCTCGCGCAACAGCGAGGTGATCCATGCCGGCATCTACTATCGTGCCGGGAGCTGGATGGCGCGCATGTGCGTCAGCGGCAAGCACGCGCTCTACCGCTACTGCGCCGAGCGCGGCATCCCCCATAGAAATTGCGGCAAGCTGATCGTCGCGACCAGCGCGAAAGAGACCGAGAAGCTGCAGTCGATCAAGGCCCATGCCGAAGCCAACGGCGTGCTCGACATGCAGTTGCTTTCGGGGGAGGCCGCACGCGCGCTGGAGCCGGCGCTCGCCTGCGACGCTGCGCTCCTCTCGCCCTCGACCGGCATCATCGACAGCCACGCCTATATGCTCTCGCTCCGCGGCGAGGCCGAGGACGCCGGTGCGGCCTTTGCGTTTCACACCCCGCTGGTCCGCGCAAAGGCGGCGGCCGGCGTCATCGAGATCGAGGCCGGCGGCGAGACGCCGATGACGCTGCAATGCAGCCTCCTCGTCAACGCCGCGGGACTGTCGGCGACCAATGTGGCGCGCAACATCGAGGGCATGCCGCTGGACCGGATTCCGCCGGCCTATCTCGCCAAGGGAAACTACTTCAGCTGCAACGCCAAGGCGCCGTTCTCACGCCTGATCTATCCGGTGCCCGAACCCGGCGGGCTAGGGGTACATCTGACTCTTGATATGGCAGGGCAGGCGCGCTTCGGGCCCGACGTCGAGTGGATCGAAACGATCGACTACGAGGTCGACCCGTCACGGGCGGAACGCTTCTACCCGGCGATCCGCAAATACTGGCCGACGCTGCCCGACGGGGCGCTGATGCCGAGCTATTCAGGCATCCGCCCGAAGATCGTGCCGCCGGCTGTGGCCACGCAGGACTTTCTCATCCAGGGCCCGCGCGATCACGGCGTCGCGGGCCTGGTCAATCTGTTCGGCATCGAATCACCCGGACTGACGTCGTCGCTCGCGATCGCCGATCACGTCGCCGAACTCGCGGACATCTAGAGTCCCGTCGAGCGAAGCGGATGACGGTTCGCGTCGAGAAAAAAACCGTTCAAGCAGACATTGGCGCCGCGCAAACATCCTGCGCGGCTTGCATCCTGTGCAGGGATGAGCACGAATGCTCTCATCCCTGCGTGAAGGATGTGATCAACTCTATGCTGTTGCGGGGACTGCTAGTGGAGCGTCTCGCTGTGCCTCAGACGCTCGATCTGGTCCTTGACCATCAACTTCCGGCGCTTCAACTCAACAATTTGCAGGTCGTCCGTTGAAAGGTGCACGAGAGCTTCGTGCAATTCGTTTTCGAGAAGTTTGTGCTTCCGTTCCAATTCAACGAGATGTGCCTGAATTGTCATTCGAAACCTCCTCGGTAGGGTTGAACCTCAGGATTCGATCCGGACGAGGAAGTCTACATCACCGATTCGTCCTGTCGATGGGTATCCGTCGTCGCAGTGTCATTTTTGAAATTTCATATGTAAGGAAGCGTGACTAGGGGAACCGTGCGGGATAATTCCATGATATCAATGCGTCTGCGCAACTCCACGGCGGCTCGCAGAAATATGTTGCGGGAGACCGGCGAGCGAGGAGCGCAGATCGCTTGCGATCACGCTGCGCAAGGACGATAATTTCCACAGGGCATCCACAGCCCAGATTCACGCCTATCGGTTTTCGGCCACCGCAGACATGACCAATGAAGATGAGCGTGAGCTCGAAGCCGAGCTCACCCGGTTGCAGCAGGAACACCGAGATCTCGACGCAGCGATCGATGCATTGCATCAATCGCCCGCACCCGACCTGTTGCGCTTACAGCGGCTGAAGAAGCGCAAGCTGTTGTTGCGTGACCGCATCGCGTTCATCGAAGACCAGATTACCCCCGACATCATTGCCTGATCGTGAACCGGCTTTCGCCGCGGCTTCACCCACCTGAATCCGCTTGACTCCAAAAGAACAAAATAGGAACATTGAAGAAGACCTCACAAAGGGCCCAGCACAGGACACGAGGACAACGCAGATGTCGGCAACGACCCTTCTCGACAACCGCCACTATGAACAGGCCTGCGATCAGGCGATCGCGATGTGCGACGGCAATCTGCGCAGCACCATCAAGGCGCTGATCATGGCCAACGAATATCTGGAAGCCGAGCTGGAGGAGCTGCAGGCGGCGATTTCCGCCGGCTGCATTCCGGAGACCTCGCGCAGCAAGATGCGGAGCAAGAGCAGCGCCGCCTGATTTTCAAGCCCGGAGCAACGCCATGTCGGATGTGACCTACTACGTTGCAATGCCCTTTTTGATCGATGCCGACGGTTCGCCGGTCGCGGGCGCTGCCGAGGAGTGCCAGACTTCGGCTGCCGCGTTGCGGCGCGCCGAGATTTTGGCCCATGGTGCCGGCCACATCGGCGCGGTCGCGTTCAGCCGCAGCGGCGATCCCATGACCGGCGAATTCGGCGACGCCAGGCTGCTGCGGAAGTTCGGCAACGTGCCGGAGGATCTGGTGGCGCTGTAAGCTCAGCTGCCGACCAGCCTGATCCGCGGTTCGTGCCGCCGCCGTGCCTTGCGCACGTACATGGCGGCATCCGCCTCCTCCAGGGCGCGGCCTGCGTCGGACTGCGCCCCCAGCAGCGCGACGCCGGCGGAGGCGCCCGCTGTCACGTGTTGACCGCGGAAGACGAAGGACAAATCGTCGATCGCCTGCTCGAAGGCCGCGGCCTTGGCCTTGGCATCGGTCTCGCTGAGATTCCAGAGCAGCAACGCGAACTCGTCGCCGCCGAGCCGACCGACCACGTCGGAGGCGCGGACCTGCCGCGTCAGCGTGGCGACAATCGCCTTGAGCACCTCGTCGCCGGCGGCGTGTCCGAAGGAATCGTTGATCGGCTTCAGCCGATCCACGTCGAGAACGATCAGCGCCCCGCTGGCGCGGTAGCGCTTCATATAGGCGATGGCGCGCGCGAGCTCGCGCTCGAAGCCGCGCCGGTTTGGAATTTCAAGCAGGAAGTCGGTGTCGGCCGCGGCTTCCAGTTCCACGACCCGGCGCCGCGTCTCCTTGAGCTTGGCGCGCAAGCTCCGGATTGTCGCCCTGACGTTTTCTCTGGCTCGATCGTCCCCCGCCGCGGCGCGCCGCGCGGGCTTCGCCGGACGCCTGGTCAGCGGCTTGGCAGCGGCCTTGGATCGGCGGGCACCGGTCTTCCGGCCCTTTTTGGCCTTCGCAGCGGTCGCCCTTTTCGGTTTCTTCATGGGCATCCTGCTCAATGAAGGCTTGCGGGGATTCACCAAGACAGGATAGTGGATTCCCTTCTCCTTGCCACCGCCTTGCGAGCCGCCGGCCGGACCCGTTAATCTGGCCTATCTTTCTGTTTTTCCGGGCATAATTGACCTCATGACCGCGCCGATCGCCATCATCATGGGAAGCCAGTCGGATTGGGACACGATGCGGCATGCCGCCGACACGCTTGACGCGCTCGGCATTGCCGCCGACAGCCGCATCGTCTCGGCACACCGCACCCCCGACCGGCTGTTTGCCTTCGCCAAGGGCGCCAAGGCCGCGGGTTACAAGGTCATCATCGCGGGCGCCGGTGGCGCCGCACATCTTCCCGGCATGGCGGCGGCGCTGACGGAACTTCCGGTCTTTGGCGTTCCCGTCGAATCCAAGACTCTCAAGGGAGTCGATTCGCTCTATTCGATCGTCCAAATGCCCGCCGGCATCCCGGTCGGCACCCTCGCCATCGGCAAGGCCGGCGCGATCAACGCCGCGCTGCTGGCGGCTGCCGTCCTGGCATTGTCCGACCCGGCATTGTCCGATCGCCTCGCCGCCTGGCGCAAGGCGCAGACTGACGCTGTTGCCGAGCGCCCGGAGGACAAGGCGTGACTGACACCAGGCACGTGAAGCTGAAGCCCGGTGACACCATCGGAATCCTCGGCGGCGGACAATTGGGGCGGATGCTGGCCATGGCGGCGGCGCGGCTCGGCCTGCGCTGCCAAGTGTTCTCGCCCGATCCGGATTCGCCCGCCTTCGACGTCGTGCTGAACGCCACCTGCGCCGAATATGCCGACGTCGAGGCGCTCGAGCTGTTCGCCAACGACGTCGACGTCATCACCTACGAATTCGAAAACGTGCCGTCGGCCGCCGCGATGGTGCTGGATGCGCGCCGCCCGGTGCTGCCCAACCGCAAGATTCTCGAGACCACCCAGGACCGGCTCGCGGAGAAGGATTTTGTCACCCGGCTCGGCATCGGCACTGCCGCCTATGCCGACGTCACCTCCGTCTCCTCGCTGCGCGAGGCGATCGCCAGAATCGGCCTGCCGGCCGTGCTCAAGACCCGCCGCTTCGGCTATGATGGCAAGGGCCAGGCCATCATCCGCGAGGGCGACGACATCACCAAGGTGTGGACCAGCCTCGCCACCAAATCGGCGATCCTGGAGGCCTTTGTGCCGTTCGAACGCGAGATATCCGTGATCGCCGCGCGCTCGGCCGCAGGACAGGTCGAGTGTTTCGACGTCACCGAGAACGAGCACCGCGACCACATCCTGAAGATATCGCGCGCGCCTGCGCCGATCCCCGACGCGCTCACCGAGGAAGCGCGCAGCATCGCCGAAAAGATCGCGAGCGCGCTCGACTATGTCGGCGTGCTCGCTGTCGAGATGTTCGTGCTCGCCAACGGCACCGGACCGAAGGTGCTGGTCAACGAGATCGCCCCGCGCGTGCACAATTCCGGCCATTGGACGCTCGATGGCGCCTCCGTCTCGCAATTCGAGCAACATATCCGCGCCATCGCCGGCTGGCCGCTCGCCAAGCCGGTGCGCCACGGCGACGTCGTCACGATGACCAATTTGATCGGCGACGAGATCAACGATTACGAAAAATGGCTGAGCGTGCCGGGCGCGACCGTGCACATCTACGGCAAGGGCGCGCCGCGCCCAGGCCGCAAGATGGGCCACGTCACCGAAGTGCGCCCCACCACAAGCGAGTAGCGGGACCGCGGCCTCGGCCTGCGATCCCGCCTTGCAATCACGCCGTCTTCACGCCTGCGACGACGCCGGTGGGCTCCTCGCTGAGCCAGCGATAGATCACCCCGCCCAGCGCGCCACCGATCAGCGGTGCAACCCAGAACAGCCAGAGCTGCGCGAGCGCCCAGCCGCCGACGAACAGTGCCGGGCCCGTGCTGCGCGCCGGGTTCACCGAAGTGTTTGTGACGGGGATGCTGACGAGATGGATCATCACCAGCGCGAGTCCGATCGCGAGCGGTGCGAAGCCCGCCGGCGCGCGGCCATGTGTGGCGCCCATGATGATGAACAGGAACATCATGGTCATCACCACCTCGGTGAGGAAGCACACGATCATGCTGTACTGGCCAGGCGAATGCGCGTCATAACCGTTGGAGGCAAAGCCCTTGGCGACGTCGAATCCGGGCGCCCCGCTCGCGATGACGTAGAGGATCGACGCAGCGACGATCGCGCCCGCCACCTGTGCAATCACGTAAGGAAGGACCTGACCCGCAGGAAAACGGCCGCCGGCGGCGAGACCGACGGTGACGGCTGGATTGAGATGGCAACCCGAGATGTGGCCGATCGCATAGGCCATGGTGACCACGCTCAGTCCGAAGGCGAAGGAGACGCCGACGAGGCCGATGCCGACCTGGGGGAAGCCGGCGGCGATCACTGCGCTTCCGCAGCCCGCGAATGTGAGCCAGAAGGTGCCGATGGCTTCGGCAGCGTATTTTTTCATGTCCATTGGGAGGTCCCCTGTTTGCAAAGATTCCGGAACGAAGCTCCGGTCGCGGCCCCGCGGTCGGCGTCGAATCGCCCAAATCGAGGCCACACGGAGGTATTTTCGCCGCATTTAATGGCCGAACTTGGCCCGAAATCCCGCTTGGCCGGTGGACATCCGAGGTTTTGTCTGATACATCCGCGCGCTCAAGGTTAAGGGCTTGCGCGTTTTCGCCATCCCCTTCGTCTTACCAGAATTCAAATCCGATCCACCTAAAGAGGATGCCGCGTGCAGGTTCTCGTTCGCGATAACAATGTTGATCAAGCCCTCAAGGCGCTGAAGAAGAAGATGCAGCGCGAGGGGATTTTCCGCGAGATGAAGCTCCGCGGTCACTACGAGAAGCCGTCCGAGAAGAAGGCCCGCGAAAAGGCCGAAGCCGTGCGCCGCGCGCGCAAGCTGGCCCGCAAGAAGCTGCAGCGCGAAGGCCTGCTGCCGATGAAGCCGAAGCCGGTGTTCGGCGCCGGTCCCGGCGGAGATCGCGGTGGCCGTGGCGGCCCCGGCGCAGGTCCGCGCCCACCGCGCTGATCGTCCGGCATTTAGCAAGAGTTCAGTTTTCGATGACGCGGGCCCCTGGCCCGCGTTATTGTTTGTGAACGGTGCCTTCCTGGAACGGGGCACTAACGATGCGGCACCGGCGCGAGCGAACCGTAGATGGCTTCTCCTTTCCCTCAGCGCGGCTTGGTCGGACGACGCCGGATCTGGCAGCAGCCGCTCGCCTTGGCCTTGATGGGGATCACGCTAGGCGGCTGCTCCTTCGATCTGGGATCGCTGCTCCCGGAGAAGGACAAGCCGCAGGAAGCGCCCAAGGCCGCCGCGCCGCCCGAGAGCACGGTGAGCGCCGGCAACGTCAACGAAGCTCAGGCCCACACGGCAAAGGCCCAGTCCCTGGCCAAATCAGGCGCGACCGCGGCAGCGCTCGATGAGTTCAATCGCGCGGTCGGGCTCGATCCCTACAATGCGCAGGCACTTTACGGCCGGGCCCTGATCTACCAGGGCAACAACCAGCACGACTTCGCGATCGCCGATTTCAGCGCCGCGAGCGGACTCAACCCGCAAAAGGTCGAGCCGCTGCTCGGCCGCGCCAACAGCTATCTCGCACTCGGCAAGGTCAAGGAAGCCGCAGCCGATCTCGATGAAGCCTCGGAGGCCGATCCGGCCAACGCCCAGGTCTGGACCACGCGCGGACAGGTCTATGAGCGGCTGGGCGACAGGGCCAAGGCGGCGGCGTCCTACACCAGGGCCGTCGCGCTTCGTCCACGCGATGACGCCGCCCGCAGCGGCCTCGCCCGCGTCGGCGGCTGAGGATTGGCGCAGCGCGCAGTCTCAATCGGGGGTGGCGCTCTTCGGCAGAACGGCGTTGAACATCGACTTCATGCCCGACAGCATCTCGTCGGCGACGTTCGTCTTCTTCGGCCGCGGCATGGTGGCACCGGCATCGGCACGCAGATCGAGCGGAGGCGCTATGACCGGCACGGGAATGTCAGCCGGTGGCGTGACCCGATTCGGATCGTCGCTGCCGATCGAGGCGGTGTAGGGCGGATTTGCGCCACCATTGCCATAGGCCTCAGGTAAAGGGGTCGAAACCGTGATCGGCGGCGGCAGCGGACGGACCGGGGGCGGCTCCACAGCAACGACCCGCGGGGTCTCCGGCGTGCGGGCGGCCTCCCGCACCGCAGGCTCCGCCGGCCTCTCGGCTGGCTTCGCCTCGGACGACCTCGCCTCGGCAGGCTTGCCTTCTGAGGATTTGGCCTCGGCGGCTCTGCCTTCGGGCGACTTGCGCAGGCGCTCGATCGCAGCACGTGCGAGATCGTTGGCATCAGGGGTTGCGGCCGGGGCGACAGCGGCTGGTGCCGAATTGGCCTCGACCACCGGGGTAGCGGGAGCGGGCGCGGTGACGGCGGGGGTGGACGTCGGCGTGGACTTGGCGACCGCCTTTTCACGGGCGGCAGGCTTGGCTCGGGTCTCGTCGGGAGCCTTCTCGGCAGCCTTCTCCGACCCCTTGGGCTCGGCGACCGGCTGGTGGTCGGCCGCCTTGTCCGGCGCCGGCTTGTCGGTCACGCTCTTCTCGGAGATGCCTTTGGCCTTGACGCCGGGCGCAGGAAGGTTGGCGACATCAGCAGGCTTGCCGTTATGGCCGGCATCGGCGGGCGCAACCACGGCCGCGGGGGAATCGGCCGCCGGCTTGGCGTTGATGTAATGATTGACGATGTAAGCCCCGATGATCGTCGCGAGCACCGAGGGGAAAATATCCATCGAGATTTTAGCGAGGTATTTCAGCATTTCTCGGCCACTCCCCGCGCGATCTGATGCGGGAACTTTAGGGCATTGTGAGGGATCAACTGCGACGGATCGATGGCAAACAGGAACGCTAACCTACGGTTTCAGCTCGATTTCAAGGAACACGATCTCGGTTGAGGTTTCGTTAAGCACGTCATGCTGAACACCGGCCTTGCGGAAGTAGGATTTCCCGGCAGCGAGCTGCGCCTTGGACCGTTCGCCATCGGGCGCCACGATGGTCATCTCGCCGGCGACGACCGGAACGATCACATAGTCCATCCCGTGGGTGTGATGGCCGGTCGCGCTGCCCGGCGGAAGGCGCCATTCCGTCACCCGGACCTGTTCATTGTCGACCTGAACTTCGGAATTGGCAGCAAGCATCGGAATTCCCCTAGGGCACGAACACCATGAATACGTAGACGGCAAATACCACCATATGGACCAGTCCGAACAGGACATTGGTCCTGCCCGTGCCGAAGGTCAGCATGCTCAGGAAGAAGGTCAGCAGCAAAAGCACGCTGCCCTGGGCGTTGAGACCGAGTTCGAGCTCCTTGTCGAGCGCGTAGGTGGCAACGCCGACGGCCGGAATGGTCAGCCCGATGGTCGCCAGCGAGGACCCCAGTGCGAGGTTGATGCTCTTCTGGAGGTCGTTCTTGCGGGCCGCCGACACGGCCGCAAGACCTTCCGGCATCAGGATCAGCAGCGCGACCAGAAGTCCCGTAAAGGCCGGCGGCGCGCCGATCTTGGCCGCGACGGCGTCGACGACCAGCGAGAATTTCTTGGCGAGCAGCACGACCGCCAGCAGCGCAACCAGCAGCAGCACGACGCTGAGCGCCAGCATCCTGCCCGACAGATGCGCCTCGCCGTTGCCGCCGTCTCCCCGATCGTGGACGAAATAGTCCTTGTGCAGCACGGTCTGGGTGTAGAGAAACACCCCGTACAGCGCGAGCGTGACCACGTCGACGAAGCCGAGCTGAACCGCGGAATAGACCGGGCCGGGCGTGGTGGTGGTGTAGTTCGGCAGGATCAGCGTGATGGTCGCGAGCGCGAACAGGACGCTGAGATAGACGTTGGCGCCGGAGAGCTGAAAACCCTGCTCGCGGTAGCGCAGGCCGCCGATGAAGATGCAGAGGCCGACGAGGCCGTTGCAGACGATCATGACCACGGCAAACACGGTGTCGCGCGCCAGTGCCGGGGCAGGCTTGTCGCCCAGCATGATCGTGGTGATCAGCGCCACCTCGATGATGGTCACCGAGAGCGTCAGAACCAGCGTGCCGTAAGGTTCGCCGACCCGTTCCGCGATCACTTCGGCATGGTGAACCGCGGCGAACACGGTGCCGAACAGGATGACGAGAAGGACAATGGCGAAGACGAGCCCGCCGAGCGACAGCGTGAACACGTAGTCCGTCGCACTGACGGCTGCGAACAACAGCACGGCGAGCGCCGGGAATATCCAGGCCGACCGGGGCATCGGACTATGCGCGCTCATCCACCGCTTCCATTTGCTTGAATGAGCAGTAGCAAATCGGGCGCGAGATTCAATGCCAGTGCATGATCGGCGCCACCGGAAGCAGCGTCAGCAGCAGGAACAGCGGGATCAGCACGGCGCCGGCGCGCAAGAAATAGCCGAAGAAGCTCGGCATTTTGACGCCGCTCTCGCTGGCGATGCTGCTCACCATGAAGTTCGGCGCATTGCCGATATAGGTGAGCGCCCCCATGTAGACGGCCCCCATGGAGATCGAGGCCAGCGTGCCCGAGAGCTCGTGCATCAGCACCTGCGGGTCGCCGCCGGCGAGTTCGAAGAACAAGAGATAGGTCGGCGCATTGTCGAGGAACGCGGACATCAGGCCGGTGAACCAGAAATAGGCGACCTCGCGCGGCGCACCGTCCGGCGCCGTCACCGCCGACAACAGCCAGGCGAAGGCGCCGTGATGGCCGGCATTGAGCATGGCAATGACCGGGATGATGGCCACGAAAATGCCCGCGAACAGTTTTGCGACCTCGCGGATCGGCTCCCAGGTGAAGCCGTTGGCCTGCCGGTGCTCATCGGGCGTCAGCCATACCGACAGCGCCGCGATGGCCAGCAGCGCAAGATTGCGCGAGACGTCCTCCAGTTCCAGCTTGGTGCCGAAAATATCGAACGCGATGCCGGACTTCCACACCGCCGACGCGAGCAGGCTCGCCACGATGGCCGCGATCAGCACGAGATTGACGAGGCCGCGAATGCGCAGCGGCTCCCCGCGGCCTGTATCGTCGGCCGGCGGCTCGCTCCGGAAACGCCAGACGTCGATGACGACGAAGATGGCAAGCAGCAGTCCGGCCACGACGGCGGTCTGCAGCCAGATGGTCCGCGTGGTCCAGAAGAAGTCGACCCCGTGCAGGAAGCCGACGAACAACGGGGGATCGCCGAGCGGGCTCAGCGCGCCCCCGACATTGGCGACCAGGATGATGAAGAAGATGACGACATGGGCGTTGTGACGGCGCGGCCTGTTGGCGCGGATCAGCGGACGGATCAGGATCATCGCGGCACCCGTGGTGCCGACGATGCTCGCCCCGAATGTGCCGAGCGCAAGGATGCCAAAATTGGTCGCCGGGGTCGCCCTGATGTCGCCGGTGATCAGAATGCCGCCGGCCACGACATAAAGCGAGAACAGCAGCACGATGAAGCCGAGATACTCGGCGAGCATGGCATGGACGAGCGCCGCCAGCGTCGCCGTGCTCCCGGCAAAGACGACGAGCGCGGCGAGCGCCAGCAGAGCCCAGGCAGCAGTGATCTTGCCGTAATGATGATGCCAGATCCTTGGGAACAGCAGCGGCCCCAATGCGATCGAGAGCAACAGGCCGGCAAAGGGCAGCGCATAGGGCCAGCGCATCGCAGCACCATCGAGCCCGGTCGCCGCAAGCGCATTCTGCGGCAGAAGCGTGAAGCAGAAGGCGGCGACCGCGGAACCGCGACGTGCAAACGAACTGTCAACTGCCAATGAAATCTCTCGCCGTTTCGATTGCGCCATACTGATCGAGATCGTCGTGCCCGCCGCCCACCATGCGAACGAACCGTTTGGGCTCTCGGGCGAGTGCGAACAGACGCTCTCCGAACGCGATCGGAATGGCAAGATCATTGGTGCCATGCATGACGAGCAGCGGCACCATGACGCGCGCCATGCGCTGGTCCGAATGAAACGGATCGCGCATCAGGAGACGCGCCGGAACAAACCAGAACGACGAAGCCGCAATGTCGGCTGTCGATGTATAGGGCGCCTCCAGGATGAGTTTTCCAACGCGGTGCTCCGAGGCGATGGCAACGGCCACGCCCGTTCCCAGAGAGAAGCCCCACGCGACGATTCGCTCCGCTTCATAGCGCGCAGTGGTGAAAGCATAAGCGGCCGCAGCATCGGTCAGCAGCCCCTGCTCGCTCGGCGCGCCGCTCGAGCCGGCATATCCGCGATAGGACAGCGCGACGAGGCCGGTGCCGTCGGCCGTCATTGCCTTGAAGCGGCTGATGCGACCGGCGAGATAGTCGCCGTTGCCTGGAAAATACAGGATCACGGGACGGCCGGGCTTCGCGGGCACGTGCCAGACGATGACCTTCTCGCCGTCCGACGTGGTCAGGACATGCTCTTCCGCCTCGGGCATGCCCACGGTGGCGGGGGCGGTGCGCCCGACGGGAGGGATCGGAAACAGCATCTCGCGTTGGCGCGCATACAGCACGAGGAGACCGACGGAATAGACGGTCACCAGTACGATGGCGCTCCACTTGACGATGGTCATCATTGTGCGGCCGGTCTCCGGCTCAGGGCTTGCGCCGGCTCCGCAGCAATTTCATGACATCGGGCCGGAGGCTCGCCGGGACGTCACGGCAGCCGCACGCCGCCTTGTGGGCGGCATGCCATGCGATGCGCTGCGCGCGCGTCGCCTTGGGCGGCATGGGATGGGACCGGTGCCATTCCTCGTTGATGGCCACGATCCCCTCACGCGCTACATCGCCTTGACGATGTTCTCGGTGACCTTCTTGGCGTCGCCGAGCAGCATCATGGTGTTGTCGCGATAGAACAGCGGATTGTCGATGCCGGCATAGCCGGAGGCGAGCGAGCGCTTGATGAACATCACGGTGCCGGCCTTCCAGACCTGGAGCACGGGCATGCCGTAGATCGGCGAGGTCTTGTCCTCTTCGGCCGCCGGGTTGGTGACGTCGTTGGCGCCGATCACGAAGGCGATGTCGGCCTGCGCGAATTCGGAGTTGATGTCCTCGAGCTCGAACACCTCGTCGTAAGGTACGTTGGCTTCCGCAAGCAGCACGTTCATGTGGCCGGGCATGCGACCGGCGACGGGATGAATGGCGTATTTCACCTCGACGCCTTCCTTCTTTAGGATGTCGCCCATCTCGCGGAGCGCGTGCTGGGCCTGCGCCACCGCCATGCCGTAGCCCGGCACGATGATGACCTTGGAGGCGTTCTTCATGATGAAGGCGGCATCGTCGGCCGAGCCGAGCTTGGCCGGCTTCTGCTCGCCCGTGCCGCCGCCGGCCGCGGCGGTCTCGCCGCCGAAGCCGCCGAGGATGACCGAGATGAAGGACCGGTTCATCGCGTGGCACATGATGTAGGACAGGATCGCGCCTGAGGAGCCGACCAGCGCGCCGGTGATGATCAGCGCGGAATTGCCGAGCGTGAAGCCGATGCCGGCGGCGGCCCAGCCGGAGTAGGAGTTCAGCATCGAGATCACGACCGGCATGTCGGCGCCGCCGATCGGGATGATCATGAGCACGCCGAGCGCCAGCGCGAGGATGACGATCATCCAGAAGTCGAACGCGCTGCCTGACAGCACGAGGCCGACGATGAAGAACACCAGCGCCAGGGCCAGCGCGATGTTGATGATGTGGCGGAACGGCAGCAGGATCGGCGCACCGCTCATGCGGGCGGACAGCTTCAGGAACGCGATCACCGACCCGGTGAAGGTCAGCGCGCCGATGGCGACGCCGAGCGACATCTCGACCAGGCTCTGCGGATGGATGTTGCCGGGGGTGCCGATGCCGAAGGCCTCGGGCGCGTAGAACGCGCCGGCCGCGACCAGCACCGCGGCCATGCCGACCAGCGAGTGGAAGGCGGCGACCAGTTCCGGCATCGAGGTCATCGGCACGCGGCGGGCGATCACCGCGCCGAGGCCGCCGCCGATCGCGACCGCGAGGATGACCAGGATCCACGCCACACCGTCGGCCGGCGGATGGCTTGCGAGCGTGGTGGCGACCGCGATCGCCATGCCGATCATGCCGAACAGATTGCCCTGGCGCGACGATGCCGGGCTCGACAGCCCGCGCAGCGACAGGATGAACAGCACCCCCGCCACGAGATACAAGAATGCAGAGAGATTGGCGCTCATCTCAGGTCCCCATTGATCCCTTCAGCCCGAGGTGGCCGCTCACTTCGACTTCTTCTTGTACATCGCCAGCATCCTCTGGGTGACGAGGAAGCCGCCGAAAATGTTCACGCAGGCGAAGACGAGCGCGACGAAGCCGAAGCCGCGCGCCCAGCCCGAGCCGCTCGAAACCATGCCGACCCCCACCGCGAGCAGCGCGCCGACCACGATCACCGACGAGATCGCGTTGGTCACGCTCATCAGCGGCGTATGCAGCGCCGGCGTCACCGACCACACCACGAAATAGCCGACGAAGACGGCGAGGACGAAGATCGACAGCTGGAAGATGAAGGGGTCGACGAGCTGTGCTGCATGCTCCATGGCGGCTCTCCTTAAACCTTCGGCTGGAAGTTCGGATGGATCACGGCGCCGTCTTTCGTCAGCGCGGTGGCCTTGACCAGCTCGTCGTCCCAGTTGACGGCGAGCTTCTTCTCCTTCTTGTCGACCATGGTCTCGATGAAGGAGAACAGATTGCGTGCGTAGAGGCTGGAGGCCGAGGCCGCGACGCGGCCGGCGACGTTGGTGTAGCCGACGATCTTGATGCCATCGAGATCGACGACCTCGCCGGGTTTCGCACCCTCGACATTGCCGCCGCGCTCGACGGCGAGATCGACCAGCACCGAGCCCGGCTTCATCGACCTGACCATCTCGGCGCTGACGAGCTTCGGCGCGGGCCGGCCCGGAATCAGCGCTGTCGTGATCACGATGTCCTGCTTCTTGATGTGCTCGGCGGTGAGCGCGGCCTGCTTGGCCTGGTACTCCCTCGACATTTCCTTGGCATAGCCGCCGGCGGTCTGCGCGTTCTTGAACTCCTCGTCCTCGACGGCGAGGAATTTCGCGCCGAGGGATTCGACCTGTTCCTTGGTCGCTGGGCGAACGTCGGTCGCGGTCACGATGGCGCCGAGACGGCGCGCGGTCGCGATCGCCTGCAGGCCGGCGACGCCGACGCCCATCACGAACACCTTCGCGGCGGGCACGGTGCCGGCCGCGGTCATCATCATCGGGAAGGCGCGGCCAAAGGCCTCGGCGCCCTCGATCACGGCGCGGTAGCCGGCGAGGTTCGCCTGCGACGACAGCACGTCCATCACCTGCGCGCGCGTGATGCGCGGCATCAATTCCATCGCAAAAGCGGAGACCCCGGCATCGGCTATCGTCTTCAGCGCGGCCTCGTTGCCATAGGGATCCATGATCGCGATGACGAGCGCGCCGCGCTTGTACTGCGCAAGCTCGGAAGCTTCAGGACGCTTCACCTTGATGATGATGTCGGCGTCCTTGAGCGCGTCGGCGCTGACGGTGGCGCCCACGGCGGTGAATTCCGAATCCGGCAGACCCGATTTGACACCGGCGCCCGGCTCCACGGCAATTTCGGCGCCCAACGCCTTGAACTTCTTCACCGTATCAGGCGAAGCGGCGACACGCGGCTCCGACGGATCGATTTCCTTGGCAACGGCGATCTTCATGGGCCCTCCGGCGACGCGGGAAAAAGCGCGCACGCGAACTTAGCGTTACTCCCGCAACGTTGGATACCGGTTTTCAATCCGGCTTAGATGCAAATTTTATGGGCACCGACGGCGCTGGCGGTGCGGCAGGCGATCGATCAGGTCAGGTCAGGTCAGGTCAGGTCAGGAAGATCGCCATCAGGATCACGATGAGCGCGACCGAGACCGTGCCGTACTTCACCAGCTTGATGAAGCCCTCATAGGTCTGCTCGTGGGCAACGTAGTCGTTGCCGTCGGCGGTGGTGTACGCCACTTCGCTATGGTCAGCCATGGATTGTCCCCAGTCGAAAGTCGAATTCTTGGGTGGCAATACCGCAAAGCTTCGGGCAGGGCAACGGCACGCAGGCGGGGTTTTCCCGCAAATCGGCTCATTTGGAATCCCAATTGTCGCGGATCCAGCGCGCAAGGCTCTCCTCGCTGACTTCGCCGGCAGCAAGTGAGAGGATGATGGCTGCCGCTTCTGCCTCGGGCACAACGAAGTCGATGCCGTTCGCACCGAGAAACGTGTACAGCGCCAGCAGAGACGTGCGTTTATTGCCGTCGACGAACGGATGATTGCGCGCGATGTCGAAAGCGTATGCCGCCGCCAATTCAGGAAGATCGGCGCTCTCGTAAGACCATCTGTTTCTGGGCCGATCGAGCGCGGATTCGAGCATGCCTTCGTCTCGAAGGCCGCTTGCACCGCCATGGATCGCCAGCTGTTCGTCGTGGATCGCAACGACGATCCGACGCGTCAGCCAGAACGGCTCGCTCATTTGGCAAGCTCGGCGAGGGCGTTGTGATAACGCTTCATACCTCGGCGCGCGACTTCCATCGCTTTTTCGAAGTCGGGGTCACGCGGCGTCAGCAAGACGCCACCGTCCGATTGCTCGACCGGAAACAGCTTGTCGCCCTCTTTGAGATTCAGACGAGCCGCGAGCTCCTTCGGCAAGATGACGCCGATCGAATTGCCTATCTTGCGCACCTGGAGCACGGTGGACTCGCTCTTCAGATCCTTGGAGTCCGCATTCTCGTTCATGGCCGCACCTCGTTATACACTTGTATAACATGACCCCGGGCGTCGTTCAACAAATGTTTTACGGCCCCTACCTCAGCCCATCGCCTCCAGCTCATCGATCATGCCGGCGATGACGCTGAGCCCGCCGTCCCAGAACTTGGGGTCCTTTGCGTCCAGCCCGAACGGCCGCAGCAGCTCGGAATAGTGCTTGGTGCCACCGGCGGCGAGCATGTCGAGATAGCGTTCGGCAAAGCCCTCGGCCGCGTTCTCGTAGACGGCGTAGAGCGAGTTCACGAGGCAGTCGCCGAACGCATAGGCGTAGACGTAGAACGGCGAGTGGATGAAGTGCGGGATGTACATCCAGTAGTTCTCGTAGCCCGCCTTGATCTCGATCGCCGGTCCCAGGCTCTCGCCCTGCACCGACAGCCAGATCTCGCCGAGCCGCGCGGCGGTGAGTTCGCCGTTCTTGCGCTCGGTGTGGACCGCGCGCTCGAAGGAATAGAACGCGATCTGCCGCACCACGGTGTTGATCATGTCCTCGACCTTGCCGGCCAGCAGCGCCTGGCGCTGCTTTGCGCTCTTGGTCTGGGCGAGCAACCGCCGGAAGGTGAGCATCTCGCCGAACACGCTCGCGGTTTCGGCCAGCGTCAGCGGCGTCGGCGCCATCAGCGCGCCATTCTTCGCGGCCAGCACCTGGTGCACGCCATGACCGAGCTCATGGGCGAGCGTCATCACGTCGCGCGGCTTGCCCTGGTAGTTCATCAGCACATAGGGGTGCGCGGACGGTGTGGTCGGATGCGAGAACGCGCCCGGCACCTTGCCCGGCCGCACCGGCGCGTCGATCCAGCGATCGGTGAAGAAGCGCTCGGCGATATCGGCCATGTCAGGCGAGAAGCCGCGATAGGCCGTCAGCACCATGTTACGTGCATCGGGCCAGCCGATGACGTCGGTCGCGGCAAAGGGCAGCGGCGCGTTGCGGTCCCAATAGGTCAGCCGCTTCTTGCCGAACCACTTCGCCTTCAGCGCATAATAGCGATGCGACAGCTTCGGATAGGCCGCGCGCACCGAGGCGACCAGCGCGTCGACCACCTCGCGCTCGACGCGGTTGTTCAGATGGCGGGAATCCGCGACGTCCTTGAAGCCGCGCCAGCGGTCGGAGATGTCCTTGTCCTTGGCGAGCGTGTTGGTGATCAGTGAAAAGGTGCGCTCATTGGCCTTGAAGGTCCTGGCCAGCGCCTCCGCTGCAGCCTTGCGCTTGGCGCCGTCGCGGTCCTGCAGCAGATTGAGCGTCGGCTCGATCGCGAGTTCCTTGGATCCGACCTTGAAGCGGAGGCCGGAGATGGTCTGGTCGAACAAGCGGTTGAAAGCGGAATAGCCGGTCTGCGCCTTTTCCAGGAAGAGCTGCTCGAGCTTGTCGTCAAGCTGGTACGGCTTCTCCTTGCGCAAGTCTTCGATCCATGGACGGTAGTAGGCGAGTTCGGCGGCCTGCATCGCGCGGTTCAAAATATCGTCATCGATCCGGTTGAGCTCGAGCGCGAAGAACAGAAGATGCGTCGAGGCCGCCGTCAGGCGCTCGGACACGTCGCCGTAAAACTTTGAAATCGCAGGGTCCACGCTGTCGCCGGCATGGACGAGACCGGCATAGGAGCCGAGACGGCCGGCGAGATCGTCGATCGCCTCATAGCGTCGCACCGCCTCGGCGAGCCATTTTCCGCCATCTTCGTTTGCTGTCCCTGTCGCGAGCTTGCCCTTGTAGTCCGTCTCGAAGGCGACGCAGTCGGCATCCATCTTTTCGAGATCGCGCGCCACTTCGGGCGCATCGATCCCGGAATAGAGATCGGCCAGATTCCACTCCGGAAGTCTGCCGAGCTTGCTTGCAGGCTTTGCCGGCGACTTGGAGTGACTTGCCTTGGGGAGAGATTTCTTGGCGGCAGGTTTCGTGGCGGCGGACGTCTTGGTGACTGGCTTGCGGAGAGCAGACTTTTTGAGAGCAGTCTTGGTGACGGCAGTCTTGGAGCGCGAAGTCATTGTGTGGGAAACCTGTGTTCAACAATCGCGACGGCGGGCGGGGGCATCAAGGCTTAAGCATGCGTTAATCGGCTTCGGCCAGAGTGCCCCGATTCGAGACAGATAGTAGTAGCGTGCGGGGAACACCATGGCTGCCAGTATTTTGATTGCCGACGACGACGCCGTAGCCCGCCGGCTGGTCGAGAACATGGTGCAGAAATGCGGCTATGAGACGGTCGTCGTGGACTCCGGCGATGCCGCAATTGCCACCCTCACCGCCCCCGACGCACCGGCCATCGACGCCGTCATCCTCGATCTCGTGATGCCCGGCCTCGACGGCATGGGCGTTCTGGCGAAGATCCGCGAAGCGGGGCTGAGCATCCCCGTCATCGTGCAGACCGCCCATGGCGGCATCGACAACGTGATCTCGGCAATGCGCGCGGGCGCGTCCGATTTCGTCGTCAAGCCGGTCGGCGTGGAGCGGCTCCAGGTCTCCTTGCGCAACGCGCTCAACACCTCCGCGCTCAAGGGCGAATTGCAGCGCATCCGTCACAGCCGCGAGGGCCGGCTGAGCTTCTCCGACATCATCACCCGCGCCGAGGCGATGGCTCCGGTGATGCGCGCCGCGCAGAAGGCGGCAGGTTCGTCGATCCCCGTGCTCATCGAGGGTGAGTCCGGCGTCGGCAAGGAGATGTTCGCGCGCGCCATCCATGGCAGCGGCGAGCGCAAGGCCAAGCCCTTCGTCGCGGTCAATTGCGGCGCGATCCCGGACAATCTCGTCGAGTCCATCCTGTTCGGTCACGAGAAGGGCGCCTTCACGGGCGCCACCGAACGGCACATGGGCAAGTTTGTCGAGGCTCACGGCGGCACGCTGTTTCTGGACGAAGTCAGCGAGTTGCCGCTGACCGCGCAGGTCAAGCTGCTGCGCGCGCTCCAGGAGGGTGCCGTGGAGGCCGTCGGCGGCCGCAAGCCGGTCAAGGTCGACGTCCGCATCATCTCGGCGACCAATCGCAAGCTGCTGGAGCGGGTGAAACAGGGACATTTCCGGGAAGACCTGTTCTATCGCCTGCACGTGCTGCCGCTCACGATCCCCTCGCTGCGGGCCCGGCGCGAGGACATCCCGCATCTGCTCAGGCATTTCCTGGCGCGCTTTGCCGCCGAGGAGAACCGCCCGATCTCCGGGATCAGCGGCGAAGCGGTCGCGCAGCTTGCCCAGCTCGACTGGCCCGGCAACATCCGCCAGCTCGAGAATGCGGTCTATCGCGCCGTGGTGATGAGCGAGGGCGATCAGCTCGGCTCTGGCGACTTCCCCCTGCTCGCCTCGCAGCCGCATTCCCTCACGGACATTCCGACAGCCCCGCTGATGCTCGAGCCGGCGGCGACGCCCTCCGTGGTGTCGGGTAATGAAATACCAATTGCGCCCCTCCCCGCCGTGGGAACTCTCGCCATGCTCACGGCGACCGGGGATGTCCGCTCGCTGGAGGAAATGGAGAACGAGATCATCCGTTTCGCGATCTCGCACTATCGCGGGCAGATGTCTGAAGTGGCCCGGCGCCTCAAAATCGGCCGGTCGACGCTCTACCGCAAACTCGACGAGGCCGGGGTTCCCGGACATGGCGGCAAAAGCGGTGAGGAGACGCATTGAGCCTGGTGCGAACGGAGCTTCGTGCGACGGCGCGAGATGGCTGTAAGCCGTTAGCAGGTCGACCGAATTCGACTGCGATTTGAACCGTGACCCGGAAGTGACAGACAGAGGGAAAAGCGCGTGGCTGAAGCGCACAATCCGTTGCCAAGAGGCTCCCTTGAAGTCAGTTTGTCGTGAGTTGTCCCGGGTAGCGCTGGCTGCGAAATCGGGGCCTGTATATCGTCTGCGTAGGAATCGTTGCGTGCAGGCGTGCAACTTTCGAGAGGCCGGCGCAGTTTAGCCGAAGCTCATCAATAGGCGATAACGAAGCTGTTCCACGAGGGACAGCTCACCCGAGGGGTGCGACACAATGCGTGACTGTTTGAACCACCGTGCGGGCTTTGACCGTGTCTTGATCACGATCGCGGCGACCTTCCTCACGGTGTCGGCCAGCTCAGCCCTGGCGCAGGATCAGGCGCGCAGCAGCGCCGCCGAGCTCGCGATCGAAGCCGCGATCCCGCGCCCCGAGCCGGCAAACGTCCCGCCCCCGACTGCAGCCGACATCAAGCTCGACACCACCGCGACCGTGCAGGATTCCGCGAAGGAAACTGCAAGGCAGTCCGTCAAGGCGGACGCCGCGCCAGCGCCGGACAAGGTCGAGACCAAGCCGTCCGACGTCGCGACCACCCCCGCGCCAGAAGCACCCAAGAGCGAGACGGCGAAAACCGAGCCCGCAAAGACCGAGCCTGCCAAGGCCGATACCGCGACCGCCACGCCGGCAGCTCCGACGGCACCTGCGGCTGCAGCGGCTCCCGCCGCCGAGCCGGTGAAGGCTGCGAGCAACGTGCCCGCCGCCGACCAGCCGGTCGCAGACAGGCTCAAGGACATCATCGGCGCCAAGACCTCGCGCCATTTCGACCGCAAGAACGAGCGCGCGGCGATCGAGAAGTTCTACGGCGCGCGCGATTTCGCGCCGGTCTGGACGCAGGGCGGCAATCTGACCGCTGCGGCCAGGGGCGTGATCGCGCGACTGAAGGACGCGGCCTCCGACGGCCTCAATCCGGCCGACTATCCGGTGCCGGATTTCGCCGCCGCCACCACGCCCGATGCGCTGGCCGATGCCGAGCTCAAGCTCACCGCCAGCATGTTCGACTATGCGCGCCATGCCCAGAGCGGCCGCATGCACTGGTCGCAGGTCAGCGGCGACATTCTCTATCCCGAACATCCGGTCGATCCCAACGAGGTGCTCGCCAAGGTCACGACCGCGGCTGACGCCTCCGCAGCGCTCGACAGCTACAACCCGCCGCACAAGCTCTACAAGGAGCTGAAAGCCAAGCTCGCCGAGCTGCGCGGCCAGGGCAATGGCCCGGTGATAGAGATCGCCGACGGTCCGGCGCTGAAATACACCCCGGGCGGCAAGAAGCAGGCTGAAATCGTCGTGGAAGATCCGCGCGTGCCGCAGCTGCGCGCCAAGCTCGGCCTCACCGAGAACGCGAACGACACCCGCTATGACGCGACGGTCGCCGGGGCCGTGCGCAAATTCCAGAGCGGCGCCGAAATGAAAGCGACCGGCATTCTCGACGACAAGACCGTCAAGGCGCTCAACATCCCCAAGCGCGACAAGCAGATCGACGTGGTGCTGGTCAACATGGAGCGCTGGCGCTGGCTGCCGCGCGACCTCGGCGCGCCTTCGCTGGGAGACGCCTATGTCATCCTCAACATTCCCGACTTCACTTTGAAGGTGATGCAGCGCGGCCAGCAGGTCTGGACCACGCGCGTCGTGACCGGCAAGCCGGGTACGCATGCGACCCCGCTGCTCACGGAGACGATGAAGTACATCACGGTCAATCCGACCTGGAACGTGCCGCCGTCGATCGTCTACAACGAATATCTGCCGGCGCTGCAGCAGGACCCGACCGTGCTTCAGCGCATGGGCCTCAGGCTCGAGCAGAACCGCGACGGCTCGGTGCACATTTCGCAGCCGCCCGGCGAAGCCAACGCGCTCGGTCGCATCCGCTTCAACTTCCCCAACAAGTTCCTGGTCTATCAGCACGACACGCCGGACAAGCATTTGTTCGCCAGAGACGAGCGTGCCTTCAGCCATGGCTGCATGCGCGTGCAGAATCCGGATCAGTACGCCTCCGTGCTGCTCAACATCGTGTTGCCGAACGAGAAGTACACGCCGGAGCGCGTGCGCAGCATGTACGGCAAGAGCGAGATCGACCTGAAATTCCCGACCCCTATCCCGGTCAACATCACCTATCAGACCGCGTTCGTGGATGACGCCGGCAAGCTGCAGTTCCGCAAGGACATCTATGGCCGCGACGCGACCATGATCAACATACTGAAGAACAACCGCGGCAAGGATCTCGAAGCGGTCGTGGCGCATTCGCAGCCGAGCTACTCGCGCCCGGCGACGACGCTGCCCTCCGGCGTGGCGGTGGCCAACAACGGCGGGGGCTTCGGCTCGTCCGGCCCGAACTTCTTCGAGCGGCTGTTCGGGGCCCCATCCCCGCCGCCGGCGCCGGTCGGCCGCCGGCCGCAGCAACAGCGGGTATTCACCCGCTGAGGCACCGGCTCTACTTTCTGAAATTCTGCAGTGAGATCAACGACCCTATCCCCGGATGGGGTCGTTTAACGTTAACCACTCTCCACCACCGTCCGGGCAACGGGCTTTTTTTGGCCACAGTCAACCGCTTAGGATTGTATTCTGACTTGGTTTGGGGGCGGGAAGGTCAACCTCAAATTAACCTTCTCGCTTTAAGAAAGCGTTCATCCTCTTTCGCGCGCTAACGGGGTTGGCGGGAGAGTCCATTTGAACGCTCGTCGACTGGGTGGGCTCATACGTGCTGACTGGTCTCGCACGCAAATTCGTTGTGCTGTCGTTGTCCCAAGCGGGAGTGAAGGCCGGATCCAGGATCGGTCTTGCTGCCGCATTGCTGCTTGCTGCCGCAGGTTCGGTTCATGACGCGGCCGCGCTGAACGAGACCAAGACGCTCTCCTTCCACCACACCCATTCCGGCGAAGACCTCACCGTCACCTTCAAACGCGACGGCCGCTACGACGAGGCGGCGCTGAAACAGCTCAATCGTTTCCTGCGCGACTGGCGCACCCAGGAGGAGACGGTCATGGACCGTCGCCTCTTCGACATCCTCTGGGAAGTCTATCGCGACGTCGACGGCAAGCAGCCGATCCAGATCATTTCCTCCTATCGCTCCCCCGCCACTAACGCCATGCTCCGCCGCCGCTCCTCCGGTGTGGCGCGCTCCAGCCAGCACATGCTGGGACATGCGATGGATTTCTACATTCCGGGCGTGCCGCTGGAGCAGATCCGGTTCGCCGGCCTGCGCCTCCAGCGCGGCGGCGTCGGTTTCTATCCGACCTCCGGCTCGCCCTTCGTCCATCTGGATACAGGCAGCGTCCGGCACTGGCCGCGCATGACGCATGACCAGCTCGCCCGTGTCTTCCCGGATGGAAAGACTGTGCATCTTCCGACCGACGGCGTCCCGCTGAAGAACTATGAACTCGCCAGGGCCGAGATCGAGCGGCGCGGCAGCGGCGACGATTCCGGCAGCAAGCCGAATTTCTTTGCGGCTCTGTTCAAGAGCAAGTCGGCTCCCGCCGCGAGCAACGACGAGGACGACGAGGGCGCACCCGCAACGGCTGCGAAGCCGGCGGCGCCGACCGTGGTCGCAGCCGCCGCCAAGCCCGCCGAGCCGGTGCCGACGCCACGCGCCAAGCCGCAAATCGCCGCAACCCTCCAGCTCGCTTCCGCCGACGCGCAGATCGTCGCGCTGCCCAAGCCGAAGCCCGTGGCCGACAAGCCGGCGACCGGCAAGTCCGTTGATGGCAAGCTGGAGACCCCGGCCGACATCATCAATGCCCGCGGCTTCTGGGATGACGTGCCGGCCGCGCCGCAGCAGGCGACGCCGGCCCAGGTCGCAGCATTGAAGGCCCGCCAGGCACTGGCCGCAGCCACTGATCCACAACCAACCGCGAGCGTGCCAAACGCAGCCTTACAGGCGCTGGCTTATGCGCCCGCCGCCTCCCCGGTCGACCGCGCCAATGTCGTCGCCGCCTCCGCGCCGATCCCGCGCTCTGCCCGGCCCGCCTCGCGCCATCTTGCGCAGGCAACCGAGATCAACACGGTCGTCGGCAAGAGCATCGACGGCAGGATCGCAACCGCGACCCGCCTCTCCGCTGCCAAGGGCGAAAGCATCTGGCTCAAGATCGTGATGCTGTCGCCGAGCGCCAGCCGCGCGATGTCGGTGACGCTGATGGGCGAGCTCGACACGGTTGCGCTGCGCGCCTATTTCGTCAAGCCGCGGTCCGTGATCGCGATGGGCTTCGTCGACGATCCGACGCAGGGACTGTCCTGCGACAGCTTCTCGGGCAGCGCGACTGCGAAGCTGGAGACGACGTCGTTCGTCGTGCGCACCGCCGCGCTGCGCTGAGTCCCGGGTGCCAGCAAGGCTCTCTCCGCTCTTCCTCGCTCGGATCGATCAAACCGGCAGGCCAGCTGCGATGAGACCAGTCTCGTGGCGCCGCCGGTCGAGTTCGCGCTTGTAGTGCAGCGTCGCAAGATGAGCTGCCACAGAGAACCCAGGTTCGCGCTTCAAGACCTCGGCGGCATGAGCGCCAGCCGCGATCGCATTCTTCATCTGCGCGAATGTCGCCGCCAGAAACGCGTGATGGGTGTAGTCGGGGCGTGTGATCCTTGAAAATGCCTCGGCGGCCTCGGCGTACTTCTCCGCGCAATAGTAGGCGCGGCCGAGATGGCTCCAGAAGCGCTCGGGATGATAGGGATTGAGGCGCATCGCTTTCCTGATCCAGTCGATGCCCTCCTCCGGCAGGCCCAACCAGGTCAGGAGCTCCCCCTGTTGCACGACCACCAGGTCGTAATTCGGGTTGAGCGCGAACGCACGCTCCTGATGATAGGTGGCCTTCTCGTAATCATGACGCGTCAGATTGAGCGCGGCGAGAATCCGGTGCACGTCCGCGTCATTGTCATCGAGCGCCAACGCGATCTCGAGTTCCGAAGCCACCTGCTCGAAGGTCGCCTCGCGATCGGCGCACCAGCCATAGATCCAGCACTGGCCGAGCACGCATGCCATCCAGGCATGAGCGTGGGCATAGTTCGGATCCATCGCCAGCGCACGGTTGAGCAGCGTCTGTGCCTGAGCGTTGTCGTCCCGGTTTGACCGGTGATGCAGGAGCTTTGCCGCCAACACGCATTCGTAAGCTGGCATGTTGTCGGTCGGCTTGCGTTTGGTACGGTCGTGCGTTGCGGCTTCTACCCGGCCGGGCAAAGTCGCCACGATCGCGCGGGTCATCTCGTCCTGGATGGCGAAGATATCCTGGAGCTCGCGGTCGTAGCGTTCGGCCCAGATATGGCGGTCGGTCTCTGCATCGATCAGCTGCACGGTGACGCGGACGCGCTCCCCAGCCTTACGCACGCTGCCCTCGATGACGTAGTCAACTCCGAACTCACGGCCGATGTCCTGAACCTTTACGGCCTTGCCCTTGTAGACGAACGTTGAGTTGCGGGAGATGACAAGAAGGTCGTGAAAGCGTGAAAGCTCGGTGATGATGTCCTCGGTGAGACCGTCCGCGAAGAACTCCTGCTCCGGATCGCCACTCATATTGGCGAATGGCAGCACGGCGATGGACGGCTTCTTCGAGACACCCGATGGCGTCCGCGCAGTGTTCGACCCGTCGGGCAGGCCTGCAGGCCCCTCCGCCAGCCGAATGCGGAAGACGCGGATCGGGCGGGCGATGTTCTTGACGCTCTGTTCACCGAGATCATCGAACTGAACCCCGTCCAGCCGGTCGCCGACCTGATCGCGCACCGCGCCTGAAACGCAGATTCCTCCAGGCTCGGCCAACGCCTCCAGCCGCGCCGCGACGTTGACGCCATCGCCGAAAATGTCGTTCTGATCGAGGATGATATCGCCCAGATTGATGCCGATGCGGAATTGTATCCACCGCGGCGGCGGGACGTCGGCATTACGCCGCGCCATCCGGCGCTGAACCTCGGCGGCACACAGCACGGCATCGACGACGCTGTAGAATTCGGCCAGCATGCCGTCGCCGGTCGTCTTGATGATGCGGCCGCGGTTCTTGGCAATGGCTGGATCTATGAGTTCGACCCGATGGGTCTTGAGACGCGCGAGCGTGCCGGCCTCGTCGACCTCCATGAGCCGGCTAAAACCGACCATGTCGGCGGCGAGGACCGCGGCGAGCCTACGCTCTGGTCCCGGCACATCCATCGCTCGGTCTCTTCACCGAGCACTCTAGCAGACGCAGAGGTTCTGCCCAAGCGTGTTGCGCAGCAACACCCGGGCGATGCATCTCAGATCATCCCCAGCGCCTGCATGTAGGTCTCGAGAATGGTCTCGGCCTCGGCGCGCTCGTTGGGGTCCTGCTTGCGCAGGCGCACGATGGTGCGCAGCGCCTTGACGTCGTAGCCGTTGCCCTTGCTCTCGGCATAAACATCGCGGATGTCGTCGGAGATCGCCTTTTTCTCTTCCTCCAGCCGCTCGATGCGCTCGATGATGGATTTGAGCTGGTCCTTGGCAAATTTCGTCGCGGGCTCGTCGTCGCGGACGGCGGCGGAGGTGGCCATCTAGGTACTCCCAATGGAACTGGCAAAACGAGGGTAGACGCCGGCATCCTCACCGCGCGTGCTGGGGAGAACCCTTAGGGTTGGCGTCACCTGCGTTCAAGCAAGCATCGCGCTCGTCCACAGCGCGCCCACACCTTCCTGCGCCGAGGCGAAGAAAGCTGTTGTGCGGTGCGACTCGGGCGATCGAGATCTGGGCCGTTCAATGCCCGTGGGGGTGGACCTTCTTCATCGTCTCGAGCTGCTCGGGCGTGGCCGTGCCCTGGTATTTCGCCTTCCAGGTCTCGTACGGCATGCCGTAGACGGCCTCCCGGCTCTCGTCCTTGCTCAAGGGAACGCCCTGGGCGTCCGCGGCGTCCTTGAGCCAGTTGGACAGGCAGTTGCGGCAGAAGCCTGCCAGATTCATCAGATCGATGTTCTGGACGTCCGTCCGCGTCTTCAAGTGGTCGACCAGGCGGCGGAAAGCTGCCGCCTCGAGCTCCGTTCTGGTTTTGTCGTCGATTGCCATGGCTGTATTCCTCAAAGCGCGTCCCGATGGCGGTCACCCTTACGGGATCAGGTGGGGCCTGTCACAGATTTTGCCATATCGCGGCGCAAACGAGCCGAAGCCAGGCTTCGGGGTGTGTCCCCGGCCCTACGCCAAATCGTCAATGATCTGGTATAGCTTTCGCGACAATGATTGCCGAATCTCCCCGCTCCCCGCTTTGCCTGCTCACCCGGTTGGTCCCGGTGCTGGCGGTCGCTCTGCTGTGCCTTTGTGCCACCCCGGCCTCCGCCGATTTCCGCCTCTGCAACAACACCTCGAGCCGGGTCGGCATTGCGCTCGGCTACAAGGACGCCGATGGCTGGACCACCGAGGGCTGGTGGAACATCTCGTCCCGCTCCTGCGAGACGCTGCTGCGGGGCACGCTGGTCGCCCGCTACTATTACATCTACGCCATCGACTATGACCGCGGCGGCGAATGGTCGGGCCAGGCTTTCATGTGCTCGCGCGACAAGGAGTTCACCATCCGCGGCACCGAGGATTGCCTGGCGCGCGGCTACGACCGCACCGGCTATTTCGAGGTCGACACCGGCGAGCAGCGCGCCTGGACGGTGCAGCTCACCGACGCCAACGAACAGCCGGCGCAGCAGCGCGTGCCTGGCCTGCCCGGCCCGGTTGGCCCGGGCGGGGTTCCCGGTTTGCCCAATGGCCCGCCCGGTGCTACGCCCCCGGGCTCGCCCGGCCTGCCACCCCCGCCTGGAAATAAGCCATGAGGCGTCTTCGCCGTATCAAGATTCTCGCGACCCTGGGACCGGCCTCTTCAGACCTCGCAATGATCCGCCGCCTGTTCGAGGCCGGTGCCGACCTGTTCCGTATCAACATGAGCCACACCCCGCACGACAAGATGCGGGAGCTGGTGGCGACGATCCGCAATGTCGAAAGCAGCTACGGCCGCCCGATCGGCATCCTGGTCGACCTCCAGGGACCGAAGCTCAGGCTCGGCGCCTTCGCTGACGGCGCGGTCCAGCTCCAGAACGGCCAGACCTTCACGCTCGACTCCGACAAGGCGCCGGGCGACACAACGCGCGTCCATCTCCCGCATCCTGAGATCCTGGCTGCGCTGAGGCCCGGCCATGCGCTGCTGCTCGACGACGGCAAGGTGCGGCTGATCGCGGAGGAGACCTCGAAAGAGCACGCGGTGACGCGTGTCGTCGTCGGCGGCAGGATGAGCGACCGCAAGGGCGTCAGCCTGCCCGACACCGACCTGCCGGTCTCGGCGATGACGCCGAAAGACCGCGCCGATCTCGAGGCGGCGCTCGTCACCGGCATCGACTGGATCGCGCTCTCGTTCGTGCAGCGCGCCGAGGACGTGATCGAGGCCAAGAAGATGATCCGCGGCCGCGCGGCCGTGATGGCCAAGATCGAGAAGCCGCAGGCGATCGACCGTCTCGCCGACATCCTCGAGGCTTCCGACGCGCTGATGGTGGCGCGCGGCGACCTCGGCGTCGAACTGCCGCTCGAGCGCGTGCCGAGCCTGCAGAAGCAGATGACGCGCATGGCGCGCCGCGCCGGCAAGCCGGTGGTGATCGCCACGCAGATGCTGGAATCGATGATCCAGTCGCCGGTGCCGACCCGCGCCGAGGTCTCCGACGTCGCCACCGCCGTCTATGAGGGCGCCGACGCCATCATGCTGTCGGCGGAGTCGGCGGCCGGCAAATTCCCGGTCGAGGCGGTCTCGACCATGAATCGCATCGGCGAGGAGGTCGAGCGCGACCCGACCTACCGCTCCGTCGTCGCAGCCCAGCGCCCCACCCCCGAAGCCACCGCGGGCGATGCCATCGCCGACGCCGCCCGGCAGATCGCCGAGACGCTGGACCTGCCCGCCCTGATCTGCTGGACCAGCTCGGGCTCGACCGCGGTGCGCGTGGCGCGCGAGCGGCCGAAGCCGCCGATCGTGGCGATCACGCCGAACATCACCGCCGGCCGCCGGCTCGCCGTCGTCTGGGGCGTGCACTGCGTCGTCGCGGAGGATGCGCGCGACCAGGACGACATGGTGAGCCGCGCCGGCCAGATCGCGTTCCGGGACGGCTTCGTCCGCGCCGGGCAGCGCGTCATCATCGTCGCCGGCGTGCCGCTCGGCATCCCCGGCACCACCAACATGGTGCGCATCGCCTCGGTCGGCCCCGAGGGCGACGCCGACATCTGAAGCCGGCCGCTCAAACAAAAAGTGCGAAAACAACCCCATGCACAGTAGAAAGCCGCTTCGGCGCGCGTGCTGCGGTTTTTCGAAAAGGCGAGCCCGGCCAGCGGCCTGAGCGCGATCAGGTCTCCACCTCGATCGCGTGACCGATTCTACGCCCCAACCAGCGCCTTGGCCGTCGGCAGCAGCGTCTGCTGCACCACCAGCCCCCTTGCGCGGGCGTCCATGACGCCCACGGCGCGCAGCGCCAGCAGCGTCACGGTCTGTACGGCGTCGCGCATCTTGACGGGATCATCGAGATTGTCGGGCGCGAGCGGCCCGACCAGGGACTCATGCAGCGCGCCGAGCAATGCGGTGGCGGCGAGCGCAGTGTCCTGCGCCGGCAGATGGCCGGCACGCACGGCTGCGTCGATCCGCGAGGCGATCTCGCCGGCGATCTCGCGCCGGCTGGCAAGGCGCGAGGCGCTGACATCGACATCGACGGGCTCGGCGAGGATGCCCCAGGCCAGCCTGCGCTGCGACAGCGTATGGACCGCCACGGTGGTGACCGCGGCCGCCAGCGCCGAGGACGGCCCCGGCGCGGCATCGGCCGCCCGCCGGATCGCCGCGAGCTCGTCGCGGGAGACCTCGGCAATGAGCTCGGAGATCAGATCCGCCTTGGAAGGGAAATAACGGTAGACCGTACCGGCCGCGACATTGGCCCGGACCGCGACGGGCGCGATCTGCACCGCGGCCATCCCGCCCTCGGCCGCCGCCTCCCGCGCCGCCGCCAATATCGCGCTGCGCCGCGCCGCGAGGCGCTTCACCACTTGATGCGTCCGCCGATAAACCATGGCGCGCTTCCTGTCCCACACGCCAGCCGCACGCCCTGCGGCCAAACGCTTCGTCACGTCGAAAGATGCAAATCGCCCCGCAAGGACTGAACAACTATTCAGAGGAGATGACAAGATGGGAAATGCTTGAAGCGTCACGCCGATCGGACGGAATCGGCAACCGTAGTTGTGAAGGGCCTCGTCCCGAAAACCGCCCAAGCGGAACGAGTGGCAGATGATGGCTATTGCGCGATATCCATCTGGAAGGACCTCCGCGCGATCTCGGCACCATGTCGGCGCAGAACGAAAGTTGCCCGATAGCTGCCGACCGGCCAAGTGGAGCCTGCGCGCTTTCGCCCAGCCGAGATGAAATACTGGGCCTGGTCCCGTGGCAGCTTCGGCGCGTGATACTCCGCGACGACTTGGCCCTCGGGTGACCTCAGCTCGAGCGCTTGCTCGTCGTCCGCCTGAAGTCCGATTGCACGAACATAAGCCACGATGGCGGCCGATTGAGAGCCAGGCAAGGATCGCTTGACCTCACCTGTCTCGATCTCGTCCATGGTCACCGCTCGATCGGCAAAACCGGCATTGATGATCTCGGTGGACGGATAGTTCGAAACGGCGCCTTGCGTCGGCTGCCACAGCGAACGGCCCGCATTGCATTCGCCCTTCGTGGCGCCCTCGGCGAATGGATCCACAATTTTTCCGTTGTGCCTCACCGTGAAATGGAGATGTGGGAACTCCGTATTCCCGGAGAGCCCCGCCAGCCCGAGTGCCTGCCCGGCGCTCACGCTGTCGCCGGGCTTCACTTTGAGACTGCCCTTGGCCATGTGACAGTATTGCGTGCTCCAGCCGTTTCCGTGTTCGACGACGGCGCCATTGCCACATTCCCTCCCCGAGACCGCGGCTTTGCCGACGAGCTTGACCGATACGTCATCCATGCCGTCGCGGATGTGAGCAACGCGCCCTGAAGCGGCAGCGACGACCTCGACGCCTTTTCGTTGAACGTCCAGATCGGGGAGCCGGATGTCGGTGCCGTCGTGACCATCATACGTTCGGTGCCCGCATCGGAAGTCAAGGGTCTTGTCGGAGGGATCATGGTCAACGTAGTTCTGGATGAAGCAGGTCCTTCCCAATTGGCAGGCGACCGGCCAGGCAAACAGTTGCGGCTCCGAGCTGCGGGATGCCGTCGCGCATGTGACGATCACGCAAGACGTCAATGCAGCCAAAAGCACCTTCCGATCTGTCAGACTTCGAATGTGCCGTGCGTCGCTCAAATTCGTCATGGCCTTGCGCCAACTTCTCCAACCTGATCGTGATCGAGATTTGGGTGTGATCTCATAACCCAGTGTACATCGAGAGAATGCCGGAATCGAATCGACGCTCGGAGAGCGCTAGAAACTTCCCAAATAGGGTATTGTCGTCCGATCGCTATTCGATAACTGGCCGGTTCTCTAACCCGCGCCATCGCAGGCCGCCTCGCCGGAAATCCTCGCGTCCAGCAGTAGATTCAACCTGTTCCGACCGAGGAAAATCGTTTCGTTGCGAACGGGGATGAGGCCAAGCAAGGGGCCGAGACGCGAGACGCCAACATCTCGGGCGCCCGGGATTTCGGTGACTGAACTGTCGCCTTGGAGGGCATACGCCGAGGCCGCGGTTAGGATGAAGACCGCCCTATACTCTGGTATCTCCGCGACCGCCCGGATTGGTTCCCGCGCAGCGTCGAATGGGAGGGCTATCGGGATTGGTCCAGAGGATCCCAGTTCGACGATGCCCGACTGCCGCTTGATAGCTAACGTCTTGCCAATGCTTGGAGCATCAAGCCGGGTATGGCTCAAGTGCAGCGGAGCTTCCCCGACAACGAATGACCGCCCCTGAACGATCGGCTTCCTTGATTCTCTGCTCAGGCGAACGGTGTATGTCTTCCTGTTCCGTGTATTGCAACGCTACCGTCCGCCTCAACGTTGGCGCCACGCACAAAGTCGAAGCGGTCAAGCGTCGCGACGTGAATTACCTCGCCATCATCATAGCGGACGACAGCGGACGAGTTCTGCGCGTTGACTACGAGCGCATCAAAAGCCGGGAGATCAAAAACTCTAGCCGGGGCCCCGAGTGTCGCGGGATCGCTAACGCGCAGATGCGACAACGCGCCGGTGCGGTCCAGCAGATAGAGGCCACTATGGTCACTGATCACGAAGCCCTTGAAGCGCGGAATGAACTCGACGGAGTTAGGATGCCGCAGTGGAGTGTCGCTCAAGCCGTACAGTTTTCTGAATTGCGTTTGGCCGGGGTCTATGGCGAAAATGCCGAGCGCGCTATTTACCCCGATGAGGCGGCCGCTTTCCGGATCGCGCGCAATCTGGTCATGAATCGGGTTGGACGGGAATTCACCTCCAAACGGAATAAGAGCCCGGCTCTCATCGATCGTCCAGACGTTGCCTCGATTAAAGGCGTATATGACCGGCCGCGGCACGCCGGGGAGCATGATGACCTTAGAGACCATCCTCCAAGCGTCATTGAAGTCCTTTTCAGTCGGTGTGCCGCCCCGAATCGGAACGACACAGAATCTCGACGAAAGACGTTCTCGTGCGACCGCGAGGCTGCTCGCAAACGCACAGATCAGACAAGAAATGAGCAGCAGGCAACGCATGATCGCGATCGTGACGGTCCCAACCCGACGAAGCTGTTCCTTCACGAGGACTTACCTCAAACTTCTTGCAGCGCAAGTGATATCCCGAGAGCTTTTTGGTCGGGACATTTGCTTTGATTGTGTCTCATTTGAGAAAATGACAGCCATCCATTTCATTCTGGTCCAACAGCTCCCTAGAGCCCATCATTCGGCATTGGCGCATCAATGCATGATATCCTTGTGCCAAGGCTTGCAGGTCGCAAAAGCAAAATCAATCTGAGCCACCATATCAGAAATCAACTACATGGAAATCTGCGAACGATCTCACCGTTGCATGATCTCTTACTTGCAACCGAATGCGCTAGTTTATGGTAGTCTGAAATTCAGTGCGCGAGCTGACAATGTGAATCCCCATAAAAGGTTCGGCGCGCGGAACGACAACTCCACAACAGCTAAAGAGATTCTGCGCAGGTAGGCCTGCCCTGAAGTGGCTTGCCGTTCGCGCGGTGCCTCTCCTGCAAGTCGTGACGCCAGTTAGTTCTCGTCGCGCAAGCAGTCTCGCGTGAACGCCCTCCTGTGTTAGGGCGCCACGTCCGAAAGTTCATACATCAAGCAACCGAATGACATCCAAGTGGGGGGTACTATGGCGTATACTTTGACCTCGCAGGAGCTAGCGGGGCCGGGGACGACGTTCTGCAAGGCAACGCCGGCAACGACATTTTCGACGGCCAAGGCGGCCAGAACTGGATCACGACCGGCAGCGGCCAGGACACGCTGATCCTCAACGGCGCGCCAGCGGATATTTGCAGGTCGACGATTTCAGCGACGGTAACGACAAGATCAACATGCGCGGCACCGGTGTCACGGCGCAGAATGCCGCGCAGAACGTCACCCTGACCGAATATGCGGAAGGCGGGGTCCTCGTCGAATTCGGGACCTCGCAGATCTGGTTCGAGAACATCATGCCGGGCCAGATCACATTCGACGACTTCATCTTCGACACGTCCGGCGGCGGAGACAATCACGCTCCGACCAACGCGACCTTGAGCGGAGGTTCGATTGCGGAGAATTCGACCAATGGGACCGTTGTCGGAACGGTGACGGGCGTAGATCCCGACGCCGGAGCGGTACTGAGCTATTCGCTCACGGACAATGCCGGCGGCCGCTTCGCAATCAATGCCGCGACCGGCCAGATCACGGTCGCGAACGGAGCGTTGCTCGATTACGAGACGGCCACCTCGCACGATGTCGTGGTTCGTATCGTCGATCAGGGCGGGCTGAACTTCGACAAGGTCTTCACGCTGGCGGTCACGGACGTCGCCGGCGCCACGCAGAGCGGGACATCGGCGGCCGACACGCTGATCGGCACGAACGAAGGCGATACGCTCAACGGGCTCGGCGGCAACGACACCCTGAACGGCCTTAGCGGCGATGACGTTCTGGACGGAGGGCCCGGCAACGACACGATGAACGGCGGCGCCGGAAACGACATCTATATCGTCGATTCCAGCAATGACGTCGTCAACGAGAGCGCCAATGAAGGCATCGACGAGGTGCAGACCTCGCTCTCGTCCTATACGCTCGGTGACAATTTCGAGAATCTCACGGGGACGAACAGCGGCGGCTTCACCGCGGCCGGTAACGCCCTCGACAACATCATCACCGGGAGCAGCGGCAACGACGTGCTGTTCGGCGAGGACGGCAACGACACCCTTCGCGGCGGTGCCGGTGATGACGTCATGCAGGGTGGCGCGGGCAACGACACCTTCCAGGGACTGGGCGGCGTCAAGTGGATCACGACCGGCGACGGCGCCGATAACCTGGTGTTCAACGCCAATAGCGGCGCCTTCCAGGTCGACGATTTCACCGACGGCAGCGACAAGATCGACATGCGCGGCACCGGCGTCACCGCCCAGAACGCGGCGGAGAACGTCACTCTGACCGAATATGCGGAGGGCGGCGTGCTCGTCCAGTTCGGATCCTCCGAGATCTGGCTGGCGAATGTCATGCCCGGTCAGATCACGTTCGCGGACGACTTCATCCTGAGTTGACCCGGCTAAGGACGTTATGCGTTCGGAGGAACTGATGGATCCTCCGAACGCGTCGCCGATGAACCGTGGCGCGCTTCCTGCTCGACACGCCCGCACGCGCCCTGGCCGAACGCTTCGTCATTCAATTCGCAGCAAATCGCCCTCAAGGACTGAACAATTATCCGGGGTGGACGAGACGCAAATGCGTGGAGCGCCACCCCAAGGAGATGCGGCCGCAAACACGTAAAGGTTGCATGTGGCGGTTGTAAAACCGATAACCACACTTCTTACCGCAATCTTAAAGCGGATCCGTAACACTACGGAGGCAATGCAATTTACTCTCGGCACGTCATGCTCGACACGGACTCCCGGACTGCCTGGCGGCTCTTTCACATCAACTGGTTTCCGATTCTCGGGATGGGGACCCTGTTGGCCCTCGGCCTTTCCTATACCGGACTGAGTCTCGAGCCGGTCGCCTACGGCGGGACCTTGGCGATCGCCGCGGTGCTGCTCGCGGCCGCCTATGGCCACCGGATCGTCAAAGGCGAACTTGCGGATCCGAAGCTGGTATATTCACTCGGCACGATCGGGCAGGTCATCCTCACATGCGCCATTGTCGGCCCCCTGAGTTACGTTGCGGGGAAGCTGAACTGGCCCCTCCAGGACCAAGCGCTGCTGGCGATCGACCAGGCGCTGGGCCTCCATCCGGAACCGATCGCGCGCTACGTCAACGATCATCCCTGGCTCGCGACCAGCCTCGCGCGCGGCTACGGACTGATCAAGCTTCCGCTACTCGGCATCCCGGTCGTGCTGGCACTGACGGCGCGGTATGTGCGGCTGCAACTGTTCATGCTCGCGATGAGCCTCTCGCTCGCGGTTACCATCACGATCTCCGCCGTGGTGCCGGCGATCGGGACCTACTACGCACTGCAGCTGCCGGCTGCGCATTTCCCCGACCTTAACACCGCGGTCTATGCCGGACAGCTGCGCGACATTCTCGCGCTTCGGGACGGCAGCCTGCATGAACTCCGGCTGCTTTCTCTCTCCGGCATCGTCTCGTTTCCGAGCTTTCACGCGGCATCCGCCGTGCTCTACATATGGGCGCTGTGGCCGGTGCGCGGCATCGGCGGCATCGCGGCCGCGCTCAACCTGTTGATGATCGCGGCGACGCCGGTGGTCGGCGCGCATTACATTGTCGACGTCGCTGCCGGCATCGCGCTTGCCACGGCAGCGATCTGGGCCGCGAAACTTCATCTCGACCGAAGCCGCGCGGCGTGTGGGCTTGCGGCGCCGGCCTGATTGATGGCTCTGCCGTCATCATCGCCCAAAAGAAAAGAGCCCCGTCCGAGACGGGGCTCTCTAAACCGTCAGATCGTTCCGGCCTTACTTGAGGCTGGTCGAGATCGAGGTGAACTTGGTGTTCAGCGTGGTGCCGAGGTTGTTGACGACGGTGATGATCGCCAGCGCGATGCCGGCAGCGATCAGGCCGTATTCAATGGCGGTGGCGCCGGATTCATCCTTCAGGAAACGCGCAACGAGGTTCTTCATAGAGTGCTCCAAATGAGTACACGAGGCTACAACTGATCTGGTCTTTTCGGCTTCCCAGCGCCGCCCGACCATGGAACCGAACCTAGAGGCAAAGAATTTCGCCGCAGTTAATTCGACTGCGTAAACATCGGGCGGTTTGCGAGTATTCGCCCATGGTAAATCGAATTCCAAAACAATCCGTTAAATTGTCCGGACGCGAAGCCGATCCGGCGCAACCGATTTACCCGAAGTTATGACCACCGTGGTCCAATGCCGCTCGCTCAGACCGGAGCGCGATGGGATGGATTCTTTCGCCGCGCGTCAGGCTGTCGTTTGCGCATGATCTTCTCGGAAAACCGCTACACTCTTCCGGATCATGCTCGGGCCGACAAGAACACCAGGACGACGAGGCGGCATGTCCCTTTCCTTTGCCAACAACATCGTGGTGCAAAGCCGCGCGCGGGCCCTGGTGCCGCTGTGCGTCGGCGCCGGCGCCTATCTGTTCTTCCTCTATCTCGGCGACACGCTGCTTCAGGATTCCGACTCGTTCTGGCAGATCAAGATCGGGCAATGGATCCTCGATCACGGCGCGATGCCGTACACCGACTTCTACTCTTTCACGCGCACCGGCGAAGCCTGGATCTCGACATCGTGGCTGTCGCAGGTCTTGTTCGCGTTCTCCTACACGCAATGGGGCTGGGCAGGCCCCGTCATCATCACCGCGATCGGAATCGCGCTCGCCGCCGCCATCCTGGTCCATTTCCTCGAGGCGCAGATCGAGGCACCGCGCGCGGTGCTGTTCGCGATGCTGGCGCTGCTGTTGTCGATGAACCACGTGCTCGCCCGGCCGCATATTCTGGCGCTGCCCGTCATGGTGGCGTGGTTCGGCCTGCTGATGGCGGCTGCCGACCGCAAGAGCGCGCCGTCCTGGACCTGGCTGCCGCTGATGGCGCTCTGGGCGAACCTGCATGGCGGTTTCGTGCTGGGCCTCGCGCTGATCGGCCCGATCTCGCTCGAAGCGGTCGAGCATGCCGAAAAGGGACGACGGCTTCGATTGTTCATGCGCTGGGTCCTGTTCGGAATCGGCGCGCTGATCGCGAGCTGCTGCACACCGTATGGCTGGCGAACGCTGCAGGGCGCGACCAACATCCTCAGCCTCGGCGAGCTGCTGTCGCTGATCTTCGAATGGATGCCGGCGAACTTCGCCACGTTCACCCCATTCGAGGGCGCCCTGCTCGCGCTGATCGCGTTCGGCTATTATCGTGGCCTCGTGCTGTCCGCACCCCGTATCTTCCTGATCCTGTTCCTGACCTGGAGTGCGCTGACGCATGTCAGGAGCACCGAAGCATTTGCGTTCCTGGTGCCGCTGGTGCTGGCAAAGCCGCTCGGCGAAATGTTCCCGCGCAGCCCGATGCCCGACGTCGCGGGGGCCGACCGCTGGCCGGCCCGCTACGTCATCGCGCTCGGCGCGCTGATGATCGCAGCGGCAAGCTGGACATCGACGTCGCTCTACATGGGGCACCACCGCTTCACCTTCACGATGACGCAGACGCCGGTTGCGGCGGTCGACCTGCTCGAGCAGCGCAAGGTGCAGCGCATCTTCAACGCGTACCAGTTCGGCGGCTATCTGATCTCGCGCGACATCCCGGTTTTCGTCGACGGCCGCGCCGAGCTCTATGGCGAGAAGTTCGTCATGGACTTCTTCAAGGCGACGGAAGGCAAGAAGCCCGAGCTGCTGCCGCGCCTGCTGGATGAATACAAGATCGACGCGACGCTCTTGGTCGCCGACGCGCCGGGTCCGCAGATCCTCGACCAGCTCAAGGGCTGGAAGCGGATCTATACGGACGACATCGCAGTGATCCATGTGCGTGAGGACCGGCAGGCCAGCCTCGCACCGGGAGCGGAAATCCCGAGGGAGGCTTTCAAATGAGCCTGTCCCTTCAACCGTCGATGCCCGCTCCAGCGCGTCGCCGGATCGAAATCCCCCTCGTGTTCCTGCCGGCCCTGGCGATTGCAGCGCTGTTCGGCTGGGGCATGCTGATCTCCACTTTCGTCCATCCCGGATGGATCGGACTGAACCACATCGCCCCCGGCACTGACTGGATGGTGTTCTACGGGGCCATCAGATCGATGCTCGCCGGCAATCTCGCCCTGGTCCTCGATGCCGAGGCATTCACCGCGCATCTCAACCAGTCGTTCGCATCATGGCTCACGGCGCCGCTGGCGTTCCGTCCATGGTTCTATCCGCCCAGCTTTCTCGTTCTGCTCTTGCCGTTCGCGCCGCTCGGTTTTGCCGGCTCCTATGTCGCGTTCCAGGTTGCGACCGCAGGCCTCCTGGCCTGGGCGCTTCGCAACCGTGCCGAGCAGCCGCAACTGACGCCGTACATCATCGCAGCCGTGCTGGTCTCGCCGGCCGCATCGCTCAATCTGGCCGACGGACAATGCGCGTTTCTCGTGGTCGCACTGCTGGTGGCGGGCGTCAGGCTACTCGGACCGCGGCCGCTCCTTGGCGGCGCCATCCTGGGGCTCCTGAGCTTCAAGCCGCAATTCTTTCTGCTCGTTCCGTTCGCGCTGCTGGGTCTGCGCCAATATCGCGGCCTGTGCGCGGCTGCATGCTCGGCGTTCGCATTGGCGCTGGCAAGCGCCATGATCTTTGGCATCGAGTTGTGGATTCGCTGGATACCGCAGGCGTTCGACAATCTGGTCAGCCCGGATGAGAAATGGCTGGCCTATGGCCGCATCTGGGGTCACAGCGTGTGGGCCTGCGCGGTTCTGCTGGGCGTACCGGAGCGGCTAGCCTCAGTCCTGCAATTGGGCGCGATCCTCTCGAGCGCGGCAGCGACCTTCGTGGCGTTTCGCTCCTCGCTCGGTACCGACAGCAAGCTGATCGTGTTGCTTGCGGCAACCGTGCTGGCGGCCCCGCATTCCGGCCCCTATGATGCGACGCTGCTGGCGGTCGCCATCGTGCTGTGGCTCGCCGCATCGATCGATGCTCCGCGCCTTCTCGACTGGCTGATCGGGCTCGGCATCTGGATGGTCCCGCTGCTCAGCCCCGCGGTTTATGTACCTGCGGGACGTCTGTCGCCGCTCCTCACGATCGCTCTCATTGGCCTCGTGTTCGGAAGGGAGCATAGCCGGACGAGGTCTCGCGAGGCGGGAATTCCGCCACTGTCTCCAATTCGGTCTACCGCTTGCGATTAGGCTCGCGGCCTGGACTCCAGGCAGGCGTCCGGATCCGGGCGGCGGCCGGTCCTTGCAACCGCGACGCAGACAAGACCTGGCACACCGCGCTCAAACCCAGCGATCCCCCAAGATGGTTTCTTCCGACAGTCCGACCTCGACGATCCCTGATCGTCTCCGCTCGGATCGATCCGTGGCGATTGGCGTTCTTGCAATGCTGGCGGCCGTCTCGTTTCTTCCGGTGCTGCTGACCCCGATTCCTGCGATGGTCGATTATCCCAATCACCTCGCCCGCATGTACATTCTGAGCCAGAACGGTACCCCCGACGCCAACCCGCATTACGAGGTGGTGTGGGCGTTCTATCCGAACCTCGGGATGGATCTGCTGGTCCCGCAGATGGCGCGACTGATGAGCGTGGAGAACGCCACACGGCTGTTTCTGCTGTTGAGCCAATTGCTGATCGTCTCCGGCGCGCTGCTGCTCGAATGGGCCCGAAAGGGACGGATTCATCTTGCCGGCTTCGCTGCGCTCGCTTTCCTCTACTGCCTGCCGTTCAGCTGGGGTTTCGTGAATTTCGAGTTCGGACTGGGCGTCGCTCTCTGGGGCATCGCCGTCTATCTGATGCTGGCGGAAGGCCCATGGCCGCTGCGTTTCGCGGCCAACGCGATCTTCGTCGCGGCGCTGTTTGTGGCGCATTTCTTTTCGCTCGGCATCTACGGCGCCACTCTCGGCCTCTACGAGCTTTGGCGCTTCCGACACCAGCGAACAGCGTACGGGATCGCGGCGGCGCGGCTCGGCACGTTGGCCATCCCCGCGCTTGCCTTGTTCGCGATCATGCATGTGACCGCGGGCGCGATAGGTAGCGAAGGGACGAGCTGGTTTCTCGGGTTCAAGCCGATTTGGCCGCTCCGCATCATGAACGGCTACAATCTGACGGCAGCGGCAGCGACCGGGTTGACGCTCGCGATCTTGCTGTACTTCGCCGCAAAACGCGGCGCCCTCAAGCTCGATCCAGCCGGGATCTGGCTCGCGATCGGCTTTGCGCTCCTTTATCTCGTCATTCCCTCGAAGCTGTTTGGAACCGCGTTTGTCGACCTTCGCGTCATTCCCGCTGCAGCTCTGATCCTGCCCGCCTTCAGCTCGCTGACGCTGCCGAGCCGTGCCTGGAGAACAGCCGCGCTCGCCGCGATCAGCGGCATCATACTGGTCAATCTCGCCGTCGTCCTCGCGGTGTGGCTGCCTTACCGCGCCGACTATGCGGCGATCATCGCCTCGTTCCAGAAGATCGAGCGCGGCTCGCGCGTCCTCGTCGGCAGCACGGGCGACAATGGCGACCCGCCCTTCGCCGACCTCACCTCGTATCCGATGTATTATGCGCCGACGCTGGCCGTGCACTATGCCAACGCGTTCGTGCCCAATCTATTCACGGAAGCAGGCAAGCAGCCCGTGCGGCCACGCGAGGGCGTGCGCGGTCTTGCCATTCCCTATGGAGGACCGGTGCCGTCGGAACTGCTTGCCGCGATCGCGACGAGCCAACCGCCGGCGGGCGTTCCGCCGTTCGTTCGCACCTGGTACCGGGATTTCGATTATCTCTACGTGCTTGGGCCGCCGGCTGCGAACCCGCTGCCGGGTCTGCTTGAGGTGCTGGAGACCTCGGAGCGATTTGTTCTCTACAAGATCCACCGCAGGCCCTAGGGCGTAAACTCATTCCGCGGCTGCCGCCTGATGTCCGGTGTATTGCCAACATCGGCCGAAGAGCGGAAGACCTCCGAGGTCGCAGATGGGCCAAAGGCGGAAGTCTATGTTGTTGACAGGCCACCGCCGGGGCAGGAAGGATCGACGGCATTGGTGTACGCACGAAAGCCGAGATGTCAGATGTCATTGCGTGGAGTGATCCGCAAATCGGACCGGACTGCACTGGGCAGCGCGGCTGACGTTCAACTGCAGCTCAGTCGGGTTTTTCCTGGGGTTCGGTTTGTCTACCTAGCCGAGGAACCGCCAGGTGCGATCGAGGCGCGAAAACACATGTCTCTCACGCTGCGGCTCTGGCTTATGTTGTTCGAAGTAAACGGGCGCTACCCCTGTTGCAACGGCTCCTGGGAGCGTGTGGAGAATTTGGGCGGCGGTGCGATTGAATTCTATTTCGAGACGAATGGCCCCGTTCGATATGTCAGCGCGACTGGCTATGGCAGAACCCGAGGCTTTGATGCCCTATACGAAGAACTGGAAAAGAACACTGGTTGGAAGATTAACTACGGCTTCTTTGCTTGACGGACAGATCGCCATTCGCATCGCCCGCTCATAGCCAAATGTCGGCGAGGGGTCACAAGCCGCCGATTACGCCAAAGGTCGGCAGCTTCTGCTTTACCCCGGTAAGCCGACGTTGATGAGTGCGCGTCCTGGACCGAAGCTGCGGCTGCACCGCAAGGTGGATCACCGGGCATCGCATCCTTTCCGCCTTCCCCGTCAATCGCCCCTGTCGCCCAATCCTTAACAGTTGCGGCAAGGCGCCCTTAACCACCGGCGAATAGACTTCCGCCCCTGCAACCCAGCCGGAATCTCTCGCATGGCGGCCAATTCCAGATCGATCCGCTACAGCCTCGTGATCCCCGTGTTCAACGAGGAAGCCGTGCTGCCGGTCCTGCTGCGCCGGCTAGACCTGGTCTTGTCCCGGCTCGACGGGCCTGCAGAAGCGATCTTCGTCGACGACGGCAGCAGCGATTCCAGCTCCATCGTGCTCCAGGCGCTCGCCCAGCGCGATCCGCGCTTCCGCTACATCCGCCTGTCGCGAAACTTCGGCCATCAGGTTGCCATCACCGCCGGCATGGACGCCGCGGAAGGTGACGCGATCATCGTCATGGACGCCGATCTGCAGGATCCGCCGGAAGTGATCGAGCAATTGATCGCGAAGTGGAAGGAAGGCAACGACGTCGTCCACGCCCGCCGCCTGTCGCGCGAGGGCGAAAGCCCGTTCAAGCGAGCGACTGCACACCTGTTCTACCGGCTGCTCGGCAGGATGTCTTCCGTCGGCATCCCCGCCGACGTCGGCGATTTCCGTCTGATCGATCGCAAGGTGCTCAACGCACTCAGGCAGATGCCGGAACAGGATCGCTTCGTGCGCGGCATGATCGCCTGGCTGGGCTTCCGGCAGGCCGAGGTCGCCTTCCACCGCCTCGAGCGCGCAGCGGGCGAAACCAAATACCCGCTGTTCAAGATGGTGCGGCTCGCGATGAACGCCGCGCTCGGCTTTTCCGATCTGCCCCTGCGGCTCGCGATCTGGTGCGGATTGGCGGTTTCGGGACTGGCTTTGCTGTACGGCGGCTGGGTGATCCTGTTGTGGCTCAGCAACGACAGCCATCTGGTCACCGGCTGGTCCTCGACCATGGTCGTCGTGTCCCTGCTGTGCGGCATCAACATGCTGATGACGGGCATCGTGGGGCTTTATGTCGGCCGGATCCATGCCGAGGTGAAACGCCGCCCGCTCTACGTGGTGCAGACGCGCGCCGGATTCGATCGCAGCGAGGCGGCGATCGCGCCTGCGATCCACGCCGTCAACGAGTGACCCGGCGCATGAGCGAGCTCTTCGACGGCTATCACGCCAACTACCGCGACGTCGTGCAATCCTCGATCGACTTCTCGGGCTTACCGCACGATTTCTTCATGCGCGCGAAGGCCGATCTGCTGCGCGACCTGATCGCGCAGCGGCTGGACACGGACAAGCCCGGCATGCTGGACGTCGGCTGTGGCGTCGGCAGCCTTCATCCGCTGCTGCACGGCATCGTCGGCCGCTTGAGCGGCATCGACGTTTCGTCGGCCAGCCTGGCGCAGGCCCGCGCTGCCAACAGTGGGGTCGACTACCGCGAGTTTGACGGCCGCACTTTTCCGTTCGAGGACGCCAGCTTCGATCTCGTCACGGCCATCTGCGTGATGCACCACATCGTGCCGGCCGAATGGACGCATTTCATCACCGAGATGCGGCGGGTGGTACGCCCCGGGGGGCTCGTCTGCGTAATCGAGCACAATCCGTACAACCCGCTGACACGCCTTGCCGTTGCGCGCTGTGAGTTCGACCGGGATGCCGTTCTGCTCAGTGCCGGCAAGACCCGAAAGCTGATGGCGGCGGGGGGCTTGCACAAGATCGGCGCGCGCCATTTCCTGCTGTTGCCCTGGGACACCAAACCGGCGCGTCGCCTCGAAGATGCCCTGGGCGGCGTGTCGCTGGGCGGCCAGTACGCGGCCTTCGGCACCGTCTGACTTTATCTCTGCGGCGGATCCCGCCGCTTGTGCACGATCGCCACATCGTCGCTGTAGACGCGTTGCCACTGGGGCATCCGGTCGAGCATCGCGACTGCCGGTGTGCGCGGCGCGAGCAGCGTCGCCCCAATGTCGTAGTCGTCGAGCAGCTTGAGAAAATCCGCGAGGTCGACCAGCGCCAGGGCCCGATTGTAGCGGTCGATGAACGGTCCCCCGTACAATTCGCCGCGACCATCGATGAAGGTGGGAATGCCGGCGAAGATCAAATAGCCGCCGAAAGAATAATCGTTGAGCAGGCGCCCCGCCTTGGCGAGGTCGGCTCGCGCGACGGCAGCCTGCGGGGTGATGACCGCAGCCGGCCCTATGTCGCGCGCCAGCGCCGCCCCGCTCATCGCGATCAAGACACCGAACGCGGCCAGATTCAGGCCGCGCGACGCGCCCGCTTCGTCGTCTGCGATCCGCCCGCCGAACTTCCGACCCAAGGGGGCCGCCAGATAGAGCGGCGCCAACATGGCCAGCAGATCCGCATTGCGCACCTGCGCCAGTGCGAAATGCAGCAAGCCGATCACCACCAGCGCCCGCACGACCGGCAGCGTCACACCGCGCGTAAGCGCAAAGATGCCGGCCAGCAGCAGCAGCTCGAATCCACCGACATGACTGAAATCCTGCGGCCGCCATTCCCCGATCCAGGCGAGCGCAGAGCCGAGGCCGAGTGTCGTCAGCGGCATCAGCAGCGGCTCGGGCCCTTGGGGCGTCAGGCAGGACGCTGCGATGGCGAGTATCGTGAATGGCAGCCAGCGCAGGATCGCTCGCGGCCATTCGCCTCGTCCCTCACGCAGCAGTGCCTCGATCACCGCAGGACCGATCAGCCCAAGCGCCAGCACCACGCTGCCGTGCAGATTGGCCCACAGGACCAGCAGCGGCAGCGCCCAGTATGGCGGAGGTCCGCCATGATCCATGCAGCGCACCAGGGCCCCTGCCCAGGTCACCATCACCGGCAGCACGAGGACATGTGGCCGCGCCAGCATATGCGGCGCCAGCAGGATGACGGCCGCGATCACCATGAGCAGCGTCAGGGCCGGCGAGAGCTCACGCAGCAGGAAGAAGGTGAACAAGCCAAAGGCGAGCGCAATCGCCGCTGCCGCCACGACGACGACGCCGGGCCAGCCGGACAACGCGTAGGCTCCGGCGTAGACGACTTCCGAGAGCCATTCGAACGTGATCCAGGGCGCGCCGTGTCTGGGAAACGAAAAGGGATCGCTCTCCGGCAGGGTGCCATGCGCGATGATCCAGCGCCCGACCTCGATATGAGAATAGCTGTCGGGATCACCGAGCAGCCACGGCCCGACGACCAGCAGCAGGGCATAGACGCCGAGGCCCACGGCCCAGGGGAGCGCTGCACGTGCCGAAAACGGTTGAACCGCGCTGTGGACGACCTGGTCAGTCATGGCGGGCCAAAATAGGACGCAAGCGTTAAGTTCTTCTTTAGTGATTCCCGCGTTTGCCGCCAAGCGGCCCGACGACTCCGACGCTCCCGTGAACGGCAGCACTCCTTGACGCAACCGGAACGCGTCACATGCAGCCGCGGGAACGGGGTGAGCGATTATCTGGAGCCAGTCGAAGCGATGTCGAAACCCGGCTGACGGCCTGGCGCGCGTGCAAATGAGAGCATGCGACCGCGCCTGAAGCCCGCGTTATCCGAACAGATCGACCAGGAGTAATGCGGTGCTTGTAAACAGCCCTGCAACCGGCACCCAAACGGGAACGACGAACACGCCGGCTGGAGGCCTTGATTCGTTTGCCTTGATTCGAAGCAGTGCCAGATTGACCAGGGCGAAAATCCCAAGCGTCAATCGCGAGGTCCATTCCGCCAATCCCGTCAGCGGAACGCCGAGCGCGAGGATCAGGATGGCGCCGACGCCGAGCAGGGTCGCGACGACCGGCGTCCTGCTTCTGGCATTCACCCTCGCGAGAAGAGCCGGAAGGCTGCCCTGGTCCGCAAGGCCGTACAGCACACGTCCGATCATGATCATGTGAACGATGATTCCATTGATTGTCGCCACGATCGCAATCGCGCTCAGAACCGAGAGGGGTAGCCCGGTCAGACGCTGAATACCAGAGCAAGAGGGGCTGGTGAATGCGCGAGCTCGGCCGGCGGCACGGCAACCACCGCAATCCAGGCAACCGCCATGTAGAGGAGCGCCGTCACGCCGAGCGTGATGAAGAGGGCCCAAGGCAGAGTGCGCGAAGGATTCTTCATTTCCTCGGAGATGTTCACCAGGTGCTCGAACCCGACGAACGCAAACACGGCGAGCAGCGAGGTCCGTGCGATCCCGGTCCAGGCTGCCAAGTCGCTCGTGGGAGCCCACAATTCGGGCAGCCGAGAGACCAGAGATTCGCCCTCGAACAGACCGGCACCGATGATGAGGATCAATCCTCCGATCTCCACCACCGTCATCAGTCCAGCGAAGCTGATGGACTGAACCGCGGACAGGCAGGCGATCGCTCCCATCGCAAGCACGACGCCGGCGATGATCCAGGCGGCAGGCAGCGGCAGAAATACACCGATGTAGCCGGCGCTTCCGACCGTGATGGTGGCCCCTGAAATCGTCGCCGCGGCCACCACGAGCAATCCCGCGACACCGCCGAACCATTTGCGGTGAAATGCGGCTTCGACATAAGCCGCCTCGCTCGCCGCAACCGGCAGCCGCGTGCCCAGTTCAGCAAAGGTCCCGGCTGTGATGCCCATCACGACGGCAGCAGCGAGGAACGCCAGAGGCGCATGCATCCCGCTCCGTGCGGCGGCCGCCCCCACCAGGACGTAGATCCCGGCGCCGATCGTGACGCCGAGCCCGTAGAGCACCGCGTGCGTCAGCGTGAGCGATCTGATCAGCTTTGAAGACTTGTGCGGCGTTGTCCTGCTGCCCGGTCGATAAGTTGCAGCATCTGTTCTCACCTCTTGCATGGACGAACGTCAATGCGAAAACAGAATCGGGATCGGCGGCTTGGACAGCAGACTTCTCGTCGCACCGCCAAGCACGAATTCGCGCCACCTGGACGTTCCGTACGCGCCCATCACAAGCACGTCGATGCCGTGAGATAGCACGTACGCTTCGAGGACCTCCCCGATCGGCTTGCCTTCGGCGTCGATCTTGTCCAGCACAACCTCGATGCCGTGACGCGCCAGGTTCTTTGCCAGCTCTTCGGCGGAACGTTTGGAATCCAAGGCCTTTTCATGTGTGACGGTAACGACGCGCACGTTTGTCGCCTTTTCAAGCAAAGGAAGCGCGTCGGAAACCGCTCGGGCGGCGGTCCGGCTGAAGTCCCAGGCCACGCAAACAGCATCGAGCCGGAATGGACGCGATCGCGGAGCCGTAGGCAGGATCAGCGTCGGCCTGCCGGATTCGAAGATCACCTCCTCGGCATCCCACCGCTCGTGGGATTCCCGCATCGGCATGATCGTGAGATCGCGAAGCCTTGCATAATCGACCAGCAGCCCCGGCTCGCTTTGGGTTGCGCATTGCTCGAAGATGGTCTCATGCCGAATCCCCGACTTTGCGGCCGCCGCTTCGAACGCCGCGAGCAGCGCTTGCGCATTGTGGCGGCTTCTGGCGGCCTCGCGCGCGATCATCGCAGGGATGTCTATGATCGCATCGCCAAGCAAGCTCCCGCGCACTTCCAAATGCACTTCGCAGGAAATGGCTGCGAGGTGCGTATCCAGGACGGCGGCTAGCGAAACCGCATCGTCGATCACCGAGACCGGCGTCGGATCCGGATAGCTCGTCAGGGTCAGCAGAACATCCTTGAAAGCCATGTTTCCCTCCTTGAAGATTTGAGCCTAGCGCTGTCGAGGTCCCCCTTATTGACCCACCGCAACAGGTACAGCCGAGTTGGCTGTGGCAAAACGGCCAAGGCTCGAATGAAGGGCTGGCGGGAGCAGGAACGCACCGGTTCGGCGGTGCTCACTCCGCTGGAGGGATTCAGCAGAGCGCCAGCTCGCGAAGGCGCGTTCAGTAAATAAAAAACGCGGCGTCTCCGCCGCGTTCTTCAATTCGGTCTGCCGCTTGTGATCAGGCCTGCGGCTGCGGCTCCAGACCGGGATCCGGATCGGGCCGGGGGCGCGGCTTGCCGGCCGGCGGCACGGCGGAAGCGCGCGGCGTGGTCGGCTCGAGCACGGACTCGCGATTCGGCTTCTTGCCCTTGAGCAGGTCGATGATCTCATCACCGCTCAGCGTCTCGAACTCGAGCAGGCCCTTGGCCAGCGCCTCGAGATCGGCATGCTTCTCGGTGAGGATGCGGGTCGCTTCCTTGTAACCTTCCTCGACCAGACGCCGAATCTCGGAGTCGATCTTCTGGACGGTCGCCTCGGAGGCGTTCTGCGTGCGCGACACCGACATGCCCAGGAAAACCTCGTCCTGGTTCTCGCCGTAGGAGACGGTGCCGAGCTCTTCCGAGAGGCCCCAGCGCGTCACCATCATGCGGGCAAGGCGCGTGGCCTGCTCGATGTCGGAGGCGGCACCCGAGGTCACCTTCTCGCGGCCGAAGATCAGCTCTTCGGCGACACGGCCGCCCATCATGATGGCGAGGCGCGAGGTCATCTGCTCCAGCGACATCGACAGCTTGTCGCGCTCCGGAAGCTGCATGACCATGCCGAGCGCACGGCCGCGCGGGATGATGGTCGCCTTGTGGATCGGATCGGTGGCGGGCACGTTGAGGCCGACGATGGCGTGGCCGCCCTCGTGATAGGCCGTCAGCAGCTTCTCCTCCTCGGTCATGACGAGCGACTTGCGCTCGGCGCCCATCATCACCTTGTCCTTGGCCTCTTCGAACTCGGCCTGCGTCACCATCCGTTTGTTGCGGCGGGCGGCGGTAAGCGCGGCTTCGTTGACGAGGTTCATCAGGTCGGCGCCGGAGAAGCCCGGCGTACCGCGCGCGATGGTCTTGAGATTGATATCGGGGGCCAGCGGCACCTTGCGCACGTGAACCTTCAGGATCTGCTCGCGACCGACGACGTCAGGATTGGGCACCACGACCTGGCGGTCGAAGCGGCCCGGACGCAGCAGCGCGGGATCGAGCACATCAGGACGGTTGGTGGCGGCGATCAGGATCACGCCCTCATTGGCTTCGAAGCCATCCATCTCGACCAGCAATTGGTTCAGCGTCTGCTCGCGCTCGTCATTGCCGCCGCCGAGACCGGCGCCACGGTGACGACCGACCGCATCGATTTCGTCGATGAAGATGATGCAGGGCGCGTTCTTCTTGGCCTGCTCGAACATGTCGCGGACGCGGGAAGCACCAACGCCGACGAACATCTCGACGAAGTCCGAACCGGAAATGGTGAAGAAAGGCACGTTGGCTTCACCCGCGACCGCACGCGCGATCAGGGTCTTACCGGTGCCGGGAGGGCCGACCAGCAGCACGCCGCGCGGAATGCGACCGCCGAGGCGCTGGAATTTGCCGGGGTCGCGCAGGAATTCGACGATCTCCTGCAGATCCTGCTTGGCCTCGTCGACGCCGGCGACGTCCTCGAAGGTGACGCGGCCGTGCGCTTCGGTGAGCATCTTGGCGCGCGACTTGCCGAAGCCCATCGCCTTGCCGGCGCCGCCCTGCATCTGCCGCGACAGGAATATCCAGACGCCGATCAGCGCGATGAAGGGCAGCCAGGACACCAACAGCGAGACGAACCAGGGCACGTTGTCGCCCGGCGGCTTCGCCGTGATCTGCACCTTGCTGTCATAGAGGCGCTTCACCAGCGTCGGATCGTTCGGCGCATAGGTCTGGAAGCTCGAGCCGTTGGTGAACGTGCCGTGGATGTCCGGCCCCTGGATCACGACGTCGCGCACATTGCCGCGATCAACTTCGCTCAGGAGCTGCGAGAAGGCGATGTCCTGCGAGGAGGCCCGCTGACCCGGATTCTGGAAGAGCGTGAACAACGCCAACAGCAGCAAGACAATGATGACCCAGAGGGCGAAATTGCGCAGATTGGCGTTCATCGATCTTCCTTCGTGGTCGCGCGGATCGCGACCCTGATCCTTGGGCAGTGGCTTTGGTCAATGCGAGGAAATCCCAAGGAGTCCTCTCGGTTAGACGGATACAATTTAGGTGCCGTCCCGGTCGCTGCCAAGGGAATGATATGGGACTATTTATCCCATCTTAGAGCGATTCCCGCGGAAATAATGGCGCCAGATTGGGGGTTTTTCGGGCCTGGTTAAGGTGGCCTGACGGCGCGGCGGCGAAATGGCCGGTGCCATGATCCGCCGTGATTCGTGCTCATCTCCCGGTGCGCCGCCGGGCCGGTGCCGGCGCGATGTGGATACGCCCGCCCGCAACGCTGATCAAGGCTCCCGCAAGGGTCTGCTTCAGGACCGGCCGGGCGCCGGCGCTGCGACTTGCGGCCATGGCCTGGTCCAATGCGGACATCAGGGTCTCGACCTTGCCGAGTTCCGCCGGCCCTTCATGTCCGAGCGCGTTGATGGCCCGCAGCAGGAGCCGCAGCCGGACCTCCTCCGGCAAGGCTGCAAAGGCCGAGGCCTCGAAGCTTCGGACGCCCGCCTGCGGCGCATCGCCGCGATCCCGCAAACGGAGGAAGCGCTCGGCGCCGTCGGCGAGCACCTCGACCGCCGCATTGGCCCGCGCCAGCCTTGCTGCGAGCCGCGCGAGCGTGCGGGCATCGCCGCCCTCGGCCGCGAGCAGCGGCAGCAGCGCGCGCAGCCGCGGCCGGGTGAAGACCGTGTCCCGGTTGGTGGGATCCTCGGCAAAGCCGACCTTCGCCCGCCTCAAGGTGGCGATCAGCTGCGACTTCGGGACATCGAGCAGCGGACGCGCCAGCACGATTCCGTCGCGCTCGCTGAGCGGAGCCATGGCCGAAAGCCCCGCAAGCCCGCTGCCGCGGAAGAGGCGCATCAACAGCGTCTCGGCCTGGTCGTCGCGGGTGTGGGCCGTCAGCACATGGTTCGCACCGGCGGCACGCGCGGCCCCCGCGAGCAGGCGGTAACGCGCCTCGCGCGCTGCGGCCGGCAGCCCCGTCTTCGGCTTTGCGCCGCGCCAGCGGAGGGTCCGGTGCGTCAATCCGAGCTCGGCGGCGAGCCGCTTGACCTCACGCGCCTCGCGCGGCGCCTCTCGACGCAGGCCATGATCGATCGTCACGACCGCGAGATGCGGGCCGCGCGCGAGGCTGCGCCGCCAGCGCGCCGCCAGCCACATCAGCGCGACCGAGTCGGGCCCGCCCGAGACCGCGAGCACAAGCGCAGGCGCGCTTTTCAGGCCGGCGAAGAGCCGCCTCGCCTCGCGCGCCGAGATCGGAGAATTATCGTCGTCTGACATGACGCGGCCCTGACAGTCACCAGACTGTTTAGCGCAGGGCGATCCGCATTGTCAGCGTCTGAACGCTGCATCAGCACGCGGTAGGCTTTGGTTGAATCAACCCTAGCCGACGGACCACCTCTCCCGCAGGGAGACAGGTGAGCGCAGAAAGCCGGCCGCGCTGGCTGTCTAGCACTTCACCCGCTTCTGCTCGCGATCGACCGCCGCTTTGACGCCGGCGGAGGCGCGCGGATATTTGCGGCCGACCTCGCCGAAGGCGGCGCAGGCGGCCTCCTTCTCCTTCAGCGCGGCGAGCGACTGGCCGAGCCGCAGCAGCGCGTCCGGCGCCTTGACCGATTTCTCGTATCTGGTGGTGACGGCGAGGAAGGCCTCCGCGGAGTCGCGATATTGCTGGCGCTGGAAGTAGCTCTCGCCAAGCCAGTATTGCGCGTCGCCGAGCAGCGGGTCGCTCGGATATTTCTGCGCGAAATTCTTCATGGTCTGCTCGGCGAGCGCATAGTCCTTGCGCTGCATGTAGCCGATGCCGAGGTCGAACTCGTCGCGCGGCGTTGCCGAGGGCGGCAGGGTGGTCAGGCCAGCGCCGCCGGCCGGCGCCGGATAGCCGGATTGGGCCGGCGGATAGCCGGGCTGCACCGCCGGGGGCGCGGCTTGCTGATAGCGAGGAGCGGTGTTGGCGAGATCGAGCGGTTCGCCGGCGCCGCGGCCGCCGGGCACGCCGCTTGGAACTCCCGCCGGCATCGGCTGCTGCCCGCCGCCGAGCGCGCGCGGTGCGCCGGGAGCATTCGGGTTCTGGTTCGGATCGAAGGCATCGCCGCGGCGGCGCGTACCGGGTGCGCCGGGCGCCGGCTGCTCCTGAACGATCGGCGCAGGGGCAGCGATCTGCGGCTGCTCGTGACTCGGCGGCACGGCCTGCTGCGGCTGGCGATAGCCGGGCGCGATTTGACTTGGCGCGATCTGGGCGGGCGGCATCGCCGCGACGTTGGGCGCCTGTCCGGGCGCACCTTGCGCACCGCCTTCGAGCGCCCGCAGCCGCTCCTCGAGCTGGCGATTGCGATATTGCAGCTCTTCGTTCTGGCCGGTGAGCTGGCGCAGCTGGCTCTCCAGCCGCTCGATCCGCATCTCGGGATCGGCATCGTCCGATTGCGCGAAAATCGATTGCGCAAATGCGGGCGAGCACAAGGAGAGCAGCGCGGCGGTCGCCACAGTGCCCGTAAAGACCTTAAATCTGGATGACATCTTGCCCTGACGACGAAAGCGAAATGGCCTGCGACGGAACATTCGACGCGCCACACATTGAAGTGGAGTACGCCAAAAATGTGACTGGTACCAAGGGGTTTCTGTCACAGAATGCTGAAACGAAACCGGCGCCCGAGAGGGCGCCGGCATCATCCAATTCCGAAGCTGAACGGCGGCTGACTAAGGTCAGGAGCTCGCATTCAAGACGGTGACGGCGCGGCGGTTCTGCGACCAGCAGGAGATGTCGTTACAGACGGCGACCGGCCGTTCCTTGCCGTAGGAGATCGTGCGCATGCGGTTCGGATCGATGCCGCGCGAGGCGAGGAACGAGCGCACCGACTGGGCCCGGCGGGCGCCGAGGGCGATGTTGTACTCGCGGGTGCCGCGCTCGTCGGCATGACCTTCGATGGTGAAGCTGTAGCGCGGGTAGCTCTGGAGCCACTGCGCCTGCTTCTCCAGGGTCACGATCGCCTGCGGGGTCAGATCGGTCTGGTCGCTCTCGAAGAACACGCGGTCGCCGACGTTGACGACGAAATCCTGCTGGCTGCCGGGAGTCGCAGCGTTGGCCATCGCATCCGTGGCGGCATTCTTGTTGGCGCAGGCGCCCATCGACAGCGCGACGGCAAGCACCGCGGCCAGCTTCAATCCCTGGAGGATACGCATAGGATGTTTCATTCCGGAGCCTCCACGCTCGCGTTAGTCCACTGCTGTCCGGTCTACAGGGGGTTGGTTAAGCGAACGTTCCGTCAACCTTGATGGAACCTTGCCTCATCCGGTCAAATGCCCCCAACCGGCGAAAAGCACCCATCATGGTTAATGGTTTGTAAATGTGGCGCAAGGGTGAAGGCAAGCCCTTGCCAACGACCAAACGTACGCTTTCGCGGGGCAAAACCCGTCTCTGCGCAGGACCGAACCACAAACGAGCTGGAGGAATTCAGGCCTGGGCGGCGGCGCCGGCAACAAGGACCGGCCGGGACGGGGCGATCCGGTGGGTGCCCCGTTCAAACAGCATCCGCCGCTCGAACGCACTCGAACGCATGATCGGGAAACGCGTCAGGATCTTCTCCCGGACCCTGGGATAGTCCGAGGCCATCAGGACGGCCTTCTTCGTCGGCCAGCCCGGGAATGAACGCGGCTCAGTGAGAGTCTCGGACAGGAACACGCGGCGGTAGAACGCCTGGTGATCGGTCCGCACCATCGAAAGTCCAACGTCGGCATTGAAATGTTCGCAGGCGACGAAGGGAAGCCGCACGGTCAGATAAGGCAGTTCGGGAAACCGCTGTTGCATTTCGGGATCAGCAACGAATCGACACGGATCGATAAAAATCTCGCCCCGGTCGAGGCGGGGATGCAGGACGTCGCCGAACACCTCGGTCGTGTAGGACATCCGCCATTCGGACGTCAGAACGTGGATGCGAACGGAACTGCAGAGTTCGTCGTCGACATAGACGCCGAAGTTCCAGACGTTGGGCGCGTCGTCGAAACGGTCCGTGACCCGCTGCGACTCCGACGGCGGGATCAGACCGGCCTGCAAATAGGCCCGGTAACGCATCAGGTGGAGGCGATCCTTTTCCTCCGGCGTTTCGATGAGCCGGTAATCGATACGCTCAAACAGCGCGGCTCCGCGTGGAACAAGCGCCGTTTGCGGTTCGGCCCCGGATTTCATCAACAACCCCTACCTGGCAACTTCTGCGAGTGGGCTGAGATTAATGGTTCCTTAATCAAATTGCAAAGCGTTAGAAACGTTAGGGTTAACCTTTTGCCTCCGTAGAATCGCGGGAAAACGAGGCGTCGTCAAAGATCGAGGAAGGAAGATCAGGCGATCGATCGGGCCGATGCTGCGACCTGATCCGCGCCGCCGCGAACGCCGTAGGAGGCATTGAGCAACTGGCGAATGCGCACGGCCGGGACGGGCCGGCTGAACAGGTAACCCTGAGCTTCGGTCACCGTCCCATCGGCATTGATGAGCTCGAGCTGCTCGTTGGACTCGATTCCTTCGACCACGACCGACATGCCGAGGTCGGCAGACAGCCGCGCCACACCTCGCAGCAGCGTCAGCGGTCGGTCCGAGTCGATGCCTTCGAGGAATGAGCGGTCGATCTTCACCTTCTGCATCGGGAAGTTGTGCAGATAGCTGAGGCTGGAATAGCCGGTCCCGAAATCGTCGAGCGAGATGCGAACGCCGAGGGCATGCAATTGCGACAGGATGTCGTGCGTGAGCTGGGTGTTGCGCAGCAGCGAGGATTCGGTGATCTCGATCTCCAACCGATGTGCCGGCAGACCCGACACTTCGAGCGCGTAGCGAATCTCGCTCAGGACGTCGCGCTGGTGGAATTGCTGCGGAGAGAAGTTCACGGCGACGCTGACGCCCTCCGGCCACTTCATGCATTCCATGCAGGCGCGGCGCAGGATCCAGCGCCCGAGATCGACGATCAGGCCCATGTCCTCGGCGACCGGGATGATGTCCACCGGCGACACCGTGCCGCGCACCGGATGATTCCAGCGCAGCAGCGCCTCGCAAGTGGTGATCTTGCCGGACTTCAGGTTGACGAGCGGCTGATAGAACAGCTCGAACTCCTCGTTGGCGAGCGCCTTGCGCAGGTCGAGTTCGAGGATCCGGCGCGCCTCGACGGTCGCCGCCATCTCGTCGCGGAAGAAGCAGAAGGTGCCGCGCCCGTCGGCCTTGGCGCGGTAGAGCGCCATGTCGGCGTTCTTGAGCAGCGTATCGGCGCTCACCCCGTCCGGCGAGGTCAGCGCGATGCCGACGCTGGCGCCGATCTCGACCAGATGGTTGTCGATGCGATAGCGCTCGCTCAGCCGCTCGACGATGCGGCGGGCAAGCGCCGCAGCGTCCTCCGACGAAGAGATGTTCTGCTGGAACACGACGAACTCGTCGCCACCGAAGCGGGCAACGAAATCCTCGGGGCGCAGCATCTCGCGCAGCCGGTTGGCGACCGCACACAGGAGCTGGTCGCCGCAGGGATGGCCCAGCGTATCGTTGACTTGCTTGAACTGGTCGAGGTCGATGAAGAGCAGGGCCGACAGACGTTCCGAATGCCGCGCCACCGCGAGCAACCGCTCTATCTCGTCACGGAAATTGAGACGGTTCGGCAACGCCGTGAGCTCGTCGTAGCGAGCCAGATGGCTGATCCTGGCCTCGGCGTTGCGCCGCTCGGTGATGTCCTCGAGCAGCACCACCGCACCGCCATCAGCCATCGGCTGGACGGTCCATGACAGCGAGCGGTTCCGGTGCGGATCGGGGTCGGTAGTGATGATTTCCTTCGCCTGGGCGGCTTCGATCTCGGCAATGATCGCATCCCCGCTCGCCGCCGAAATCGATCCAGCCTGGACGCAGGCGGCGACGAGGTCGCGCGCGCTGGTGTTGGTCTGTGCGAGATTGTCGGTCAGGTTCATCATCTCGCCAAAGCGGTGATTCATCACCGCGAGCTGGCCATCGACGCGGAACATGCAGAGCCCGTGCGGCATGTTGTTGAGTGCCGTATCGAACTGCCCGGCGAGCGCCGCCTCGCGCTCGCGCGCGACAACCGCCCGCAGGAATATCCTGTGCAGATTGCCCGAGAGCCGCATGACGGAGAACAGAAACGCGGCGCATACGACGGACATCGCCACGTAGTAGGGCGTGCCGTGCAGCGCCAGCGCGACCACGGCCGGACCGAATATCAAAGTGGCTTGCAGACGAAATATCCACTGCCGTCCGTAAGCTCTCCCCGCTCCTCCCGCCACGATGCCGGTGGTGACCGAGAGGGCGATCATGTGGGCGATGGCGTCGTCATTGCTCAACAGGGTGGTCGAACACCATAGACCGATCACGGCGGCCTGGATGAGCGCTCCGATCTGGTAGCGCTTCTGCCAACGCGCCGCTTGTTCCACGCTCAGGATCGATTTCTGTGCCTGGTATCGGCTCAGGTCGAAAGCGCGTATCGCCCCCGCGAGAATGAGAAGCGGGACGAATCCCCAGATCAGGATCTGGTCGGTCTTGAGCGCGGTCAGGGAAGCCGAGAATGCAGAGAAGATGATGCCGGTGAGCACCGTGCCGGGAGCCTCGAACAGCGAATCGGTCAGCGCCGCCGAAATCGTCGGCGAGGCCTGCTGCTGGTCCGGCTCTCCGCTCTGGCTTGCGAACTGCATTTGAGTTTGTACGCGCGTCCTGTTTGGCGCCTACTTTAACTCAAACCAGATGAAGCCTTTCTGAGGGAACATCGTTAAGGTCGGGTTGTTTTTCGGCAATAGCGAACCGATTTCCGCTGACATTTCAAGCAACTAGGCAAGCCTTGCCGGCCTCAAGGTGAAGGAAAGCTTACCTAGCGTTGTAAATGGGAGCATCGGCGCGCCTTTTCGACAACGTCGCGCGCGAGAACCACGATGTCTCAGCTGCGATCCTGTCAGCCCGACGTCGAGGACAGCAGTGGCGACCACGCGGGATCCGAGGCGAAGCCCGGCGTCGGCACCTTCAGCTCGTTGCGGCCGGAGATGTCGACGCTGTACAGGGAAGGCCCGCCGTTGCCGCCGGGATCTCGGAAGAACATCAGCACGCGGCCATTCGGCGAGAAGGTCGGCCCCTCGTTGTGGAAGCCGGAGGTGAGAAGCCGCTCGCCGGAGCCGTCCGGCTTCATGACGCCGATCGCGAACTGTCCGCCGCCCTGCCTGGTGAAGGCGATGTAGTCGCCCTTCGGCGACCACACCGGCGTCGAATAGCTGGCGTTGGTGTCGTCCTTGGAGAAGGAGATGCGTTGCGCTGGTCCACCGCCTGCGGCCATCACGTAGATCTGCGACCTGCCGCCACGATCGGATTCGAAGCAGATGCGCGCGCCGTCCGGCGAGTAAGACGGCGAGGTGTCGATCGCCGGCGTGTCGGTGAGACGCGTGGTCGAGCGCGAGCGCAGATCCATCACGAACAGGTTGGAGTTGCCGCCCTGCTGCAGGCTCATGATGACGCGCTGGCCGTCCGGAGAGAAGCGAGGCGCGAAGGTCATGCCCGGGAAGTTGCCGACGATCTCGCGCTGGCCGGTCTCGATGTTGTAGAGATAGACCTTCGGATCGCCCTGGCCGAACTCCATGTAGGTGATCTCTTGCGAGTTCGGCGAGAAGCGCGGCGTCAGCACGAGGTCCGAGCCGCGGGTCAGGTAGCGCACATTGGCGCCGTCCTGGTCCATCATCGCGAGCCGCTTGACGCGGCGCTCCTTCGGCCCGGTCTCGTCGACGAACACGACGCGGCTGTCGAAATAGCCTTTCTCGCCGGTCATCCGCTCGTAGATCTGGTCGGAGATGATGTGGGCGATCCGGCGCCAATATTCCGGCGAGGTGAAATATTGCTGGCCGGCAAGCTGCTGGCCGTTGATCACGTCCCAGAGTCGGAATTCGGCTTTGAGCCGTCCGTCCGGCTGCCGCGTCATGCGTCCGGTGACCACCGCCTGCGCGTTGATGGTCTTCCAGTTCTGGAACTGCGGCGCGACGTCCATGTTGCTGATGCGCTCGATAAAGGCGGCCTGGTCGATCGGCGCGAACAGGCCCGAGCGCTTCAGATTGTTGGTGATGACCTGCGTGACACCATTGCCGACGTCGCCGTCGGAGGGCGAGCCCGGCAGGAAATTGGTGATCGCGATCGGGATCGGCTGGAATTCCGTGGGGTCAATGCGGATGCGCGGCTGGCCCTGAGCCAGGGCGCGACCGCCGCCGAGCATCGCAAGCGTCGATCCGGTCAGGGTCATGAAGCGGCGGCGATTCATCGAGCTGGCGTCATTCATCGCAAAATTCTTTTGTTCGGATGTCACAACATATCTTTCAGACCGAAAGTCATCGGAATGAGCTTCCAGCTCTCGTATTGCTGCTTCGGCATGAAGGAATAGACTTGGCACTGGACGATAGCGCGCTTGGCGCTCTCCGCCACGGCCTGCGCGATCGACCGTGACGGTCCACGCACCGCGACGACGATCGGCTCAGCGGCCAGCGATCCGTCGATCTTCATGGGAATGTCGATGTCGGCCTCGTACTGATCGGCGTCCTGGCCGTTATAGGTAGGCGTGAAGCAGCGCTTGACGGCACCCTGGAATGCACCACGCCATGTCGCGACGTTGTTGGCGGCAGTCCCGGTCGCCGATCCCAGCGCGGCGGACGCATTCAGCGCCGAGCCGGTGAGCTCATGCCGGGTGGAAGCGCGCTTGTCGAGGTCCCGCTGGATCTGCGCCGGATCGAAGGTGCGCTCCTTGGGCTTCGGCTGCTGCTGGGGCTGCACCGCCGCGACCTTCTGCTCGAGCGGTTTCGGCGGCGGCTTCTTGGTCTCCAGCTTCTTCTGGAGCTCGGCGATCGGATCTTCCTTGGCCGGATCGGGCTTCTTTTCCTCCGGCTTCGGCTCTTCCTTCGGCTTGGCCTCGGCGACGGGCTTCGGCGGCTCTGGCTTCTTTTCGACCGGCTTCTCGACGGGTTTCGGCGGCGGCTCCGGCGTCGAGTTGGTCTTGATCAGCTCTTTCTTCTCGGTGACCTTGCCGACGGCGTCTTCCTCGGGCTTCGCTTCCGCGATCTTCTCGACCTTGGGCTTCGGCTCTTTCTTGTCGCCGGTCTTTTGCCCCGCCATCATCTTGGCGAGTTGGTCGGTCGAGATGATGTCGACCGGAAGCGATTCCTCCGGCGCGACGTAGGCCTTGCTGCTAAAGGTTACGAGCCCCCATCCCAGTACGAGGACATGGAGGGCAATCGACGCAACGAGTGTCTTGTCGACGTTCACCTTCACCGTCTACCCCTGATCCGCTTCGGTCACGAGGGCCAGCTTCTTGAATCCGGCGCCGGACAACAGACCCATGACCTTGGCGACGGTCCCGTAGTCGGCCTTCTTGTCGGCGCGCAGATAGATGCGTTCCTCGAGCCCGCCGCGCGCATCCGTGATCGCCTTGAGCTTCGGCACCAGCTCGTTGAGCGCGATCTCGGCATCGTTGATGAACACCTTGCCCTTGATGTCGACCGACATCTGGATCGGCTTCTGGTCGTTGCTTTCGATGCTCTTGGCCTGAGTCGAGGGCAGGTCGAGCGGCACGCCCACGGTCAGCATCGGCGCCGACACCATGAAGATGATGAGCAGCACCAGCATCACGTCGACCATCGGCGTGACGTTGATCTCGGCCACGACGGGCTTGCGCCGGCCACGGCGTCCGCCGCCTCCGGATGAACCCGCAACGTTCATGCCCATGGTCTGGTGCCCAAATTGCCCTTCACACTATACATGCCGTCGGTCAGCCCCGCTCGTCGATCTGACGGGACAGGATGGCTGAGAATTCATCGGCGAAGCCTTCGAGCCGCTGGGCCTGCCGGTTCACCTCGGACGTGAACTTATTGTAGAAAATAGTGGCAGGAATGGCGGCGATAAGGCCGACTGCGGTCGCAAACAGCGCCTCCGCGATACCGGGGGCCACCACCGCCAGAGAGGTATTTTTCGACGCCGCGATCGACTGGAAGCTCGACATGATGCCCCAGACCGTCCCGAACAGGCCGACAAAGGGGCCGGCGGAGCCGACGGTTGCAAGCACCAGCAGCCTGCGTTCCAACCGCTCGACCTCGCGGGCGATCGAGACGTTCATCACCTTGTCGATACGCATCTGCAGGCCCGCGACCGAGCGCGCATGGCTCTCGAAGGAACGCTTCCACTCGCGCATCGCCGCGACGAAGCAGGCCGCCATGGAATGCGTCGGTTTGGCCGAGAGCGTGCGATAGAGCTCCTCGATCGACTCCCCGGACCAGAACGCCTGCTCGAACCGGTCCATCGAGCGCCGGGTGCGCGCGTAGAGAAAGATCTTGTCGATCGCGATCGCCCAGACCCAGACCGAGCAGGCCAGAAGTCCCAGCATCACCGCTTTCACGATCCAGTGAGCCTGCCAGAACAGCGCGATCAGCGACACGTCGGCGGAGGCAGCAACCGGAAGGGCTGACTGAGCCACGTCGGCCGGATTCATATGCAGCATCCTCTCAAGGCGATCGTTACCCAATGTGCTTCGGCCAGCAAAGTCGCGGCCGGTGTTCCCCAACGGCCGCGCTGGAACCGGCGCGGCCGGCAAGCCCGCTCAAAGCCTTGTCTTTCTGGGGTGCAGGGCTCGTCCAAAGCCGGCCGCCTGCATTCCCCGCCAAGATGTCAAAACTATGGGCCTCGACACGGCTCCGGGCGCGACTGTCCGCAATTACCAGAGCCCGCCGTTGGTTAATGCGGGGTTATCAGCCGCGAATTTGGCTGCGGAAAACGCAGGCAGCGCAGGGAGATGCATAGCTGGGGGTCCCGGCGCGAGGCCTGAAAAGTGGCGGCTCAAGCCGCGGAGGCGGGTTCCTGGCAATTGGTCAGCCGCGCGGGATTGCCGATCGCCGTGCACCCGGCGGGCACATCGCCGGTTACGACCGTGCCGGCGCCGACCTTGGCAAAATCTCCGATGCTGACGCCGCCAAGGATGGTCGCGCCGGCGCCGATGAACACACCGCGCCCAATGCGCGGCGAACGCATCGGCAGCTCGCCATGGCGTCCGATGCTGACGTTCTGGAGGATGGTGACCTCGTCGCCGATGACGACGTTGGCACCGATCACGATGCCAGTGGCATGGTCGAGATACACCGACGATCCAAGGCTCGCAGCCGGATGAATGCTGACCTGCAAGACGTTCGACGCCTCGTTCTGAAACAGCAGCGCCGCGTCGGGATGGCCGCGCCGCCAAAGCCAGTTCGAGACGCGCCAGGCCTGAAGCGCCGCATACCCTTTGAAAAGCAGCATCGGCGGCAACAGGCCGGCCACGGCCGGGTCGCGGAACGCGATGGCTTGCAGATCGCGGCTTGCCGCCTCGACCAGGCCCGGCTCACCGTGAAAGGCCTTATCGGCAAATGCCGTGAAGCGCGCACGCAGGGCGGCGCTGCCGGCAAGCCGTCGCCCGACCAGATCAGACAGGGCGGCGGCGAAATCGTCGTGGGCGAGAATGGCGTCCGCAAGGACCGCGCCGAACACGGGATCGGTGGCGGCGGCGTGTCGCGCTTCCGCGCGAAGCTGCCGCCAAAGGTCGCCGACGGTCACGGTCGCAGCTCCCGGCATCGTCGCCTCCGTCTCCTCCGTCTCCTTCCCGGGCGACGAATATAGGTCGCCGGCGGCTGGCGCGCCAAGCTGGCAGCGGCTCAGCGCCGCAGGCCGACTTCCGTGCGCCTACGTGCTTGCATACCAGGCATTCAGGGCCATATGCTCACTCATCGAGCTTCGGCCGATTGCTCTGGCAATGTAGCGCCGGAGCATCGTTCACGACCCCGCGATGGCGAGCCATCAGCGGGGTTTTTCACACCCGGCCGCCTCTAGCTCCGCCGGAGCGAAGCCCGCCTCCTCCTCGTTCAAGGTCAACCTGAAAACATGTCGCCTAACACCGCCGCCGACGACCAGCACGACGACATCATGTATCCCTCCGCCCTGCCGTTCCTGCTGGTTCATCTCGGCTGCTTTGCCGCGATCTGGACGGGAATCACGTGGCAGGCCGTCGCGATCTGCGTTTCACTCTATTGCTTGCGAATGTTTGCGATCGGGGCCGGCTACCATCGCTACTTCTCGCATCGGGCGTTCGCAACCAGCCGGGTGTTTCAGTTCATCCTGGCCTTTCTCGCGCAGAGCAGCGCGCAGAAGAGCGTCTTGTGGTGGGCGGCCAAGCATCGGCACCATCACCTGCATTCCGATACCGAGATCGACGTGCACTCGCCGCGTCACCGCGGCTTCTTCTACAGCCATGTCGGCTGGATTTTCTACCGGCGCCACGATGCGACCGACCTCGTGAAGATCGCCGATTTCGCCGCCTATCCGGAGCTGATGTGGCTGCATCGGCTGGAACTGCTGCCGGCCTTCGTGCTCGCAGCGCTCTGCTTCCTGGTTGCGGGCTGGCCCGGCCTGGTCGTCGGCTTCCTCTGGAGCACGGTGTTGCTCTATCACGGGACCTTCTGCATCAATTCGCTTGCCCATGTTCACGGACGCAAGCGCTACGTCACCGGCGATGATTCCCGCAACAACTGGCTGCTGGCGTTGTTCACGCTGGGCGAGGGCTGGCACAACAACCATCACGCCTACCAGAGCAGCGTACGACAGGGCTTTCGCTGGTGGGAGATCGACGTGACCTATTACATCCTGAAGGCGCTGTCGTGGATCGGCGTCGTCTGGAACATGAAGGCACCGCCCGAACAGGTGCTGCGCAACGAGCAGCCGCTCGGCGCGCGGGTCATCAACCGGGCGGCGCGCGAGCTTGCCGGACGGTTCGATGCTCAGACATTGGCGCATGCGATCTCGTCGGCGCGGCGCCGGGCCGACCTCGCCCAGCTGCAGCTGCCCTCGCTGCACGACATCCTCAATCGCGCGCATGACGGCGTCGATGCGCTGACGCATCTACATCTGCCGAAGATTCCGACCCGCGACGAGTTTCTCGCGGAGGCCAAGGCGATGTTCGCGCGCACGCGATCACTCAACGAAATCGTTGATCACGCCTACGAGCACTTCCTGACCTCGGTTCGCGCGCAGCTTGCGACCTCGACCTGAAGGCCACGGGCGGCGCGCTACGCTCCCCCCCAAAAACCAAACCGCCCGCCTGCGGGTTGCGCAGGCGGGCGGCACGGCCATCAGGACTTTGAGGGCTTGCGCCTGAAGGCTTTGAGAGGTGGCAGCCTCCAGATCAGCCTTGCTGCTGATCGGTCGGCGGCGGGGTCGGACGCGTCTTGTGCTGCGCCATGAACTGGTCGAACTCTTCCTTGTCCTTGGCGTGACGCAGACGGTCGAGGAAGTTCTTGAACTCGACCTGCTCCTCCTCAAGCCGGCGCAGCGTTTCAGAACGATATTCATCGAAGGCGCGGTTGCCGGAGGACGGCGGGCCGAAGCCAAAGCCGAAGCCGCGGCGCTCCATGCGGCCGCGCATGCGGTCCATCTTGTACTGCATCCGCTCCATCTTGTTCTGCCAGCGATCCTGGTTGCTCCAGCACGACATTCTTCTGCTCCCGAGTGTGAAAAAGAGAAGGGCAAGTCCGATCGGCCACCAGAGGATGAAGCCGAGAATGGTCACGGCGATCCAGCCAGGATGCCAGGGCGTATCGAGCATGCGAGGACGCTCGTACTGCTGCTGTTGGTCCGCGGGGCCGCGCCATCGATTGACATCAGCGGTGTAGGCCATTTCCCTCTCCATCACGGCACCAGCGCCGTTGTGAATGTAAATAACATTTACATAGCTAGACCATCCCGCGATTTTGTCAAGCTGGCGGCCAGACACGCCCGCGTGATTATTTGCGCAATCTTATTTCGGCTTGCCCCAAGGACTGCCGGGCGGCAGGCCCGAACCGGAGGACGCCTCCGGTGGCACCGGGGGCGGCTCGGCGCCCTTGGCCGGAGGACGGCGGTCGGTCGGGAAGCCTAGGCCGCGCAGATAGATCAGCACCTCGGCCTCCAGCAGTTCGTCCGGCGACATCGGCAATTTTCGTCGCGCGGCATCGCCTCGGGAAAACAGCGAGGCGACGCCATGCGCCATCGACCAGATGTGCAAGGCCATCATCAACGCCGGCGGCCGCGGCGTGCCGGGGGGCGTCAGGGCCGCGAGCCGCTCGGCTGCAGCACGAATGATGTTGAACGCCCGTTCGCTGGCGGCCTGCAGCGTGGGATTGGCATCCACCGGCACGCCCGATTCGAACATCGCGTTGTAGAAGGCGGGCTCCTCGCGGGCGAAGGCGAGATAGGCTTTGCCGACGCGTTCGAACGCGGTGACCGTATCGGGACGCCCGTCGTCCCAGGCCGCGGCGAGGCGCGCCTCGAACTGCTCGAAGCCGCGCTGGGCGATCGAGGACAACAGCTCATCACGATCACGAAAATGCCGGTACGGCGCCGCCGCACTGACGCCGGCCATGCGTGCGGCATCGGCAAAGGTGAAGCCCGCCGCGCCTTTCTCGGCGATCAGGCCGAGAGCGGCCTGCAACAGGGCCTCCTTCAGATTGCCGTGGTGATAGCCGCGCTCGGCGCGGCCCTGCTCCTTGCGCCAGCTCATGTGAACGACCTTTACATGAGCTTGGCGTGAAGGTCACTAGCGGCGATGAGGCAGGATTAACCCGTCCCTCCACGGTCTTGACGGGCAGACGCGTCGAGGTCGAACCCGCCGGTAGCGAGCTCGCAACGCTACATCTGGGGAATCGGCAGCACGGGCATGACCTCGATCGCCTCCCCCGGAAAGATCGCAAAATGCGGATGGTTCTCGAACAGTTTGGCAGCTTCCTCCTGCGAAACGGCGCGCACCACCGTGAAGCCGGTCAGCGCGTTGCTGACCTCGGTGATGCCGTTCGCGTCGATCCTGCGGGTCTTGCCGAGCGGGCCGCCCATCTCGACGATCACGGACTGGTGCTTCTCGACCCAGCCATGCCAGGCGGCCATGCCCTCCTGTTCCTTCGCCTTCCGTTCGGCCTCGGGCAACGCGCGCCAGGCCGTCATTTTCGAGCCGCTCGTGCTGCCGAGGTACACGGCGAGGAATTTATGTTCGATGCTCATCGGTTCTCTCCCTTGTTGTTCAATCCGCGGTCGCCGCGATTCACGGCCGCCCACTACTTCTTGAGCTCGTCGAACCCGGCTGCGGCCTGTTGCACCTCGGGCGGAAAGTCGCTCATCTCCTGCACCTGCCGGATCTCGATGATTTCGTTCGGCGAGGCCGGGCACTTCTTCGCCCAGGCGATCGCCTCCTCGCGCGAGGCGACCTCGATCATCCAGTAACCGCCCAGGACTTCCTTGGCCTCAGTGAAGGGGCCGTCGGTGACGATGGGCTTGCCGGTCGCGAACGACACGCGTGCGCCCATCGAGGGCGGGTGCAGGCCGTCGAGCGTGATCAGCACGCCGGCGTCCCGGAGCGCTTCATTGTAGCGCATCATCGCGGCAACGCGTTCCGGATCGAGCTGCACGTCCGGGGGTGCGCTCTCGTAACCGAGCGGAATCATCAGCATCATGAATCGCATGGGATTTCCTCGTCGCTCGCTGTCATTCCGGGCGGCGACGAAGTCGCGAGCTCGGAAGACGGCCGAGAGCTAGTTCATGGCCACATGAGCCCGGGTGCGCTCTTCCTGCTCACGCAGCTCGGGGGTGAAAGCTTCGCCGAAATCCTCGGCCGAAAACACCTGGCGGATCTCGATCTCCGATCCCGGCTCGAACGGCGCACGCTTCATCCACGTAACGGCCTCATCCAGCGAGGCAGCCTTGATCAGCCAGAAGCCAGCGACCAGATCGGGCGAAAGATTGAACGGTCCGCGGGTAACGTCCGCCTCGGACGCCGAATATCTGACCCGCGCGCCCCTCACTGTCGGATGCAGGCCCTCGCCTGCTTCGATGACGCCGGCCTTCGCCATTTCCTCGTTGAACTTACCCATCGCCGTCAGCATCTCCGTGGTCGGCATCTTGCCGGCCTCGGTGTCCTGGTTTGCCTTGACGATCACCATGAAACGCATGGACCTGCTCCGTAATGCTTCCTGCGGGCGGAAACAGCTGGCCCGCGTTCCCCTCCAAGACGAACGACCATCTTCCGAGCCGACAGCGGAACCAAGAATTATTTGGAGAGGCCGCGCCAGCGCGACTGAGGCAGGCGCCTTCTGGGCCGCATCGGCTCAATAGCCGGTTCAAGGCCTTTCGTGCCGGAACAAAACCGCAGTAAAAGAAGCGCGCGCTCTCGCGCTCCCCTCCCGGACACAGGACAAATCACCGATGCCGCAAGCCCCTCTCAAAGTCGCCCTCGTCACCGGAGCCGCGCGTGGCATCGGGCTTGCGACCGCGAAGAAGTTCCTCGCCGAGGGCTGGCGTGTGGCGCTGCTCGACATCGAGAGCGAATTGCTCAGCCGCGCGGTGGCCGGAATCGGACAAGACGAGGCGACATTGGCGCTCACCTGCGACGTTTCGGACGCGGCCGCGGTCGCTGCGGCGATGACGACGATCGAGCAACGGTTCGGCCGGCTAAATGCGCTCGTCAACAATGCCGGCATCGCGGTGTTTGCGCCGTTGATGGAGACGTCCGATGCCGACTGGCGCCGCGTGCTCGACGTCAACCTCACCGGTCCTTTCCTCTGCACCAAGGCGGCAGTGCCCCTGATGCGCGATGGCCATGGCGGCGCCATCGTCAACATCACCTCGATCTCGGCCGTGCGCGCCTCCACGCTGCGCTCGGCCTACGGCACCAGCAAGGCGGGCCTTGCGCACCTCACCAAGCAACTCGCGGTCGAGCTCGCCTCGCTCAACATCCGTGTCAACGCGGTCGCGCCGGGACCAGTCGACACCGCGATGGCGAAGCAGGTTCACACCAAGGAGATCCGCGCCGACTATCACGACGCCATTCCGCTCAACCGCTACGGCCTGGAGGAGGAACTCGCGGAGGCGATCTATTTCCTGTGCTCGGCGAGCGCGAGCTATATCACCGGCCAAATTTTGGCCGTGGATGGCGGCTTCGATGCGGCGGGTATCGGCCTTCCGACGCTGCGCGGCCAGCGACGGAACGGATAGGAACGGAAATTGTATGGTGGGCAAAGGCGCGCGAGCGTCTGTCCACCGCCACTCCGGATTTGCGGTGCCCATTGGCGGGCATGGGCTTGTGGCGGGCATGGGCTTGCCCGCCCGACGATGTCGAGATTTCGGAGAGTGCCATGCGGCGCGTCACCTTACTCAAAGCCTTCATGCTCGGGTCCGCGCTGCTCGCCGTCGCGCCCGCCGCGGCCGAAATCCGCATCATCCAGTCACCAGGCGGACAGGTCGGACCGTTCCTGGACCTATTCGAGAAGGTGCGCGACAGCGGTGAGCGCGTGGTGATCGACGGTCCCTGCCTGTCCGCCTGCACGCTGGTGCTGAGCATCGTGCCGGGCGAGCGCATCTGCGTCACCAAGCGCGCCGTGCTCGGCTTCCACGCCGCGCGGTCGGTGGACCGGCACGGACGCTTCTATGCTGAGCCGGAAGCATCGGTCGCGGTGCTCGCCGCCTATCCTGGCCCGGTGCGCGACTGGATCAGCCGCCGTGGCGGCCTGAGCCCACGGCTGCTGCTGCTGAAGGGGCGCGATCTCGCCGCGATCTATCCCCGGTGCCGATGACGAGGTCGCCAGCACTAAGAATGCGATCGAAGGACACTGTGAACCGCGTCACACGAGCGCCAAGTCGGCTCAGCCGACCCGTGCGCTGGCTTCATGCGGACACGCGAACCTCGTCGTCATGGCCGTTTTTCAAAAGAGAGTCTGAACCAACGGCGCCAGCTTCATGCTGGCACAGATGAACATACCCCAAAGTGCGAAATTGATCTGCAGCGCCGTCGCCATCGGTCGCTCCCTTCCAAGTCGCCCATCCCAGTTTGTAGATTTTATGAAGCACAATTAGCGATTCGAGCGTGCAGATCACAGCCCAATATTGCGCCAATTGTTGTGCGATGCAGTTGGCTTCACGAAGCGGCCTCACTGCGCCCGCAAAGTGATGCGAAAGTACGACTCATATTCGCCATGCCGGGCAATTGTTTTTGCGTTGAGTTCCATTCAACCGACGCGCCTCGCGCGGATTCTGCGTGGCGCATAGGCAGCAAAGGCCCGGCATGATTCGACACGGCTTCATCTTGCTCACATTTTGCACAATGCTGATCGGATGCGCAGACGCTCCGGCGCAGGAACGTCGGCCCCTCGCGTGGGACGGTCTTGGCAAGGATCCGAATCGTCCTCATGTCGCGAAGCGGCGCGTCACGAATCACGCGCCTGCGGCAAGCGATCCCAATCGGGATCGGGAAAGGGTGCTCGGGACCTTGCGCCCATATTCCGAAGCGTGGTGGGCGGTCCAAGACGAAATACAGGCGGAGAACGACAGGCAGCTCGGCAGCAGGCTCGTGATCTGCCCTCGCTGTGTGGAGTCCTCGCCGCCGCAAGGCGAGGACTCCACCGGATCAATCCGGTAAGGGCAAGCGGCCGCTGGGCACATCACGTGGCGAATTGATGCGCGCCCCTCTCCCGCAAGCCTTGGAGAGAGGAACTCGCAACTCAGCGGACCGTGCGCGCGGTCTCGCCCGTCACATTCCCTCCGCCGGGCAGTTCACCATCCAGGGAATGCCGAACTTGTCGACGCACATGCCAAAGCCCTTGGCCCAGAACGTCTTGCTGAATGGCATGGTGATGGTGCCGCCGTCGGCGAGTGCGTTGAATTTGCGCTCGCCGTCCGCGGGGTCCTTGACCGTGAGCGAGATCGAGAAGCCCTGCGGCTTCTGAAAATGCTCGTTCGGGGAGTCGGAAGCCATCAGCACGCTGCCGTCGGGCAACGACATCCGTGCATGCATGATCATCTTCTCGCGTCCGGGCGCGGCGGGCACCTCCGGCGGTGCGTCCGAGGCACGCATCATCGCATCGATCTTGCCGCCAAGAACCTTCGCATAATAGTTGAACGCCGCTTCGCAAGTGTCCTGGTAGAACAGATAGGGATTGAGCATCGTTTCTCTCCTCTTCGTTTGCGGTGAGGCTTATTGCTTCTCGGTGAGCTTCTTCAGGCCGGCGAGGCCTGCCTCGAAATCCCTGCCGATCATGCTGTCCATGTTGATGAACACCTGCATGACCTTGGACAGGAATGGGGCCGGACCGTGCATCGCCCAGGTGACGAGTGTGGCATCGCCTTGCGGCACAAAGGTGAACTCGGCGGTGTTGTGGCCTTCGAACGGCCGCTCGAAATCGAGCTTGATGCGGAGCTTGGAGGGCCCGTTCGCCTCCAGGATCTCCATCTGGCCGGCGCCGACATTGTTGTTGCCGTCCCAGGCATAGGTCGCACCCTTTCCTGCCGCGCTGCCGCCGAACGCCCGCTTCATGGCGGGATCGCGCCCTTCATAGGGCGACCAGGAGGTCCAGAGATGGAGATCGGCGACCAGCGGATAGATCGCATCGGCCGGCGCCTTCACGGCGAGGCTACGCTCGACCCGGAACGTGTCCGGTTTCGTCAATGCGAAGACGAGGACTGCGGCTAGGCCGACCGCAAGCACGATAGCGATGATTGAAATGGCTTTCAGCATGAACGACTCCCGGGGATACGGAGCCTAGGACGAACTGGGGAGGCCCTGTCCGACAAGACGAAATCAATTTCTTACCCGTCATTCCGGGGTACCCGAAGGGTGAACCCGGAGTCTCGAGATTCCGGGTTCGGTCCTGCGGACCGCCCCGGAATGACGGTGTGGTTGATGCCACTGACCGGAGCCCGCGCACGACGACGTGGAGGCCTTGCCCTATTTCGCCTTGGCGCTTTCCTTCTTCGGCTGGCTGTCCCGGATCAGGCGATCGAGATGCATGCGGATGTGAGCGGCTTCGGCCGACGTATTCGCGAGCGCGATGGCACGGTCGAAGGCGACGCTGGCCTCGTCGTTGCGGCCGAGTTGCATCAGGAACGCGCCGCGCACGCCGTAGAAGTGGAAATAGTTGGCGAGCTTCGGCGCCAGCGGCTCGATCAGATCGAGCGCAGCCTGCGGCCCGCGCACCTTGGAGACGGCGACGGCGCGGTTGAGCGTCACCACCGGCGAAGGTTGCACCACTTCGAGCGCGCCGTAGAGCAGGTCGATCTGCTTCCAGTCGGTCTCCTCCGGCGTCGATGCGCGCGCATGCAGCGCGGCGATCGCAGCCTGGATCTGATAGGGACCGCTGCGGTGGTGGCGCATCGCCTTGTCGATCAGCGCGAGACCTTCCGCGATCATGGTGCCGTTCCACAGGGAACGATCCTGATCGTCCAGCAGGATCAGCGATCCGTCCTCGGCGAAGCGCGCGGCGCTGCGGGCGTGTTGCAACAGGATCAGCGCCGTCAAGCCCATGATCTCCGGCTCGCTCTGAAACAACCGCAGCAGCAGCCGCGCCAGCCGGATCGCCTCTTCGCAGAGCGGCTTCCTGATCTCGGCGGTGTCGCCGCTCGCCGAATAGCCCTCGTTGAAGATCAGGTAGATCATCGCGGCGACGCCGGCGAGCCGCTCGGAACGCTCGACCGCACCGGGCGCTTCGAAGGGTACGCCCGCGTCGGCGACCTTCGCCTTGGCGCGCGTGATGCGCTGTTCCATCGCGGCTTCCGAGACGAGGAAGGCGCGTGCGATCTGCTTCACCGTGAGGCCCGAGACGATGCGCAACGCCAGCGCGATCTGTTGCGTCGCCGGCAGCTGGGGATGGCAGCAGATGAACATCAGTCGCAGGATGTCGTCGCGATAATGCGAGCCGTCGAGCCGCTCGGCGAGCACACCTTCGGCGTCGTCGAGATCGGAGATCGCCTGATCGTCCTCCGGCAGCGGCTGCTGCTTGCGTGCCCGGCGCACCTCGTCGATCGCGACGTTGCGGCCGACCATGATCAGCCAGGCTGCGGGATCGCGCGGCGGCCCGTTCTGCGGCCAGGACTTGAGCGCGCGCAGGCAGGCGTTCTGAAAGGCCTCCTCTGCGGTGTCGAGATCGCGGAAATAGCGCAGCAACGCGCCCACCGCCTGGGGTCGTGCCGAGGTCAGCGCGGTCTCGATCCAGGCGGTGTCAGTCTCGCTCACGTGAGATTTCCTCCGGGCCGGAATACGCCTACGGGACGCACCTCGTAGGCGCCGCCCGGATTGGCGGAGCCCAGCTCGCGCGCGACATCGAGCGCGTCGTCGAGATTCTTGCAGTCGACGATGTAGAAGCCGAGCAATTGCTCCTTGGTCTCGGCATAGGGGCCATCGAGCACCAGAGGCGGGTCTTCCTTGCGCAAGGTCGCCGCCGCCGTGGTCGGCAACAGCCGCGCCACCGGGCCAAGCCGGCCTTGCTGGATGAGCTTCTCCTGCACCACGGCGAGCTTCTTCATCACGGCCTCGTCCTGATCCTTGGTCCAGGAGCCGACGAAGTCCTCATCGTGATAGCAAAGAATGGCGTAAAGCATGGGCGACATTTCCTCGTCTGTTCTAAAGACGCGCCAATATGCCCTGTGCCGACAGGACTGCGAAAAAAATTTGCAAGAAAAATCCGGCAGATCGTGCCAAGGAGGGCGCTCTCAAGCGGAACCGACGAGGCACTTCGAATGACCAAAGGTACACTGGCCGTCCTGATCAACAGCACCCAGCAGAACTGGCTGCCGGAGCGCTGGAAGGCTCGTTTCGAAGCGGTCTGCGGGGAGCGTCGCGTGGTGCTGCTGCCGGATGCCGGGCTTGATCCGGCGGAGGTGCACTATGCGGCGGTGTGGAAGCCGGTGCCGGGTGATCTCGGTGCGTTCCCCAATCTGCGCGCGATCTTCAATCTCGGCGCGGGCGTCGACGCGCTGATGGCGGACAAGAGCCTTCCCGACGTGCCGCTGGTGCGCGTCGCCGTGCCAGATCTCACCAACCGCATGACCGAATATGTCGTGCTGCACGTGCTGATGCATCACCGCCAGGAGCTTTACCTCAGGCAATCGCAGCGCGAGAAGCGCTGGGAGCCGAAATATCAGTGGCCGGCGAGCGCGATCACGGTCGGCGTCATGGGATTGGGCACGCTGGGCGCCGATGCGGCCGATGTGCTGCGGCGGCTCGGCTTCCGCGTCGCCGGCTGGAGCCGCAGCCCACGGACGATCGATGGCGTCGAGTGTTTCCACGGTGCCGGGCAGATCGACGCATTCCTGCGCACGACGGACATCCTGGTCTGCCTGCTGCCGCTGACGCCGGATACGCATGGCATCCTCAACCGCGACGTCTTCACGAAGCTCAACCGCAAGAGCCCGCTCGGCGCGCCGGTGCTGATCAATGCCGGCCGCGGGGGGCTGCAGAACGAAGCCGATCTCCTGGCCTGCCTCGACGACGGCACGCTGGGCGCCGCCTCGCTCGACGTCTTCGTGCAGGAACCGCAGCCGGCGGACAGTCGCTTCTGGACCCATCCCAAGGTGGTGTTGACGCCGCACAACGCGGCCGACACCGACGCGGACGCGATCTCGGCCTATGTCGCCGAGCAGATCGCGCGCTTCGAGGCCGGCGGTGCGCTGGAGAACGCGGTGGATCGCGCAAGGGGATATTAGGGATCCAGCTCTCGCCAAGCGTTTTCTGTGCGGATAGGGCTCCGCCCTGGACACGCTGGGTGCCTGACAAGCACAGCGCTCGTCGGAACGACAGCTACCCCTTGAACCCCAGCATCACGTCGATCGCGCCCCTCACGATCGCCTCCAGCTCCTTGCGGGGAACGCGGGCGCGCGAGCGGATGGCAATGGTGTGGACGGTGGCGGAGGCGATCTGCGCCAGCGCGACGGGATCGGCGCTCTCCGGCAACTCACCCTTCTCTTTGGCGCGGCGGAAGCAACTCGCAAAAGCCTTGTCGAGTCCGGCGAGGCCGTCCAGCACCATGGCGCGGATCTCGGGATCGCCAACGGCCTCGGACGCCGCGGTCACGACCGTGAAGCAACCGCGCGGTCCGGCCTCGCCGGACAGATAGATGTCCAGCGCGGCAGCGTAGATGCGCTCCAGTCGCTGGCGCAGCGGTATCTCCTCGCGGAAGATCGCCGCCATCGCGGCGCCAGCCTCGTCGCGATAACGCTGGTAGCTCTTGATATAGAGCTCGCGCTTGTCGCCGAAGGCGCCGTACAGGCTCGGCCGGTTCATGCCGGTTGCGGCGCTGAGATCGTCGAGCGAGGTGGCAGCGAAGCCCTGCCTGCGGAACAGATCGAGCGCCTTGCCGAGCGCGATATCGGGCTCGTAGGCACGTGGACGACCGCGGCGCTTGGGCGGATTGGCAACAGCGGGCGGCTTCGGTTTTTGTACCATTTCGCAAAATAATCCTTGACCACCCTCATATTATGCAAGATGGTACAAAAATCAATCTGGCCAGGTTGAGCAACACGCAAAGACGAATTGCCCAAGGAGGCTACAGATGGATCTCTATTTCTCGCCGCTCGCCTGCTCGATGGCGACACGCGTCGCACTTTACGAGGCCGGCGCGGAGGCGAATTATCTCGAAGTCGATCCGCCGACCAAGACGGTGCTGAACGACGGCTCCGACTTCCGCACGGTGAATCCAATCGGTCTCGTACCGACGCTGCGCACCGACGAAGGGGTGGTGCTGACCGAGAACGCCGCGATCCTGCAATATGTCGCTGACCGCTTCCCGCAATCCGGTCTCGGTGCCACCGCCGGCATCGAGCGCACGCGGCTGCATCAATGGCTCTGCTTCGTCGGCACCGAGCTGCACAAGGCTCTGTTCGTTCCCCTGCTCGATCGCAAGGCGCCGCAGGAGGCCAAGACCTACGCGCTGGAGAAGAATCTGTCGCGGCTCGACCTTCTCGACAATCATCTCAAGGGACGTGAATTCCTGCTCGACCATTTCAGCGTCGCCGATGCCTATCTCGTCACGGTCATCAACTGGACCATGGCGACCCCGCCGATCGAGCTGGCGAACTGGCCGAACCTGAAAGCCTATCACGATCGCCTGCGCCAGCGGCCATCGATCGCCAGGGCGATCGGGGAAGAGTTCGAGCTGTACAAGGCCGAGCAGGCGCGGAAGAAGGCCGCGGCATAGGTCAGCTCCGACGTCCCATCTCTTTTCCTCGATCAAGACGTCGTCCCTGCCAGCACGGTCGGGACGACGTCTCCATATCGGAGCGCGGCCGACGGCAGCGTTGCACGCAATAATTGCACCGGACGCCAATGGCGCGATAGGATGTTTTAGCCGGAGGGGGGCCGGCGACATTGCGGGCGGCGGACCTTTCGAAGGCTTCGCTGCACAATTCATATCGTTGCGAGGCTGGAGATTTGCACCATGACACAAGGCATCCTTCGTATCTGGTCTTGCGCGGCTGTTGGTGCTGCGCTGTGTTGTTCGTTCGCTCATGAGGCACGCGCGGCCTGCGATCCTCCGAGGGACGTGAGAGACTGTTACCGAGTTCCGAAGGAAATATTCGCGCAAGAAAGTCCTGCGATGCCTGAGCCGCCGTTCGTCGTGACCTATCCGGGCACCGCGAACAAGCTTGTGTTGACTCAGTTCGACCTACTGCGAGCTCCTCCTGCCGCGCCCGGAAGCAACGGATGCCACCCGCTGAATCAGGACGCATGCACCTCGGTTTCATCGGGAGATCTGGCGAAAGCCTCGATCGCCAAGAGGTCCGGCTCGTTCCTGGTCCGGTTTCAGGACGGCAGGTCGCTGCTCGCGTCGCCCGTGGCCTCTCGATAGCCGCAGCCTCTCGTCTGCGAGCGGAGATACACGGTGCAGATTCTCAGTCAATCAGCAAGCACGCTGAGAACCATCTTCGGTGCCCTGGCTCCGCTGCGCTACATTCCCTATGGCCTGCGGGATGTGTTCGTCTGCCTCAGGGTCCTGCTGATCCCCGCCTGCCTGAGCGCCTTTGCATCGCTCGTTCTGTTTCTGCCGGATCAGACCCGCGACTATTACCGCTTGCTCGTCGAGAACCTCGCCGAGCAGATCGACGTCACGCGGTGTGCGGCCATCATCGCCGCGGTTTTGCCGATCATATTCCTACTCGGCATGGCCGCTTGCCTGTCGTTCAGCACCATCGTGCTACTCGTCGATCGGAACCGGCCGAGCCTGTACCGCACGGCCTGCGCTCGCTATGCCGTTCCGTTCTTGCCGATCGTATTCGGGACGCTTCCACTCCTTGCCGCTATTGCGGGCTTTGCCGCCGGCGCGCACGCGGTCGATCTCAAGATGGAAACGGATTCAATCAATCAGATCACAGCATTCGGCGACCCCGACTTTGCCAAGCAACTGAAGACACTCTTTGACTGGGCGAGGCGTGGCGACTGGTACTTCAAGCTCGGATTGTGGGTTCTCGGCGCCGTCACCGTCATGTTCTTCCTGAGAAGCATCCATGTCGTGCGCCTCAACCGCCGGCTGGCGGGACCTCAAAAGAATCGGCTCCAGCGCATCGCCTACCGGACCTTCGCCGCCTCGCTGGCCCTGTCCCTCTTTGCCGTGGTCCTGATTGCAAAATATCCCGTGCCGATCGGCCAGTCTCTCGGATCGATCTCCGTATTTGCGCTCTTCATCGGCTGTCTTACGCTCAACGCCACGGGGTTGAGCGTGTGGTCCCGCCGTCTCGACTTCCCGATCATTCCGACGCTGCTCGCACTGGCCGGATTCCTCGCATGGACCGGCATAAACGACGATCACGAGTTGCGCCGTATCGACAAGAATGGCCGGGAGGTCAGTTCATCGGCGACGCCTGCGGCTCGTCCTTCGGGAGACGTCGAAGGTGAATTCGAGACGTGGTTTGGCAAGCGGCCCGACAGGGGCAACCCCGAATTCAGCGGGGATCAAGCCTATCCGGTCTACATCGTCGCCGCGCAAGGTGGCGGCATCTACGCGGCCGCGCAAGCCGTCCAGTTCCTGACCAAGCTCCAGACAACCTGTGAGCGGTTCGCCCAGCATCTGTTCGCGATCAGCGGCGTGTCCGGTGGCAGCGTCGGCGCCGCGCTCTATGCCGCGATGACCGACGAATTCAAGCCGACCAAGGATCAGTGCCGCAGCGTTGCGGAAATCGGGAGCCACGGCCCCCGGAGTGACGACATGCGCAATGCGCAACAATCCGCATTTGAGCTCGTGCGCAACGACTACGACTTCCTCTCGCCGCTGGTCGCCTCGGCTTTTTTTCCCGATTTCGCACAACGTTTCTTCTGGCCAGCGAATCCGGCATTGTCGAGAGCCCGTGCACTCGAGCAATCGATCGAGGCCGCGTGGGCCGATGTCGCAACCAGAAACTTCGGCGGCACCGGGCGGGATGCTCTCAAGAACGGTGTCCTGGCATCGTGGAATCCAGCAGGCCTCAAGCCGGCGCTGTTCTTCAACACGACCGAAGTTGCATCCGGACGGCGTCGCGTCATCGCGCCGTTCGGCTTCGGCAACGATTCTCAGACCGACGCCCAATTCCTGCCGCTGACCGAGAACTATGACGTTCCGCTGAGCGTTGCCGCGGTCGCCAGTGCGCGTTTTCCCTGGCTGACACCGGCGGCCTGGTTCTGGGACAGCGGCTCGACGGCAACCCCGTCGGCCAAGAGCGACATCACGCGGTTTCACGTCGTCGACGGCGGATATTTCGAGAACTCCGGCGTAACCACCGCGGTCGAAATCATCAATCGCCTTCAGCGCCGGGCAGACATTTGCTGCAAGCAGGCCCGCTTCCATCTTATCGTGCTGACATCGGGCAAGTACAGCCAGGGCAGCTCCGACGCATTCAGCGAGGCTGTATCGCCGGTGGTCGCGCTGTTCAACAGCCGGACGGCACGAACCTATTCGACCGTGGATCTGGCGACCCGCGACCTCGGCGTCATCAAGCGCGGCGCCAACGCCGGCGATGCGCTCGGACGGATCAGCCGGGTGCAAAGGGTCGATTTCGGCGACTACGTGATACCCCTGCCGCTCGGCTGGCGTCTGTCGAAAATGTCGGCGACCGAGATATTCTTCCTGACGGGCCGTCCCGCACACTGCGTGCCCAACGAGAACTTTGTGCAGAAATCGAAGGTCCCCGGTTTCGGTCCAGGCGATTGCGTGCAACTACTGATCCTGCATCAACTCCGGGGCGATGACCTCGGCGCCGCCCTCAAGGACGCCCAGGCAAGCCATCCGCCGGTCAAGCCGTAGAAGTCACGGTGTTATGCCGGCCGCCGCATGCATGCGCCGATGGCGAATTACCCGTACAGCACCCGCGGCAAGATCGTGACGATGCCGGGCCACAACGTCAGCAGTAGCACGAAACCGATCATGATCATCAGATACGGCATCGTCACGCGGGCGATGTAGCCGAGGCCATCGTCGGTCAGCCCCTGGATCACGAACAGGTTGAAGCCGACAGGCGGGGTGATCTGCGCCATCTCGACGGCGAGCACGAGGAAGACGCCGAACCAGACCTCGTCGAAGCCGGCGCCCTTCACGATCGGCAGCACGATCGGGAGCGTCATCACGATCATCGAGAAGCCGTCGAGAAAGCAGCCGAGGACGAGATAGAAGACGATCAACGCCACGATCAGCATGAAGGGCGACAGGCCGAGCCCCTTGACGAACGCGGCCACCGCCTGAGGGATGCCGAGGAAGGCTGCGGCATTGCCGAGGATCGAGGCGCCGAGCACGATCAGCGCGATCATCGAGCAGGTGACGACCGAGCCGATCAGCACGTCGCGCACGACCTGCTGCGACATCGCGCCTTGCGCCCAGGCCACGAGCGCGGCGCCGAGCACGCCGACGGCGGCAGCCTCCGACGGCGTCGCGAGGCCGCCATACATCGAGCCGAGCACGCAGGCGATCAGAAACAGTGCCGGCGCGAGGTCCTTCAGTGCGGCGAAGCGCTCGCTCCATGGCACCTGCGAGAGCCTGGCTTCCGTTTCCGGCACCATGCTGCGATCAAGGCTCGTGTGCAGCATCACCCAGGCCATGAAGGTGGCGGCCAGCAGAAATCCCGGCAGCACGCCGGCCGTGAACAGTTTCAGGATCGAGACGTCGCCGAGCACGCCATAGATGATCATGATGTTGGACGGCGGGATCAGGAACCCGAGCGTGCCGGCCCCGGCGAGCGAGCCGATCGCGATGTCGCGGGAATAGCCGCGGCGCACCAGCTCGTTGAGCGACATGCGGCCGATCACCTGCGTGGTCGCAGCCGACGAGCCCGAGATCGCCGCGAAGATGGTGCAGCCGATCACGTTGACATGCAGCAGGCGGCCCGGCAGCAGCCCGGCCCAGGGCGCCAGCCCCTGGAACAGCGAGCGCGACAGGCGGGTGCGAAACAGCAGCTCGCCCATCAGGATGAACAGCGGCAGCGCCAGCAGCTCCTGCGTGGTCAGGATGTTCCAGGCGTATTGAGGCAGCAGTTTGTCGAGCGGGATCGAGCGGAACATCGCGAGCAGAAGCGTCGCGGTGAGCGCCAGCGTCAGGCCGATCCAGACGCCGCACGCCAGAAGTGCGAGCAGGATCGCGAACAGGGCGACGACTTCGATGGTCATGCGAACTTGAATCCGGGAGCGAGCAAAGCGGTCATTCGACGGGCGAGGCCTTCATGCGATGATCCTCCAGCGGCAAGCCGAGCGCGGCCTGGATCGCGCGCGCCAGGAACTGGAGGGTCAGCAGCAGCATGCCGAAAGTGACGACCGCTTCCGGAAACCACAGCGGCGTGTCGCTCGAGGTCGAGACCTGGCCGCGCACGAACGCGCTCCACGCGAACTTCGCCATGGCCGAGGTCAGGAACGCCATGAAGGCGAAGCCGGCCGCGGCCGAGAGGATCTCGAGCGCGCGCTGAACCGGCGCCGGCGCGTTCTTCAGGAGCAGCACGACGCGGATATGGCCGCCGACACGTAGCGTCATGGCGGCGCCAAAGGTGAAGGACGCCGCCATCAGATAAGACGAATATTCCCAGGCGATCGAGATGCTCGGCGGGAAGAACGGCATGAAGTTCGAGAGGAAGCGGGTTGCGACCTCGCAGAGCATCAGCAGCGTCAGCATCAAGAGACAGCCGCCGCCGATCCAGCCGTCGAGCCGGCCGAGGCGGTCAATGCCGTCGAGGACGATGCGCAGCGGCGCAGGCGCCGCTGCATTGAGACTCTGCGGTGCCGCAGGGAGCACGCTCGTCACAACCTCGTCCTCACCGCTTCATTTCGGCGAGATAGGCCCGCACCGGCTTGTCGGCCGCCGGCACGCGCTTGAGGAAGGCATCTAACTGCGGCGCGGTCTTGACCCGGATCTCCGTCATCATGGCTTGCGAGACCGGCACCACCTCCATGCCGCCTTCCTTGAGGCGGTTGAGGCTGTCGACATCGGCCTTGAGCGAGTTCGCCCAGAAGCCCGGCTCCATCTTGGCGGCAATGCCGGAGACGAGCTGCTGCTGATCGGCGCTGAGCGCCTTCCAGGAATCGAGATTGACGGTGAGCATCTGCGACGACCAGACGTGGTTGGTCGGGTAGACGTATTTCAGGAACTCCCAGAACTTGCCGTCGACGCCCGACACCGACGAGGTGGAAACGCCGGCCACCGCCCCGGAAGCGAGCGCGGGAATCGTCTCGCCCCAGGGAATCATCACGGCCGCCATGCCGATCGCGTTCAGCATCTCGACCGCGTTCTTGTCGGGCACGCGGATCTTGATGTTCTTCAGGCCGTCGACGTCGGCGACTTTCGCCTTCAGATGCAGATACTGCGTCGGCCACGGCACGATGTAGAGGATCTTCTGGTTGTTGCGCGCGGCGATCTTCTCGTATTCGGGCCGTACATATTTGTGCAGCACCTTGAGCTCGTCCACCGAGCCGCAGAGGAAGGGGATGCTCTCGACGCCCATGAAGGGCTCGTCCCCGACCTGCTGGATGTTGAGGACGTCGGCGAGCGGGACCAGACCGTCGCGTACGGCGCGCAGGTGTTCGGGGCCCTTGAAGCCGAGCTGACCGCCTGCTTTCACCGTAATGGCAACCGAGCCGCCGCTTTGCTTCTTGACCTCCTCGGCGAAGACCATCGCGTTCTGGGTGTGGAAATTGCCGTCGGGCCATACTGTCGACATGTCCCAGCTCACCGTCGCCGCCCGCGCACGGGTGGAGATGTGGCCTGCGGCAAGCAGCGTCGCTGCCCCCGCGGTGAAGTTCCTTCGCGTGATCATTTGCACCCCTCCGTTTGCTACGCGCACGACGCCCGAGGCGTCACCGCGAGTACCCATAAACTGCGACCGCCTTGTCGACGGACACGAGTCCGCTCTCGACGTCGTCGTTGACCGCCGCGCGCTCGCGCTTGGCAGGATCGCCGATGCCCGCACCGCCCGGTGTCAGCACCACCAGCCGGTCGTCCGGCGGCACTTGCTGAAAGCCTTTTCCACGCAACTTCTTTCCGGACTTGAGGCCGACATAGCCGGCCTCGCCGTCCCGGCCGCCATCGCGGCCGCGCGGCGGATGATCGATGCGGTCGAACGCAGCGAGAATGTCGAACGGCGCATCGACGCCGCTGCCGACTTCGATGATCTGGCCGAGGCCGCCACGGGTACGTCCTGCCCCGCCTGAATCCGGGCGCAGCTCCTTGCGCCAGAAGATCAGGGGCGTCTGCGTCTCTGCGATCTCGACCGGCGTGCCGCGCACACCGCTCGGGTAAGCGGTCGCGGACAGGCCGTCCTTGCCGAAGCGCGCGCCGGTGCCACCATTGGACGTCACCGCCATGGAGAACCCGTAATTGCCGCCGACGCCGGAGCGGGTCTGCCCACGCACATTCAAATTCCACAGGCACGAGGTGCCCTCTGCAGGCACGCGCTCGGGAATGATCTGGCGCAGGCAGCCAAACACGACATCCGGCAGCATCTGGCCGATGATGTGGCGCGAGGCCACCGGCGCGGGCTTCGGCGCATTGAGGATTGCTCCCGCGGGCGCCGACACTGTCAGCGGCGAGAGCGAGCCGGCATTGTTCGGGATCTGCGAGGCGACGACGCAGCCGAGGCCGAACACGGTGTAGGCCGTTGTGTAGGACAAGGGCACGTTGATGCCGAACTTCGAGGCAGCCGAGGTGCCGTCGAAATCGACGTGAATGCCTTGGTCCGAGATCGTCAGGGTCGCTGCCAGCGTCACCGGCGCGTCGTAGCCGTCGACCACCATCGTGTTGCGCCAGCTGCCCTTCGGCAGCTTTGCGATCTCGGCGAGCACGGCCTCGCGCGAGCGGTCGCAGATGTAGTCGCCGAGCGCGTCGAGCGTATCGATACCGAACTCGGTCATCATCTCGACCAGGCGCTCGCAGCCGACGTCGTTGCAGCCAGCGAGCGAATAGGTGTCGCCCTCGGTGTCGATCGGCAGCCGCGTATTGGTGCGGATCATCGCCATCAACGTTTCGTTGACGACGCCCTGGTCGATCAGCTTCAGCATGGGGATGTAGAGCCCCTCCATGAAAACGTCGGTGGCATCGGGTCCGAATCCGATGCCGCCGATGTCCATGAGATGGCTGGTGCAGGAGAACAATGCGACCGGCTTGCCGTCCTTGAAGCAGGGCGTGGTGACGACGAAGTCGTTGAGATGGCCGGTGCCCATCCAGGGATCGTTGGTGATGTAGGCGTCACCTTGCTTCATCGTCTCGATCGGAAAGTGGGCAATGAAGTGCTTGACCGATTCCGCCATCGAATTGACGTGACCGGGCGTGCCGGTCACAGCCTGCGCCAGCATGCGGCCCTTGAGATCGAACACGCCGGCCGAGAGGTCGCCGCATTCGCGCACGATCGGGCTGAACGCCGTGCGGAGCAGGACCTGCGCCTGCTCCTCGACCACGGCGATCAGCCGGTGCCACATGATCTGAAGGTCGATCAGGCTCGCGCCGCTTGCCTTGCTCATGATCAAGCCGCCTTTCGTTCCATGACGATGCTGCCCGCACCGTCGATATGCGCGTCAAAACTGTTGGAGACGAAGGTCGAGGTTTCGTCCTCCGCGATCACGGCCGGGCCCGCAATCGTCGCGCCCGGGGCCATGTCCTCGCGGCGATAGAGCGGAATCTCGATCACCTCGCCTGCCCGGCCATCGAAGAATTTGCGGCTGCCGACAGCCTTGCCGGCGGGCTTGCGCGCGACGGCTGCGACCGCGGGCGGATTGCGCGCCTCCGTGGTCGCGAGCACCGACCAGCTCAGTACCTCGATCGCGGCGCCCGGGATCGGCCGTTCGAACATCGCGGAATAGTCAGCCTCGAACTTCTGGCGCAGGCCGGCGAGATCGGCCGCCGTCAACCGCCGGTTCGGCAGCTCGACCGGGATCTCGTGCCCCTGGCCGACATAGCGCATGAAGGCGGCGCGGCGCTCGCGAACCGGCGCGCCGGCTGCACCCGGCTCCACCAGCGCGCGCGCTTCGGCCGCCATTTCCTGCAAGAGATCGGAGACCGCCTCGGTGTCGAAGTCATCGAGCCGGACGTGACGGCTGCGCACCAGCTCATAGGCGATGGGCGCCGCCAGGAAGCCGACGGCCGAACCGACGCCGGCATTCGACGGCACGATCACGCGGGAGACGCCGATCTTCTCGGCGACGCGGGCAGCATGCAACGGTGCGGCGCCGCCGAACGCGATCAGCGTGTGCTGGCCCACCACGGCACCGCGCTCGACCGCATGCACGCGCGCCGCACTCGCCATGTTCTCGCAGACGACTTCGTGCACGGCATAGGCCGCGGTTTCCGCCGAGAGGCCAAGCGGCTCGCCGACGTCACGCAGCAGCGCCTGCTTCGACAGTTCCGGGTCGAGCTTGATCGTGCCGGCCGCAAAGGCGTCGGGATCGATCATGCCGAGCGCAACGTCCGCATCGGTCACGGCCGGACGCTGACCGCCGCGGCCGTAGCAGGCGGGCCCCGGCTCCGAGGAGGCGCTCTCGGGACCGACGGTGACGCGCTTCATCGCGTCGACATGCGCGATCGAACCGCCACCGGCGCCGATCTCGACCATCTCGATCACGGGAATGCGGACCGGCAGACCGGAGCCCTTGAGGAAGCGCGCGGCACGATCGACCTCGAACACGCGCGAGGTCTCGGGCTGGTACTTTTCGATCAGGCAGATTTTCGCGGTCGTGCCGCCCATGTCGAACGAGAGCACCTTGCTCTCGCCGAGGCGCGCCGCAATCTGGGCGGCGAAAATCGCGCCGCCGGCAGGACCGGATTCGACGAGACGCACGGGAAAGCGCCGCGCTGTTTCGATCGAGGTGACACCGCCGCCGGATGTCACGAGATAGATAGCGCCGCGGAACTGCTCGACCTGCAGGGCCTCGGCCATGCGAGCGAGATAGCCGTCGATCAGGGGTTGCACATAGGCATTGGCGACCGCAGTCGATGTGCGCTCATACTCGCGAATCTCGGGACAAACGGCCGAGGACACCGTCACGGAGATGCCGGGCATCTCCTCAGCCAGAATCGCGGCCGTGCGACGCTCGTGCTCCGGATTGGCATAGGAGTGCAGGAAAGCGATCGCGACGCTCTCGACCTTCAACTCGCGCAATTTTGGCGCGAGCGCGCGCACCGAAGCTTCGTCCAGCGGGAGGCGAACGGCACCCTGGGCATCGATGCGCTCGGGCACGGTGAAGCGCAGGCCGCGCGGCGCCAGCGGCTTCGGTTTGTCGATGCCGAGGTCATATTGGTCGTAGCGGCTTTCGGTGCCGATATCGAGCACGTCGCGGAAGCCGTCGGTTGCGATCAGCGCGGTCTTGGCGCCGCGACGTTCGATGATGGCATTGGTCGCGAGCGTCGTGCCATGAATGAAGACGTCGATGTCGCTGATATGGGCACGTGCATCGGCGAGAATGAGGCGCATGCCGTCCAGCACGGCCTGCTCCGGGCGCTGCGGAGTGGTCAGCAGCTTGCGGGTTTTGCGATCTTGCCCCACGTCCAGCACGATGTCGGTGAACGTGCCACCGATATCAACGGCAAGCCGCACCTCGGCTCCCTCAAGCATTCCAAATTCTCCGTGCTGGTCGTCAAGACTGGGGACAAAAGCGCAGCAATTTCCATGCCATGGACGACGAGATGAATGCTGCGCCAGGCTATTCTGCTTGGCACCTATGCAATAGGCAAGGCGTGTCCGCCGCCACCCTGATCAGAGCAGGAATGCGAGCGCCGTCTCGCAGCGCTCCTCGACCTTCAGCGTCAGCAGATCGTCGGCACGGGTGCGCCCGAGATTGACCGCCGCGATCGGAATGTTGCCCCGCGCCGCCGCCTGCACGAAGCGGAAGCCGGAATAGACCATCAGCGAGGAGCCGACGACCAGCATGGCGTCGGCTTGCGCCAGATGATCCTGCGCGGTGGCGACGATGTCGCGGGGGACGTTCTCACCGAAGAACACGACGTCGGGCTTGAGGATGCCGCCGCAGGCTCGGCATGGCGGCACTTCGAAGGACGAGAAGTCCTCGTGCTCCAGATCGGCGTCGCCGTCAGGCGCATCCGCGGCATCGAGCGTCAGCCATGCCGCATTCGCGCGGCCAAGAGCGTGCTGAAACTCTTCGCGCGGTGCCTTGCCGCCGCAGCCCATGCAGCGGACCAGATCGAGCCGGCCATGGAGGTCGATGACCTGCCGGTGGCCGGCCGACTGATGCAGCCGGTCGACGTTCTGAGTCAGCAGCATCTCGCACCGGCCATTCGCCTCGAGCCGGGCCAGCGCATGATGCGCATCGTTCGGCTTCGCCTGTCCAAACCGCCGCCAGCCGATCAGGCTTCGGGCCCAGTAGCGCCGGCGCGTATGCTCGTCCGACATGAAGGCCTGGAAGTTGACCGGCTGGGTCCGCTTCCAGTTGCCCTGGCTGTCGCGGTAATCGGGAATGCCTGAATTGGTGCTGCAGCCGGCGCCGGTCAGCACGAACAGACGTTCGTGGCGGCCGACGAAATTCTGGAGCGGAGTGGGTGACATGCCACCAGATGTAGGTCGCGGGGGCGGTTTTTCCAGATTACTGACGACGGGAGGGGCGCCCCGGGATAGCGGATGGACGGGATTTCTCTTGGTTTGCCGTGCGGGCGGCTTGCTGCAGCGTCCGCCGAAACTCGTCCCGCTTTTCGTGCACCGAGGCGATCGCGTGCCCGACCGCGACTCCGAGGCCGACCAGCGCGGCTTCTGAAAGCTGCAGGCTCGCCTCGATCGTCTCCGGCACCGCGTCGGTTGCGCCGATTTCATAGAGATGGCGGGCATGATCGGCGTCCCGCGCACGTGAGACGATCAGCACGTCCGGCCGCGCTGCACGGATCCGCTCGACCACGGCATCAATCGCCGTTCGCGACTGAATGGTGATGATCACGCCGGTGGTCTGCATCAGGCCGCAAGCTTCGAGGAAGCCCGGCTCTGTCGCGTCACCGAAAAAGACCGTGTGACCATCGCGACGGTCGCGGGCCACCGCGACCGGCTCGTGATCGATTGCGATGTAGTCCACACCATGGGTGGTGAGCAGCGAGCAGACGACTTTTCCGACCCGCCCGTAGCCGACCACGATGGCCTGCGTTCGGTTGCCGGGCGGCCGAACCGCCAGTTCGGGATCCAGGATGCGCTCCTCGGCGAGCCTCGCGGCCAATCGTCGTCCGAGCGCGCCGAGCAATGGCGTCAGCGCCATCGTCACGGCGGTGACAGCGACGACAAAGCCCGATACGCGAGGCTCGATCAGGCCGAGCGCCGCCGCCATGCCGATGCTGACAAAGGCGAACTCGCCGACAGGGCCCAGCAAGAGGCCGATTTCGATCGCCGCCGGCCACGAGAGCTTGAAGAGCCGGCCGAGGATCATGAGGACGATCGCCTTAGCCGCAAGAACGCCGATGACGGCAGCCAACAGCCAAACGGGCTCGCGCATGAACACGCGGAAGTCGATTGCCATGCCGACGGTGAAGAAGAAGATGCCGAGCAATAGGCCCTTGAATGGCTCGACCGTGGCCTCGATCGCCTTGCCGTACTCCGTTTCCGCGAGCATCAGTCCTGCAACGAACGCTCCGAGAGCCATCGACAGGCCCGCCTGGTGCGCCGCAAGACCTGCTCCGACGATGACGAACAAGGTCGCCGCAACAAACAATTCCGTCGAATGCGTGCCCGCGACCATCTGGAACAGCGGACGCATCAGCAGCCGGCCGATCAGAATGAGGAAAGCGACGGCCAGCGCGGCTTTCAAGACCGCACTGGAGATGTGCGTCAGGACGGAGCCGCCACTGTCTGCGCCGAGCACCGAGATGAAGACCAGAATGGGAACCACCGCAAGATCCTGGGCCAGCAGGACCGAGAAGCTGGCGCGCCCGGCGGTGGTCGCAAGTCGCCGCTCGGCGGACAGTAGCTCGAGCACGATGGCCGTCGAGGACAGCGCAAGGCTCGCGCCAAGGATAACGGCAGTATCGGAACTCTGCCCGGAGAGAAGCGCCGCACCGAATATCATGGCGGACGTCACCAGCACCTGCAGGCCGCCAAGCCCGAACACCAGGCGCCGCATCGTGACGAGCCGCCTGAAAGACAGTTCGAGCCCGATCAGGAATAGCAGGAACACGATGCCGAGGTTGGCGATGCCCTCGACATTCTGCGCGTCCGTCACCGTGAACCAGTACAGGAAGGGGATTTCTCGAACGAGCGAGCCGAGCCCGAGCGGACCGAGAATGGCGCCGGCGCCGAGATAGCCCAGCACGGGGTTGATGCCCCAGCGGCGCACGATCGGCACGACCACGCCGGCGGTGCCGAGAACCACGAGCGCGTCGCTATAGGCGTTGATGTTGATGGCTGCGGTCACGAGTCCTTCACGCGTCGGCGCTCGCAAATAGCGGCAGCGTCGTCCACGGTCGATAGCACACGGCGCCGCAGACCCCAACCGGCCCCGCCCGCCATCCTCGCATGAGGCATTGGTGGCGGCCGATGGGCATGGTCCAAAGTGGACGTTCAGCTTGCCCAGTTCTCCCGGAATTCGGGGAAAAGCGTCAGGCCCCCACAGGCATAGATGGTCTGTCCCGTGATGTAGCTTGCCTCATCCGAGGCGAGGAAGGCGAACACGGCGGCGATCTCTTCTGGAGTCCCCACGCGGCCGAGCGGAATATGGCTGGTGACGACACCACGCTTCTCCGGGTCTCCGGTCCAGGCTGCGTTGATCGGCGTGTCGATTGCGCCCGGACCGACCGCGTTGACGCGGATGCCGCGGCCGGCGAATTCGAGCGCCAGCGTGCGCGTCAGATTGGCCATGCCGCCCTTGCTGATCGAATAGGCGAGATAGCCGGGCTTTGGAATGATCTGGTGGACGCTGGAGCAGTTGATGATGCAGCCGCCTCCGCCGCGCGCGACGAAATGCGCCAGCGCCTTCTGCGCGCAGAGCACGGCACCGTTGAGATTGACGTCGATGATCCGGCGGTAGGTCTCGACGTCGAGCGCCTCGCTCGGCGATTCCTTCTGGAAGCCTGCGTTGTTGACAAGGCAATCGAGACGTTTCCAGCGAGAAAGGATCGACTCGAACATCGCAGCGATGTCCTGGTCATTACCGACATTGGCCTTGACGATGCAATGATCGGGCTCGCCGTGGCCGCGATCGCTCGAAGCGGCCCGAGCGAGCGCGAGCGTCTCCTCCGCCCGCTCCTCGTTCTCGAAATAATTGATGGCGACGGTTGCGCCTTCCTGGGCGAGCCGGATGGCGACGGCGCGGCCGATTCCTTGCGAGCCTCCGGTCACCAGGGCGTACTGATCGACGAGGCGCGAAGGAAATGAGGTTGAGCGTTCGGTTTGCGGCATGTGTTCTCTCCAGATGCGTCATCATGGATGGAACCGGCGTTTTGTTCCACCCGGTTGTGCATACGCTCCACGCACCCGAGCCAAATTCCGGTGTGATCGCCTGCGAAGACGGGCGATCAGTCCTTCGTGAAGGTCGTGATTGAACCGAAGAGCTGCGGCGTCGTGGATGCGCGCCGCCTACGCCAAAGCTTCGGCACCCCTGGACACGGCGCGGCTGGCAGGGTGACGTCGACCGGCATGCCGAGGCGAGGCCATTCGCGAACAGCCAGCATGAGAGATATGCGCCGGTCGCACCCAGGATGATCGGCAGGCGGCGCCGCAGGCCTCGGCTGGATGGGCGGGCCCGCGACCGTTCTGATGATCGCAGCTGCTGCACGCTGTCATCGGCGCCGTGGTGGTTGCGATCGACCTCAAGCACGCCTGCGGGGACGCGATCGATCTTCGTGCAAACAGACAAAAATGTGATTGTCGCTTCGGCGGCGGCCATCACATGATGCAAGGCATGCATGATTCACATCATGCATGACCAATGCGTTCCGGGGCACACTCCATGACACAAATCGCGATCCAGCCAGCCATTCGCCGCCGGCACCAGCCCTGGTACAAGATCCTCTACGTCCAGGTGCTGATCGCGATCTTGCTCGGCGTGCTCATCGGCTATTTCTATCCCGATCTCGGCAAGGCCCTGAAGCCGCTCGGCGACGGCTTCATCGCACTGATCAAGATGATGATCGCGCCGGTGATCTTCTGCACCGTGGTGCACGGCATTTCCTCGATGGGCGACCTCAAGCGCGTCGGCCGGGTCGGGCTGAAGTCGCTGATTTATTTCGAGACGGTCTCGACCGTGGCGCTGGCGGTCGGTCTGCTCGTCGGCGAAATTCTCCAGCCCGGGCACGGTTTCAACATCGATCCCGCCACCATCGATCCGAAATCGGTCGCGACCTACGTCACCAAGGCCAAGGAAGAGGGTATCGTCGCCCATCTGATGGCGATCATCCCGGACAGCTATGTGGGCGCCATCGCACGCGGCGACCTCCTGCAGGTGCTGCTGATCTCGATCCTCTCGGGCTTTGCCATCGCCTTCCTCGGCAAGGCCGGCGAGCCGATCGCGGACGCGATCGACAAGGCCGCGAAGATGTTCTTCGGCATCATTCGCATCATCGTGCGCGTCGCGCCGATCGGCGCCTTCGGCGCAATGGCGTTCACCGTGGGGGCTTATGGACTCGGCTCGCTGCTCAACCTCGCAGCGCTGATCGGCACGTTCTATCTCACCAGCACCCTGTTCGTGCTGGTCGTGCTCGGCGCGATCGCGCGGCTGGCGGGCTTCTCGATCCTTCGCTTCATCGCCTACATCAAGGACGAGCTGCTGATCGTGCTCGGCACCTCATCCTCCGAGACGGTGCTGCCGCAGATGATCCAGAAGATGGAGCATCTCGGCGCCTCACGCTCGGTGGTCGGCCTCGTCATTCCGACGGGGTATAGCTTCAACCTCGATGGTACCAACATCTACATGACGCTGGCGACGTTGTTCCTGGCGCAGGCCACCAACACGCATCTGACCATCTGGCAGGAACTCGGCATTCTGGGCATCGCCATGATCACCTCGAAGGGAGCCTCGGGCGTGACCGGCGCCGGTTTCATCACGCTCGCGGCAACGCTCTCGATCGTGCCTGATATTCCGATCCAGTCGATCGCGATCCTGGTCGGCATCGACAAATTCATGAGCGAATGCCGCGCACTGACCAATCTGATCGGCAACGGCGTCGCCTGCGTCGTCATCAGCATCTCCGAAGGCGAGCTCGACCGCGACGCGCTGCACGAGACCATGGCCCATCCGCTGCAGATCGGCGAAGCGCTGGAACCAGGCGGTGGCGCGTAGATCGAAGGCAGGAGCGGCCCAAATCCGACGCGGTAATTTCCCGGAGTAGAGAGCCGGCGGGATGAGCGTCACAACAACTGTAGTGCGATCACGGATTGGTACTCATTTTTCTACCCGACGCGCTGGGGGGCAGGGCGTCGGGTTTTTTTGCTATTCGAATGATGGGCCTTTGGAATCACGTTCGCCGGTGAGATTGAGCCGCCGCGTGATCCCGATGGCCTGCAAGAATGCCTCATCGTGGCTGACGACAAGCAGCGCGCCGTCATAGGCTCTCAGGCCAGCCTCGACGGCTTCGATGGACTCGACATCCAGATGGTTGGTCGGCTCGTCGAGAATGAGCAGGGACGGTGGAGTCACCCCGCCAAGCACACAAGCAAGGCCAGCACGAAACAACTGCCCGCCGCTCAGGCTTCCGACGATCTGCAAGGCAGCATCGGCGCGAAACATGAACCGCGCCAGCGCGGCATGGCATTCATTCGCCCCCGCCTTTGGATTGAGCCGGCCAAAATTGTCCAGGATGGAGATCGTGGGATCGAGCAGGCCGACCTTCTGGTCGAACAGCGCGAAGTCCAGCCTAACCCGCACGGTGCCGGAGAGCGGGCGCAGCTCGCCCGCGATCAATTTCAGCAGCGTCGTCTTGCCGGAGCCGTTCGGTCCGACCAGCGCGACGCGCTCCGGACCGACGATCGTGAGCGATAGATCGCGGACGACCGGCCGCTCCGGCCGATAGCCTGCACTGACGCGGTCGAGCCGAAGCACTTCCCTGCCCGCCGGCAGGCCGGTCAGCGGCAACTCGACCGATAATGGCTGCAGAATCTCGATACGCCGGCGCGCCGTGTCCACGGCATCGATGGCCTCAACGCGCCGCCGCTCGGCGATCTGCGCGTTCTTGCCGCCGCTGTCCTCGCTGCGATCCTTGCGTGCACCGGCAAGGATCCGCGGCATGTCGCCCTTGGCGCGCTTCTTCCTTCCGCCACTGTCCTTGCGCGCCTTCCTTTCTGAAGCCTCTCGTGCCTTGCCGTCGATTTCGGACAAGTGCCTTTCGGCATGAGCGAGGTCATGCCTGATGGCGGCGAGTTCGACGGCCTTCTGCTCGCGATAGCGGCTCCAATTGCCGCCGTAGCGCGTAGCTCCGAGCGAGGTCAATTCGACGATCGCATCCATGGTCTCCAGCAAGCGCCGGTCGTGGCTGACGACGATCGCACCGCCGCGCCAGGTGGCGAGCAGATCAGCCACAGCCTTGCGTCCGTCCCGGTCGAGATTGTTGGTGGGCTCGTCCAGGAGCAGGAAGTCGGGCTCGGCAAAAATCAACGCTGCGAGCCGAAGCCGCGTCATCTGGCCGCCGGACAGGCGGGACAACTCCGTGTCGGGAGACGGATCGAACCCGAGGCGCGCCAGCGCGGCCTCGAGCCGCGTCTCGAGCGTCCAGTCAATCGCGGCGATCTCATCGGATGAGGCATCGCCTTGCTCCGCACGGCGGAGCAGCTCCAGCATCCGGCGCACGCCGAACAGGTCGGCGACGGTCGCGCCCTCAGGAACCTGCACATCCTGGCGCAACATGCCGATGGTGCCGTTGATCAGAACACGCCCCGATTGGGCCACGTGTTCCCCCAGGATCGACGCAAGCAGCGTCGTTTTCCCGACGCCGTTGCGGCCGACGAGACCGGTACGCTCGGCCGCGAATGTCAGATCGATGCTGGAGAGAAGAGAACGGCCGTCAGGCGTGGACAGCGACAGGTTCGACAGAACGATCGAAGCAGGCATGGAATTCCCCGTGGGCAAGGCAGGTGAGCATTGCGGTCGGGGTCATATCCATGGCTGCACGTATCCTGATTGAAGAACTCTCTAAGTAGTCCCATCGAACGGCGAGATCAAGGCGGGGCTCGAGGAGGAGGACGACAGCGCGGAAGACGCTGTCGTCCTCTCGCCGGGCGCCTCAACCCTTCAGGGCGGTGACCACCACCTCGATCAGCGCGCCGCCACCGAGATCGGCAACGCCGACGGTGGCGCGGGTGGGGAGATCGTCGCCGAAGAACTCGGTCCAGGCCGCATCCATCTCCTTCTTCTTGGACAGATCCGTGACGAAGATCGAGGCGCTGACGACGCGAGACTTGTCGGTTCCGGCATCCTTCAGATAGCCGGCGATCTTGCCGAGGATGTTGCGGGTCTGCTCGCCCATCGAGACCGAGGTGTCGTCGGCAATGGTGCCACCGAGGAAGACGAAGCCGTTGGCCTCGACGGCGCGGTGCATGATGGGCGTGCGGATGCTGCGGGTGATGCTCATGATGTCCTCTTTTTCTAGAGCGTTGAAGGAAGGAAGCGGCCGATGCCGAGATCGCTAATTCGGGTCTGGCTGCCGCCATTGGCGATCAGCTCCGCCATCACGGCGCCGGCACCGGGGCCGAGCTGGAAACCGTGCAGCGAGAAACCGAACTGGTGATAGAGGCCCTTGTGACGACTGCTCGGCCCGAACACAGGGATATCGTCCTTCATCTTCGCCTCGATGCCGGCCCAGGCGCGGACGATAGTGGCGCTGCGCATCACCGGAAACAGCTCGAAGACAGTCTGCGCGCTGGTCGCGAGGCTCTTCCAGTCCAGCACCGTCTCGTTTCGGTCCTGGTTGGGCGTTGCGAGATGGCCACCGCCGATCAGCACGGTGCCGTTCTTGAACTGCTTGAAGGAGAGTTTTCGCCCGCGCAGGATCACGACGGGATCGATGAAGTGCGGCACGCGCGAGGTGATCATCAACATCGGCGCAACAGTCTCGACCGGAACCGGTTCGCCGAGATCAGCCGCGATCTTGCCGGCCCAGGCGCCGGCGGCATTGACCAGCACCGGCGCGGCGTAGGTGTCGGAACCGACGTCGACCTGCCAGAGGCCATCAGTGTAGCGGATGTTCGTCGCGGCGACGCCCTCGCGCACGGTGGCGCCGAGCTGTTCGGCCTTGCGTCGGAACGCCGTCGTCGTCTGCGCCGGATTGGCCGCGCCGTCGCGCCGCGAGACGACGCCGCCGGGACAGGACTCGGCCACCGCCGGCACCAGCCTGCGCAGCTCGGCCCCATCGATCAGCTCTTCATGGGTGAAGCCAAGCACGTTCAGCTCGGCGACCCGCGCGCGGCAGACGGCGAGCTCGTCCTCGTTCTCCGCGACCAGCACCTGGCCGTAGCTCTCAAAGCTGCAATCGTCGTCAACCAGCTCGGAGATCTTCTCCCAGATTCCCATCGAGCGGATCGAGAGTGGAATCTCCGGAATGTGCCGCGCAAGCTGACGCACGCCGCCGGCGTTGACGCCCGAGGCATGACGTCCGGCATAGTCCTTCTCGATCAGCACCGGCTTCAGCCCGGCAAGACACAGATGCAGCGCGGTCGAACATCCGTGGATGCCGCCGCCGACGACGATCGCATCCACGTTTTTGATCATCCGCGCACCACCGCCTTGACGTCGGCCTCGCTCTTGGGAACGGCCGCGAGCTCGGCGAGCGTGATCGGCTTCACGGGCGCGCGCAGCCGGTAATAGCCGATCTCCTGCGGCGTCTTCCCGCGCGCCTGCGCCATCAGCTCGGTGACGGTGAGGCCGCAGAGCCGGCCCTGGCACGGACCCATGCCGGTGCGGCGATAGGCCTTGAGCTGGTTCGGCCCGGTTGCGCCGATTGCGACGGAGTCGAGAACGTCCTTGGCCGTCACCTCCTCGCAGCGACAGACGATGGTGTCGCCCTTGGGAATCCGGAACTGCGGCGCGGGACGAAACAGCGTGTCAAGGAAGATCCGGCCACGTTCGGCCTTGGCGAGATCGGCTCGGAGCGTTGCCATCGCAGGAAGCTTCGCAGACGCCGCAGGTGCCAGCGCTTCCACAGCCGCGCGCGTCGCAATGCGGCCGCGAACCACGGCTGCATTGGCGCCGCCGATGCCCGCGCCATCGCCCGCGATTGCAATGCCGGCGACCGACGACGAACCGTTCGCATCCAGCACCGGCGACCAGCACAATTGCAGATCATCCCAGCGATGCTCGATGCCTGCCGCCATTGCCAGATTGACATTCGGTACGACGCCCTGATGCAACAGCAACAGATCCGCCGGGATGGTCTCACGCCTGCCGCCCGCGGCATAGCTCACGCTCGCGAGCTGGCCATCGCCGGAGGCCGCAAGCTCGGTGACACGCGAGACGACCTGCACTTTCGCCTTCACTTCGCGCATCATGGCGAGGCCCTTGGTGAAATAGGGCGAGGTCAGGAAGGCGAAGGCGTACGGCAGCGCGGCGTAATAATTGCGGCGCTCGGTGGTGTCGAGGATTCGGTCGATACGGCCACCGAGGCGGAGGATCTGGGCGGCGAGCAGCCAGAGCAGTGGCCCCTGCCCCGCGATCACGGTGCGACCATCGGGCACCAGAGCCGATGATTTCAACATCGTCTGCGCCGCGCCTGCGGTCATCACGCCCGGCAGCGTCCAGCCGGGAATCGGAAATGGCCGCTCCAGCGCGCCGGTCGCGAGGATCACGCGTTTGGCCCTGACGAAGGCGGACGCACCGCCGACCGAAACGGCGATCTCGAGTTTGCGGTCGAGACTCCAGACCGTGGCACGATGAATGACCTCGGCGCTGCTTGCGCGCAGCGCCTGCACGAGATCGGCACCCATCCAATAGTCCGCGCCGAGCTGGCTGCGCTCCGTCACCGGCGTGGACGAGACGGCGCGGAACACCTGACCGCCGGGACCGATATTCTCGTCGAGCAGCAACGTCGAGAGGCCGGCTTCGGCGGACGTCGCAGCGGCGGCGAGGCCCGCGGGCCCGGCGCCGATCACCACGACATCATAGTCTTCGCGCTTGGGAGTCACACTCATCTTCCGATCTCCCGCTTGCCCTTCTGGATTTCGATCTGCATGCCCTCGGCGACAGGCACGAGACAACCTTGCCGGTTGCCGACGCCATCGATGGTGACGAGGCAGTCGAAGCACACGCCCATCATGCAATAAGGCAGACGCGGCGCGCCGCTCACCGCGGTGGAACGCCGTGCGTCGACGCCGGAGGCCAATAGCGCGGCGGAGACGGTGTCGCCCTGGCGCGCTGCGACGGCAACGCCGTCGACGAAGATCTGCACTTGCGGACGCTTGTCCTGTTCGGATCGCCTGAACATGGGGATGCCCCTTGGCTCCTTCCTGAAATCTCTAATAGCCGCTGTTGTTGGCCGCGCCCGCGCCGCCAAACCGACTGGCCGAGAACGCGCCGACCAGCTCCGGCTCGAGCGCGCCGCGCGCCACCATGCGCGCGATGTCGAAGGCGTGGTTGGAAGCGAGCGTCACGCCGGAATGGCAGCAGGCGACGAAGGCGCCGGGATGCGTCTCCGATTGGTCGTAGATCGGAAAGCCGTCCTGCGGCATCACGCGGATGCCGGCCCAGCTTCTGACCACGTTGAGCCGCGACAGATGCGGAAACATCCGCTGGGCGCGATCCGTCATCACCGCGCTGATCGAATGCTTCAGTGCGCGATCGTCCAGCTCGTCCTCCTTGCTGTCGCCGATCATCACCGTGCCCTCGTCGGTCTGGCGGATCGTGGTCAAGGGGTGCGGCAGGAACGGCATGGTGCGCTCGGTCACGACGATCTGGCCTCGGGTCGGGCCCATCGGAGCAAAGAGGCCGACCATCGGCGCCAGCGTCTGGTTGGCATTGCCGGCGGCCAGCACGATCTTGGCAGCGCGCAGCTCGCCCTCCGGCGTCGTCAGATGAAACTCGCCGCCGCTCCTGCTGATCGCCGAGACCGGCCGCCCCGGAAAATAATCGATGCCGAATGCCCTGAAGCCGGTGTGGAAGGCGCGGAACGTGCGCAGCGAATTGACGTGGCCATCCAGCGGACAATAGCTGCCGCCGGAAACGTCCGGGCCGATCAGCGGCAGTGCCTTCTTCACCTCGGATGCCGAGAGCATCTCCATCTTGTAGTCGGCCGCGCCGATCTGGTTGTGCATGCGCTTGACGAGCTCTGTGCGCTGGCCGAATTCGTCCTCGCCGAGCGTGAGGTGAAAGCCGCCGTTCTGCTGGAGGCAGACGTCGAGGCCGGTCTGCTGCTTCAGTTCGGAGGCGAGCCGGGCCCACGCCTGTGACGCCTGTACGGTCCAAACCGTATAGGCGGGCATGCCGAGCCCCTTGCTCTGCACCCAGACCAGCGCAAAATTGGCGCGCGAGGCGCGCTTGGTGATGTCGCCTTCGTCGAGCACGGCCACGCGTTTGCCGAGGCGGCCGAGGCCCCAGGCAATGGCTGAGCCGAGCAGTCCGCCGCCGACGACGGCGACGTCGTATTCTCCTGGCATAAGTTCTCCTATCGTCCCGTATCGCCCTTGCCGGCGAGCACGCGGTCGAGCCCGTAGAAGCGGTCGAGCAGAATGAGCGCGGTCATGGTGATCGCGATCACGCAGGCGGACACCGACGTCACCAGCGGATCGATGTTGTCCTGGATGTAGAGGAACATGCGCACCGGCAACGTCTCGGTGCCGGGTGCCGCGAGGAAGACGGTCATGGTGAGATCGTCGAAGGATTGGATGAAGGCGAGCGCCCAGCCGCTGATGACGCCAGGCAGGATCAGCGGCAGCGTCACGCGGCGGAACAGCGTCCAGCCGCCGGCGCCGAGCGAGACTGCGGCCATCTCGACGGTGCGATCCATGCCGGTTGCGGCGGCCAGCGTCAGCCGCAGCGCGAACGGAAACACGATGATGACATGCGCGACGATCAGCGCGGCGAAGCTGCCGCCCAACCCGACCGACGTGAAGAAGCGCAGGAAGGCGATGCCGAGCACGACATGCGGGATCATCAGCGGCGAGAGGAACAGCGCCGCCAGCGCATCGCGGCCGCGGAAGCGGTAGCGCGCGATCGCGAGCGCCGCCGGCACCGCGAACAGAAGCGCGACGAAGGACGAGAGCGCGCCGAGTCCGAGGCTGACCCAGAAGGCGTGGATGAATTCGGGATAGTTCGCGATCGTCCTGAACCAGCGCAGCGAAAAGCCGTTGGTTGGCAACGAGAGGAACCCCTCGGGCGTGAAGGCAACGAGGCAGACCACCAGGATCGGCGCCACCATGACGATGACGAAGATGGCATGGAAGACCAGCGCGAGCGGACCGTTCCGTCTCATCGGAACACCTCCGCATAGCGGCGCTCGATCAGCGCATTGCTGCCGACGACGATCAGCACCAGCGCGACCAGCAGCAGCGTGGCGACCGCAGCGCCGAGCGGCCAGTTCAGCGTATTGAGGAACTCGTCATAGGCGAGCGTCGCCGCGACCTTGAGCCGGCGGCCGCCGATGATCGCCGGCGTCGCGAAGGCGCTGGCCGAAAGCGAGAATACGATGATGGCGCCCGACAGCACGCCCGGCATGATCTGGGGCATGATGATGCGGCGGATGATGGTTGCAGGGCCCGCGCCGAGCGACATCGCGGCATTCTCGATCTGCGGATCGAGCCGCTGCAGCGCCGCCCAGACCGAGAGCACCATGAAGGGCATCATCACATGCGCGAGCGCGACAATCATTCCCGTCTCGGTGAACATGAAGGGGATGGGGGAGCGCATTACCCCGAGCGACATCAGGAGCTTGTTGACGAGGCCGTTATTGCCGCCGAACAGCAGCGCCCAGCCGAGCGTGCGCGCGACGACGGAGATCAAGAGCGGCCCGAGAATGACCAGCAGGAAGAAGCTCTTCCAGCGGCCGCTCATGCGGTTGAGGATGTAGGCTTCAGGCGCGCCCAGCAGAGCCGTGAGCAGCGTGGTCAGGATCGCGATGCGAAACGTCCGCCAGAACATCTCGGCGTAATAGGGATCGGTCGCGATCTCGTGCCAGTTCTTCAGGATGAAGACGGGCTCGATGCCCTTGTACTGGCCCCAATCGTGGAACGACAGCATCACCGTCATCGCCAGCGGAATCAGCAGCACGCCGACGAACAACATCAAGGCAGGGGCAGTCAGCGCCCATGGCGCACGCGCGCTACGCTCCTCGGCGACGGCGCTCATGTGCCGGCCCTCGCACGCACGCTCATGTCCTCGGGACGCCAGGCGAGGCGAACCGCCTCGCCCTCCGCCGGCTGCGCCTTGCCGTCGTTCTGGCGGATCACGATCGCCGGACCGCACTCGCTGTCGCACTGGAACAGCCAATGATTGCCCTGGAAAATGCGCGTGACGATTTTCGCGCCGAGACCGTCATCGCCAAAACCGATCCGCTCGGGGCGAATGCTGACGGTCACCGGACCAGTGAGGCCGGCTGGCGCCAGCGTGCTCCAGGACCCCGCAGTCAGTTGCGCAGGAACCGCAGCCCGATCGATCGTCGCGGCAAAGTCGTTGGTCTTGCCGAGGAATTGCGAGACGAAGGCAGAAGCCGGCTTCTCGTAGGTCTCCTGCGGCGTGCCGATCTGCTCGATCTTGCCCTGGCTCATCACCACGATGCGGTCGGACAGCGACATCGCCTCGTTCTGGTCGTGCGTGACCAGGATCGTGGTGGTGCCGATGGTGCGCTGGATCTGGCGCAGCTCGATCTGCATCTCCTCGCGCAGCTTGGCGTCGAGGTTGGACAAGGGCTCGTCGAGCAGCAGCACACTCGGCTTGATCACCAGCGCGCGGGCGAGTGCCACGCGCTGCTGCTGGCCGCCGGACATGCGGCGGGGATGGCGGTCCTCGAAGCCGGCAAGGCCCACCATCGCCAGCGCGCCACGAACGCGCTCGGCTCTTTCAGTGCGCGGCACGTTGCGCATCTCGAGGCCGAAGGCGACGTTCTCCGCCGCCGTCATATGCGGAAACAGCGCGTAGCTCTGGAACACGATGCCGAGGCCACGCTTGGCAGGATGAACCGCGGTGAGATCCTTGCCCTCCAGGCGGATCGCGCCGCGCGTGGGATCGAGGAAGCCCGCGATCATCTGCAATGTCGTGGTCTTGCCGCAGCCGGACGGGCCGAGGAAGGAGATGAACTCGCCCTTACCGACCGACAGACTGAAATCGTCGACCACAGTCTGCGCGCCGAACTGCTTTGCGACCCGATCGAGTTCGAGATAGGCCATGACGCTGTCTCCGCTGCGACCGATCAGCGTTCGACCTCGCGATTCCAGCGCTTGGTCCACTCCTCGCGCTTGTCGTTGATGACGGTCCAGTCGGGATTGTAGAGCTTGGCCGCGCGCTCGCCGATCGGCGCCATCTTGCCGAGTTCCGGCGGGATCACCAACGATTTCAGCACCGGGCCGTAGCCGTAATCCTTCAGCATCACGAGCTGGATCTTGGGATCGAGCAGCATCTTGACGAAGCTCGCAGCGAGCGGCGAGGCATTCGGCTTGGCGATCGGACACGCGGTCGTCAGCAGCGTCGCCGCGCCTTCCTTGGGATAGACGAAGTCGACGGGGAAGCCGGTATTGGCGAAGCTCTGCACGCGGCCGGTGCCCCACACCGCGATCACGGCCTGGCCGGACTGGAACAGCTCGGTCATCTTGCCCGGCGACGGCTCATAGGCGAGCACGTTGGGATTGATCTGCTCCTTGAAGATCTTGAAGCCGGAATCGACGTTGGTCTCGCCGCCGCCGTTCATCTTCGACAGCATCACCAGCGCCTCTAAGCCGTAGGTGTTGTTGATCGGTGGGATGACGAGCTGCTTGGCGTATTTGGTGTCCTTCAGGTCGTTCCACGAGGTCGGCGGCGCCCAGCCTTTCTCCTTGAACACCTTGGTGTTGTACATCAGGCCGGTCGCGACGATCCCGATCGCGACCGCGCGATCGTCCTTGAAGCGGGCGGTGTCGTAGAGATCGGCAGGCAGCCCATCGAGCTTGCCGCAGAAGCCCAGCTGGATCGCCTGGTACATCGGGCCGTCGTCGACGATGGCCACGTCGATCTGCTGATTGCCCTTCTGCGCCTGAAGCTTGGCCAGCGTGTCGGTGGAGTTGCCGGCGACGTACTCGACCTTGACGCCGTTCTCCTTCTCGAAGGCCGGGATCACCTCGTCGCGGATCGTCTTCTCGAACGAGCCGCCGTAACCGGCAACGTAGAGGGTCTTTTGCTGGGCCGAGGCGACCGACGGGGCGGCAACGAGCGCCGCGATGCTGACCGCTGTCAGAAGGCGAAGAGTCTTCATATGGACCGATCTCCCAATACCGGAATGAGGTGACGTGCCGACAAGCTCCGGCCGAAGCGCCTGCCGCATTTCCTTCCCCGAAAGCCCTCTCCGATCAGGGCTCCGGCCCCTGCTCAGCGGGTTTGGGGCGATCTGGAGGTTCGAACTCCTCCAATCTGCCGAAAAAGCGGGCTGTCTCCAGCTCTGATGAAAAAGATCGCAACCTATACTTCCATCGTCCAATGAATAATGGCACCCTCTGCATGCTGAAATGTTATGATTAGGTTCTGGGTATGGCGCGGATCAATTCGCGGCAGGTGGAGGCCTTTCGGGCAACGATGCTGACTGGCAGTGTCACCGAGGCAGCCAAACTGATGGTGGTGACGCAGCCCGCGGTCAGCCGGCTGCTGCGCGACTTTCAGGCGCTGCTGAAGATGGAGCTTTTCGAGCGGCGCGGCACCGGCCTCGTGCCGACCGCGGCGGCGATGGCGCTCTATACCGAGGTCGAGCGCTCCTTTGTCGGCCTCGAGCGCATCACCGCGGCTGCCGAAGAAATCCGCGGCCGCCGCACGGGCTCGCTGCGGATCGCCGCGCTGCCGGCGCTGGCGAACGGCTACCTGCCGCGGCTCGCCGGTCACTTCCTGATGGAGCGGCCCAATCTCAATCTCGCGTTCTTCGGCGTGATCTCGCCGATCGTGGTCGATTGGGTGCTGAACAATCAATGCGACATCGGCTTTGCCGAGGTGCCGATCGCGCACTCCGGCCTGCCGAGCCAGCGGCTGCCGGCACTGCCGCGCGTCGCCGTGCTGCCGACGGGCCATCGCCTGGCCGAGAAAGAGGTGCTGGAGCCGCGCGATTTCGAGGGCGAGACGTTTATCTCGCTGTCGGCGGGATCGTCGAGCCGGCACCTCGTCGACCAGGTTTTCCATCGCCACGATGTCCGCCGTGTGCTCCGGGTCGAGACTACGCTGTCGGAGATCATGTGCGGCATGGTGTCGTCGGGACTCGGTGTGTCGATCTGCGATCCCTTCACCGCGCAGGAATTTGCAACGCGCGGCGTCGTCGTGCGACGCTTCCTGCCGCGTATCGACTTCGAATTCTCGGCTGTCTTTCCGGCACAGCGCAGCCCATCGCCGGTGGCGCTGGATCTGGTCGAAACCATGCGCAAGGCGCTCGTGGAGTTCGAGCATTAGAGCCGATTGGCGCCAGGTTTGATCAAGCAAGCCACGAGGTCGCGGCAATCTCACCCGCGTGCCCGCGAGATCAATGTCGAGCCGACCAGCTCGTTGGTCGCGGGATCGCGATACTCCATCGACGCGTAGGTGGAGTTGACCGTGAGCTTGAGCGTGCCGGCCTGCTTGATCTCCGCCGGCAGCTCGGCCGCCTGCGCCGACGCTGCGATCGGCCGTTCGAAATCAATCTGCGTCGAGAACCGCCGGCTCGATGACGCCGGCGCGCTCGGTGATCACCCTGTATTGATCGGGCCGCCGGTGGGCGGCGAAATTGAACATCTTGTCTTTGCCCTGGCGGCAGAGGTCGAGATCGATGTCGGCGACGATCACCTCGTCCGCGAGCGTCTGGGCCTGCGCGACGATGCGGCCGTTGGGATCGACGATGCAGGAGCCGCCGATCAGCCCGGAGCCGTCCTCCTCGCCCGCCTTGGCCACCGAGATCGCCCAGGTGGCGTTCATGTAGGCGTTGGCCTGCGTCACCAGCGTCGAGTGGAAGGTGCGCAAGGCGCCGTCTTCGGTGGTGCCGCCGTTCGGATCATAGGCCGCGGAATTGTAGCCGATGCAAACGAGCTCGACGCCTTGCAGGCCGAGCACGCGCCAGGATTCCGGCCAGCGCCGATCGTTGCAGATCATCATGCCCATGATGGCATGGGCCCAGGACGAGCCGGCGCGGAAGGCGGGAAAACCGAGATCGCCATATTCGAAATAGCGCTTCTCGAGCTGCTGATAGCGCGCGCCCGGACGCGGTTCGACCGACCCTGGCAGGTGCACCTTGCGGTAGCGGCCGAGAATCTCACCATCGCGATCGACAAGGATAGAGCAATTGTAGCGCCGGCCGTCCGGCGTCAGCTCGGCATAGCCGACATAGAAGCCGACCCGCAGCGCACGCGCCCGATCGAACAGCTTTGCGACCGCCGGGTTCGGCATGCTGCGCTCGAAATAATGATCGAGGGCCTCGCCTTCGAGCAGCCAGCGCGGGAAGAAGGTGGTGAAGGCAAGCTCGGGAAACACCACCAGGCTCGCACCGCGGCCAGCCGCCTCCTCCAGCATATCGAGCATCCGCGACAGCGTATGCTCGCGCGTATCGGCTTTCTGCGTCGGGCCCATCTGAGCGGCGGCGGCGCGAAGGACACGAACCAAGCTTGCCTCCAATCTATGCGCAGTGCCGCCTCAATGGGCGAATGAACCCTTTGATGCGACGCGCAAATCCGCAGCCATTACGAGCGAGCGGGGCTGCAAAATCAATTCGCTTTGCTATGATGTTTTGGCCCTGAGTATAATCGGCAGTGATATGAACCTGCGTCAGCTCGAGATTCTGCGTGCGGTCATCCGCCATCGCACCACGGTTGCGGCGGCGGACGAACTGGCGCTGTCGCAGCCCGCGGTAAGCAACGCACTGAAGACGATGGAGGCGCAGGCCGGCTTCCCGCTGTTCGAGCGCGTCAACAACCGGCTGTTTCCGACCGCCGAAGCAATGGCGCTGTACAAGGAGAGCGAAGCGATCTTTGCATTGCACGCGAAGCTCGAGAACCGCGTACGTGATCTGCGCGAGAATCGCTCCGGACATCTCGCCATCGTGGCGACCCCGCCGCTCGCCTACAGCATCATCCCTTCCGCTCTGTCAGGCTTCCTGCGCCGTCGCCCGGAGACGCGCGTGTTCTTCGACGTGCGCCGCTACGAGGGCATCATCGAAGGCGTGCTCAGCCGCGTCGCCGAACTCGGCTTCGCCCTCGGGCTGACGCATCATCCCGGCATCGCGCATGAGGTGGTGCATACCGGCGAGATGGTGTGCGTGGTGCCGCCGCAACATCCGCTCGCCGACAGGCCGGTGATATCCGCTTCCGATCTTTCCGGCCTGCCCTTCATCGGGCTCGAGCGCGGCACGCGGCTTGGCGAAGCCGTGCGCGACAGCTTTGCCCGCGCCGGTGCGCCGTTCCGGCCGACTGTCGAGGTGCGCTACTGCAACACGGCCTGCGTGCTCGCGGCGGCCGGCGTCGGCGCGGCGGTGGTCGATCCGTTCTCGCCGCGGCAGAACGCCGGCAGCGGCCTCGTCGTCCGCCCGTTCACGCCGGAGACCCGGGCGGTCGCCTATATGCTGTGGTCGGAAGCCGAGCCGCTGTCGCGTCTGGCAAAGGCCTTTCTCAACGAGGTCCGCCAGGAGAGCGCGCTGCTCGAGCGCACAGCGCCGCACCAGCAACATGGGGCAGAAAGCGACTGAGGCTTTCGATCACACGCACAACCTTCTACCCGAGGCGCACATGGCACGCATCACCATCATCGAGACCGGGCTCGTTCCTCGAGAGCATCGCGAACGCCACGGCTCGTTTCCGGGCATGTTCGCGCGCATGATCCGCGCCGAGGACCCCACTGCCACGGTGGACGTGGTCAGCATCCCGAACGGCGATACACTCCCCGACCCACGCAAGGTGGAGGCCATCCTGATCACCGGCGCGGGCGCCGGCGTCTATGACGAACTGGACTGGATGGCGCCGCTGGAGGATTTCGTACGCAAAGCTTACGCCAACAAGACCCCGATGGTCGGCGTCTGCTTCGGCCATCAGCTGATCGCGCAGGCCCTCGGTGGCACCGTGCGCAAGTCGGAGAAGGGCTGGGGCATCGGCCGGCACGTCTATGGGGTGCTGCCGGAGAACGGCGTGATCGACGGCGAAACAATCGCTGTTCCCTGCTCGCATCAGGACCAGGTGATCGAGGCGCCGAGCGACGCGCTGACGATCCTGTCATCCGAGTTCACCCCGCATGCCGGCCTGCTCTACGCCAACGGCACGACGCTGACCGTGCAGCCTCATCCGGAATTCGACGTGGAATTTGCGCAGGTGTGTTGCGATCTGCGCGACGGCAAGGCGCCGGATGACGTCGTTGCAACGGCGAGGGCCTCGCTGGCGCAGCCGATGGACAATGCGAAACTCGGTGGCGCGATTGCGAGGTTCCTGGCGAGGCGCAACGTTTGATCACGGTGCCTGCGTCAACCGATTCTCACCTTCTCCCCTTGCGGGAGAAGGTGGCGCGAAGCGCCGGATGAGGGGTACCCACCCGCGAGCTCGCTATCATTGAATGCGCGGAGGAAGACGACCCCTCACCTGTCTCGCCGCTTTGCGGCGAGCTACCCTCTCCCACAAGGGGAGAGGGTGAAGCAGCGTCGCTCGCGGAAATATCAGAACGGATCGGTCCCCAGCCCTGCCACATCCGCTGGCCTTGGCCCCGGGGCCGGCCAGTGAAACCGGCGATCCTTCTCAGCGATCGCCATGTCGTTGATCGAGGCCTCGCGCCGCTTCATCAGGCCGTGCTCGTCGAACTCCCACTGCTCGTTGCCGTAGGAGCGATACCACTGACCGTTCCCATCGTGCCACTCGTACTGGAAGCGCACCGCGATACGGTTGCCGTCGAAGGCCCAGAGGTCCTTGATCAGCCGGTAGTCATGCTCCTTCTCCCATTTGCGGGTCAGGAACGCGACGATGGCCTCGCGGCCCTGAAAGACCTCGGAACGATTGCGCCAGCGGCTGTCCTCGGTATAGGCGAGCGACACACGCACCGGATCGCGTGAATTCCAGGCGTCCTCGGCCATGCGAGCCTTCTGCGCAGCGGTCTCGCGGGTGAAGGGTGGAAGCGGCGGGCGCGACATGATGGCCTCATCGGTTGATCAGGATCGTGAATTTATCGCCGCAATTGGCGGAGTCGATAGGCCATCACAAATCCGGCGATCACTTATCGGGCGATCACGGAATCAGATCGGCTTTCATCAGCGCGCGTATCGACTTCGGAATCGGCTGGGCACGACCGCCGCTGATGAAGGCAACGCGGACCTCGGCCTTCACCAGCACGTCACCGCCGCGCCGCACCTCCTGTGCCAGCATGATGGACGCACCCTTCACCGCGACCGGCCAGGTCACGACGTCGAGCACGTCGTCCATTCGTGCGGGCTTGAGGAAATCCAGATGCATCGAACGGACAACGAAGGCAAAGCCCGCGCCTTCCGTCTCGACCTGCTCGAACAACGCCTGCTGCTCGGCCCCCATCAGCCTGAGATGATTGGTTCGTCCGCGCTCCATGTAGCGCAGATAGTTGGCGTGATAGACGATCCCAGAGAACACTGATTTGACGATGTCGCAACAGAAGTCTAGCGGATTACTTTCATTGGGTCGCTGGACGGCTAAGGCGTGAATAAGCAGAGATTTATCAATGCCCTTCCGTAGCACACCTAAGAGAGCGTCTGCGCGCCTGAGGGTTACCCTCCGAAAGCAAAGGTCACACGTTCGAATCGTGTCGGTTGCGCCAGCAAAATCAAATATTTAGCCGCTGGCCCTGTCGACAAGTTTGTACGGGTGAGCACCGGGTAAGCAGCCGGTCAGCTTTGATAGTCTCCTGAACGCTCAAGCTTCTTGCGACAGGGGGGCACCCACATAAGGCGCGGCGCTTCAGCCTCACGCTTCTCCCAAACGATCCATGCATATCCGGTCGCTGTAGATGCCTTCGCGTCGAGCCGGCCCTTCACCATCGGAACGCGCTCGGTGAATTGGGCAAACTTCGCAGGTGGGCTTTGTTCAAAAATTTCGCGATAGCGACCGACGCTTTCGAGAAACACTGTCCGAGCCAGGATCGCAACACCGTGGCGTGCCACGATACGCGCGCGCTTGATGAAATCTTCGGCCAACCTGAAGGGTGGGTTGGTAATGACCCAATCCACCGAACCTGCCTGTATCGGAGCGCTCAGAAAGTCGGCGACAGAGCCGTACCCGTAAGCGTGAATGTCCGAGGCCTTTACCTTACCGAAGTACTCTTTAAGAGGCCGAGCCATGTGCCCGGCGCCGCAAGCCGGCTCCAAGCAACTCAGCTTTCGGAATGGACCTGCGTCGGCGATCACATGCTCCATGAGAGCGCGAGTTGCCCAGGGCGGTGTCGGGAAGTTATCAAGGCTATCCGCTGCTTCGATCCGTTGGGCCATCACGGCATGCGACGTGTTCTGCATTTTGCCTCTCAAATCCGCTCGAGCAGCTCATGCAGCTTCTGGCGGAAATAAACATTTGCAGTCTCAACCAAATCGTACACCGCGAAGCCAAAGTGATCGTTAAGCTCGGCTCCAATCAGCGAGTACGGGCGAGGAAGCGACCGAATCCCGTAATAGAAGATAACACGGGCTTCTGCTTTGACGGGGTTTAACTTGAAAGTCTTCCCATAGCTCTTGAGAAGCATCTGCGTCACGGTTAGGTCGCGGCGAATCGATCGGATCTTCCCAGCATCGAACGCGCCATTTCCCCGCTTGATTTCATAAGCACGGAGAGTCTTGTCTGCGTCGTCGAATGCTATCATGTCGACCTGCAGCGTGCGGACTGCCTCGCCGTAAGGAAGCGTTGTGGATGAGTACGCTTCGTCAGTCTGTTGGCCAACGATCTGGTCTGCAGCTCGAGACACCTTGAAGGCATCCTCCCTCCAAACCTTATGTCGATTGCTTTCCCGAAGACTCTCTCTGATAGCGACTTCGAGAATCGCGCCGTGACGCTTGTAAGCTGAGCTGATTATGCTGGTTTGCCGGGAGAATTTCTCGCCCGAAATTGGGTCAACCAAAAAGCGCTGCGACGCCAGTCTAGAAATCGTTAGATCAACTACCGGCGTGACTCTGTCGAGGTAAGCCATAAGTGGGATGCTGCCTGCTAGAAATGAGGCAACACTACAACGCTAGAGTGCTTGCGTGTCCGCTTTCCAAAGAAATGGTTAATCTTGTCAGGCCCAAAGGTTGGCCTTGTCCCAATCCTGAGGAAATCCCGCCGACTTGATATTCGCGATAGATGAGTTGGGGAATGTCGCGGCCAAAGCTTTGAAGCGCTTCAGCCAGCTTGAGTTTGGGTTGATGGTCTTGAGGAAGTGAGCACACATGCAGGCAATAGCGTATACGCGCGTGAGCGCGTGAACATTTGTAGCAATGTGCCCTAGATCGGGGCATTCGGCGGGCGTTGGCCACTTTGGTTGGACGGGTGTGGGTTTATTCCAGAACCTACTGTGATGAGCGCAGATATTTCGTGCAACATTCAAGGTGTGAAGCCAGCTCTCCATGATTTGAAAGGACGGGATCCCGAAAAATTGGGCGACCGCGAGTTGACCGTTCTTTCGCATCCCGGAATACAGAAAGGACATCGCCCCGAAATCCCAGAGTTCTGCGGCAATCCAGATCGGCGGATGTTCACCTGCATACTTGGATTTGAAATGCTTTGCGAACTCCTCTTTTGAGCGAGCGAAGGCCTCGTCATGTAGGCGAAGCCATTTCTGGTGACGGCTTTCGGTAGAACCGGTTGCGGAGGCGCGCTGGAAGTTCGGATGCAGCGCCTGCGCATCTCGATGCGCTTGCGCACCCAACTTGCCCAGCTCCAGAGTGATTTGGACACGAAGCGCAATTTCGACGCGCTCAATCACATCCATCATGAGCAGGCGAAGCTTCTTGTCGAAGACGTAGAGTTCAACGATTTCGGAAAATTTGGTGTTAGGGCGAAATTTATCGCCGACAACGAGGCTGGCGCCTGCCCCCTGTGATTCTCTGTACGGGTACCAATAGCCACTGAGGCGGTAATAGCCGATACGATTGAGGTAGACCTCGGCTAGGGCATCATCCGAGATGACCATTCCGCGGCCCTTTATTAGGGCCAGTTGATCTGGGACAGGCAGATACGGCTTGCTATAGGCCATTCACGGAGGCCTATAAAGAAGAAGACCCACCCGTACACTTTCGTGCAGAGGGGCGGGCCATGTTGCCGTACATATGATTCATCGAACCGAATCCGTCAAGGGGCATATTTCAACTTAGAATAGGAACTTTTACATCGGTTGTTAACACCTATCGCTCTGATTTGTCGTGAGACTTCGCCGTACGCACACTCGTCGGTTGATCGACGCCGGCCAGACGGCATCGCTCAGACCTCCAATTTTCCACACCGATCTGGCCGCCCAAAGATCGGTCTTGACGAACAACCAGCGGTGCCACGGCCGTTAGGATCCAGCCCTAGCGGGTTGCGAATGGCCCTCGTCGGAGGAATCCTCCTGCATGTCTGCCGCCAGAATCATCACGCCGCCCCTCTCCGGCCGCGACCGCAAATATTATGCGCGAGAGCTTCACAAGGCTGAGGTAGCCTATGAGCATGAGATACTGGAAGCTGCTAAGGCTCATGCCGCGGCCGATCGGATGCTGGCAAAGGCTCATGCCCTGGACTGCATTGCCTGGACGACCCGTCAGTTCATCGGCGGCGACGACGCACCATCTCCCTCAATCTCTGACGCCATCCATGGCCGCTACGGTCTTCTTGAGGTCCGCTGCCGACATTGCCGGCATACCGAGATCATGACCTAACCTTGGTCGTTTGGCCCCGATCGCGACCTGTGCATACGCTGAGCAAGGCGTTGTACTGCGGTCCGTGTCACCGCACTGCGGGGTGAAAACATCGGCCGGAATTGATTGGGTTGCGACCTGTTCCCTTTTCCGCTTCGCTTCACCCATGGCTCCGCATTGGAGATCGAAATGTGGTTGGGGGGGCGGACAAGCTAGGTTTTGATTGTGAATTTTCTGCATAGTCAGGCTTAGCAAATTTGCAAATCTGTAAACTGACGTTTGTTTGAAATTATGTGGTATTGCTAAGCATGACTGAGCTTTTCGAACGAAAATTAAACTTCCTCGAACATACCCTCCCGGAAGGCCTATTGGTCGATGCCAGGTGGATGACGAAGCATGGCTATTCGACCGGTCTGCGCAGCCAGTACGTCTCGGCTGGCTGGCTGGTTCAGCCGACGCGTGGGACTTTCAAGCGTCCGCTTGGCACCCTGACATGGCAGAAGGCCGTCATATCGCTTCAGACCCTGCTTGCGCGTCCCCTGATCGTCGGAGGGCGAACAGCGCTAGAACTGCAAGGTTTTTCGCACTACCTCCGGGCTGAAGGGCCGACCGTCGTTTATCTGTACGGTCCCGATGCTCCGCCCGGATGGCTCTTCAAGCTTCCGCTCAAAGAGCGCTTCACATTCCGCAAGAGCACAACGCTCTTCAAAGCCGATCCGGTGACGAAGGGACTCAAGAACTTCACCTCGAATGTCCAGAGCAATACCGGCGCCGCCGCCGATGAATTCCAGGCAGGCCCATTCAAGCAGATATGGGGCGAGAGCGAATGGCCACTGACCGTGTCATCGCCCGAGCGTGCGTTGCTTGAACTGCTCAACGAGTTGCCGAATAGCGAGAGCTTCCTCCAGGCCGACATGCTTGTCGAGGGCTTGCGCAACCTCAGTCCCCGCAAGCTGCAAAAGCTACTGGACGATTGCAGAAGCGTGAAAGTCAAAAGGCTGTTCTTCTGGTTTGCCGACCGGCACAACCATTCATGGCTGAAGCAAATAGACCGTGACAAGGTCGATTTGGGGAAAGGAAAGCGCATGCTGGTAAAAGGCGGAAGGCTCGATCCGAAATATTTGATCACCGTGCCGGAGGATCTTGGTGCCCCTGTCTGAACGCTATCGGCATCAGGTCGCGCTGCTGATCGAGACCTTGCCATTCGTTGCGCCGGAAACGGATTTTGCTCTCAAAGGCGGGACTGCGATCAATCTATTCGTCCGTGATATGCCGCGTTTGTCGGTGGATATCGACCTGACCTACCTGCCTGTCGCCGGCCGGACGGAATCGCTGGTCGCGATCGATGCGGGCATGAAACGAATGGCGGTCGCCATTGGCAAGGGAATTCCGGGCGTCAAGGTGAATGAGGTCGTGAACCGCGCGGAAGGCATCGTTACCAAGCTGACACTTCAAAGGGCTGACGCTCAGATCAAGATCGAAGTCACTCCCGTTCTTCGCGGATGCGTCTTCGATCCCGAGATGCGATCCGTACGTTCGAACGTCGAGGAGAACTTTGGTTTTGCGGAGACACAAGTCGTCTCGTTTTCCGACCTTTACGCAGGAAAAATCGTCGCCGCCCTTGACCGCCAACATCCTCGCGATCTTTTCGACATCCGCGATCTTCTGGCGAATGAGGGCATCAGCGACGACCTGAGGCGCGCTTTTATCGTCTATCTCATCAGCCATGACCGGCCCATATCGGAGGTTGTGGTGCCGCGGCGAAAGGATATCCGCAAGGAATTCGAGCACGGCTTCGAGGGTATGACCTCAGATCCGGTCTCGCTGGATGAGCTATTGAAGACACGCGAGGATTTGATCACCGAGGTATCTAGAAAGATGCCGAAGGAGCATCGGGAGTTTCTGATCGGATTCAAGCTCGGGAAGCCAGATTGGGCTCTGTTGGGCGTCGATGGAGCGGCAGAGCTTCCCGCAGTCCGATGGAAGCAGATCAATCTTGATAAGCTGCGTGCCGCAGATCGCGAAAAGCTTGTGACTCAGTTGATCGCAGTGCTTAAGTGACTGCATCGTGGTGCATTCGGGCCGTAAGCAGACGGGCATGCAGTAGGGCTGTGGAGTAGGCTCGGTCGCTATAGGATAAAGCGGGAGCCCTCATCGTATGGGTCGATGGACGATCAGGGCGTGAACGAGGAGCAGATTTTATCTATGCGCTTCCATAGCAAGCCGTAGCGTCTTGGGAATGCGCTGCGCTCTTCCGCCTGCGACAAACGCCACACGCACACGCGCCATAACTAGGAGATCGCTTCCGCGCCTGCACTCCTGTAGCAAGTCAATTGACGCGCCCCTTACCTCTTGTGAGAGCGTGACGACGTCAAGGACGTCGTCCAAGACCGCCGGCTTTAGAAAATCGATTGTCATCGAACGGACGACGAAGGCAAAGCCGGGCGCATCGTTCCGAGCTTCTTCGAGCAGCGCTTGCTGATTGGTTCCGAGCAGGCGCAAGTAATTCGTTCTGCCCCGCTCCATGAACCGCAAAAAATTTGCGTGATAGACAATTTGGCCGGAATCTGTATCTTCAAAATAGACCCGGACCTGCATGTGATGGCGTCCGCCGCGAATTTCGCCGTCAAGAGTGGCTGTCACGGTGCGGTTCCTCTGCTGCGCTTCCGGAACCAATGTCTTGCACAGCGGCGCTTTTCTGAGCAAGCGGCAAAAATCTCGAGCTTGGATCCTGCAGTCGGAAGCTCAGCGCCGCCACATGAATGCCGGCATGCACTGCGCGCGGTATCGATGGCGTCGCTAACCGCGGACTGCGTGCAACACCCTAGTTCGTTCGAAACGATATGGGATTGCCGGAATGCCGGCCACCCTGTAAACGATCCCGGCACGCCGTCCGGCCGCTTTTCAACGATTGCCTGCGGCGGGGGCCTGTAGCTCAATGGTTAGAGCCGGCCGCTCATAACGGTCTGGTTGCAGGTTCGAGTCCTGCCGGGCCCACCAGCCCAATCAACAACAACAACAACGACTTAGGGCTGGATAGGCGGAGAGAGAGAGCACCGCCTCAGTGGGGCGAAGCAGCAAGCAAGACTCACGTTGAGGTCGAGAAAAAAGCAACTGCTTGCTTCTCGCCCACCCGTTTCGGCAATCCTTTCGCCTCTGCCAATGCGCGCACGATTTGCCGCTGCCAATTGCGGTTCCCGTTTGCTGTCACCTCTATGTGCATCAATACGTCGCGCATCGATTTTACACGGCTCAATTTCGCGGGCTCGGCGCCGGTTTGAGTCGGGCTGCAGTTGTCGCACCAAAACCTGAGGGACGGGCTTCCACGGTAAGCACTCGCATAGCTGGCTTCACTGTTGCAGCCCTCGCATCGTTCAACGAACGGCTTTGAAGTGAATTTCTTCGCCAGCTCCCCAAAGTGCTTTGAGTGCTTCACGTCCAAAAAATTCTTCACGTTCCAACGTGCCCAGTCCGGAAACTTTAGCAGCACTTCCTGCGTGGTCTTACCTGCAAATTTCCCTGTCTGAAAACGCACCGACTTGCTCCATGACAATCCGACAGAAAACACTCACTTCAGCGCGAGGCTCAATCGTCCTCAACTGGTCTGCCCAGGAACGCTCGCATAATTCCCACCTTCTCAGGGTTCTTCATCTCGACCTGCTTAAGAACTGCGTTATGCAGCGCCTTGTCCATCATGGGGCCTGCGCGATAATGTCATCAAGCCGCGTGTCGACGGCGTCACCGTACTTGCCCAAGAAGTCGCGGATTAAACCAAATAGCCAGTTCGAAGAAATGCAACGGAATCAACGTAATGTTGATAAAATAGGGAAAACCTCAAACCCACACCTTCCAATGGCCTTGCCTAACGAACAAATCCAGAACATTACAACCTGTGCCCCAGAAGCGAATAAATAGACCGCAGGCCCCGCCGCCGGCAGCGACAGGCAATGCTGGCCCTCAGTTCGAGGCCAAAGTTGGCGCGTTCTATCTTCTGGCGTTGATTTCGAACGGCGAACCGCGCGCACTTCCCGGCGCGACCATCCGCACCGTTGAATTCCAGCAGCGCGGATCGGGCCGCCCTCTGGACGATGTGATCATTCAGGCCACGAACGCCGATGGCTCGGCGGCGACCCTTGAAATCCAAGCCAAACGCACGCTGACATTTACGACCTCCGACAGCGAATTCACAGATGTTGTCGTGCAGATGTGGGATGCCGCGCAGAAACCCGAATTTGCGACGACCCGATACGAATTGGCCGTTGCGATGTCACGAACGACAACGCGAGTGGAGCAAGCCTGCCAAGAAGTCCTGCACTGGGCGCGGCAGCTTCCGGACGGCGCGACATTCGCAGCGCATATCAACCGCGAAAAATTTGCGTCGAACGGAATGCGCGACTTCGTCGATGTGTTTCGCAAAAATCTCGCGGCTGCGGGTGGATCAACCGACGACAAGACCATTTGGCAATTGCTTCGTCGCTTTAATATCTTGGTTTTCGATTTTGAGTCACACAGCTCCGACTACGAGCACCGGGCGCGCGAACGGGCGCGGTTCGCTCTCGCTGCGGATCAAACCAATCGCGCGAGCGATCTATGGCCCATTCTAATTGAGTCTGCCGGAGCGTGCGCAAGAGCTGGCGGGGCGCTTGATCGCCCCGCGGTCGTCACCCCGCTCGAGACGGAATATGGGTTTCGCTTCGATCCAAGAGCCGATCTGCGGCCTATTGCGGCCCGCTTGTCGGAAGCGGCGGACCGCGCGCTGAATGAAATCAAGGACCAAGTCGGCGGCGTAAGACTTTCCCGAGGCGAGCTGATTGATCAGGCCTCCGCACTCCTTGACCCACAGCGCATTTTGCACATTGTCGGCGCACCCGGCGTCGGCAAGACATCGGTTATGAAACATCTCGCCCGACGTCTTCAGCCAGAAGGGCGTATCATCGTGATGCGCAACGGCCGGATTATTCCGGGCGGGTGGCTTTCGATGGCCCACGCGATCGATTGCAAAATATCGCAGGACGAACTCTTCAATGAACTCGGCTGTGGTGGAGGCGCCACCCTTTTCATCGACAATATCGACCAAATCGACAATGACGGCGACTGGGCTACGGTCACCGATCTACTCTCGGGCGTTGCGAAAAATCCTGGCTGGCGCGCGGTCGTCACCGGTGGGGTCGGCAACGACGACTGGAAGACCAAGCTTCCAGCCGACGTAAGCAGCGCCGATATCGTGACCTTGCAGGTTGAAGCAATCAATGATGATGAAACGGAGGTCCTGTCCGACGGCAACCAGGCGCTTGCGGTCATCCTGAGAAGCGGCCACCCGGCGCAAGGGATCGCGCGAAACCTGTTCTATTTGTCGCGGATGATCGAGCTTGGTGCTGGCCAAGCCGATGCCGCTGCCGGGATCGCGACCGAGATCGATTTGGCCGAGTTGTGGTGGCTCTATGGGGGCGGACGCGGCAAAGACGACGGTAGATTGTCTCGATTGAAAGTTCTGCGAGCGATCGGGACGCAGGTTCTCGCCAACCCTGGCCGCGTGGCGTTCAACATTGACGAGCTTGACTCACTCACCGTAGCGGAATTGCTGCGCTTCGATAGCTTACGGGAAGAAATCACGGGCGCGACAGTTGCCTTCCGGCATGATGTGCTGCGTGACTGGTCAGTCGGTTTTCTGCTTCACGACTATCCAGAACAGTTGAATGCCCTCCCGATGGACAGGCCGTTGCCGCCCGGGTTGGCACGGGGTCTTGAGATCACAGCACGCCTCGCTCTTGAGCGTGATGCCACTGGCGCTCGCTGGTTACAACTGCTCGGCACAGTCGAACGCGATGGCTGTCATGGAAGCTGGAAGCGGCCGGTGCTGTTAGCCTTGCCACGGTCTGAGCAGGCGTTCGAACTGTTCTTTTTGTTTAAGTCGGCCCTGGTCGAATCCGATGGACGGCGCCTTAGCGAGATCATTCGGCTTATGATCGCCGTCGAGTCGGTTCCGTTAGCCAAGGTGATCGCCAAGGTCCAGCCATCTGCCGTTGTTCCCTCAGGCGCGGGCGACTTGATCCTATTGAAGGGCCCTTGCTGGACGTGGTTCGTACTGTGGCTTGTGGCAGAGGCAAGATCATTGCCCACCACACTCATCCCCGACTTGTCGAAAGTGTTTCAAGCTTGGTTGATGTCGACACAACACAAATCGCTTGAGTGCAATTCGACGATTGTCGAGCTTCTCTTCGAGTGGCTAACGATGATCGAAGATCGGATGTCCCCCCGTAGTTATTCCGACGTGCGCGATGAGCGCCCCTCGCTTCACATCCCTCATGTCAGGGACGTTCGCGATGAAATTCGGATGACGGTCTTCTCATTCGCTCATCTGAATCCGGCAGCAGCCGAACGTTATATTTCCGGTCTCGATCCGGACGTGGTCCGGCACCATGAGATGAAGGCTATCCTCTCTGGATCGGGTACTTTGACGAAAGCCGCGCCTAAAGCGCTGGCAAATTTTGCGCTTGGCGCAATCATCGAGAAAGAGGATCCCGATGATCGATATCGCGGGAGTGACCGTTTTGGGCCATTCGGTGCGCACGATCACCTATTCTCGCCGGCATCACCGGGTCAGGGCCCATTTTTCGAGCTTTTGGAGCAATCGCCAGACGATGGCTTACGCCTAGTCCGCGGATTGGTGAAGCATGCAACACAGTGGCGGCGGGATCAGTATATCGAGGCGCGGCAGCCTTTCCCTCGGATTTCAATTCCGTTTCCGCACGGCACAAAATCATTCGAGGGCGACTGGTCAGTCTATCAATGGGCGCGCAGCGTCGCCCCATCCGCGATTACGGCATCGGCGCTTATGGCCCTGGAAGCCTGGGGACATCGCCAGATCGAGGCGGGGCGACCATTCGCAGACATCTTGGATGACGTGCTTGGGCCCGATGGTTCGAGCATCGCTTTTGTGTCCGTCGCCATTGATCTTGCGCTTTCACACTGGACTGAAGCCCATAGCGTGGCATGGCCCATTGTGGCGACGCCCGAGTTGCTGGAGTTCGATGACGCGCGTCACTCGCACGATATCGCCGGCACGAACCGGGTGCGGCCGTTTCAGCAGGAGCCGACTAGCTGGCGGGTAAAGTGCGCCGATCTTGATGCGAAAGCGTCGCGACGCAAACGATTATCTGACACCATCGGCTATTATGTCTTTCATGGGGACCCAGCCCAGCTCCAAGCGCTTCGCGCCGCGCTTGAACAGGCCGCTAATGAAATCGGGCAAAAGCCGGCGGAGGACGAAGACCCAATCAGTGGGCTTCGGGCTACGGCTGAGCGTGCCGTGCGCATGACGAACGCCGAACATTGGCCACTCGTCAAGATAAAGCTGAATGACGGCTCGGAGGCTGAGGTCCGGCAGTTCCAACGCGCCCCAGAGGAGGTGGCGCTGATTGAAGCGAAAGCGACTCGACTTGAGGCTGACATGCGACATCACAATGTGCGCATTAAAGTTCAGTTTGCCCTATTCGATCCCACCAAATCGACAGCGCAAGTTGTAAGCGAGGGAATCGAATGGGCCAAAGCGCAACCGGCGAACGCTAAACCAACGGCGGCCGAGGCGAACGAAGATGAGGAGGAGGATGATTTCGATAAGCAATCGGACCGGCGAGCCTTCGTCATGGCTGCGGCCCTCGCGGCGCGTGACTTCGACGGACCGGACCGCAGCGACGTCATCGGCTGGGCGCTACAGGTTTTGCGCACGGCATCAACTGAAAAAGGCAGAGAATACACCGGGAATGATCAGATCGAATACAACATTGCCGCGATAGCTGCCGTCGGTCTGGTCGAGCTGTTCTTAAAAGATCAAGAGCGCGCGACACGCGACTTGCTCCTACAGCTCGCAAGCAACCGACACCTCTCTGTGGTCAAGGCATTGGGCAGTCGTTTTTCGGAGTTGGCTCGGATCGATGCTCGTCTGCTTCGCTCGCTCATTCGCATTGTTATGATAACCTCCATCCATCCGCGCAGGGCGGAAACCAAGCGCCAAGATGAGACAAACCGGCGGGCGTACCGGGAGAAAATTGAGGCCGTGATCGCCTTGGAGCGTCAATGGCTGGATGGATCGGACGTTGAACCGGCGTGGCCCGAATTACCGGCCTGGTATTCACGGCCTCGCCGTAGCTTCCGGATCGGAGAATGGATCGACGAAAGCGATGATGAACCCGACGAGACTCCCGAGTGCTACATTGACGAGCGCACGCTTGGAGCAGTGGTCGGCTATCTCATCCGCCTAACGGTGGGTGACTTGCCGACTTGGTTGGTCGATCTTGCGGGGCACCTCATGCGGTGGACCAATCAGGCCAACGGGCCGCATGGTGAGGATGACAGAGATCGGGACAATCGGCCGTCTACGTGGAATTCACAATTTTTCGAATTCCTCGGCATTCTATCTGTGGCTCTGCCGCACGACGACGTGACTAAAATGTTCCTAGAACCAATTGTTCACTTCCGAGACGAAGCTTTCTACGACGTGATGGCTGAGTTCCTGCGCGGCTTCGACCGCGCAATGCAGGCGATCGATACCCGAACACCCGAAGACCCGGTGGCTGTTCGCGCCCTCTTGGTTGATCGCATCAGGAAGGGGAGAAACTTCAAGTATCTCGGGCGCGAAAAGGGCTTTACGACCGAAAGCCATGCTGGGGACGCGCTAAACGCGATGTTTTACCAGCCGCACCGCCTCTATAATCGCGGCCAGGCAACCATCCCGGACAATTGGACTGGCTTGGACGCGACCATGCCGATGTTGACTTCGCTTGTTACCGATGCGCCTTCGTCCGGTTATCTTACATCCCTGTTTCTTAACCTGGTGGAATCATCCCCTCGACCGTCGTTGTTACCCTTCGTTGTGCAGGCGACGACCGCTTGGTGTTTGGCCTACGGTGTCGATACTAACTTCTGGTCTGAAAAAAATGTTGGTGTTCGGGTATGTGCATGGCTCGACCGCACGCTTACGTCTGATATTTCATCGGACGTAATGTCGGAAGTTGTCGAAGACCTTCTCAAGTCCCTCGATATCCTAATTCAGTCCGGCGTCGCCCAAGCGCGAGAAATCGAAGAGCAGCTTTCCGGAATCGCTTCAAGCCGCAAGACTGCTTAGAGCTAGTCTAAGCGAAGGGCCTGAAATCAGCGCCAAATATCGCCGAGCTTGAATGTCAGGGACTGTGCGGCGGGCCAACCTGCGCGGACAAAAATGTCCAGACAATCCATCAGATCGTCCAGCCGTGCGCGATCAACAAAGATAGCGCGATAGTCCGCCAAATATCGCTGAACAATCCGCACGATCAGATCGGCCGCCATCGACTCGCTGCTATACCCGCCTTGCTCGGAGGCCTTCACTGATCGGGCAATAAGCTCAAAAATGCCGGACGGATCGAGCGGAATGAATGTCTCCAACGTTTGAATCAGATGATGCGCGATTGTAGCTACGCCGGCGTTTGCGAGCCGAACCATAATTGGCTTGGCCTCCCAATAAAGTCTGGTGCGCTCTGGAGAAATGTCGTCGGCAGAGACGGAGCCGCCAGAATGAACGCCGGCAGCAGAATAGAACCGAAGCGACACCTCATCCAGCACACCAAACATGTTGCGCACCGTGGCCACCTCCGCCACATAATCTCGCCCAACACATAAAAAAGGATCTCGCCCGAGGCCCTCCTGCACCAGCAATGCCAGACCCTGCATGCCCTTGCGCATGTCCGTGTGACCGGTTGCGATCCAGATCCTCGCCCCTGCTGCGATCGGGATCATCGCCGCTCCAGCAGATCCAACACGCGAGACAACGCGGTCATATCAACGCCGGCGTCCACGATCACGCGACATGCCGCGTCACTGGTTTCCACGTGAAGACCTCGATCCGGATAGCTTTGCCTTTGGCGTCCAGTTCGGCCGCCGTCCCGATGACCCGACGCCCCGCAAGATTGACGCTGACGCTTGGTTTGACCGTTCCGATGCTTCCCGGTTTGTGGTGCGGGAACAAACGGTGCGCATCAGTGAGGATGAAACACTTAGCCTGGTCCTTGTCGAGGACGAGCACATGCTCGAAGGTTAGCCCTCTACACTTTGTGACGCGAATATTCTGCCAGTTGTCAGCCGAATTATCATGCGCTTTACGAAATCGGCAATTCTCCACGAGTTTGCGAGGCAAGACCGATCCTATCGGCTGGCCATCATCTCGAGCCATTGGATCCAAGGCGGCGCTCAGTATAAGCCAAGTGCTGTTGAAGAAGCGCGAGGCCTACAGATGAAGGTACTCGACACGTGGGTGTCTTACTCCGATCTTGCAATGCTGCTTGAGCAAGACGCGTCGCGGTTTTCAATCACTACCGACTTTGTGCTTAACCAGCTTCATGCCCTCATTCGCATCCCTTTCGAGCTGCTAAGCGACTATTGTGAGGATTTTGATCGCGCAGGCACCGGAAGTGCGATGGTCAAAAAGCTTCGCGACGCGGATTGGTACGAATATGCGCGAGCCATCCGAAACACGGTATCGCACAATTTCCGTTTCGATTTTTCGCGATACAAGCCGGAGAAATTCCCCATCACGTGGCGTGGCATCTCTCTGACTCCGGACCTCGATGGGAAAACCATCACGTTCGAGTCATTATGGCACAAATCCGGCTATGCGCTCTTTGTTGCGATGCGGGCCTTTGCCGTGGCTTTGCCAGAGTAAGGGGACAATTGCTTCATGATCGTGCGAAAGCGATGAGTGGCCCGAGGTCATGGTTGTCGGCAGCCCGAAGCGCAGCCATATAAGTCGCACGGGCAGCGCCAGCAGTCTGCAAGTCGGCGCCGCCCCATGTGAAGCGTTGGCCGCCAAGCTGCACGATCAACACATCAGCAGCCGGCTGCAGCACCACGGGCTCCTCGATCATCTTGAGCGGCTGACCGGCCTCCTTGGACTGGTTCACAAGCTTGGTAATGGTCATGGTATTCGACACCATTCCGACCGCCTTGTTCTGTTGAACCGCCATGAAGGCCGAACCAATATCGACAAGTCAACGGATCGCGCGTGAAGGGCTTAGCCCTTAAGCAGCAGAACAAAAGTGCGAGCGGCTTGCCGCGCCCACACCTTGAGTGCGCGAAGGATTGAAGCCGAACGGCCAGGACGCGTTTGCGGCCTGGTTCACGAAGCTCCATGGGCGAAGCGAGGTGTTCGCCCTACATCACAACGGAGGGGGCTATTTCTTCCAATCGAAGTGATTCTTGTCGTATATACGCTCCGGTGTAACGTTCGGGAGCGAGAGTGATGGCCAACGCGCTCGAGATCTATAAGGCTCACCCGGTAAGATCGCAGCTCGGCAGGAGAGCCGCACAGTATGTGCGCATGTCGACACAACGGCAGCAATACTCGATTGAAAATCAGGCTGCTGTAATTGCAGCTTACGCGCACGCCCACAACCTGACGATTGTACGAACCTATCGCGACGAGGGAGAGAGCGGTCTGCTCATCAAGAACAGGGCCGGTCTTATGAAGCTCATAAAGGATGTCCAAGCAGGAGAAGCCGATTTTGGTCATATTCTGGTCTATGACGTAAGCCGGTGGGGCCGCTTTCAGAATGTCGACGAGAGCGCGCATTACGAATTCATCTGCAAACAGGCGGGCATCAACATCGCGTATTGCGCGGAGCAGTTTGATAATGACGGCAGCGTGCTCTCCAGCATCATCAAGAACATCAAGCGCGTGATGGCAGCAGAATACAGTCGCGAGCTTTCGGTAAAGGTTCACGCTGCGCAGTGCCGGTTCGCCCGACTTGGCTTCAAAGTCGGAGGTCGCCCCGGTTATGCTCTCTTGCGAGAACTTGTCGATCAGAGTGAGCGGTCGCGAGGTGTGCTGAAGAACGGTGATCAGAAATACCTCTCAACCGATCACGTCCGAGTGCGCCCCGGCATCCCCGAAGAAGTAGCCGTGGTGAAGTGGATTTTCGAACGATTTTTGCAGGTAAAGTCTGAAGCTATGATCGCCCGGGAGCTAAACCGGAGGGCCGTACTCACGAGCACAGGAGTTCGGTGGACGCGTGCAGCGGTTAACGCAGTGCTGCGAAACGAGAACTACATTGGAAATATGACCTTCAACCGCCGATCACGCAAGCTGCGGAGGAACAGCACCTGCAATCCTCCCGAGCTTTGGATCACCAGCGAGGGATGTATCGAGCCAATCGTTGAACGCGAAACCTTCCTGAAGGTAAGCAAGATCATTGAAGAACGGCGTGTCGACCTCACTGAAGAGGAGATGCTTGCCCGCCTACGCAAGACGCTGCTCAAGGAGGGACGCCTGAGCTCTGCTATCATAGCCAGAACGGTAGGCCTTCCTTGCGCCTCTACCTACCAAAACCACTTCGGTGGCATGATGAACGTGTATCGGCTGATCGGTTACGCTCCCAAACGAAACTATGAGTTTCTTGCATCACGTCCACAGTGGGCTGAGGAAAAGGCAAAGCTCGCCGCGGAAATCGCCATGGCTGTTAGAAAGGCCAGAGGCCAAGCTGCCTCTCGCGTCGGGACGAGTTCCTTGCGCGTAAACGGATCGATCAACATCTCAATTCGAGTAGCCCTCTGGTGCGGAAGGCAAGACCGCGCACCGTACTGGTCTATAAAGCGCGGGACACGCCTGCCTCACGGCTGGATTGCCGCACCCAGAATGGCTGAGCATAACAAGTCGGTGCTCGATTACGTACTGCTGCCCACTGACGGGAAGGTAAAACGAACCATGACGTTTTCTGAAAGGGCTCGCATTCGCCGTGGGATATCTCGCTTCGAAACCGCTGACGGCCTGGCACGAGCAATCGTCGGGCAAGTAGTTGGGGCAGGTCGTTCCTCCCCAGCGCCTCACGACAAGCGATCGAGACCAAAGCAACCCAAGACCAAAAGAGCCCCCGCGCGGCGTTGATCGAACGCAGATACAAGACCTTCCGCGAAGCAGTGCTTCATAATGCCGTCTTCAGATGTCGAGGAGACACAGCAGCCTCAGTTTGCCATGTCTCAGTTTCTGGATCAAAAACCAAACCGACCAGTCCGACGGTACAATCAAGAAAATCATTTCCGGGATCTGTCCCAAAAATTGCGCTGCTCCAGCTCGGTTCAACTTTCTGTTAGCGGTTCTGGACGACGTCGTGTGCAAGGCACGCACCGGCCGTAATCCGTCTCGCCGATTTGCTCCGCCAAGGCGGACTTCCCGCTTCCGGATTCGCCGACGAGCAAGCACGCGCGGTCCCGGTTGAGCCAATCGCGCACCTTGGCGTGGGCTTTATCGGAGGTAGCGGCGGCAAGCCAGAAATCTGGCTGCGAACATCGGCCATAAGCTCGCGGCTTGAGCGATCTAGGACTTCCCAATCGTGCCGATAGTCGGGATGGTCATGCAGGTCGAATTCGTCGCGCAGCTCGACAAGCAAGCCTGCCAGATCGATCGATCCGCCCGCCCGATTCCCTAGGCCCGCTCGTCGAGCGAAGAGGCGGGCAAATATTGCGGAGTTACCTGTTATTGGCAGTCAGAATCCCAAGCGACCGGCCACCTAGTGTCCTGAACCAGAAGTTCGCAACATCGGGTCGTGTTGTACCGGGGCATTGTAACGGCAGAAGCGCTCGATGGAAGCAAGGACGTCATCGGCGGATTTGGTCCATCGGAACGGTTTGGGGTCGGCGTTGTGTCGTTCGATGAACGAGGCGATGTCGGCCCTGAGGGCGGCGACGCTGCGATAGACGCCGCGCCTGATCTTCTTGTCGGTAAGGAGTGCGAAGAAGCGCTCGACCTGATTGAGCCATGACGAACTGGTCGGGATCAGGTGCACATGCCAGCGCGGCCTTTTAGCCAGCCATTTCCGGATCAGCGGGGTCTTGTGCGTGGCGTAGTTATCCATGACGAGATGGACGTCGAGTTGGCGCGGCACCGCGGCCTCGATCTCGTCCAAGAACTTGCGGAACTCGGCGGCCCGGTGCCGTCCGTAGCACTTTCCGATGACCCGTCCGGTCGCAATGTCGAGGGCGGCGAACAGCCTCGATGTAACCAACGCCGAGCGGACGATGCTCGCGCTTCGGCTCGAAAGCCGGTGGTCGAACATCCGGCATGAAGGTCAGCTCGGCCATCTCGGCCTTCAGCTAGAGCGTACTGGGAAGCAGCACTTTCGCGCGAACCAGCATGTGGCGATAATCGCTGTAGGGACGATCTTCGTATCGGGGATCTGTCACGCCAAAACTATAGCTCCAGTCCCAATCCAAGATCTGCAGGATGTAGCAGGACACAGAATTCCGAGGTTCGGCACGATGCGTCTGCCTGCGCATTGACGTTGCTCCGCTTGCTCATCGGGCACTGATCGATTGCCGTGCCGCCCTCTCTCGAGCGCGCCACGCGTCCCCTCTCCGGCCTTGTCGCACCTACGTCGGCTGATGGATGCAAGTGCCGCCGGCACTGCTCCACTTCGTTCCGGTCGCGGCGCGATGCATCCGCCTCCTCCAGCGCACGGCCTCCCTCGAAGACCGCGATTGGTGCGGTTGAGCGATGGAGGACAAGATGCAAACCTGGACAATCTCCGAACTGATGCACCTGACACGAGACGAACTCTGCGATCTCGCAAGCAGGATCGAAGGTACCCTCACCGGCTTCGAGCCAGGCACTCTGAGCCGGCTGAATGCTCTAACCAGCCTCGACAACATCCGCCGCGTGATGTGCACACGGCGCCTAAAGTTCTAAGACCACATTCAATACCGCCGGCCGGGCCTCTGCCCATGGAGGGGCGCGGAAGAGTTGAAGCTCGAGCCTTGCGGGTGTCTGCTGCGAGTCTCTGCAACCCAATTCGCAAACGACTTGATACAATACAAAATGGCCCGCATTACGTGGGCCATTTTGCTTTTGGGGACTCTTGCGCGACCATCCCGAACCACCGCTAGTCTCGCCAGCAGACATCGGTCCCTTGAAACAGCGCGCTGGACTCGCGTGGCCGTTAGGCGATCTTGTGCGAAAGCTCTATCGAGCAGGACCGCCATTGAATCGGCAACAACGTCTCACCTCGCATTGGCGAGCGCGACAATGCCGAGGATCGCTAAGGCAATGAGGCCCGTCGAAAGAATCGCTATCGGCCCCTTTCCGATAATCACAATTCTGTGAAAAGTGAAGATGACTTCCAATCCGTCGGTCTTGCGGCTCATTTTGTCCTCGCCTTGTGGGTTAGCTACGCAGGTATTGACGGCCTACCGCCGTCCAGCGAGGAGGCTTGGAGTGCAGAAATTTTTTTCTGAATACCCCCCTCAGTTTTGGTCGCCGTGTCGTCTCTCCCATCGAGAGGGTACGCAAGTGTCCCCTCTGACTATGGTCATGCAACTCATGGAGAGAACTCCTATGAACACGAAGTTCGTTGTGAGGACAGCTGCTGCGATCACCCTCGTCTTCGCCCTGTCAATCGAGACGACGCATGCGCAAGCCGTTCTAATCCCACGCATTATCAGTGCCGTGCGCGGAACATCGGCTACAGTTGATGCCATCGCCGCCGCGCGAGCAGCCTCCGGGGTGAGCGCCCTCGCAAAAATCGGGGCATATAGCTCGCTTCCTTCTGCGAAGGACTCGACGGTCGGAGCAGTGGGGATAGCTGCGTCGAGTGGCCTAAGCACCAGCGACATGAGCCTCCAGTTGAGTACTGAGAGGTACGGTATGCTGGGTTCGACGTTCGATACAGCGCTTGGAGATGGCGTCACTATTGCGGCCGAGCAAAAGGCGCTGGCGACACTCTCCCTAGAAGAGAGCGACGTTAGGGCGGTCTGTGAAAAGGAGCGTGATGCGGCTCACCGCAATCTAGCTAGCGCGCGCGTCTACATGGCATTATCCGCCAATGCGGGCAAGCTTGGCTCACCCTATTCGCGCCGCGACGATGATGTCCAAGATTTGTTTTTGAAGCTATTGCGCAAATGCGACGAGATACTGGCAGGCAAGTACGCCAATCTCCCGGGTTACCTGTTTACAGTCGTTGCTAACGATCAGGTTGATAAGCTTCGCGGGGAGATAAGGAGTAGACAGTTGTTTCGTCAAACAGCCGACGTTGCAGCGGCTGTCGGCTTAGGAGTAGCGGCTGACTCGGGGCATCTCGCTGCTAAAGTGGCGACAGAGCAAAGGCTCAAAAACCTTGAAAAAGTGAGAGAGGCGCTCACCTCGCGGCAGAAGGAAGTTCTCGACGGGCTGACTCTTGGCCGCAGCTCGGCTGAAATCGCGAGTGATCTTGGCATTAGTGCAGAGCGAGTTGGCGAAATCCGGGGGCAGATTAAGAAGAAGTATCTGCATATGTATCCGTCCGAACGATGGGGGTAAAGGAAACAGAGCATGTTGCCGGTTGTACACGGACGAAACCCAAGATCGTCAAAAGCTTGGGCTTTGCTCTTTCCGTGGCCGGCTTCTTCGTCGGACAGAACGGCCGCCCACCGCCTTATAGGAGGGAAGCTCCATCTCCTGTTTACTGCTTTGAGTGAGGACTGAGGAAAGAATATCCGTATGAATTGACAGTCCAGGCATCATCCGGATTGACCGGCTGATATACGTGTCAACTTAATGAACCTCACACTCACGTTGAAATCCATTGCTTCAATATCCCTCGCCTCTTCCCGCAAGGTGAGCTTGCTGAAGAACGGAATATTGTGCGTGCCATCCGATCTTGGAAAGTCCGCAATCTGAAATTCGATGGTCCAGCGATCGTCGAGCGCAGCTCGCAAATCTTGATCAGCCTGCGCGCCGTATAGTCGTCCGACCGTTTCGACGAGCTTGATGCGAAACGGCTCATACTTGCGAAACATCTGCGCCGATACGCCGCCTTGTTTGAAAAAATGACTCAAGATGCTCGACTGTCGCGAGCTTTTCTTGACGTGAATGAATCGCCGTCCTGGAATGTCGAGCAGATCACACATTTCGATGCCAGGCCCGGCCACGTCGTCGATCTGAATAAGCTTCTGATCGAGAAGGAGGTAACCGGCCTCTTGTGCGATTTCACGATTGTACGACTCTTCGGATTGATACCCGATCTTCTGCTTCTTGCCCTTGCGCTCGTTGAGAGCCACTTTTTTTTAGCGGCCGCAATTTCTTGTCCGGTGGTCCATGCAACTCCGAGAACTTCCGGTCGGCGCCTTCTTTGAAATTCTTTCCGATCTGGTACCAACGACCCTCATTGAGTGCATATCGTTCGTCTTTGAGAACGAGAGACCCCACCAGGGCGCGATGAACCGACCAGGACTGGAGCGGCCGGTTTTCACTTTCTGAATAGGCAGCGATCGAGTGCCTTTCGATGTCTTCCAAAGTCAACGAGGCGAGTTTTGATCCTAAACTGCCTCTGTAGAGTTCGAGCGAAAGATCAGGATGAAAATCGCTAAACCCGGCATGCTCGAAACGAAACGATACGATACTTTCGGAGACGATCTCAGGCAGCGCGACTTCAAACTCATCGCTTGTTCCTTGGAGAGCGCTGATGAGCTCGTCGTTCAGCTTTTCCTCAACGGCGGTGTCGAGCACTGGTGAAAGGAAATCGATGAAGCGAAATCCGGTACCTTGGTAGGCCTTCGACTTGAAATACTGAACAGCCTCGATAGCGGCATCCGGAACATCTGTCAGCTCTATCTTTTTCGAGAACCGCAGCGCGCGTGAACCGGTCACATTCTGCGCGAAGTCGCTGTCCTCGGCCCGGCCGCTGACCTTTCGGATCAGATCTAACGCATCGTCGATACCGAATGACCGAAGGTCGCGTTGTCCGGCTGCTTGCGCGAAGTCCCGTATGGCAGCGCCGATGTTGGCTCGTTCAACACTGCGAAGCTTCTCGTCACTAACTGCATTCACCGCGACCTTGAGACCAAAATCGGCTTCGGTCTTGGCATCATCCAGATAGACGTGGGCGTAGGAGAAAGTCAGCGCGAAGATGCGGGTGACCCTCTTCTTTTTCGGCGTTTCGGTTTCGACCACTTTATCGCGTATCGTGACTTGATAAAGCGAGGTCATGCGCTGCTGGCCATCCAGCAAGAGCGATTGCGGAGAAACGCCCCGGGCCTCGGGAGGAGCTCCCTCGACCGGACGCGGCTTGAAATTCCTGTTGGTCGATCTCGTCAACAATGTCGATCAGCTCGCAGAGGCGAAGGATGAAGTTCTCAAGCGTGTTGCGGAACGTGCCGCAGAGTCCGATCAAAAGCGCCTGCGTCGCGCTGTGCGCGAATATGGAAGCGAGCGCACCAAGAAATTTTTCGATCGCGCGCTAAAGCCGGGCGAATTGCATGCCGCGTGATTACCTCCACAATCATCCGCAATTCGCGGATCTGATCCGTATTGTGGCAGAAGAGAAGGGTATTGATCCAGCGTTGAGCGTTCGCTCTTGCCATTGCTTCGATCCGAAAGCTCGCGTCGTTGACGAATGCCGCGATCTGCGAGCGCCACGCGAATAGCGGTCAAGTGGCGGTCCGCTGGATCCCAAGCATTGCTGCCGAATGATACCCGCATAAGCAAACCTTGTCGGCTAACGAGGCTTATCTTCGTCACGTAGTTCGTGCCGTGTTCTGCCATCCATGCTGCGTCCGTGCTGCGTGGAGCGGCCGACATAGTTTGGAAATTATTGAAATTAAACGGGAATTTTTGCGAACCGGTCGGCGTCGGAATTTGCAGCAAGGATTCGCAGATTTCGCCTGTTTTTGTTGACGTTTCGTAGAAATCGGTAGAGCGAAACAGCACAGAAACGGCCATTCCGAGTGGAATCAAAATCCGCTGTGGAGTTGTTGCAAGACTTGGATTTTAACCGACGCCCCTCAAGACTCTAAGCCTTACGCGCTACCAAGCTACCAATCCCAAAGTGGTTGCCCCTCTTGAGCCTTCGTCACTAGAGTCTTGAGCCGCTCTGTCTTAGGCATCACTAGTTGATACCCAATGTTATTTAGTGTGCGCACAACCTCAGCAAGCAGCGCTTCAAAATCACCTAGCGTCCAGACGTTTACGGTGCTGGGATCCTTGTCCTTATCGGGCTTTCGAAAGATCGAATTGGCTACTACTCTAACCCAGTCTTGCTCGAACGCTCTTTGACAATATTCCGAGAATGTCTCGATGGGTGTCCTGTGCCCCAGTATAGCCTTCTTGATGGCGCCGTCCGCAGAGAACAATGCCCGTTCAATCCGAGCCGGAATGAGAGCCTGTTCCGATGGGGGCACAGGCGTAAAGGAATACACGGATTCTAGCGTTGCTTCCCACTCTTGGCGCCAACGCGATTGGACTCCGTCCACAAATTCGTTCTCTCTAAGAAGGTTGACAAGCGCTTCTGACGCCGCCTTCTTGCCAACAGAAAATTCGGCAAGTGGGCTTTGCCCTCCATAGCGTGCAAACAAGCGTGCTTCCGCGTCCCGAACCAAAGGCTCGATTTCTATTCGACGTACCAACCTTCTATGATCATAGAACAGATCCTGCCACTGGTGAAAGAAGCGATCCAATTCGTAGGATCGATAATGGGTAGCTAGAGAAGCAATCGCGAATACGATTGGTGCGGCCAAGAACGATGTCTGCGTTGGCGGCCACGCTTCGACTCCATCCCGGAACACTACTCCAGTTTCACGAAGCGTGGATCGAATGCGGCTCGGCCGTTGCTGAAAAAACAGCAGAAGCGAAAATGTGCTCAACCATTCCAGCTGCGCTTCGTCTTCACTTCGATCCCTGTGTCGCGGCGCTTGCTCCCTAAATGTAACCACGAGCTTCCGCAAGTCGTCAACTTCTTCCGTCCAGACAGGCCACGACTTTTGGGCTTGAACGAGCCCGTGATCGTGTTGATTGATCGCGGCCTTGGAGAAAGCGATCACGCTTTCCCGCGCCAGATTCGGATCGAGCGCTCGCCCTGCCTGCTTTGCGAAGGCAACGAGGCTTTCGCCCGAAGCGGTCAAATTCTTTTCGTCCTGCAGGCGGCGGGCCTCGCGTCCTAACTCAGCAGAGATTTTCCACTGACGCCCGATGTGAAACAGAGTGGCCAAATAGAACGGTACACGCTCTTGCAAAAGTGCCGTGACCGCCTGTTCCGCGGCATAGTATGCTACCTGCGCTGAATCTAAGTCCAGCGACTTGGCTCGTTCGGAATGGCCATCACGATCATCAAAAGATAGAATCCATTTCGCGTTTATATCCTTTTGAATTTCCTCCGGCAGAAGGGCCCACTTTAAACCATCAAGTTGTTGGCTGATATTCCCGCTTTTGAGCTTTCGAGGCTCTCCCTGGATTAGTATTTCCGCCATGTCAGCGCCCTGCGACAAGTTTTGAGAACTCTTCGCCTTCAAAATAGTTTCGGAACCCGATAGCTAAGGACTCCGAACTCCAATGCAGCCATTGCTTGAGGTCAACGAACCAAAACTTGTCGGCATTCAAGTCAGTGAAAAACATCAAGCAGGGATGCTCGCTTGCCTGGCAATCAAAGTGTTTCAAGATAGTTCGTATCTCGTCAGCGAGCAGAAAATCGTTGTTGGAAGGAGTGAGGAGCTGACGCGCCGAACGACGTTCGCCATCAATTGAAAGGAGCGGCTCATCGGGTAGATGAGGAATATCTGCGACTGCTGGAGCCAGAGCTGCTTGGTCGAACAGCTTTGCCCAGAGGTTGGACTGCATTCTCGCGTACGCGATGTATTCTTGGCTCGGCGAATGAATAACGAACAGGGTGCAATGCTCGCCAACGTGCGAATGCAATGCACTCAATCCTTTGGCCGCGATGTATTCCGGAAATTTGTGATCCGAAGCGTGATAGACCAACAACCCATATAGCGTTTTGCCGGCCCCACTGATCTTCAACCACGAAGCGCGAAGGCTTTCGAACCCAGAGATGGGAATTACGCCGTACGGGCTGTTCATTACTCCGTGTCTCCATCCGGCCGCCGTTCGCGCAACACCCCTGCGGGCCGTGGCGGTGGTTCGGACGGCGCCCCCTTGTCGATAATGCGGTCCTCAAGGAGCAGCGGCGGATTTACCAAATAAGCCAATGCGGCTAGCGCAATGCCACCCGCTGCATTGCCCGTGACCACACCGAGATTAAAGCTTAGCGCGATGGTGCCGCCAACAACCCAGCCGAACGCGCCGGCACTAAGCGTCAAGATCGTGCGAAAAATCAACAAGGCGGCGGGCGGGACCGGCTTGCCCCGTAGATAGATAAGCACCGCAACAATCAGCAAAAGAAATAGGAAGACAACAGCAAAGGTAACGCCCAGCAAGGCCGTAATGCTGATCGTTCCGTCGACAAGATTTCCCGGCATCGCCCCCTCCTCGACGCGGCTGTCACTCTTTCCGTTATTACACCAAGATGTCCCAAGAGACCGATACAAGCAAGGATTGATGGCCGTCGACCTCGGGGATTTTCCCCTTCAGATGGTCGCCATCCGGCGCGGCAACCTTGAGAATGCCGCGATACCGAGCACCTTGGCGTCAGAACGGAGTAGGCAGCGAATGTTGTCGTTCGATCATCGAAATTGCCTCTCGTCGCATCAACTAAATTTCCTGATTTTGAGAGCGAAGAAGACGGATCGCACGCTAAAGTTTTGTGCCGTTTTGTGCCAGTTTTGTGCCGTGGAATTCTTGCGGGCGGCTGGGAATCCGAGCCGAAATTTCCCTAACCCATTGCGAAACAATGGTTTTCGTTCGAAGAGATTGCGAAAGGCTTGTAAGGCATGAAAAAGCCCGCCAGAGGCGGGCTAATTCTTTGATTTCATTTTTAAATCTTGGTTGCGGGGATAGGATTTGAACCTATGACCTTCAGGTTATGAGGCCGAAGGTCCGAATGAAAACAACAATCGCTCCGGACGCGTCCGGGGCCAATCGAACCGGTTCGTCCTATTTGTACGCCACAGCTACTCAGCAGCCATACCTACGCACTTGATTTCTTTCTCGCTGGATCAGCCTACGATCTTATTGCCTCAGACCGATCACGGTTCGGGACGGAGGCATGCGCGGCAAGCACGAAAAGACTCGGATCGAGGCATTTGGGTCGGCAGATTCCAGCAAAATGCCGCGTGCGATGAAGCGCCGTCGCAAGAACCGTGGCGTGCCGCCGCCCGCGACCTTCGATATCGATACGCTGCCGGGCAGCTCTAATTTGACGGCATTGGAGGCCGCCGCGGTCATCCGGCGCACGCCCGGCGCCCTAGAGCAGTGGCGGCGGGATCCGAACCACCCGCTGAAATGGCGTTACGTCGACGGCCGGCCACTCTATCGTGTTGATGCGGTGCGTGACTATCTGGCCAAGTGCGACAAAACCCCTAAGACGCCTCAGCCGCATAGTGCTCACGGAGACGCCCGAGGAGCTCGGCCTTGATCGGGTCAAGCGGATTCGTCCGCTGAAGGCGCACGACTTTGCCGACCCGTTTTGCGCCGACCAACTCCGCAATGTAGTCGTGAGCCGCTTCGAACGCCATCTTGCGGATGATCCATTGTTCGTCGTGATTGTAGACCTGATCGATTCCGCTAGGTTTTTGCCCGACGCACAGCCGTTGGATTTCGTTGTCATAGCCACAGCGTGACATGACGGTGCGCAAGCTGCGCCTTAAGTCATGCATGGTGAACTTGGCGACGCTCGCTTCCTTGACCAGTCGGTTGACCATCTTGGTGAAGCCGGACATCTGGCCGCCGGTCTTCGGTGACGGGAAGACATAGTCGGAAGTTGCCCGCTGGAAATGTTTCGCGGCCGCGAGCACTTCGTTAACTAGGTGAGTGCGCGGTACATCGTGGTGCAACCCCATCTTGGTCCACGCCGCATCGAAGCTGATACGGTCGTCCATGATGTGCTTTTGCCACTCGATCAGGGTAGGCTCGCTGCGGCGCGGGCCACCAAGCAGGCACATGCGTGCCAGGAGACCGAAAGCCCCGAGCTTGCCGCATGCATCCCAGACCTTGATGATTTCCTCATCGGTCAGCGCGCGACCCTTCGTTCGGCGTCCGACCCTTTGCGCGCGGGTTTCCTTGGGCGCGCGATAACCGGCGAGCACGTTGTGCTCGACGTAACCTTCGCCGACGCACCATTCGAGGAAGGTATGCACGTGCTTGCGCAAGTCCCTAGCTGCACCGCGCTTGCCGGTCTTGGCAATCTTGTCGACCGCAGCCATGATCTGCCGTCGCGTTAGGTCCCCCACACCGCTTTCGGCGCGATCCTTGAGCCCGCGCCGCAGCGCCGACATTGCTGGCTTCCAGTTGACGACTTGACGTTCGGTCAGGGAGGTTTGGTAGGGACCATCTTCAACAATGAGGGTCGCGAGCGTGGTGCGCTGCTTCTCGGCTACCTGTTGCCGCCTCGCCTCGCGCTTCGCGTCGTTCGGGTCCAAGCCCTTGACGACCTCGCCTGCGGCGATGGTGGCGGCCTTGCGCGCGGCCTTCTCATTATATTTGGGCCACGCGCCAAGGGTCTTGCGCTGGGTCCCCCTCACACCCGGCTTGGTGAAGAGGTAGACCCAGGTCCGGCCGCCGGTGTCGCGCATGCGCAAGGCGAGGCCCGGCAGCTTGTCGTCGTGGAGATAATGCTGCGCTTTACCCGGCGGCAGCGTTGCGTTGCGGATCACCGCATCGGTGAGTGTCAGCTGGTTTGCTGGCTCCGTCATCATCCCTTCCCTCTCTCTGTGCCCCGGGTGTGCCCCGCAAGGAGCGGTCAGCCCTCGAACAGAACCGGGCCTCAGACCTCCCCCGTTTTTGTGCCCCAAGGGAAAATCCATGGCGGGCACAACGGGGGCATACAAAATGTAGCAAGGTCACCTATGGGCTCTTATGGCCGTACAGGGCCACAAACCCCATCAACTAAAGGATTTTTTATATCTCAACTATGGCCGGATTTGGTTAGCTCGGGTCTACAAATTGTGGTTCACACGGGAGAGGTCCAAGGTTCGATCCCTTGTGCGCCCACCATCCATTTTCCTGAATCCCTGCAGTATCGAACAATCCCGGGCAGTTGACGGCGCCGTTGGCGGCTTGCCGAGAGCGTTCGGCAAGAAAATCGAAAAACAACCCCATGCACAGTAGACGGCACCAGCCGGATCAATGGGTTACGCCTTTTCCGAATCCGAATTTGACGTGTCGGGCAAAACAGGGGCAGGATGCGATCATCCGGTGAGCATGCCGCCTGACGAGCAGACTGCGCGAGGCCTAACGTCGCACCGCCGGTTCAGGCGGTACAGGCCTGAGCCGGAACGACACCGAAATTCTTGCGGCCCGCCGCAAGAAACTCAAGGCCGCACAAGACGAACGGTTGCGAGCATCGCGCGATGAACAGGGGCCTTTTCGCTCGACCGCAAACAATGCATTCCTCGGCTTCGTCGGTCACGCGCAGGTACAGTCCAGCTTGCTTGAGCGGCATGCCTGTCGGTCAATGACAATTCAACACTTCAAATCAGCAAGTCATGAGGCGCAGGTGCAATGGCATGATGCGGACCATTGTTGCCGTGGTTGGCCGCGTGTTCCTCCCATGCATTGGGGATTGTCTTGGCGATGATGTCGCGGTCCGCATCGTGACCGGGCGGAACGTGCGGATGATTGAGCTCTTTTGGCTCAACTGCCGCGACGAGAGTGGAAGGAGTTGCCTCGCCATGGAAGCGGAACACCAGTTCTTGATCCGCAGGGCGATTCTCCGGCGCAGCTTTGGCCGGCTGGGCGGCCTCTAATGCGATTGCAGCAGATAGCTCAACCTGCTGCGAGTTTCCATGTCCGGTGATACCGCCGGTTAGGCCGCTCGGTTGTCCAATTTCGGCGCCTTCTGCTGCGATTGCAGAGGTTGAGGGTAGATCGTGCCCGGAATTGCCGTGTTCCACGACGGCGGGTTCTGCCGACTTCTCTGACGCGCTCGCAACGTCCGAAGCGGCAGCGCGATGCCCGGCACCATGTCCGGGCATGAAGTCAGCTCCAGCCAACTCCGTGGTTGCCGTCTTTGCCGACCCTGGCTCCGAAGGGTGCGGGTTACCGCGGTCCGCGTTGCCGCCAGTTGCGGCGATATCGGCTGCTGCCGGCGCTTTTGCAGAGGTCGAGTGCCCGGAGTTGCTGCCTTCGAAGCCGCCCGATTCCGCTGTCTTCACCGGCCCGGGCGAATCATCCGAAGGCTGGGAATGATGCTCATTGTCATGGCCGACGCCGTTGCCCGGCATGGACTTCGCTTCCGCGATCTCCGGGGCCGCCTTTGCTGACCCTGGCTCCGACGCGTGCTGCGAGTTACCACGGCCCCTATCGGCCGTTGCGGTGCCGGGTTCGACGACCTCGGCTGCTTCCGGCGCTTTTGCGGAAGTTGAGTGCCCGGAGTTGCCGTGTTCTACGCCGCCTGGTTCTGCCGACTTCGCTGCCCCTGGCGGACCGTCCGAAGCCGGGGAATGATGCTCATTGTCATCGCCGACGCCGTTGCCCGGTATGGACTTCGTTTCGGCGATCTCTGCGGCCGCCTTTGCTGACCCTGGCTCCGACGCGTGCTGCGAGTTACCACGGCCCCTATCGGCCGTTGCGGTGCCGGGTTCGACGACCTCGGCTGCTTCCGGCGCTTTCGCCGAAGTTGAGTGCCCGGAGTTGCCGTGTTCTACGCCGCCTGGTTCTGCCGACTTCGCTGCGTCTGGCCGACCGTCCGAAGCCGGGGAATGATGCTTACTGTCATCGCCGACGCCATTGCCCGGTATGGACTTCGCTTCGACCATCTCCATGGCCGACGCCTTTGCAGACCCTGGGTCCGAAGCGAGCTGCGAGTTACCATGGTCCGCGCTGCCGGCGGTGGCGACGCTCGGTTCGACGATCTCGTTCTGCACGGTCGACGAAACACTGGTGTTCGCATTGACCGGCTCACTCTTCGACTTGAGATTTTCAACTGCCGGAACCGTCGCGCTATGACCGGTCGATGATCCGTGAACCGATACACCAGACGCACCAGCGACTTCTTCCGTTGCATCCGCCGAATCGCTCGTGGAAGTCCTGGACCTCACCGACGCTCCCAAGTCTGTCCGAGTCTGTCTGAACTGGAACTTCAAGCCGTCGTCGGCCAGAACGCTCCAAACTCCAGCCGTCCCAAATGTGCTGTCGCTCGACCCGGCAATGGCATGGATGTCGTCAGTACTCAACGCAGTCTCATCGATTGCGGCTGCCGACGTCAGCAGTTCTTCGAGCTGATCCAAGGTGGCCGCGACGACCGCGCCTTCCTGCTGGTCGACGAAATCCGACTCCGCAATGGATACAATCCCCTGCAGATGGATTTCCAGCAGGCCGCGATCTCCGATATCAAGGATGCGATCGGTGGGATTTACATAGACGATCGTTTCATTGCTGGCGGCGTTGTAGATCCAGGCAAGGGTATGTGGCGGTATAGACTTGCTTGCTACTGTCAAATGCAGCCAAGCAAGCGCTCCGAAAGCCGCGAGATTGATCCTGCCCGGCCCAGATGCGAAATCGAAGACGGCATCGGAAGAGATGGTCCCGGAATCGACAGGGGAGCGATGAACAGCGTTCTCAACGTTGCCACCCGTCAACTGATCGCGGCCATATCCGCCGATACTGCCATCGTGACCAAAGTCTAAGCCAAGAGATTTTTGGAGATTGTCACTCGCGATGCCTGGGGCCATTTCGCCCCGAGCGCCTGCTTGAGCGAGGCTCTCGTTTCCATTGGCCGCAACCGCGGAAGGCAGGCGGAACTCGTGTGAAAGCAAACCCGGGGCTGAGCTGTCTCCATGATTGAGGTCATCACGGGTGATCGCGGCCACTTTTGCGGTCGCATTCTCCCCGGTGAGGCCCAGGAAGCCGTCGATCGACGCTTGATCCCGGTTATCCGAATGCACGGCGAAATGGGGATCGTGCAGTGCGTAGATCAACGCACCGGCGACAGTGGCGAAGGTGCCAAACCCTCCCTCAGTCAACACCGAATTGGAGGTAAGCCGCGGGAGCTGGTGTTCCAGGGCCGCGTCACCACCAACAGAGGTGTCGCGGAGTCCGCGTAGCAGAGGCGTGGGAGGATTGGGCGCGCCCGATCCAATGGGACTACAGTCTTTCCACGATTTCGCGCCGGCGAATTGCTCGGCCATGCGTAGCGCTTCCATTGGCGCCGGGTTCGTGACTTGGCCCACCTTGGCGAAGAAGCCCCTTTGGGCGAGTTGAGGCGGCTCGGCGGATTCCCAGACAATGAGGTGCCGGAGAATAGCTTTTTTCCACGGTTCATATTCGGCGTGCTCGCCCACGTGGCCGATGCCGTCGTCAATCGGAAGCATGTCGTTCGCTTCCGACGCCTTGAGTTCGTCCGCAATGGCGATCGCCAGAAACGCCAGCGCGATCGTCTCCACGCCGGAGGGACGTTGCAGCAACGCGAGAGTAGCGAGCACAGTTCTGTTGGTGATCTCAAGCTTCTGGAAGATATTGTACAGGTGTACTTTGACCGTCCCTGGGGACACGTTTAGCTCGCGCGCGATCTCCTTGTTCGACATTCCCTCTGAAACCAGTCGTGCGATTTGACGTTCCCGCGGCGTCAATAGCTCCAGCATCTTTTCGATTTTGCCGCCGTCGTAAGCGTCCTTTCCGGTTCGACGGAGATCGGACTGCGTCGGAAACACACTGCGCTTCGTCATCAGTCGCAGTGATCGCAGCATGGCGTCGAGGGAAGCATATTTCGAAATTGCGCCACAGGCCCCAGCAGCAATCGCTGCGGTTAGACCGTGATCGGATTCGGACTCGGTAAAGAACACCAAGCGCGTGGACAGATGCTCAGCTTTCGCAATCGCCAGGAACTCGGGTATCGTCAGATCTGGCAGGGTCTCAGCAAGAAGCGCGACATCGGGCGCCAGATTCCGGATTGCTTCGAGGCAGCTTGTCCCATCGCTGCATGCTGCAACTACGTCGAAGTCCTGCTGTGCTCCGAGCACCGACTTCAGTCCCTGAAGAACGATCGGTTGTCGATCTACGATCACGAGCCGGATGCGCGCGGATGTCTCCTGCTTCGCAGACACGTCTAACATGGACTCTGCCTCGGCCCGGCCGTCTATGTGCTTCGGCATATGGCTGACGACCGGTGGAAATATTTAAGTACAACTGATCGAGCGAGGAAAGAGACTTGGCGGGCCAACCCGACTTGGAACCGCAAGTTCTTGACGGCTTTTAGGTGGGAGAAGAATGTCATTTGACCCGATGGCCGTTGCGATTGACTGGCTCGACGCCTACCGCGCGGGCGATGTCGAAGCGATCTTGGAAATGCATGCCGAAGACGCCGTGGTTCACTGCGGCTGCGGCGGCGTCAAAACCATTACCAGTCGCGAGGCACTTCGTGCCTATTGGGTCGATCACCTCCGAGACTATCCGGCAGGCCAGCTGGACGATCTCAATCCTTCGCACGAGGGAACCATTATCTCCTACATCACGAATTCCGGTGTCATGAGTGCGATTCTCACGTTTGACGCCGCCGGGAGGATCAGGGAGCTAAACTGCAGCCCCTTGCACTAGATCGCGATGAGATCAGGGTCGCCATCGCGCTTCAGGCTATCGTTTGAGCATGATCTTTTCGGCGTAGCCGGGTTCATGGCGAGCGAATCGAACCGCATTTTGTCAGCCTCATCACGAACCTCCTTCGATCCTCAACAGGAACGCCGAACTGGGGTTCCTCCGTCAAGCGCACGACCCTGCCTTTGGTGCATCGCAAACCAAGTGATCCTCCGCTGGGGGTCCACCAGCGGTCGCGAGCCGATGTTGCCGAGCCGGGCGGCACAGCGCCAGTTCCCGACTCAGGACGCGAGAAAGCTCGTTCCGGCTGCAACTCCGTCCCAGGTCTGCGGACGCAACTGGGCACCGACCCGTCTGTCAGTATGATTGCTTATCCGCCGAAGCAATCGTCGCGCAACGACTTCGCTTAATGGGCGATCCGGCGATTGCTACATCCACGAGCTTTTCTGATCCGGTCTTTGGGCAAGACCTCCGTTGGATTGGCTGGAGAGTGAGCAACGAGCAGTATCGGAAGTGATACGCAGGTGCTGTAAGGTGTTCTGAAACATCGGGGGCGCTGCGCATGGCGATCGTATTCATCACGGGCAGCACGGACGGTCTGGGCCGCGCGGCTGCGCGATCAATCCTTGATCAAGGCCACCGCGTGGTGCTGCACGCACGCTCCGCCGATCGAGCGGCAGCGTTCGGCCAGCTCTCGTCCCGTGCCGCGGGGCTGGTCATCGGCGATCTCAGGAGTGCCGCCGAGACGAAGAACATCGCCGATCAGGTCAATGCGCTCGGGCGCATGGATGCAATCATCCACAATGCTGGCGTGTACACGCGCCCAAGCCGTGGCTCGACTCCGGAAGGCCACGCCGAAACCCTGGCCATCAACACGCTTGCGCCGTACATGCTGACGGTCTTGATCGAGCGGCCCGGCCGATTGGTGTATCTCAGCAGCGGGCTGCACCGCGGTGGGGAGGGTTCGCTCGACGACCTCGATTGGACGAAGCGGGCATGGGATTCGGCCAAAGCCTATGCCGAGAGCAAGCTGCACGTCGTCGCGCTCGCTTCCGCTCTGGCACGACGCTGGCCCAAGGTCCTGAGCAACGCCGTCGATCCCGGCTGGGTACGTACGAAGATGGGTGGCGCGGGCGCCCCGGGCGACATCGACACTGGACAGCGGACCCAGGTCTGGCTCGCGGTGAGCGAGGATTCCGCCGCCCTGGTGAGCGGACGCTACTGGCATCATCTCCAACAGCAGCAGCCGGCCAGCGAGGCGACCGATCCGATATTTCAGGACCAGCTCATCGGAAAATTGAGCGAGCTGACGGGGGTTGAGCTGCCGGAGGTCTAGGCGACGCAGACAACCACAGTCCGCTTTCGCGGTGTTGCCGGGCTTTCGGGCCTCACTTTCCAGCAATCGACAGGATATCGCTCAGGCGGCCCGTGCCGGCCGCCAAGCCGCGTAGAGACCGACGAGGGTGCCGATGGCGACGAGCGCTGCCGCCAGCAGCAGCTGCAATTGCCCATCGTCGGTAGGACCCACGGACGACACGAGCCTGGTCACGATGACGAACAGAACGCCCACGGAAGCCGCCGCGCCTACACAAAGATGGGCGAGCTCTCGCGTCAGGTTTCCGCCGAGAAGTCCAAGCGCCGTGAAATACATCGCGCAGGCGTTGGGATGAACGAACAAGGCAACGCGCGCGTAGGGACCGTAGGCGTGAAGAAGGGACTCACATCGGCGAAGGGCCGCTTTCGAGGCAACCCGCTGCAAGAGCGGTCTGAAAAATCGAGCCTGTCCGTAACTCAGAACGGCGCCGACGATGATCGCCAGCCACGCCACGATAAAAACCGAAAGATCCGCGGACTTCGGATTGAGTGCGACCGACATCAGGATGAGAGCGGTCCCGGGAAAATAGCCGAAATACGGAAAGATCGATTCCAGGAGCACGCAGACGAACATGAAGACCAGAAACCATGACGAGCCGGTTGCACCCTGGACGATGGCGTTCAAGTCGAACAGGTTCGTCCTGTACAGGACGAGGTACATGCAGATGGCCAGTCCGGCCAGCGCGTAAAACGGCAACGCTCCCGTCAGAAAACGTCTCATCCAACGACCCCGCTTTCATTCACGAGCACGGCGGAGATCATCGATATCAGAACGAGACAACGGAGGCGCATGGCCCATGCTTTAGGCGAATAGGACTACTCCTGTCGAGGGCACTCTTTGCCAGGCAATCCCAACTGAGCCGATCACGCACCACACGTCCCTACCTCGGTATTCGCAACCCACTTCTTCCAGGCCGACGATTGCTCGGGCAGCACGATTTCATCGCTCTCATCGTAGACCACGGCGCGCCCAATTCAAACGAAGGAGGTTCACCCGACCGGTAAGGCCGACATCGATATGGCTCTTCGCGGGTCTCGAGCACGGGCCGAAAAAAGCGCGAGCCCCCGTGCTAGCAATACCGAGCAAACCCATGCCGGAAGCAGGACGGGGACGCCCAGGAAGGAGACCTCGAACGGTCCGCTCCAGAGCAAGGTCAAGATCAGGGGAAAACAGCAGGCCAGTGCGATCGGCCACATTGCGAAGCGATCGTTGCTCGCGCCAGTCGTGGCTGCGTTCTCGCTGCCCATCTGATCGCCCCTACTTGATCGACAAAATCTCGATCTCCTGCGCCCCCGACCCCACGACGTCGCCGACGGCCTTCCCCATCAGCGACCTCGCGACCGGGGCGACGAACGAGATCGTCCCGGCCTTCGGATCGGCTTCGTCCTCGCCGACGATGCGGTAGGTCTGCACGCGGCCATCAGTGCGGCTGAACGTCACCGTGCTGCCGAAGGCGACGACGTCGGTCGAGGTCGGATCGGGCATGACCTGCGCCGTGCGCAGACGTTCGGTGAGATAACGGGCGTCGCGCAGCGGCACGGCCGACTGCCGGCGCTTCTCGTTGACGTCATCGATGCGTTGCGCGGCTTCGTAGGCCTCGCGCGCTTCGGCAAGCTGCGTCTGCAGCGCCTTGTAGCCTGCTTCGGTCACAAGGTTCGGATGCGGCGAGATCGGGCGATCCGGCAACAGCGTCTCGGACGCGGTTTCGGCGCTCTCTTCCTTGGTAAAGGCGACGCTCAATTTCGAGATCCTGTCGAATTGTCCTGGCTGTCGGCAGCACTCCCGCCGCCGATGCCCGGACTATATCTCAAGTTCGACGAAGCGGCGCAGCTTGAAGACGATGTCCGGCACCGCCTGGCGGAACCGGGTCGCATTCTGGAAGCTGGTCGAGAACGGCGCGAAGGTGATCATGGCGTTCCAGTTCCGATAGCCATAGACCGTGACCGAGACGCCGGAACTCGGGAAGCCCTCCATCTTGCTCAGCTCGCCGAGCACGAGATCGGCGATGGCCTCCCCCGGCAGCAGGCGCTTGCCGTCTGGCGTGGTGGCGATTTTCGCAGGCGCCTCGACTGGCCTCGTGGCAACCGGCGGGGCATCGGGCGCAGTCTCGGCTATGGCGGCCGACGGATCAGAAATGGGCGTCTCGACCGGCTCCGGTCCATCCGCAGGCACAGTCGGCGGAACCTCGTCGAGGGGCGGCGGTGCAATAGTGTCTGTGCGCTTGTTACCTCCCAGGATGCTGCTGATCATGGCCACAAGGCCAGCATCCTTTACCTCGTCACTCATCACTCCCCCCGGGATTTCGGCCTACTCTAGCACTGCTCTCGCAGATCGCCACACGGAGATCCAGGACCGGAGCCGCCCGGCCAAGATCGAGTCAGAGACCGAGTTTCCGAGACCGTATTTCGAAGGCCGCATTTCAGGCCCGCCTCTCGATGCCGCGGGGGGCACGCGTTCGATGAAGTCGCACCGCCGCGCGATCCACTACCGCTTATCGAACGGGATATACTGCTGATACTGCTTTGGCACCGAGCTGCGGTAGCGTGCAGGCACGGTGCCGCTGTCGATCGAATGATCGATCTCCTGCTGCCGTGTCATCTTCTTCTTCGCCGGCTTCTTCGACGCGCTCTTCTTGGAATCGGTCGGCTGGCTGGAGGTGTCGGTGGTCGCGGCCGGTGCCGTCGCGGCCGGTGCCGTCGTCGCGGCGGGCGCAGCGGTTGTCGCGGGAGGCGTGGCGGTTCCGCCGGCGGCCGGTGCGCCCTGCGCTAGAGCAAGCGGCGATTGCGTCAGGAGCAACAGCGCTGCCGTCGCAGCCAGCAAGTATGATTTCTGCATAAGAACCTCCAAAATTGCCTGATCCGAATGAGGCAAGCCTAGTCCCACGGGATCGAGGCGTGCAAGTTTGCCGAGAATAAGTCGGAAGCCACTTCGCGGACTGTGGTGGAGATCACATTAAACGTCGGCGGCCGCGTCACGATGTATCTCGCCCTCGAACGCATTCGGCGTCGCGGACACCAAGATAGGCATGACCGTGCATTCAGACTTGCCATTGGGAACGCCACGCACGGCCGTTCCACCCTCGAAGGAGATTGAAATGCGTCGCACCATCCTCACCCTTGCATCGTTCGCAACCTTGATCGCCGCTTCAGTGTCGGCGGTCCCCGCCCAGGCCGCAAACGACAGGTACTGCCTGCAAGGCCGCCACTGGGGTTACCCCGGCAACTGCCAGTTCGCCAGCTACCAGCAATGTGCCGCCACCGCCTCCGGCACGTCGGCCTATTGCGGCATCAACCCGCGCTACGCGTACTCGCAGCCCTATTATTACTGACGAGTTGGCGGCGCGCACACCCGCGCGCGCCGCCACAGCTCGGCCAAAACAGACCGGCAAGAGCAAACCTGAACGAACCAGAATTGTGTTATCCATGTCGCCGAGTTGAGCCCTCGGGCAGACAGCCACCGCCAAGAATAGGTCTGTAAAATAGACAATGCGAATAGGGGCGTCTAACGATCCGCCGGTTGGCGCGAGGAGTAAGCACCGATGTTTGCGGCGGTCGCAATTCTTCTGCCAGTTGCTCTATTGGCACCGTCATGGACCGTTCTTTTTCTTTTCAATCGGATGACGTTTGCTCGCGCGCTGAAAGCGGCGTGGCACGTATGGATCACGCAGATAATTGCCTCGATCCTACTCGTTCTTCTTGCTGACCGTTTGGGGCTCCTAAATCCAGCCGGCTATACGCTCGCCATATGCGTTTTGGTTGGCTTTGCAGGCGCTTTTTTCCTCCGCTCAAAAGCGAAGAGCAGGGCTTCGCCCGCGGAGCAAAAGCAACGGTAGGCCCTGAGCCATAACCGACGCCGCGGAGAGCCGTGCATCGCGCAACTTCATAGCCCGCAGCGGGGAACCTTTTCAGGGCGGCGCGGTTGGCGTGCGACGGCGTGACCGGAGTACGGCCGCCGCCCATGAAGACCGCGTGGACGAGTGCCCTGAGCGGCTGTCCTCTGCAGTGTCGTCCTGCGCCCTTGCAGCTGACATCGGTGCACGCTCAGCGGACGACGGGACAGGGACAGCAAATGAGGCCTGTAGCGCGACAGCCTTTCAAACCACGCACCACCGAAGAACTGATGGCGCTGCTCAGCGCAGTTGCGACTGCGATTCTGACCGTCATCATCATCTCGATGCTCTATTTCGGCCGGGATATCTTCGTGCCCGTTGCGCTGGCTATTCTCCTCAGCTTCGTGCTGGCGCCGCTGGTCGGGATATTGCAGCGCATCCATGTCCCGCGGGGATTGGCAGTGGTGAGCGTGGTCGTCGTTGCGTTCATGCTGATCTTCGCGATCGGAAGCCTTCTCGCCGCTCAACTGACGCAACTCGCTGGTGACCTGCCCCGATATCAATCGACGATCAGCGAAAAGATCCAGGCGTTTCGGGATACCAAGGCCGGCAGGGGCACGCTGGAGCGTGCTTCCGACATGCTGAAGGATCTCAGCAAGGAGCTTGATAAGCCGAAGGACGCCCCATCCGCGCGCAGCCCCGGCATTATCGCGGGCTCGAATCCCTCCGCGCCACCGGTACCGGTCGAAGTACGCCAGCCCGATCCCGGCGCGTTGGAAAGTCTGCGAACCCTGATTTCTCCGCTCATTCATCCGCTCGCCACCACCGGCATCATCATCATTTTCGTCGTATTCATCCTCATCCAACGCGAGGACCTTCGTAACCGCTTCATCCGGCTGGCGGGCTCGTCGGATCTGCAGCGTACGACCGCTGCGCTGGACGATGCAGCGAGCCGTCTCAGCAAGCTGTTTCTGACCCAGCTCATCCTGAATGGCGCTTTCGGCGTGGTGATCGGCACCGGCCTCTGGTTCATCGGAATTCCAAGCGCGATTCTCTGGGGCATCCTCGCGGCTGCGCTTCGCTTCGTCCCCTATGTCGGCGCCATCATCGCGGCTGCATTCCCGCTGGCGCTGGCGGTGGCCATCGATCCCGGCTGGTCGATGCTGCTTTGGACTCTCGCTCTATTTCTCGTCGTTGAACCGCTCGTGGGCCACGTCGTCGAGCCGATGGTTTACGGCCGCAGCACGGGGCTCTCCCCCGTCGCCGTTGTCGCGTCGGCAACGTTCTGGACAGCGCTTTGGGGACCGATCGGCCTCGTCCTCGCGACTCCCCTCACGATCTGCCTCGTGGTGCTCGGGCGGCATGTGGAGCGATTGGAATTTCTCGACGTGATGTTCGGAGACCGACCGGCGCTTTCTCCTCCGGAAATATTCTATCAGCGGATGCTGGCGGGGGATCCCACGGAGGCGGCCGAAAAGGCCGAAGAGTTCCTGAAAGAGCGTTCGCTGGCTTCGTATTATGACGAGGTCGCCCTGAAGGGTTTGCAGCTGGCGCAAGCCGACGCCGAGCGCAATGCGCTTGACCAGGAACGTCTCACGAAGATCCGAGACGCCGTCAGCGAATTCGCCGCCGATCTCGCCGATCAGGACGACCGGCCGCCGGCGAGGAGCAGTTCAACCACCGATGCGGAAGCATCGTCCGCGGTGGAAGGCATTGCAGAGAATGCGGCCAATGAACACTTGCCGTACCTCCGCAGAGAAACTCTCCCGCCGGATTGGCAGGGTGAACACCCCGTCCTGTGCGTGGCCGGACGCACCCTGATCGATGAGGCGGCCGCGATCATGCTGGCTCAACTCTCGACGGAGCACGGCCTCGCTGCGCGGGTCGAAGGGGCAGCATCGCTTTCCACGACGAACGTCTTTCGCCTGGATACGACGGGCGTGGCGATCGTCTGTCTGGTCTATCTCGATGCCCGCGCCGCGGCACACATGCGGTACTCCGTCCGGCGCCTGCGGCGGAAATTGCCGAAGGCAACCATCATCCTGGGCTGCTGGGTCAAAGACATTGACCCGGCGGCCCTGGAATTGCTGCGGGAGGGCGCCAAAGCTGACCTCGTTGCAACGAGCATCGGCGAGGCCGTCAGGCTGTGCATCGAAGCGACGGGGACGACGGAGCAGGGGCACGAAGCCCCGGGGCAGGATAAATCCACAACGGCTGCAGCGTGAGGCCGATCGATGTCGGCTCCGGGCGACAAGGATCGACGCTGCCAGGCGGAGCGCCTCTCGCTTATCCTCGAAACCTCACGTGAGCACGCACGTTACGGCGCGGCGCCGAGCCCGACCTCAGCGAGCCGCTCCGCGAACCAGCGCGACAGCGGCTGATCGACGATGCTGCTGACATAGACTTCCGAGATCGTCACGCTTTGCCGGTCCAGCACCAGCAGCAGACCCATCCAATAGGGAAACCAGACATGCACGTCGGTCAGCGCCCTCAGCTTGTGCTGGTCGTGATCGAGCGGGGTGTGGTTGCTCGCCTTGCGGATCTCCACCGCGAGCAGATTGTTCGGGATCTCGCGCTGATGCACGACGACATCGGGGTAGATCGACTTGCCGAGATGATCGTCGGTCGAGATGATCGTGCCGTGCGGCAGGTGCAGCGTGCGCTCGCCGAGCCGGTCGTAATTGCAGTCGACTGACCAGCCCGAAAACTGCTTCTCCAGATGCACGGCGAAGCGGTGCGTGACCGCGCGCTCGCCGACGTCCTTCTCGAACAGGAAACCCTCGTGGGCGTAGAAGTCCTGGAGCGCCGCGATCACCTTGTTCAGCTCGGTCTGCATCGTGCCTCCGGGCTCACGGCGCTCTGTCAGTTGACGTCCTACATCTGGACTTCGATCAGGCGCGGCCCGGGCTCGGCGACGGCTTCGGCCAGCGCCTTGTTGAACTCGTCGGCATTGGTGACGGCGCGACCTGGCACACCCATACCCTTGGCCAGTGCCACGAAATCCAGCGTCGGACGGTCGAGCCTGAGCATGTCGTTGGCGCGCTGGCCGGGCTCGCCGGCGCCGACATTGTCGAACTCGCCGCGCAGGATCTGGTAGATGCGGTTGGCGAACACGATGGTGACGATGTCGAGGTTCTCGCGCGCCTGCGTCCAAAGCGACTGGATCGTGTACATCGCGCTGCCGTCACCGACCATGGTGATGACCTTGCGGTCCGGACAGGCGATCGCCGCGCCGATCGAGAGCGGCGTGGAGAAGCCGATCGAGCCGCCCATGTTCTGGAGCCAGTCATGCGGGGCGGCCGCCGCGGTGGGCGGGAAGAAGCCGCGGCCGGTGGTCAGGGATTCGTCGACCATGATCGCGTTCTCCGGGATCGCACAGGCGATCGCCTGCGCGATCGAGGCGAAGGTGAGCGCACCGGTCGGCTTGACCAGTTCGGCCACAGCCTGCGGCTTGACGTCGTTGGCGCTGGCCTTGACGGCGCCGGCGAGCGCCTCGAGCGCCGCGACCGAGTTCTCGCCCCACGAGGTCATGCGATGCACGTCGCAGCCCTCGGGCCGGAGCACGCTCGGCTTGTTCGGATAGGCGAAGAACGCCACGGGATCGTCGGCCTCGACCAGCACGATGTGGCGGAACTTGGCCAGCATCGGCAGCGCCTGGTCGATGACATAGTGGATGCGGTCGATCGAGAAACGGCCGCGGCCGCGCGCCATCTTCGGGCGGAAGGTCGGGCCCATCACCGTGCAGCCGGTCTTGCCGGCGATGCGCTCGGCCAGTGCCAGCGCCTGCTCGCTGAGTGCGCTGCCGGTCATCAGCAGCAGCGTGCCTTCGCCGTCGCCATGCAGGATCCTGGCGGCCTGCTCGACCGCCTGCGGCGAATAGCTCGCGCGCTGCTGCTCGGCCGGAACCTCGGCGATGCCGTCGGCCTCGTTCCAGGCGGTGTCGGCAGGCAGGATCAGGGTCGCGATCTGCGGCGGCGCGCTTTTGGCGGCGGCAATCGCCGCGGCACCATCAGCTGCGACCGATTTGGCATCCGGCGAGGTGCGAACCCAGGACGACATCGGCCGGGCCAGGCCCTCGATGTCCGAGGTGAGCGGGGCGTTGTAGCCGATGTGGTAGACCGCGTGCTGGCCGACGATGTTGACGATGCCGGAATTGGCCTTCTTGGCATTGTGCAGGTTGGCAAGGCCGTTGGCGAGGCCGGGGCCGAGATGCAGCAGGGTCGAGGCCGGCGTGCCCTTCATGCGGAAATAGCCGTCGGCAGCCCCCGTCACCACGCCCTCGAACAGGCCGAGCACGCAGCGCATGCCGGGCACGCGGTCGAGCGCTGCGACAAAATGCATCTCGGAGGTGCCGGGATTGGTGAAGCAGACATCCACCCCGCCCTTGACCATCGTCCGCACCAGGCTTTCCGCACCGTTCATCCCAAAGCTCCCGCAACCAGCATTGTCCAGATATCAGTCCGATCAATCATTGTTTGCGCGTCCCGTCAAAGCAATAGCCGCCATCGCCGCCCTGCCCCGCGCGAGGATGCGTCGGTTTGGCTAATGCCCCGTTCGGATGGAATCGGAAGGGGGCAATAGATTCACTTTTTGACGCGTTTTCCTCATGCGAACCGGTACCCACTTCCCTTGAAAGCGCTCCAACGGTTTTCGGCAAATCGTGGTTGCCGTTTGGTAACGCCGATCGTCGAGCATGGGCTCCCTCACGGGGGCGTGGCTTGCGAAATGCCTGCAAATATGGCCTGTGGCTTCCGTTGAATCGATTTTTTTGCTGGGGGAGAGAATGATTCGGTTTTTTGCCGCGCCGATTGCCGCCATCGCACTGCTGTCGGCCACGGCAGGCGGCGCACTCGCGGAAGAGTTCGACACGCGCGACATCATGGGCGGCGGCCCGAACTTCTTCCGTTCCGGCGCAAATCCCGTTCCCCGCACCACGGTCATGTACAACGGCAATTACGCGCCCGGCACGATCGTGGTGAACACCAGCGAGCGCCGGCTCTACCTGGTTCTCCCCAACGGCCAGGCGCTGCGCTACGGCATCGGCGTCGGCCGCGACGGCTTCCGCTGGGGCGGGGTCCACCGGATCACCGCCAAGAAGGAATGGCCGGCCTGGACCCCGCCGTCGCAGATGTTGGCCCGTCGGCCTGACCTGCCGCGCCACATGAAGGGCGGCGTCGACAATCCGCTCGGCGCGCGCGCGATGTATCTGGGCTCGACGCTGTACCGTATCCACGGCTCCAACGAGCCGGAGACGATCGGCCAGGCAGTCTCCTCAGGCTGCTTCCGCATGACCAATGACGACGTCACCGACCTCTACAGCCGTGTCGCGGTCGGCACCACCGTGGTCGTGCTGAACAATTAGAGCCCGCACACACGCGGTGCGCTCCCTCTCCCGGTTGCGGGAGAGGCTCAAGCCCGCGGCTCCAGCTCGATCACGACGAAGTCCGTTACTCTTGCTGCAAATGAGCGGCGGGAACCGGCAGGACGCGTGAATATGCGGCCTTGTGCGCGCGGGGCGAATGCGGCAGCGTCAGGCAACGATGTACGCATTGACTCCGTCCTCGCCTGCCCTTCGCTTCGCTCTGCTGGCGCTCGCCGCGCTCACATGCGTGCCTGACACCGCGGCCACGGCTGCCGCGGGCGAACTGCCCGCGATCTCCTCGCGCCAACGCAACGAGAGGAAGAGCTTCTCCGACGGCGAGATCGTCGAGGGCTTTCTCAAGACCGCCTTCGGCGCCGAATATCACCTCGCGGGCCGCGTCGACCGCATCCGCAAGTTCCACGGGCCGGTGCGCGTGTTCGCGGAGAGCGACCGCGCCGATCGCAAGACGCAGCTTGCAAAAGTCGTGGCCGATATCGCCAGGCGCGTGCAGCATCTCGACATCGCCATGACCGACACCAATGAGGCGGCGAATGTGCGGGTCAAGCTGGTGCGCGACCGCGATCTCTACCGCACCATGACCAGCTTCTACGGCGCCGAGAAGGCGCGCGAGATACGCAGCTCGCTCGATCCGCAATGCCTGTCCGGCTTCCGCAAGAACGACAATTTCGAGATCGAGCATTCCGACGTCATCCTCACCGTCGACAACGGCGATTTCGTCTTCCTCGACTGCGCCTATGAGGAGCTGCTGCAATCGCTCGGACCCATCAACGACACCGCGAGCGTGCCCTGGACCATGTTCAACGACAACGTCTCGATGGGCTATTTCGACGTCTACGACCAGTACATCCTCAACCTGCTCTACGATCCCCGCATCAAGGCGGGCATGACCGTGGCGGAAGTCAAGGCGGTGCTTCCCTCCGTGCTCAAGGACGTGCGGGCCTGGGTGAAGCGGGTGAATGATCTGAAGGAGTGAAGTCGGTCGTCATTGCGAGCGCAGCGAAGCAATCCAGAATCTCCCCGTAATGACAGTCTGGATTGCTTCGCTGCGCTCGCAATGACGGAGCAAGCTGCACGGCCCTATTGCACGAGATCGGCGACGGTTGTTGCAGCCTTCAGCCCAGTACCGGTGAGAACGGTGACCGTGGTCTCGCTCGCCTTGATGGCACCCGTGGCGGACAGCTTGTCCAGCGCTGCGGCCGCGCTGGCGCTGGTCGGCTCGGCGAACAGGCCCTGGCGCGCGAGACGACGCAGCGCTGCGACGATCTCATCCTCGGTGAGCGCGACGGTGCTGCCGCCGCTTTCGCGCAGGGCGGCAATGATCTCGCGCAGGCGCAGCGGATTCTTGATGGCGGTGCCTTCGGCGACGGTCTTGCTCACCTCGCGCGCGACGGGCGTATCGACACCGGCCTGAAAACTCGCATCGATCGGCGAGCAATTCAGCGGCTGCGCCGCGAACAGGCGTGGCAGCTTCGCAATCTGGCCGGTTTTCAGGAGCTCGCGGAAGCCGAAGGCGCAGCCGAGCAGGCTGCTGCCGGCGCCAACGGGGACGATGACGTTGTCGGGCGCGCGGAAGCCAAGATCCTCCCAGATCTCATAGGCGAGCGACTTGGTGCCTTCGAGGAAGAACGGCTGCCAATTGTGGCTGGCGTAGAAGGTCTCATTCGACTGGCGGATGGCCTCGGCTTCCGACTCCTCGCGTGGCCCTTCGACGAGCTGCACCTCGGCGCCATAGGCCCTCACCTGCGCGATCTTGGCCGGCGACGTGGACGCGGGAGCGAGGATCTTCACACGCATGCCGCCGGCGGCGCCCAGTCCTGCCATCGACGAGCCGCCATTGCCTGAGGAGTCCTCCAGAATGGCCGAGATGCCGATCTGCCGCAGGAAGGACAGCATCACCGCGGAGCCGCGGTCCTTGAAGCTGCCGGTCGGGTTGAACCATTCGAGCTTGAACAGCGGGCGCAGATCGCCCCAGTCCTGCTGCACCAGCGGCGTGCAGCCTTCGCCGAGCGTGATCGGCTTTGCGATCTCGACCGGCAGGGCCGCCCGGTAGCGCCAGAGCGAGCGCGTACGGGACTCGATGTCCTCGCGCGAGATGCCGGCCCCCGGGGTCACCAACAGCGGCGTGCGCTCGTCCGAGCACCAGCGCGGCTGGTCGAGCGGGTAGAGCTGTCCGGTGCGAGGGTCGATGTAGCTGGCGGTGGGCATGCAGGTCTCCAAGACAGGGACGATCTACGATTGGGCCGACGACGGTTTGGGTCCGGGATTTGTGGCTGGCCGAACCAAAGGATGCACTGCCTTGAAAACACGATAAATAGAAATATTTCAATGCCTTGATCCGGTCGCGCCGACACGACGGGGGAGCTGAGCCCGGACGAGGACCCGGCCCTGAAGGCGAATTCTGCAAGCTTGTTAATGACGGGAATGTGGTCGCAAACGGCCCTGCCCGCGTCTCACGATTAACTTGTCTGTCGTCGCCGGCCGCTACAATATGTTGGATTGAGCTTGCGCCGCCGCTGTTCCCTGGCAGGCAACGCAAGCGAGCCAAGGCCCGTCCGAGCGGCGGGCCGTTGGCTTTTTGGGAGCCTGGACATGAGCCGCGCGAACCGCACCGACCACATCCGCCTCACCTCCCATCCGGAGCCGGGGCGGAAGGCCGCCTTTCCGATCCATTGGGGCGCCGCCGATGCACGCGCCCGTGGGCCGATCATCGGCACGGTGTCGCGCGCCGGGGATCGCAACGTGATCGGCAGCCATGGCGGGTCCTACGCGATGTACCGCGCGCTCGCCGTCTCGGCCGGCGCGCTCGATCCCATCCGGCGCCCTGACCTCACCAACACGTTTCCGGCGGCGACCATCGGGCCGTTCCCGCAATGGAGCGATCCCGCAAAAATCGTCGCGCTCGATCCCTGGGGGCATCTGGTCGCCGAAAACTTCCGCCAGGAGATCGCCGAGGGAGCCGACATCCGTCCGAGCATCGCGGTGACGCGGGCGCGGCTGGACCTGCCGGAGATCCGCGAGGCGCTTGCGGCGAAACGTCTGCGCGCCGATGGCGAGGTCGTGCACGCCAATGGCAGCGTGTCCGTGGTGAAGATCGCGATCGATCCGGTATGGTACCTGCCGGGCCTTGCCGCGCGCTTCGGCACGGGCGAGACCGAGCTGCGGCGGACGCTGTTCGAGCAGACCGCCGGCATGTTCCCCGAGCTCGTGACCCGGCCGGACATGAAGGTGTTTCTGCCGCCGATCGGCGGCACCACCGTCTATCTGTTCGGCGACGTGACGAAACTGCCGGACCACCGCACGAAGATCACCTGCCGCGTGCATGACGAGTGCAACGGCTCCGACGTGTTCGGCTCCGACATCTGCACCTGCCGTCCCTACCTGATCCACGGCATCGAGGAATCCGCGCGCGGCGCGCAGGACGGTGGGCTCGGGCTCGTCGTCTACAACCGCAAGGAGGGCCGCGCCCTCGGCGAAGTCACGAAATTCCTGGTCTACAATGCCCGCAAGCGCCAGGAGGATGGCGACGCGGCCGCCGCCTATTTCGAACGCACCGAATGCGTCGCCGGCGTCCAGGATGCACGCTTCCAGCAATTGATGCCTGATACGATCCACTGGCTGGGCCTCAAGCGCATCGACCGCTTCCTGTCGATGAGCGACATGAAATACGACGCGCTGACCTCGCAGGGCATCGACATCGTCGAGCGCGTGCCGATCCCGCCGGAACTGATTCCGGCCGACGCCTATGTCGAAATCGCTGCGAAGAAGGCGGCCGGCTACTACTCGACCGACATCGCGCCCGAGAAGGACGTCGACGGCGTGGTCGGGCGTTCGCTGGAAAAATACTGATCGCGTGATGGCGGACGCATTGGAACTGCAAGCACGCTCGCTGCTCACCGCAATGGCGGTGCGCGCGCGGGCGGGGCAGATGCTAGATCTCGGCCTTGCCGGCAAGCTCTCACATTTCACGATTGATCTCGACCGCATGGATGGCGTTGCGGAGGCGGTGCTTGCGGTCACGCGCAAGGCCTACCCGACACTGGACATCCCTTTCCATGCGCGCTGGCGGCACTTTGTGCTCGGCGGCATCGACCGCTGGGCCGGGCTTGCCGACGCTGTGTCCTGGCCGGACCGCGCGGCGCGGGCGCGCGCGGAGTTCGACCTCGCCATCGTCAGCGTGCTGCTCGATGCAGGCGCGGGTGCCGCGTGGCGCTATCGCGACGCCGTGACGGGCCAAGACATCGGCCGCTCCGAGGGGCTTGCCATCGCAAGCCTCGACATGTTCGCGGGCGGCCTGTTTTCTCGCGACGCGCGGACGACGTTCAGGGCCGATGCGGAAGTGCTCGCAGGACTGCCGCTCGCCGCGCTCACCTCCGCATTTCAGGCGAGCGATGCCAATCCGCTGCTCGGCCTCGAAGGACGCACCGATCTGCTGCACCGTCTGGGCCGGCTGGTCGCTGCGCGTCCGGAAATCTTCGGCCTGAATGATACGCCGCGGCCGGGCGGATTGTTCGATCACATTGCGGCGCAGGCGGATGGCGGCGCCATTGCCGCGCCTGCAATCCTGTCGGCGGTGCTGAACCAGCTCGGACCGATCTGGCCGTCACGGCTCGAACTCGCCGGCGTCCCGCTCGGCGATTGCTGGCGCCATCCGGCGATCAGGACCGATGATGGAACGGCAGGCCTCGTGCCGCTGCACAAGCTGTCGCAGTGGCTGAGCTATTCGCTGATCGAGCCGCTCCAGCGCGCGGGCTTTGACGTCACCGACATCGACGGCCTGACCGGGCTTGCCGAATACCGCAATGGCGGGCTGTTCGTGGATCACGAGGTGCTGCGTCTGCGCGACGCCGCCGACTCCGAGCGCGCGCATGCGGTGGATTCGCTGCTCGTCGTGGAGTGGCGCGCGCTGACGGTTGCGCTGCTGGATCGTCTGGCCGAACTCATTCGCGCCAAGCTCGGTCGCACGCCTGAAACCTTGCCGCTCGCCAGCATCCTGGAAGGCGGCACCTGGGCCGCAGGCCGCGCCATTGCGTTTTCGCGCCGATCCGACGGTGCACCGCCGCTGAAGGTGATCAGCGACGGGACGGTATTTTAACCCTCTTCCCTTGTGGGAGAGGGTGGTTTTCGCGAACGCGAAGCCGGGTGAGGGATTGTCTCCGCGGCATATCTCTCGCTTGAGTTCGTGAAAGCAGACCCCTCATCCGGCGCTTCGCGCCACCTTCTCCCACAAGGGGAGAAGGGCAGAAGAGAGCATCCCGTCATGGAAGGCGTCACGATCGTCGATCATCCCTTGGTGCAGCACAAGCTGACGCTGGTGCGGGACAAATCCATCTCGACCAAATCGTTTCGAGAGCTGATCAAGGAGATCGGCATGCTCCTGTGCTACGAGGTGACGCGCGATCTGCCGCTCGCCGACACCGTGATCGAGACGCCGCTGGCGACGATGCATTCGGCCAAGATTGCCGGCAAGAAGCTGGTGTTCGTGCCGATGCTGCGCGCCGGCACCACCTTCGTCGACGGCATGATGGACCTGGTGCCGACTGCGCGGGTCGCGCATATCGGGCTTTATCGCGAGCCGCACAGCTTTGCCGCGGTGGAGTATTTCTTCAAATCGCCGTCCGATCTCAGCGAGCGCCTGGCGATCGTGGTGACGCCGGTGGTCGCCACCGCCAACACCGCCGTCGCCGCCATCGACCGGCTGAAGGAGCGCGGCGCCAGGGACATCCGCCTCGCCTGCCTGATCGCCGCCCCGGAAGGCCTCGAACGGCTGCGCGGATTGCATCCGGACGTGCCGATCTGGACCGCAGCGGTGGACGAAGGTCTCGATGAGAACGGGTTCATCCTGCCGGGCCTCGGCGATGCCGGCGACCGGGCCTACGGGACGCGTTAACATTTCGCGGCACAGCCGCGGCTAATCCGCTCGGGTGTGGCAGCTCGTGGAACAGCTTGCATCGCGCGAGGTTCTCCTGCTTAGCAATGGAGAGCAACCATGACCAGCCAGAATGACGACCGCAGGACCGACCGTGCGCGCCGCAACAGCCCGGTGGGCTGGGCGGTCGGCGCCATCTTCGTGATGGCCGTGGTCGCGACCATTTTCTTCTACAATGGACGTGAGCTCGGTCCGCAGACCACGACCTCGAATCCGAATACGGCGCCGAACGTCACCACTGGATCGAATCCGCCGGCTGCGCCGGCAAAGTGATGGGCTGAGAGCGGCCGTCACACCTTCCCGCTGCCGCAGATTCCCTTCAGCGCCTGCCATTCCTTGTCCGTCAGCAACGGCGGGCCGCTGGCGGGACGATCCTCTTTCGTCATGCGGGCGAGGCGGTCCTCGGTCAGCGGGTGGCTGGCAAGGATCGTGGTGAGGCCGGAGCCGCCCTCCTTGCCGGTGATCCGGAACATCAATTCGGCCGCGGGCTTGGGCGAGCGGCCGAGCTTGTGCATGATCTCGATCGCGAAGGTGTCGGCGCCGGTCTCGGCCTCGCGTGAATAGGAAGCCTCGACCAGGCTGCGCGAAGCGAAGATCACGGCCGACGAGCCGGTGACGTCGCCGAACAAGAGGCCGATCAGGAACGAAGTGCCGCCGTTGTAGATCAGGCCGCGCATGTTGTCGTAATGCTTGAGATGGCCGAGCTCGTGGGCGAGGATCCCCGCGAGCTCGTCGGGACTCTCGGCCTTGTCGAGCAGGCCCTTCAGCACGAACACCTTGCCGCCCGGCAGCGCGAAGGCGTTCGGCACCGAGGTCGGCAGCACGCCCGCCGTCATGGCGTCGTCGAGGCCGGCCGCATCGCGCAGGCGGTTCACGAGCTTGGTGAAGGCAGCCTTGCCCGCGGGGTCTTCGCACACGCTGCGGCCGAAGATGGTCTTCATCTGGACTTCGGCGGCATCGCCGATGCGCCGTTCGACCGGCTTCGGCACCATCGGTGCAAGACGATCGGCGGCGAGCGGCACGCCGAACAAGACGACGCAGACGATGGAGACAGCGGCAGCCACCGACCAGCCCACGATCTTGGCTGTGCCGCGGCGCGAGGTCTGCTGCTCGTCGAGGTGCAGGCAGCGCGCGGTCACATCTGCTGCCAGTGCCGCGTCGCGGATTTCGAGCCGCGCCAGGGACGAGGCCGACGTGCAGGCCAGACGCAGAACGCCGGCAGGGCTGTCGGCGCGGCGGATATCGGCATAGGCCCAGCGAACGGGTGCTTCGCCGTTCTCGGCGATTTCGAGCGCATCACCGAGCGTCAGCGCCACCTGACGCCTGCGGTTCGAGACGCCGTCGAAGAAGATGGTCGGCTTTGACGACCCTGCCGGGACCCCGGTGGCCACGTCACTCACGGCTCAAAATCCTGCAACATCCAGTCCATCGGCAAATCCTTCGCCAAGCGCGCTGGCAAGCTGCCCGCGGCCACGCACATCCGCCGCGGCCGCGATGTCGTGCACCTCGACGGTCTCCAGCACCTTGGCCCAGAGATCGCGCTGGAGATAGACGCGCATGACGATGTTGATGGCAAGCGCTACGGCGAAATAGCCGATGACCATCATTGCCACCACGGGGATGCTCTTCGCGCCGTCCCCAGGTTCGAATACCTGATCGACCGACACGCCGGTGAGCTGGACGACGAGCAAGGTGCCGACGACCATGTAAGCACCGAACGCAGCCGAGAGCAGCGTCCACCAGCCGACCACCTTCCAGTACAGGCCGTAGAAGGCGTCATGAGGCAGGTTCGAGGACAGGCTGACGCCGCCGATGCGAATGCCGTCGAGCCACCAGCGCCACTCGCGGGCCTTGAACTCGGCATAGAAGAACGGCGCGAGCGGGAAGACGACGAGCGCGACCGGGCTGAGCAGCCACAGCCACCAGCCGCGCTTGAAGAACGTCCAGCCGTCGGCCTCGAAATCGCCGGAGAGGTCGCCGTAATGGGTGTGCTGCATCTTGTAGCGCTCGAGCGCGGCCTCCCGCCAGGGCAGCGCCAGGCCGAGCGTCAGGAAAACGAGCAGGCCCCACAGCATGGCGCGCCCCGCATAGGCCCAGCCCGAGCCGTCCATCCAGAAGCGCACGCCGCGCCAGACCGTGCGCGTCAGGCGATAGCGCCGCGCGCGAAAAATCGCGAACTGGCCGAAGGCGTAGAAGCCGATGAACAGCGGCAGCGAGGCGAAGCCCTGCCATCGCTCGAACTCGATGCCGACGAGGAAATAGGCGAGATAGATCGGCACCAGGATTGCGAGTGCGACCAGGAAGCCGATCAAAAGCTCCTTGGCCCGCCCGGTGTATTCGGCGGCATCGCCGTCGATCGCAGTGTTGGCCCACAGATGGCGGCGAATGTCGGTGACCAGCCAGAACCGGTAGAAACCGAAGGTCACGAGCTCCAGCATGGCACCCTTGGTCACCATTCTCCGGAAACCGGAGCGGTCGCCCGAGAAATCGACCCGCGTCGGCGGCAACGGCGGCGGTAAGGGTTCGGAGCCAATGGGGGTCCATTGCATGTCGTTCACGGCGGCAACCTTTGGATGCGGATCTGCTACGGCCAAACTATAGATCACGAGTTAGTCGATCCCCAACATGGCCGGGTTCGATTTACCTCGATTCCAATCGGTTTCTGGCACGATTTCGCGACAAACGGTGTGCGGAGGGTCACGTTGATGAGGTTCGTAGCCCAGTCCTGTAGCCCGGGTGAGCGGAGCGATACCCGGGAACGCCGCGAGCAAAGTCCCGGATGTCGCTTCGCTCATCCGGGCTACGCGTCCACCCTCTCGCAAAGCTTGGTTGTGGCAAAACTCTCCCTTGCCCCGACGCAGACAACCGGATGTAATTGCAGGTCAAATACCGCAGCGCAGAATTGAACGACGCGCGGTTCATACAGGGAGAGCGGTCATGCATGGGACCATCGAGAGCGCGGCCAAGCTCGACGCACTTCGCGCGCGCGCCACGTCTTTGCCGCTGGAGCAATTCGACCCGGGCGATCCTGAACTGTTCAGGACCGATACGTTCTGGCCGTACTTCGATCGCCTGCGCCGGGAAGATCCCGTGCATTATTGCAAGGACTCGATGTTCGGGCCGTATTGGTCGGTGACGCGCTACAACGACATCATGGAGATCGAGACCAACCATGCGGTGTTCTCCTCCGCCTCCGCGCTCGGCGGCATCACCATCCGCGACATCGACCCGGACTTGCGGCGCGAGAGCTTCATCTCGATGGACCCGCCGCGGCACGCGGCCCAGCGCAAGACCGTTGCACCGATGTTCACGCCGACGCATCTGGACAATCTCGCGATCAACATCCGCGAGCGTTCGGCCGAGTGCCTGGACAACCTGCCCCGCGGCGAGGTGTTCGACTGGGTCGACCGCGTCTCGATCGAGCTCACCACGCAGATGCTGGCGGTGCTGTTCGACTTTCCCTGGGAGGATCGCCGCAAGCTGACGCGCTGGTCGGACGTCGCCACCACCATTCCCGGCCCCGACGGCCTCGTCGCGACCGAGGACGAGCGGATGGCCGAGCTGACGGAATGCGCCGCCTATTTCTCCCGCCTCTGGAAGGAGCGCAGCGAGCAGCCGCCGAAGAGCGACCTCTTGTCGATGATGGCGCATAGTGCCGCCACGCGCGACATGGACGCGAAGAACTTCCTCGGCAATCTCATCCTTTTGATCGTCGGCGGCAACGACACCACCCGCAACACCATGTCGGGCTCGATCTACGCGCTGAGCCAGCATCCTGAGCAGTACCGCAAGCTGCGCGAGAACCCCGAACTGCTTGATAGCTTCGTGCCCGAGGTGATCCGCTGGCAGACGCCGCTCGCGCATATGCGGCGCACGGCGCTCTCCGACTTCGAATTCCGCGGCAAGCAGATCAAGAAGGGTGACAAGGTCGTGATGTGGTACGTCTCGGGCAACCGTGACGAGGAAGTGATCGAAAAGCCCTATGATTTCATCATCGACCGCGCCCGCCCACGCACGCATCTCTCCTTCGGCTTCGGCATCCACCGCTGCGTGGGCCTCAGGCTCGCCGAACTCCAGCTCAAGATTATTTGGGAAGAGATTCTCAAGCGTTTCGACCATATTGATGTAGTTGGCGAGCCCAGGCGGGTCTATTCGAGCTTCGTGAAGGGTCTCGAGACGTTGCCGGTGAGGATTGCGGTGTAGATTCGCGGTAAGACGAACCTGAACGACACCCACACGGAAGCTGCGCCCCCTCCCCCGCTTGCGGGGCCAACTGGAGTCACGACCATGAACATCCAAGCGCCGGTTAAAGTGGACAAGGCCGAACGCATGCGCAGGGCGCGCGAGGAGGCCTATGCGACGCCGCTTTCGCAATTCCACCCCGGCGCGCCCAGGCTGTTCCAGGACGACACGCTGTGGCCGTGGTTCGAGCGGTTGCGCAAGGAAGAACCGGTGCATTACTGCACCAACGCGCCGATCGAGCCCTATTGGTCGGTGGTAAAATACAACGACATCATGCATGTCGACACCAATCACGGCATCTTTTCCTCGGACTCGACCCTTGGCGGCATCTCGATCCGCGACGTGCCGCCCGGCTACGACTATCCGAGCTTCATCGCCATGGACCAGCCCCGGCATTCGGCGCAGCGCAAGACGGTGTCGCCGATGTTCACCCCTCAGCATCTGGACGAGCTGGCCAAGCTGATCCGCCAGCGCTCGCAGACCGTGCTGGACAATCTGCCACGCAACGAGACCTTCAACTTCGTCGAGCGCGTCTCTATCGAACTGACGACGCAGATGCTGGCGACCCTGTTCGACTTCCCCTGGGAGGAGCGGCGCAAGCTGACGCGCTGGTCCGACGTCTCGACCGCGCTGCCCAAGAGCGGCATCGTCGCCTCGGCCGAAGAGCGCCGGCGCGAGATGGACGAGTGCTACGCCTACATGTCCAAGCTATGGAACGAGCGCGTCAACTCCGCGCCGCGCAACGATCTGCTGTCGCTGATGGCCCATAACGAGGCCACGCGCCACATGGACCCCGACAACCTCATGGGCAACATCATCCTGCTCATCGTCGGCGGCAACGACACCACGCGCAACACCATGACCGGTTCGGTGCTGGCGCTGAACGAGAATCCGGAGCAGTACGACAAGCTCCGCGCCAACCCGGAGCTGATCGATTCCATGGTGCCGGAGGTGATCCGGTGGCAGACGCCGCTGGCGCATATGCGGCGCACCGCGCTGCAGGACACCGAGATCGGCGGCAAGCACATCAGGAAAGGCGACCGCGTCGTGATGTGGTACGTCTCGGGCAACCGCGACGAGGAGATGTTCGAGAAGCCGAACGACTTCATCATCGACCGTCCGCGCCCGCGCACCCACCTCTCCTTCGGCTTCGGCATCCACCGCTGCGTCGGCATGCGGCTCGCCGAGCTCCAGCTCAAGATCGTCTGGGAGGAGATGCTGAAGCGGTTCGACCGCATCGAGGTGGTCGGCGAGCCCAAGCGGATCTATTCCAGCTTCATCAAAGGTTACGAGACGCTGCCGGTGCGGATTCCGGGATAGGCTTTATCCGTCGTCATTGCGAGGAGCTCTTGCGACGAAGCAATCCAGACTGCCACTGCGGAAACAGCCTGGATTGCTTCGCTGCGCTCGCAATGACGGACTATTTGGACGCAGCTACCCGCCTCTCCCGCAGCGCGGATCGCGTGAACACTTTCCTGCTATAAAATTCCGGCATGACAGGTCGCGCCAGATGCGAAGGCAAGGCGGCGCGCGGCTGTTCTAGGACACAGCGGACCTAGCTCAGCCTGATGTCCCACACGCCTTCCTTGCGGCAGGCGGCGACCTCCTCGCGCAGGAGGGCGGTGATGGCGAGCGAGGCCGTCGAGGCCGGGCGGTCGATCGGAGAGGCAAAGATGAGCTCGCGCGTCATCGGCTTGGATACGGGCGCGGTTTCCAGTCGCCCGTCCGCGACCTCGCCGTGGACCGACGAGGGCGGCAGCAGCGCGAAACCGAGGCCCTCCTCGACGAGGCTGGTCAGCACGCGAAAGGAATCCGCCTCGAGCTGGACGTTGAGCTTGATCTTGCGCTGGGCTGCCGCGTGCTCGATCAGCGCACGGAGACCGTGGGAATGACTGGGCAGCACCAGCCGCTGGCGCAGCAGCCAGCCGATATCGACGCTCCTCTTGTGCGACAGGCCGCAGCCGCGCGGGCCGACTGCGACGATGTTGTCGCGGCCGAGGCTCTCGACGTTGAGATGCAGATCGGCGGAGCGGCCATAGAGGATGGCAAGGTCCATCTCGCCGCGGTGCAGCCATTCGACGAGATGACCGCTATAGCTCTCGACGATGCGCAGCGAGATGCCGGGAAATTTTTCGACGCAACGCCGCGCAAAGCGCGCCGACAGCACGCAGCTCACGGTTGGAACGAGGCCAAGCACGACCTGTCCCGAGGGTGGGCCCTTGACCGACTGGATGTCGTCGCGGATCTGGTCGATCTGCCGCACGATGCCGGAGGTACGCGCGAGCAGAAGCCGGCCGGCCTCGGTCAGCACCATGCCGCGGCCGTTGCGGGTGAACAGATCGGTGCGCAGCTCGTGTTCCAGGAGCTTGATCTGCCGGCTCAGAGCCGGCTGCGCCACGCGCAGCGTGTCGGAGGCCTTGGAGAGGCTGCCGAGCTCCGCCACGCAACTGAAGGTCCTGAGCTGCCGGAAATCCATGCTTGCCAATCCTGGAAGGCTACTCCATACGCTATAGCAAATGAGCATAGGGGGCTGGCGATGTTTTCACAACGCCAGAGGATCGGCCGGCGTTATCTTCACTGCCGCTATCGATTGGAAACGCCATGAGCCAAGACCACCACACCGAAGACTACGCCGACATCCGCGAAGCCGTCGCCAAGCTCTGCGCGCAGTTTCCCGGCGAATATTGGCGCAAGCTCGATCGCGAGATGGCATACCCCAAGGCCTTCGTCGATGCGCTGACGGAGGCCGGCTATCTCTCGGTGCTGATCCCCGAGGAATATGGCGGCGCGGGGCTGAAGCTCTCTGCCGCTGCCGCGATCCTGGAGGAGATCCAGCGCGCCGGCTGCAATGGCGGCGGCTGTCATGCCCAGATGTACACGATGGGCACCGTGCTGCGGCACGGCAATGACGAGCAGAAGGCCAAGTACCTGCCGAAGATCGCGAGCGGCGAATTGCGGCTGCAGGCCTTCGGCGTCACCGAGCCGACCAGCGGCACCGACACATCCTCGCTCAAGACCTTTGCGCGCAGGGACGGCAACGACGGCTACATCGTCAACGGCCAGAAGATCTGGACCAGCCGTGCCGAGCATTCAGATCTGATGATCCTGCTTGCGCGCACCACGCCGAAGGATCAGGTCAAGAAGCGCACGGACGGCCTTTCGGTGTTCATCGTCGACATGCGTGAGGCCAAGAACAACGGTCTCGAGATCCGCCCGATCCGCACCATGATGAACCACGCCACCACCGAAGTGTTCTTCACTGACATGAGGGTGCCGGCGGAGAATCTGATCGGCGAGGAAGGCAAGGGTTTTCGCTACATCCTCTCCGGCATGAATGCCGAGCGCATCCTGATCGCGGCCGAATGCGTCGGCGATGCAAAGTGGTTCATCGCCAAGGCTACGAACTACGCCAAGGAGCGCAGCGTTTTCGGCCGGCCGATCGGCCAGAATCAGGGCATCCAGTTCCCGATCGCCAAGGCCTACGCCTCGATGCGCGCGGCCGAGTTGATGGTGAAGGAAGCCACGCGGAAGTACGAGGCCGGGCTCGACTGCGGCGCCGAGGCCAACATGGCCAAGATGCTGGCGGCGGATGCATCCTGGGAGGCGGCGAACGCCTGCATACAGACCCATGGCGGCTTCGGCTTCGCCGAGGAATACGACGTCGAGCGCAAGTTCCGGGAGACGCGGCTCTACCAGGTGGCGCCGATCTCGACCAACCTCGTGCTGTCCTTCGTCGCCGAGCACGTGCTCGGCATGCCCCGCTCGTATTGAGGCGGCCATGATGGGAGCACTTGACGGGATCAGGGTGATTGCTGTCGAGCAGGCGGTCGCGGCGCCGTTCTGCTCCTCGCGCCTGGCGGATGCCGGCGCGGAAGTGATCAAGATCGAGCGGCCCGAAGGCGATTTCGCCCGCGGCTATGACGCTGCGGCCAAGGGCCAGAGCAGCTATTTCGTGTGGCTCAACCGCGGCAAGCAGTCGGCCGTGGTCGATCTCGCCACGAAAGAAGGTTGCGCCGAGCTGGAGAGGCTGATCGCCAGCGCGGACGTGCTGATCCAGAACCTCAAGCCGGGCTCGATGGACAAGCTCGGCTTCTCGCGCGAGCGCCTCTTGAAGGACTATCCGAAGCTGATCTCGTGCACCATCACTGGCTATGGCGACGAGGGCCCCTACGCGCACCGCAAGGCCTATGACCTGCTGATCCAGGCCGAGAGCGGGCTCGCTTCGATCACCGGTAATCCCGACGGCGCCTCGCGCGTCGGCATGTCGATCGTCGACGTCGCCACCGGCGCCACCGCGCACGCGGCAATTCTGGAAGCGCTGATTGCGCGCGGGCGCACCGGCAGGGGCGCCGACATCCGCATCTCCATGTTCGACGTGATGGCGGACTGGTGCACCGTGCCGCTGCTCAACTCCGAAGCCGGCAACCCGCCCAAGCGCATGGGCCTGCGCCATCCCTCGATCGCGCCCTATGGCGTATTCACCTCGAAGGACGGAAAGGACATCCTGATCTCGATCCAGAGCGAGCGCGAGTGGAAGACGCTGTGTGCCAAGGTGCTGGACCAACCCGATTTGCCGGCCGATCCCCGCGTCGCCAACATGGTCGAGCGCGTGCGCAACCGCGACTTCACCGACAAGACGGTTGCGGACATCTTCGGCAAGATGACGCGCGACGAGCTGCTGAAGCGGCTGTCGGATGCCGACATCGCGTTTGCCGAGGTCAACACCATGGCCGACCTCACCAACCATCCGCATCTGCGCCGGATCGAGGTCGACACGCCGAACGGCCGCGTCAGCTATCCCGCGCCGGCGCCGATCATCGTCGGCGAGACGCGCAGCTATGGCGCCGTGCCCGCCATCGGCGAAAACCCAAAGTCCAAGAAGTAAGAGAGCGAGGCGTCATGACCGAGAAGCTCGACATCGACCATTTGCGGCAATGGATCGGCCGAAGCACGGAAGCCACCGACACCGTCACTGCGCACCTCGTCATGGGTTTGCGCGCGACGCTGTTCCAGGAGGTCGGCGAGCCCAAGGCAGGTGATGCCGCACCGTTCACGGTGCATTGGTGTCTGGCGCAGCCGGTGTTTCCGATGTCGATGTTGGGGCCAGACGGCCATCCGACCCGCGGCGGCTTCCTGCCGCCGGTGCCGCTGCCGCGCCGGATGTGGGCCGGCGGCGAGATCGAGTTCCTGCAACCACTCTGTGTGGGCGATGAATCGACACGGACCTCGCGCATCGCCGATGTGCAGGTCAAATCAGGCTCGACTGGCACGCTGTGCTTCGTCTCGGTCGAGCACAGCATTTCCTCGCCGCGCGGCACGGCGATCCGCGAGCGCCAGGACATCGTCTATCGCGAGATGACGAGCAGCGCGACTGCGACGGCGAAGGCCCCGCCCCCGAAGGCGCAGCACCGCGAAGCGCATGTCTCGGATCCCGTGCTGCTGTTCCGCTACTCCGCGCTGACTTTCAACGGCCATCGCATCCATTACGACCGCGACTACGTCACCAAGGTCGAGGGCTATCCGGGGCTGATCTTCCACGGGCCGCTGCAGGCGGCGCTCATCATCGAGATGGCGGCCAAGCTTCACGGCGGCAAGGCGCCGAAGAAGTTCACCTATCGCGGCCTGCAGCCGCTGTTCGAGGGCACGGAGTTCTCCGTCAACGCCAACGAGATCGAGACGGGCATGGAGCTGTGGACCGCGAATGCGGAAGGACAGCCGACGATGAAGGGCACGGCGGTGTGGTGACGGTCTCTCCTCGTCATTGCGAGCGCCGCGGCGATGTAAGAATGTAGACCCTCACCCTGAGGAGCGCGCCCTTTGCGCGCGTCTCGAAGGGCGAGGCCACCAGCCGGGCCTTCATCCTTCGAGACGCGCGAAGACGCGCTCCTCAGGATGAGGAATAAAAAGGGGACGGAAACCATGGCCAAGAACGGCAAGACCGGCAGCAAGTCCGTCACCGTGAAGCAGGCGACGCTCGACCTGCTGCGTGCCTTCGGCATCGACAAGGTGTTCGGCAATCCCGGCTCGACCGAGCTGCCGTTCCTCAGCGACTGGCCCGACGACATCGACTATGTGCTGGCGCTGCAGGAGGCGTCTGCGGTCGGCATGGCCGACGGCTACGCGCAGGCGACGCGCAATGCCGGCTTCGTCAATCTGCATTCGGCAGCCGGCGTCGGCAACGCGCTCGGCAATATCTACACCGCGCATCGCAACCAGACGCCGCTGGTCATCACCGCGGGCCAGCAGGCGCGCTCGATCCTGCCGCTGCAGGCGTTCCTCTATGCCGAGCGCGCCTCGGAATTCCCGCGGCCTTACGTGAAGTACAGCGTCGAGCCGGCGCGACCCGAGGATGTGCCGGCCGCGATCGCGCGGGCCTATTACACCGCGATGCTGCCGCCATGCGGGCCGACTTTCGTGTCGATCCCGATCGACGACTGGGCACATGCGGCCGCGCCCGTCGAGGCGCGCAAGGTCAGCCGGGAAATCGCTCCGGAGACTGACGCGATGCAGGCGCTGGCGAAGGCGCTCGGCTCCGCAAAACACCCTGCCCTCGTGGTCGGCCCCGGCGTTGACCGTGCCGGCGCAGTGGACCTGATGGTGCGCGTCGCCGAGAAGGCCAAGGCCAGCGTCTGGGTGAGCCCGTTCTCCGCACGCTGCTCGTTCCCCGAGCGGCATCCGCAATTCGCGGGATTCCTGCACGCTTCGCCAGCGCAATTGTCCGACGCGCTACGCGAGCACGACCTCGTCGTGGTGATCGGCGCGCCGGTGTTCACCTTTCATGTCGAGGGCCATGCCGCGATCTTCGATGGCGGGACGACCATCTTCCAGATCACCGATGATCCGGATGCCGCCGCCGTGACACCGGTCGGCACCAGCATCATCGCGACAATGAAGCCGGCACTCGCGACGCTGCTCGACATCCTGCCGGAGAGCAAGCGCGCGGCACCGAAGGGCCGCACTCTGCCGCCGGCACCGCAAGCCGCCGATCCGCTGCCGGTCGAATTCCTGTTGCACTCGCTGTCGCAAGCGATGCCGGAGGGGGCGTCACTCGTCGAGGAAGTGCCCTCGCATCGGCCGGCGATGCAGAAGTTCATGCCGATGCGCGGACAGGACAGTTTCTACACGATGTCGAGCGGTGGGCTCGGCTACTCCCTCCCCGCCGCCGTCGGCATGGCGCTCGGCAAGCCGAAGCAACGCACCGTGTGCCTGATCGGGGACGGCTCGGCGATGTATTCGATCCAGGCGCTGTGGACCGCCGCGCAGCGCAAGCTGCCGCTCACCGTCGTCGTCATCAACAATTCCGGCTACGGCGCGATGCGCTCGTTCAGCCAGGTGATGCAGGTGCGCAATGTGCCCGGGCTGGAGCTGCCGGGAATCGATTTCGTACAACTCGCCGAAGGCATGGGCTGCCATGCGGTGCGGGTAAGCAAGGCGGCGGAGCTTGGCGAAGCGCTGAAGCGCGGCATGGCGCATGAGGGCACGAGCCTCGTCGAAGTCGTCGTGGATTCGGCGGTGCCGGTGCTGTACGGGCAGAAACCTTGAGGTGCCGTAGCCCGGATGAGCGAAGCGATATCCGGGGTCTGCACCAAAGGTCCCGGATGTCGCTTCGCTCATCCGGGCTACGAAGCTACGACGCCAAGAATCCTCCGTCCGCCGCCAGCACGTGTCCGACGACATAGGACGATGCATCCGAGGCAAGCCACACCACGGCTTCCGCCACTTCCTCCGGGCTTCCCATCCGCCGCAGCGGCAGGCCGGCGCTGACGGTTGCGACATCGCCGACGCCGGCACGCAGCATCATGTCGGTGACGACGCGGCCGGGGGCGATCGCGTTGATGCGGATGCCGCGCGGCGCGTTCTCCATCGCGGCCGAGCGCGTCAGCGAGATCGCGGCGGCTTTCGACGCCGAATAGAGCGAGAAGCCGGGATTGGGATTGCGCACCCCGCTGACGGACGCGTTGACGACGATACTGCCGCGGCCTTGCGCCAGCATCGCCGGCAATTGGTGGCGCAGGCAGAGAAACAGCGCGCGGACATTGGTGTCGAACACGCTGTCGTAGGTCTCGGTACCCTGCTCCTCCAACGGCGCGCGCCGCTCCTGGAATCCGGCATTGTTGAAGGCGACGTCGAGCCTACCGCAGCGCTCGACCGCCGCGCGCACCAGCCGTGCGACGTCGCCCTCCTCCGTGATATCGGTCTTGACCGGGACGGCTTCCGCCCCAAGCTCGCGGCACGCCGAGGCGGTGGCGTCGATCTCGGCTTCGCGCCGGCCGGCGACAAAGATCGCTTCGGCTCCCTCGGCCGCCATCCTGAGCGCCGTGGCGCGGCCGATGCCGCTGCCGCCGCCCGTGACGAGGCAGATCTTGCCCGTCATCCGCATCCCGGCTGGCAAAGTTCCGCTCATCGTCCAACTCCGAAACGCTTGCGCGCGGCGCTGCGCCCATATAGTTGTATGATACAACTATATGGGCAGAGTCAAGCCATGGCCGAGCTTTCGCTAATCGACGACATCCGCGCCGCGTCGCGCCTGATGGTGCGCGAGCTCGGCTTCATGGACGCGACGGTGGCGGCATCGGACTATCCGCCCTCGGCGGTCCACACCATCCTGGAGATCGGCATCCGCGGTCCCATGACGTCAGGCGAGCTCGGTGATTTCCTGCGCCTGGAGAAATCGAGCGTCAGCCGCATGGTGCGCAAGCTGATCGACTGCGGCGAACTGCGGGAGACTCCGGACGAGCTTGATGCACGCAGCAAGCTGCTGTCGCTGACGGCGAAGGGCCGCCGCACGCTGGAAGCGCTGCATGCGTTCGGGCGGCAGCAGGTGCGCGGCGCGCTGGCGGCGTTGACGCCGGCCGAACAGCGCACCGTGCGCGAGGGCATGATGCTCTATGCGCGGGCGCTGCGACAGAGCCGGGTGGAGGAGGAGGCGCAATCGGCGGCGTGATGCAATGTAGCCCGGATGAGCGCAGCGATATCCGGGGTGCCTCAACAACGAAGGTCCCGGATGCCGCTTCGCTCATCCGGGCTACGGGACCTCACTTCCCAAACTCCTCGCGCATCTTCGCCTGAATCTTGGCCATGCCGCCGATCCAGCGGTCGTAGTTCTCGGTCTTCTTGCGCATGTAGCCGAGCACCTGGGGGTGCGGCAGGATCAGGAACGTTTCCTGCTCGAGGCCGGCGAGCACGTCCTTCGCCACTTGCTCCGGCGTCAGGTCGCCGTCGCCGGATTGCGGACCCTTGGGAATTGAGCGCAGCATGTTGGTGTCGACGCCCTGGGGGCAGAGGATCGAGACCTTGATGTTGTGGGCCTTGTGCGAGATCGCGAGATTCTCGGCAAAGCCGACCGCAGCGTGCTTGGTCGTCGAATAAGCGGGGCTGCCGACCTGCGACAGCAGGCCTGCGGCCGAGATGGTGTTGAGGAAATAGCCGCCGCCGCGCGCCCTCATGCGCGGGACGAGATGCCGCGCCGCATAGACATGGGCCATGACGTGGATCGCCCAGCTGCGCTGCCAGGGTTCATCCGAGGCGCCGCCGGCGTTTTCCGACATCGGATCGAAACCGCCGCCGATGCCGGCATTGGAGCAGAACAACGCGATCGGCCCGAACTGCCGCTCGGTCTCCTCGATGACGTGGGCGATGTCCTTTTCCTGAGCCACGTCGCATTTGAAGGCGGCACCATCGACCATGGCCGCAACCGCCCGCGCATTCGCGGCATCCATGTCCGCGACGACGACCTTGGCTGCGCCCGCGTTGTGAAAGGCCTCGCAGAGCGCCTTGCCGATCCCGTTTGCGCCGCCCGTGACGACCACGACCTTGCCGGTCACCTGCATGCGACGTCTCCTCTTGTCTTGGACCGCGTCCCTTATCCCGCTTCGCGGAACGCTTGTTCAGCTCAACACGAGGTCGAGCACCGCGGTATAATGGCATGCCGCGCCGGCCAAGACAAAGCCGTGCCAGATCGCATTCTGGAAGCGCAGCCGCCGCCAGGCGTGGAAGATCACGCCGAAGCTGTAAAGCAGGCCGCCGGCAACGATGAAGCCCAGCACCAGCGCGGGCAACGCCTTGACCACGGCGTCGTAGAGCATCATGCCGCTCCAGCCCATCGCGAGATAAATGCCGACCGAGACGCGGTCGAACCGGCCGGGACAGAGAAGCTTCAACACGATGCCGAGGATCGCCACGCACCACACGCCGGCGAGCAGCACCAGCGCGAACGCGCTGTCCTTCACTTCCAGGATGAACGGCGTGTAGGTCGCGGCGATCAGCAGATAGATCGCGGAATGATCGAACCGGCGCAGCAGCCATTTGGCCGGCGACACTGGCCAGAGGTTATAGGTCGCCGACAGCACCAGCATCGAGAGCAGGCCGGCGACATAGATCGAGACACCGACGATGTCGGTCGCATCGGCATAGACCGCCGTCAGCACCACCAGCACGGTCGCGGCGACGACGCCGGCGAGGACGCCGATCGCATGGATGACGCCATCGGCGATCAGCTCGGCGCGGTCGTAATGCCAGCCGATCATGTCGGCTGCGGCGTGGACGGAGGTGGATGCGAACTCTTTCAGCTGGAAGACGGTCATGGGCAATCCGTTAACGTGAGGCAAATGTCCTCTTGCATGGGTGTTTCGGGATCGGCGCGTCGTTCAAACGGCTGACTCGCCGACAAAGGCGGTGGAAGTATGGAGCTTGATTTTCCCCACGCAATTGCCACTTTTGTGAACGGCCGCACATTCCTCCCGCCCCGGATTCTCTAACGTTCATATGGCATTCAGTTTCCAGGATATGGTCGAAGAAGCGCGGCTATCGGCAAGGGCGCTGATCGACTATGGCGAGCACTTCTTCAACCCGACGGTGCGGCTCGGCGTCACCGGGCTGTCGCGGGCAGGTAAGACCGTATTCATCACCGCCCTGATCCATGGCCTCACCCGCGGCGGCCGCTTTCCGGTGTTCGAAGCCTATGCCTCAGGGCGGATCGCGCGGGCGCATCTGGCACCGCAGCCGGACGACGCCGTGCCGCGCTTTGCGTATGAGAACCATCTGCGGGCGCTGATCGAGGATCGGCGCTGGCCGAACTCGACCGTGGACATCAGCGAGCTCAGGCTCGTGATCGACTACCAGCGTCCGAACGGCGCCGATCGCACGCTGACGCTCGACATCGTCGACTATCCCGGCGAATGGCTGCTGGACCTGCCGCTGCTCCAGAAAAATTTCGAGCAATGGTCCGCGGAGAGCCTCACATTGTCGCGCGAGGCGCCGCGCGCGCATCTGGCCGCGGACTGGCACGCGCATCTGGCGACGCTCAAGCCCGAGGCACGCGAGGACGAGCAGGCGACACTGACGGCAGCGAAGCTCTTCACCGACTATTTGCGCGCGTGCCGCGACGAGCGCTTCGCGATGAGCCTCCTGCCACCCGGGCGTTTCCTGATGCCCGGCAATCTCGCAGGTTCGCCCGCCCTGACCTTTGCGCCGCTCGACGTGCCCGCTGGCGGGCAGGCGCCCGAGGGATCGCTATGGGCGATGATGGTGCGGCGCTTCGAGGCCTACAAGGACGTCGTGGTGCGGCCGTTCTTCCGCGATCATTTTGCGCGGCTCGACCGTCAGATCGTGCTGGCCGATGCGCTCGCTGCATTCAACTCCGGGCCCGAGGCGCTGCACGATCTCGAGGCCGCGCTTGCCGGAATTCTCGACTGCTTCAACATCGGCCGCAGCACGTTGTTCTCCAGCCTGTTCCGGCCGCGCATCGACCGCATTCTGTTTGCGGCGACCAAGGCCGACCATCTGCATCATTCCAGCCACGACCGGCTCGAGGCCGTGCTGCGCCGCGCCGTCGCGGGCGCCGTCGCGCGCGCGGAAAATACCGGCGCAACGATCGACGTCGTTGCGCTCGCCGCCGTCCGCGCCACGCGCGAGGCGCAGGTGGCCCGCGGCCGCGACAAATTGCCGTCGATCCTGGGAACGCCGGCTGCTGGCGAAAGCGCCGGCGGCGTGTTCTTCGACGGCAACACCGAAGTCGCGACTTTTCCGGGCGATCTGCCCGTCGATCCCGAGCCGCTGTTCGAGAGTACGGACGCGTTCCGCGGCCTTTCGACCGCCGCCGCCGAGAAGAGCGACTTCCGCTTCCTGCGCTTTCGCCCGCCAAAGCTCGATCGAGAGGGGACGGAGGAACCGACACTGCCACACATCCGCCTCGACCGTGCCCTGCAGTTCCTGATCGGAGACAAGCTGTCATGACCGAGCGATCCCAGCAGCGGCGGCCGGCGACGTTCCGGCTCGACGATCCCGGCGTCGTCGTCACGGAGGCCGACGAGACGGGACGGCTCGGTCGCGGCACCATTCAGATCACGCCGGAGCCTGATCCATCGACGCTGCCGGTGCCGATTCAGGCCGCACTTCCCGCGCGGCGCCGCTTTCCCTGGGGCGCTCTGTTCTGGTCCGGCCTCGCCGGCCTGACCCTGCTCGGCGTCGGGCTCGGCGTCGTCCATCTGATCGAGGATTTGTTTGCGCGCAGCGAGAGCCTCGGCTTCGTCGGGCTAGCCTTCGCGCTCGTCACTGCGTTGGCCCTTGCCGTCGTGATCGGACGCGAGGCGTTCGGGCTGGCGCGGCTCGCCACGATCGAAAAGCTGCATCAGCGCGCCGCCGACGTGCTCGCCAGCGACGATCGCACCGAGAGCCGCGTGATCGTGCAGGACCTCTTGAAGATCGCGCACCAGAACCCTCAGCTCGCGCGTGCACGCGCCAAGCTGGAGAGCCATGCCGGCGAGATCATCGACGGCGCCGACATGATCCGGCTCGCCGAGCGCGAATTGATGTCGCCACTGGATGCGGAGGCGCGGCGGCTGGTGTCGTCAGCCGCGCAAAAGGTCTCGATCGTCACAGCGGTCTCACCCCGCGCGGCGATCGACGTGCTGTTCGTGTTCGTCGCCTCGCTGCGCCTGATCCGGCAGCTTGCCTATCTCTACGGCGGCCGCCCGGGCGCGCTCGGCATGCTCCGCCTGCTCCGCCACGTCATCGCCCATCTCGCGATCACCGGCGGCATGGCCGCGAGCGACAGCCTGGTGCAGCAGATGCTCGGCCATGGCATAGCGGCGAAGCTGTCTCAGCGGCTGGGCGAAGGCGTGCTCAATGGATTGTTGACGGCACGGCTGGGCCTCGCCGCAATCGACGTCACGAGGCCGCTGCCATTCGCGGCCTTGCCGCCGCCGAAACTGTCGGATCTCGCGACGGATCTGCTGCGGAAAAAGGACGACGAGGAGTAGCCGCTGCCAGCACCTTCCACTGGAACAACGGCGAATCCTTCGGCGGCGACAGCTCCGGGGTCCAGCCGGTGAGCTTTTCGAGCACATAGCTGTCCATCACGAGGCCGCGCCAGCGGCGCTCGACCTGGCCGAGTTGCTCGCGTTTCGCCGGGATTTCCTCCCACAGCAATGAACGATTGTCCGGCTCGCGCCCGACATAGACGCCCGCGTGTCCCTTGATCCTGTCCATGCCGGGATCGCGGAAATCCTGGAAGCGCCCGCGCTCGTTGATCTCGACGACGGGCACCCGGCCCCGGAACAACCAGCGCATCATGGCGTAGGTGCGGTAGTCCGTGGTCGCGATCCAGGTTGCCCCGGTCTCGTCGAGTGCGGCCTGCGCGCGCGCGGCGACCTGCTCGTAGCCGGCTTCCGCGCCGACCGGATCGATCTTGCCGAGGAAATTCCAGGGCGCGGCGACGTAATAGAGGAACACGATGACGACGAAGGCGATGCCCGAGACGATTGCCGTCCTCATCCAGAACAGCGACGATTCGAGCATCCGGGCCGACCAGCCCTCCTTCGTCATCGCTGCGATGTTGACGGCCGCGGCGGCAAAACCGACCGGCCACATGAACATCGGCCAGGTGTCGCCGACCCGGAGCGTCATCGACTTCGCAAGAAAGTAAAGAAACGGTACCAGAACGGCGGTCGACAGCACGATCGCGACCGGCTCGCGCGTGCGATAGCCGCGCCATGCCGTCAGCGTCAAGCCCGTCAGCACCACCGGCAGCATGACGAAGCCGACTAGGCCGAATTGCAGGCCGATGTAATCGCCGATCGTCCGTAGCGAGATGCCGTAGTTGGCGGTAGCACGCACGCCCTGGAAGCGGAACGAGGCCCAGTCGTGCTGCGCGTTCCAGATCAGCACCGGCGAGAACACGGCGAGCGCAACCAGCACGGCGAGGTAAGGATAAGGGCTCCGCAGCCAGCGCCAGCGCCAATCCGGCACCAGCAGAAAGGCGGCAGCGGCGGGCGCGAACATGATCGCGGTGAACTTCGACAGCATCGAGAGGCCAGCGAACAAGCCGGCCGCGAGCCACCAGCGGTCGTCGCCGCCCCGTGCAAGCCGCACCAGCGACCACATCATCGCCACCGCAAACGGGATCATGGCGACGTCGGGCGCGACCTTGGCCATCAGCAGGCCGTAATAGAGCGCAGCCTCCGGCATCAGCACCGCGAACACGATGGCGCGCGGATCATGCGTGAGACGACGGATGATGTCGGCAAGCAGGAGCTGCGTCACCAGCATCGCGACAATGCCGCCGAAGCGGACGCCGAGCGCGGTGTCGCCGAAGATCGCGGTGCCGAAACGGATGAGCCAGGCAATCATCGGCGGATGATCGAGGAAGCTGAGCGCCCCCTCCTTCGACCAGGTCCAGTAGTAGGCCTCGTCGGTGCGGAGCTCGATCGTGGAGGCATAGACGATGCGCAGCACCGTCATCGCGGCGATGACCGCTGCAGCCATCACGATGGCTCGGCGCGCGGCGCCGCTGGAGGACGCGGTGATGTCAGAGGCTGTCGTCACGGCCGCGCTTTTCGCCAACCTGGCAGGGGGAGTCAATGTCGACGGTGGGCGCCGCAAACATTCCCTCGCCCCGGGGAACGATGTCGTCGGAGGCCTCGGGAGCCATCGTCACCGAGACGCAGGGGGCAAAGCGGAGCATCCCACCATCGAGGGGCCGGCGCGGGATGGTGGACACGGCGCGCAAGAGCCGCGCCTTTGCCTACCCATCCATTCCATACTATCTTGTAAGCTTGCGGCGCATGTGATCGGTCAAGCTGTCGTCTCCCGGATTTCAACGCCACGCTGGCTGTTCTCCTCGATGAACTGATACAACCGAATCATGGCCACCGCTCCCGTACACATGCCCGAACTCGTCCGCGCCACCGGCGTGCGGCAGGTGCGGCTCATCTGCGGCGTCATCCTGTTCGCCTATGTGGTCAGCCATTTCCTCAACCATGCACTCGGCAACATCTCGGTCGATGCCATGGAGGTCGGCGTCTACTACCACATCGTCTTCTGGCAATTCCTACCCGTCGCGATCGTGTTCTACACGGCCGCACTCACCCATATGGGCCTCGGCATCTTCGCGCTGTATCAGCGCCGGCAGTTCCGCTGGCGGACGATCGAGCCGGTCCAACTGGCGCTGGGCCTGAGCATCCCGGTTTTGGTCATGGGGCACGTGGTCGGGGTGCGGCTCGGCTACACGCTGTACGATCATCAGAAGCTCTATCCGCAGGAGCTCTATCTGTTCTTCGTCGCAGCGCCGGGCCGGCTTTGGCAGATGACGATCCTGCTTCTCATTGCCTGGGTGCACGGCTGCATCGGCATCTTCTTCTGGCTTCGCCTCAAACCGTTCTTCACGCGCGCAGCGCCCTACCTGCTCGCGGCCGCCGTGCTGATCCCGACGCTGTCGCTGCTGGGCATCTATCAGGGCGGCCGCAGCGTCGCCGTCGAGAGCGAAGATGGGGAGTGGCGTACCCAGAACCTCACCCGCCGTCAGGTCGGCACGGTCGCTGAAGGCAATACGCTCGACCGCATCACCGGCAGTCTCACGATCGGTTATTTCGGATTGCTCGCCCTGGCGCTCGTGGCACGCGGCGCGCGTGCCTTGCGCGAGCGGCGCGGCGGCATGATCGCGCTGTCCTACGGCAACGGCAAGACGGTGCGCGTGCCAAAAGGCCTCTCCGTGCTGGAAGCGAGCCTGCGCCACAACGTGCCGCATGCCAGCGTCTGTGGCGGCCGCGCCCGCTGCTCGACCTGCCGGATCCGCATCATCGGCGATCATGACGCCCTGCCCGAGCCGTCGCAGCGCGAGGCCTTCGTGCTCACCCGCGTCGGCACTGCCGATCCCTCGATCAGGCTCGCCTGCCAGCTGCGGCCGACGTCCAACCTGTCCTTCTTTCAGCTGTTCACGCCGCACACACTGTCCGCGAATGCGCAGGCCTCGACGTCGGCGGGTATCGGCCAGGAGCGCTATCTCGTCAGCCTGTTCGTGGACATGCGCGGCTCGACGCAGCTTGCCGAGAAGCGGCTGCCGTTCGACACGGTCTTCATCGTCAATCGCTTCCTCGGCGCGGTCTCGCAGGCCGTGATCGAGAACAGTGGCCAGCCCAACCAGTTCGTCGGCGACGGCATGCTGGCACTGTTCGGGCTGTCGGCCGACCCGCAAACCGCGTGCCGTCAGGCGCTGAAGGCCGCCAGCAGCATCGCAACGCATATCGACGAGCTCAACGAGCTCCTGAGCCACGATCTGCACCAGCCGATCCGCTTCGGCATCGGCATCCACGGCGGCGAAGTCATCATCGGCGACATCGGCTATCGCGATCACATCGTGTTCACCGCGCTCGGCGATGCCGTCAACGTAGCAGCGCGCCTCCAGGACATGACCAAGACGCTGGCTTGCGAGGCGGTCGTGTCGGAAGAAGTCCGCCGCACCGCCGGCCTTGCCGACGATTCCCTGCCGCAGCAGGAGGTCGCGATTCGCGGCCGCGACGAGCCGCTTGCGGTGCGGGTAGTGGCTGATGCGAGGGAGCTGACGGCACTGGTCGACGATAGCGCGCGCATCGCTGCGTAAGGCGAAGCCACACGGGAAGTCTGCTCCCTCCCCGCCTGCGGGGGAGGGTTGGGGAGAGGGTGTCTCCGCAACGGGACGATCCCCAAGCCGACAGAGCCTTCACCCGGCGCTTCGCGCCGACCTCTTCCGCAAGCGCAGGCGGGAGAGGTGAAGAGCGCCCGCGTAAGATCGAAACGACCAATCATCGCCGCGCAACACCGCCGCGTTGCAACGCAGCGGCATGGGCTGGCTGCGAAAGCACGAATTGACTTCATCCAAATCATTGCGACAGATGAGCGTGGGTCTCGGGGTGATGACCGCGATCCAACGAAAAGCTCCGGGAGGAGACCAGAATGTTCGACCGACGCGACCTGCTCAAAGGAGCGGGTCTTGCCGCCCTTGCGGCGACACTGAACTCCACCAGAGCGCTGGCGCTCGACACTGTCACCCTGCCCTTCGCCAATGGCGAACGACCGCTGGTGAAATATCCGCAGAAGCGGCCGATGATCGGCCTGACCAGCCGGCCGCCGCAGCTCGAGACGCCGTTTGCCGTGTTCAACGACGGCCCGATCACGCCCAACAACGCGTTCTTCGTGCGCTATCACCTCTCCGACCTGCCCTACGATCTCGATCCCGACAAGTTCACGCTGGAGGTCAAGGGCAAGGTCGACAAGCCGCTGAAACTGTCGCTGAAGGACATCAGGAAGATGAAGGCGACGGAGATCGTCGCCGTCAATCAGTGCTCCGGCAACAGCCGCGGCTTCGTCGAGCCGCGCGTCGCCGGCGGCCAGCTCGCCAATGGCGCCATGGGCAATGCGCGCTGGCGCGGCGTGCCGCTGAAGACCGTGCTGGAGATGGCGGGCCTGCAGGCCGGCGCCAAGCAAGTCACCTTCAACGGCATGGACGGCCCAGTCAGCGACAAGACGCCCGACTTCGTCAAGGCGCTCGATATCGATCACGCCACCGACGGCGAGGTGATGCTGGCCTATGGCATGAACGGCGAGGACCTTCCGTTCCTCAACGGCTTTCCGCTTCGCCTGATCGTGCCCGGCTATTACGGCACCTACTGGGTCAAGCACCTCAACGAAATCACCGTCATCGACAACGTCTATGACGGCTTCTGGATGAAGTCGGCCTACCGCATTCCCGATACGCCCAACAACGCGATCGAGCCGGGCACCGCGCCGAAGGTGACGATCCCGATCAACCGCTTCACCATCCGCTCCTTCATCACCAGCGTTCCCGATGGCGCCAGGCTGAAGGCCGGCCGCACGACCCTGCGCGGCATCGCCTTCGACGGCGGCAAGGGCATCAAGGAGGTCCAGGTCTCCACCGACGGCGGCAAGACCTGGGCGAACGCCAAGCTCGGCAAGGATCTCGGCAAATACTCTTTCCGCGAATGGAAGTTGCCGGTGAAGCTTGCGGCGGGCAGCAATGAGCTCAAGGTCCGCGCCACCGGCAATGGCGGCGAGACCCAGCCCGATACCCCGCGCTGGAACCCGGCGGGCTATCTGCGCAATGTCGTCGAAGCCGTCCGCGTGACCGTGGCCTGAAGGAGGTGATCATGCAGCGCACCGTTCTCTTCGCCATGGCTCTCGCGCTTGCCGCTGCCGTGGGCTCGGCACTTGCATCTCCGGTCAACTACAAGATCCCCGATGAGGTCGCCGCCTTCAAGCCCGGGCCCAATCTCGAGGTCGTGCAGGGCAATTGCAGCGCCTGCCACTCGGCCGACTACATCGCCACGCAGCCGCCGATGAAGGACAAGAAGGGCTTCTGGCAGGCCGAGGTGACCAAGATGATCAAGGTCTATGGCGCACCGATCGACGATGCCGATGTCGGCAAGATCGTCGATTATCTGGCCGCGACTTATTGACGGCACGCGGCGTGACGGTCAATTGACCGCGAAACGGGCAAATCCGGCAAGAACGCTACGAAGTTGAGCGGAATTCGGCGAAATGCCGATGTGGTTTGAGCTACCAAGCCTGCCACATTCCGCGTATCCTGTTAGGACCGAACCGGCCGGTTGGCGGGGACTGGCGGTTCGAGATCTCGGAGGAAGACCCGCGGAGAAGTCGTGATGGCTAAAGGTACGGTCAAGTGGTTCAACCCGACGAAGGGTTATGGATTTATCCAGCCTGCGTCGGGTGGCAAGGATGTGTTCGTGCATATCTCGGCAGTGCAGAAAGCCGGTCTGTCCACCCTCAACGAGGGACAGACGGTGGAATACGAAGAGATCGCAAACCGGGGCAAGACCTCCGCAGAGAACCTCAAAGTATAAGCCCGCGCCAGCCTTTGCTGCCTCCCGGATCAATCCGGGAGCGGGGCCAAAGAAATTTCAGAAGACGGCCAGTGCATTCGACGACAGGCGTTGCGATTGCACGAGGATAGCTATTTTTCCTGTGAAGACCGCTTGTTCGACGCCACAGCAATGACAATCGCGACGGCATGTCGTCAGCCCACCGGCAACGGTGCGTCGCGCTTGATCTCCTCCATCACCGCATAGGTCCGCGTCTCGCGCACGCCCGGCATCGACAGCAAGGTCTCGCCGAGAAAGCGTCGATACGCCGCCATGTCCGCCAGCCGCGCCTTCACAAGATAGTCGAAGCCGCCGGCAACCATGTGACACTCCAGCACTTCGGGCGCGAGTTTCACCGCGCGCGCGAAACGCTCGAAATTGTCGGGCGTCGTCTTGTCGAGCAGCACCTCGACGAACACCAACAGTCCGAGGCCAAGCCGGTGCGGATTGAGCCGCGCACCATAGCCTTCGACAAAGCCCTCGCGCTGCAAGCGCTTCAGCCGCTCGCCGATCGAGGTCGGCGACAGCCCGATGCGCTCGGCGAGCTCGACATTGGCGATACGCCCATCCTCCTGCAAAATCGAAAGGATTTTGCGGTCGATTCGGTCAAGTTCCATATTATATACGGCCAGATTACCTATTGACTTAGTTTTCTAAGGCAATTCTGATTATTTGTCTATCGAACTACGGTCACGTGGGCTTTATCCTGGAATTCAACACAGGACACGGCATGCCGAACACCCCGCCTCCCTTCTCCGCGCCTTACGCGCCCGACGACACCGAGATCGCCGCGCGCCTCTTGCAGGCGTCGCATCTGTCCCCGCCGCAGGAGACACAGATCGACCGCACCGCGACGCGGCTGATTGAGGCGATCCGCAAACGCGACGACCGGCTCGGCGGGGTCGAGGACATGCTGCGGGAGTTCGCGCTCTCGACCAAGGAAGGACTGGCGCTGATGGTGCTGGCCGAGGCGCTGCTGCGCGTGCCTGATGCGCGCACCGCCGACCAGTTCATCGAGGACAAGCTCGGCGAGGGCGATTTCATCCATCATGAGACGAAGTCCACCGCGTTCCTGGTCAACGCCTCGGCCTGGGCGCTCGGCCTGTCGGCGCGGGTGATTCAGCCGGGCGAGACGCCCGACGGCACCATCGGCCGTCTCGTAAAGCGGCTCGGCGCACCCGCCGTGCGGACTGCCACGCGCCAGGCAATGCGGCTGATGGGCAATCATTTCGTGCTGGGTGAGACCATCGAGCAGGCACTGGAGCGGGGCCGGCCGCGCTCCGGCCAGAAGCCGCGCTATTCCTTCGACATGCTCGGCGAAGGCGCGCGCACGGCGACGGACGCCAGACGCTATTTCGACGCCTATGCCAGCGCCATTGAGACGATCGGCAAGGCGGCCGGCAACCATCCCCTGCCCGATCGGCCGGGCATCTCGGTCAAGCTTTCGGCGCTGCATCCGCGCTTCGAGGCGATCAGCCGCGAGCGCGTGATGGCCGAACTGGTGCCGCTGCTGCTGGACCTCGCCCGACGCGCCAAGGCCCATGACCTCAACTTCACCGTCGATGCCGAAGAAGCCGACCGGCTGGAGCTGTCGCTCGACGTGATCGCGGCGACGCTCGTCGATCCCTCGCTCGAAGGCTGGGGCGGATTTGGCCTCGCGATCCAGGCCTATCAGAAGCGTGCCGGTGCGGTGATCGACTATGTCGACGAACTCGCCCGCGCGCATGAGCGCAAGCTGATGGTGCGGCTGGTCAAGGGCGCCTATTGGGACACCGAGATCAAGCGCGCCCAGGAGCGTGGGCTCGACGGCTATCCCGTGTTCACGCGCAAGACGATGACCGACCTGAACTACGTCGCCTGCGCGACGAAGCTGCTGGCCTTGCGGCCGCGCATCTTCCCGCAATTCGCCACCCACAACGCGCTGACGGTCGCGACCGTGCTGGAGCTGGCCGCCGGCAGCGGCGGCTTCGAGTTTCAGCGCCTGCACGGCATGGGCGAGGCGCTCTACGAGCAACTCGCCAAGGATCACCCTGAGCTCGCTTACCGCACCTATGCGCCGGTCGGCAGCCATCGCGATTTGCTCGCCTATCTGGTACGCCGGCTGCTCGAGAATGGCGCCAATTCCTCCTTCGTGGCGCAGGCCGCCGATTATCGCGTGCCGGTTTCTGCGCTGCTGCAGCGTCCGGCAGACGCCATCGGCCGGCCGCAAGCGGCAGCCCATCCAAGGATCCCACTCCCCCGCGATCTGTTCGCGCCGGAGCGGCGCAATTCGCGCGGCGTCGAATTCGGCGAACGCGCTGCGCTCGACCGGTTGCTGGCAGACGTGAGAGGCGAGACGACTAATCTCAAACCGATCGCCGATGCCTCGCCGGATCAGGCCAACGCTGCAGTGGCTGCTGCGCGCGCCGGCTTCGCCGCCTGGAGCCGGACCCCGGCGGGCACGCGCGCAGCGGCACTGGAACAGGCCGCGCATCTCCTGGAGCACCGGAGCGCCCGTTTCATCGCGCTGCTGCAAGCCGAGGGCGGCAAGACGCTCGACGACGCACTCTCCGAGCTGCGCGAGGCCGCCGACTTCTGCCGCTACTACGCAGCGCAGGGGCGAAAACTGTTCGGCAGCGAGGCTGCCATGCCGGGCCCGACCGGCGAGAGTAACGCACTCGCCCTGCGCGGCCGCGGCGTCTTCGTCGCGATCTCGCCGTGGAATTTCCCGCTGGCGATCTTCCTCGGCCAGGTCACGGCCGCGCTGATGGCTGGCAACAGCGTGGTCGCCAAGCCCGCCGAGCAGACGCCGCGCATCGCGCGGGAGGCCGTCGCCCTGTTGCACGAGGCGGGCATCGCCAAGAGCGCGCTGCACCTCGTCTCCGGCGATGGCCGCATCGGGGCCGTGCTGACCGCGCACCGTGACATCGGGGGCGTCGTCTTCACCGGCTCGACCGAGGTGGCACGCTTGATCAACCGGACTCTCGCCGCCAAGGACGGACCGATCGTGCCGCTGATCGCGGAGACTGGCGGCATCAATGCGATGATCGCAGATGCCACCGCGCTGCCCGAGCAGGTCGCCGACGACGTCGTGACATCTGCCTTCCGGTCCGCCGGCCAGCGCTGCTCGGCGCTCCGGCTGCTGTTCGTGCAGGAGGACGTCGCCGATCGCATGATCGAGATGATCGCGGGCGCTGCGCGCGAGTTGAAGATCGGCGATCCCTCTAACGTCGCGACCCATGTCGGGCCGGTGATCGACGAGGAAGCCAAGCAGCGTCTCGATGCGCATATCGCGCGGATGAAGTGCGAGGCGCGGATGCACTTTGCAGGCCACGCGCCGGAGGGCTGCTTCGTCGCCCCGCACATCTTCGAGCTCGAGGAGGCCGGTCAACTCACCGAGGAGGTCTTCGGCCCGATCCTCCATGTCGTACGATATCGCGCCGAGAACCTCGCGCGCGTTCTGCAAGCGATCGAGCGCACCGGCTACGGGCTGACCCTCGGTATCCATTCCCGGATCGACGACACGATCGAGGCAATCATCGATCGTGCCGAGGTCGGCAACATCTACGTCAACCGCAACATGATCGGCGCCGTGGTCGGCGTTCAGCCCTTCGGCGGCAATGGCCTGTCCGGAACCGGTCCCAAGGCCGGCGGCCCGCACTACCTCGCGCGCTTTGCGACCGAGCAGACGGTGACGATCAACACCGCCGCAGCCGGCGGCAATGCTGCCCTGCTTGCGGGAGAGGAGTGAGGCCCTGCACCCAGCGCCGTTGCATCCCGGCAAGACATCGGTCTAATGCTGCCATGACCTGGCCGCGCCAATTCCAGCGTGCGGAAAACGACAAGAGCGAGGGAGCAACGCCGCGATGGACAAGGGCATTTTTGCGGGGCTGAAGGTTCTGGACTGCGCGAGCTTCATCGCAGCGCCCGCAGCCGCGACCGTGCTGTCTGATTTCGGTGCCGACGTCATCAAGATCGAGCCGCCCGGCACAGGCGATCCCTACCGCAACCTGCCCAACCTGCCGGGCTATCCGACCGGCGAACACAATTTCGCCTGGCTGCTGGAGGCCCGCAACAAGAAGAGCATCGCGCTCGACCTCTCCAAGCCGGAGGCACAGGCCGTGCTCTACAAGCTGGTCGAAGAGGCCGACGTCTTCATCACCAACATGCCGCCGCCGGTGCGCGCCAAGCTCGGGATCACCTATGATCACCTCGCCCATCTGAACGACCGGCTGATCTACGCCTCCTTCACCGGCTATGGTGAGAAGGGCGAGGAAGCCAACAAGCCCGGTTTCGACAGCAACGCCTACTGGGCCCGCTCCGGCCTGATGGACCTCGTCCGCGCCGACACCGACACGACGCCGGCCCGCTCGGTCGCCGGCATGGGCGACCATCCCTGCGCCATGGCGTTCTACGGTGCGATCGTCACCGCGCTCTATCAGCGCGAGAAGACCGGCAAGGGCTCGCATGTCGCCTCCAATTTGATGGCGAACGGGGTGTGGGCGGCGAGCGTGTTGGCACAGGCAAAGCTCTGCGGCGCCAAGTTCGGCGAGCGGCGGCCGCGCGAGCGCGCGCTGAACGCGGTCGCCAACCACTACCAGTGCAAGGACGGTCGCTGGCTGATCCTGTCGCTCCTCAACGAGGAGAAGCAGTTTCCGACGCTGGCCCGCTGCCTCGGCCGCGAGGATCTGATCGACGATCCCCGCTTCGCCACCAAGGCCGACCGTCACGCCCGCTCGGTCGAGCTGATCAAGATCCTGGACGAGACCTTTGCGACCAAGGATCTCGCCGAATGGCGGAAAATCCTCGACGGCAGCGGCCTCGTGTTCGGCGTCGTCGCCATTCTGGACGACATCCCGAACGACAAGCAGATGCTCGACAACGAGGTGCTGGTGCCGTTCGAGAACGACACCATGCTGACCATCAACAGCCCGATCTGGATCGACGGCGCGAAGAAGGTGCAGCCGCGCAAGCCGCCCGCCGTCGGCGAGCACAGTGACGAGATTCTGCGCGGGGCGGGATACGACGAGGCGGCGATCAAGCAGCTTCGGTCGAACGGGGCGGTGGGATAGGCCCGCGCGCCGGCGTTACTTCCGCGCGATCAAGCTGCCCACCAGCTCCAACAGCTCCGCCTTCGCCTCACGGCGGAAGCCGGCTCTGGGCGTGGCGAGTTGGCGAAAGAGCAAGCCGATCAGCGCCGAGACGAACAACTCGGCGTGGCGGCGCGGGTTTGGTGACTTGGCAGCTTTCAGCGCAAGCTCCGCACTCTGCCGCCACGTGTCAAACCACTCGGCGACCACGGGCCGATAGTGCTCCTGCCTCGCGGCGGCCAGGAAGGCCTCATAACAGGCGATATGCGTCTCGGCTTCTGTGCCGAGCTCGCGGACGTAGAAATCGACCAGCGCATCGATCCAGGCCTCCACCTCGAACGCCTTGTCCTGAAGGCTGAGAGCCAACGCACGCAGCCTGCCGACTTCGCGCGCCAGAGCGAACTGCAGGGCTGCCTCAACCAGCGCATCACGAGTTCCGAAATGATGCGTGACCGCACCAAGCGAAACCCTGGCCTCGGCCGCAACGGCCCGGTGAGTCACGCCGTCGAGTCCATGTCGCCCGATGATGCGCAGCGTTGCCTGCATCAGGGGCCGCTCCCGCTCGCCCGACTCTGTTTTTGAAGTTTTTGAATCCCTGCTCATCCAGCCCAGCATCCAGCTCTTGACCCACGACAGAACAAATGTTCTGTTATGCGGATCATATGTAATATCGTCGTCTAGGCCGCCGAAGGCAAGGAGCGTTCAATGCCCAGCTACCGCCTCCACTATTTCCCCGAGTCAGGCAACAGCTACAAGCTCGCGCTGATGCTGACGCTCTGCGGCGAGCGGTTCGAACCGGTCTGGACCGATTTTGCCGGCGGCATCACACGCACGGCGGACTGGCGCAGAACCGTGAACGAAATGGGCGAGATTCCCGTGCTCGAAGTCGACGGCGTGAAGATGACGCAGACCGCGCCCCTCCTGCTCAAGCTGGCCGAACATTACGGACGTTTCGGCGGCGAGACGCCGGAGGAGAAATTCGAGCTGCTGCGCTGGCTGTTCTGGGACAACCACAAGCTCACCGGCTACATGGCGGCCTACCGTTACATGCGCACCTTCATACCCGATGGCGATCCGCAGGTGCTGAAGTATTTCCGGCGCAGGCTCGACGATTTCATCGGCATTCTGGAGCAGCACCTCGTCCACAACGCTTTTGCGATCGGCGCAAAGCCGACGGTCGCCGACTTTTCCATGATGGCCTATCTGCATTATCCGAGTGACGAGCACGGCTACGATTTCGCACAGAGCCATCCGGCCATTCACGCCTGGCTCGGCCGCGTGGCCGCGCTGCCCGGCTGGAAGCCGGCCTACGACCTCTTGCCCGGCAAGCGCCTGACGCATTACGCGACGTGAAGGAAATCAGCGCAACGCCAGCCAGCCGAGCGTGAACAGGATGCCGCCGACCATGACGGCTACCGCGACCGCCCAGGTGCTGACACGGACGCTGCCGGTGACCTGCTTGGCTTCCTCATTGTGCGCGATCGCGCGATTGCGTTCCTTGTTGGCTTCGCTCGTATCCGTCATGGGTCATCCAAATCGCTCGTTGGCGCAATCTTGCGCGTGATCTTTTCGGAAAACCGCTACACACTTTTCCGGATCACGCGCTAACGCGTCTTGATGAAGCACATGCCGATACGGTTCGAGGCCGCCGCTGCCTGACAGGTGAGACCTTTAGCACAGCTCCATGACGTAAAACTCCTATCCGGCGTTCCCGATCCCTCATCTAGCAGGGAACAATGCGCGCCCCAGCCGTCCTGATATTCCGTACCGGCGAGTTCGCGGCGGCCGCGGGTTTGCGGCCTGCTGGCAAATCCGCGTGAGAAATCAGGACGTTTACCCGCGGCGAACGCGGTCAGGATGTCGCGGCGGCGGAGCTGGTCGCCGAAGAAATGCGGCGAGGCGAGCACGATGGCCGAGTTCGAGGGCTTGTCCGCAAGCCAGTCGACGCCCGGGAAATGGAAACCGCCGATGCCGCGAGTCTGGTGGCAGCCGGCGCAGGTGACGTCGTTGAGACGGCGCTGGAACCCGGCGACCGAGCGGACGTTTTGCATGTCGATGCCGCGTGCGGCCGCCTGCTTCAGCGCGCTGACCACATCATTGTCAGTGAAGACGGCATCGCCTTTTCCTTCTCCTTGCATCATGCCGAACTCCGGCTGCAGCGCCGAGGCATCGAGGCCGGCGGGGGTCGGCACCACCGCGGCCCTGGCCAGGAATTTCTCCGGGATCAGCACGGTGCCGCGATCGAACTCGCGCAGATGATCGGGCGCGAGCAGCCAGGCCTTGAAGTCGCGCCGGAGCGCATCGTCGCCAAGGATCCTGTCGCGGTCGATCTGGTTCTCCAGCGCCGATTCCTCGAACGTCTTCGTGGCTGCGTCGTACTTGAACACCTTGAGCAGATAGTCGGAGCGGAAATCGTGCAGCGTCGATTTCGGCGCGACCGAGACCTGGATGTTGGTTTCGATGCGGTCGAGCATGGCGTCGTAAGGAGGGACGCGACTGCCGATCAGGCCTGGCCAGTCGCCATTGTCGAGCCAGCGCCGCGCGACCTCGGCGCAGGCGACAGGCCTACCGTTCCCGTCCGTCCGGCGCGCGGCGCGCGCCTTCATGACGAGGTTGAGCGTCATCGGCAGACGCGTTGCAGTCTTGCCGCCATCCGGCCTGCCGTCGAAACGCGCGAGACGATAGATCAGCCGGATCTCGCCGCAGGACTCGTCCGAGACATAGGCGCGGTCCATGCGATTGACGATGCCGGCCAGCACGAAACGGGTGTCGTGCGATTTCAGGCTGGCGAGGTCGAACAATTGCACATCGAAACCCTCGCCGACACCGATGGTCTCGGCCGGATATGCCGCCTTGTACCGCGCGACATAGCGGTCGAATTCAGCATCGATCGCCGGCGGAATCTCTTTCAGCTGCGGCAGCGACGCGAACATCAGGTCGGTCGTGAGCGGGACGTCCGCGTTCCGCTCCGGCGAGAGCAGACGCGAGATCGTCAGCGTATCGTTCTGGTCGAAATTGCGCAGGAGATCGGGATCGGTGATCGCAGTGCCGCGCGTCAGCGCAGTAGTCTCCGCTGCGAATAGCGGATCGACGCCGCCGAACAATGCGGTGACGACAAAGAGAATTCGCAACGCGCGGCTCATGCCTCAGGTAACACCGCGCAGGGACGCCTATTCAAGTAAAAAGGCGCCTCACATGGTGGTGAGGCGCCTTCTCGAAAGTCGATATCGAACGCTCAGCGCGACACAATCAGGCCCCTGCTGGTGACGACCACCCAGCGGCCGTCCTGACGGCGGATCGCATCGACGCGGCCAACGCCGGGGATGGGATCACCGGGATAGACCTCGTAAAGCCCGTCGCGGCCCTCGATCAGCGCACCGCCATTGCCGGCATTGCGCAGCCTCCAGCCTTCGATCGTCGGCAGACGCCCGACCTCGGACTTGGGCGCGGCAGGCGCCGGTGCCGGCGCGGCCGCGACATGGGTCGGCGCAATCGAGCCGGTGGTCTCCTTGGCCGATGCGGCTGCGGCCTGCGCGGGCGCGGCGGTCGGCGCGGCGCGGAGCTTGTCGACGGTCTCTGACAGCTTGGCGATCTTGGCCAGCGGTTCGGCCTGGGCCTTCTCGAGCTTATCGAGGCGGTCGTTGGTCCGGTTGAACTGGCTGACGCCGGTTTTCGCGCCTTGCTCGACATTGGCCTTCAGTGCAACGAGGTCGGCATCGATCCGCGCGAGCGAAGCGTCCACCGCGCTGGTGTCGGCGACCTGCACCGGCGCCTGGGCCGGGGCGGCGAAACGCATCATGCCGGCGGTCGCAAGCGCGCCGCTGATCGCACCGACGCAAGCGGCAATCGCCACCACCGCGGCCATCGCAGACAAGCGGCGCTTGCCACCGGCCTCGCGCGGCTCGTCCGCCTTCACATGGGGGGCGAAGTCCTCGCGGTCCCAAGATCCATTCCACGAGCGCTCCGAGGGCGCCATCACGATCAGCTTGCCGGGCTTTGGCTCGGCTTTGGGTTCAGCTTTGGCTTCGAATTTCGGCACGTCGATCCGCGGGGGCTCGACTTTGGGAGCATCCGCCTTGACCGGATCCGGCTTGGGCGGCGCCTCGTGATCGGGGGCGATCGAGGGGGCGTCGATCCCGGCAGCAGCCTCCATGGCGTGCGGCGCGGTCGCTGCGGCTTCGACGGCGCCATGATCCTGGGCAGCCTGCTCGGGCATTGGTTCGCTCACGGCTCAAATACTCCAGTCTGGATTGACCTTTTGGTAACTTTCATTGCTTGCGAAATCCTTACCTTCGGACCCGCTTACCGAAACTTTAGGATTTGATCCGGGGCCGAATTTGGCCGGGAAAATGGAACCGGCGTGGCGGGTGTGAAACAATTTGTAACCGGGGAAGATGAACGGCGGCGCAACGGCCTGGCCGTCGCGCTGCCCCCACATCGCCATTACGACGGAGGGGGCGGCACCTGCAGCCCCACATCACATTCCGTCACATCACCACCGGCTCGTCCGGCAGCTCGTTCGAGTGCCGGCCCTGCGGCGGAAAATGCCGCGCCAGTTCGCGCGACACTGCCTCGATGCCACCGATCACGCCGCGCTCGAACCGACCCGATCTGAACTCGGCCTCCATCGCGCGGCAGATGCTCTCCCACCCTTCGACACCGACCTTCGCATCGATGCCGCGATCGGCGACGATCTCGACGTCGCGGTCGGCGAGCAGGAGATAGATGAGGACACCGTTGTTGTGCGCGGTGTCCCAGATGCGCAACTGAGAGAACACGTCGAGCGCTCGTTCGCGTGCCGGCTGATTACGGAATAACGGCGCGCCGTCAAGCGCCCCTTCGACGACGAAGCGGACCTGGCCGGAATGGGTGGCTTCGCCGCGCTTGATCGCCTGCTCGATACGGTCGAGCACGGCAGTCGGAAAAATCTGCTTCGCGCGCCAATGATGCTGCACGAGATGTCGGGCAATGCGCTTGATGCTCATGACCGCTACCAGCTCCCCGAGGCGCCGCCGCCGCCGAAACTGCCCCCGCCGCCGCTGAAGCCCCCGCTACTCGACGATCCGCTGCTCCATCCGCCCGAAGAGCCGCTCGACCACGAGCCGCCGCGCGAGCGGCCGGTGCCCGGCGTTATCGCCGAAAACAGATCAGCGACAAACCCGATGATGAAGCCGAGGACCCCGAGGGCCCCGGCGAGCGCGGCGGAGCCGAGAATGAGCCAGGTCAGCGCCGCAATGATGCCTCCGGTCGTCAATGATCCGAGCAGCCGACCCAGCACGGCCCGGAAGAACCCGCCGACCCCAATCGAGGCGAACAGCGTCACGATGAAGAGCGGCGCGAGGTCGTCCAAATTCCCGAAATGAACGGTCGGCGAGGGAACCGGCAGCGGCTCGCCGTCAATCACCCGAATCATCCGATCGACGCCGTCGGAGATGCCGCCGGCAAAATCGCCTGTTCTGAATTTCGGTGTGATGACCTCGTCGATGATGCGCCTTGACGTGACGTCGGTCAGCGCACCTTCGAGGCCATAGCCGACCTCGATGCGCAAGTGTCGGTCGTTCTTGGCAACGACGAGGATCGCGCCGTCGTCGACCTTCTTGCGTCCGATCTTCCAGGCCTCCGCGACGCGGATCGAGAACTGCTCGATCGTCTCCGGCTGCGTGGTCGGCACGATCAGGACGGCGATCTGACTGCCCTTGCGGTTCTCGAAGACTTGCAGCTTTTGCGACAGCGCGGTGATGTCGGCGCTGGAGAGCGTGCCGGTCTGATCGACGACGCGGCCGGTGAGCTCGGGTATGTCGACGTCGGCGAAGGCGGGAAACGCTAGGACGAAGAAGAGGGCGATGACCGCCATCGCCCGCAACAAGTTTGCTGTCATCGCCCGCGAAAGCGGGCGATCCAGTATCCCAGAGGCAGCCGTGCTTGAATCGAGAAGCAGCGGCTTACTGGATTCCCCGCCTTCGCGGGGAATGACGGCGGTGGGCGAGGCGCGCATGCGAGACGAACGCGCTTACTTCGATGGCGCCGGGGCCGGGTTGAAGTCCACCTTCGGCGCGGTCGAGATCGCCTTCTCGTTCTCGACCGTGAAGTTCGGCTTCTCCTTGTAGCCGAACATCATGGCGGTGAGGTTGCTTGGGAACGAGCGGATGGTGACGTTATAGTCCTGCACCGACTTGATGTAGCGGTTGCGTGCCACCGTGATGCGGTTCTCCGTCCCCTCGAGCTGCGACATAAGGTCCTTGAACAGGGCATCGGACTTCAGCTGCGGATAGTTTTCGGTGACGACCAGAAGCCGCGACAGCGCGCTCGACAGCTCGCCCTGGGCGGCCTGGAATTTCTGGAACGCGGCCGGATCGTTCAGCACCTCGGGCGTCGCCTGAATGCTGCCGACCTTGGCGCGGGCATTGGTGACGCCGAGCAGCACGTCCTTCTCCTGCTGCGCAAACCCCTTCACCGAGTTGACGAGATTGGGAACGAGATCGGCGCGACGCTGATACTGGTTCACGACTTCAGACCAGGCGGCCTTGATCTGCTCGTCCTCGCTCTGGATCGCGTTGTAGCCGCAATTGGTCAGGCTCAGCGAGGCCAGCGCCGCCAGCACGGTCAGGATCTTGCGCATCAAATTTCTCCCGGTGGAATCTGACGCAAATTACCAGAAGCGCGTTCCCGATTGTCTAGATTTCTTCCGTCATTCCGGGTTCGCTTCGCGCGCCGGGATGACGGCACGGATGAGCGCGTCCAGCCGGCTGACGCAAGCCTCTTGCCTATCACGGGCCGACATAGTCAACTCCGGCAAAACACAAGCGGAAACGCCAGGGGGAACGCGATGTCCTCGTTCGAGACCATCCTCGTGGAACGGCCGGACCCGGCGATCGTCCGGGTCGTGATGAATCGGCCCGAGGCGCGCAACGCGCAAAACCTGCAGATGACCTACGATCTCAACGCCGCCTTCGACGCGGCCGTGCAGGACGATACGGTCAAGGTCATTATCCTCGCCGGCAACGGCCCGCACTTCTCGTCCGGCCACGACCTGCGTCCGGGCGGCAAGAACGCCGCCGGCGCGGATTTTCCGCCGATTGGAAATTGGGGCGGCTTTGCGGAGCCCAATGCGCATGGCCGCTTCGCGCGCGAGCAGGAAATATATCTCCAGATCACGCGACGCTGGCGCAATCTCGCCAAGCCGACCATTGCCGAGATCCATGGCAAGTGCATCGCGGGCGGGCTGATGCTGGCCTGGGCCTGCGACCTCATCGTTGCCAGCGACGATGCGCAGTTCTGCGACCCCGTCGTCACCATGGGCGTTTGCGGTGTCGAATGGTTCGTGCATCCCTGGGAGCTCGGTCCGCGTAAGGCCAAGGAGTTCCTGTTCACCGCCGACAGTTGGAGCGCGCAGGAGGCGCACCAGCTCGGCATGGTCAATCAGGTCGTGCCCCGCGCCGAGCTGTCGTCGCGCGTGCTGGAACTGGCCCGCCGGATCGCGACGAAGCCGACCTTCGCCCTGAAGCTGACCAAGGAGGCCGTCAACCGCTCCGTCGACATCATGGGCCAACCCGCCGCGATCGACCAGGCGTTTGCACTGCATCAGCTCTGCCACGCGCACAATCTCCAGGAGTTCGGCATGATCGTCGATCCATCCGGCCTGCATCCCTCCGTGCGCAAGCCGCCGGCGGCCGCGGAGTAGACGCGATGGATCTCAATCTCAGTGAAGAGCAAAGATTGCTGCGCGAGAGCGCGGAACGGTTCGTGGCCGAAAGCTACGATGCCGATCATCGCCGCAGGATGGCGAACGATCCGCTCGGCTTCAGCCCGGCGGTGTGGAAACAGTTCGCCGAGCTCGGCTGGCTGGCGCTGCCGCTTCCGGAGGAGTTCGGCGGGCTCGGCGGCGGCGCGGTCGATGTCGGCATCCTGATGGAAGCCTTCGGCCGCGGGCTGGTGTCGGAGCCCTACGTCGCAACCGTGGTGCTCGGGGCCGCACTGATCGCGAGATGCGGCAGCGCGGAGCAGAAGCAGTCGAGCTTGGCCAAGGTGGCAGACGGATCGCTGAAGCTCGCCTTTGCGCATTCCGAGCGCGCCGCGCGGTTCGATCTCACCCAGGTCGCAACCAGCGCAAGAAAGACGGCCGAGGGATGGCGCCTGGCCGGGGAGAAGATCGCGGTGCTCGACGGGCATGCCGCCGACGAGATCATCGTCTCCGCGCTCGTGCATGACCATCACGGCCCCTCTGGGCGGATCGGCCTGTTCGTGATGCCGGCGACGGCGACGGGCCTTGCGGTCTCCGACTATGCGCGCCTCGGCGGCGGGCGCGCCTGCAACATCGAATTGTCCGACGTGCATCTGCCCGAGGACGCCCTGCTCGGCGACGGCAGCGACGCCCTGCCCGCGATCGAATGGGCCGTCGACCGCGCCATGGCAGCACTGGGTGCTGAAGCCGTCGGCATCATGCAGGCGCTGCTGGACACGACGCTGGATTACACCAAGATCCGAAAGCAATTCGGCCGGCCGCTCTCCGCCAACCAGGTGATCCGCCACCGCCTCGCCGACATGGCGATGCAGGTCGACGAATCCCGCTCGATGGCACTGCGCGCGGCGCTGAAGGCGGATAGCCCGCCGGCCGAGCGCGCGCGAGCCGCTTCTGGCGCGAAGGCAAAGATCGGCAAATGCGCGCGCTTCGTCGGCGAGCAGTCGATCCAGCTCCATGGCGGCATGGGCGTGACCGAGGAGCTCGAGGTCGGCGCCTATTTCAAGCGGCTCGTCGCCTTCGACACGCTGTTCGGCGGCAGCGCGCATCATTATGGCCGCCACGCCCAGCTGAGCCGCAGGGCCGTCCCGGCCTGACACCAGGAGAGCATCATGGACCTCTCGTTCAATGCCGAGGAGCGTGCCTTCCAGGACGAGGTGCGCGGCTTCATTGCGAAAAATCAAACCGAGGAAATGAAGCGCGCGACCGCGCTGACGCCGTCGGTGTTCTCCGACCCCGATATCGGCATGACCTGGCAGCGCGCGTTGCACCGCCAGGGCTGGGGCGCGCCGGGCTGGCCGGTCGAATATGGCGGGCCGGACTGGACGCCGGCGCAACGCTGGATCTTCGAGACCGAATGCGCGCGCGCCGGCGTGCCCAATGTCAACGTGATGGGCGTGAAGATGGTCGGGCCCGTCATCATCGGCTTCGGCTCATCCGAGCAGAAGAACTTCTACCTGCCGCGAATTCTCTCCGGCGAGGACTATTGGTGCCAGGGCTATTCCGAGCCGGGATCCGGCTCCGACCTCGCTTCGCTGAAGACCCGCGCAGTGCGCGAGGGCGACGACTACGTCATCAACGGCACCAAGATCTGGACCACGCATGCCCACCACGCCAACCGCATGTTCGCGCTGGTGCGCACCGGCGACGGCCCACGGCAGCAGGACGGCATCAGCTTCATCCTGATCGACATGAAGACGCCGGGCATCACCACGCGCCCGATACTCACCATCGGCGGCGACCACGAGGTCAACCAGGTGTTCTTCGACGACGTGCGCGTGCCAGTGGCCAACCGCGTCGGCGAGGAAGGCAAGGGCTGGACCTACGGCAAATACCTGCTCGAGTTCGAGCGCGGCTCCGGCATTGCGTCGGCCAAGCTGCGCGAGGGGCTGAAGGCCATCGCGGACCTTGCCGAGTCCGACCTGACGGGCCGCGCGATCGACAGCCCCGATATCGCCACGCGCATCTCCGAGGTCGAGGTCGACATCGACGCGCTGGAGATGACGGAGCTGCGCGTGCTCTCGGCGCTGCAGACCGGGCAGAATCCCGGCGCGGTGTCGTCGATCCTGAAGCTGCGCAACAGCGAAATCCGGCAGGCGGTGACGCGGCTGGGGGCCGACGTGATCGGTCACGACGCGCTCGTCGTCGAGCCGATGCGCCCGCTCTACAAGCTCAACCACGAGCCGGCGGTTCCAGAGGAGATGCTGACGGTGATGCCGGAATATCTCAACGGCCGCGCCTACACGATCTTCGGCGGCACGTCGGAGATCCAGCGCGACATCATCGCGAAGATGATGCTGGGGATTTGAAGGGCACAATACGTACCGCGCACGCGGTGTCGTCCCGGACAAGCGCAGCGCAGATGCGGGACCCGTAACCACGGGAAGAGGTTATGGGTCGAGCTGGTCACCACGAATCTTCGCTAAGCCACTTCGTGTGGCGAGAGGTCCCGGGTTCGCGCTTTGCGCGCCCCGGGACGACGAACTGAGTTAGAGGCAGCTGTTAGCGCAGATAACTCAGCACTTAGCTGCCCGCCTTCGCGTCCTGGATCGCCTGCCAGATCTTCTGCGGCGTCAGCGGCGTATTCAGCTGGGTGATGCCGAGTTCTGCGAGCGCGTCCATGACACCGTTGGTGACGCAAGGAGGGCCACCGATGGCGCCGGATTCGCCGCAACCCTTGGCGCCGAGCGGATTGGTGCGGCAGGGCGCGGAATCATCCAGCGTCACCACGATCGGCGGCACGTCGTCGGCGCGCGGGATGCAGTAGTCCTGGTAGCTGGCGGTGAGGAGCTGGCCGTCAGCGTCGTAGGAGACGCCTTCGTACAGCGCCTGGCCGATGCCCTGCGCCACGCCGCCGTGGATCTGTCCCGTCACCAGCATCGGGTTTACGGCGACGCCGACATCGTCGACCGTGGTGTAGCGCACGACGCGGGACACACCGGTCTCGGGGTCGATCTCGACCTCGCAAATATGGGTGCCGTTCGGCCAGCTCGGACCATCGACCTCGCCCTCTGAATCGACGCTGAGCTTTGCGCCGTTTTCTTTCTCAGCGAGATCGAACAGGCTGATGCGGCGGTCGGTGCCGACCACGGTGAGCATGCCGCCCTGGAATTCGATGTCCTCGACCGAGGTCTCCAGCACGTTCGCCGCCTTCTCGCGCGCCTTCTGAATCAGATCGTTGGAGGAGACCGCCACCGCCGTGCCGCCGACGAACAGCGAGCGCGAGCCGACGCTGCCGAAGCCCAGGGCGAGATCAGTGTCGCCCTGCACGACGTCGATCTTGTCCATGGAGATGCCAAGCGTGTCGGAGATCATCTGGGTGTAGGTGGTCTGCAAGCCCTGCCCCATGGCCATGGTGCCGGAATGCAGGACGACGCGCCCTTGAGAGGTCGCGTGCAGGCTGACCTTCTCGGTATGCGCGCGGCCCCCGGTCCATTCGATGTAGGAGGTGAGACCGCGGCCGTAGAGCAGGCCTTTCTTCTTTGCCGCCTTCTTGCGCGCGGCGAAGCCGTCCCAGTCGGCGAGCTTGACCGCGCGATCGAGCATGTGGGCAAAGGCGCCGGAATCATAGACCTGGCCGACCGCGTTGGTGTAGGGCAGCTGCGCCGGCTTGATGTAATTGGTCTTGCGGATCGCGCGCGGATCCATGCCGATCTTGCGCGCGGCGGCGTCGAACAGGCGCTCGACGATGAAGACCGCTTCGGGCCGGCCCGCGCCGCGATAGGCGCCGACCGGCGCGGTGTGCGTCATCACCGACTTCACCTCGAAATGCACCAGCGGCAGATCGTAAACGCCGGTCTGCACGAAAGGCCCGAGCACCAGCGGGATGATGTTCGCCGCACCCGAGGAATAGGCGCCGGTGCAGCCGATCGACTTGACGCGATAGGCCAGCACCTTGCCCTTCTCGTCCAACGCGAAAGCCGCTTTGGAGGTGAGATCGCGGCCGTGGGTGCCGCCGACGAACTCGTCGGTGCGGTCGCCGCGCCAGCGGATCTTCTTGTTCAGCTTGGATGCCGCATAGGCGACGATACCGTCCTCTGGATAGAGGTTGGTCTTCTGGCCAAAGCCGCCGCCAATGTCACCGACCAGCACGTGCACACTGTCCTTCGGACGTTTCAACACGGCTTCCGCCAGTACGTCGCGGGTCGACGCCGGCGTCTGCGACTGCACATGCAGCAGGAGACGGCCGGACTTCTTGTCGACCTCGGCAATGGTCGAACGGGGCTCCATCGCGGAAGGCACGAGGCGCTGGCTGACGACATCGAGCTCGACGGTGTGCGCCGCCTTGGCAAAGGCCTCGTCGACCTTGGCCGCATCGCCATAGCTCATGGCACCGACGATGTTGTCGGGCGCCTCGGGCCACACCACGGGTGCGCCGGGCTTCACGGCTTCGACGGGATCGACCACCGCCGGCTGCACGTCATATTCGACCACGATCGCCTCGGCTGCGCTCTGCGCCTCCACGCGCGACGAGGCCACCACTGCGGCGACCGCCTCGCCTGCGTAGCGCACGACCTCATGGGCGAGCAGGCGGCGCGGCGGCACCGTCATCGGCTTGCCATCGGGACGCTTGAAAATGCTCAGGGTCGGGATGCTGCCGATGTCGTCCTTGACGAGGTCCGCACCGGTATAGATCGCGGTGACGCCGGGCATCGCGGCCGCGGCGCTGGTATCGATCGAGACGATCTTCGCGTGGGCGTGCGGCGAACGCAGCACGTGCAACCACAGCGCGCCGTCCTCCGGCTTGTCGTCGATGAACTGTCCCTTCCCGGTGAGCAGCCTCTGGTCTTCCAAACGCTTGACGGGCTGGCCCGCTCCGAAACGCAAATTGCCGGGAAGAATGTTCATTCCGTTGTGTCCTCGAAATCCGGAAAACGACCGCGGCGGTTTTAACCGATTTTGCGGGCCAGACAACCGAGCCGCGGCACATCTGCAATGCGTGCCGCGCCCCTTAGCCTGGCAAATCGCGGGTCAGGACCGCTCGATGTCGATGATGCCCACATTCACGTCACGGGTGTCCGAGCCCCGCTTGACGGTGAGGCGCACGGTCTTGCCGGCGCCGGCCTGCTCGAGCGCATCGGTCAGGTCGGAGAGGCGCCGCACCGGCTTGCCCTCAATCGCGGTGATGATGTCTCCGACCGCTCCGGTCGAAAAGTTGACACCGCGAATCCCCGCCCGCTCGGCAGGACTACCGGGGGCCGTCCGCACCACGATCACCCCTTCGGCGCCGAGCCGGGTCGAGACATCCTCACCGGCGGCCACGATCCCGATGCCGGGCGTCGGCACCCGGCCGTTGCGGATCAGCTCGGGAATAATCCGGTTCACGACGTCAACCGGGACTGCGAAGCCGATGCCGGCGTTCGACCCTGACGGTGATATGATCGCGGTCGTGACGCCGATCAGTCGGCCCGCGGAATCCAGCAACGGCCCGCCCGAATTGCCCGGATTGATCGCGGCATCGGTCTGGATCACATTTGCAATCTCCCGGCCGCCATGGGTCGGAAGCCTGCGCTTGAGCGCGCTGATGATGCCGCTGGTCATCGACTGGTCGAGCCCGAAGGGATTGCCGATCGCAAAGGCGGATTGCCCGACCTTCAGGTCGCTCGAGCTGCCGAGCGCAACTGGCGGTGGAAGCTCGCGCACGCTCCGGATCCGCAGGACCGCAAGATCGTAATTGGGAGCCGTGCCGACGAGGTCGACCTGGGCCACCTCTCCCGAGGCAAAGCGCACGGCGATCTCGCCGCCACTGGCGACGACATGATTGTTCGTCACGAGGTGACCCTCGCGGTCCCAGACGAATCCCGTGCCGGAAGAGCCGCCCTGGCCTTCCTCACCCATGAGAGGATTGGCCGCCGACCTCACCGCCACCTGGACCACCGAAGGGGACACGCGTTCGAAGATTTCGATGGTCGCCTTTTCGCCATCGGACAGCGGACCGCGCTGCTCGACCGCGCGTGCGGAGGGCGCCGCCCATGGGACAGGGGCATGCAGGATTTTCGCCGCAGTGACGGCAAGCAGCAGGGCGGCGAAGGCTGCCGCGGCAACCGCGTAGCGACGATTCATCGCTGGCCACCGTCTCCAGTGCAGAATACGGCCTTGGAATGCATATGCATGGGGTGACAGACCCGGTTCACGCAGCAACGTCGCAAACGAACGGAAGTTTCCCGGTGGGGCAGATAAGGGTTTTCCTGGCTCATGCACGGGTGCCGGGGCATATTGCCGCGTGGTAACCAGTTAGGTCAGCTCGCGCAGCGCCATTTCCACGACCTTCCGTGCATCGGCCGTCAGCGGCGCCTGCGGCGGGACGGGATCGCCGACGTCGTAGCCTTGGATCGAAAGCCCCGCCTTGATACAGGCCGCGAGATTGAAGCGGGCGAAGGCTTCGTTGATGCGCCAGAGCCTGCGCTGCAGGGTCATGGCCTCGTCCCAGCGGCCGGCCTTGCAGAGGTCGTACAGCGCGACGCTCTGGCGCGGGATGATGCAGGCCGGGCCCGCCATCCAGCCGAATCCGCCGATCAGCATCACCGCCGCTGGGATATGAGCCGAGGCCGAGAATACCCGCAAGGACTCGCCGCAGCGGTTCATGATCGAAAGCAGCCGGCCGGTGTTGGTCGAGGCATCCTTGATGTAGCCGATGCGCGGATGTTCGGCGAGGCGCGCAATGACGTCGAGGGTGAGATCGGAGCGCTGGAATTGCGGATTGGTATAGATGACGACGGGGACGTCGACGGCATCGGCGATGGCGCGGAAGTAGGATTCAACCTGGGCATCGCTGAGCGGGAAATACGCCTCCAGGATCGCCAGAATGCCGTCAGCGCCGAGCTTCCGATAGGCCTTTGCCTGCGCCACCGCGTCCGCCGTGGAGGTGGAGGCGACGCCGGCTACGACAGGCACGCGGCCCCGAGCGGCCTCTATCGTGGTCTGCACGACCGCCATGCGTTGCTCGGCGTTGAGATAGGCGAACTCGCCGGTCGAGCCCAGCGGGGTCAGACCGTGCACGCCGGCGCCGATCAGGTCGTCGCAGAGCTTTGCGAGCACGTTGGTCCGCACCGTGCCGTCGGCACCGACGGGCGAGACGAGATAGGGAAAGACACCGTGGAATTCGGTCATGGCGGGGTCCGATGCTGAAGGCTGGAGCATACCGGCAATCAGGCGTCGCGCGCCCTGTCACTGCTGCTAACACGCGACAAAATTGCCAGCAAGCTTGCGCATTGACCATTCCTTAAGGACGTTTCGCGCCGGCCGTCATGTCGCGCCCTTCTCCTACGCCTTGTTAGGGAGTGATGGCGATGGTGCCGGCCATGCCCCTCACAATGTTGTCCAGGCATTTGCACCCCGATCCGCGCATCCGGCGCGAGCTCGTCGATCTCCTGTACACATCCCTGCCGCAAGTGTCCGCCATCGGCGTCACGTCGGTGACGGGCGCCGTGGCGCTGGCCCTCATGAGCGGCGATACCGGCTACGCCGTCATCGCGGCCTTCATCTTCGTCACGGCCGCGGCCCGGACCTGCTCGCTGTTCCGCTACAAGTCACGCGCGGCGCAATTCTCCGATGCCGACGTGATCCGCTGGGAGCGGCTCTACGGTGCGGGCGCTTCGGCGTTCGGCCTTGCGCTCGGCATGCTGTCATGTCGTGCGCTCCAGATCGACGACGATCCGGGAGCGTGGATTGCATTCGGGCTCTCGATGTCGTTCTGCGTCGGCATGGTCTCGCGCGCGGCGATCCGTCCCTGGATCATCCTGACGACTGCCGCGATCCTGCTCGCACCGACCATCACGGCGGGCCTGCTGCGGCCCGAGTTCGCCTACAAGCTCGGCGCGGTGATGCTGGTGTTCTTCTGGCTGACCTTGCGCGAAGCTTCCAAGCACCTCAGCGCCGCCTTCGTCGAACGCCTCGAAGCCAAGCATCGGCTGGCGCGGCAGGCCACCCACGATTTCCTCACGGGACTGCCGAACCGGGCCGCGTTTCTCCAGGCCCTGGCGGAGACGCGCGGAGACTTCACCATCATCGCCATCGATCTCGACGGCTTCAAGCCGGTCAACGACCGGCACGGCCATCACGTCGGCGACGATCTGCTGCGCCAGGTGGCGGAGCGGCTGTCGGTCTGCATCGGCGGGACCGGGCTTGCCGCGCGCTTCGGTGGCGACGAGTTCATGATGCTCAAGCCGGTTGCCGCCGGCGAAGACGGCCGCGAGGAAGCACTCGCCCTGGCGCGCCGGGCCATTCTCGATCTTTCGATCCCGTTCTTGCTGACCGACATTCCGGTCCGTATCGGCGCGAGCGCAGGAATTCTCGTCAGCGCCGGCGCTGCGACCGCCGGTGCGACGGCGCAGCTCCTCGAGCAGGTCGACCGCGCCCTCTACGCGGCGAAACGTGCCGGAGGCAGCCGCTGCGCATGGGCGGATGAGGACATCCGCCTCGAACGCGCAGCAGGCTGAAGCTGCCGCCTTCGATCACACCTTGAGCAGCCGCACCCGCGTGCCCCATGGATCGATCGCCTCCACACCATTCGCAAGCGTGGTGAGCTGCGCACCGCCCTTGCGCAGGCGTTCCTCCTGTGCGGCCAGGATGTCCTGCTTCGCCGTCACCAGCGAGAACCATGCAAGGCCCGTAGCGGCATCGTCGCGCTGGCCGGCGCCCTGGCTCTGCCAGACATTCATGCCGAGGTGATGGTGATAACGACCTGACGACAGGAACGCGGCACCGTTGCGCCTGCGCGTCGGATCAAGGCCGATCGTGCCGTGATAGAAGCTCTCGGCCTGCGCGAGATCGCCGACGCGCAGATGCATGTGGCCGACGCGCAAGCCGTCCGGCGCCTTGGCATAGTCGGCGACGCGTGTGTTGGTCAGCGACAGCAGGTCGGGGATGTTGAGCTCGTCGGTCGCCATCTTCACGCTGCCCTCGCTCCACTGCCATTGCGAGGGATCGCGGTCGGCATAGATTTCGATGCCGTTACCCTCGGGGTCGTCGAGATAGACGGACTCGCTGACGAGGTGATCAGCAAAGCCCGACAGCGGCACGCGATGCGAGGCGGCATGCACCAGCCAGCGAGCGAGGTCCTTTCGCGTCGGCATCAGGAAGGCGGTGTGGTAGAGGCCGGCGGCATTGCGCGGCTCGATCGCGGCATTGGGACGGGCCTCCAGCACCAGCAGCGTGATGCCATTCGTGCCGAGCCTGGCCGCGCTGGTGGAGCGCTCCATCACGGTGAGCCCGATTACGTCGCGGTAGTAGTCGGCGACCTTGCCGAGATCCTTGACGCGCAGCGTCACCATGCCGATCCGCATCGGCGTGGTGCTCGCATAGGTCGGCCCGCCGGCCTGCGGCGTCCCCTCGGCGCGCGCCGCGGCCACGGCGGCCATCGCAAGCGATGTCGCGCCGGCAAGTTGAAGCAGGGTGCGGCGGGTGAGGTCGATGGTCATCAGTCCGGGCTCGCTGGAGAGGCTTGAGGCCAATTGGTGCAATTTCTGGATTGCTACACGTTCCCGTGAGCGCCTCCCAATCACATGTTTGTCGGCCGTGGTCCTACGGAGGACTGGCCACCCGGCCAGTTTCGCAATCATCCGCGACATCCCAGATTGAAGGCAGCTTACAGGAGCCTTGAAACCTTGCAGGAGCCTTGCATGACCGCTTCCACGCCTCTGTCTTCACTGTCGTCGGCGCTCGCGGACGTTGTGGCGCGCACCGCGCCGTCCGTCGTCTCCGTGCATTCGCATCGCTCCCGCGCCACCGGCTTCGTCTGGAAGCCGGGCCTGATCATCACCGCCGACGAGGCACTGGCCGACGAAGGCGAGGTGAAGATCGGCCTGTCCGACGGCAGCACGGTCGCCGCGACGATCGCCGGCCGCGACCACACCACCGACATCGCGCTGCTGCGCGCCGACACCGATCTCGCCCCGGTCAAGCTGGCTACCACGGTCCCGCCTCTCGGTACGCTGTCGGTCGTGGTCGCCATCGATCGCGATGCGCCAAGCGCGGCGCTCGGCATGGTGTCGGCATCCGGCAACGGATGGCGCAGCCTGCGTGGCGGCGAGATCGATGCCCGGATCGAGCTCGATTTGCGCCTGCACTTCAGCCAGCAAGGCGGGCTTGCGCTCGACGCATCAGGCGAGGCCTTCGGAATGGCCGTGCTTGGACCGCGGCGGGTGTTGGTGATTCCGACGGCGACGATCGCGCGCGTCGCGGCGCAGCTCGAGACGCGCGGCCGCATCGCGCGGGGATATCTCGGCCTTGGGCTCCAGCCTATCCGGCTCGACGACGGCATGGGCGCAATGGTGATGAATGTCGACAAGGCCGGGCCCTCGGCTGCAGCCGGCATCCGTCAGGGCGACGTGATCGTGGCGGTCAACGACCAAAAACTGTCTGGTGTGCGTGCGCTGGCGCGGACGCTCGGACCTTCGAGCGTCGGCGCGGTGGTCGACGTCGCCGCCCGCCGCGGCGGCGAGCCGGTCACCTTCAAGGTCACCGTCGGCGAGAGGCCGGAGGCGTGAGCGCGGACGACGCCCCCGAGATCGTGCTGTCGCTCGAGATCGACGATCCTGCTCTCGCCGACCGCCTGACCGCACTGCTCGGCAACGTCGCCGGGCTACGCCTCGCCGCGCCCGGCGAGTCTGCTACGGGAACGATCGTCGCCCGCGATCCACGCCGCCTGCCCGATGACATCGCGCTGACGCAGCGCGAGCTCGACGTGCTGGCGCTGATGGCCGAGGGCGCCTCGAACAAGATGATCGCACGTCAGCTCGGCATCTCCGTGCACACCGTGAAGTTCCATGTCGGCTCGCTGCTCGACAAGCTGGACGCCACCGGCCGCACCGACGCCGTCGCGCATGCGGCGCGCCGCGGCGTGATCGAGCTTTAGGCAGCGCGCCTCACACGCGCTTGCCACCGTTCTTCTCGGCCGCACGGCGCAACGCTTCGGCGAGGGCGCCGCCGCCGGAGGAGGTCTCCTGCTTGCGCGGCGCCGACGAGGTCATGCGGGCGGGGTTGCGCGTGCTGTTGTCGCGCTGCATGCCGGGCGCATCCTTCTTGGCGCCGACCTCGTCGTCGAGCCGCAGCGTCAAGGAGATGCGCTTGCGGGCAACCTCGAAGTCCAGCACCTTCACCTTGACGATGTCGCCGGGCTTCACCACCTCGCGCGGGTCCTTGATGTAGGTCCTGGACATCGCGGAGATGTGGACGAGGCCATCCTGGTGCACGCCGATGTCGACGAAGGCGCCGAAGGCGGCGACGTTGGTGACGGTGCCCTCGAGGATCATGCCCTTCTTGAGGTCCTTGATCTCCTCGACGCCCTCCTTGAACACCGCGGCCTTGAATGCGGGTCGCGGGTCGCGGCCGGGCTTTTCGAGCTCGCGCAGGATGTCGGTGACGGTCGGCAGACCGAAGGTTTCGTCGACGAAATCCTTGGGCTTCAGCGTGCGCACGATCTCGCTGCTACCGATCAACGCCTTGATGTCGCTCTTGGTCGCCGCCAGAATTCGGCGCACCACCGGATAGGCTTCCGGATGCACGCCGGAGGCGTCGAGCGGGTCTTCGCCGCCGAGGATGCGCAAAAAGCCGGCGCACTGCTCGAACGCCTTGGGTCCGAGCCGCGGCACGTCCTTGAGCGCCTTGCGCGACTTGAACGGGCCGTTCGCGTCGCGGTGCGCGACGATGCTCTGCGCGAGGCCTGCGCCGACGCCGGACACGCGCGCAAGCAGCGGCGCGGAGGCGGTGTTGACGTCGACACCGACCGCATTCACGCAATCCTCGACCACCGCGTCGAGCGATTTTGCGAGCTTGGCCTGGCCGAGGTCGTGCTGATACTGACCGACGCCGATCGCCTTGGGCTCGATCTTGACGAGCTCGGCGAGCGGGTCCTGGAGCCGCCGCGCGATCGAGACGGCGCCGCGCAGGGTGACGTCGAGGCCGGGCAACTCCTCCGAGGCGAAAGCCGAGGCCGAATAGACCGAGGCGCCGGCCTCGGACACGACGATTTTCGTCATCTTCAGATCGGGCAGCCCCTTGACGAGGTCGGCCGCGAGCTTGTCGGTCTCGCGCGAGGCGGTGCCGTTGCCGATCGCGATCAGCTCGACCCGATGTTTCAGCGCCAGCCTGCCAAGCGTCGCCAGCGACTCGTTCCACTGCCGCTGCGGCTCGTGCGGATAGATGGCTGTGGTGTCGACCACCTTGCCGGTGGCATCGACGACCGCGACCTTGACGCCGGTACGATAGCCGGGATCGAGCCCCATCGTGACGCGGGTGCCCGCCGGCGCGGCCAGCAGGAGGTCGCGCAAGTTCGAGGCGAACACGCGCACCGCCTCGGTCTCGGCCGAATTCCACAGCCGCATGCGCAGATCGATGTTGAGATGCACCTGGATCTTCGTGCGCCAGGCCCAGCGCACGGTGTCGATCAGCCAGCGATCACCGGGGCGCTTGAGGTCGGCGATGCCGAAGCGCTTCATGATCTTCATTTCGTAGGCGCTCGGCACGCCCGGCGGCGGCGCTTCGGCCTCGGCCTGAATCTGGAGATCGAGGATTTCTTCCTTCTCGCCACGGAACATCGCGAGGATGCGGTGCGATGGCAGCTTGGTCAGCGGCTCGGAGAAATCGAAATAGTCGGCGAACTTCTCGCCCTCGGTCTTCTTGCCGTCGCGCACCTTGGAGGCCATGCGCGCGTTGGTCCAGATCTCCTCGCGCAATGCGCCGATGAGGTCGGCGTCCTCGTCGAAGCGCTCGACCAGAATGGCGCGCGCGCCATCCAGTGCGGCGGCAGCATCCGCGACGCCCTTTTCGGCGTTGACGAAGCTTTCTGCCACCACCTTCGGATCGTTGCCGGGCTCCGCCAGCAGCTGATTGGCGAGCGGCTCGAGGCCGGCTTCCTTGGCAACTTCCGCCTTGGTACGCCGCTTCGGCTTGAACGGGAGATAGATGTCTTCGAGGCGTGCCTTGCTGTCGGCGGCGAGAATGGAGGCTTCGAGGGCTGCATCGAGCTTGCCCTGCTCGCGGACCGATTCGAGGACGGCCTTGCGGCGGTCTTCCAGCTCGCGCAGATAGACCAGACGCTCCTCCAGGGTGCGCAATTGCGCGTCGTCGAGCGCACCGGTCGCTTCCTTGCGGTAGCGGGCGACGAAGGGAACCGTAGCGCCGCCGTCGAGCAGCGTCACCGCCGCGTCGACCTGCTCGGCGCGAACCCCAAGCTCCTGCGCAATTTTCTGGTTGATATTTGCCACGCGAAATTCCCTCTGTCCAAGCACGCGATGCGCCGGCGAACCACCCGCTCGCGGGACGCCGCTTATGGACCAGCCGAGGTTGATTCATCAAGGTGCGGCGGTCAATCGTCGACAGAGGATTTTTCTATCGAACCGATGCGATCTCGCCACAATCATTGAAATGGCGAAGATGGCGCGTAAAACCGATGGCCCTGGCCTTCCGACCCGACCTCGGGAGAGATGCAAACGATCGATGCCGGCACCTTGACAGGGGTCCCCGTTCGACGACTGTTTCACGTGCCGGACCACCGAATGCCTCAAGAGGACTCTTATGCAGACGACATCGGTCGGCGTCATCAGGATCGCCACCAAGGGCCCCGGCGACATCTCCGGATTGATGAGCATGATCGGCTCCGGCGCGATCGATCCAACGGAGATCATCGCGATCCTCGGCAAGACCGAGGGCAATGGCGGCGTCAACGACTTTACCAGGGAGTACGCCGTCGCGGCGCTGTGTACGGCGCTCGCGCCGCTGCTCGGCCTGTCCCGGGAGGACGTCGCCCAGCGCATCGCCTTCGTGATGTCCGGCGGCACCGAAGGTGTCCTCAGTCCCCACATCACCGTGTTCACCCGCCGCGCAGCCGAACGTCCCGCGCGCGTCTCCGGCAAGCGCCTGAGCATCGGCATGGCGCACACGCGGGATTTCCTGCCCGAGGAGCTCGGCCGCTCCGCGCAGATCACGGAGACGGCGAGGGCCGTGAAGGCCGCGATGGAAGATGCCGGCATCACCGACCCTGCCGACGTTCATTTCGTGCAGATCAAGTGCCCGCTGCTGACCAGCGACCGCGTCGAAGCCGCGGCCGGGCGCGGCAACAAAACGGCGACGGCGAGCTCCTACGGTTCGATGTCCTATTCGCGCGGCGCCTCCGCGCTCGGGGTTGCGGTCGCGCTCGGCGAAATAGGGCCCGATGTCGACGACGCGGACGTGCTGCGGCGCCACGACCTGTTCTCGAAGGTTGCCTCCACCTCGGCCGGGATCGAGCTGATGCACAACGTCACATCGTGCTCGGCAATTCAACGGCTTCAGTGAGCCCGTTCGAGATCGGGCATGACGTGATGAGCGATGCCATCGACGCCGCGGCGGTGATATCCGCATTGCAGAGCGTCGGTCTGGCTGTCGCGCCGCAGGCGACGAAGGGCCGTCAACTCGTCAACATCTTCGCCAAGGCCGAGGCTTCGCCCGACGGCAGCGTGCGCGGCTCGCGTCATACCATGCTGGAGGACACCGACATCAGCTCGACACGCCACGCCCGCGCCGCAGTCGGCGGCCTGATCGCGGGGCTCGCCGGCACCGGCGCGGTCTACGTATCCGGCGGCGCGGAGCACCAGGGGCCTCCGGGCGGCGGCCCGGTTGCGGTCATCGCGCAGCTCTCCGATTGAGAGCCCACCCCTCCGCGCCACGCAACCCTGCCCCTCGCGCCGGCTCGGTTGATTCATGCCCCTTGCGAAACGAAGGTGGCGCCGCATCAAGGGGATTTTGACGACATGACTTTGCCGATGACCTGGAATGAATGGGCGCAGCACGACGGCGTTGCGCTGGCGGGGCGCGTGCGCAAGGGCGAGCTGACGGCGAAAGAACTGGCGCGACAGGCCGCGGCAGGCGTCGCCAAGGTCGATCCAGCGCTGTCGGGTGTGGTCGAGCTGTTCGAGGACGTGATCGCCGACCCTGCCAAGGACGGCGCCAACCTCTCCGGCCCGTTCGCCGGCCTGCCTTTCCTGATGAAGGATCTCGGCCCGACCATGAAGGGCCGGCTCCAGGAGATGGGCTCGCTGCTGATGCGCGGCAATCGCGCCAGCGCCGACACGTTCCTGACCGGCAAATTCCGCCAGGCCGGCCTCAACCTGATCGGCCGCACCACGACGCCGGAGTTCGGCGTGTGCAGCTCGGCCGACAATCCTGCCGTCTATGTCACGCGCAATCCCTGGAACACCGACTATACCACCTGCGGCTCATCGGCAGGGAGCGCCGCGATGGTCGCGGCCGGCGTGGTGCCGATCGCGCATGCGACCGATGGCGGCGGCTCGATCCGCATTCCCGCCGGCGTCAACGGCAATATCGGGCTGAAGGTCTCGCGCGGCGTGTTCTCGCTCGCCCCGCACATGTCCGACCTCACCGGCCTGGTCTCGATCCAGGGCTGCCAGTCGCGCTCGGTGCGCGACACCGCCGCCTTCGTCGACCACGCAAGGGGACCGGCGCCCGGCGAGTTCATGCCGTTCTGGACCACGGCGCAGCCCTATTCCGAGATGATCAAGCGCGATCCCGGCAAGCTCCGCATTGCGCTCTCGCACACATGGGGCGATTACACCGCAACGCCGGAGATCGCCGCCGAGCTGGAGAAAGCCGGCCGCTTCCTCGAAGGCCTCGGCCATCACGTCGACCACGCGCTGCCCGAGATCGATTTCCGCGCCGCGTTCGCGGCGCAGACCACCTGCTACATCTCGAACTTTGCGGTGGTGATCTCCAACTTGCTCGCAGCGCGCGGTCTGGAAAGACCGCCGGAAGATCTGATCGAACCCGTGAACATTCGCATCTGGGAAGCCGGCCGGCACACGAGCTTCGCCGAGCGGGCGAAGATGCAGGGCGTGTTCAACACGACCTCGCGCGGCTTCGGCGCCTTCTTCGAGCAGTGGGACGTGATCCTGACGCCGATCACGGCACTGCCGACGCCGAAAGTCGGCACGAAGGAGTACCTGACCATCTCTGACAATCCCGATGTGCTCGACTGGTTCGGCAATCTCTGGCGCAATTTCGCCTTCACGCCGCTCGCCAATCTCTGCGGCATGCCGGCGATCTCGATGCCGATGGCGAGCCAGGATCACGGCCTGCCACTCGGCATCCAGGCCATCGCCAAGCAGGCCAATGACGGCCTCTTGCTGCAACTCGCCGCTCAGATCGAACGCGCGCTCGACGGCAAGTGGAACGGCGGCAGGAAGCCGAAAGTGCATGTGAGCTGAGAAGCTGCCATCGCGCTGACGGGCGATCGCATTTCCGGCCTCAGTTCTTCACCGCCGGAATTTCCTCCGGCCGCGGCTGCTGCTGGCCCTGCTGATACATCGCCAGCGCCTTGTCGAGCGCTTCGCGTAGCGCCAGCGCCGCAGCCACGCTGCAACGCAAGTGCGCGGTCTGGACCACGTCGACGCGGACGGCCGCGCCGACCGGCATCAACAGGTTCGCGGCAAGCTCGATCTGGATCGCACCGTTGTGGTGGCCGAAGCAGGAGGCGCCGTCGAAATAGATGATCGGCGCCCGCTCAGCACTGGAGGTCGAAATGGTGACGGGCCCCTGGGCGGTCGAGGGCGTTTCGGGATCGGCCATGGGCGCTCCTTGCGGCTATTCGAACGAACGAAGCGCCCACCATCGTCGCTTCGGCCTGCCCTGTCGAGGCCCAACCGACCTGCGACGCCCATTCGGGGTTTTGCGCGGCGCCCGGCACTGGTCTAGAACAGCGCCATGTCCACTCCATCCGTCACGCTCCCGTTTGAGGAACTCGCCGAGGCGATCAAGGGCCGCCGTTCCGATTACGGTCATATCAGCGGGCTCCAGCTCGACCGCTTCGCGCCTGCCGAGGCCTGGTCCAGTCTGCCCTATCGTCCCGTCTTCGTTGGCGACACCGAGACCGGCGTTCTGCATGGCGGCGTCGTCACGGCGATGCTGGACGAGAGCTGCGGCATGGCCGTGCAACTTGCGCTTGACGGCACGCGCGCGATCGCAACCCTGGACTTGCGCATCGACTATCAGAAGCCGGCGACGCCTGGCCTCGACATCAAGGCGCATTCGGTCTGCTACCGCACGACGCGCTCGATCGCCTTCGTACGCTCCACGGCCTATCAGGAGTCCGAAGACGATCCCGTCGCGACCGCAACCGCCTGCTTCATGATCGGCGCCAACCGCACCAACATGCTCGCGGACCGGAGGATGGACGCGCGCAGCATTCCGACGCTGGAAGCGCCGGAGGATCCGGATGGCCCGTTCGCGAACAGCCCGTTCGCGCGCTGCCTCGGCATTCGCGTCAACGACGACGGCACGCTGACGATGCCGTTCTCGCCGCAGATCATCGGCAACCCGATCCTGCCCGCAATCCACGGCGGCATGACAGGAGCCTTCCTGGAGACCACCGCAATCCTCGGGGTGGCGCGCGAGCTCGGCACTGCGGCGCCGCCCAAGCCGATCGGCCTCACCGTCAACTATCTGCGCTCCGGCCGCGCCCTCGATACGTTTGCCGACGTCTCGATCGTGAAGCAGGGCCGGCGCATCGTTGCCTTCGAGGCGCGGGCCTGGCAGGACGACGCGGCCAAGCCGATCGCCACCGCTTTCGGTCACTTCATGCTGCGCCCGACGCCGGGAAGTGATGAGGAATAAGCGCATTTTGACTTGACGGCCGTAGTTCCGGCCCCAACGATAGTGTGTCTCCGCGAGAGGTATTGGATTGCGGCATCCGCTCGACATCGTCGCCATGTTCGCCGCGCTCTGGCTGCTGGCATCGATGGTGCTCGACGCGCTGACGCCGAAGGAGCTGACGGCGATCATGATCGCGGTCGCCATCGGTCCCGCCATCATCATCACCGCCGTGTTCTATTACCTGCGCTGCCCGCGCACGGACTTTGCGGTCATGTTCGCAGCGCTATGGCTGATCTCGGATATTGCTATTGCCTTCGTCTCAGCGAAGGCGCTGCCGCATTTCCTGATCGCGCTCGGCTTTGTGCCGGCGCTGCTGACCGGCATCGCGCTGCACTGGCAACGCTTGCAGCGCCGCCATGAGCGGTCGCCTCTGCCGGCGGTGAAGCGGGGCTAGCGCGAACGGCTCAAGGTTGACTCGGTTGCCGCGGCTCCTTCACCTCTCCCGCTTGCGGGAGAGGGAACGCACCTGCGTCGTTGCAACGATCAAGCCTCATCTCGTCACGCTTTAGCGCGGCAAGAGATTCGTCTTCGCAAGGTCCAGCACCTCGTCGCCGCGGCCGTTCATCACCGCGCGCAGCACCCAGAGGCTGAAACCCTTGACCTGCTCGGCCGTGATGGTCGGCGGCATTGACAGCTCCTGCTTGGCGGTGACGACGTCGAGCAGTGCCGGCCCATCGTGCGCCAGCATCTCCTTCATCGCGCCGGGGAGCTCGCCGGGATCCTCGACGCGTTTCGCAAAGATACCCATCGCACGCGCCATGGCGGCAAAGTCCGGATTCTCCAGGTCGACATTGGTGTCGACGAAGCCGGCCGCCTTCATCTCCAGCGCAACGAAGCCGAGCACGCCGTTGTTGAAGACGACCACCTTCACCGGCAGCTTCATCTGCGTCAGCGTGATGAGGTCGCCCATCAGCATGGTGAAGCCGCCGTCGCCGGAGAGCGAGATCACCTGGCGGCCGGGCTGCGCGGCCTGGGCACCGATCGCCTGAGGCATGGCGTTGGCCATCGAGCCATGAACGAAGGAGCCGATCAGCCGGCGCCGGCCGTTCATGTCGAGATAGCGCGCGGCCCACACCGTCGGCGTGCCGACATCGGCGGTGAACACGGCATCCTCGGCCGCGTGGTCGCTGACGACCTTTGCAAGATATTGCGGGTGGATCGGCTTGCTGCCCGGCGTGCCCTTGGCGAGAGAATCGAGCCCGTCGCGCGCCTTCTTGTAGTGCGCGACGGCATCGTCGAGATGTTTGCGCTGCGTCTTGGCCTTCAACAGCGGCAGCAGCGCCTCGATGGTCAGCTTGACGTCGCCGACGAGGCCGAGATCGATCTTGCAGCGCCGCCCCAGGTTCTCCGGGCGAATGTCGATCTGCGCGATCTGGCAGTCGGTCGGGAAGAACTGCTTGTAGGGAAAATCGGTGCCGAGCATCACCAGCGCGTCGCAGGCATGCATGGCGGCATAGCCCGAGGAGAAGCCGATGAAGCCGGTCATTCCGACGTCGTAAGGGTTGTCGTATTCGACATGCTCCTTGCCGCCGAGCGCATGCACGATCGGGCTCTTCAAGGCTTCAGCGAGCTGCATCAGCGGCGCGTGCGCGCCGGCACAGCCGCGGCCGCAGAACAGTGTGATACGTTCGGCGCCGTTGAGGAGGTCGGCCAACGCCTTCAGCTCATCGGTCTCTGGCACGACCTTCGGCGCCGACACGGCAAGCCCGCGCGCCGTCGACAACGTGCGCTTTGGCGGACTGCGGAAGGCGACGTCGCCGGGCATGGCAACGACGGCAACGCCGCGCAGGCCTACCGCCGCGCGGATCGCGTTCTCCAGCACGTAGGGAAGCTGGCTCGAATCCGAGACCAGCTCGCAATAATGGCTACATTCGCGGAACAGGTTCTGCGGATGCGTCTCCTGGAAATAGCCGCCGCCGATCTCGGCGGTGGGAATCTGCGCCGCGATCGCCAGCACCGGAACGCGGCTGCGATGCGCATCGAACAGCCCGTTGATCAGATGCAGATTGCCCGGGCCGCAGGAGCCGGCGCAGACTGCGAGGCTCCCGGTCATCTCCGCTTCGCCGGCCGCCGCGAACGCTGCAACCTCCTCGTGCCGGACGTGGATCCACTCGATGGTGCCGCGACGGCGCAGCGCTTCGGTCAGCGCATTCAGACTGTCGCCGACGATGCCGTAGATGCGCTTCACGCCGGCCTGCTCGAGCGTCGCAACGAACAGATCGGCCACGTTGTTGATCGCCATGTCGGTCTCCTGCTTCAGCCAGTCGAATGTATACGATGCGCGAACATCGGTTTGCGGTGCCGCGAGTGACAATAAGCTATGACACGATCATGACTTGTCTGTTTCGGCTCAATTTTTTGCAATCGCCCGATCGTAGGCCGCGACCGTCACCTTCGCGCGAGCTGCGACATCCGCTGCCGACATGCCGGGCTTGTAGAGGCTGGAGCCGAGCCCGAACGCCGTCACGCCGCCCTTGATGTACTCTGCAAAGTTCTGGTCGGAAACACCGCCGACGGCGGCGATCATCACGCCTGATGGCAGCACGGCTCTGATCGCGGCGATGCCGGAGGCGCCGAGCACGCTTGCCGGGAAGAATTTCAGGCTAGAGGCACCCGATCGCGCGGCGAGCAGCGCCTCGGTCGGCGAGAACACGCCAGGCATGGTCACCATGCCGTGCTGATGCGCGCGAGCGAGCACCTCGGTGTCGACATTGGGCGAGACCATGAGCTTGCCGCCGACGTCGTTGAGACGATCGACATCTGCTGTGGTCAGCACCGTACCGGCGCCGATCAAAACGCCGGCCGGCGCCTGTTTCACCGCCATCGCGATAGAGCGGAACGGATCGGGCGAGTTCAAGGGGATCTCGATCGCGGTCATGCCGGCTTCGATCAACTCGCCGACAATGGCCTCGGTCTCCTCCGGCTTGACGCCGCGCAGGATCGCGACCAGCGGCCGCTTCATCGACGGAAAAGGAACGTTCATCTCGACAATCCCTCTACTTCGTCCAGATCGCGGCAGCCGCCATCGAGAGACCGCGGCGGACGGCTTCATCTGCATCGACGGGCCTTGCAGTCACCGACAGCGCCTCGAAAGCCACTCGGTACAGTATGGCAAGCCGTCCCGAGGCAATCAGCATGACGCCCGCTTGCGGCACGGTGCAGGAGAGCCCCGCCGCGAGCTCAACGCCGATCAACGTGCCCGATAGCGCCTCGCGCGCCGCAGCCGGCGTGCCGCCGAACAGAAGCTGCCGCGATCGCGCACGGAACAGGAGATTGGCCGCGAAAGCGGGCGCCTCGTACGCGGCCTTCACCGCCGCCTTGAAGGTCGCGACATCCTCGGCGTCGTCTGCGCCGGCGACCGCGAGCGACAGGATCGTCTCGCGCGAGACCGCACTGAAGATCTCTCCAGTCATGAAGGTGGAAAATCGTTCGACAGTGCCGTCCAGTACGCGAACCCATTTCGAATGCGTGCCGGGCATGCAGACCAGCGTCTCCCCCGCCGCATCGAGGCCGAGCGCGCCGAGCAATTGCGTCTCCTCGCCGCGCATCACGTCCGGGGCCTTGACGTCGCGCTGCGCGATGCCCGGCAGGATCCGGATGTCGCGCACCTCGCCCTGCACGCGCACGGCCTGCTTCAGAACGGCAGCGAGCGGCGCCGGCGTATCGACATAGCCGGCCTCGACCCAGCCGGTGCGGGCACCGGCCATGCCGCAGACGAGCACCGGCAGATGATCCGGCGCTTCGACGGCCGCAAGATGCGACCGCAACACCGCCGGGAAACCGGCCTTCGCCGCGGCCAGCATGCCCTCGCCGCTGCGGCGCTCCGACAGCACCTGGCCGGCGCGATCGATCAGCCAGAGCCGAAAGCTGCTGGTGCCCCAGTCCACCGCGACGTAAGCGGGATCGGTCATGTCAGGTCTCGTCCTCGTCTCACGGCTAAGACGCCGTCTCGCGACACATGAGACGATGTCTTGCAGGCTCCCGCCGAGATACCGGCTATTGCGCGGGCAAACCAGCCCTTTCTCTTCAAGTCGAGGTGTCGCCAGGCTGGCACACGGCTTGCTGAAGCCTTCGTCGCTCAACTCCGTCAACGCGCGACAAGACGCGTCAACATCAGATGAGGAAACCCATGGAGATCGGCTATTTCACGATGCCTTCGCATCCGCCGGAGTGCGGCCTGAAGGAAGGACACGACTGGGACCTGCAGGTCCTGCGCTGGCTCGACGAACTCGGCTATCAGGAGGCCTGGATCGGCGAGCACCACACGGCGCCCTGGGAACCCAACCCCACGCCGGACCTGCTGATCGCGCAGGCGCTGATGCAGACCAAGAAACTTCGCATCGGACCGGGCGGGTTCCTGCTGCCCTACCACCACCCGGCCGAGCTCGCCAACCGCGTCGCCATGCTCGACCATCTCTCCGAGGGCAGGCTCAATTTCGGTGTCGCCGCATCGGGACTTCCCAGCGACTGGGCGATGTTCAACGTCGACGGCATGAGCGGGCAGAACCGCGACATGACCCGCGAGGCGCTCGAGATCATCCTGAAGATGTGGAGCGATCCCGCGCCCTGGACCTACAAGGGCAAGTTCTGGACTGTGACCAAGCCGGACACGATGTTCGACTTCCTCAAGCCGCACATCAAGCCGTTGCAGGCGCCGCATCCGCCGATCGGCGTGGCCGGGCTCTCGAAGAACTCGGACACGTTGAAGCTCGCCGGCGAGCGCGGCTTCATTCCGATGAGCCTCAACCTCAACCCGGCCTATGTCGGCAGCCACTGGGACTCGGTCGAGATCGGCGCCGCCAAGACCGGGCGCAAGCCGAACCGGCAGGACTGGCGGCTGGTGCGCGAGGTGTTTGTCGCCGATACCGACGAGGAGGCCTGGAAGCTCTCGACCGGGGACATGATGGGCCGGATGATGGGCGAGTACTTCCTGCCGCTGCTCGGCCATTTCGGCTTCAAGGACTACCTGAAGCACGCGCCCGACGTGCCCGATAGCGACGTCACCGTCGAATATTGCGCCAAGCGGAACTGGATCGTCGGCTCGCCGGCGACCGTCGCCGAAAAGATCGAGAAGATCTACGACGAGGTCGGCGGCTTCGGCGTGCTCTGCGTGTTCGGCTTCGACTACAAGCACAAGCCGGAAGCCTGGCACCATTCGCTCTCGCTGCTGAAGAACGAGGTGATGCCGCGTCTTGCGCATCTCGGCTCCGCGCGCAAGGCAGCTTGACCAGATGCGGGTGCGGCGCGATCGTGCCGCACCCGCGTTCATCTCGGAGATCTCCACTTGACGGTCGACACGAAGGATTTCAAGCAGGCGATGCGCCAATGCGCCGGCGCCGTGGCGCTCGTTACCGTGGGCGCCGAGCACGGCAAGCGCACGGGATTGACGGTAACCTCGGCCTGCTCACTGTCGGACAACCCGCCCTCGCTGATCGTCTGCGTCAACCGCAACGCCAGCGCCCATGCGCGCATCCGCGAGGAAGGCGCCTTCGCGATCAACTTCCTGCACGAGGATCACGCGGCGCTCGCGCTCACCTTCAGCGGCCAGAAGGGCATCAACGGCGACGACCGTTTCGCCTTCGGGCAGTGGACGTGGGGAGCCACCGGTGCGCCGGTGCTGACGGACGCGGTTGCGGCGTTCGACTGCGTGCTGGCGCAGGAATTCGAGACGAAGACGCATTCGATCTTCGTCGGCGAGGTGCGCAGCGTGTCGCATGCGGCGACCGCCACGCCGCTGGTCTATCTGCGCAGCAGTTTTCATACGCCGCGGGAGATGCGCGAGGGCGTGACGATCGGCAATCTCGACGCACGGCATCTGAGCTGGACGGATTTCTCCTGAAGAAGCCGTTGTCGATGCCGGATATGGCGACCTAGAACAGCTCATAACCCGGAGTGAGATGGCTACCGGGGTCATGTTTCCCCTTGGCTTCGCGCAAAAGCGACCATCGCACACCGAAATGATCCGCCCAATCGCTGGACGACATCGGAAGCGCGCTCACTGGATACAAGACACCACCTGCGGTGCGAATGCGGTCATAGAGCTCGCGGTTTCGCTTGACCAGCCGCTCCGCATTCGACTGGTCGGCCGACGTCGGGATACGGATGAGATTGAACGGAAACACAACGTGTTCGTCAGGAAGCCGAAGCAGGGGCGTACGGCATCCGTCAGTGAACATCGGATAGTAGGTAAGGCGGCCGAACGGGCCCAGATCATCGCTGTTCAGTTCGGCAATGACATCGCTCGCGATCTTCAGCGCTTTGCTGCCGGGCAAATAGGTCAGAAGCCAGGGATGCGGATTCAGCCATTGGCCGTTCGCCCGCAGGACCTTTTCGAGCTTGGCGAATGCGTTCGCGTCCTCGCCAAAAGTCAGGTCGGAGACGGTCTCGCGCTTGTCCACCAGGCCCGCGAGCAAGGCCCCGTCGTCAGGAGGCATCTTGCCGTCGTAGAAGACACCCGCCTCCAGTTGATAGCGCCAGCCACCGGTGCCGTCGGGCACGACAGCCCCCTGCAGCTGATCGAACCGCGCCTCCTCCAGAACGCGCCGTTGATCTGCCGTGAGTGAGGCAAGATCGGGATAAGACAGCTGAAATCGCCGAACCCGCTCGGGTGCGCGCATCAACCGAAGCGTCGCTCTGATGATGATCGCGCATTGCGCAAGGCCGGCTCGAACGGCATCGAAGAGCTCGGGATGCGAGGTCGGCGAACAGGTCAGTTCCACGCCTTCGCCCGTGACGACGTCGAGTTCCAGAATCTGATCGGTCTGGAGACCGTGCCGGGATGATGATCCCCCGATTCCCCCGACGGCAAGCGTGCCACCGACCGACAGTTCGAGGTAGTTGGTCAGGACCGGAGGGACGAGCCCTTTGGCCAAGGTCGCATCCACCACCTTGTGCCAGGTCGCACCGGCATCGACCAAGACATGATCGGGCTCGATCCGATGGATCGTGGCCAACGTGCCAAGATCCATCACGATGCCGTCTTCGGCCATGGCCCGGCCGTAGGTTGCGTGACCCTGCCCGCGCGCTGCAACCTTCAACCCCTGGTCTTTTGCCCAGCGCACGACGTCAGCGACCTCGCCGCTCGTCGCAGGCTTGCAGACGGCCCGGGGCGGTCTATCCAGGATGTGGCCGAAATCCTGCGCGGCTGCCGCGCGAGATTCTGCATCATTCGCGAGCAAGGGCTCAAGCGATTGCGAACCACGTGCGCCGGACGACTGCCCGGCAAGAGTAGCGGAAGCCAGCGTCGCGGTGACGCCGACGCCCGCATGGAGGAGTGTCCGTCGATTTGGAGTCATGGCGCAGTCCTTTTCGCGGGGCGAAAGTGCCCTTGCGCTTCAAGCTGCGATGGCCCCCGCGCCGGGACAACGGGCCCAGTGCGGGATAGACATTCCCGCCAATCGGTAGAATGCGTTCCAGGACGTCGCTCAAAGCCGCTCGAGCTTCAGCCTCTCCGCCAGAAGATCGACGAAGAGATGCGTCTTGGCCGGCGGTATCGCGCTCGGCGGGAACACTGCCCGCACGGGCGTTCGCGGTGCCTCGAAATCCTCGAGCACGATTTCGAGAGCCTCCTGGTCGACGAGGTCGCGGATCTGCCAGAACGGACCATATCCGACACCGATGCCATGACGAGCGGCAGCATGCGCCGCCGTCATGCTGTCGGTGCGAAAGCGGCCATTCACCTGCACGGTAGTCAAGCGGCCGTCGATCCGAAACCGCCATGCATCGGCTTCGCCCTGGGCAGTCCTGCGCAGGATGCACTGATGATCGGCGAGATCACCGGGCTGACGCGGGCGGCCGTGGCGCTTGAAATAAGCGGGCGCGCCGTAAACAACGGTGCGCAACTCTCCCAGCCGCCGAGTCTTGAGCGAGGAGTCGGGCAATTCCCTGATCCGGACGGCGAGATCGAAGCCGTCGCCAACGACGTCGACGGGCCGGTCGGACATGTTGACGTCGGCCTCGATCTGCGGAAAACGCGCCATGAACTCGGCAATGGCCGGCACGACATGCGTGGCCCCGAACAGGATCGGCGCAGCGACCCTGAGCAGCCCGGAGGGCTCGACGCGCCGGTTTGCCGCCTCGAGGCGCGCTTCACCGATCTCGGCGAAGGCTGGCTTGACGCGACGATAGAACGCAAGTCCCGCCTCCGTCGCCACCGACTGCCGCGTGGTCCGCCGCACCAGCTCGACGCCGACGCTACGTTCCAGCGCAGCCAGTGCCCGGTTAACCGACTGGAGCGAGCGCCCCAGCCGCCGCGCAGCCGCGGTCTGGCTGCCAGCTTCGACGACAGCCAGAAAGACTTCGATCTCCTCCATCGAGCCTCCTTCTCTCTCGCAGTAAGCGGCAATGCCCGTTCGCGGCGGCCCCTTCGGCGCGGGACGTTACAAGCGTCGCCCACGTTCCAAGCTTGTTTCGGCGGAAGTGGGACGTCGCGCCGGACCAAGGATCAAACGGCCTTGATTTTCAGTTGCTTGATCTTCCGATACAGCGTCGCGCGGCTGAGCTTCAGGGCGCGAGCCGCTTCGGTGACGCGGCCACCATGCGCGCGCAGCGCCCCGACGATCGTCCCGCGTTCGGCGGCCGCGAGGTCGGGCTCCGCCGCCCGTCCCCCGAACGCCGGCAGATCGAGATCGGCATCCGTGATGACACCATCATCCGCGGTGCAGCCCGCGAGCCGCAGCACGTGGCGGAGCTGGCGCATGTTGCCGGGGAACGGATAGGCCGCGAGGTGCGACCAGGCATCCTCGGAGAGGTGGCAGTTCGGTGCCTCCTCGCGCGCGATCTGGCGGATGATGTCGTCACGGTCGGCACGCTCGCGCAACGCCGGCAGCCGCACCTCGATTCCGCGCAGGCGGAAATAGAGATCGGCGCGGAAAGCGCCTTGCTCCGCCATGCGGCCGAGGTCGCGGTGGGTGGCGCTGATCAGGCGGATGTCGACGGCGACGGGCTTGAGCGCGCCGAGCGGCCAGACCTCGCGGTTTTCCAGAACGCGCAAAAGCCGCGTTTGCAGCGAGATCGGCATGTCGCCGATCTCGTCGAGAAACAGCGTGCCGCCATCCGCCTGCACGATCAGGCCCTTCGACCCCTCGCGCCGCGCGCCAGTGAAGGCGCCGGCCTCGTAGCCGAACAGCTCAGCATCGATCAGGCTCTCGGGCATGGCCGCGCAATTCAGGGCGACATAGTTGTTGCGTGCGCGGTTGCTGGCGGCGTGAATGGCGCGCGCGAACACGTCCTTGCCGACCCCGGTCTCGCCATGCAGCAGCACAGGCAGATTGTGATCGCCGATGCGCCTGAGCCGGTTCACGCTTTTGATCAGGCCGCCATCGCGACCGGCGAGCCGGTGCATCGCGTCGAAGCGATCGACAGAGGCATCGCGGCGCGGCGCAAGCGGGCGCGTCCTCGTGCGCAGCGGCGGCGCGACACGCCCCTGGCCCAACGGACTGCCATCGGCGCGACGCAGCTCGACGAGTTCGTCCGTGCCACGCGCGGCATGATGATCGAACTTGATGTAGCGCGACAGATCAATGCCGGCGGCGATCATGCCGTCGGTGAGACCGAGCAGCGCGCGCGCGGAACGGCACGCGCCGACGACGCGCCGGTCGTCGTCATAGGCGATGAGACCGCTGCCGCCGTCCCCAGGCACGGTCGCGATCCACGCGTCGCGGAAATGGCCACGAAAGATCGCGCCCTCCATCCGCCGCGTCGCCTCCATCGTCACCGCGAGCGCAAGCTGGTGCGCGGCTCGCTCAAGATCCTCGCGGCAGGAGGTGATGTTGATGGCACCAGCCAGCCGCCCGGCTTGGTCGAACAGCGGCGCCACGGCGCAGGAGAACATGTGCCATTGCGCGCGAAAATGCTCGTCGCGATGCACCAGGATCGGCTTCTTCTCGGCCAGCGCGGTGCCGAGCCCGTTGGTACCCTCGAAAGTCTCGGCGAAATTCGAGCCGGTGTAGATCTTCCAGTCCAGAAACATCCTTGCGTCGGCTTCGCCCGGCAGACGGCTGAACAGCATGGTCGCGTTCGCATCCGCCAGATTGACGCAATAGCCGGCGTCGCGCAGCACGCGGGCGAGATCGTCGAGCTCGGGCGTTGCCAGCCGGATCGTCTCCTCCATCGGTTCGGCGGCATGCCGGACCTCGGCTTCGGTCAGCGTCTGCGGCGGTCCCTGACGGGCGGGATCGAGCTTGTGATTGACGAGGCAGCGCCGCCAGGAACCGGCAATCCGCGAAGAGGCGTCGACGTCGGCCACATGATTGGCGACGGACAAGACACGGGCGACATGGTTCGAGGCCGAAAGGCTGGCCATCGCGGACGTCTCCACCCTGTATTATTGTGCAAAGTCTGGCACCACAGGCGGGGATGTCAATCGGGAACCGAGAACGGGGTTGGAGGCACAAAGCCCCAACGCGCCGTCATGGCCGGGCTTCGTCCCGGCCGTCCACGTATTGCCGCACCTGCGAAAGAACGTGGATGCCCGGGACAACCCGGGCATGACGGTGTGGAAGGCAGAAGGCCCGGATGCTCAGACAGGGCCGATTTGCTGCATCGCCCTCACCACGTGTCGATGCACGGCCGCTTCTTCGCCTTCCTCGGCTCGGGCTTCGGCACCGAGCGCAGTCCGGCCATGATCCAGCGCCGCGTCTCGGCGGGGTCGATGACGTTGTCGATCTCGAACACCGAGGCGATCGAGACCGCCTTGCCGTTTGCGTAGAGCTCGGCGACCTTGTTGCGGTAATAGGTCTCGCGCTCCTCGGGATCGGCGATCGCCTCCATCTCCTTCCGGAAGCCGAGGCGGACATAGCCTTCCAGACCCATGCCGCCGAACTCGCCGGTCGGCCAGGCCGCAGTGAAGAAGGAGGCGTGAAAGCCGCCGCCGATCATCGATTGTGCCCCCAAGCCATAGCCCTTGCGCAGCACGATGCCGAACAGCGGGACGGTGAGGCTCGCGCCGGTCACGAACATGCGGGAGACGTGGCGCACGATCGCAGTCTTCTCGGCCTCCGGGCCGACCATGAAGCCGGGCGTATCGCAGAGCGAGACGATCGGCAGATCGAAGGCGTCGCAGAGCTGGAGGAAACGTGCGGCCTTGTCGCCGGCATCGGCATCGATGGCGCCGCCGAGATGGCGCGGATTGTTGGCGATCAGGCCGAACGGCTTGCCCTCGATGCGGATCAGCGCGGTGATCATGCCGACACCGTAGTCGCGGCGCAGCTCCAGCACGGAATCCTCATCAGCGACGAGGTCGATCACGCTGCGAATGTCGTAGACGCGCAGCCGGTTCTCGGGGATCGCGCGGCGGAGCAGGCGCTGGTCGGCGGCGTCCCACTCCGTCACGGTGCCCTGGAAATAGGACAGGTAATTCTGCGCGACGCGTGTCGCCTCCTCCTCGTCCTCGACCAGGATGTCGATGACGCCGTTCGGCGCCTGGAACGAGACCGGACCCACCTCGGCCGGGTGATAGACGCCGAGCCCGCCGCCCTCGATCATGGCCGGACCGCCCATGCCGATCGAGGCGTTCTTGGTGGCGATGATGACGTCGCAGCAGCCGAGCATCGCGGCATTGCCGGCGAAGCAATAGCCGGAGACCACGCCAACCACCGGCACGAGGCCCGAGAGCCTAGCGAACTGCACGAAGGACGGACCGTCGAGCCCGGTCATGCCGAGCCGGTCGGTATCACCGGGTCGGCCGCCGCCTCCTTCCGCGTAGAACACCAGCGGCACGCGCCAATCTTCCGCGAGCGTCAGCATGCGGTCGATCTTCTTGTGGTTCATGTGGCCCTGCGTACCCGCGAGCACGGTATAGTCGTAGGCCACGACGATGCAGCGGCCGCCCTCGGGGCCGAATTTCCCGGCATTCACGGTGGCGACGCCCATGACGAGGCCGTCGGCCGGCGTGTTCTTGATGAGATCGTCGAGCTTGCGCCGGCGGCGCTGTGCCGCGATCGCAAGGCTGCCGTACTCCATGAACGAGCCTTCATCGACGAGCTGGGCAACGTTCTCGCGCGCAGTCCGTTGATTGGTGTTGCGGCGGCGTTCGACCGCGGCCGGACGGTTCTCGTCGAGCGTATTGGCCTGGCGCGCGATCAGCTCGGCGAGATCGGGACGGATGTGATCGAGATCGATGTCGGCTTCGGCCGCCGTGCTGTCAGCCGCGACATCGAGCGGTTCGAGATAGAGGATCGGCTCGCCATGCATCAGCGTGACGCCGTCGCCGGCGACGAGCTTCATCACCCTGCCGCCCTGCTCGGCCATGACGAGGTGCTCCATCTTCATGGACTCGATCACGGCAAGCTGCTGGCCGGGGCGGACGATCTCACCTTCCTTCACCTGGATGATGACGATGGTTCCCTGCAGGGGCGCTGCGACGATCACCGCGCCTTCGGGGACGGCTTGTGCGACGTGCGCCTCTGCGCCATGTCCGCCGCTTCGCTCGGCCGCCGCAAAATAGAGCGGTTTGGCGGCGCCCTCCGTCGCCTCGACGAGCTTTGCAATGTTGCGGTCGATGAAATCGGTCGCGATGCGGTTGGTCCTGAAATCGGGATGCGCCAGCACCGCCTGGAGGAAGGCGATGTTGGTGACGACGCCATCGATCCGGAATTCGCGCAAGGCGCGCGAGGCCTTCGCGACGACGTCCTGCCAGGCCTCGCCCGGCGTGTGCACGATGACCTTGGCCAGCAGCGAGTCGAAAGCCGCACTGGTCTTGTAGCCGGCATAGCCAAAACTATCGACGCGGACTCCCGGACCCGATGGCGGTTCGAACACGCCAAGCACACCGCCGGTCGGATGCGTCGCGCCAGTCTCGTCCAACGTCTCCATGTTGACGCGGAGCTGCATGGCATGGCCGCGCGGCTTGGGGATCGTCCCCTGCGCAAGGCCGAGCGAGGCCAGCGAACTGCCTGCCGCGACCGCGATCTGGGCGCGGACGAGGTCGAGCCCGAGCACCTCTTCCGTCACGGTGTGCTCGACCTGGAGCCGCGGATTGGCCTCGATGAAGGCAAAGCTGTCGTCTGCCGTGCCGTCGACCAGGAACTCGAAGGTGCCGAGATTGTCGTAAGAAGCCGCAGCCGCAAGCTGCTTCGCCGCCTCGATGATGCGGCCGCGCAAACCTTCGCTCAGCGACGGGCTCGGCGCCACCTCGATCAGCTTCTGATGCCGGCGCTGGATGGTGCATTCGCGCTCCCAGAGATGGGAGATCGCACCGTGGCGATCGCCGATGATCTGCACCTCGATGTGGCGCGCCTGCCGGATCAGCCGCTCGGCATAAACGCCGTCGAAGCCGAACGCCGCCTTGGCCTCGGACTGGCAGCGCGCATAGGCTTCCGCCAGGTCGGACACTTTCTCCACCACGCGCATGCCGCGACCGCCGCCACCGGCCATCGCCTTGATCACGATCGCCGCGTTGCTGCCGAGCGACGCGAAGAAGGCCGTGATCTCCTCGAGACTCGACGGTCCGCTGGTGCCGGCGATGATCGGCACGCCGCAGCGCTTTGCCAGTTGCCGTGCCGCGACCTTATCACCGAACAGTTCGAGCGCTGTCGCCTTGGGGCCGACGAAAGTGATACTCGCGTCAGAGCAGGCTTTTGCGAAGGCCGCATTCTCGCTGAGAAAGCCGTAGCCGGGATGCATGGCGTCACAGCCCACCGTTCTGGCCGCCTTCACCACGGCGTCAATGTCGAGATAGGCCCGCGCGCCGCGGCCGGGAATTTCGACCGCCTCGTCCGCAACGCGTACATGCAGCGACAGTGCATCGTCCGCAGGATGGATCGCGACCGTCGCGATGCCGGCATCGGCTGCCGCGCGCGCGATGCGAATGGCGATCTCGCCGCGGTTGGCGATCAGGAGTTTCTTGAACGACATCGGTCTCTCACTCAGACTGCAGCGGGACGGTTGGGATCGAGGTCCTGCTTCTTCACTTTGCCCGTGGCCGTCAGCGGCAGGGCTTCGATGATGCGGATCTCCGGAACCTTGTAGACGGCCATGCGCTCGGCGCACCAGCTGCGCAGGTCTTCCGCAGATACGGTGCCGACCGCCTCCGGCTTGAGCTGGATATAGGCCACCGGCACCTGCCCCTTGTCGGGATCGTCGCGGCCGACCACACCCGAGCCCAGCACCTTCGGATGCTGCCCGAGCAGCGCCTCGATCTCCGGCGGAAAGACGCTCATGCCCTTGACCTTCAGCATCTCCTTGCGGCGGCCGAGGAAGTGCAGGAAACCGTCCTTGTCGATGGTGCCGATGTCGCCGGTGCGCAACCAGCCATCGATCAGGGACTCCGCGGTCGCCTCCGGCTTGTTCCAGTAGCTCTTGAGTAGCGACGGCGTGCGCACGCGGATCTCGCCCTCTGCACCAAGGGGCAGCAATGCACCGGTCTCGAAATCGGTGATCTTGAACTCGGCACCGGGGACCGGCAGCCCGACGAATCGGCTGGTTGTTGAGGTCGAAATCGTCGCCCTGGAAGCCGGCCGTGAAGGTGTTGGAGGTGTGGGTTTCCGTCATGCCCCAGGCCGCCTCCATCAGGATCGTGCCGGTGAGATCCTTCCAGCGCTTGCGATAGTCCGCGTTGAGCTTCTTGACGAAGGAGACCACGCGCACCTGCTGCAAGGACGACAGGTCGAACTCGCTCCAGCGCGGATGGTCCATCAGCTCGACCGCGCCGTCGACCGGCATCGCGATGATCGTGACCTTGTATTTATCGATCGCGGCCATCGCGCCGACGGCATCCCACCGCGCGAGCAGGACCAGCGTCGCGCCGGAGAACAGCGGGAAGATCAAACCGAAATTCTCGCCCGCGATCCAGAATTCCGGAAAGAACGACAGGAACACGCTGCTCTCGTCCGACGGGACCGAGATGCCGTAATTGGCCGCGGCCGTGTAGACCATGTCGCGATGGGTATGGACGCAGCCCTTGGGCATGCCGGTGGTGCCGCCGGTGTAGTTGAGCGCGGCGACGTCATCGAGGCCGGGCGGCGGCAGCGGCACAGGTGTCGGCATCGCAGCGAGCGCCGGCAACAGATCGGTCGCGCCCGGGATCGCGACGCGCGGCGCGCGGATCGAGTCTGGCGCCGGAAATGCCGGCGTTGCGGGCACGACATCGGCAAAGCTGGTGACGATGGTCTCGCGCAGCCGAACCTCGCCCTTCACCTGCTCGACGACCGGCATGAGCTGGTCCAACGCGACGATCACTTCGGCCTGGGTATCGTTCAGCTCGTAGGACAGCTCGAACGCGCGCGACAGCGGACTAACGGGAACGTGGATCGCGCCGAGCTTCAGGATGCCGAAAAACACGATGTGGAACTGGGGGCAGTTGGGCAGGAAGACCGCGACGCGGTCGCCCTTGCGCACGCCCTTGGCCTGCAACAACGCGGCAAAACGGTCGCTCTGCCGGTAGAGCTCCGCGTAGGTGGTGACATGACCGTAGAAGATCACCGCGGGCCGTTCGGGATTCCGCTTCGCCCAGGCACGCAGAGATTCCGTCAGGGGAACTTCGCCGTGCAGATAGTTCGGCGAGCGCGGCATGCCCTTCGGCCAGGCCTTGTCCCACAACCCGCGCAAGGCGGTGAGGTAGTCGTTTTCGTCGAGGCCTGCACTCATGGCGTCTTTCCCGTGCTGCTTTTCTTATCGCGAGAGACGCAACGTGCCGTCACGCGACCTCGCTACACGTCGAGCACGGCAGAGTTCATGTCAAGGAAAACAGTTTTCCGCAGCACGGCCGATGCCGCGGCGCGGAAAAACCAGACATTACGTCGCGACGAGGCAAATGATCCGCCGCACGGCTGCCGTGATCGGCGCGATGACCGGCACGGTGAAGATCGGCTGAAGCTCGCGTGCTGCTTCACCCAGCGGCCCGCCGCCGATGATCACCGCCTCCGCGCCGTCCTGCGCAATGCAAGCCTCGACCGCCCCGGCCAGAGCGGTGCGCAACAGCGATGGATCACGCATCAACTCATGCGGATCGCCTTCGGCGAAGCGCGTGCCGGTGTAGTGCGATCGCAATCCCAGCGCGTCCGGCAGTGCATCGATTTTCGCTTTCAGCAGCGGCGTCGTGGTCGCCACGCCGAAGCGGCGGCCATTCTCCGCGGCTTCCAGCATCGAAGACTCGCCGATGCCTACGGCAGGCAATTTCATTGTCACCTTGATCCCGGCGAGACCGGGATCGCCGAATGCCGCGACGATAATGCCGTCGCACTCGCCGCTCTGGGCACGCGCGATCTCCTCGACCTCCGGCGCGGCTGCCTCCAGCGCATCCGCCGAGACGATCATCGTGGGCGCACGCGTTGCCGTGGCACCGGCAATGTCGAAGCCATCCGCGGCTGCAGACTTGGCAATCGCCACCATCATCGTGGTGGTCGCCTCGAGGCTGTTCGGATTGATCAGGAGGATACGGCGGCCCGCCATGCTATCCGCCAGCCCGCGCCCGCGCGCCGATCTCCTGGAAGATCGCGGTGAGCTCGTCAACCTCGTCTTCGCCTTCCTTCGGCCGGATCCGCTGCTCCATCTCCTCGATGTGATGATGCATGGCATGGACCGCACCGGCCTTGTCGCGAGCGAGGATCAACGCGCCGATATCGGGGTGGGCATCGGGCGAGCAATCCGGCTCCCCCGGCTGCTCGAAGGTCGCGATCGCCAGCGATGTCCGCAGCATCAGCTCGCGCGAAATTTCCAGCAACACGCGGTTGCCGGCGAGCTTGGCAACCAGAATGTGGAACTCGGCCGTCAGCGACAGGGAGGCCCAGCGGTCATTGCGATCGTGACGCGCCTCGCGCTCCATATGCGCCTTCAGCTCCGCCTTGCCGGCTTTGTCCAGCCGGTCGACCGCGGCGCTCACAGCTGCGGTCTCGATGATCCGGCGCGCGGCAAAGATGTCCTGCGCCTCCTCCCAGCTCGGCCGGTACACGAAGGCGCCGCGGTTGGGGATCTGCATCACCACCTTGCGCGAGGCGAGATGGGACAACGCCTGGCGGATGTGAATCCGCGTGGTACCGAAGGCCGCGGCGAGCTTGTCCTCGCCGAGCTTGGCACCCGGCTTGAGCCGCTTCTGGCTGATCGCGGTCAGGATGCCCTGGACCACCGGATCGTCGTCGATGCTGCGCGGATCCGCGGCCTCCGGCTCCCTGAGCTTCGGCTCGGAGCGCTTCGGCTTGCGCTTGAGGGGACGGGTTCGCTTCATGCGTCGCTTTTACAGGATTCTGGAGTGCCGCCGGAGCCTATTTTTTATACAAACTGGCGGACATCGTGTTTACAATGTAGTCGAGAAATTGGCGCCAATATTTGGCGCCTCAAAACTATTACAACGCTGGCAAGGCCTTAGCGAATGAGCCGCGCTGGCACGGCGATTGCTAACTCCCCTCGCGCAGGACAACGCGAAGGATGGAGCTGGCGTTGAGCGATGTACGCGGACTTTCGCTGGATTTGAAAGGCATCGGCCACGCCTTCGGCGCGATCGTTGCGCTGGACGACATCGATCTCACCGTCGCAGCCGGTGAGTTGATCGCCCTCCTCGGTCCGTCCGGCTGCGGCAAGACCACGATGCTCCAGATCATCGCGGGCTTCCTGCGCCCGTCCCGGGGCGAGGTGCGCTTCGACGGCGCGCGGGTCGAGCATATTCCGGCCAATCGCCGCCGCATCGGAATGGTGTTTCAGAACTATGCGCTGTTTCCGCATCTGACCGTGTTCGAAAACGTCGCCTACGGCCTGCGGGCGCGCAAGACGGCGAAGGACGTGGTGGCGGCGAAGGTCGAACAGATGCTCGGCCTCGCCCAGATGGCGTCGTTCGCGCGAAGGCTGCCCGGAGAGCTCTCCGGCGGACAGCAGCAGCGCGTCGCGCTGGCGCGGGCGCTTGCGATCGATCCGGGCCTCGTCCTGCTCGATGAACCGTTCTCGGCCCTCGACAAGAATCTGCGCCTCGACATGCAGATCGAGATCAAGAGCCTGCTGAAGACCTTTGGCGTCACCTCCATCATCGTCACGCACGACCAGGAGGAGGCGCTGTCGATGGCCGACCGCATCGTCGTACTGAACAAGGGACGCATCGAGCAGATCGACAGCCCGGACGCGCTCTACGACCGCCCGGCGAGCCTGTTCATCTCGAGCTTCATCGGCCACACCAATCTCCTGCGCGGCACCGTCACCGACGCCGATCGCGTGCAACTGGACGCCGGGCCCGAGATCGATCTCGGCCGTTCGGCTCAGCGAAGGCGCGGCACGCCGGTGACGATCTCGGTCCGGCCTGAGAACATCACGTTCGACGCCGAACGGCCCGGCGCCATCCCCGTCACGATCCGCGCCACTGTGCCGCTCGGCGCCGTCAGCGTCACCGAGGGCGTCACCGCGAGCGGCGAAGCCGTGAAGGTCAGCCAGGCCCGCGCCGCCGGCCTCGCGAAAGCGCAGGCCGGCGAGACGGCCTGGCTCGCGATCTCCGACGTCTCGCGCGTCAGCATCTTCAGCACGCCAGTCGACGACGTTTCCAAGCATCAGCAAAGGAGTGTTTGACATGAGCCTATCCCGGAGATCGCTGCTCACCTCAGGTTCGGCCGCGCTCGCGGCGGCAAGCCTGGGATGGCCGACATCGTCGCGCGCCGCGGCCTCGATCGTGGCGACAACCTATCCCGGCAGTTTCGACGAAGCCTTCCGCGCCGTGGTCGGGCCGGCCTTCAAGAGAGCCAGCGACAGCAGCGTCACCTTTACGCCCCTGCTCGGCGTCGACCAGATCGGCAAGATCCAGGCCTCGCGCAACATGCCGCCCTTCGACGTCGTGCTGTTCGACGAGGGACCGCTGATCCCGGCGATCGCGAGCGGCGTGCTGGAGAAATTTCCGGTCGAGCAGTCGAAGTCATATGCCGACATCCCCAGCGTATTCCGCCATCCCGACGGCTACGCCCCTGTCATCACCGCGCAATTGATCGGCATCGCCTACAATCCGAAGAAGATCACGACGCCGCCGACCTCGTGGGAGGATCTGTGGAGACCGGAATACAAGGGCCGCGTCGGCATCACCGGTCTGGGGTCGAGCCTCGGCACCGCCTTCATGGTCGAGATCGCGAAGCTCAATGGCGGTTCTGAGACTAATATCGAGCCGGCCTTCGAGGCCATGAAGAAGCTGCTGCCCAACGTCGGTGCGATCGCGGCGTCGCCCGGCGCGCTGGCTGCGCTGTTCCAGCAGGGCGAGATCGATATCGCCTTCAATTTCTGGAACAACGTGGCACTGCTCGCCGCCAAGGGCGTCGACATCGCCTTCGCCAAGCCGAAATCCGGCGCGGTCGTGATCCGCACCAGCGCCCAGATCGTCAAGAACAACCAGGATCCGAAGGCAGTGCTGGATTATCTCGACACGGTGATGTCGGTCGAAACGCAGAAAGGCCTCGAGGCGGCGCCCTGGATGATGATGCCGACCAACGGCAAGGTGGCGCTGACCGGCGCCAATCTCACCGTCGCCAAGGGCCTCGACGACCTCATTGCCAACAATGTGCTGCTCGACTGGACAAAGTTCCAGCCGCTGCGCGGCGAATGGATCACCCGCTTCAGCAAGGAGGTGAAGATCTAAATGACGCCGGCAAGCACGACTGCATCACGACAAATGCTGCCGGTGATCCCACTGGCGGCGTTGTTCCTGGCCGCCTTCGTGCTGCCACTGATCGCGCTTGTCGCGATCAGTCTGTTCCGCACGCCACAATTCGCAGAGCTGTCGCCGGCGCAATATCTGCGCTTCTTCTCGGACCCGTTCAGCATCAAGGTGCTTGCGGACACGCTTTGGCTGGGGACGGAGGTCGCACTGGCGACGCTGATCCTCGCCTACCCTCTCGCGCTTGTTTACGCCGCGAGCGGCCAGCTCATGCGCACCTTGATCACGTTCCTGATCATGCTGCCGCTCCTGACCAGCACGGTGGTGCGCACCTTCGCCTGGATCGTCCTGCTCGGCCGCGACGGCATCATCAACACGACGATGCTGTCGCTCGGGCTCTGGCAGACCCCGGCTCGCTTGCTTTATACTTGGGAGGGCATGGTTCTGGCGCTGACCCAGATCCAACTCCCTCTGATGGCGTTGCCTGTCATCAACAGCCTGCTGCGGCTCGACGGCAATCTGACGCGCGCGGCTGAAGGTTTGGGCGCAAGCCGCGCCCGCGTCTTCATCACCATCATCCTGCCGCTGACGCTGCCGGGCGCCATCGCCGGCTGGCTGCTCGTCTTCGCTGCCGCTGCGACCGCCTTCATCACCCAGACGTTGGTCGGCGGTGGGCGCATTATCCTGATGCCATCCTATATTTACCAACAGGCGGTCGGCGTGCAGGACTGGCCGTTCTCGGCGGCCCTGTCGCTGATTTTCACGCTGGCCGTGACCGGGATCGTCCTTGCCATCGGCGCGCTGTCGCGCCGCTGCGTGCGAGGCGTCGATGCAGCGTAGCCTCATTGATCGCGCCTATTCCGCCATCATTGGTGCCATCACCGGCTTCGGGATGCTGCTGCTGCTGGCACCGACACTGGTCGTGCTGATCATTTCCTTCACCGGCGGCATCACGCTGAAATTCCCGCCGCCGAGCTGGTCGCTGCGCTGGTATGTCGAGCTGCTGCAATCGCAGGAAATTGTCGAGCCCGCGCTAACGAGTCTCAAGGTCGCAGCGGCAGCGACCATTCTTTCTGCTGTGCTGGGCGGCGCGGCGGCACTCGGGCTGGCACGGAGCCGGTTGAAGATCGCGCGCGTCCTTGACGCCCTGTTCATGTCGCCGATGGTGCTGCCGGCGATGGCCTTCGGCCTGTCGCTGCTGCTGGTCTTCAACCTGCTCGGCATCCGCCTGTCGGCGGGGACGCTGGTGCTCGGCCACACAATCATCTGCGTACCCTTCGTCATCCGGATGGTCGGCGCCTCGGTGCAGCAGCTCAATCCGGTGCTGATCACCTGCTCGCTGAGCCTGGGTGCCAGCCGCTGGTACACCTTCCGGCGCGTCACGCTGCCGCTGATCCGCCGCGGCATCGTCGCGAGCTGCTTCGTCGCGTTCCTCACTTCGTTCGACAATGTTCCGGTGTCGCTGTTCCTCGCCGATGCGCGCACCGAGGTCCTGCCGATCAAGCTCTGGGCGATCCTCGAAGGCAGCCTCGACGTGCGCGTCGCCGCCGTCTCCGGCGTGATCGTGCTGCTGACCCTCGCCGGCCTCGTCTGCGCCGAAATCTTCGGCGGCGTAAGCCGCCAGATCGGGAGCCGTTGATCATGCCGATCGAACGCGATCTTCGCGGATATGGCCGGGCGCAGCCCGATATCGTCTGGCCCAACGGCGCCCGCGTCGCGGTGTCGCTGGTGGTGAACTTCGAGGAGGGTGCCGAGCTCGCGGTCGAGCAAGGCGATGCGGAGACGGAGCACTATGGCGAGGTCGCCTCGGCTTCGCCGCCGGGCGTGCGCGATCTCGTGCAGGAGCAGGTGTTCGACTATGGCATGCGCGCCGGCCTGTGGCGATTCCTCGACGCCTTCAGCGAGGCCGGAATCCATTCCACCTTCATGATGTGCGGCCGCGCCGTCGAGCGTGTGCCGGAGCTTGCCCGCGCCGTGGTCGAGGCTGGCCACGAACCGGCGGTGCACGGCTGGCGCTGGCTGCCGCACGCGCTCTATGGGCATGCTGAGACGGAACGCCGTGACATTGAGAAGACGCGCGACGTCATCGCCCGCGCGACCGGCCTCACGCCGGTCGGCTTCATGTCGCGCGGCAGTCAGAGCGCATGGACGCGCGATATCCTGATCGGGCTCGGCTTCGCATACGATTCCAACGCGCTCGACGACGATTTGCCCTATTGGAGCCCGTCGCCGCAGGGAGCGATGCTGGTCCTGCCCTATGGCTTCGACACCAACGACATGAAGTTCTTCCACCCGAACGGCTTTGTGCAGCCGGAGGATTTTTCAAACTATGTCAGCGCCGCACTCGCCACGCTGGTCGAGGAGGCAGAGCGTGGCCGCTCCGCGATGCTGTCGGTCGGATTTCATCTGCGCATTTGCGGCCGCCCGGCGCGCTTCCGCGCCGTGAAGACCATTCTGGCCGAACTGGCGCGGCTGGAGGGCCGGGTCTGGGTCGCAACACGCGCCGACATCGCGGCGCATTTTCGTCAAGTCGCGCGCTAGGCGGCCCGCACGCCCGCAGCGAGGGTGCCGACGTTGTCCTGCGCAGCTTGTTCGTCAGCCGGGCGCTCGCGGCACGAGGCCGGCGGCCATGCCGGTCTCCGCGATCGCGTCGGTGACGCCGGAGATGTTTTGCCCCGCAATTCCGCGGGAGAGCTGCCTGCACGCTCCTTCCGAGATGCGAGTTCTTCCAATCTAGAACACCTCGACATCGCCTCTGCGAGCGTTGACTTGGAAAGCTCTCTGGCTGAACGATCGGCGCAGATCATCCGCGCCAGCTTTGACGCGAGCACAGCCAAAGGCCAGAGGCTCAATGCATCAATCGACACATACCAGGCCGCTCGATCTTCCTGCGCTGAGCGCAGCGGAGCGGCTCTTCATCTGGGGATTTAGGGCGAAGGCACGCCGCGGAGGCGCCGTTCCGACTGCGGCCGACATCAAGGAAGTGTACGACCATTTCCGCGTGGGCGACGCCGTTCCCTCGCTGGAGTCCATCATCGAGATCTTCGCCTGCACGGCCCATACGGCAATTGAAGTGCACTGCCCGACTTGTCCACGCATGTCGGACAGCGAGCACGGACTTCTGCGCGCCATCGCCGCCGCGCAGCAGGACCGCGTCGAGGTTGCCCGCGAGCAGTTTGAATGCTGGCTGCCGCCGGTCGGCGCCGATTGGGCGCTCGCGCCGGTGCTGGGGCTTGCAACGATCTTCCGCATGGCCGGTCTCATCCTGCCCGACCGGCACGTGCGGTCTCTCGACCATGATCGGATCATGGCGATGAAGAGCTGGCTGGTCGGGAGCCCCACGCTGCACTGACGAGGACGTCTCATGATGCAGGATGCGCGCGATTGCGTGGCGATCGCGGACGCCGGCCAGTCGCAGCTCTGTCCACTCAAGGTCGCGCTTGCGGCGCGGCCCTGCGTCGAAAGCTACGATGAGTTCTGCCGCGTCGCACTGTCGCTGTGCCGGTTCATCGGAGCGGCTTACGCCACTGGCGCTTCCGATTGCTGGGAAGCGGCCTATCGCTTCGCTGACGAGGCACCCGGCGTTGCCGACAGCCCGCTGCTGGTCGCACGGGCTGCCGCGCTCGTCCGAATCCTGCGCAGCGGCCGGCCGTGCGAACTGTGCTTCATGCCGCCGTCCTGCCGGCGCCTCTCGAAAGACGAGGCAGAATTGATGCGCCTGCTGGCGGTCGCACGCCGCAGGCAGCCGGGCGAGCTGGAATCCGCCGTCTGCCAGTTTGTCGGCAATGAGAACGAGATTGCGACCACGCGGGCAGTCAACGCGCTGGCGTTCTGCTGACGCTTTGACGGGTTCCAGTCGCATCTGGAGCGGCCTTGCGCTAGCATATCGCCATGGAGGCGCAGTGCTCGATGCCCTCCATGAAACCTCCAGACGATCCCAGCGCAACCACCGCTGGGATCGTCGTTCTGGATGGCGCCGCACGGTTGGGGGCGGATCGCGCTACCCGCCCGCAACGCACGCCTCCATGATGCCGTCGAGCTCCGCCTTCGAGAGCAGCCCAAGCTCGGCGATGAAGACGATCCGCGTCCGTGCCGCGCCTGCTGTCGGCGCATCGCCCGGCGCGAGCGTGGCGCGGCCGCCGGCGAACTGAAACACCATTGGGCGTCCCGGCTGCTCGATGCTCTCGAACAGTCCCTTGGCGCGCGCGAGCTTCGGAGCCAGTCGGTTGATGGCCTGCTGCAAGCGGGGCAGCGAGACCGGTTTGTCCGAGGTCCAGCTCAGCGTCTCGAAGCGCTCCTCTGCCGGTCGCCGCGGGCCCAGTTCGCGCGGCGCGGGCGGGCGGTTGACGTCCGCGGGAAACAGCAGCGCCGCGGGAATCTCGCCATTCTGCGCATCGACCACGACGGCGGGAACACGCATCGCGCGGATGGCCGCGCGCATGCGCGCCCCCGCGCCCGCGTCCGCCAGATCCAGCTTGCTCAAAGCCACGATATCGGCGACGCGCAGCTGCGAACGCTGGAGCGCGTCGTCGAGCGCGGCAGGCGGCGCCGTCGCATCCATCACGCAGAGCACCGTCTCCAGCGGCGCCTCGCGCAGGATCACCGGGTCCATCAGATTGCGGACGATGTCGGCGGGATCGGCGACGCCGCTGGTCTCGATGACGATATAGTCGGGCTTGGGATCGCGCCGCAGCAGCGTCGAGAGCGTGCGCAGAAGATCGCCCTCGAGCGAACAGCAGATACAGCCATTGGCAAGGCTGACCACGCCGTCGCTGGCGCCCACGATCAGCTCCGCATCGATGTTGATCGCGCCGAAATCGTTGACCACGGCGGCAATCCGCCGCCCCTCCGCATGGGCCAGCAGATGGTTCACGATCGTGGTCTTGCCCGCCCCCAAAAATCCCGTCACCAGGAGAATGGGGACCGGCACGGCTCAGCCCTCGACCACGGGACGGCGCACGGCCTTACCCGGCCGCGCCGCCTCGTCCAGCACGCCGCCGGAGATCAGCGGCTGGCCGCTGACGATGAGATGGCGCACGCCTTCCGACGGGCGGTTCATCGCCGTGAAGGTGGCGCGGTCGCTGAGCTTCTCGTAGTCGAACACCACGATGTCGGCATCCGCGTCTTTCGCGAGCCGGCCCTTGGCGCGCATCGCGGGCGTGCTCTGCGACAGGATCTCCGCCGGGATCAGCGCACATTTGCGCACGCCTTCCAGCAGCGACACGGTCTTGCGCTCGCGCACCCATTCGCGGATGAACTTCGTGAAGCAGCCGGCTGAGCGCGGATGCGAGGTGGCGTCCTCCGGCAGCGGCCAGGCATCGCCGGTATAGGTGCTGCCGTCGGAGAGCGTCCACGGCATCGCATCGGACGCGATCGCGCCGCCGGGATACAGCACGGACATGTCGAGCAGGTCGCGGTGATGCGCATTGTGCTCGGTGTCGAGGATGTGCCAGAGCACCAGCGAGGACGGCTCCTCGGCCTGCGCCTTGAGCAGTTCTTCGCGATCGTGGAAGCGATAGCCGTCAGTGACGCGCTGCACGGAATCATAGCCGGTGCCGTTGCGCTCGACGAACTCGGGATCGCTGAAGAAGGCGGCAGCCAGCACGGTCGAGCCGGTGCCGTAAGGATAGGCCTCGACCGTGATCGGCAGACCCTGCGCCTGCGCCTTCTCGATCAGAACGCGGCATCGCTCGACGTCGGTCTTGCTCGACGAGTTGAAATGGCAGATGTGCATGTGCGCGCCGGTGGCGCCGGCATAGCCGATCAGGCGGATATAGGCTTCCGCCGCGCTCTCGGGGTCGATGCGCGACATGAATGCGACATGGGTGAAAGTCGGCACGTCCTTGGCCGCGGCGAGCTGGCAGACCGCCGTCAGCTCCTGCACGCCGGCGCCCGGCGCATAGGCGTTGAGGATGCCGATCCCGATGCCGCCCTCGTTCAGGCCGCGCGCGAGGCGATCGAGGATGCCGGCGAGCTCGGCTTCGCTCGCGACATTGTCGATCCAGCGGCGGTCGCGCATGGCGTTGCCGAACGCCTCGAGCGAGCTCTCCGCGTTGGAGCCCGTCATCGCGCCGATGCGGGCAAAGGCCCAGTTGGTGGCGGCGCCGTAGTTCAGCACGCGTCCCATCCGAGCCTGCCGCTCGTACCAGGATGCGACCGGCAGCACGCCGGCCTCGAGATCCAGCGTCGTCGTCACGCCGTCGAAGGCCTGCATGCGGTCGGCCGGGATCGACTGGCCATGCGCATGCAGATCGATGAAGCCGGGCGCCACCACGAGTCCGGTCGCGTCGATCACCCGCTCGGCGCCGCCGAGGCCCGTGCCGACCGCGGCGATCTTGCCGTCGATCACGGCAATATCCCCCACCGCGTCCATGCCGCTCGCGGGATCCACCACCCGTCCGCCCGAGATCACCAAGCCGCCCATATCGTCACTCCACCACGAAAGCCGTCGCATCTGCCGGCCTCATCCCGGCCTCATCAAGACAGATTTTCACGGCAACGACCACCTCCAGCGATGCCAAGGCGGCATGCAGAGCGTTGTATGCCCTCGGACATGCGTGATGGATACACAGCGTCTGGCCGGGCTCGTCCCGGCCTGACGGCCGCATCAAAGCCCGTCGAACCACGCCTTCCACTTCGGCACAGCCGTCGCAAAGGTGCCGCGATGGGTGGTCGGACCGGTGGAAACGGCTTCGACCGCCGGATTGCCGTTCCCGATCGCACGCTGATAGGTCATGGGGAGCTGACCGAGACCGACCGTGATGGCTTCATCGCTCTCGCCGTAATAATTGCGGACCGGGCTCTTGACGATCCAGCGATACGCCTGCGTCTGCGCGACCAGCCGCCCATAGGCCGATGCCGCGAAGAACTGCGGATCGAAATAGTCCGGGCGGATCAGCTTGTGCAGGTCGGTCGGCACGTCCGCGGCAGTGAAAGGTTCGCGCATGTAGGCCTTACGCGCCACGTCGTAATAGGCATCCGCGATCAGCGAACGCGCAAGCCCGGGCACGCCGTAATAATTCTCGAAGGCAAACGCCGTCAGGATGAACAGCGAATTCACCCAGCTCGCATCGTTCTTGCGCGGGAAGCTGAGAAAGCCGTTCAGCGCAACGAATGCGTCGACCGGCGCGCTCGCGGTCGCGGCGGCGTCGACCTTGATGCCCGATTGCTCCAGCTTCTCCAGCATCGCCATGGTCACGAACCCGCCTTGCGACCATCCGGCGAGAAACAACTTGGTCGTGGTGAGCTTGAGATGATCGAGCACGGCACGGCTTGCCGTCAGCATGTCGTAGGTCGCCTGCTGGTGGCTCGCCTTCACCATGTAGCCTTCCGGCTCGGCCGACGTGCCCAGCCCGAAATAGTCGGCGCCGATGACGATGTATCCCTGGCCCGCGAACTGCGCGATCATCAGCTGGGTTTCGGGCGACTGGTCGGGAAATGAGGGCACCTGCTGCTTGCCGTAGACCGTGCCGTGCTCGTAGGACAACAGCGGAAACGACGTGGCCTGTCCTTCCGGAATCGCGATCAGGCCGGACGCGACCGTCGGCTTGTTGTCGCGCTCGGGCACCACTGACGAATAGGTCACGCGATAGAGCCGGACGGGATTGCGCGCCCGACTGTAGGTTACGGTAATACCGGCGAAGGCGGGCGTATCGACCTGCAGAATCCTGTTCAGCCGATCGACATCCCAGCGCGCAACGAACTGATACTGTATCGCAGCAGACAATCTGACGGGCTCACCATCCTGTGCCTCCGCCGGCCAAATGGTGATGACGTGAAGCAGGACGAGGAGGAAAGAGCGCCAGAGCGATGTCATGCAGGGACCCATTGAGAGAGGATGGGCCGGTGCTACACGGTTTGCATTGAAATTGTGTTTCGCATTGCTCGCGCCATCAGGAATCCGCCTATGGTCCTGCGGGGCACTCGAGCATGCTCGCAACCGCGCGTCTGCGTTCTCGCGGCAGTTTTTGCCCGAGTCATGCTTTCTCCTCACCCTTTCCGAAACGAAAGGGCGCAGGGAAGACCGGGCGCCGACTGGCACCCATAAGACCCCCATGCTGAACGGATGCACGCGCAATGCACAGGGGAGACACAGGGCAGCCGAGACCAGGCCTTCCCTGCGCGATGGTTTGACGGCCTATGCCGCGCTCTCCCGGGAGCCGAATTCCTTCTGGCCTCCCTCACCTCCGCGAAATGCACGGCACCGCGCCGGTTGACGCGCTGACGCCTTCGCCAAGGCTTGACCGTAGCAACGACGGCCAGGACCACACGGTTTCGCCGTACGCAGGGGCGCCGTTCGTCTTTGCGGGTCACGCCATGCTCACGAGGTTCATCTCGCCCTGCACGTGCAAGCTCCGCCTTCAACGCCGCCCACGTCCACCGCATTCCCAGCCCGCGCTCGAAACGACGTACGACCGCCCCTTGGGTGGGCTGGGATGGCCAAAATCTACGACAAATCCGAATTTCGGTAAAGTGGAATATTTTCGAGGACGGGGGTTGACAGCACGTTGCGCTGTTTCGCTTACCGTCAGGAACTCCATCCGCGACTTGGCCGATACCGCACTCCGGACCGGTAATTTCCAAGGACCAGCGCGACGCCATGTCATGTGCATGACTTCGCAAAGCAGGCTCCGCCGTCTTCTCGCCCCCATTGTCATTCAGGGAGACGTCGGGGCGGCGTGATGGTGGGCAAAGTTCCCAAGGGTTCCATGTGATCGACCGACGTCTCCTGCTACGCGATTCCCGTCATTCCCTCTCTCGCCGCGCTTTCCTCGGCGGACTTGCGTCGGCCGGGAGTGCCCTCGCGCTCGGCGGATGCGCCGGCCTGGGTGCGACCGGCGCACGCTTCGACGCGTCCTCGCTCTCCGCTGACCCAACATTGCTCGTCATCACCACGCGCAAGCCCGTGAACGGCGGCCGCAGCAAACCCTGGTTCGGACCGGAGCGCGCGACGAGCATGACGGTCGCGCAGGCCAGGCTGGTCGCCCCGGACGAGAGCCGTCTTTCCCTCGCCTCCGTCGGACTCGGGAATTGGCGTCTCGATCGGATCGAACCGGTGTCGGCCGAAGCCGGCGATCTCGCTGCCCAGGCCGGCGGCGGAGACGTGCTGATCTATGTGCACGGCTTCAAGCAGACGTTCGAGACGGCAGTGCTGGATGCCGCCCATCTCTCCGATGGAATCAAGTTCCGCGGACGGACCATGGCGTTCTCCTGGCCCTCGAAGGCAGGATTGTTCGACTATGCCTATGACCGCGACAGCGCGATGTGGTCGCGCGACGATTTCGAACGCGTGCTCTCTTCCCTCGTGTCGGCCCCCGGTGGCGGCCGCGTGCACATCGTCGCACACAGCATGGGAACCATGCTGACGCTCGAAAGCCTGCGTCAGCTCTATGCAAGATACGGCGACACGGTGACGAGCAAGATCGGAGGGGTCGTGTTTGCCGCGCCCGACATCGACATGGACGTGTTCTCGTCGGCGGTCCAGCGGATCGGCCCGCTGGCCGGCAAGATCACGGTGATCGCCGCGACGAACGATCGTGCACTGGCGCTGTCGGGACAGCTCGCAGGCGGAATGACGAGAGTCGGCGCCGCCGAGAAGGCCGCCATCGCGCGGCTCGGCGTGCGCGTGGTCGATGCGTCAGCGGAAGGCTGGGGCATCATCAACCACGACCTGTTCCTGTCGAATGCGGAGGTGCAGCGGGTGATCCGCCGCTCGATCGACGGCACGATGGCGTGAGGGAGATACCGCGGCGTTGCTCTAGGCGATCAAGCGCTGCACCAATGCCGACTCGCTCGAATACGTCAGGAGCGCCTCGTGAGTTGCCCGGGTCACCCCAACATATGTCAGCCGGACGCATTCCTCGACGGTCTCGCCGTGGCGTCCGAGCAAGCCCAGGCCGGCGATGGCGACGCAGGGAAACTCCAGCCCTTTCGCACTGTGCATGCTCAGGAACCGCACGGCCACCCGCTTGATCGAAACTCTGTTGCGATTGTCCTTGGCCATGTCGATCGGCACGTCGTGCCTGGCGAGGATCTGCGCGACCCGCCCGCCGACCCAGTGCTCCGGGTAGAGACACGCCATCTGCGACCATTCGTAACCGGCCCTTTTCCGGTCGAGAAACCACTCGGCGACGCAGTGAGCTTCCGCGTCGATGCTCACGCAACGCCGCACGGCCGGCTCCAGTCCCTGCCGACCCGCATCTTCGGGCAACAGGATGGCGTGCTCGTCGTCGGCCGTGATGCCGGGAGCGCCGATCACGTCTGCCGCGAAGCGTCTCGCGAAGGCGACGATTTGCGCCGTGTTGCGGTAGTTGACCTTCAACACGGTCGTTCTGCCCTTCGCCTCGATCCCGAGCTGACTCCACACCGGGCGCTCACGCCCCTTGTAGATGGCCTGAATATCGTCATAGACGACCATCAGCGCCTTCGTGCGCGGGTTCACCATCCTGGCCGCAAGCGCGAGCCATTGCGGCTCGAAATCGTGTGCCTCGTCGATCAGGACGGCGTCGTACTGCTCCATCGGGATGTGGCCTTCGTCTACGGCCTTCATGACCTCCGATACGCTCGCAGCCAGTCGCTCGGCATAGTCCGGATAGTCTCGCTCGGATGGTGCGGGAATCCCATAAGTCCGCAGCATCCGGTAGCACCATGAATGGAAGGTGAGAACCTGAACGCGGTTCTCCACGCCCCTGCTCTGCATGGCATCTTCAAGGCGCCCGGCGATGCCATTGGCGTAGCACAGGATGAGCACCGGCTTTGCCGCCGCCCGTGCCAGATACTCGGCGCGAAAGGCAAGGATCAGCGTCTTGCCCGATCCGGCGACGCCTCGAATGATGCGATGGCCCTCTCCCAGACTGCGCGCGAACTGCTCTTGATGCAGGTCCATGACCGCAAGCGTCCGGTCCGAGGGATTGCCAGTCGCCTCGTCCAGGGGCAGGGCAATCTGTCGGATGCGGATCTCGGGAAAGAGCAGTGCACGCAGCCGGTCGAACTGCGGCATCGATAGCGGCTCTCCAAGACGCGGATAGACCATGCGCCACAATCTCTCGCGGAATTCTTCGGGATCTGCGGCCTCCGTCATTTCATCCTTAAAGAGACATAGATGCTCGGCCAGCACCTCCTTGAGATTGGTCTGATCGAACTGCTTGCGCGTGATGTTCGTGAACACGGCCCCGAAGCCGAAGGGAATGACGGGGCGGCCGGCCAAGCGATGACCGGGCGGAAACAACAAATGCCCATCGCGCTCCAGCGTGCGCACGACGTCGAACGTATACCTGCGCGCCTGCTCGAGCGGATTGCTCTCCCGCACGACACCACGGCTCGTCAGCAACTCGACCTTGGTCTTGTCCGCCGAGACGATCGTCTCCAGGCGCCAGTCTTTCACCTCGAGCACGAGCAACCCGTTCGCGGGATGAACAATGATGAAATCCGGATGCCGGTTGAGAGGGCCGATCGGGAGGTTGTGCCAGACGACGGCGTTCTCTTCGAGGAAGTCCTTGAGCCGCTCCGCGAGGCGTAGCTCCCCACGGCTGTCGAAACGTGCGAAGCCCAGACTGGGGATCAGGATGGCCATGTGACGACAGCGAATGCCATTGCGGACCACAGTGCGCCAGATCTGTCGCAGCGTGGTCTCTCCAGGCTGCATGGTTGCCTAAAGAGTGCAGGTTTTCAATGGGTTGGGATTTGTCCGGAGCGGCGGATCATCCATGCCCCGGCCGGCTGAAACATAAAGTCGAAAAACAACCCCATGCATAGTAGCCATGAGGTTGATTGCACTACGATTTCCCGATCGTACCGAATCTGGTCGGCCGGTTGCCCTTCCCGACGGCCGTGATCGCCGTTCGTGACCGCCGTCAGCCCGAGACCGCTCGATCCCGGATCGCCTGCGCGCCCGCCAGAATGCCGCGTTGGAGCGCGCGTGCGGCCGGCGAGAGATCGCGCCCGATGCGCCAGATCAGGTAGAGCTCGCGCTCGATCACCGGCTCGACCAGCTTGCGCCAGGTGAGCACGGGATGGCTGGCCTCCGGCCAGGCCAGGCTCGGCAGCGGTGCGACGCCGACTCCGGCCTCGACCAGCGCCAGCAGCGTCGCCGGATGCTCGGCCTCGTGGATCGGCGTGCCCTGACCGAGCTCGGCGACGCCGCGCTCGATCTCGAGCCGGATCCCGGTGCCCGATGCCATCACGACGAGGCCGGCCTTGGAGGCTTCCGCCCAGCTGACGGCGTCCCGCGCGGCAAGCGGATGGTCGCGGCGCATCACCAGTGCGAAACTGTCGACGAGCAGCCGCGAGGCATCGAGCTCGGGATCGTCGCCGGGAACGTTGGCAATGCCGAGATCGACGTCGCCGCCGCGCAGCGCCGCGAAGATCTGATGCCGTGAGATCTCCTTCAGCGTCACCGCGACCATCGGATGCTCGCGCTGGAACGCGGCGAGCACCCGCGGCATCAGCCGCAGCGCCACCGACGGCACGCAGGCCACCGTGACGTGACCGCGGCGGTGCTCGCGCAGGTCGCGCAAATCCTGGAGCTGGCGATCGAGATCGGCGAGCAGGCGCTGAATGCCCGGCATGAAATCCGCGCCGACCTTGCTGAGCTGAAGCTTTCGCGTGGTGCGATCGAGCAGCCGCACGCGCAAGCCGTCTTCGAGCTGGCGCACCAGCTGGCTGACCGAGGATTGCGACAGGCCCAGCGACCGCGCCGCGGCGCTGAAGCTGCCGGTCTCGACCACACGGACGAAGGCGCGGAGCTGCTTTAGGTCGAGCTGATCTATCAGCATTGCTAATAAATATATCTCTCTATTCCGGATTGCTAATGAAAATCGCTGGTGCAAGGATTTTGGGCGAAGACCGGAAATGATCAGAAATTGAGCAGATGGGGCGCTATCCCCCTGTTCTCACAATTCGAAGGAACGCGACGTGATCACCAGACGCGACCTCATGAAATATTCCCTGCTGGGCGCTGCGACGGCCCCCCTGGCCGGTTTCTCGACCCCGAGCTTCGCAGCCGGCAAGGTGGCGATCGCCGAAGCGCTGCGGCTCGGCATGTACAATTCGCTTTATGTCGCGGCCGACAAGGGCCTGTTCGCCAAGCACGGTCTCGATGCCGATCTCTCCACCGCGGGCGGCATCGCGCTGCCGGTGCCGATCCTGCTGTCGGGACGCGGCCAGATCGGCGTGACCAGCCCGGGCATGTCGGTCAACGCGGTGCGCGAGGGCGGCAAGATCAAGAACATCGCCAAGATCGTCGGCGGCGTGTCGATGTGGGGCATTGCGAAACCCGACAGCAAGATCAGGACGATCGAGGATCTGCGCGGCAAGACCATCGCCACGTTGAAATTCCCCTCGTCGACCATCCAGGTGCCGACCTATGCGATCAAGACCGTCGGCAAGTTCGATCCGAAGGAAGCCGGCGTCACCTTCCTCGAGCTGCCGCCGGGCGCGCAAGCCGCCGCCGTGAAGGACGGCCGCGCCGACATCGCCACGGCCTTCGAGTGGGACGTCAGCATCGCCGCCGAGCAGTTCGGCCTGGTGCCGGTGCTGTCGTTCGCCGACGTGCTGGGATCGCTCTGCTTCACCACCGCGATGGCGACCGAGGAAACCATCGCGAGCAACCCGGCCGCCGTTCAGGGCTTTTGCAACGCGATCGCCGAAGCGCAGAAGCTGATGCATCAGAACAATTCGGTCTTCACCGAGGTCGCCGAGAAATACTTCCCGAAGGTCACGCCGTCGGTCGTCGCCAGCGCAACAAAGAACTTCTTCGGCTCGAAGACCGCAATCCCGCGCAACCCCACCATCTCGGCGGACGAATGGGACCGCGCGATGCAGCTCGAGCAGGGCGGCGGCGCGGTGCAATCCGCGCTGCCCTATGCGCAGATGGTGGACAACCGCTTTGCCGAGCAGGCCACCCGGCAGTTCGGGCTGGCGTCATGACCGTGGACACCTCGCCCGCGCGCGATCAGCGCTTCGTCACCTTGCCGGCACGGCCCGAGCCGCTCCGGCTCGCGGTCGACCAGACGGCGGTCGTCGTCGTCGACATGCAGAATGCCTATGCCTCGCCGAACGGCTATCTCGACCTCGCCGGCTTCGACATTTCCGGCGCCAAGGCCGCGATCACGGCGATCCAGGATGTGGTGAGCGTTGCGCGCGGGGCGGGCGTTCCCGTGATCTTCTTCCAGAACGGCTGGGATGCCGACTATGTCGAAGCTGGCGGGCCGGGTTCGCCGAACTGGCACAAGTCGAACGCGCTGAAGACCATGCGAAAGCGGCCCGAGCTGCAAGGCAAGCTGCTCGCCAAGGGCGGCTGGGATTATGCGCTTGTCGACGAGCTACAACCGCAGCCCGGCGACATCGTGGTGCCGAAGACGCGCTACAGCGGCTTCTTCAACAGCCAGTTCGACAGCATCTTGCGCGCCCGCGGCATCCGCAACCTCGTGTTCTGCGGCATCGCCACCAATGTCTGCGTGGAATCGACGCTGCGCGACGGCTTTCACCTCGAATATTTCGGCGTGATGCTGGAGGACGCAACGCACCAGGCCGGGCCCGACTACATCCAGAAGGCCTCCATCTTCAACATCGAGACATTCTTCGGCTGGGTCTCGACCGCGAGCGACTTCCGCCGCGCCTTTGCCCAGACCGAGGCCGTTCCAGCAAAAGAGGACTCGCCATGACCGACCGCGCCATCATCCCAACCGGGACTCAGGCTCCCATCGCCCCTTACTCGCCGGGCATGATGGCCGACAACGTGATCTACGTTTCGGGCACGCTGGCGTTCGACGCCAACAACGACGTCGTGCACGAGGGCGACGCCGCCGGCCAGACGCGGCACATCCTCGAGACCATCAAGCGCGTCCTGGAGACGGCAGGCTCGAGCCTGGCCGACGTCACCTTCAATTCGATCTTCATCACCGACTGGGCGAACTATGCGGCCGTCAACAAGGTCTATGCCGAATATTTCCCCGGCGAGAAGCCAGCGCGCTACTGCATCCAGTGCGGCCTCGTGAAGCCCGCCTGCCTCGTCGAGATCGCCTCGATCGCGCACAAGAGGTCGTGAGGTGGCCGTGCTCGACGCGGGCCAGACTGCGATGACCGGCGGCACGCGCTTCAAGCTGCCGCCCGCGCTTCGCATCGCGCTGCTTCAGATCGCGCTATTGGCCGCGCTGCTGGCGGCGTGGGAGCTCGCGATCCGCTTCGGCTTCATCGCCGTCTATCTGTACGGCCAACCGAGCGGCATCATCGCGAAGGCGGGCAAGCTGATCGCCAGCGGCGAGCTGCTGCGGGATGCTGCGCTCACCGCATGGGAAGCCGTCGCCGGCTTCCTGATCGGCACGGTACTCGGCAGCGCTGCGGGATTGTCGCTGTGGCTGTTTCCGACCGGCGCGGCGGTGCTGCGGCCCTACCTCGTCGCGCTCAACGGCCTGCCGAAGATCGCGCTGGCACCGCTGATCATCGTCTGGTTCGGCATCGGCCTCTCCTCCAAGATCGCGATCGCAGCGATCATCACCTTCATCGTCGCAGTCATCACCGCGCTGCAAGGAGCCAAGGAGGTCGACCCCGATCTCGTCAAGCTGCTGCGCTCGCTCGGCGCCTCCAGGTGGAAGACTTGGCGCACCGTGATCGTGCCCGGCGCGATGCCGTGGATCGTCGCGGCGTTCCGCCTCAATGTCGGCTTTGCGCTGATCGGCGCCGTGGTCGGCGAGTACATCGCCTCCAAGGAGGGCCTCGGCTACATGATCTACTACGCCGGCGTGCTCTACGACCTCAACGCGGTGTGGGTCGGCATCGCCACGCTGATGGCGGTGGCGCTGCTCATGTACGGCGCGATCGACCTGATCGAACGTCGCCTGCCCTCCTGACCCGACACGCAACACCTCGATAGCTGGGACGTCATGGCTTTTGCACGCGGCAAGGATGCCGAGATCTATTACGAAGTTCACGGGCGCGGTACGCCGGTTCTGCTCTCGGCCGGCATGGGCGGCAGCGGCTCGTTCTGGGCGCCGCAGCTGGAGGCGCTCGCCGCGCGACATCAGGTCATTCTCTACGATCACGTCGGCACCGGCCGCAGCGCGGCCAGCCATCGCAGCATCGCCGGCATGGCCGACGACGTCGCCTGCGTGCTCGACCATGCGAATGTCGATGCGGCCCACGTCGTCGGCCACGCCATCGGCGGCATCGTCGGCATCGAGCTGGCGCTGCGCCATCCGAAGCGCCTGCGCAGCCTCACCGTCGTCAACGGCTGGGGCCGCGCCGATCCGTTCCTTCGGCGCTGCTTCGAGATCCGGAAAGCACTGCTCAACCAGTCCGGCCCGAAGGCCTATGTCCGGGCGCAGCCGCTGTTCCTCTATCCGCCGCAATGGATCTCGGAGAACATCGCGCATCTCGATGCCGAGGAAGAGAATATCCTGAAGCACTTCCCCTCAGTCGAGACGATGAATGAGCGCATCGACATGTTCCTGGCCTTCGAGGGCGGCCGACGCCTGCGTGAGATCAACGTGCCGACGCTGCTGTCGGCTGCCAAGGACGATGCGCTGGTGCCGGCCTATCTCACCCGCGAGCTCGCCGCCGCCATTCCCGGCGCGCGGGTGCACGAGATCGATTGGGGCGCGCACGCCTTCAGCGTGGTCACGCCAAAGATATTCAACGACACGCTGCTCGACTTCCTGAAGGAGGTGGACCAATGAACGCACTGGCGCAGAACATGTCAGGGCTGGAGCCGATCGTGCTGCGCGCCGAGAATATCGGCGTCACCTTCGACGGCGCCGGCAAGCCGGTCGAGGCGATCCGCAAGGTGGATTTCGAGCTGCACCGCGGCGAGACGCTGGCGATCGTCGGCCCGTCCGGCTGCGGTAAGTCCACGCTGTTCAACGCCATCGCCGGCCTGCTGCGGCCGACCCGCGGCCATGTCGAGGTGGCCGGGCGCCGCGTCGACGATGCCGCCGGCCATGTCGGCTACATGTTGCAAAAGGACCTGCTGCTGCCGTGGCGCAGCGTGCTCGACAACGTCATGCTCGGGCTGGAGATCCGCAAAACGCCGAAGCCGCGTGCACGCGAGATCGCCCTGGAGCTGATCAAGGCTTACGGCCTCGCCGGTTTCGAGCACGCCAAGCCGGCGGCGCTATCCGGCGGCATGCGCCAGCGCGTCGCGATCATGCGCACGCTCGCCTTCGATCCCGAGGTGATCCTGCTCGACGAGCCATTCTCAGCGCTCGACTTCCAGACCCGCCTCTTGATGCAGGCCGACGTCTCCCGCATCATCGCCGAGCGCGGCAAGAGCGCGATCCTCGTCACCCACGACATCGGCGAAGCCATCGCCATGGCCGACCGCGTGCTGGTGCTGAGCGCACGGCCTGCGACGGTGCGCGCGCTGCACCTGATCGAGCTGCCGCGGCAAGGCCGCGATCCCGCCGCCCTGCGCACCGACCCGCAGTTTCAGGATTATTTTGCGAAGATATGGGCCGATCTGGAGAAGCCGGCTGGCGTGGCGTGAGGCGTATCTCGCCGCGGGTCAATGCCGGGCATTCGCGCTGTCGGGACAGACCGCGGGTGGAATGAACAGGGTGGGCGCCGCCGAGAAGGTCACGATAATGCGGCTCGGTGTGTGGTCGATGCCTCAGCGGAAGGCTGGGCGATCATCAACCACGACCTGTCCTGTCGATTGCGGAGGTGCAGCGGGTAACCCGCCGTTCAATCGACCGCATGACGGCTGAGGGACGGGCCGTGCCGGCCCGTGGGGAAGGCTTTTTGCCGCTGTAGCTTTCTCGATGCCCAGGGCCAACCCGCTTCCTAATCCTGGAGCGCCTCGACGAGGGCGGCTCTGTAGCGAGCGATTTCCTCAGAGCTGAGTTCCTGTCGATGAAACGTAGTTTGGCTAGCGACACTTGAGTACGGCACGAAGCGAAGGGTCAATCATCAAGTCCCTAACTACGCATGAGTTTCGGGAAAGCGTTAGCTGAGCCTTGCGAGAACAGAGCGCGATCGGGAGGGCTTACACGGATCGCTCAGATTGGCCGCCAGTACCGACACTCCCCGAACAATCAATCCGGACGCGCGGCAGTGCACTTAGGGGAAAGGGCTCCGAACTGGCGCTCCCTAGGGGAATCGAACCCCTGTTTCAGCCTTGAGAGGGCCGCGTCCTAACCGCTAGACGAAGGGAGCGTGAGGGCTAGCCAATAACCTCGAAATTTGTCCGCCGCAAGGACCGAAAGGCCGTTTTACGGCTCGTTGGCAAATTTCAGCTTTCCGGCCGGCTTGAGGGTGTGGGCGTCGAAAGTGCGGATCTCGGTGATCCCGCCGACGTCCAGCGTAACCACGAGGCGGTCGCCGGCGACACCGGTCGAGACGATCCTGGCGCCCTTCGGCAGGGTGGCTGTGACGTCGCCCAACGGTTCGGGCGCCCTTCCCTCGGACTTGAAAAGGCGGTAGCCCACCGCGATCAGCACGGCGCAGAACGCCAGCGCCGTGGTCAACCCCGCGATCAGCATCATCCGCCGCACCCGCGCGAACAGCGCGGCCTGTTCGGGGGTCGGTTCGGGAACAGCGGTATCAGACGTCGTCATGGAAAGTCTCGGCCCTAAGAGTCTTGGATCTGCGCAAAGGTTGGAGGTCGTGGTCGCCGGCAACGAGGGCTCGGCCCGGCTCGACCGCGTGCTGGCGGCGCGCCTCACCGAGCTGTCGCGATCGAGGCTGAAAGCCCTGATCCTGGCGGGCGCAGTGCACCTGAAGGCCTCCGCGGTCCGCGACCCCGCTTATCACGTCAATCCCGGCGATACGATCACAATCGACGTGCCGGAGGCGGCCCCCGCCGAGCCCAAGGGGGAGGATATCGCGCTCGACATCGTGTTCGAGGACCACGACATCGTCGTCCTCAACAAGCCGAAGGGACTGGTGGTGCATCCCGCGGCCGGCCACGAGACCGGCACCCTGGTGAACGCGCTGATCGCCCATTGCGGCGCTTCGCTGTCGGGCATCGGCGGGGTACGCCGGCCCGGCATCGTGCACCGGCTCGACAAGGACACGACGGGGCTGATGGTGGTGGCCAAGAACGACCTCGCCCACGCCTCGCTGACCGCCCAGTTCGCCGACCACGGCCGCACCGGCGCGATGCGGCGCGGCTACATGGCGTTCGCCTGGGGCGTGCCCGGCCGGCATCGCGGCACTGTCGATGCGCCGATCGACCGCCATCCGCATGCCCGCGAGAAGATGGCGGTGCGCCAAGGCGGCCGCGAGGCGGTGACGCATTGGGAAATCCTGGAGAGTTTTGCCGGGCGCGACGGTCAGCCGGTGGCCGCCTTGCTCGCCTGCGAGCTCGAGACCGGCCGCACCCATCAGATCCGCGTGCACCTCGCCCATATCGGCCACCCGCTGATGGGGGATGCTGTCTATGGCCCGCATTTCAAGACCAAGGCCAACCAGCTTGGCCCTCAGTCACAAACCGCTTTGGTGGCGCTGGGGCGGCAGGCCCTACATGCTTACCTGCTGGTATTGGAGCACCCGAGGACGGGAGAACTTCTTCACTGGGAGGCGCCTCTGCCGGAGGATTTGCTTCTCCTCGAACACGCCCTGAAAGCGGCGCTATGACGCAGGCCGCTTCAGAAAGCCTTTACATTACAAAAAGTTATAGCTGCCACACGGGGACGTGACGTCAGCAATCCTTCCCTTTTTGACCCCTGATGGGGTATATTGCGCCTGCGTTGAAATGACCAACGCGGAACATCGCAGCTACGGCCGGCTTTAACACAGCGGTCGTCTGCCTGGCCCGCCGCTATCGGGGGCCTGAACCTTTTTGGAGGGCGCACTATGGCCCGTACCGCTTCTTTGCCGGTCCTTAATGGAGAATCCGGCCTATCTCGCTACCTCGCCGAGATCCGCAAGTTTCCGATGCTGGAACCCCAGCAGGAATACATGCTCGCCAAGCGTTGGCGCGAGCATGACGATCGCGACGCGGCACATCAACTCGTCACCAGCCACCTCCGTCTCGTGGCAAAGATCGCCATGGGCTATCGCGGCTACGGCCTGCCGATCTCCGAGGTCGTCTCGGAAGGCAATGTCGGCCTGATGCAGGCGGTGAAGCGTTTCGAACCCGAGAAGGGGTTCCGTCTCGCTACCTACGCCATGTGGTGGATCAAGGCGTCGATTCAAGAGTACATCCTGCGTTCCTGGTCGCTCGTGAAGATGGGCACCACCGCGAACCAGAAGAAGCTGTTCTTCAACCTGCGCAAGGCGAAGAGCAAGATCAACGCGCTGGACGAAGGCGATCTTCGCCCCGACCAGGTCGCGACCATTGCCAAGCGCCTCGGCGTGACGAATCAGGACGTGATCGACATGAACCGCCGCCTCGGCGGTGACGCTTCGCTCAACGCTCCGATCCGCGACGACGGCGAAGCCGGCGAATGGCAGGACTGGCTGGTCGACAACACGCCCAACCAGGAAGCCATGATGGCGGAGCACGAGGAATATGATCACCGCCGTGACGCGCTGAATGGCGCGATGGGCGTGCTCAACCCGCGTGAACGCCGCATCTTCGAGGCCCGCCGCCTCGCCGATGAGCCGATGACGCTGGAAGACCTTGCCGCCGAGTTCGGCGTGTCGCGTGAGCGCGTCCGCCAGATCGAGGTCCGCGCCTTCGAGAAGGTGCAGTCCGCGGTCAAGGGCACGATCGCAAAGGCCGAACAGGCCGCACTGGAAGCGGCGCATTAAAGCGGGGCGGGTCCAGCGCTAGAAATTGGCGGATCGATCGAGACGAAAAGCCGGCGGCAACGCCGGCTTTTTTTCTTGTGATGGCATTACCCCCGTGGGTCGCCCGGATGTGTCAGTCCGTCGAGATTGATGGTGCTTGTCGCAAGCCACCGGCTCGTGCATGTGCTGCGGCCCCGGCGCGATCCAGCGCCGCGCGCTTTCAAAGGGAGGCGGCATGAAGTTGAAATCGATACGTTCCGACCGCCGCCCACAGGTCGCCGGCGACCGTTCCTGAGCTGAACGCCGCTTCGCGGCTGTTCTTCCGTTCATTTAGTTTGGCTACGAGGAGCGTGACGCAACACGGCGTCGCGCCGTGTCGTCATGTATTTGCGGTTCGTCACACCGCTCGTCCACCCGCACAGCCGCGTGGAGAGCGGGTTCTTTCGCGCGTCCTGGTATCTTGACCGGACCAACTGCCCCGACTGGATTCGGCACGAGCTATCAGACCAGTTCACCTGGTTTGCGCAGCATCTGCCGATCCCGGGGCGCATTGCGCGGCACTTCAAGCGGCGCGATTCGATCTGGGGCATCTGCTGGTTCGATCCCCAGGCCCGCGAAGCGGTCAGCCGCGCGCGCTACTGCGCCTGGCTGCTCGAGGAAGGGGGCCTGCCGGTGCGTGCGATCACAACTTCGCACCAGCGCGAAGTGATCTGGCGCGATGCGCATCAGATCGTCACGAAGCCTTCGGCCGACCTTCCCAAGGCATTCCGCTGAATGGGAAGGCTGGCTGGACTTCGGCCGTCCTTGATGGCCGTTCGGCACGGCGGCTTCGGCCGCCGATCGCCGAACGCGCCCGTGGCGGGACTCCTCGCCTACTCACCCCAAACCCGTGCCAGCGTCGCGAGCCAGCAGCCTTCGCAATAGCGGGCGTCCTTGTAGTCGATCCAGTTGTGGGCGTAGACGTGGTCGAGCGGGATGTCGTAGCGCGCGCGCAGCACCTTCACGAGGATCTTCCACGCCGCGACCTGCGCTTCGGTCGGTCCCGTCGCGACGTCGGGAAAGTTGCCGGCGAACTCGACGCCGATCGAGTTGTCGCGCACCACCTGGCGGTAGGTCGACCTGTTGTCGATGTACTTGTTGTCGTTGCGGTTGGCGCCGTCGCCATGGGTCGGCACCATGTTTTCGTCGACCGCCCAGTAGACCGTGCCGTCGGTCTCGACCCAGACCGTGACGCCGCGCCGTGTCGGGTTCTTCGCCTGCGCTTGTGCGCCGCCGCGCGCCGAGCCCGCAGGTCCCTCGGTCTGGTGCACGATGATGTTGCGCCAGGGTCTCGCGTTGCGGACGTCGCCCCATGGCGCGAGCCAGACGATCTTCAAGCCGGGAATGTCGGGCGTGCCGGAGGCACGCGCGAGCCTTGCGAGCTCGGCATCCGTGGCAGCGGCGGGGGCGATCAGAAGGAGAGCGGCCAAGACGGCCGCGGAAAGGCGAAACATCATCATGCGAGGTCCAATGCGGCCCAAGCCTAGAGCATGATCAGAAAAGTGTGCAGCCGTTTTCCGAGAAGATCATGCTCGAACAACAACCCGAAGCGCGATGACGATTCATCCTGATCGCGTCGCGCTTTCGCGGGCTTTATGCGAATTGCCTCAAGGCCTCGACCTGGTCGGGCGAAAGCGGCGGGGCGGGATCATGGATCGCGAAATCGTTCTTGCCGTTCTTCTTGGCGGCATAGAGGGCGTGGTCGGCATGGGCCATCAGACGGTCCGGGAATTGCCCGATGCCGCGATCCCACTGTGCGACCCCGATCGAGATCGCGATCGGAATGTCGCTGCCGGTGCAGCTGGCGGCATCCTGACGGCAGACCTCGAGCACGCGGCGGGCGATCGCGGCAGCGTCGCGCAGGGAGGAGGACGGCAGCACGATGCAGAACTCGTCGCCGCCGGTCCGGGCGAGCATGTCGCCTGGCCTCAGGCGCGTCTGCGCCATCAGGCTGAAGTGTTTCAGGCAGGCGTCGCCCGCGGCGTGGCCATGGGTGTCGTTGATGGCCTTGAAGCCGTCGATATCGATCAGCAGCAGCGAGAACGGCGCGCCGCTGCGCTCCGAGCGGGCGCACTCCTCGGTCAGGCGCTGCAGCAGATGCCGCCGGTTGGCAACGCCGGTGAGATCGTCGAGCAGCGCAAGGTCCGCAACCTCGTTGCGCAGCCGCTCGATCGCCATCAGGAGACAGGCGAAATTCCAGCCCATGGCCAGGAACACCAGGAGCAGGATCATCACGGACTGCAAACCGTTGAAGTTGATCGCGGTGATGGCGCCGCCATAGCCCAGTAGCGCCGCACTGGAGCGGATCACGTGAATGGACAGGAGCAGAAATCCAACGATCGCGGCGAGGCGAGCGCCGGGATTTTCGCGACCGTTCTGCTGGCTGAGGAGCAGCGGCAGCGTGAGCACGATCGGGGTCGATTGCGCCAGCGAGTAGATCACGACCCGCATCGGCATGTTGTCGACGACGACCAGGAAGAAGGCGAGGCCGGCGCCGCAGAGCAGCGAATGGGCAATCGCCGCCGGCCAGGACACCGGCCGGTGATAGAAGCGGATCACGCCCATGCAGGCGAGCCACGACGAAAAGATCATCAGGCCGCCGCCGCCGATCAGCGGAAAGCGCGGATCCATCACGTCGCGCAGCATCGAGATCGCCGCGCCTGCCGCAGCCAGCACCGCCGCGGCCGTCCAGTACCGCGCCGCCTCGAATTTGGGATAGGCGTGCGCCACATAGGCCCAGATCAGGCCCAGCGCCAGGAAGTTGATGACGATGACGGTCCAGAGTGTCGGCACGCTCAGCATGGCGACTGCGGGACGCGCATGGTCCCGCCCTCTTCGTTTGGCAACTGCCCGTACATACCCGCCCCCGTGTTCTTGCGGCGATCATGCCCGCGGCGCGCTTAATGGAGTCTCACCGCAATCGCACAAACTTGCGCATTGGTTGTGGATTGATGAATCCCGCGAACGGATACCGGCATCGTTAAGCAAGCCCTGCGGCGGACGAGCGGGCCGTGCCACGGCGTGCCGCGAAGCGGATTCGCGGACAGAAATCACCCGAAAATGCATCTGAGCTGTGGATAACGCCATGACGGAGATATGACAGCGCGGGGCAGCCGCCTCCGAATCTGCTGAGTTTGTCATCGAGGATGTTGCGAGGCTGGCCCTCCGCCGAGCATCCCTCGTGTCGCGTTCCACCATTAACCCTTGAGAGGATACTATGGCTAAGAAAGCGAAGAAGGCGGCGAAGAAGAAGGCGAAAAAGGCCAAGAAGGCGGCGAAGAAGAAGTAACGAGGCTTCTGTTTCTTTGCCCGGGTGGGGTCTCGCTCCGCCCGGGCGTCGGAGAAGAATCGAGCAAGGTCGAGGTGGCGGGCGCAAGGCCCGCTTTTTTATTGGGTGAGTGTTCGAGGCGTACGCGCTCCGACAGCCTCGTGGCCGGGTTTGTCGCGGGCGTCACGGCCTTTTCGCGCGCCGAAAGAAGAACCTACCGCTCCGCCAATGCGAGCTTGGCGCCGAGCGCGGCAAATCCCGCGGCGAAGCTCCGCCGCAGCCAGGCCATGACGTGCGGGCGGGAGATGACGCGCTCGCGCACCGAGGCGGCGCAGAGGCCGTAGAGGACGAACACCGCAAAGGTCATGGCCATGAAGGCGCCGCTCAATTCAAGCATGCGCGCCAGCACATGGGCCTCGTCCGCTGCGATGAACTGCGGCAGGAAGGCGAGGAAGAAGATCGACAGCTTTGGATTGAGGATGTTGATCAAAAAGCCGGTGACGATGACACGGCCGCTCGACCGCTCATTGATCGCCCCGCCAACCGCGAGCGTCCCCGTCTCGCGCAGCGCCTGCCAGGACATGTAGAGCAGATAGGCGACCCCGCACCATTTCAGCACGGCGAAGGCGAGCGCGCTGGTGTGGAGCACGGCGGCAAGGCCGAGCATCGCCGCCACCATGTGCGGCACGATGCCGAGCGTGCAGCCGAAGGCGGCCGCTATGCTGGCCCGCGAGCCGCGGGTCAGCGCCGCGGCAAGCGTGTAAAGCACGCCGGTTCCCGGCGATGCGACGACGATGAGCGAGGTGAGCAGGAAGGACAGGGTCATGGGCGGACCCTATCATCGCGGCTCGCGTCGAGAAAGCCTGCCCCGGCGGACAGCAATCAGGACAGCTGGGCGAGCTCGGCCTCGCGCAGCACGTCGAGGGGCGCCCAGGGCTTGGCCCAGAACTTCGCGCCGTCGGGCAAGGGCTGCTTCAGGGGGCGGCCGGAGGTGACGACGACGTCGAGCTTCGGATTGCGGTCCTTGGCAACGTGCGCGAGCTCGACGCCGTTCATGCGGCCGGCAAGCTGGACGTCGGTCAGCATCAGACAGAGTACGCCGGCGCTCTTGTCGAGGACGCGCTCGGCTGCCTCCGCGCTTTCGCACTGGATGACCTGGTAGCCGCTTTCTTCCAGGAGAACGCAGAGCATCTCCCGTTGCATGACGTCGTCTTCAACGATCAGCGCTGTCGCGCGAAATGGCCTTGCTTGTCCCATCGGCGGCTCCAACTGCATGCCCGCATAACGAATGTTAAAAGCCGAAGCCGGCAACGGTTCGGTTTCATTTCAAAAAAAAGTAACTCATAGTTCCACGAATGAGGACTTGACGGGGGAATCCATGACGACGATTCGCGGCGCCGCCGCCATCACGGGAGCTGCAAGCGGCATCGGCCGGGCGCTGGCCATCGAACTGGCGCAGCGTGGCTGCGATCTCGCCCTGGCCGATCGCGACGAGGCCGGACTGAAGGCGCTCGCGGCCGAGATCGGAGGAGCGCGCAAAGTCAGCATGCATCACGTCGATGTCGGCGAGCCCGCCGACGTCGCGCAATTCGCGAGCGAGGCGGTCGCCGCGCATCCTGCCCTCGGCATCGTCGTCAACAATGCCGGCGTGGCGCTCATGGGCTCGTTCGAGGAGATCGACCAGGCGCAGATGGATTGGCTGTTCGACATCAATTTCTGGGGCGTGGTGCACGGCACGCGCGCTTTCCTGCCGCATCTGAAGACACTGGCAGAGGCGCACATCGTCAACCTCTCCTCGGTCTTCGGCATCATCGCGCCGCCGGGACAATCGGCCTATGCGGCGGCGAAGTTCGCGGTGCGCGGCTTTTCCGAGAGCGTGCGGCACGAGCTGGCGGCGGCGGGAAGCCCGGTGAAACTGTCAGTGGTCCATCCCGGCGGCATCGCCACCGCGATCGCCCGCAACGCGCGCACCGGGGTCGGCGTCACCGATAATGCCCGTCGCGCGCAGTCGATCGAGCGGTTCGAGAACGCGGCGAAGACCACGCCGAAGGACGCGGCGCTGCGCATCATCAGGGGCATCGAGAAGAACGAGCCGCGCATCCTGATCGGCAACGACGCCCGCTTCATGGACCTGTTGCAGCGGTTCCGCCCGGGAACGTATTGGGCGCCGCTGCAAAGGAAGCTGGAGAAGATGGCGAAGGGGACGGGGAAATAAGGTGAGTGGAACGACAGTGCCTCTACACCGTCATTGCGAGGAGCGTAGCGACGACGCAATCCAGAGTGCCTCAACGGAAAGATCCTGGATTGCTTCGCTGCGCTCGCAATGACGGTCGGGGCTAGATATGGAAACCCTCACTCCCCCGCCAGCCGATCGGCGAAATACCCGATCGTCTTGCGGTAGATCACCGCCCTGTTCCACTCCCGCATCGCCTCGAAATTCGGCGTGCCTTCGCCGTAGGGCTGGCCCATCTTGAAGCCGCTGGTGTGCAAGAGGTTCGCGGTCGAGGCGAGCACGTCGGGGATGCTGCGGCGGAGGTCGACATGGCCGTCGCCGTCGAAATCGACGCCGTATTTGATGTAGGACGACGGCAGGAACTGGGTCTGCCCGATCTCGCCGGCAAAGGCGCCGATGAGGTCGCGCAGCTGCAGGTCGCCGCGCTGCACGATCTTGAGCGCCGCGAGCAGCTCGCCCTGGAACAGGTCGGTGCGGCGGCAATCATGCGCGAGCGTCGCCAGCGTGCGGATCACCGGCATCTTGCCGGTATCGCCCTTGCCGAAATCGCTCTCCAGCCCCCAGATCGCGACCAGGATATGGCGGGGCACCCCGAATTGCTGCTCGATCCGCGAAAGCAGCGCGGCGTGACGCTGGAGCATCGCGCGCCCGCCATTGATGCGGCCGGGGCCGACACGGGTGGAGACGTACTGCTCGAAGCTCTTCTTGAAGGTGTAGCGCTGGCGCCGGTCGAAGGCGAGCACAGCAGCGTCCTGGGTCACGCCGCTGAGCGCCGCATTGGTCACGCTCGCCGAGACGCCGGCGGCCTGCGCTTCCTGCGCCATGCTGGCCACAAAGCTATCGAAATCGCCGCCGCAGCGTGCGGCCTGCGCCGTCCCGCCGGCCAGACTAAGGACGAGCGCGGCGGCGAGAAGCAGTCTCAGCATGTGGAGCAATCCTCCAGAAACATCCTTGCGCGAAGCAGCATGCGATCATGCCCGGGAACGGTCCGAGCGTCAAAGCGGCAAGCTTGATCCGCATCAAACTGTCTCACGCCGTGCTTTCTAGATTGAGGCCAACAGGAGAACCGCACATGACCGGAATAACCTTGACGGCCGAGCAGATCCGCAATGCCCCCGCCCCGGTGCGGCAATGGATCGAGCAGGAGGTGATCGCCACACTCGGGCTTGCACCGCGGACGCCGGTGGCTGCGCCGGGGCAGGCCGCCCATCTCGTCGCCTGCAGCGTGGAAGACATGGCCGGCGTGCTCGAGCACATCCGCGGCGTGCTTCCTGCGGTGAATGTGTTGTTCGAGCTCGGCCGCCCCGGCATCAGCTTCGGCCGCCCCGCGGTGATGACGTTCCGCCTCATGGACATCCTGCACCACACGCGCCTGCAGGACGTCGGTCAGGTGATGACGTGCCTCGAGATGATCAACACGGCGCTGACCGAAGTGAAGAAGGACCCGTCGGTGCGGTTCTGCGGCTTCGACAATGAGGGCCACTGCCTGATCGCGCCGCAGACGCAAGAGAGCATCGCAACACTGTGGCAGACGTTGATGGAACGCCAGCAGGCACAGGAAAGCGCCGCCGACGGCCGGGTGGCGCCGGCGGCGTGAGGCGGATGGCATCGCCAGGACCACTGCTCGTCATTCCGGGGCGCCGTAGCGCGAGCCCGGAATCCCTCAGGCGGCAGAGACGGTGGATAGATGGATTCTCGGGTGCGCAATTGCGCACCGTAGCTCGCGACTTCGTCGCGCTCCGGAATGACGAGGGAGAGTGTTGGCGCTAGAATACCGATGCCTGAGCAACCGTCAGTCACTGTATCAAAGCCAGCATGAAGCAATCAGCGATGCCCAACCACCAGCAGCCTGATCGACCAACGCGGTCCCTCCTCCGCATCCCGCTGTTCCGTCTGCTCGCCATCAATCTCGCGATCGGCGCCTGTGCCGCCGCGCTGCTGGTCGGAGGCCTGCTCTGGCTCAATCCTGGACATCTGCGCGAGCTGGTCTTCGCCGACCGCGCACCCGGCGTTGCACTCCTCCTGCTGCTCGCCTCCTTCCTCATCACCTTTGGTTCGGCAGCGATGGGCAGCGCGATCATGGCGCAAGGGCGCAAGGAGGACAGCGGCAACGACGGCGGACACCGGTCGCGTCTCGCCGTCCAGAAAGCGGCGCAGCGCGCGCGCACGCATTGAGAAGCGCGTCGCGGCGATGGAACTCGCTTGCGTAGCGCGGGTCACATCATCTGCACGCGGGCTGGAAGACGTGCAGGCTGACGCGCTTTCCTGCAGAGCGGCTCGCTCTCGCTGCATTGCAAGCGCAAGAAAGATGAACGAAGTAATTTGACAGCCGAAACGATTGCATCTTGCTGCATCACACGTCGCGACCGACGCATATCAGATGCGCTCGCTGCGACATCGACGCCATCACGATTTACCTTGCCATCGCTGGGCGCCTTCTGTAGCATTCTATTTAAGGTTGTCGTCCTGCCAGCCCCGGGCGACACTGGAGAGATAAACGGCGGGCTTCGGCCCGCCGTTTATTGAGACGAGGGTCTGCTCCAACGGCCAACGGCCCCAGCGGAGCTGCAACAGGCCTCAGCCCCCTGGCACCGGGTTTCCTCACTCAGCCTCGTCAAGCCCTGCCGCCTTCGATCACGGCAGAGGCAGATCTGCGCCAAACTCATTTGACTGCGGCGCCGTGATCGAGGACAAGCCGCCCATGGCCAAGAAACCCGGAACCAACCCCAAAGGCGAATTCGCCTTCTTCAACGTCGTCTATGAAGACGATTCCCAACGCTCCAATCGCCGCGTGCCCGCCGAGTTGCTCGGTGGACTCGACGGCGACGAACCCGCCCGCGGCTTCATCATGGAGCAGGACCGCGAGATCGCCGAAAAGAGCGGCCGCCCGCCGCTGGAGATCAAGCGGCTCGAGCGGGTGGGGGTGAAGAAGAAGTAGGCATTCAGCTTCTTCAGTCATTGCGAGCGCAGCGAAGCAATCCAGAAATCCCTCTGCGGAAAGACTCTGGATTGCTTCGCTTCGCTCGCAATGACGAACAAAAAACGGCGGGCCAATACCCGCCGTTTTGCTTTGGATCGCTGTCTACGATCAGTTATCGAGGAAGCTCCGCAGCTTCCGGCTCCGCGACGGATGCTTCAGCTTCCGCAGCGCCTTCGCCTCGATCTGGCGGATACGCTCGCGCGTCACGCTGAACTGCTGGCCGACTTCTTCCAGCGTGTGGTCGGTGTTCATGCCGATGCCGAAGCGCATGCGCAGGACGCGTTCTTCGCGCGGGGTGAGCGAGGCCAGCACGCGCGTGGTGGTCTCGCGCAGGTTGGACTGGATCGCGGCGTCGATCGGGAGGATCGCGTTCTTGTCCTCGATGAAATCGCCGAGGTGTGAATCCTCTTCGTCACCGACGGGCGTCTCCAGCGACAGCGGCTCCTTGGCGATCTTGAGGACCTTGCGGACCTTCTCCAGGGGCATGCCGAGCTTCTCGGCGAGCTCTTCCGGGGTCGGCTCGCGGCCGATCTCGTTGAGCATCTGGCGGGACGTGCGCACGATCTTGTTGATCGTCTCGATCATGTGCACGGGGATGCGGATGGTGCGGGCCTGGTCGGCGATCGAGCGCGTGATCGCCTGCCGGATCCACCACGTGGCGTAGGTCGAGAACTTGTAGCCGCGGCGATACTCGAACTTGTCGACCGCCTTCATCAGGCCGATGTTGCCTTCCTGGATCAGGTCGAGGAACTGCAGGCCACGGTTGGTGTACTTCTTGGCGATCGAGATCACGAGCCGGAGGTTGGCTTCCACCATCTCCTTCTTGGCCTGACGGGCCTCGCGCTCGCCCTTCTGCACGGAGTGCACGATCTTGCGGAACTCGACGATCTCGAGGCCAGTGAGGGCGGCGAGCTGATGCACCTCGTGACGAAGATCCTTGATGCGATCCTTCTCGTGATGGACGAAGTTCTTCCAGCCCTTGGCCGAGAGTTTCGAGACGCGGTTGAGCCAGCGCGGATCGAGCTCCGAGCCGGTGTAATTGCGCAGAAAGTCCTCGCGCGCGACGCCGTGACTGTCCGCGAGGCGCATCAGGCGGCCCTCGTGCGAGACGAGGCGCTTGTTGATGTCGTAGAGCTGCTCGACCAGGCTGTCGATGCGGGCCTGGTTGAGGCGCAGCGATTTCACCTCGACGATGATCTCGTCCTTCAGCTTCTTGTACTTGCGCTCCTGGTGCGGCGAGAGCGACTCGTTCTGGAGCTGGTTCTGGATGTCCTGCTCCTGAAGCTTGCGCAGCTTCTTGTAGCTGTCGGCGATCTTGTCGAAGATCTCGACCACCTTCGGCTTGAGCTCGGCCTCGATCGCCGCGAGCGACATCTGGTTCTCGAACTCGTCGTCGTCCATGTCGGATTCGGCGGCAGCTTCGCCCGGATCCTTCTCCTCGACGGCCTCGGTGGCGCCGGCGGCAGGCGCGGCACGGAACGGGGTCGGCGCCGGGGGCGCGGCGGGCGGCGCCACATGCGCGGGCGCAGAGGCGGTGGGCTCGCCGCCCTCGGCCGGCGCTTCGCCGTTCTCGCCGTTGGGGCCGGCGATCATCGCATTGTTCATGCCGCCCTTGGCGTCGGGGCCGGCATAGGTCGCTTCGAGATCGATGATGTCGCGGAGGAAGATCTTGCCTTCGTTGAGCTCGTCGCGCCAGATGATGATGGCCTGGAACGTCAGCGGGCTTTCGCAGAGCCCTGCGATCATCGCCTCGCGGCCGGCCTCGATGCGCTTGGCGATCGCGATTTCGCCTTCGCGGGAGAGCAGCTCGACGGTGCCCATCTCGCGCAGATACATGCGCACGGGATCATCGGTGCGCTCGCCCGGCTCGCTCTTCTTGACCTCGGTGACGGCCTTCTGGGTGACTTCGACGAGCTCGTTGTCGGTCTCGTCGTCGGCCTCGTCTTTCTCTTCCTCACCTTCCGAATCGTCGGCCTCGGTGACGTTGATGCCCATGTCCGAGAGCATCGACATGATGTCCTCGATCTGTTCGGGCGAGGTCTGGTCGGATGGCAAGACTTCGTTGAGCTGATCGAAGGTCACGAAGCCGCGCTTCTTGGCCTGCTTGATCATCTTCTTAACGGCGGCGTCGGACAGGTCGAGCAAGGGCGAGGGCGCGTCCTGGGAGTCCTTCTCCGGCGCATCCGCTGCCTTGTCGTCCTTTTCCTTGTCCTTCGCCTGCAGCGTCTTTGCCTTGGTGGCCATCCATTGCTCCTAAACGCGCTTCATGCGAGACGCTCGCCGCGCCCGCGTGAATTCACTTGAACCTGTTGCTCGACGCTCTCGCTTCGGCAGCTCTCGACACGGAAAGGGCGGCGCACAAACCTCTCGCCACCCCCAACTTTCTCTCGCCGGAATTGCCTAACGCTTCGTCAGCCTCTTTGTCGCGGCGGATGCAGGTGTAGTGCCAACAGCAATTGCGCGGATTCATTCCTGACGCGTCTGTTATGCCTGCGACCGCTTCTGGGCCAAAGTGCTACAAGACCGTTAAGCCTCGATTAACCCTGTTTTTGCCGCCAAACCTTGGATTTGGCGAGTCTTTTAGCGGTTCCGGCCCCGGCCGTCCGCATGATTCTTTCATCACACGCTCTTCTGGAGCCGGCCCGACAGTTCGCCGAACCCCTCGATCAGGGCCTCGGTGCCGTCGACTTCCCCTATCCGAGCCTTCACGTCCCGCAGCCACGCCAAATTGGCCTCGCTGGGATCGTCCCCCAAGGCCAGCTCGGCGTCTTTCAGCTCTCTAAGTAGTGAATGCCATTGCCGATGCAAGGCAACCAGCTGATGCCACGTGGCAAGAACGTCGTCCCTTGCTGCGCCCTCGAGGGCGGCCCACACCGCCTGGGTCGTGATCACGTTCTCAACCCTTTGAAGAACCTGAGAAAATCCGCCCTTCTCGAGATCGCCGCGCATCTTTTCGGCCAGCTCGCCGGGGTCCGGCGAGTGGTGATGGTCGTTGGCGAAGGCAGCGATGATTCCGGCCCTGAGCTTATGGGCCTCGGGATGGGCCAGCTCCAGGGCGGCGACCTCCTCGAGGTGATCGTGCAGGAGCCAGGGGTGGTTGATCAGGCATTGGAGGATCAGGGCCTCCCGGCGGGAGATGCCGCTGCGCTGTCCCCGCATGATCGGGCTTGCCGCCAGCTGGGGGCTCGCCGCCTGGTAGGGGCCGGACGGCAGCGGGAGGGGACCGGACTGGCCGCGGCGGCCGCCGCCGAATCCTTGACCGCCGAATCGATTCGGCTGCCCCCCCGCCCTCGGCTGGAACGGCCGGCCGCCGCCGGAGCGGAAATTGCCCCGGCCGCCGAAGCCGCGTCCACCTTCGGGGGCGAAGGTGCGCTGAAGCCGCTCGACGAACTCGTCGCGATAATAGCGCCGCACCACCTCGTCACGGATGCCGTTGGTGAGCTCCTTGATGCGCGCCTCCAGCGCGGCCCGGCGTTCGGGGGTGGCGAAATTGCCGCCTTCGAGCTCGCGCGACCAGATCATGTCGGCGAGCGGACGGGCAGCTCCGATCACCTCCTCGATCGCGCCGCGCCCGCCCGAGCGGACGAGATCGTCGGGGTCCTGCCCCTCCGGCAGCAGCGCAAAGCGCAGGCTCTTGCCGGGGCTGAGGAACGGCAGCGCGAGATCGGCGGCACGGTAGGCCGCCTTCTGTCCGGCCCGGTCGCCGTCGAAGCAGAGGATCGGCTCGTCCGCCATCTTCCAGAGCAGCGCGAGCTGGCTCTCGGTCAGCGCAGTGCCGAGCGGCGCGACCGCTCCGGCAAAGCCGGCAGTGACCATGGCAATGACGTCGACATAGCCTTCGACGACGACCAAGGCACTGCCGTCATGCGTGGCTTTGCGCGCGGTCTGATGGTTGTAGAGATTGTCGCCCTTGTGGAAGAGCGGCGTCTCCGGCGAATTCAGGTATTTTGCCGGAACGTCCTTCTCCAGCGCGCGTCCGCCGAAGGCGATGACGCGGCCGCGCAAATCCGTGATCGGAAACATCACCCGATCGCGGAAGCGGTCGTACGGCACGGGGATGTCGTCGCCGCCGATCAAAAGGCCGGTCTCGACCATGTCGTCGACCGAGACGCCGAGCTTGCCGAGATGCTCCTTCAGCGCGAAGCGGTCGGGCGGGGCATAGCCGAGGCGGAACTGCAATTGCGTCGCCGGTGAGATGGCGCGATCGGCAAGGTAGCCGCGCGCTTTCGCACCAACACGCGAGGCCAGCGTCTCCGCGAAGAATTTTGCGGCGAGGTCCATGACGTCGTGCAGCGACTTGCGCCGCTGTTCGTGCCGCGCCGCATCCGGTGTCACCGCCGGCAGCGGCAGGCCCGCCATGTTGGCGAGCCGTTCCACGGCCTCCGCGAACGGCAGGCCGTCGGTCTCCATCACGAAGGTGATGATGTCGCCGTGCTTGCCGGAGGAGAAGTCGTGGTAAAAGCCTTTCTGGTCGTTGACGTAGAAGGACGGCGTCTTCTCCTGCTGGAACGGCGACAGACCCTTCCACTCCCGCCCGGCCTTCTTCAGCTTGACGCGCTTGCCCACGACTTCGGAGACCGAAAGCCGGGCACGAAGCTCGTCGAGGAATTGGGGCGTGAAGCGCATGATATGTGTGTAGCGCGTAACCGTCTGAGTCGGGCGAAGGATCAGGGATATAGGTATGGCCTGCCCAAAAGTCAGGTTTGTCCGGCTTATCCGGGTTATTCGACCTATGCACAGGGGCCCTGGCCCGTCATTCGGGCGCGCCCCGTCACCCGGAATGACAAGAACTCTTGAACCGCGCCCGGTTCCACGCTTCCATGGCGTCATGTTCAGGATCTTTCGAGGCGGCCAGAGCGGGGGCTGGCGCGTGACCTCGATTTCATCAGTGACGGGCGAGCCCCTGCCCTTCGTGCCGGCGCTGTCGGTGACCGACAGCGAGGCCGTCTCGTTGCCGCTGGTGCCCTCGCGCACAGCCTGGCGGCTGGTCGGCGTCGCCAGCAGCCTGCGCTACACCGAGCGGCCCGAGAAGCAGCAGCTCCTCGCCGTGCAGGCCGGCCTCGGCCGCATCGAGGCGACCAGCGCAGCGCTGATCCCGATCCGCAAGTCGCAAGCCTGGTGGGAGCTCACGCAGGAAGAGCGCCGCAGGATTTTCGAGGACAAGTCGCACCACATCGCGAGCAGCCTGCGTTTCCTGCCGGCGATTGCGCGCCAACTCTATCACTGCCGCGATCTCGGCGGTCCGTTCGACTTCCTGACCTGGTTCGAATTCGCTCCCGCGCACGCTTCGCTGTTCGAGGAGCTGGTGGCGATACTCAGGCAGACCGAAGAGTGGACCTATGTCGAGCGCGAGGTCGATGTGCGCGTGGTGAAGGAAGTGCTGTCGGCCTAGAGCATGATCCGGACCGGAAGGGCCGCGTGAGCGCAAAAGATCACGCTCGACGAGCATTCTAATGATCGAGGAAGCGGCCGGACTCGATGTACGGCAGATCGCTGACGGGCCAGTTGTAGACGTAGGTCCAGGCCCGCGTGGCGGCGCCGCCGGGCAACGTGACGTCGATCATCTGCCGCAGATATTCGGTCGGCTCCGGAAAGCCGTCGCCGCAGGCCTCGTACATGTCGAGTTCGCGCAAGAGCTCGTCGGGCACGCGCAGCCGAAAGAGCTCGCCATGCACGATGTCCGCCGCCACGTCGGAGAGCAGCAATCCCGGATAGTGCTTCACCAGAACGAGCCGGCCGCGGCAGGTCGCTTCGCCCAGAAATTCCGCATGGCCCGCGAGCAGCCGCGCCATCGGATGATCGAAACCGCGCATCAGGGTGCCGTAAACGAAGAGTCGATCGGAGCTCATGGTCTTCCAACGTTGCGACGACGGCGCAATACCGCTACTCCGTTTACACAGGATATCGTTCCATAGGCAAACGAGGATGGCTTTGGACCCAGCCGAGGCGACCGATCAACTGCTCGGCGAGGGCGACATTCCGCCCGTGCATGAGGTGAATGTGGGCGGTCAATCGCCGTTCCTGCTCACCGCGGATCATTACGGGCGGGTGCTGCCGCGCGCGCTCGGCGATCTCGGCGTCGCGGAACGCGAGCTCGTCAGGCACATCGCCTGGGACATCGGCATCGCCGGCGTCGCCGAGCGGCTCGCCAGGATGCTCGACGCGCATCTGATCGCACAGCGCTATTCGCGCCTCGTCATCGACTGCAACCGTCCGCCGGGCGCCGCGAGCTCGATTCCCGTGATCTCCGAGGCAACTGCAATTCCGCGCAACGAAGGCATTTCGGAGCAGGAGCGGAAGGCGCGTGCGCGCGAGATCTTCGAGCCCTATCATCGCCGCATCGACGACGCGATCGATCGCCGTTTGCACGTCGAGCGGCCGACCGTGCTGGTCTCGCTGCACAGCTTCACGCCGGTCTATGCCGGCATCGCGCGGCCATGGCACATCGGCGCGCTCTACAATCGGGACAGCGTGCTGCCGCAATTGCTGCTGAAACATCTGCGCGCCGAAGGCGACCTCGTCGTCGGCGACAACGAGCCCTATGCGGTGAACGACCTTACCGACTACACCATTCCGGTGCACGGCGAGGCGCGCGGCCTCATCAACACCGGCATCGAGATCCGCCAGGATCTCATCGCGGACCAGTCCGGCCAGCAGCAATGGGCCGAACGGCTGGCGCGGATCTTTGCCGAGATCGAGGTGGAGCTGAAGGCGCAGCTGCTGGTGTAGGCCTTACTTCGCCCTGGTCAGCGCCAGCCAGATGCCGCCGCCGATCATGAAGCCGCCGGAGATGCGCGACATCATGCGGGTGCGGCGGGCCGAGAAGAATTTGCGGGCGCGCCCGGCGGCGATGGCGTAGAGCGCATCCGTCATCACGGCGGTGACCATGAAGGTGGCGCCCAGCAGCGCGACTTGCGGGAAGTGCGGCTGGTTCATGTCCATGAACTGTGGGATGAACGCGCCGAAGAACACCAGCACTTTCGGATTCGACAGCAACACCAGGAACCCCTGCAGGAAGAAGCCGCCGCGCGGCGGCGGTGGCGGTGCATCGAGATCGACACCCTCGACCGGCGCCCAGATCAGCTTGATGCCGAGCCAGACCAGATAGGCGGCGCCTGCGAAGCGCACCCAGTCGAACCAGTAGCCCATGGTTGCCATCAGCGAGGTCAGGCCGACCGCCACGATGCCGATGACGATGGCAAGCCCCGCTTGCGCGCCGGCAACGTTGATGAGCGCCGCGCGCGTGCCGTGGCGCAGGCCGTTGGCGATGACGAGCGTGACGATCGGCCCCGGCAGCAGCGCCAGCGCAATGCAGGCGGCGACGAAGGCGAAATAGGCTTGCATGGACATCATGGGAGGACTCACCTGCGATTTGAGCGCATTAATGCATGGCGGAGGCGAGAACGGAAGCCGGCGCCGCATTTGTTGTTCCAGCAAGAGCGGGCGCTTGACACGCAACCTTTTAGTTGCCTATTGTCGCTGCCATGGATGAGGTCTTCAAAGCGCTGGCCGACGCGTCGCGACGGTCGCTGCTCGACAGGCTTCACGCCAGGAACGGCCAAACGCTGAATGAGCTCTGCGCAGGGCTCGACATGACGCGTCAGGCCGTGACCAAGCACCTTCTGATTCTCGAGGAAGCCAATCTGGTCACCACCATCAGGCATGGCCGCGAGAAGTTGCATTACCTCAACCCGGTGCCCATCCATCAGATCGGCGAACGCTGGATCAGGAAATTCGAGCGCAGCAAGCTCGCCGCACTCAGCGAGCTGAAGCGTCAGTTAGAGAAGGGCGACGAGTGAGACCGCTCAACGAAGGATTTGATGCACGATGAACCTCGACCAATTCAAGCCTCTCACCGTCTACACCATCTACATCGTCTCTACGCCGGAGAAGGTATGGGAGGCGCTGACCTCGGCCGAGTTCAGCCGGCAGTATTTCTCCGGCTTCGCGGTGGAGATGGAGCCGAAGCTCGGCGGCACTTTCATCGTGCGCACACCTGACGGCTCCGAGCACATCTCCGGTGAGGTGTTCGAATACGATCCGCCCAGGAAGCTGACGGTGACGTGGAACGTGAACTGGCCCGGCCTCGTCGAAAAACTCGGCTCGACCGTTGTCACCTATGAGATCGAGCCGGCCGGCGAAACCGTCCGCCTGACCCTGAGCCAGCGCCATGATCGCCCGCTCAGCGACGACATCCTCTCCGGCGGCCGCACCGGCTGGCCCGCAATCCTGTCGGGGCTGAAGAGCCTGCTGGAGACCGGCAAGGCGCCGCAGATCACGATGTCGCCTCCCGTGAAGCTGCTGGAAGCGCTGAAGGCGATGGGGATCAAGATGCCGTAGGCACTGCAAATCGATGCATCACACGTATTTGTCAGTCCCTCGTCAGGACCACGTCAGAGTTGCGGCATGGGCGCCACCAGCCGCCGATAGAGATGCCAGGTCGCGTGCCCGAGCACGGGCAGCGTCACGATCAGCCCGAGAAAGTAAGGCAGCGCAGAGACGATCAGCAGCATCACGATTACCGCGGCCCAGGAGATCATCGGCAGCGGGCTCGTCACCACCGCGCGCACGCTGGTCACCATCGCCGTGACGAAATCGACGTCGCGGTCGAGCAGCAGCGGAAACGACACCACCGTCAGCGAGAACAGGATCAACGACAGCACGGCGCCGACGGCGTTGCCGATGCCGAGGAACAGCAGGCCTTCATTCGTGGTCAGAACCACCGTCATGAATTCCTGCAGGCTGGAGAACGAGGCATTGAGGCCGAGCAGCAGCGCGATCAGGAGCCGCACCTGGTACATCCAGACCACGAATATGAACAGCGTCACGAAGGCCATCCAGCCGATCTCGCTGCGCGAGCGTATCGCCGACCAGATCGCGCCGAACGAGACCGGCTCGCCGCGCTCGCGGCGGCGGCTGACTTCGTAGAGGCCGATCGCCACGAACGGCCCGATCAGCGCAAAACCGGCAGCAAGGGGATAGACCAGATAGATCATGCCGAAGGCGGTGAGACAAAGCATGATGGCGATGCCGCCGGCAGCGTAGAGCACGCCGAAGCAGAGACCGTAGATCGGCAGCGACTGGAAATCGCGCAGGCCTTCGACCAGCGCCTCGGCAATGTCGGTCGCCGCAACGGGACGCACCACCGGATCGACCTTGCCCGAAATGGACATCAGCTTCCTCCGCAAATCGGCGCGATCTTTCGTCGCGCGCATGCCGCGATATTAGCGCCGCCGCGCGGAGGCGCAACTTGATGCCGGCCGGCGCGAAGAGAGCGGCGACGCAACAATGCTCGCGATGCGAAATCTTTGGACTTTGGTGCGATATTCGCGACCATGACTATGGACGGGGCAGATAATCGTACCTCAAATTGTACCTCCGAGCACCCTCGCCCGAGAGCGGATCGTCCATCGATGAGCCTGCGTACCCGGTTACTGATCCTCGTCATCGCAGCCATGCTCGTGCCGGCGATCCTGGTCGGGCTGCGTTTCGTGCAGAACCGGGCCAATGAGATCGACGCGGCACTGGCCAATCTGGCCGCATCGGCCGACGACATCGCGGGCGATTTGGACGAGAAGATCAAGGGCACCGCCCAGCTTCATTATGGGCTCGCCCGTGCCCGCGACCTCGACACGCGCGACAAGGCGGCCTGCTCGACGTTTCTGTCTGATGTCCGCGAAGAGTATCCGCAGTTCACAGGCATCCTGACCATCGATCCCGACGGCAGTCTGTTCTGCGACTCGCTGCGGACCAACCGCACGCTCGACCTGAATGACCGCGGCTATTTCAAGCAGGTGAAGGGTCTTCATGGCGTCGTTGCGGTGGAGCCGGTGTTCGGCCGGCTCACCGGACTATCGGTGCTGCAGATCGCCTATCCCGTGCGATCGGAGGCGGGGGCGCTGAAATTCGTGCTGCTCGCGTCATTCAACCTCAACAAGTTCGCAGAATTTCACGACAAGCGGCTGCTCGCCGAGAAGGACGTCCTGCTGATCGACGCCAAGGGTACAGTGCTCGTTGCTCCCAAGGGCGGCTGGAGCGAGCCCGTCGGTGGGTCCATTGCTGGTTCGGACCTTTTCCGCTTTGCGGCAGCGCCCGATCGCGAGCAATTTCGCGAGGTGAGCGACCGCGAGGGCCGCACACAGATCTGGGCCGTTGCCCGCTCACCTTCGATCCGCAAGGCCGGCCTCTACATCCTGGTCGGACGGTCCAAGGACGGATTGGTGGCGGCGGCCAATCGCCGGCTGCTGGAGGACATGGCAATCCTTGCGGTGGCTTCGCTGCTGTTGCTTGCCGGTGTCTGGATCCTTGCGACCGTGAGCGTCGGACGCCAGGTCGGACGGCTCGCCGCCATGGCCAGGAGTCTCGGGCATGGTGATCTCAGCGCACGCATTCCGGAGCCCCACCCGAGCGGCGAGCTCGGCGGATTAATGGCCCTGCTCAACGGCACGGCCGAATCGCTCGAACAGCAGCGCGCCGCCATCGCGGATCTCAGCCACAAGCTCAGCCAGTCCCAGAAGATGGAAGCCATGGGCCAGCTCACCGGCGGCGTGGCGCACGATTTCAACAATCTCCTGACCGTCATTCTCGGCAATTCGGAGCACCTCGCCGACAGGCTTGCGGGCAACAAGGAATTGCAGCGGATCGCAGACGACATTGCGACCGCCGCCGAGCGCGGTTCCGACCTGACGCGGAGCCTGCTCGCCTTCGCGCGCAAGCAGCCGCTGCGACCGCGAGAGATCGACATCGCCGAGCAGGTGACCGGCATGAAGCAGCTTCTGCGGCGGACCCTGGGAGAGCACATCGACTGCAGCTTCACATTCGCACCGGATCTATGGCTCGCCAGCATCGATCCTGGCCAATTGGCGACGGCCGTGCTCAACCTCGTGCTCAACGCGCGCGACGCGATGCCCGACGGCGGCAAGCTGATGGTCGAGGTGCGCAACATCTCGCTCAGTGAAGCCGACCTCGACGTCAACGGCGAACCGCGGCCGGGCGACTACGTCATGCTGGCTGTGCAGGATACCGGGACCGGCATGAGCAACGAGGTGCTGGTGCGCGCGTTCGAGCCATTCTTCACCACCAAGGAGGTCGGCAAAGGGACCGGCCTCGGCCTCAGCATGGTCTACGGGTTTGCGCAGCAATCCGGCGGACTTGTGCAGATGCAGTCCGAACCGGGCCAAGGCAGCGTCGTCAGGCTGTTCTTTCCCCGCCTCGCGACGCCGCCGAGCGAAGAGCCGCCACCGGCGGAGCGGGGCACCGCACACGACGGACACGAGACGATCCTCGTCGTTGAGGACGACGACATGGTGCGAGCCTATGTCGAGAGCGAGCTGAAGACGCTCGGCTACCGAGTCATTGCGACATCGAACGGGCCTGCGGCGCTGGATGTGCTGCGCCAGCCCGGAGACATCCAGCTGCTGTTCACTGATGTCGTGATGCCCGGCGGCATGTTCGGACCGGAGCTGGCGAGGCAGGCGACCGGCCTGCGGCCTGGTCTCAAGGTTCTCTTCACCTCCGGCTATAGCCAGAGTCCCGTGAAGACGCCCGACCAAATCGGCGACGCCCGCATTCTGACCAAGCCGTTCCGGCGCAAGGATCTCGCTGCGATGCTGCGGGCCGCCCTCTCGGAGCCGTCGCGGTAGATCAAGAGACTTCCGTCAGTTGTTGTCGGCGATCGCCTCCATCACGCCCATCCACCTGTCCGCACCCAGGGCTATCACATTTGAGAGCCTTTCCCTGCGGCCATCCTTCGAGACGCCCGCCTTTGCCATTGCCGGAAAGCTAACCTCTCGCCCGCAGCTCGCGCCGCAGCACCTTGCCCGTCGCCGTCATCGGCAGCGTCTCGGCGAACTCGACGAAGCGCGGATATTCGTGGGCTGCAAGCTGCACCTTGACGAACTCCTGGATCTCGCGCGCGAGCGCATCGCTGCCGGCAAAGCCGGGCCGCAGCACGATCCAGGCCTTGATGGACTCGGTTCGGATTGGATCGGGGATGCCGACGACGGCGGCCATCGCCACCGACGGATGCTTCATCAGCGTGTGCTCGATCTCGGAGGGACCGACGCGATAGCCGGCGGTGGTGATGACGTCGTCCTCGCGGCTGACGTACCAGAAATAACCGTCCTCGTCCTGCACGCCGAGGTCGCCAGTCAGCAGGAACTCGCCGGCATATTTCTTCGCCGTGGCCTCCGGATTGCGCCAATATTCGAGCATGGTGACGGGACAAGGCTGGCGCACGCCGATGATGCCGCGCTGCCCGCGCGGCAATTCCTCGCCCTTGTCGTTGACGATTCGGACGTCGAAGCCCGGCGTCGCCTTGCCCATCGAACCGGGGCGGATCGGAAACAGGTTCGAGTTGCTGCCGATCACGAGATTGCACTCGGTCTGGCCGAACACCTCGTGCGCGTCGATGCCGAAGGTCTCGCGCACCCAGCCGAGCAGCTCGCCGCCGAGCGATTCACCGCCGGTGAAAATGCTGCGCAGCTTGACGCCCGGATGCTTCACGCCGGCCTGCCGCATCAGCTTCAGCGCGGTCGGCGGCAGGAAGACGTTGCGGACGCCGAGGTCTGCCATCATCTGCATCGCCGCCTGCGGCTCGAATTTGCGCGCGCGGTGGCCGACCAGGGGAATGCCGTGGTACCAGAATGCGAGCAGGCCGTTGACGAGGCCGCCGATCCAGGCCCAGTCCGCCGGCGTCCACATGAGATCGCCGGGCCGCGGCAGGAAGTTGTGGCACATCTCGACGTTCGGCAGATGACCGAGCACGACGCGATGCGCATGCAGCGCGCCCTTCGGATTCCCTGTCGTGCCTGACGTGTAGATGATCAGCGCGGGATCGTCGGACGACGTATCGACCCGCTCGAAGTCGGGCGATGCGGCCTTCAGCGCATCCCAGAACGATTTGGTGCCGGCGGGCGCGCGCTCGCCGACGATGTAGACGTTCTTGAGCTCAGGCAGGCGATCGCGGATCTTCGCGAGCTTCTCCCAGCCGCTCTCGTCCGTGACGATGGCCTTCGCCTCCGAATTCGACAGGCGGAATTCCAGCGCGTCCTCGCCGAACAGTGCGAACAGCGGGATCGAGATCATGCCGGAGCGGAACGCCGCCATGTGCACGATCGGCAATTCCAGCGACTGCGACAGGAACACCGCGACGCGGTCGCCACGCATGAGCCCATCCGCCTTCAAAACGTTGGCGAAGCGGCGAGACATCTCGGCGATCTCGTCGAAGGAGGTGCGGCTGGTGGCGCCGGTCTCGTCGACATAGATCAGCGCAAGCCGCCCCGTGCCGTCAGCATGGCGATCGCAGCACGCTTCCGCCATGTTGAAGCGCGCCGGGACGTCCCAGCGGAAATTGCGATAGAGCTCGTCGTAGGTTGCGGCTTCGGTCAGCATGGGCAGGCGTTTCCACGGTGTCTCGTTGTTATCGCCCAGTCTAGAGCGGCCAAGGCTCGGGACAAGTCCCGCCGCGTCATTCCGGGGCGACGCGAAGCATCGAGCCCGGAATCCATCGGGCGACATTTCCTGCGGCCCGATGGATTCCGGGTTCGCCCTGCGGGCGCCCCGGAATGACAGCGGAGAGTTACCGCAGCGTCGCGAAGAACTTCCTGACATCGCGCACGAACAGCTCCGGCTGCTCGAAGGCGCCGAAATGGCCGCCCTTCTCCATCTCGCTCCAGTGGGTGATGTCCGGGAAATTCGGCTCCATCCAGCGCCGCACCGGCGTGATGATCTCCTTGGGGAACACGGCGACTCCCGTCGGCACCTTCACCACCGGCGTGGTGCGGCGCTTACCGAAACTTTCCCAATAGAGCCGCGCCGAGGAGGTCGCCGTCTCCGTCGCCCAATAGAGCATGACGTTGTCGAGCAGCTCGTCCTTGCTGAAGATGTTTTCGGGATGGCCGTCGCTGTCGGTCCAGGCCCAGAATTTCTCCAGGATCCAGGCCGCCTGCCCGCTCGGTGAATCCGTCAGTCCATAGCCGAGCGTCTGCGGGCGCGTCGACTGCTGCTTTGAGTAGCCGGAGTCGAGATCGGCATAGTGCTTGAGGCCGGCGAGAGCGCGCTTTTCCTCCGCGGTCGGCTCGCCCTCGACCTTGGGCGTCGCACTGAAGGCGAGCGTGATGTGGATGCCGGCGCAATGCGCGGGGTCCTGCGCGCCGAGTGAGGTCGTTACCGCCGAACCCCAATCGCCGCCTTGCGCGCCGTAGCGCGTATAGCCGAGCCGATCCATCAGCTTCGCCCAGGTCGCGGCGATGCGGTCGACGCCCCAGCCGGTGGTCTTCGGCTTGGCCGAGAAGCCGAAGCCCGGCAGCGACGGGCAGATCACATGGAAGGCATCCGCGGGATTGCCGCCATGCGCGGCGGGATCGACCAGCGGCGCAATCACCTTCTGGAATTCGACGATCGAGCCGGGCCAGCCATGGGTGATGATCAGCGGCAGCGCCGACGGCTCCTTCGAGCGCACATGCACGAAGTGGATGTCGAGCCCGTCGATCTCGGTGGTGAACTGCTCGAAGCGGTTGAGCTTCGCCTCGCGGGCGCGCCAGTCGTAATCGTTCGCCCAATAGGTGCAGATCTCCCGGATCCATTGCAGCGGCGCGCCCTGGCTCCAGTCATCGACCAGCTCCGCATCCGGCCAGCGCGTGCGGACCAGGCGTGACTTGAGATCGGACAGGATGTCGTCGCTGATGTCGATGCGGAACGGTTTGATGACGGTCATCGGTTGCCTTCCAGTTTCTTTTGTCATTCCGGGGCGTGCGAAGCACGAACCCGGAATCCATTGAGCAACGGATTCAGCAGCGCGATGGATTCCGGGTTCGTGCTTCGCGTCGCCCCGGAACGACAGCTCAGCCCGACAGTGCCGCCTTCACCAAACCGCTGGCCTTGCCGAAATCCATCTGGCCGGCGTATTTCGCGCGCAGCACTGCGATCACCTTGCCCATGTCCTTCATGCCGGCGGCGCCCGTCTCCGCGATCGCGTCCGCGATCGCCTTCTTCACATCGTCGTCCGACATCTGCTTCGGCAGGTAGGCCGAGATCACCGCAATCTCCTCGCGCTCCTGCGCAGCGAGCTCGGCGCGGCCGCCCTTGTCGTAGAGCTCGACCGCCTCCTGGCGCTGTTTGATCATCTTCTGCAGCACGGCGAGGATGTCGGCGTCCGACAGCGGCGGCTTGCCGTTGCCACGCGCGTCGATGTCGGCATTCTTGATGGTCGAGTTGACCATGCGCAGCGTGGACAGCTTGCGCTCGTCCTTGGCCTTCATGGCCTCCTTGACCGCATTGTTGATGTCGTCGCGCAGCATGATCGCCTCGTTTGGAAACAGTAAGACTCGTGGTCTACAACAAGATCCGGGCCCAATATAGGTGCTTGCATGAAGACCGGAAAGCATCTCGCCATGTTGGCCGTTTGCCTTGTAGTGCTCTGGGCGAGCCGTTACGGTCCCTATGCCTGCAGCACGCTCCCGGGCTTTGCCAGCGAAACCAGCTCCTCCTGGCTCGCCAAAGCCGTGAGTGGCCTCCTTCTGATCCTTCTGCTGTACCTGCCAGTTTACGACTTCATTTCCCTAGTAACGGTCAAGCTCGGCTGGGAGACAAAGTTTGACCAGCTTGTCCTTTACGAGGGTGAGCACTCAACAAATTCGGTATCAGCGAAGACACAGCGCCTCCTTTACGTGGTCGATTTCACCGTGGTGGGCTTTCTCCTCCTGCCGCTATGGACCAAGGCCGCCTATTGTGGGTGAACGCCTAGCTCTCCAGCCATTCGGTGAGCGCCCGCACGGTCGCTTCCGGCTGTTCGGCTTGCGGCAGGTGCCCGCAGCGGTCGAGGATCACGAGCCTTGCGCCGGCGATGCCCTCGGCCATCTCTTTCGAGAACGCATTCGGGATCGTGTGATCTGCATCGCCCGTCAGCACCAGGGTCGGACACTTGATGGCTGAAAGCGTCGGGCGCGAATCCACCCGTGCGATGATCGCAGTCTGCTGCCGCAGATAGCCTTCGACGCCGACGTCCTCGTCCTGCGCATGCACGAGCTTGAGGATATCGGCGTCATCGCGCCGCGACGGATGCACGAGCTCCGGAAGGCTCTCCTCGCGAATGGCGCGGAGCTCGCCGCGCCTGGCGCGCTCCATCAGGCTGCGGCGGCGCGCGGTCGCCTCCGGCGTGTCGGGCCGCGCCTGCGTGTTGATCAGCGCCAGCTTGGTCACGCGCTCGCCCGCCTGGCGCATGATCTCCAAGGCGATGTAGCCGCCCATGGAATGGCCGGCGAGGGCGAAGCGCGGCGGCGCCTCGGCGAGGATGCGGCGGGCGATTGCCGCGATGCCGTCGTCGCGGATGTGGTTGGCGATCATCACGGGGCCAAACCGCCATAGCGGCGGGATCACCGGGGCGTAGATCCGGGCCGAGGAGGCCAGCCCCGGAACCAGCAGAATCGGGGTGGTCTGGTCCATTATTGCCTCGCAAGCCCAGGAAATTGCCGGAAATTGTGCAGCCAAGCTTAAGTGCCCGAGGCGGGCTGTCAAATATGCAAAAACGCATGTGAATCGGCCCTTCTCCGCTTTGACGCCGGCGCCCGCGGGGACTATGAAGCGGGCTCATGACACAACATGACAACGATCCCGCTTGGCCGGACCATAAACCGACCGCGCTCCTCGTGCTTGCCGATGGCACGGTGCTCGAAGGCTTCGGTCTCGGTGCCGAAGGCCACGCCGTCGGCGAGGTCTGCTTCAACACCGCGATGACCGGCTACGAGGAGATCTTGACCGATCCCTCCTATGCCGGACAGCTCATCACCTTCACCTTCCCGCATATCGGCAATGTCGGCACCAACGACGAAGATATCGAGACGGTGAACATGGCCGCGACGCCCGGCGCGCGCGGCGTGATCCTCCGCACCGCGATCACCGATCCCTCGAATTACCGCGCCACCAGGCATCTCGACGCCTGGCTGAAGGCCCGCGGCATCATCGGCCTCTCCGGCATCGACACCCGCGCGCTGACCGCGCTGATCCGCTCCAAGGGCATGCCGAACGCCGTGATCGCGCATTCCCGGACCGGCGAGTTCGATTTGCATGGCCTCAAGGAAGAGGCGCGCGAATGGCCGGGCCTCGAGGGCATGGACCTCGTGCCGATGGTGACCTCCGGCCAGCGCTTCACCTGGGACGAGACGCCCTGGCTGTGGGACAAAGGCTTTGGCCGCCAGGAGAAGCCGGAATTCAGCGTCGTCGCCATCGACTACGGCATCAAGCGCAACATCCTGCGCCTGCTGGCCGGCGTCGGCTGCAAGGTGACGGTCGTGCCGGCGACGACATCAGCCGAGGACATCCTGGCGATGAAGCCGGACGGCGTGTTCCTGTCCAACGGTCCGGGCGATCCGGCCGCGACCGGCAAGTATGCGGTGCCGGTGATCCAGGACGTGATCAAGTCGGGCACGCCGACCTTCGGTATCTGCCTCGGCCACCAGATGCTGGGCCTTGCCGTCGGCGCGAAGACGAAGAAGATGCATCAGGGCCATCACGGCGCCAATCACCCCGTCAAGGACGAGACCACCGGCAAGGTCGAGATCACCTCGATGAACCACGGTTTCGCCGTGGACGAAAAGACGTTGCCGAAGGGCGCGACGCAGACCCACATCTCGCTGTTCGACGGCTCCAATTGCGGCATCCAGCTCGACGGCAAGCCGGTGTTCTCCGTTCAGTACCACCCGGAGGCATCGCCCGGCCCGCGCGACTCGCATTATCTGTTTCAGCGCTTCGCCGACCTGATGCGGCAGAGGAAGAGCGCGTAAACCGACAACAGCTTCCGGCGGATGGTCCCGCCGGGTCCGGCTCCCTCACGGACGCATGAACATGAAGTCGGTGTCGGGATCGCAGTTCTCGGCGATGAAGCGCAGCTCCGCCTGGATGTCGGCGACCGATCTCGTCTCCAGATATTTCGAGATCACGAGACTGAGCAAGGCGCGGCAGACGGCCTCGTGTCCGAGGCCGGTCGTCTCCGCCTCGTCGATGGCCGCCGAGAAATGACGCTGCGCAACGTCGGATGCGTACATGGCGTTCCCCTCTTTCGATTTGATTGGCGTGCCCGCCAATGGCCGACTGCGCCTTGATCTCCGTCAAGCCGGCGAATGGACTGGCGTCAGGAACCAAGGGAGCTGCGCCGTCTTGATTCCCAGTCTTTTGCCGCTCGGAGCCCTGCCATGTCCGTCGTCCACGACAAGGCCGAACCCCTCACCATCGTTTTCGAGGATGACGGGCTCGTGCCGAATAACATTCTTCCGTTTCTGGTCTATCGGGGCGCGGTCGAGCTCGATCCGAAGCAGCCGGAGGAGACGATCGAAAACCTCTTCGAACAGAACGGATGGGGCGGGACATGGCGCAACGGCGTCTACGACTATCTGCACTACCACGCGACGGTGCATGAGGCGCTTGGCGTCGCGCGCGGCAGGGCCCGCGTCCGTTTCGGCGGCGATCATGGCCAGGAGCTTGAGATCAAGGCCGGCGACGTCGCGATCCTGCCGGCCGGCACCGGCCATCAACGCATCAACGCAAGCGACGATTTCTGCGTGATCGGCGCCTATCCGCCGGGCGCAAAGATGGAGATCACGCGGGCGACGCCGGAAAACCATGCCAAGGCGCTGACGACGATTCCGAACGTGGCGCTGCCGCCGGCCGATCCCGTGACGGGCAAGGACGGGGCGTTGATGCGGTTGTGGCGATAGCTGCAGGCGCGGTGCTGGAGGGCGGGCAAGGCGAAGCGTGCCCACCAATTGATCCAAACCGTCAAGAAAGGATGGCGGGCACGGCGCTCGAGATGCGCACCTTGCCCACCATATGACAGCCGGGCCTTACGCCTCGTTGCCGCCTTCCTGGCGCGTGGCTTCGAACAGGAACCAGGTGCGGCGCTCGGTCTCGTCGATGAAGTTCTCGAGGATGCTGGCGCTGGCGACGTCGCCGGCCTCGTCGCAGACGTCGTGCGCCTTGCGCATCGCGGCCGCGACGTGCTTGTTGTCCTGCATCAGCTCGCGCAGCATCTCGCGCGGCGGGACGTAGTCCTCGTTGTTGTCCTTGATGGTCTGGAGCTTTGCGACCTGGCCGATCGACTTCAGCGTGGTGCCGCCGATCTTGCGGACGCGCTCGGCGAGCTGGTCGGTGGTCGCGAAGATCTGGTCGGACTGCTCGTCCAGCAGCAGATGATAATCGCGGAAGTGACGCCCGCTGATGTGCCAGTGGAAATTCTTGGTCTTGAGATAAAGCGCGAACGCGTCGGCCAGAAGCACGTTGAGCGCCTCCGAGACCTTCTTGACCCCTTCGGGCGACAGATCGGTGGGGGTATCGAGATCGGGCGAGACCTTGCTGGTTTTGCTCACGGGAGACCTTCCTGTTAGACGCGGACATTGACGGCGCGCCGTCGCACCCCTAACGCAAGGCGGCAGCGCCGGTTCCTCCGTCGGAACCGCTTGGCCGGGACCTTCGAATACCATGGATGATTGGATCGATTATTACGATTCCACGCATACGATCTATGTCAGCAAGCTGCATCGCGACTTGCACTTCCAGATCATTGCGCGGGACATCGTCGGCTATATCCCTTCGCCCGATGCGACGGTGCTCGACTATGCCTGCGGGGAAGCGCTGTCGGCGAGCCAGGTGGCGGCCGCCTGCGGCAAGCTGATTCTGGCCGAGCCCGCCCCGGGGGTGCGTGGCCGGCTGATCGCGCGGTTTGCCCCGGACACCAGGATCCGCGTGCGCTCCCTCGAAGACGTGCGCAAGATGCAGGACCAGTCGATCGACCTCGTGGTGATGAACTCGGTCGCGCAATACATGACCCCGGAGGAGCTCGATGCCGCCCTCCTCAACATCCGCCGTATCCTGAAGCCCTCGGGCAAGCTGGTGCTCGGCGACATTCTCCAGCCCAATGTCGGCATGGTCAGGGATGTCATGGCGCTTCTCAGCTTCGGACTGCGCCACGGCTTCCTGAAGGACGCGCTGGTCGGGCTGATCAGCACCGCGCTGTCGGATTACCGCCAGCTGCGCACGCGCATCGGGCTGCAGCGCTACAGCGAGGACGAGATCACCGCCAAGCTGAAGGCGGCGGGCTTCGCTGTCCAGCGCGCCCACAGCAATATCGGCCATAATCGCTGGCGCATGACCTTCATCGCGCGGCCGCCTCTGGTTCGTTAAGCATAACGGTCAGCCGAGGTGGCCTGTCGCACCCCGATCGGTCATGATCGCCGCGGCCCGGTGGCGGAAGTGTCTACGCGGGGGCGGTGCATCGCTCTTCATCCTGGTTCAAATCCAGGCCGGGTCTCCACGCTTCGCCCCTATGGGGCTACGCGTGGCGCAGCCATGCTGGACCCATCGGGACGAAGCGCGTCCGCGTAGCGGAAGCGAAGACGGACCTTGCCAACGCGGGCCTCCCCTTTCCCGTCAAAATTGCCAGTTGATGGGTATTTTTCGGGGTTTCGCCGCCCCTAAAACTGGTCTAAGACCCACCCGCGCGCGAGGGAGACCCCGCGCTCTCGCCAAATGGGGACGCGCGGCAAGCGCGCCCTTTTTTTGTGCCCAGATCCCAGCCCGTGAGCGGTGATGCCCAAACGAACCGACATCTCGACCATCCTGATCATCGGCGCCGGTCCCATCGTGATCGGCCAGGCCTGCGAGTTCGACTATTCGGGCACGCAGGCGGTGAAGACGCTGAAGGAAGAGGGCTACCGCATCGTCCTCGTCAATTCCAACCCGGCCACCATCATGACCGATCCGGAGTTGGCCGATGCGACCTATATCGAGCCGATCACGCCCGAGATCGTCGCCAAGATCATCGAGAAGGAACGACACGTCATTCCCGGCGGCTTCGCGCTGCTGCCGACCATGGGCGGACAGACCGCGTTGAACTGCGCATTGTCGCTGCGCCGGCAAGGCACGCTGGAGAAGTTCGGCGTCGAGATGATCGGCGCCACGGCCGATGCGATCGACAAGGCCGAGGACCGCCAGCTGTTCCGCGAGGCGATGACCAAGATCGGGCTTGAGACGCCGAAGTCGCGGCTCGCCAATGCCTCCGAGTTGAAGAAATCCTTCCGCGAGAAGTATCAGGCCGCGCGTGCGAAGGCCTCCGGCGCCGAGCTCGAAGAGCTCGACCGGCAATGGACTCTCGGCGAAGCCGACCGCCGCAAGCGCTATCAGGAATATGCGCTCGGACAGGCGATGATGGCGCTGTCCGAGATCGGCCTGCCCGCGATCATCCGCCCCTCCTTCACCATGGGCGGCACCGGCGGCGGCATCGCCTACAACAAGGAAGAGTTCCTCGACATCATCGAACGCGGCCTGGATGCGTCTCCAACCAACGAAGTGCTGATCGAGGAATCCGTGCTCGGCTGGAAAGAGTACGAGATGGAGGTGGTGCGCGACAAGAACGACAATTGCATCATCGTCTGCTCGATCGAGAACCTCGATCCGATGGGCGTGCACACCGGCGATTCCATCACCGTGGCGCCGGCGCTGACGCTGACCGACAAGGAATACCAGATCATGCGCGACGCCTCGCTGGCGGTGCTGCGCGAGATCGGGGTCGAGACCGGCGGCTCCAACGTCCAGTTCGGCGTCAATCCCGACGACGGCCGCATGGTCGTCATCGAGATGAATCCGCGCGTGTCGCGCTCCTCCGCGCTCGCCTCGAAGGCCACCGGTTTTCCGATCGCCAAGGTCGCCGCCAAGCTCGCGGTCGGCTACACGCTCGACGAGATCGCCAACGACATCACCGGCGGCGCCACGCCGGCCTCGTTCGAGCCGACGATCGATTACGTCGTCACCAAGGTCCCGCGTTTTGCCTTCGAGAAATTCCCGGGCGCCTCGACCACGCTGACGACCTCGATGAAGTCGGTCGGCGAAGTCATGGCGATCGGCCGCACCTTCCAGGAAAGCCTTCAAAAGGCCTTGCGTGGGCTCGAGACCGGATTGACAGGCCTCGACGAGATCGAGATCGAAGGACTTGGCCGCGACGACGACAAGAATGCGATCCGCGCCGCGCTCGGCACGCCGACGCCGAACCGGCTGCTCCAGGTCGCCCAGGCCATGCGGCTCGGCTGGTCGAACGAGGACATCTTCAACTCCTGCAAGATCGATCCGTGGTTCCTCGGCGAGATGCGCGGCATCGTCGACATGGAGGAGAAGGTCAGGAAGAACGGCCTGCCCGGCAACGCCTTCGGCATGCGCACGCTCAAGGCCATGGGTTTCTCCGACGCGCGCCTCGCGGTGCTCGCCGAGACGACGGAAGCCGAGGTGACGGCGAAGCGCCACGCGCTCGGCGTTCGCCCCGTCTACAAGCGCATCGACACCTGCGCGGCCGAATTCGCCTCCCCGACCGCCTACATGTATTCGACCTATGAGGCGCCGTTTGCCGGCGCACCGGCGGACGAGAGCACGCCATCCGACAAGAAGAAGGTCATCATCCTGGGCGGCGGCCCCAACCGCATCGGCCAGGGCATCGAGTTCGACTATTGCTGCTGTCACGCCTGCTTCGCGCTGCATGACGCCGGCTACGAATCCATCATGGTCAACTGCAATCCGGAGACGGTGTCGACCGACTACGACACCGCCGACCGGCTCTATTTCGAGCCGCTCACAGCCGAGGACGTGCTGGAGATCATCGCGAAGGAACGCAGCAAGGGCACGCTGCATGGCGTGATCGTGCAATTCGGCGGCCAGACGCCGCTGAAGCTGGCGCGCGCGCTGGAAGCCGCCGAAGTGCCGATCCTCGGCACCTCGCCCGATGCCATCGACCTTGCCGAGGACCGCGACCGTTTCAAGCGCGTGCTCGACAAGCTCCGCCTGAAGCAGCCTAAGAACGGCATCGCCTATTCGGTGGAACAGGCGAGGCTCGTCTCGGCCGATCTCGGATTGCCGCTGGTGGTGCGCCCGTCCTATGTGCTCGGCGGCCGCGCCATGCAGATCATCCGCGAGGAGAACCAGCTCAACGACTACCTGCTCGGCACCCTCCCGGAGCTGGTGCCCGCCGACGTCAAGGCGCGCTATCCGAACGACAAGACCGGGCAGATCAACACCGTGCTCGGCAAGAACCCGCTGCTGTTCGACCGCTACCTGTCGGACGCGACCGAGATCGACGTCGACTGCCTCTGCGACGGCAAGGATACCTTCATCGTCGGCATCATGGAGCACATCGAGGAAGCCGGCATCCATTCCGGCGACAGCGCCTGCTCGCTGCCGCCGCACTCGCTCGATGCCGCGATGATCGCGGAGCTGGAACGGCAGACCCGCGAGCTCGCGCTCGGCCTCGACGTCGTCGGCCTGATGAACGTGCAGTACGCCATCAAGGACGGCGAGATCTACGTGCTCGAGGTCAATCCGCGCGCTTCGCGCACGGTCCCGTTCGTCGCCAAGGTGGTCGGCACGCCGGTCGCCAAGATCGCGGCGCGCATCATGGCGGGCGAGAAGCTCGCCGATTTCAAGCTGACGAAGGCCGAGCTCAAGCACGTCGGCGTCAAGGAATCGGTGTTTCCGTTCGCGCGCTTTCCCGGCGTCGACACGGTGCTCGGACCCGAGATGCGCTCGACCGGCGAGGTCATGGGCATCGACCGCTCGTTCGCGGTGGCCTTCGCCAAGAGCCAGCTCGGGGGAGGCACGCGGGTGCCGCGCAAGGGCACGGTGTTCGTCTCGGTGCGCGAGAGCGACAAGACGCGCATCGCCGAGGCCGTTCGCGAACTGCATTCGCTCGGCTTCAAGGTGCTGGCGACCTCGGGCACTCAGCGCTTCCTGACCGACCAGGGCATCCCGACCGAGAAGGTGAACAAGGTGCTGGAGGGGCGGCCGCACATCGTCGACGCCATCACCAATGGCGACGTCCAGCTCGTCTTCAACACCACCGAAGGCCCGCAGGCGCTGGCGGACAGCCGTTCGCTGCGGCGCGCGGCCCTCTTGCATAAAGTGCCGTATTACACCACTCTTTCCGGGGCCGTGGCGGCCGCGCAGGGGATCCGCGCCTATTTGGGTGGGGACCTTGAGGTTCGTACCCTGCAGAGCTACTTTTCGGAAACCTGATCGCCAGCGGCGGCGAAGCTTCCGCTAAGTGATTGGCAATGAACCACAATGGCCGGAGGAACTGTCCGGCCATGTGGTTGTTCTGTTCCGGCGCCAGACGCACATGAGATCCCGGAGGGCGCATGTTCAGCCCGGGAATACCGACGAATCAAGGTTGCCGCGCCTCTCGATCGTAGGGCGCGCAGCTGAAGGACGAGAGAAGAGATGGAAAAGGTTCCGATGACCCAGGCCGGCTTTGTCGCGCTCGGGGAAGAATTGAAGAGGCGTCAGTCGGAGGACCGTCCGCGGATCATCGAGCACATCGCGGAGGCGCGCTCGCACGGAGACCTGTCGGAGAACGCGGAATATCATGCCGCGAAGGAAGAGCAGTCCCACAATGAAGGCCGCATCGCCGAGCTCGAGGACAAGCTCGCGCGCGCCGACATCATCGACATCTCCAAGCTCTCCGGCGACACCATCAAGTTCGGCGCCACCGTGACGCTGGTCGACGAGGACACCGAGAAGAAGACGGTGTGGCAGATCGTGGGCGAGGTCGAGGCCGACGCCAAGAAGGGCCGCATCTCCATCACCTCGCCGCTCGCGCGCGCGTTGATCGGCAAGAAGAAGGGCGCCTCCGTCGAGGTCAACACGCCCGGCGGCGCCAAGGCGTACGAGATCACCAAGGTAGAGTGGCGGTAGGAATTTGCCGTTGCGCATGACCGTTCAAAGGGCCGCGCAACTGCGCGGCCTTTTTTGTTGCTGACCGTTACTTGCGTGGGGGAGCGCGTATTCTCGCCACCCGTCATTGCGAGCGTAGCGAAGCAATCCAGAATCTTTCCGCAGCCACAGTCTGGATTGCTTCGCTGCGCTCGCAATGACGGAGGACGACTTACCTCCGCCCCTTCACATCCAGCGGCACGGCTGCCTCGTATTTCGAATTGTGCAGCACCAGCGACGTGCGCACGTTGCGGACGTGTGGCGCGGCAGTCAGATGCGTGACGAAATTCTGGAAGGTCGCCATGTCAGGGGCGACGCATTTGAGGATGAAATCGACCTCGCCCGACAGCATCCAGCATTCCCGCACCAGGGGCTCGGCGCGGACGAAGTCCTCGAAGGCACGCAAGTCCGCCTCGGCCTGGCTGGACAGGTGCACGGCCGCGAACACGGTGACGTCGAAGCCGAGCTTGCGGGCATCGAGCAGGCCCCGATAGCCGTGGATATAGCCCTCCTCCTCCAGCGCCCGGACACGGCGGAGGCAGGGGGGCGGCGAGATGCCGACGCGTTTGGCCAGCTCGACATTCGTGATTCGACCGTCGGCCTGAATCTCGGCGAGAATTTTCAGGTCGATCTCGTCCAGGTTCCGCGACACGTGATTGGAACTCCTGCCCTTGGCGGCGGTATTGGGTGGTTTATCGGAATTCTCATAGCCCAGTCCGCCCGCCCAGCGCAATTTTATTGCGCGTGCAGCGCAATCGACTTTTGTTCCCCATTGGAAAAATCCGCCGAGAGGGAATGCAATTCTTGCATAGCTCACCAGATGGCTTAGATTAGCTCTGACATTTCAGCGCCTCCGCGAGGCCTCCCGGCACGTTCCGCGCCCGCGCTGCAAATCCCCCGTGAAAGGCGTCCATCGAAATGTCCGGTCCTGTTCATGCAAAGGTCGTCATCATCGGCTCCGGCCCCGCCGGATATACGGCGGCGATCTACGCCGCACGCGCGATGCTGGAGCCGATCCTGATCCAGGGCATTCAGCCCGGCGGCCAGCTCACCATCACCACCGACGTCGAGAACTATCCGGGTTTCGCCGACGTGATCCAGGGCCCTTGGCTGATGGAGCAGATGGAGAAGCAGGCGGTCCATGTCGGCACAAAGATCGTCACCGACCTGGTCACCAGGCTGGAGACGGCGCAGCGGCCATTCCGCCTTACCTGCGACAGCGGCGACGTTTATCTCGCCGACACCGTGATCCTCGCCACCGGCGCGCAAGCACGCTGGCTTGGCCTGCCGTCCGAAGCCAAGTTCCAGGGGGGCGGCGTATCGGCCTGCGCCACCTGCGACGGCTTCTTCTACCGGGGCAAGGACGTGATCGTGGTCGGCGGCGGCAACACCGCGGTCGAGGAAGCACTGTACCTCACCAATCACGCCTCGCAGGTCACCATCGTGCATCGTCGCGATCACTTCCGTGCCGAGCGCATCCTGCAGGAACGCCTGTTCAGGCACCCGAAGATCAAGGTGATCTGGGACTGCGCCGTCGACGAGATCTGCGGCACCGAGAACCCGAACAAGGTCACCCATGTCCGGCTCAAGAACGTCAAGACCGGCGCGCTCACGGACGTGAAGGCCGACGGCGTGTTCATCGCCATCGGCCATGCGCCGGCGACCGAACTCGTGAAGGACCAGGTCAAGCTCAAACCGTCGGGCTATGTCGAGGTCGCCCCGAACTCGACCGCCACCTCGGTGCCCGGCCTGTTCGCCGCCGGCGACGTCGCCGACGAAACCTATCGCCAGGCCGTGACGGCCGCCGGCCTCGGCTGCATGGCCGCACTCGAAGCCGAACGTTTCTTGGCCCTTCGCGCCAGCGAGCGCGCGGCAGCGGAATAGAATCATGCCTCGAACACGCGACGGATTTACGGATATGGATTGGGACAAGCTGAAGGTGTTTCACGCGGCGGCTGAAGCGGGCAGCTTCACGCATGCGGGCGAGCAGCTCGGCCTGTCGCAATCGGCAGTGTCGCGCCAGGTCTCGGCGCTGGAGCAGGAGCTCTCGGTCTCGCTGTTCCACCGCCATGCCCGCGGCCTGATCCTCACCGAGCAGGGCGACCTTCTCTTCCGCACCGCGCATGACGTGTTCATGCAGCTGCAGGCGGCGCGCGCCAAGCTGACCGACAGCCGCGAGCGGCCGAGCGGCGATCTCAAGATCACCACAACGCCCGGCGTCGGCATCAACTGGCTGATCCCGCGGCTCGGCGAGTTCACCGCGCTCTATCCGGAGATCCGCATCTCGCTGATCGTCACCGACGAGGAGCTCGATCTGTCGATGCGCGAGGCCGACGTCGCGATCCGCACGCGCAAGCCGACGCAGCCGGACCTGATCCAGCGCAAGCTGTTCGCGATGGGCTTCCACGCCTATTGCTCGCCGGAATACATCAAGCGCTTCGGCACGCCGCGCACGCTGGAGGAGCTCGACTCCCACCGCATCATCACGCTCAGCGACGGCAGCTTCGCCCCGCACCTGCAGAACCGCAACTGGCTGATCGAAGCCGGTCGCAACGGCTCCGGCCCGCGCGAAGCCTATTTCAAGGTCAACAACATCCTCGGTCTCGTGCGCGCCTGTCAGCAGGGGCTCGGCATCGCCGCGCTGCCGGATTATCTCGTCGAGGAACAGAACAAACTCGTGCAGCTGTTCGGCGAGTCGGATTCGATCCAGCTCGACACCTACTTCGTCTATCCCGAGGAGTTGAAGACGGTCGCGCGCGTGCAGGTGTTCCGCGACTTCGTGGTGAGCAAGGCGCAGCGCTGGCCGTCCTGATTTCCGCATGACTGACATGCGGCCTCGGCTGTTGCTGCATGAGGCTCGGCAAGCTCATAATGTTTGCACGCTGAGCCTTCGCGTTGCGCATTTGTCCCCCTCCTCCAGTGGCGCGAGAGTTCAGTAATCCCTCTTGGAAGGTGATTGTGTCGGCCTCACGTGGCCAATACCTAAGCCGGGCCCTTCGGGTCCGGCTTTTTTTCTGCAGTATGAGCCTTCGCCCTCCGCGTGTATTGACAGTTCCAGGCCTACCCCGCATCATTTACAAATGATCACGAAGTCGTGCGCAGCCAATTCGAAAAAAGGCCCCCATTCGGGGACCTCGGATTTTTGCGCGCACTAGTTGACTTCGTCATCGCTGCAAATCCCGAAAACCCCGCCGCCTGGACGGGGTTTTTTCATGTGCCCTCCGTCTCAGGCTTTTTTCCCGAGAAGGAGATGGAAACATGACCGGACTTGAAGATCATTTGTGTGGACTGTGGCTGCCGCTGGTGACGCCGTTTCAGGGCGGCGCGCTGGACGAGAGGTCGCTGCGGCGGCTGACGCGGCACTACGGCGCGAGCGGCGTCGACGGCTACATCCTGGGGGCGACCTCGGGCGAAGGCATGACACTGCGCGAGGCCGAGCTCGAACGGCTCGTCGCCGTGGTGCGCGACGAGATGGCGGCCAGCGGCCGCACCTTGCCGATCTGCCTCGGACTCTCGGGCGCGGACACCTCGCGCCTGATGGAGCGTCTCGACGAGACCGCGGACTGGCCAATCGACGGCTATCTGATCGCCAGCCCCTATTACGTGCGGCCGTCGCAGCGCGGGCTGCTGGCGCATTTCGAGGCGCTCGCCGATCACGCGGCATGGCCGATCGCGCTCTACAACATTCCCTATCGCTGCGCGGTCAACATCACCAACCAGACCATGCTGCGGCTCGCCGAGCACAGGAACATCGTCGGCCTGAAGGATTGCGGCGCCAGCCGCGAGCAGTCGATCGCGCTGCTGCGCGACCGTCCGAAGGACTTTCGCGTGCTGACCGGCGAGGACGCGAATTACTTCGAAGCACTCACCGACGGCGCCGACGGCGGCATCGTGCTGTCGGCCCATGTCGAGACCGCGACCTTTGCGGCCGTCCGTGCCGAGCTGAGGCGCGGCAACCACGACGCGGCGCAGGCGCGCTGGCAGGAGGTCGCCGACCTGACGCGGCTGCTGTTCACCGAGCCGAGCCCTGCGCCGGCAAAGTACTGGCTGTGGCGGACGGGCCTGATCGACAGTCCCGAGGTGCGCCTGCCGATGGTGGAAGTGAGCAGCGAGCTCGCGGCGGCGATCGATCGCGAGATCGAGCGGCGGACGAAAGTCGCGGCGTAGCGGCTTCTCTCAACGCGCTCTCTGCCGTCCCTTCTCCCCTTGCGGGAGAAGGTGGCGCGAAGCGCCGGATGAGGGGTGTCTATCCACGCGGCAAAAAGTGCGTGCGTGGAGAGAGACCCCTCACCCGTCTCGCCGCTCCGCGGCGAGCCACCCTCTCCCGCAAGGGGAGAGGGTAAGAGGAGGGGTGGTTAACCGCGCACGAACGGCCTTCGCCGTTGCCGCATGGCGCATCCACGGCTCGTTTACGCGATCGCGCCTATCGTCGTCGTTCAACACCTTCAAAGGGGGGAATGACCATGGGGCATCGCATCCGGCCGACGGCCGCGCGGCAATTCGCGCCTGCCGATCTCTTGCAGGGAATTCTGGTGGTGTCGTCGTTCGGGTTCTGGGCGGTGATGCTCGGCCTGATGCCGGTGCTGCTGTTTCGCGTCTGGCTGGTCGGCTGACGGACGGGAGCGCGGGATGGTTAATCCGTAGTAGCACCTGTGTTCAAAATGCACTGGCAGCTGCGATCCGGATCTTAAAACATCCCTGATATCCCTGACGCCCATAAGCGAAGAAATCGCGGGGGCGTTTGTGAGTAGTCAGAATGATATGGCGTCGCATTACGACGCCGGACAGCAAGGCTTTACCACCGAGGACATTCTCTGGGCCGTCGGCATCTGGTCGGTGATCCTGACCCTGTCGCCGGTCATCGTGTTCTACATGCTGATGGTGGCGTAGCTCGTCTCCACCGGGTCCAGAAACGCAAAACGCGCGGCTTGTCCGCGCGTTCTTCGTCCGGGGAATGAACAATGAAAAATCAAGCCGCCTGCTTGTGCATTGCGCCGGAAGCCGACGCCGTGCCGCGAATAGCCTTCACCGAACGCTCGATCGCCGCCCACAGCCTTGCAATTTCCTGAGCCGCACGGCTCTCGGCCTGATACTCGCGCGCGCCTTCGCCGTGGCTCAGCGCCATCAGCAGGTCGGAACGGTTGGTGATCTGGCCGCCCCACACCGGAGCACGGAATTTCGCCAGCGCTTCGCGGGCGATGGTGACGATCGGGCTTTCGGCTTCGTCACGGCGCGCCGGCGCACCGTTGAGCACGACCGCGTAGGGCTTGCGCGCGGCGCGGCACATCTGGATGGTTTCCTGCACCGCGTTGACGTCGAACACGCCGGGACGCGCCGGAATGATCACCATCGTGGCGTTGCGGATCGCGTCGTCGACGACGGCCGACAGGTTCGGCGGCGTGTCGATCAACACCCATTCATAGCCGTCGCGCTTGGCAGCGGAGACGATGCCGCTGACCGAGTTCACGGCAGACTTGATCGGCGGCTCGTTGGTGCCGCGCAATTTGTGCCACAGCGTGAGCGAGCCCTGCGGGTCCGCGTCCACGAGCATGACTTGCTTGCTTGCCTTGATCTGCGCGGCAAGATGTGCAGCCAGGGTACTCTTGCCCGAGCCGCCTTTACGCGATGCAAAAACAATAACGTTCATACCTTCGGCCTCCAGATTGACCCCAGGCCGCGAAAATGAATCAGCGCGCTGATTCGTGAAAGATAAATTTATCGAGAGCCGCGCAAAAGCCATGAAATAACGGGGCGCACTGGCTTTTGAGTCACAGTGGGCGGTGTGACGTCACACACGAACCGCAGCAAAGCGCTTTGCGCGCCTGCAATCGTGCGTTTTTTGAGCGGCGACGGCACCGTAAGGAATGCAACCTTGCCGGGCAAACCTTGCAACGCCTCTTTTCGACCGCGCCCGGCTGCATTTGCCCCGGGTTTGCGCTGCGCTGGGCGAACAAAACGAGTCCGGTGGCTGGCGCGAAGCTGATATCGCCGCCCACGGCGAGCCGGGCCCACGATGTGGGACGTCCGGCGCGACGGAGCTTCAAGACGGAAACGCGGCCGCCTGGGCTCAGCCTTCGCTGGATTTCTTCTTCGGCGTCGACTTGGTGCTCTTCTTCGTGGCCTTCGGCGCGATGTTGGTCGGCTTGCCGGCGCGGACCTCGCTGCGCTCCGGCCCGGAGCGGAAGAACACCCGGCACTGCGGCGAGAGCTGTGCCTTCTTCTTGATCATGCAGGCGGTGATGGCATCGACGTTCGGCACGAACTCGCTGCACAGCCGCATCGCATCGGGGGAGCAGGCCTGCTGCTCCTCCTGGGTGTAGGCGAAACCGGCGCGCGGCAGGGCCAGGACGGCCAAGGCCAACCCGAGGGTTGCAGCGGCCAAGGATGTTTTGAAGCGCAACGCCGGCATTGATTCCCCCACATGATGAGTCAGGGGAATAGTGGGTGAACGGCGGTGCGTTGGCAACGAGGGCAGATGCGAAAGCCGCGACGTGTGCGGTCTCGGCAACAGGGCGGTGGCCGAGTTCTCCCCCGCAATCGCTGGGACATCGCATCTGAGTTCTTGGCAGGACCTGAGCGCGCGCCTCGTCCTTCGAGACGACCGCTTCGCGGTCTCCTCAGGATGAGGCTAGGTGGCATCGGTGCCCGGTGGAACTGCTGCCGCGCACTCGTGTCCTCATCCTGAGGGCCCGCCAAAGGCGGGCGTCTCGAAGGATGGCCGCAGGGACAGCTTTCATAGAGCCCCACCGGCAAGAGGTCCCGTGGCAGCGACGAATGTGAAAACTGCGAAAACAACCCCATGCACAGTAGCCAAGTCACGGCAATCGCTGCTGATTTCACTTTTTAGGATTTTTCGAAGTCGAATTTGACTTGTCGGGCAAAACAGGGGCATGATGGCACGATCAAAAGATGCGCGTGAGGTGGCCGGCCTGTCTCCTGCGCTGATCAAAAGCGTTGGGAATGGAGGCGATCGCATGGTGGGGAATGAGGCGGAGCTGCCGCTATCGGGCGTGACGGTGGTCTCGCTGGAGCAGGCGATCGCGGCGCCGCTCGCCAGCCGGCACCTGGCGGATTGGGGCGCGCGGGTGATCAAGATCGAGCGGCCGGGCGCGGGCGATTTCTGCCGGGACTACGATCACGTGATGAACGGCATGTCGAGCCAGTTCGTCTGGACCAACCGCTCCAAGGAAAGCCTCGCCATCGACATCAAGAGCCCCGAGGGCCGCAAGGTGCTCGACGCCCTGCTGCCAAAAGCGGACGTGTTCATCCAGAATCTCGCGCCCGGCGCGGCGGAGCGGCTCGGCCTCGATGCGGCGTCGCTGCTGCGCAAATTTCCGCGCCTCATCGCCTGCGACGTCTCGGGCTACGGCACCGGCGGGCCCTACAGCAACAAGAAGGCCTATGATCTCCTGGTGCAGTGCGAGGCCGGCGTGCTCGCGATCAACGGCACCGAGGCGGAGCCCGCCAAGGTCGGGCTTTCCGTGGTCGACATCGCCACCGGCATGTACATCCTCAACGGCGTGCTGATGGCGCTGTACGCCCGCGAGCGCACCGGCAAGGGCACGGCCTTCCAGGCTTCGCTGTTCGATTCCATCACGGACTGGATGAGCTATCCCGCCTTCTACACCGAGAGCACGGGCCGGCCGCTGCCGCGCACCGGCGCAAAGCACGCGACCATCGCGCCCTACGGGCCGTTTCGCGTCGGCGACGGCAACACCATCTTCTTCGGCATCCAGAACGACCGGGAATGGCGCTCGCTGTGCCGCATCGTGCTCGGCGATGCCGGCTTCGCCGACCATCCGCGCTTCCGCACCAATCCGCTGCGCATGCAGAACCGCGACGATCTGCAGGCGCATATCGAGCAGCGCTTTGCCGCCATGACCGGCGAGGAGGTGCTGCGGCTGCTCGACGAGGCCGCGATCGCCAACGCCCACCTGAACTCGGTCGAGGCCTTCCTGAAGCACGAGCAGTTGCACGCCCGCGGGCGGGTGCAGACGGTGGGCTCGCCCAGCGGCCCGGTGATGAGCTTCCTGCCCGCGCTCACCCTGCCCCGCGTCTCGCCGCGGATGGACCCGGTGCCCGATGTCGGCGAGCACAACGACGCCATCCTCAGTGAGCTCGGCCTCGGCGGGGAGAATTGAAGATGGTCTCGCTCCGGCCGAGCCGGGCCTATCTGGCCGTTCCCGCGCATCGCGCCCGCCTCGTCGCCAAGGCCGCGGCATCAGCGGCGGACGCGGTGTTCATGGATCTCGAGGACGCCGTTCCGCCCGCCGAGAAGGGCGTGGCGCTGGAGGAGGCGGTGCGGTCGCTGTCATCGCTCGACTGGGGCGACAAGCGCGTCGCGGTCAGGCTCAACGCCGTCGACAGCCCGTTCATCGCGGAGGAAATCCGCACGCTCGCGGCATTGCCGCGGCTGGATGCGGTGATCGTGCCGAAGGCGGAGCGCCCGAGCGACATCGTCGCCATCGCCGGCCAGCTGCGCGCGGCGGCGCCGGATCGCACTTCGCCGGTGGCGCTCGAATTGCTGATCGAGACGGCGCTGGGCCTCGTCAATGTCGACGCGCTCGCCGCCGCGCACCCGAGCGTGGCCGCGCTGCATCTCGGCGTCGGCGATCTCGCGGCCTCGCTCGGCGCCCGCACCTCGGACATCGGCATTTCACCGGACGGCTATCGCCATCTCGGATCGGCGCAGAGCGGCTACGCCTCCGCGCCGCTCGACCTGTTCGCCTATCCCATGATGCGCCTGCTGGTGGCCGCGCGCGCCTTCGGCCTCCGCGCCATCGACGGCCCCTGCGGCGCGTTCCGCGATGCCAGGCTGACTGAGGCCAGCGCGCAAAAGGCCGCGGCGATGGGGTTTGACGGCAAGCAGGTCATCCACCCTGACCAGATCGAGCCGACGCTGTGCGCGTTCACGCCGTCGGCCGAGGAGCTGGCCCAGGCGCGGCGGGTCGTCGAGGCGATGGAGCAGGCCGAGGCGCAAGGCCAGGGCGCGGTGACGCTGGACGGCAAGATGATCGACTATGCCAATGTGCGGATGGCAAGGCGGATCATCGAGCTGGGGTCGTAGCCAGGGCGATCGCACATGACTTGTAACGGCGGCCGGTGCGCACGCCTCGTCCTTCGAGACGGCGCTGACGCGCCTCCTCAGGATGAGGCTCATCAGCGTCGGCGCCCTTTAAACTGCAACACACACTCCGTCCTCATCCTGAGGAGCCCGCTTAAAGCGGGCGTCTCGAAGGATGGCCGCAGAGAAAGCTCTCGATTGCGATAGCCATGGAGATTGATCGCGCATGGCCACTCTTTTGATCGTCGCGCCGGTGTTTGCGCTGATCGCGGCCGGCTATGCGTCGGTGCTGTTTCGCTTCGTCTCGGAAAGCGCGCACAAGGGCATCAGCGAATTCGCCTTCAGCATCGCGATCCCCGCGCTGCTGTTCCGCACCATCGTCGTCTCGGAATTCCCCGATGTCAGCCCCTACAGGATGTGGGGCGCCTATTACGGCGCGCTCGCGCTCACCTGGATCGCGGCGATGGCGGTCTCGGCGCTGCTGCGCCGCGGGCGCGGCGGCAGCGAGGACGGCGTCGTGTTCGCGATCGGCTCGGTCTACGGCAACATCGTGATGCTCGGCATTCCGCTCGTGCTCTCCGCGCTCGGCAACGAGGCGGCAGGACCGATGGCGCTGATCCTGTCGGTGAACACGCCGCTGCTCTGGCTCTGCGGCACGCTCCAGATGGAGTTCGTCAGCCGCAAGCAGGCGAGCTCGCCGCTCGCGATCGTCTGGCCCGTGATCGCGGACCTCGCGCGCAACCCGTTGATGCTGGCGATCGGCCTCGGCGTGATCTGGCGCCTTGCCGGACTCGGCCTCACCCCCGTGGTCGACCGCACCATCGAACTATTGGCGCAGGCGGGCTCGCCGACGGCGCTGATCGCACTCGGCATCAATTTGTTCCGCTTCGAGGTGAAGGGCGAGAAGCTGAGCATTTTGCTGATGTGCGCACTCAAGCTCGCGGCCATGCCGGCAGCAGCCTTCGTGCTGGCAAGATTGCTCGACCTGCCGCCGGTCGCCGCCGGTGTCATCGTGCTGTTCGCGGCGATGCCGACCGGCGCGAATGCCTACATCTTCGCGGTGCAATATCAGCGGCTGGTGAATCCGGTGTCAGGCGCGGTGGCGCTGGGCACGCTGCTGGCGGCGCTGACGTTGCCGGTGGTGGTGTGGGTGGTGACGCGGTGAGGCATTCCGAGGCTTTGCAGGCGACGCCGCACGGCCTCCCCGCGCCCAATTGCCAATCAGCGCAGGCCGAAGAACGAGAGCACCGCAGCAATCACGACGACAAGCCCGATGATATAGATGATACCGTTCATAGCTCGACTCCCTCAGCATTGTCTGTCCTGCCGCAGCTACAAAAACACCTGGGGTCATGAAAAGGTTCGCCGGTGCGCCCGCCGTTTTCTTCCAAAACCGGGGAACGAAAACGAACGATCCTGTTTCGGCCGACACCATCTCGCGATCATTTTGCCTTTACACGCAAAGGTGGTTAGACTGGCCAGATACGTGTTGCAGGGAGGGTGACATGGCACAGCGCGAAGACATGCTCGCATTGATCAGGAGCGCCTATGCCGCGCGGGACGGCGGCGACACCGAAGGCCTGGTGACGGCTTTTCATCCCGACGGCCTCTTCACCCTAAAGGGCGACAAGAACGCGCTCGAGCTGACGGGGAGCATGCAGGGTCATCCGATCTTGCGCGGCGGCTTCGGTCAATTGATCAAAAGCTTTGGGTTCGAAGGTCGCGAAATCCTGGCGGAGTTGGTCGATGGAGATCGGGTCGCGATCCATTCCCGCGTCAACGTCAAATACCATGCAACTGGGAAGACGTTCAGCACCGAGATCCTGGACCTGTTCAGAATTCAGGATGGCAAGATCGTCGAGCTGGTCGAATTCGCGGATACGGCGCAGGTCAAGGCGATGATCTCCTGACGCTGGGTGAGTTTGGATTGAGGAGCATCGGGGCTTGAGGCGGTGATCGCGCGCTGAAGCGCTGGAGATGCCAAGCCGCCATGAAAAAGTAGGCAGAGCACTGACGGCCCCGCCCACCATGTTCGAAAGGCGACTTGTTCTGCTATCGAAAGCGTGGATGCCTCGATTTCGAGCTCTTCTCAATCTCTGTATGGTTCGCAATTGAGCTGCACGCCGGCCTACTGCTTCGGATCAGCTCGCGCTTCCAGCCCGCGAAGCTGTGTCCCGACAGTCAGATCACCGATTTTTCGGCCCATGTCCTTTCCGACTTCTGTCGAGAAACGATAATGGAAACCGGCATAGATTCGCGCATTCGCGACCTCGTCGCTATAATCCTGGAGCTTGGACCATCTGCGAGTCACCCCTGGCGCAGTGGGGCTGGTCATCGACAACTCCATTTCGTCGCCGGCGATGGACCGGAGGACCGTGGAAACCGAAGCCGATATGATGCAGTGGGCGCAGGGGTATTCGGGATGCATCGGCGTTTCACCCAGCGGCAACCAGGACGATTCGCGTGGCGTCATGGGGTTGGGCGTGATGTCCGCGCTGCGAATGGCCGTCATTGGCCGCCAGAAATTGTAATGATACTTCGCATCAAAGACAGCGACGATGGCGTCGTTCGCAGCGATCTCGGCAAGGGCGAACAGACGGGCGCAGTCAACGACGTCCATGTGCTTGGCCGAAGCGACTTGCCGGATGATTGGATTGAAACTGGGAGGCCCGACCAGGATCCAGAATCGTCCGATCGTTGTCTGCTCTGCTGTTCGGGTGGTGCTGTTGCGAGCACCGAGTTCTCGAATCTCATTGACGTCTCTGGTCCAGGTCTCGGAATCGAGCGCCGGTGGTGGCGCTGGACGGAATTGCGAGCCCGACGTGATGACCCAAGGGGAAGTTGCTCCAGACGTCGTGAAGGCCGGCACCACGGTCGGCACATAGACACCCGGGGCTGTGGAGGGGCGATAAGTCTCCTGAGCGTCACTGCCGTCATCCCTGCGCAACGCCATCACGCCGGAAGCGGCAATCTTTCCAAGCTCGATTCCATTCGCCTTTCCCTCCGTATCTGGAATGCCGGAAAGCGATGCAAGCAAGGCCGCATCAAGGGCTGATTTTTGGTCCGGGTAGATCGTCAGAAGAATGTTGTAAGCCGCAGTCGACGCTGCGGCTTCCTTGGACGTTGAGCGGTCGGCGACGAGATCCAGTCTGTATGGAGCGTACCGCCTTTCGATCGCGTTGACGGCCTCGAACATGGCAACGTGAAGCATCGACATCGTGCGGGCCTGCGGCGCCGGTAGAACCTTCTTTTCAGCGGCAATCGCATCCGCTTTCGCGTTCCAGTCCATGATGACATCGGCACGCGCGGTGCCGACGCAAGCTGCAAGCGCGGCGATGATCAGGAATGGAGATCTCGTTGCAAGAAAAGTCTTCATCTTCGTGCTCCTCGTTTGTTTCAACAGAGAGCGACATCTTGTACGGACGGACCGCACAAGAACGTGGAAGTGCAGAGCGATCTTAAGGTCGCAGCAAGCCGGCTGCTGTGAAACAGCTTACACCCGTTCCTGCCATCGTCGAAACAACTCGGAAGCCGCATCCAGAGAGTAAGATCGACTGCCTTACCTGATGCGCGAGTCGCTACTTCGGTAATCTCTGTCCACCGATCGCGTCCTTGGTGCAGGCGGGCTCGCCGACGGCGCTGATCGCGCTTGGTATCAACTTGTTTCGCTTCGATGTGAAGGGCGAGAAGCTGAGCATCCTGGTGATGTGCGCGCTCAAGCTGATGGGCTGATGGCGTTGCCGGCGGCGGCGTTCGTGCTGGCAAAGCTGCTCGACCTGCCGCCGATCGCCGCCAGCGTCGTCGTGCTATTCGCGGCGATGCCGACCGGCGCGAATGCGTACATCTTTGCTGTGCAGTATCAGCGGCTGGTGAATCCGGTGTCGGCGCGGTGGCGCGGGGCACGCTGCTGGGCGGCGGTGATGTTGCCGGTGGTGGTTTGGGGGTGGCGGGAGGGAGGTACGGGCGCCTGACGATTGCCGACACCGTTATGCGACAGCTTGGCCCGCGCGCCAGGCCATCTCCCAGAAGTCTGCCTCGAGGCGGGTGGCTTCCTTGAAGATCGCAATCAGCTCGGCCTCGCGGGCCGGCGTGGCGTAGAGATCGGCGAGATGCTCCATGTGCGCCCGCGCCTTGGCAGCGACCTCCTGGTACGGCGCGCCGGCATATTCGTCGATCCAGACGCGATAGGCGTTGCTCGCCGCGTCGGCAGCGGGACTCGAGGCGAGCCGCGTCGCGATCTCCGCGTACCCGATCACGCAGGGGGCAAGCGCCACCTTGAGTGCCAGCAGATCGCCGCGCATTCCCGCATCTAACACATAGCGCGTATAGGCCAGCATCTCGGCCGCCGGAGGGGCTTGTTCTAGGTCGCTCGGGGATAGGCCCCATTCGGCACAGAGCTTCACATGCAGGTTCATCTCGACATCGAGGATGGCCGACAGGCCGGCCGCTGCTTCACGCATGTCGGCAAGTCTGGGCGACTTGTAGACCGCGAGCGCGTACGCGCGAGCAAACTCGATGAGGAACAGGTAGTCTTGAACGAGGTAGTGACGGAAGGCCGCTTCGGGGAGCGAGCCGTCTGCCAATCCGTTCGTGAAGGGATGCTCGGTGTAGGCCCGCCACTCAACGGATGCTTCTGTCTTGAGACGCTCGAAGAAACTCACGATGTTTTCGCCCGGCTTGGAACGCCTTTGCTTCGCTACAGATAGCGCATTGCGAACCGTGGAGCTACGGTGACAGCGCACAAGATTGGCTTTGAGCAGCTTGCGGATAGGGCACTCTCAGCGTCGATAGCTTTGTGCACTGTCACGGTAACGAGTATCGCCGCATCGGTGTGAAGAGCTGGGAGGCGAAGTACTGGACGCACGAGAGCCTTTTGCAGAAGACCTCAGTCGTCAACCGCTATCAGCATCTAGCTCAACCGCTAGAACCAGCGGTAAGCAGCGACAAGGACGATGACGAGGAATCATGCGGCACCGACGCCTAGCACCCCTTCGGCACTGACATCGATATTCCAGAACTTGATTTGGAATTTGGGTTGAGTGGCCGAATACTTGCCACCTTGGAATGATCGCTTTTTCCTCTCGATGAGGAGACCGCCACACTGGTTGATGGCTGGCCGGTTGGCAAGGAAAGGCAGCGAACGGAATCAGAGGCCAAACCGGCCTACTAAGGGGCGCGGTCGGAACCACACGGAAGTGCGATGTCGGACCAGCTAAGGGATCATTGGTACAGTTGGGTGGGCTCGAACCACCGACCTCCTGTTCCACAGACAGGCGCTCTAACCAACTGAGCTACAACTGCATCCTGGCGAGCCGCGCCTCGGGACGCCCTTGAGAAGGGCCGGTGCCGAGGGGGCTGGACGGGGCGGAAACTAGGTGCAACGGGCGTTTTTGGCAAGGCCGCAGAGGGGCGAAAAACCGGGTGAAATTGCCCGCCGGGCGAGGAAATCGAGGCGATGGCGATGATGAGGGTATCTCTCCCCCGCTGCTGGCAGACTCCCTTGAGGAGAAAGCCCTCACCTCGGCAAGGCTCCCTGCGGCCATCCTTCGAGACGCCCGCTTTCCGCGGGCTCCTCAGGATGAGGGCGGAGTGCGCGGCGGCAATTCAAGCGGACACCGGCGTCCATTAGCCTCCTCCTGAGGAGACCGTTGGAAGCGGTCATCTCGAAGGACGAGGCGTGCGCTCCGGCGGTTGCCTGCGCGCGCTGGAGAGGAAAGAAAAACCCGGGCGTTTCGGCCCGGGCTTCCTAAAGCTCAAACCGGCCTCGTCGCTCAGGCGGCGGACGGATAGTACTTCGAGGCGGAGGCCTTGATCGGCTCGGCGGTCTCGGCGGCGACGCGCTGGGTGAGTTCGACCAGCTCCTTGGCCTGGGACTGGAAGGTCTCAAGCTGCTTGCGGGTGTGGCCGGTCCACAGCTCCATCGCTTCCGTCGGCGACTTCAGGCCGAACAGCTGCTGGGCGAAGTCCATCTGGGCGCTGGTGTTGGCCTTCATGAACTCCACCAGCTTGGCGGTGTATTCGCTCGCGCCCTTGGAGGCGCAGGTGAACACGGCTTCCACGGTGCCGTTGTGGGTCTCGGCGGCGTCCTTGAACTTGGCGTAGTTCTCGCGGGCCTGCGACACGCCCTTCTCGGCGAACGCACGCATCTGCTCGGGAACCTCGAACGGGATGATCGAGGCAGAAAACGGATCAGTCGCACCTGTCATGCTTGTCCCTCACGCTAATTGAAAAAATGGAGTGAGCCTTCTGGCGCGCCCGCCGGCCCCCATCTGGGCCCTTGCATTCAGCGGGAACGAAGACTGGAAACGCGAAACGAATGAGATGGCTCGCCCAGCGCCCAGCACTATGGCTGCCTATCATGTCAACATTGTGCATCGCAACGCGCCAGACGGGTGCGCTGCGAAATTTAATCTAGGTAAGGATGAGGTTCCGGTACGGGGGAACCGGGGGTTGAGATGGGTGGAGACGGCATTGAGTTCGGCCGCGATCTCGATTTCTCCGTTCCCTCCCCCCTTGTGGGGGAGGGGCAGGGAGGGGGGTGCCACACGGGGACTCCTTCGTCGGGCACCGGCTTGTCAGTTCGCAACTTGCACCGTCTCCTGAGCTACCCCCCTCCCTAGCCCTCCCCCACAAGGGGGGAGGGAACGCAGCTTTCCCGGAGTGTGCGTCGAGTCATCACGCTGCCATGCGGCGATCCCTCTTCGAATCCCTTGGATGCAACATTGGCGCGCCTTGCGGGGTTGGCATCATTAAGGTTATCGCCGCTTAGGGGCGTCTCTCCAGGGCTGCGACCGTGGACCTGTCCGCACCTCTCGGGCGATACTAACCCTTTCTTAAGGCTGCCACTCCCGGCAGCCGCCACACCTGATGCGAGAGCTGCAGCCGGCCTCATGACGCGTTCGGATTTCCAGTTGCGAGGTGTGGGCGATCCGCGGCTGGCCGTGCATGCGACCTCGCCGCTGGCCACCTGGCTGTGGTCGATCGACGGCGCGCGCGTGCTGTGGGCCAATCCGGTCGGCGCCAGGCTGTTCGGCGCGGCGAATGGCGCAGCGCTCGCGGAGAAGACCTTCGGCCCGGCGGACAGCCATCGCCGCCAGATCGTCCGGCTCGTGCGGCTACTGCCGGGAGGCGGCACCGTGCGGCTGCAACGGCTGCGCGGCTTCGGCGCCCGGCTCGGCTCACTCATGACCTGCGCCTGCGCGCGGCTCGAATTCGCCGATGGCGGCCATGCCGTGCTCGTCACCGCGATGGACCCGACGCAGCGCACGATGCCGCTGATCGAGCGGCTGCACCGGCTGGTCGCGGGCGCCAACGTGCCAATGGCGGCGTTCGCACCGGACGGACTGTTCATCGGGGCGAGCGAGACCGCCCGCTCGCTGCTCGGCTTCCGCGATCTCTTTGAGGCGGGTCTCGACCGCGCGCGCAGCGATGCGCTGGCGAACGGCCGCGCCGCGACGTCGATCGGGATCGGCCAGATGGTGCTGCAACGGGTCGGCACGGGCGCGGATGTCGGCCTGGTCGCGCTGATCGAGCCGGCCGCCGCGACGGCGGCGCGCGATGCCGCGCCTGAGACCGCGCCGGATATCGCACGCGACCAGCCGGCCCAGCCCGCGCCCGAGGCCGCACCGATCGAGCCGCCGGCGGCCGAGCCTGACGACGCGCAGCCTGCGCCATCAAGCGAGGCTGCGTCCGGCATCGCGCTGTTCGACCCCTTCGCCGACCCCGCCGAAACGGCTGAACCGGCCGAGCCGATGGCGCACACGCCCGCCGAGCCGGCTCACGCGGCGGCACCGGATCTCGTGCCGGACCAGGCCATCAACGAGATGATCGCGCCCGAGGCGATCGAAGCCTCGCCCAAGACTCCGGTTGAAAACCCGGCAGAAGCCATCGTGTCGCCGCAGGCTGCCCCGATCACTGCCGGCATGGTCGAGCCGCCATCGGCCCAAGAGCCGCCCGCACCGCGCCAGCATCCGCTGCGCTTCCTCTGGCAGATGGATGCAGACGGCCGCTTTGTGCTCGACTCCGATGAATTCATCCGCCTGATGGGCGCGCGCAGCGCGGCCGGCTTCGGCCGCCCCTGGCGCGAGATCGCCGAGGAGTTCTCGCTCGATCCGGAAGGGCGCGTCGCAGCGGCGCTTGAAAGCCGCGACACCTGGGCCGGCATCACCGTGAACTGGCCGGCCGACGGCGGCGAGCGCCTGGCGGTCGAGCTTGCGGGGCTTCCGGTCTACGATGGCGAGCGCAGGTTCGCCGGCTTCAAGGGCTTCGGCGTCTGCCGCGATCTCGACGGCCTCAACCGGCTCGAGGCGCTGCGCCGCTTCGAACTGCTCGCCGCGCCGGCGCAGCACGACCTCTCCGCCGACGTCGCCGAACCCGGTCCCGAGCCTGAGGCCAGGCCGGAAACGGCGCCCGAAGCTGAGCCGGAAGCAGAGGCCCAAGCTGAGCCCGAAGCGGCGGCAGCGCCTCCGCCGATCGAGCCGCCCGAGGCCGAGCCCGAGCCTGTGCCAACAGCCAAGCCTGAACTGCAAGAGCCCACAAGCGACGCGAATTCACACTCAACCGATCTGGAAACGCCCGTGGAAACGCCTCCGAATGTCGTGCCGTTCCGTTCGCCCGGCGACACGCGACCGCCGACGCTGACGCCGGTCGAGAACAGCGCGTTCAACGAGCTCGCGCGGCAATTGTCCGAACGGCTCGAACGCGAGCGCGAGACGATCGCGGTCGATACGGCCGAGCCGCCGGCGGCCGAGATGCCGTCCGAACCGGCCGCGCCGGAGCCCGAGACGCCGCGAGTTGCGGCCGAATGGCTGAGCGAGCCCGCGCCGGCACCGCGCGGCGCCAGCGCGCGCGACCGCGCGCTGCTCGATCTCTTGCCATCGGGCATCCTGATCTACCGGCTCGACCGCCTGCTCTACGCCAACCCCGCCTTCCTCGCGCGCATGGGCTATGCGAGCGTGAACGCGCTGGAGAATGCCGGCGGGCTGGACGCGCTCTATGTCGAGCCGGGCGTGTCGGCGGCGAGCAGCACCTCGCAAGACGGCACGCCGGTCACGATCAGCGCGACGCTCGCGAACGGGCAAGCGCCGCTCGCGACCACCGAAGCGCATCTGCACACGATCGACTGGGACGGCGAGAGCGCGCATGCCCTGATCTGCGCGCTGCCGCAGGCGGCACCCGATGCCGCGGCGCCGGCCGTCGCAGAGACCGTCATCGCCAAGACCGTCATCACGGAGTCCGTCGCCGCAGAGTCCTATCTCTACGATGCCGAGCCCATGGCGGGCGAAGCCGAGGCCGAGGATCTCGCCGCGATCCTCGACACCACGGCCGAGGGCATCGTGATGTTCGATGCCGAAGGCAACATCCACGCCTGCAACCGCAGCGCCGAGGCGCTGTTCGGCTATGACGGCGAAGCGCTGCGCGAGCAGAACCTGATGACGCTGTTCGCGCCCGAGAGCCAGCAGATCGTCGCCGACTATCTCGAAAGCCTGAAGAGCCAGGACATTTCGAGCCTGCTCGACCACGGCCGCGAGGTGCTGGGACGCGAGAAGAAGGGCGGCGCGATTCCGCTCGCCATGATCATGGGCCGCACGCGGCCCGACGGGCCGAACTTCTTCGCCGTGTTCCGCGACCTCTCGCAGAGCAAGACGGGCGAGAGCGAGTTGACGCAGGCCCGCCATCTCGTCGACGGCGCGGCCAATGCCAAGGCCGACATGCTGGCGCGGATCAGCCACGAGATCCGCACGCCGCTCAACGCCATCATCGGCTTTGCCGAGGTGATGATCTCCGAGCGTTTCGGCGCGCTCGGCAACGAGCGCTATGGCGAATACATGAAGGACATCCGCGCCTCCGGCGAGCGCGTCATCGCGATCATCGACGACCTGCTGGAGCTGTCGCGGATCGAGACCGGCAAGCTCGACCTCACCTTCGCCAACCTCAACCTCAACGACCTGGTCGAAGCCTGCGTCACGGTGATGCAGCCGCAGGCCAACCGCGAGCGCATCATCATCCGCACCTCGCTCGCCCATGCGCTGCCGCAGGTCGCGGCGGACGCGCGCGCGATGCGGCAGATCACCATGAATTTGATCTCGAACTCGATCCGGCTCGCCAGCGCCGGCGGCCAGGTCATCGTCTCGACCGCGCTGACCGACCGCGGCGAGATCGCGCTGCGCATCCGCGACACCGGCCACGGCCTCAGCGAGCGCGAGGTCGCCGCCGCGATGGAGCCGTTCCGCACGCCGCCGCCCGGCGACGCCGCGGACAGCTCGGCGCTCAGCCTGTCGCTGACCAAGGCGCTGGTCGAAGCCAACCGCGCCCAGTTCAACATCAAGAACGCGGGCCACGGCACGCTGATCGAAGTGGTGTTCGCGCCGGCGCTGGCGAAGGCCTGAGGCGCTCACTGGCTGGCGGGTAGACCGCGCGCGAGCACGGCCGCCTGCTGCAGGCTGATGCCGTTCGCGAGCGGATCGGCGTGACGATGCGCCAGGTGCCACTCGCTTCCCACCCGGCGGTAGACGAGCGTCACGCGCAAGGCCCACTCCTGCGCGGGCAACCCTCCGACCTCGACACTGTCCCGCTCGATCAGCGCCAGAACGACCATGTCCTGCGAGCCATAGGTCTGGACCACCTCCTGCCTGTGCGTGCCGTTCCTGAAGAACCGCCCCATCCGTTCCCACCTTTCGGGCGTGTACTCCGCGGCTTTTGACGGGACGCCGCCGAAGGGAGACATCAGCACGAAGTCGTCGGTGAGGGAGATCATCCGCCGGTACGTGCCGACGTCGCCGCGCATCAGCGCCGCGTTCGATCGCTGTGTATGGTCGATCAGTTTTGCGATCACGTCGTCGGCCGTGGCCGCCTCGGCGACGACGAGCGGCATGCATGCCATCCCTGCGAGCGTGTGACGCCTGGAGACCGCGGCGGGGGTTGCCGCGCGAGAGGCTTGATCGTTGTTCATTCGAGGGCTCCGTTGTTGAGGGTTCACGTGGCCGTACGAGACCCTGGATGCCGCTTTGAACATCATGAATCCAGTGATAAGAACTCATGACCATGCTGAATCCTGCTCAGCTCGCCCGGATCGACGTCAGCCTCCTCGTCGTGTTCAGCACGGTGCTGGAGGAGCGTCAGGTCTTGCGCGCGGCGGACAAGCTCAATCTCACGCCGTCCGCGGTGAGCCACGGATTGCGGCGGCTGCGGCGAATCTTCCACGATCCGTTGTTCCTGAAGACGCCGAACGGCGTGAAGCCGACGGAGCGTGCTCGCGCGCTTGCCGGTCCCGTCGCAGAGCTCCTGTCGCGCCTCGACGCGATCGTGTCGGCAGCCGCGCCGTTTGACGCAAGAACGGCGAGGCACTCGTTCACGATCGGCGCACCTGATGCGCTGGCCGCGGTGTTTCTCGCTCCTCTCCTCAAGGCCCTGGCCCGGGAAGGACCGGGCATCGACATCCGGCTGCTACAGCTGATGCCGCAACGTCAGGGCAAGTCGTCGAGCCAGGTGTGGCAGGACACGCTCTCGGAGCTCGATTCGCACCGGCTAGACCTCGCCGTGCTGCCGATCGGTCCGCTGCCGTCACGTTACGTCCAGCGATTGCTGTTCGAAGAAGACTTCGTCGTCGCCATGCGCAAGGACCACCGCATGGCCCGCAAGGTCACTCTCGCGACCTATCTGGCGGCACCGCACCTGCTGGTTTCAGCGATCGGCGATGCGCTCGGGATCGTCGACGTGAGGCTTGCCGAACGCGGCCATTCCCGGCGCGTGGCGCTGACCGTGCCCAACTTCATGATGGCGCTGGCGCAGCTCGCCGAGAGCGATTTCATTGCGACCTTGCCGCGCCATCTGGTCGAACGCCATGCCGCGCGCTTCGGCCTGGTGATGCGTCCCGTGCCGTTTCCGTGGACGCCCGACCCGGTGCGTGTCGTCGCCTCGCAAGCCGCAATGGCGGATGCCGGTGTAGCCTGGCTGTTCGAGACGGTGGCGCGCTGTACAGGTCCTGCGACGCGTTCAGCGCCCGGGCGCCGCGTCTCGGCCTGATGCCGGACAACAAAAAGGCACGGCGCTTGCCGTGCCCCTCTGCATTTCAATCGCCTGGTCTCAGCTGTAGATCTCGAACAGGCCGGCGCCGCCCTGGCCGCCGCCGATGCACATCGTCACCACGCCCCACTTGGCCTTGCGGCGGGCGCCTTCCTGCAGCAGATGGCCGGTGAGACGGGCGCCGGTCATGCCGAAGGGATGGCCGATCGCGATCGAGCCACCGTTGACGTTGTACTTGGCGGGGTCGATGCCGAGCTTGTCGCGGCAATACAGGCACTGGCTGGCGAAGGCTTCGTTGAGCTCCCACAGATCGATGTCGTCGATCTTGAGGCCGGTGCGCTTCAGCAGCTTCGGGATCGCGAACACCGGGCCGATGCCCATCTCGTCGGGCTCGCAGCCGGCGGTCGCCCAGGCCACGAAGCGGCCGAGCGGCTTGAGGCCGCGCTTCTCGGCATCCTTGGCTTCCATCAGCACCACCGCGGCTGCGCCGTCGGAGAGCTGGCTGGCGTTCCCGGCGGTGACGGATTTGCCGGGGCCCTTCACCGGCTCGAGCTTGGCGAGGCCTTCCATCGTGGTCTCGGGCCGGTTGCACTCGTCGCGATCGACGACGTAGTCGACGATGCTCTCGGCCTTGGTCTGCTTGTCGACGACCTTCATCCTGGTCTTCATCGGGACGATTTCGTCCTTGAACTTGCCGGCCTGCTGCGCCGAGGCCATGCGCCGCTGCGATTCCAGCGAGAACTCGTCCTGGTATTCGCGGCTGAGCTTGTAGCGTTCGGCGACGATGTCGGCGGTGTCGATCATGGCCATGAAGATGTCGGGCGCGACCTTGAGCAGCTCCGGATCGATCGATTCCTTCGGCGTGGCGCCGCCCGGAATCGAGATGCTCTCGACGCCGCCGGCGACGATGCAGTCGGCGCCGTCCGAGCGGATCGAGTTGGCGGCCATCGCGATGGTCTGCAGCCCCGAGGAGCAGAAGCGGTTCACCGAGACACCGGCCGTGGTCTTCGGCAGGCCGGCGAGCAGCGCCGCCTGGCGGCCGATATTCGGCGCGCCATGGGCGCAATTGCCGAGATAGCAGTCCTCGACATAGTCCTTCTCCACGCCGGCGCGGTCGACCGCGTGCTGGATGGCGTGGGCCGCGAGCGACATCGGCGCCGTGATATTGAACCCGCCGCGGCCGGATTTGGCGAGGCCCGTGCGCGCATAGGAAACGATGACGGCTTCACGCATGTGTTTCTCCCTTGTCGAACGATTTTGAACGGAGTGCAGGTACGAAGCGTTCCTGGCGCCATTGGTACACAAAGTTCGGCGGGCGCGGGAAACAAAAAACGCCGCCTCCGGTGACGGAGGCGGCGTTGTTCCGCGGGTCGGAATATATGAGCGTCACTCCATCCGCTCGTCATGCCCGGGCTAGACCCGGCCATGACGGAGGTGAGGGTACGACTAGAACGTCAGCGCCTTGGCCTGCTTGACCTGCGGTAGGGCCTGCACCTTGGCGAGCAGGTCCGCCGGCACGGCGCCGTCGACCTCGACCAGCGCAATGGCATCGCTGCCGGGCGCGACGCGGCCGAGATGGAAGGTGGCGATGTTGAGCTTGGCGTCCCCCAAAAGACTCGCGAACCTGCCGATGAAGCCCGGCTTGTCCTCGTTGGTGACGTAGATCATCGACTTGCCGAACTCGGCGTCGACGCGGATGCCCTTGATGTCGACGAGGCGCGGCTTGCCGTCGGCATAGACGGTGCCGGAGACCGAACGCTCCTGCCGCTCGGTGGTCACGGTGACGGTGATCAGGCTCTCATAGTCGCTCTGGGCGGCGCGCACGATCTCGTCCACCACCATGCCGCGCTCCTTGGCGACGACGGGCGCGGAGACGACGTTGACCTCGCCCAGCATCGGCCGCAACAGGCCCGACAGCACCGCGGAGGTGATCGCCTTGATCTTCATCTCGGCGACGTGGCCCTCATAGGTGATCTCGACCTTGAGGATGCCGGTCTCGGTGAGCTGGCCGGCGAAGGAGCCGAGCTTCTCGGCAAGCGCGATGAACGGCTTCAGCTTCGGCGCCTCTTCCGCCGTGATCGAGGGGAAGTTGACCGCGTTCGAGATGGCGCCGGTCAGGAGGTAGTCCGACATCTGCTCGGCGACCTGCAGCGCGACGTTCTCCTGCGCTTCTGTGGTGGAGGCGCCGAGATGCGGCGTGCAGATCACGTTGGGGTGGCCGAACAGCACGTTCTTGGTGGCGGGCTCCTCGACGAACACGTCGAAGGCGGCGCCGGCGATGTGCTTGGAGTTGAGCGCATCGACCACGGCCTGCTCGTCGACGAGACCGCCGCGGGCGCAGTTGACGAGGCGCACGCCCTTCTTCATCTTGGCGATCGCGGCCGCATCGATGATGTTCCTGGTCTTGTCGGTCAGCGGCGTGTGCAGCGTGATGAAATCGGCGCGCTTGAGCAGATCGTCGAGCTCGACCTTCTCGACGCCAATGTCCTTGGCGCGCTCCGGCGACAGGAACGGATCGAACGCGATCACCTTCATGCGCAGGCCGAGCGCGCGGTCGGCGACGATCGAGCCGATATTGCCGCAGCCGATGACGCCGAGCACCTTGCCGGTGATCTCGACGCCCATGAAGCGGTTCTTCTCCCATTTGCCGGCCTGGGTCGAGGCGTCCGCCTGCGGGATCTCGCGCGCCAGCGCCAGCATCAGTGTGATGGCATGCTCGGCAGTCGTGATCGAATTGCCGAACGGCGTGTTCATCACGATGATGCCCTTGGCCGTGGCGGCGGGGATCTCGACGTTGTCGACGCCGATGCCGGCGCGGCCGATCACCTTGAGGTTGGTCGCCTTGTCGAGGATCTTGGCGGTCGCCTTCGTCGCCGAACGGATCGCGAGGCCATCGTAATTGCCGATGATCTCGGCGAGCTTGTCCTTGTCCTTGCCGAGATTGGGCTGGAAGTCGACCTCGATGCCGCGGTCCTTGAAGATCTGCACGGCGGCGGGCGAGAGCGCGTCGGAAATGAGAACTTTGGGCTTGGTCATGGGGATGTGTCCTTCACACCCTCCCCTGGAGGGGGGAGGGTCGGCGCGAAGCGCCAAGGTGGGGTGAAGCTGCAACGAAGAAAATCGCCGGTGCGCCGTGTGGAGAGATCACCCCACCCGCCGCACCTGCTTGTTTGAGCATGATCTTGTCGGAAAACCGGAAACCACTTTTCCGGATCATGCTCGCCGGTGCGTCGACCCTCCCCCTCCAGGGGAGGGTAAGAACTTACGCCGCCTTAGCCAGCGTGGCCTTGGTCTCGGCGAAGGCCCAGTCGATCCACTGCGTCAGCAGTTCGACGTCCTTGGCCTCGACGGTGGCGCCGCACCAGATGCGGAGGCCGGCCGGGGCATCGCGGTAATAGGCGAAGTCGTAGCCCGCGCCTTCCTTCTCGACCAGCGCGACCAGCTTCTTGCTGAAATCCGCCTGCGCGTCGTCGGAGAGCGAGGTGATCGCGGGATCGGTGAACTTCAGGCACACCGAGGTGTTGGAGCGGATCGAGGCGTCCTTGGCCAGGAAGTCGATCCACGGCGTCTTCGCCTTCCAGTCGGCGAGCACCTTGGTGTTGGCATCGGCGCGCGCGATCAGCGCCTTGAGGCCGCCGATCGACTTGGCCCAGTTCAGCGCATCGAGATAATCCTCGACGCAGAGCATCGACGGCGTGTTGATGGTCTCGCCGACGAAGATGCCTTCGTTGATCTTGCCGCCCTTGGTCATGCGGAAGATTTTCGGCAGCGGCCAGGCCGGCTTGTAGGTTTCCAGCCGCTCCACCGCACGCGGCGACAGGATCAGCATGCCGTGCGCGGCCTCGCCACCGAGCGCCTTCTGCCAGGAGAAGGTGACGACGTCGAGCTTCGGCCAATCAAGAGCTTGCGCGAATGCGGCGGAGGTCGCGTCGCAGATGGTCAGGCCCTCGCGCGTCGCGCTGATCCAGTCGGCGTTCGGCACGCGCACGCCCGAGGTGGTGCCGTTCCAGGTGAAGACGATGTCGCTCTTGGGATCGACCTTCGACAGGTCGGGGATTTCACCGTAAGCCGCGTTCAGCTTGGTGACGTCCTTGAGCTTCAATTCCTTGACGATGTCGCTGACCCAGCCTTCGCCGAAGGATTCCCAGGCGAGCGTGGTGACGGGCCGCGCACCGAGCAGCGACCACAGCGCCATCTCGACCGCGCCGGTATCGGACGCCGGCACGATGCCGATGCGGTAGTCGGCGGGCACCTCGAGCACTTCGCGCGTCAGATCGATCGCGAGCTTGAGCTTGGTCTTGCCGACCTTCGCGCGATGCGACCGGCCGAGTGCTGCGTCCTCGAGATTTTGGGCGTTCCATCCGGGGCGCTTGGCGCAGGGGCCGGAGGAGAAATGCGGCACGTTCGGCCGCGAAGCGGGCTTCGCTACAGTCATGATCTACCCTTCCAGATAGTAAGCCTCCCGTTGGGGGGAGGTGTCCCGCCGCGGCTGATACGGGAATCGGGAAGGGCAGTCAAGGAAGTTCCGGGGCCTCACGGGCGAGTGATGGCGCCTCCGGTGCGATCTCCGGGGCTTCGACCGCGGCAAGCGCATTCAGCAAGTCCGTGGCATCGCTGATCAATTGCGCGGCCCTGCGGCGGCTACCGACCTTCAAAATGCATTTGTCATTGGCCTGCACGACGTAGTCGTTGCCGACCTTGATCATTGAATAGCTTGTCATCGAAATCCCCGAACCGACCGAGCCCGGTGTCTGACGCTGCCCTAGCATCGTTCGTTCCCGGTTCAACGTGAACGACGGCTGCGTAGTTTACCACCCATTAAGATGAACGAATGCGCGATCCGAATTTGCTGATTGCGCAACGCGCGCGGCCGAAGCCCCATTCCGATACAATCGGAAATGGACTCTGGATTCTTGTATTGACGCGGCTTCTTTACGCGAACCGGCATCTACTTCGCTCGAAAACGCTTCCGCTGCCTCAAAAGCGGACAGTCATGCCCACATGGCTCGCCGTAAATCCGAGGCGCTTGTAGAAGCGCTGCGCATCGATTCGCGTCTGATGCGTGAGCAGCTCGACGAGATTGCAGCCGCGTGCTCTCGCTTCCGTCAGCGCCCATTGCACCAGCTGCTCGCCGATGCCGCGGCTGCGACAATCGGAAGCAACGCGAACGTCCTCGAGCAGACCGCGCACGCCGCCCTGCGAGCTGATACCCGGCAGGATCGCGAGCTGCAGGCAGCCGACCACCCTGCCCGCGCTCTCGGCCACCACGAGCGCGAGATTCGGATCGCGCTCGACCCGAGCGAAGGCTTCGTAATAGGAAGCGGGCAACGGATCCTCCACGCGCTCGCGCGCGCGGCCGAGATGATCGTCGGCCAGCATCGCCACGATGGCGGCGACGTCCTCGCGGCGTGCGGGACGGACGGAGACGGCTGCGGCCTTCATGTCATCCAACTCCGGACTCAGCGTGCCGGCGCAAGGCCGAGAAACGCTTCGACCTCGCCGATCCAGCGGCGGACGGACGCATGGCGGGCGAGATCGAAGCCGCCTTCGTGCGCGACACGCGTATAGGCGAGCAGAGACACGTCGGCGAGCGAAACCTCACCGCCGGCGAAGAAACGGTTGGTGGAAAGATGCTGCTCCATGCGATCGAGCGCCGCATAGCCGCGCTTGACCTTCTCGAGATCGAGCTCGGATACGTCCTTGCCGAGATAGACGAGCAGGAAGCGGCACACCGCGATGTAGGGCTCGTGGCTGTACTGCTCCCAGAACAGCCATTCGTCCATCTTGGCCGCCATGAACGCGTCGGGCGGGATCAGCGCGCTGTCGCGGGCGAGATAGCGGATGATGGCGTTGGACTGCGCCAGCGTGCGGCCGTCGTCGAATACGACTGTCGGCACCTGGCCGGCGCCATTCATGGCGAGGAATCGCGGCGTGCGCGTCTCGCCCTTGCGGGTGTCGATCTCAATCCATTGGTAAGGCAGCGCGAGCCTGTCGCAGACCCACTTCACCTTGAGACAATTTCCGGAATTCGAATCGCCGTAGATCTTCATCGCTGCCGCCCCGTTGGGACGACACAGCATCAGGGTCGGATTGCCCTGTCAATCGGCGCCATGCGCACGCGTCAGAACTTGTAGCCGAGCCCGGCGCGGACGGAATTAATGTTCGACTCGATGTCCGAGGTCACGCGCTGGAATTCGTATTCGGCGCGGAAGAACAGCCCACCGACCAGCATGGCGTCGACGCCCAGGCCGGCGGAATATCCATAGACGAGCTTGCTCTTGCTCGCATAGGTCGTCGCCGGCAGCACCGGCGAAGGCGAGGCCGACGCGTAGCGATCGACGGTCTGATAGCCGACGCCGCCGCCGATGAACGCATAGGGCAGAAAACATCCCCAGGCATAACCGGCGCGGGCGCGCAGCGATCCGAAGTCGGAGATGCCGACGACCGCCGAGGATGCGGTGGTGGCGATCAGCGCGTTCGCATTGTTGAACGTCTGTCCCACCGAGTTCGATGTCGACTTGAAACCGCCATGAATATAATTCGCCTCGATGCCCATCACGACATCGTCCCATTGCCCGTTATAGCCGGCAAAGACGCCGTAGCCGCCGCTGTTGCTGGTCGCCGCCGCGAGCGGCTGCCAGTTGTAGGTCGGGCCGGGTGTGACGAAGGTCGACTGCAGGTCGCTGTTGATGCCGGAGGAGATCTTCGAGGTGACGGTGCCGTAGTCGCCCTGGCCGCCGACGTAGTAGCCCTGCCAGTTGACCGCGGATGTCGACAGGCCGTCGGTGAAGCTGCCGCGCAGGATCGGCAGGTCAGGCATGTCGGCCGCATGCGCGGCAGACACCGTCCCCAACATCGCCGCCGCCAACAAAAGCCTACGCATCACCACGCTCCATCGGACTCGAACCGTTGCGATGATCATGGCCTGTTAACCTTAATCAATGGTTGCGTCAGGCGCCCTCGCCGCTGCGAGCAATGAAAAATACGCAAAGCAAAACGGCGCGGGATGGTCCCACGCCGTTAAGAAGTCCTAACCGATCGGCTTGGCGATCAGCCCTTGGTGATGAGCGGCGGGGGCATGTAGGCCGGCGGGCTGTTGAGATCCCAGCGCACGCCAATCTTGACGTCGTGCGAGGTGATGTCCTTGACCTTGATCGAAGTCGGGCCGGAGGCGCTGTTGTCGAACAAGCGATAGTTGCCGGGCGCTGCATCGCCGAGGTTCATGTAGCTGTAGGCCAGTTCGACGGTGAACCCGGGATTGACCTTGTAGGCAAGACCGGCATGAGCGGCCCAGGCAAGGTTCCATTTGCCGTTGTCGGCGAAGTAGGCGACGCTGTTGTTCAGACCGGGGCTGTACGACACGCCGTCGTCGCGGAAGCCGCTGATCTTGTTGTAGGAGCCGCCAACACCGGCGCCGATGAACGGCGTAATGCACCACCAGGTGCCGAGGTCGACATAGGCATTGGCCATGACGACCCACTCGGACTTGCTGCCGCTATAATTGTTGACGCCGACGAAGCCGGGTCCAACGACGTTGTCGCTGCCGTGCAGATTGGCCTTGCCACGGTACTGGCCGATCACGTCGCCGCGGAACCAGTTGTTGAAACGGTAGCCGACGCCCAGGCCAAACAGCGGCGAAGAGTCAAAGCCGAGACCTTCCGTGGACTTCGTATATCCGGCCGGCAGCGCGCTATCGATGCGCTTGGCGCTCTGGTTGGTCATGCCGATGTCGCCGCGCAGATACCAGCCGCCGAAATCAGCGGGCGGAACCGGCGGAGCGTACATGGGAGGGGGCGCCGCGATCGGCATATCGGCGGCGAACGCCATCGACGAGATCAGGGTTGCCGCACCCGCGGCAAGGAGAGACTTAACGCTACGCATTGGCTTCGTCCTTTTGGCCGGTGAGGCAAAGACGGGCGCCTCACGTTCTGGAAACTCACGGCCCGGACGATGCCAGCAAATGTTTAAGCGCCACTTAACCCTAATTTTTAAGGTTGATTTTTTCTCTACGCACGCGCGCGCCCCTCGCCAGCGTTGCAAGAACGCCGTGCCGAATGCGGCGACTTCGCCGCAATTCCTAACGGTGTGTGAAGGTGGAAGACGGCGAGACGGGATGCGTCAACGCACGTGCCGCGGCAGCTTGGGCAGGAATACCGCGAGAAGCCCGATCGCCGGAAGCCAGGCACAGACCTGGTAGACGAACGCGATCGAGGTGTGGTCGGCGAGCTTGCCGAGCACGGCCGCGCCCAGGCCCCCGATGCCGAAGGCGACGCCGAAGAACACTCCGGAAATCATACCGAAGCGGTGCGGCACCAGCTCCTGCGCGAACACGATGATCGACGACGTCGTCGAGGAGATGATCAGACCGATGACGACGCTGAGAACGGCGCTGCCGACGAGCCCGGCATAGGGCAGCGCCAGCGTGAACGGAAGCGCGCCGAGAATCGAGATCCAGATCACGATCTTGCGCCCGAAGCGATCGCCCAACGGACCTCCGAGAAACGCCCCCACAGCGTTCGCCGCCAGGAAGACGAAGAGATAGATCTGGGCTGCCTGCGTCGACACGCCGAAACGGTCGATCAGATAGAAGATGTAGTAGCTCGACAGGCTCGATACGTAGAGCTGTTTCGAGAACAACAGCGCGACCAGCACGAGCAGCGCCGCCGCGACACGCCGCGAGCTCGGCCCGCCCGGCTGGGTGTGAACGGGGGTCGCCCTCTTCGCCTTGATCTGCGGCGCATACCAGCGGCCGATGCGCCAGAGGATGAGGATCGCGAGGAACGCGATCGAAGAGAACCAGGCGATGCTGCCCTGACCGAACGGCACCACGATCAGCGCCGCCAGCACCGGTCCCATCGAGGTGCCGAAACTGCCGCCAAGCTGGAACACCGATTGCGCAAAGCCGTAGCGGCCGCCGGACGCGAGCCGGGCGATGCGCGCCGACTCGGGGTGAAACACCGCCGAACCGAGACCGACCAGCGCAGCGGCGACGAGGATGACGAGATATTGATGCGCGGCGCTGAGCAGCAGCAGGCCGAAGAAGGTCGAGGCCATGCCGATCGCCAGCGAATAGGGCTGCGGCTTCTTGTCGGTGTAGTGACCGACCACCGGCTGCAGCAGCGAGGCCGTGAACTGGAAGGCCAGCGTGATCATGCCGATCTGCGCGAAGTCGAGCGCGTAGGTGTCCTTCAGGATCGGATACACCGACGCGATCAGCGACTGCATGGTGTCGTTGAGGAAGTGCGAGAAGCTGATGCCGGCAAGCACGACATAGGCCGGCCCCGCGCCATTGACGGAAGCGGGCGCCACGTCGGCGACGACGACGGGCTCGGTCAGCGTTTCCTCGGAGACGACGACAGGCTTGTTCAATGCAGCATTCCGGCGCGGCAGGCTGCCGCGACCTGCTGGTTACGATGATGGCAGCCGCCGAACCACCGCCAATCGTCGATGGCTGGGATGCGCGAGCGTCCTCATCTTACCCTCTCCCCTTGTGGCCCTCGTGGGAGAGGATGGCTCGCCGCGTGAGCGGCGAGACGGCTCATACGGGGCCGTCGCGCGGTCCCCCTACAAAACCACGCCCTCAGAAGGACCCGCTGAGGGCCGAGCCGCGCTATCGGGTGTCGCCACGGATTAATAGGCGCAAATATAGTTTCCGTAAGCATCGTAGCAACTGCGGCGGTACGCAGCAGCGCCAACGGCAGCCGCGCCTACCGCTGCCGCTCCTACACCGTAGCCCCGATAGCCATAGCCGCGATAGCCGCCCCGATAGCCGTAGCCCCGGTAGCCTGCGCCGCGCACTGCAACAGCGCCGCCGCCCCGCGGTCCTCGAACTGCGACCGCACCGCCGCGGTAACCGCCGCCACCCCGATAGGCACCTCCGCCGCGCCGAGCCTCGGCATCATCGGGGATCAAGCAGACGATGAGAAAAACGAGAGCCGCAAGAGGAGCGAGAATATAGCGGAGCATGACGGAACCCTTCCATGAATTCGTTGAGCCCCGCTGGCGAGAGTGCGGCTCTCTCCGCGCGGGAGGTTGATGTAGATCAATCGAACCCGCGCACTGGTTTACCCACGATGGATTAAAACCTCCCACCGCCGGCGCGTCATCGTCAGCGCTCGCGACCGGCAGTAGCGGGCAGGCGCGGGACCGGGGGCAACGGCTCGCACCATCACCGCGTCACCCTCACCACGGCAGGCGACGGGACGGCGTGCACCGCACCGATAGCGGACGGCAGGCGCGCCACCGGGACGCTTCTTTGATTTGCGTCAACGTCAGCACCCTTTGCGCTCACGCTATGTTTGTTGAGACCGAAGCTGCGGCTAAGGATTTTGCGCGAGCCAAATTCAACGACGGGCTGATTGTCACTGCGGGGACCATCATCCCTCACGTTCCGAGAGTGGCGATACCGTCAGTGGATATTCCAGCGTGGCTCGGAAGCGCGCGCCAAGTTGATCCAGATCAATAACTCGGCTCGCAACGATAATGACATGCTCCGTGGCAGGAAACCGGAGCAAGGAAATGGATCAAGCTTCAAAGGCCAAGCAGGTCTGCCGGCGCGGCGCGCTTGCTTTTCTTGGATGCGCGGCTGCATTTGGAGTTGTCGCCTCGTCAGCAATTCTGACGGCGTCTGGGGCGGAAGCCCAAGCCACCACCACGCCTGCCACGCCAACGACGCCGCCCGCAGACGCGGTGAAGTCTGGCACGGAGCGGCGTCAGGAACGGCGAAGCGGACGCACAGAACGACGACAGGAACGCCGCACGGGACGCGCCGAGCGGCGTCAGGAACGGCGCACCGGGCGCGACGAGCGGCGGGACGCTCGCGACGGCACCCCTGCTGCCACGACGACCACCACAGGGCAGAAAAAGTAGGCCGTTCATTTCGGCCAAGCACGGGAGCCGGGCCGCCCCAGCGGGGGCGGCCCTGGAAGGCCGTACAGCGCGGGGCTACCAGACGCGGGCAAACCCCGTCAGCGCAGCCAGCCGCCACGTGCCGCGATCTGCCGGGCCAATCCCAAGGGGAGAAGGAAAAGAATTCAGGCCGCGGCCTGGCCGAGCGCCAGGACGATGGTGTCGACGACGTCTTCGACCAGGATGCGGTCCTCGCCTTCGCCCATGACGCGGATCACGGGCTCCGTGCCCGAGGAGCGGATCAAGAGGCGGCCGTGTCCGTTGAGCCGCTTCTCGCCGTCGGAGATCGCCGATTTGACGTCGGAATCGTCGAGCGGCTTGCCTCCCTTGTGGCGGACGTTCTTGAGGATCTGCGGCAGCGGATCGAAGCGGTGGCAGACTTCGGAGACGGGCCGGCGCAGCTTCTGCACCACGGCCAGCACCTGCAAGGCGGCAACGAAGCCGTCGCCGGTGGTGGCATAGTCGGACAGGATGATGTGACCGGACTGCTCGCCGCCGAGATTGTAGCCGCCGTTCAGCATCTGCTCCAGGACGTAGCGGTCGCCGACCGGCGTTCGCACGAGTTCGAGTCCCTGCCCTTGCAGGAAGCGTTCGAGCCCGAGATTGGACATCACGGTGGCGACGATGCCCGGCCGCGACAGCCGGCCGTCTTCCTTCCAGCTCTGCGCGATCACCGCGAGCAGCTGGTCGCCGTCGACGATGTGGCCGCGTTCGTCGACCAGGATGACGCGATCGGCGTCACCGTCGAGCGCGATGCCGATGTCGGCGCGCATCTCGCGCACCTTCTTCGACAGCGCTTCCGGCGCGGTGGAGCCGCATTCCTTGTTGATGTTGAAGCCGTCGGGCTCGACGCCGATCGGCACGACGTCGGCGCCCAGCTCCCACAGCGCCTCCGGCACCACCTTGTAGGCGGCGCCGTTGGCGCAATCGACCACGACGCGCAGGCCGTCCAGCGACAGATCGCGCGGCAGCGTGCGCTTGGCGAATTCAATGTAGCGATCGTGCACGCCGTCGATACGGCGGGCGCGCCCGAGGCTCGCGCTCTGTGCGAGCCGCTTGTCGAGAGACTCGTCGAGCAACTGCTCGATCTGCCTCTCGACGTCGTCGGAAAGCTTGAAGCCCTGCGGCCCGAACAGCTTGATGCCGTTGTCCTCGAACAGATTGTGCGAGGCCGAGATCATCACGCCGAGATCGGCGCGCATCGACTTGGTCAGCATTGCGACCGCCGGTGTCGGCATCGGGCCGACCAGCAGCACGTCCATACCGACCGAGGTGAAGCCTGCGACCATCGCGTATTCGATCATGTAGCCGGACAGCCGCGTATCCTTGCCGATCACGACCCGGTGGCGGTGGTCGCCGCGCTGAAACGCAAGGCCAGCGGCCTGGCCGACCTTGAGCGCGAGCTCCGGCGTGATCAGTCCGTTGGCGCGGCCCCTGATCCCGTCCGTCCCGAAATATTTGCGGCTCATATCGTCCCCCAAGGCAACAACCAGGGGTATCCCCTCGACAACCACGGGCTGCTCGAAGACGGCCCGCATCCCTGATTTGCTGGGGTTCTTATAATGCCATTGCGGCTAACTTGGCTTCAAAAAATATGATAAATCATTACGGAACCGAGACCGGCGGGCTCAGTAAGCTTCTGTTAATATTATAATTCCTGACGGAAGGCCGCACCGGGGCGGAACCCGCCTCTAACCCTTGCGCTTCACATGACCGTCCTCACGGCTCGGCGCCGGCTGGGTCACATTGACCGGATCGGAGCCCGGAAAGGTCTCTTCCAGTCCCTCTTCCAGCGCCTCCTCGAGATCGTGCTTCTCCTTGATCTCTTCCGGCGAAGGTCCAGTGTGCGGCCGCGTCATGGCGCCCTCCTGCAAAACGCTCTGCAAACGATTTGGCTGTGCATCCAACCATGCTAGATGACCCCGAAATCTTCCGATGCAAGACTTCCGAGTAAGACGGGCCGGGGAAACGACATGAAGCATATCACGTGTATCGACGATCTTCGCACGCTGCACCAGCGTCGCGTGCCGAAGGCGTTCTTCGACTATTGCGACCGCGGCTCCTATGCCGAGGAAACGCTGCGCGCCAACCGCGAGGACATGCAGGCGATCAAGTTCCGCCAGCGCATTCTGGTCGACGTCTCCAAGCGCGACACCTCGACCACGATCCTAGGCGAACCCTCGACCATGCCGCTGATGCTCGCGCCCGTGGGCCTGCTCGGCATGCAGCATGGCGACGGCGAGATCCACGCCTGCCGCGCCGCGCAGGCCGCCGGCATCCCGTTCACGCAGTCGACGATGTCGATCTGCTCGATCGAGGACATCGCCGCCAATGTCGAGAAGCCGTTCTGGTTCCAGCTTTACGTGATGAAGGACCGCGGCTTCATCAAGGAATTGATCCAGCGCGCAATGGCGGCCAAGTGCAGCGCGCTGGTGCTCACCGTCGACCTGCAGGTGATCGGCCAGCGCCATGCCGACATCAAGAACGGCATGACGGTGCCTCCGGAATGGTCGCTGTCGAAGCTGCTGGACTTCGCCAGCAAGCCGGCCTGGGTCTCCGGCGTGCTGCAAGGCAAGCGCCGCACTTTCGGCAACATCGCCGGCCACGTGAAGAACACCGAGGATCTCAACCGCCTCGCCGAATGGACCGCGTCGCAGTTCGATACCTCGCTGAACTGGAAGGACGTCGAGTGGGTCCGCAGCATCTGGCCGGGCAAGCTCGTCATCAAGGGCATTCTCGACGTCGAGGATGCCGAGGAAGCCGCCAAGACCGGCGCGCAGGCCCTCGTGGTGTCCAACCACGGCGGTCGCCAGCTCGACGGCGCGCCGTCCTCGATCGAGGTGCTGCCCGAGATCGCGGATGCGGTCGGCGACAGGATGGAGATCATGTTCGACGGCGGGATCCGCTCCGGCCAGGACGTGATGCGCGCGCTCGCGCTCGGCGCAAAGTCCTGCATGATCGGCCGCGCCTATGCCTATGGCCTGGGCGCCGGCGGCCAGGCCGGCGTCGCCAAGGCGATCGACATCATCCAGAAGGAGCTGCTCACCACGATGGGCCTATGCGGCGTCAACCGGATCGACGAGATCGACGACCACGTCATTGCGGTGTGACCCTCGTCGTTCTGGGATGGTCCGAAGGACCAGGCCCGGAACCTCGAGATTACCAGGTGCGCAACTGCGCACCGTAGTTCGCGCTTTGCGCACCCTGGTATGACACTTCGTGTCACATCGGCGGCGTCAGGCCGTCGCGGCCGACGCTGACGCGATTGGTCTCGAACGAGCCGTCCGGCAATTGCTTCATGAAGGCGATGACCTTGGCGCCCGGCTTCAACTCGGATTTGTCGCTCGGCACGAAGGTCACCACCGGCGTGTTGTCGGCGACGAACACCTTCTTTTCGCCGTCCTTGTACTTGACCAGCAGCGTGTGACCGTCATTGCCGACGACGCTTTCGGCCACGGTCGCGTTGGTCATGCTGGAGTTGGGCTTCAGATCCCAGGGCCGCGAGCCTTCGCCGGTGCCGCGCATGCTCTCCGGAAACACGTGCACCTCGACGGCGTTCTGGCCGCCGTCCGGCCCCGGCACCGTGGTCGCACCGATGAACGAACCCGGCTTGATGTCGGCGAGTGAAATCCTGGTGATCCCCGACACGTTCACGTCGGAGGCGAGGTGAAGCTTGACCTCCTCGCCGCTGCGCGACTTGACCTGCATGGTGTCGCCATTGACGCTTTCGATGGTGCCGCGCACGCGCGTCGGCACCGGCGCCCGCTGGGCGAAGGCGCAGTAAGTCGAGACGACCACCATCGTGACGGCGATCAGTGGACGTGTGAAAGTAGCGCGTTGAACCGTCATGATGGTCTCCGATTGTCCCACGGGGGTAGAACTCCGGAGATGGTGTGCTATTCGCCGCGCCCCTCTCAAGTCTTTGTGAGATCGGCCTCGACCAGCGCACGGAGCTCGGCCGTGACCTCAGGCCGCCGGCCGAACCACAGCTCGAAGCCGCGTACCGCCTGATGCAGCAGCATGCCGAGCCCGTCGGCGGTCTTCAGGCCGCGCGCCCGTGCTGCGGCCAGCAGCGGCGTCAGCAGCGGAACATAGACGAGGTCGGCAACGACTGCCGCTTGCGGCAAGCGTGCGACATCAACATCGAGTGATGGCTGGCCGTGCATGCCGAGCGAGGTCGTGTTCACGAGAAGTCTTGCGCGCGGCAGCACGTCGTCGATCGCGTCCCACGGCAGCGGACGCACGTTCGGTCCGAACTGCTTCGCCAGCGTCTCGGCCCGCGCAACGGTGCGATTGGCGACATGCACGCCTTTGATGCCGCGTTCGAGCAGGCCGAACACGACCGCGCGCGCGGAGCCTCCGGCGCCCAGCACCAGCGCCTCCTCGGCCGCGCCCCAGCCGGGCGCACTGGCGTCGAGATTGTTGATGAAGCCTTCGACGTCGGTGTTGGTCGAACGCAGCTCGCCATCGGCGAACCACAGCGTGTTCGCCGCGCCGACCGCCTTTGCGCGGGCGTCGGGCATCGACAGCGCCAGCACGCCTTCCTTGTGCGGGATGGTGACGTTGGCACCGACGAAGCCGCGCAATGACAGCCGCAGCACGAAATCGCGCAGGTCCTCGGGCGGCACCGCCTCGATGACGTAGCCGCCCTCGATGCCGAGCGTACGCAGCCAGTGATGATGGATCAGCGGCGAGCGCGAATGCGCCGCCGGCCATCCGATCAGACAGGCTGCAGGCGTTCTTGGCGCGGTCATCTTTCCCTCGGGTCGTTTCCGAGGCGATCCATTTCGCGTCCCGCGAGCTCTGTCAAGCGCACGAGCGCCGCTGCGACGTCAGCTCGCAGCAGGTTCCTCGGACGCAGTGCCCTTGATGTCGGCGATGGCGCGCTCGAGGCTCGTGCGATAGCGCGCGCGCGGCGGCGTCACGCCATGGGTGAGCAACGCGCGGCGGACCGCGGGCGAAGCGCCCGTGATGAACAGCCTTATGCCCTGGCGATGCGCCTTGACGGCGACGCGGCCGAGCACGTTGGCCGCGGTCGAATCCAGGAACGGCACCGCCGCGAAATCGACCACGAAGGCCTTGCGCTTGTCGGCGACCTCGTCGAGCACGCTTCCGATCGCGGACGCCGCGCCGAAGAAGAACGCGCCGGTGATGCGATAGACCAGCACGTCGCGATCGACCGCAAGCGCAGGATCGTAGCGAACGCGATCGCCATTGCCGTCGTCGGGACGATCAGCCGCGACCAGCGGCGTGCGCTCCTCGATGCCCGTCATCTCCGCCATGCGGTGGATGAACAGCACCGCGCCGAGCGCGAAGCCGACGAGAATGCCTTCGGTCAGGTCGCGGAAGATCGTGAGCAGGAAGGTCGCGAGCAGCACGACGGCATCGCCCCATGACGAGCGCAGGAGCGTGGCGAATTCGTGCTTCTCCGCCATGGTCCAGGCCACCACGACCAGCACCGAGGCGAGCGCGGCCAGCGGAATGTAGCTCGCCAGCGGCGCCGCGATCAGCATGAACAGCAGCAGGAACACCGAATGCAGCATGCCCGCGAGCGGTCCGCGCGCGCCGGCGCGGATGTTGGTGGCGGTGCGTGCGATCAGGCCGGTGACGCAGATGCCGCCGAACAGCGCCGAGCCGATATTGGCCGCGCCTTGCGCCACCAGCTCGCAATTCGAGCGGTGACGGCGGCCGGTCATGCCATCGGCGACCACCGCCGACAGCAGCGATTCGATGGCGGCCAGCAGCGCGAAGGCGATCGCATCCGGCAGCACCGCGCCTGCCTTCTCCAGCGAGAACGCGGGCAACGCCGGCGAGGGGAGTTCGCGCGGAATGCCGCCGAACCGCGAGCCGATGGTCTCGACCGGGAGCGACAGCACAGCAGTCGCGACCGCTGCAAACACGACCGCGATCAGAATGCCGGGCCAGGACGGCCGCCAGCGCCGCAAGGCAGCGATAATGGCGATGCTGACGATGGCGACCGCAACGGCGGACGGATTGATGGTGTTGAGGCCGCCGGCGAGCGCGACGAGCTTCGGCACGAACTCGCTGGGCTCCTTCCCCGCGAGCGTGATGCCGGAGAGATCGCGGAGCTGGCTGGCGAAGATGATGACCGCGATGCCGGCGGTGAAGCCGACCGTCACCGGATAGGGAATGAATTTGATGTAGGTGCCGACCCGCAACAGGCCCGCGGCGATCAGGAACAGGCCCGCCATCAGGGTAGCGAGGATGACACCGTCGACGCCGTGACGCTCCGCGGTCGCCGCGACCAGGACGATGAAGGCGCCCGCAGGTCCGCCGATCTGGAACCGGCTGCCGCCGAGCAGGGAAGCGATGAAGCCGCCGACGACGGCGGTGTAGAGGCCGCGGTCGGGCGTCACGCCCGAGGCAATGGCAATCGCCATCGACAGCGGCAGCGCGACGATCGCAACCGTGAGGCCCGCGAAAACGTCGGCACGGAAGTCCGCGATGCCGTAGCCCTCTCGCCAGACGGTGACGAGCTTTGGCATATACAGTTCGGCAAAGGTCGGCTGGCGAATCTGATGCAGTTTGCCCGCGTGATCGCTTGTGATGCTCATCTCAGCAAAATGCTCCGCTGCCCCACAATGCCCAAAGCATCGTGCGTCGCGTGTTGCCGAGGCGCGACGATGCGCTAGCTCATCCTGATTTCGAACATGATCGTCATCCGATCATGCCCCCACCCGCCGCGGCGGCCCCGGCTCCTTGAGGCGAACGCCACGCCCTCCGCTGTCGCTGCGCGCCTGCTCGCCGATCAGTTCGACACCGGCCCGATCGAACGCGTCGACCACCTTGATCAGGGTCTCGACGACGCCGCGAACATTGCCGGTAGAGGCCTCCATCCGCTGGATGGTCGGCAGCGACACGCCGGCGAGTTCGGCCAGGGCTTTCTGGTCAATGCCAAGCAGCGCTCGGGCCGCCCGCATCTGGAATGACGTGATCACCTTGGCCTCACGTATCAGACACTATAATTGATATTCTAAACATATACAATGATGTAAAATACATCATTCGAGACGAAGTGCAAGGCCTTGCGGCGCCTCTATGTCCTCCCGTCATGACGAGTTCTAACCGGCCGGAAGGGCCGACCCGCGGTTGATGGAACTGTTCGAAGCAATCCGGAATCTTCCCGCGAGTTGGTCACGGACCTGCGGTGATGGCGGAGGCACGCCTCCCCTCCCTCTCCCCTTTAGCGCCGGGAGAGGGAGTGAGACCTTTGCGCCTTGCTTACCGCGGGACGCCGATCACGCCGCGTGCTGGTGCGCGGCGATGATCTGGTCGGCGGCGCGGCCGGTGACTTCGGCCATGTGATCGAACTGGCGGGTGAAGCTGCCGGCCCCGGCGGTGGCCGAGCGCAGCTCGACGATGAGTTCGCCGATCTCGGCTTCCGGCATCATGGCGCGGACGCAGTCCCAGCCGCTCCAGCCGTCGCGGGTGTCGAAGCCGAGGATCTGGCCGCGACGCGCCGACAGGATCGCGTTGATCCTGGCGGTGGCCTCGGTCGGGCAGACGATCTCGACCATGTGGATCGGCTCCAGCAACACCGGTTGGCATTGCGGCAGGCCTTCGTTGAGACCGACCCGCGCCGCCGTGCGGAAGGCGAGGTCGGAGGAATCGACGCTGTGATAGGAGCCGTCGGTCAGCGTGACTTGCACGTCGGTGACGGGGAAGCCGAGCGGGCCGCGCGCCAGCCCGTCGACGACGCCTTCCTCCACCGCCGGGATGTAGTTGCGCGGCACCGCGCCGCCCACCACCTTCTCGGCGAACTTGAAGCCGTCGCCGCGCGGCAGCGGCCTGATGTCGAGCACGACGTCGCCGAACTGGCCGTGGCCGCCCGACTGCTTCTTGTGGCGGCCGCGCTGGGTGATCGGCTTGCGGATGGTCTCCTGGTATCCGATCGCGGGCGGATGCGAGGTGATCTTGACGCCGAAGCGGTCGCGCAGCCGTTCGCCAGCGACGCGCAGATGCATCTCGCCTTGCCCCCACAGCACCGTGTCGTGAGTCTGGGCGTTCTGCACCACGACCAGCGAGGGATCCTCCTCGTGCAACCGGGCCATCGCCTGGCCGAGCTTCACGTCGTCCTTGCGATCGGTGGCCGCGATCGAGATCGCGAGCACCGGCGGCGTCGGCTCGATTGCAATCAAGGCCGCAGGCGGCGTCTTGCCGTTCGAGACCGTGTCACCGGTCCTGATCGGATCGAGCTTGGCGAGCGCCACCGTGTCGCCGGCTTCGGCCGACGCGCGCTTGGTGTCATAGGCGCCGTTGACGGCAAGGATGCCGGAGATGCGCCCGACGCCGCCGGACGACGATTGCAGCGTCGCACCGTCCTCGACATGGCCGGCGAGCAGCCGCGTCAGCGACAGCTTTCCGCCATGCTGCGAATGCAGCGTCTTGAAGACGTAGCCGATCGCATCCCTGGTCTCGGGCACGCCGAGACGTCTTGCGGTCTCCACGACGCCCGGCGCCTCATGGCGCAGCGCCTTCATCAAGCGAAGCACGCCGTTCTCGCGCGCGGCGGCGCCCAGCAGCACGGGACAGATCAGCCCTTCGCGCAATTCGCGGGCGAGATCGTCGAACACGGCGTCGCGCGGCGGCGGGATGTCTTCGAGCAGTTGCTCCATCAGCGCGTCGTCGTGGTCGGCGAGCTTCTCCAGCATCGAGAAGCGGGCCTCCTTCTCGCGGTCGAGATCGCCGCCTTCGAGCGCGATCACCTCGGAGGCCTTGTGCTCGCGATAGATGAAGGCGCGCTCGAGCGCGAGATCGACGAAGCCTTCGATCAGCTCGCCCTTCCAGATCGGGATCTGGCGCAGCACCAGCGGCACGCGCGAGGCGGGCTGCAGGGTCGCGAGCGTCTCGCGGACGCGCTGGCTGGCGCGGTCGATCTTGTTGAGGAACAGGAAGCGCGGAATCTTCAGCTCCTCCAGCTCGCGCAGGATGATCTGAAGCTGCGGCAGCTTCTTCTCGTCGGCTTCGCACACCACGATTGCGGCGTCGACCGCAGGAAGCGCGGCGCGCATGTCGTGGGCAAACTCGACGGAACCGGGACAATCGAGAAAGGTGTAGCTGTCGCCCATGAAACTCGTGGTCGCGGCAGTCAACCCGACGGTCATCTTGTGATGGCGGGCCTCTGGCGTGGCGTCGCCGACGGAAGTTCCGGCATCCACGCTGCCAGCGCGCGGGATAGCGCCCGTTCGCGCCAGGATTGCTTCGAGAAGTGTCGTTTTACCGCTTTGGAAAGGGCCCACCAGCGCGATGCACCGTGGACCCAATGTTTTATTGACCGGGGGACTTCTGACGTCCTGTCCCATTCGCCGCCTCCTTCTGTGGAGCTCGGCCCATGATTGGGTCGGCAAACGCGGATGCTCTGCCCGTCCCCGAGATTTGGCAAGCGTCAAACGTCGCTGCGGTGCGTCGTCGGCAATATCGCGCCGCTTCACGCGGCGCGATCACACGCGAAATTGTTATCGCCCCGGACGCAGTTCCAGACTTTCGAGGCCCGCGGCGATGTTGAGGCCGACCTGGCCCTGCACGCTGAGCGGCTGGAGCGCGATCGAATTTTGGGAGCCGCCGACCAGCACGTTGCCGCCGAGACCGACGCCGATCGAGGCGCTGCCCTGCGCGCCGGCGTAATTGCCGGAGAGGTCGCCCGGGCCGAGCCGGTCGACCGGTGCGAACACACCCCACGCGAGCGCGGTCTCCTGAGTGATGCCGATGTCGAGGCCGACCTTACGGATCGTCGCGACATAGCGGTCATCGGGCAAGCCATCGGCGCGCAGCACGCAGCCGAGATGGGTCACCGAACCCACGATGAAGCCGACACTGGCGCCGCCGCGGCACTCGAGCACGCCGACCCGCGCCATCCGCTGCTGCGCGCTGGCAGCCGCAACAGAGACAATCAGGCTTGCGGCGGCGAGGCCGGCGAGAATGAATGAACGGCGCATGAAACGTCTCCGGCAATGATGTGGCGCGAGCAGCAAGGCGCGGCACATGCCGCGCGATCGTCTATGCCATAATAGTCGTGGTGGGGCCAGATCGCGCGGTGTGAAAGAAAAAAGGGCCCGCTTGCGCGGGCCCTTTGATGTCACGCCGTTGCTGCGTCCTTACCGCAGATTGCCGCAGAAGCGCTGGATGCGCTTGCAGGCGTCTTCGAGGTCCGAGGTCTTGGTCGCATAGGAGATGCGGAACGCAGGTCCAAGTCCGAAGGCCGAACCCTGCACGACGGCGACGCCTTCAGTCTCCAGGAGTTCGGTGACGAACTGCTCGTCGTTCGAGATCACGTTGCCCGACGGCGCTTTCTTGCCGATCGTGCCGGCACAGGAGGGATAGACATAGAACGCGCCTTCCGGGCGCGGGCACTCGATGCCATTGGCCTGGTTGAGCATGGAGACCACGAGGTCGCGCCGCTCCTTGAAGACCTTGTTGTTGGCGGGAATGAATTCCTGCGGACCGTTCAGCGCCTCGACCGAGGCCCATTGCGCGATCGAGCACGGGTTCGAGGTCGACTGCGACTGGATGGTCGCCATCGCCTTGACGAGATGCGCCGGGCCGCCAGCATAGCCGATACGCCAGCCGGTCATGCAATAGGCCTTGGAGACGCCATTCACGGTGAGCGTGCGATCGTAGAGGCCGGGCTCGACCTGCGCGACGGTGGTGAACTGGAAGTCGTCGTAGACGAGATGCTCGTACATGTCGTCGGTCATCACCCAGACATGGGGATGCTTCATCAGCACGTCGGTGAGCGCTTTCAGTTCCGAACGCGTGTAGGCGGCTCCGGTCGGGTTCGACGGCGAGCACAGGATGACCCATTTGGTCTTCGGCGTGATCGCGCGCTCGAGCGCTTCTGCCTGGAGCTTGAAACCGGTCGCAGCGGTGCAGACCACCGGCACAGGCTCGCCGCCGGCGAGCGCGACCATCTCGGGATAGCTGACCCAATAGGGCGCGGGGATGATCACCTCGTCGCCCGGATTGATGGTCGCCATCAGCGCGTTGTAGAGCACCTGCTTGCCGCCGGTGCCGACGATGATCTGGTTCGGCTTGTAGGCGACGCCGTTCTCGCGCTGAAACTTCGCGATGATGGCTTCCTTCAGCTCGGGGATGCCGTCGACCGCAGTGTACTTGGTCTTGCCGGCCTCGATGGCATGGATCGCCGCCAACTTGATGTTGGCGGGCGTGTCGAAGTCGGGCTCGCCGGCGCCAAGGCCGATGACGTTGCGCCCCGCCGCTTTCAGCGCACGTGCTTTATCCGTGACCGCGATGGTCGCGGACGGCTTCACACGGTCGAGCGCGGCGGCAAGGAAGGACATCATCATCTCCTGGCGAGCGTCGTGAAGCCTTTCGCCTCACGACTCTGATTGTGGGAATGAGCCACCCTAAAACGTGCGCCGCTGCGCCGCAAGAAACTTCGGTCCGATCCCGGAAAAGTTTACGGATTCGCGCTGTTCGAGGGCATGATTTACCGCAATATTCCGCAACTTTGCCGCCGAAACCCCTCATATCCGGCAAGGCTTGTCCTCGGAGCAATTTTGGGCAGCTCGCGGTCGAACAGACGGTCGTCATGCCCGGGCTTGTCCCAAGGCATCCACGTTCTTCATGCCGTGTGGCAAGACGTGGATGGCCGGGTCAAGCCCGGCCATGACGATGCAGAAGCATAGGCGCCTTGCCCGATCATTTGTAGCACGCTCTACCTGCTTCACGATCGCGCCGCGCAATCCCACCACATGTTGACGCAAGCGTGAATTGAATTGCATCGTCGCGCGGGAATGATCTTCCGCAACATTGCAGTGCGGTAGGGTTTTCGAGTTTTTCTATTGGCTGGCTCTTGCGGCGGATTCGCATCGGCATCATTGTTTAGCCGCCTTGCGCGGCAACAAGCGCCGCGTCTTCACGTCGTCGGATTCGAACCCCAGAATGTACAAGCTCTATTCGATGCAACGCTCGGGCAACAGCTACAAGGTCCGCCTTGCGCTGGCGCTGCTCAACCTGCCCTACGAAGCGGTGGAGGTGGACATTCTGCGCGGCGAGAGCCGCACGCCGGACTTTCTGAACAAGAACCCGTCGGGGCAGGTGCCGCTGCTCGAGGTCGGCGAGGACCGCTTTCTCGCCGAGTCCAATGCCATCCTCTGGTACGTCGCCGTCGGCACGCCGCTCGCGCCGGAGAACCGCATCGATCGCGCCGAGGCGCTGCAATGGATGTTCTTCGAGCAACACGCGCTCGAGCCGAACATCGGCGCCGCCTATTTCTGGCTGTCGCTGGTCAAGGGCGGCCGCGACCTCCAGACCCATTCGCTGGAGGACTGGATGGAGCGCGGCTATGGCGCGCTCCAGGTGATGGAGAACCATCTCAAGACCAACGCCTATTTCGCCGCGCGCCAGCTGACGGTCGCCGACATCGCGCTGTACGGCTATACCCACCTTGCCGACCGCTGCGACTTCGATCTCTCGACCTTTCCCGCCATCCGGGACTGGCTGAAGCGCGTCGAAGCCGCGCCCGGCTTCGTGTCGATGGAGTGGCGCCCGGCCGACATCGCCGACCCCGCCAGCATCGCGGCCGGCGCCTGACCGCGCCACCCGCTCCGCCGAATAGCGGGCATAAGGGACGCTGTTGCCGCAATCCCGCCGCTTTTGGCACGACCGCCGCCGCAATATTGCCGGTTGCAACGGTGAAATTGCGGGAGGTCGCGGGTGATTCGCTCGCGCGTTGAAGGATTTAGACCATGATGCGGGCGTCCGGCACGGCAGGCTTTCAGAGCCCATCCGCTACCGTCGCGTCTTCCCGGCTCACCCATGCGGTCGCGGCCTCGCTCGCCTTCGCCGCGCTTTCGCTGTGCGTGATCGTCACCCTGACGGTGCTGTCGACCAAGGCGACCATGGCGATGGGCCTGCCGGTCTGATCCCCGTTTCATCCTGGACCTGCCTTCAGGGCGCCGTGCGGCCCGCGCCGACCGGCATCGCGACAGGACGTCGATGAAATCACCTGTGGTAGTCGTTGCAATCACCCTGACGGCGGCCATCCTGGTCGCGGCGTCGCTGTTGATCATCGTCGGCACGCGCAAGGGCGTGGGGACGTCGACGCTGGATGCGCCCGCACTGCAACAGCGCGCCAAGCACGCGCACATGGTCTAGAATCATTTGAAAGCTTTAGGCTTGTACGCAAGCACGCCTTAAGCACGCCGCACGAAATCGCGTCGGAATCGCGAAACAATCAGTCAGTGTTGCGACCTTACCTCGTTCGGGAGGAGCGAGACTGGTCCATGCGGTTCGGATGGCGTGCGATCTCCGGTCCGGTGCTGACGGCAGCGACCCTGTTGCTGGCGATGCTGCTCGATCGCTTTATCCCCACTCCCTCGCCCGCGCCGCTGTTCGTCTGCATCGTGGCTCTCGCCGGCGCGCTCGCGGGTCTCGCCTCCGCCATGACCACCGCGGTCGTCGCGGTGATCGGCGCGGCACTGTTCTTCCTCAACCATCACGGCGTTTCCGGCTATGGACCCGCCGATCTGGTCCGGCTCGGCCTCCTGGCCATCACGGCTGCCGGCACCGCCGGCATCACCGGCCTGATGCGCGAGAGGCAGCTCAACACGTTCGCGGCCGAGCGGAAGAGCCACGCCACGGCCGCGCGGCTGTCGGCCGCGCTCGACCAGGTCGATATCGGCATCGTGCTGCTCGATGCCGAGACCCGGGCCGAATTCATCAACCGCGCATTCCGCAGTTACCTCGCGGTGCCGGACGTGATCGCCGACGGCAAGCCGCCCTTCATCGCGCTGATGTATCATGGCCGAGACACAGGCGCGTTCGAGCTGCCGGAGGACGAGCTCGGCACCTTCATCGCGCAGCGCATGGAGATGGTGCGGCTTGGCGATGCCACGCCGATCAACATCAAATTGCGCAACGGCGAGGTGCTGCGCTTCGTCTGCACCGCGCTGCCCGACGGCGGGCGGATGCTGAGCTATACGCCGGTGACCGACCTCGTGCGTCACACCGATGCGCCCTCAGGCGCCGACTACTACCGTTCGCTGCGCGACCCCACGGCCGGCAGGCTGATCCGGTCCTTGCGCGTCGCGGAATAGAGCATGATCTTGTCCGGATCGGCTGCCCGGTTGCTCGATGACGCAGTCATCACGTATGAAGAGTGCGTCATCGTCTTCGGAAGCTCACATGTCCCTCACCATTCGCGCCGTCATCAGGCAGGATTACGATCAATGGCTGCCGCTGTGGGACGGCTACAACGCCTTCTACGGCCGCTCCGGTCCGACCGCGCTCGCGCCCGAGATCACGCGCATGACGTGGCAGCGCTTCTTCGACGCCTATGAGCCGATGCACGCGCTGGTCGCCGAGGACGACGGCCGCTTGCTCGGCCTGACGCACTATCTTTTTCATCGCAGCACCACCGCGATCGAACCATCCTGCTATTTGCAGGACCTGTTCACGCTCGAGGCGGCGCGCGGCAAGGGCGTCGCCTCGGCGCTGATCCATGGCGTCTACGAGCGGGCGAGACTCGCGGGATCGCCGCGCGTCTACTGGCAGACGCATGAAACCAATCTCACGGCGCAGCGCCTGTACGACAAGGTCGCCGAGCGGTCCGGCTTCATCGTCTATCGCAAGATCTTCTGAGCCCTGCGCCGGGCCCCCTGTGGATAACGCCGGCTGTCACCCGCACGTAACATAGCAAGGCTACGCTCCACCTGCGTCTGGTCAGGCCCCCGTCACCGATCAAGCGCTCCAAAGCGGTCCCCGTCAGTCGCCGCGTCTGACAGGGACCGCATTTTTTTGTGTTGGCCGCGTTACTTCGCCCCGCGCCCCACCGTCTGCATCACCTCGAAGCCCTCGAACTGGGGATGGCCGAGATAAAGCGGCTTGTTGTCGCCCGCCCTGTGATGCGCCGCGCGAAACGCCTCCGACTTGGTCCAGGCCTCGAACGCCGCGTGGTTCGCCCACACGGTGTGGGAGGCATAGAGCGTATGGTCCTCGGCTTCCGGCCCGCGCAGCAGATGGAATTCGACGAAGCCCGGCACCTTGTCGAGATGAGTGTCGCGCGTGAGCCAGACCTGCTCGAAAGCGGCCTCGGACCCCTTGGCGACGCGGAAGCGGTTCATGGCGATGTACATGGGTGTGGTTCTCCTGATGCTCCGCCGATTATCTCGTCATTCCGGGATGCGCCGCAAGGCGCAGGCCCGGAATCCATTTCGCCACGAAACGATGGATTCCGGGTTCGCGCTCCGCGCGCCCCGGAATGACGGCCTAAACGACCAGCCCCTTCATCGGCCTTGCACCTGCGCTATCCGGAAACACCGTCTCCGCCAGCACGCGATCGGACAGGCCGAACTGGTCCTGCAGCACACCCTTGATCACGGAGCGCAGATCCGTCGTCGGCTTGAGGTCGCGCCCCTCATGGAGGTTGGCGAGCTTGAGGCCCGGCCAGTCGGTGATAACGCGGCCGCCTTTCACCGCGCCGCCGGCGAGCAGCGCGACCGTTCCCGTGCCGTGATCGGTCCCCTCGGTACCGTTGATGCGCGCGGTGCGGCCGAATTCGGTGACGGCGACGACGACGGTGTCGCGCCAGCGCGCGCCGAGCCCGCTCTCGAATTCGGATAGCGCGCCATCGAGGCCTCCGAGCAGGAAGGCGAGACGCCCCACCGGGCCGCCTTCATTGGCGTGCGTATCCCAGCCGTCGAAGGCGAGCGCGGCGATGCGCGGGCCGTCATCGGCGGCCATCAGTTTTGCCGCGCCGCGCGCGACCTGCCGCATCTGAGCGACGACGTTGCCGCCTTTCGGCTTCATGCCGTCGCCGGCTGCGACCTTGTCGAACTGGAGCCCCTGCGACAACGCCGTGGCCAGCGCAGGATCGCGGTGGCGGTAAAGCTCCACGAGGCGCATCGCGGTGTCGTCATCCGCCTGCGGCAGCGCCACCGGCGCCCAGCCGACGGTGGGCGCATTGCCACGCAACACCAGCGGCGTGGTCGGTCCGACCGCGAGGCCGCTCGACACGCGCTCGCCCCGCGGCAGCGCTTCCAGCGCGCGGTTGAGCCAGCCGGACTGCACGCGGCCCGGGCCGGCATAGCCGCTTTCGAGCACGTCCTGGCCGTCGAAATGCGAGCGGTCGCGATAGGGCGTCGCCACCGCATGGATCACTGCGGCATGGCTGTCGCGATACATGCGCGCAAATTCCGGCATCGCCGGATGCAGCGCGAAGAAGGAATCGAGCATGATCGCAGGATGCGCACCATCCGCGGTAAGCGCGATCGAGCCGTGCAGGCCGGCATAGCCGGGATCGCCGGTCGGGGCGACGGTCGAGAGGCCGTCCAGCGCGCCGCGCAGGATCACCACGATAAAGCGCGGATCGCGCCCGTCGGCTGCGCGCGCGAATTTCGGCAGATAGGCCCAGGCGGCAAAGGAGGCGCCGCCGAGCAGGAGGCCGCGGCGCGAGGCGAGGAGACGGTTCTCGACGCAGTCGATCATCATCATCTCCGCTGCATTTCCGGCGACATCAACAGCAGCGCCAGCGCCTGCTGCCGCGATTCCGCGCGCTCGATGGTCCGCCGCGTCTCGGTTGAAGCTGCATCGGCGGCTGCGAATTCCAGCAGGTCGAGCGGATCGATGTTGTTGCCGAGCCGCGCGCCGATTTGCGCCGCGATATCGAGCCTGAGCTTGATGCCTTCAGGCGCGGCCCAGGCGGCATTGGTGTCGGGAAAGCCGTTGGGGCCGGGCGGCGACCATAGCGGCTGCCCAAGCAGGTTGAGTCCATTGAGATAACGGCTCGGATCCTCCGGCACACGCGCGAGCAGCCGGCCGCTTGCGACCAGGAATTCGTAGGGCGAGCGCATCTTGGTCAGTGGTGCCTTCCAAGCCTCGTCGGAATCGACCAGCGCGGTCGCGAGCGCCTTGAGGTCGCCGTCGGTCTTGACGAAGACCTCGCGCAGGCGCGCGACGAGCGCCGGCGGCGGATCGTCGGCGACGAAGTGGCGGACGAATTTGGTGGCGATGAAGCTCGCGGTCGACGGATGGCGTGCGAGGTCGGCGAGTGCTGCTTCGCCCTGTGCCAGCCCGGTCGGTCCATAGGTTTTGCCGAGAAGCACTTGCGGCCCCGGCTGATGCGCATTGACGTTGAAGACGAAGGCGCCGGGGATGCCGAGCTGCCCTTGTCTTCCGGCGAAGGTCCAGCCGGTGATGATGCGCGCGAGCGAGGTGACGTCGTCCTGCGTATAGCCGCCGCCGACACCCAGCGTATGCAGCTCCATGATCTCGCGCGCGAGATTCTCGTTCAGCCCGCGCTTGCGGCTTTGCCCCGCGCGCGAATCCGGTCCGAGCGATTGCTGGTTGTCGAGAAAGAACAGCATCGCCGGATGCTGCTCGACGGCCCGGAGCATGTCGGCGAAGCGGCCGAGCACATGCGGCCTGATCGCCTCGCGCTCGAACGCGCCCGCCCATATCCGCGCCAGTTCGCCCTTGCTGGCGGAGATGCAGAAATGGTTGGACCAGAACGCGACGAGGCGCTCGGTGAAGCCGCACTCGGCCAGCGTCGCGCGCTGCAAGCGCGCCAGCGCCTCCGTGCGAAAGGTCTTCTGGATGACGTTGAGCGGCTGCGGCGCGGGCTTTGCGGCGGGCGGCGCGGCGTTCGGCTCCATCGTGTCGGGCCTGGCGGGCGTCCCGGCGGGCTTTACGTCCGCCATCTGGCCGGCGATGTCCGCCGCGGCGTTCAGCGACAGACTGCGGCGCGGCACCGGCTTTTGATCAGCCGGCGGCTTTGTGGGCGCCAATTCAGCGGGCGCAGCGGCCTTCGCAGCCTCGCGGGCCTGCTTGACCTGGTCCTGATAGGCAAACACCGCCTGCCCAAGCTGAGGCGTCGATTGCAGGCCCGGCGCTTCCAGCAGCACGCCGTTTGCGCGCGCGAGCTCCGCCTTCACGAAGCCGCGCGGATCGGATGCTGCGTTGATGAGATCGCCCGATGCGCCGCCGCGGGCGCCGAAGCCGAAGCGGTTGAGCGCGACGAGGGCGGCGTGCGAATCGCGGGCCATCGATCTGTCCTTCGCGCGTCGTGAAGCGCTTTCCGATTTCATGCGCGGCGAGTAATATACCGCAGCGACAGATGAACCCGACATGAAAATGACGGCGAAGCTTCGACGTAAATCATGACAATTCCGAAAGAATCCCTGACGCAGGAACCACGCCGCCTCGTCTGCGCCCGTTGCGGCACCGAGTTCGGCTGCGACCTCTCGGGCACGTGCTGGTGCGCGGAGGAGACGGCAAAGCTGCCGATGCCGGTCAAGGGCGAGGATTGCCTGTGCCGGGAGTGTTTGCGCAACGCGGCGGCGGAAGCGGCGAACGCTGCTCATTGAGCGCGGGATGATCGCCACATTCTCGCTGTCGTCCCTGCGAACGCAGGGAGCCATAACCACAGGGAGACGTTTGGCGAAGACTGATCGCTTGGTACTACGACCATGCCTAACCGATAAATCACGCGGTATGGCTCCCTGCGTTCGCAGGGACGACGGTGAGGAAAAACCTCGGCCTACACCGTGTGCCCCGGCGACTTCCGAGCCATGCCGTCGAACGCATCCAGCAGTTTTTCGCGCCACGCGTAGACCGGGTCATCGCTCTCCAGCAGCTTGAACGGGCTCACCACGCGCGCCCACTGAAAACCGCCGAACACGATGTAGTCGGCGTAGTTCGGCGCATCGCCGCCGATATAGGGCTGCTTCTTCAGGGTCTGGCGCATCACCTCGAGCGACTTGCGGAACGCGATCACGCCGGTGTCGCGACTCGCCATGACCTCTTCCAGGCTCTTGCCGCCGAAGCGCGCCTCGCGCGAGGTGCGGAAATAGGCGGCGTCGACCTCGGCGAGGTTGTTCGGGATATCGGCGACGATGAGCGGAAAGATGCCGCCGACGATGGCGATGTCGCCGAAGGCGTTGATCATGCGTGCCATGGCGCGGCCGCCCTCGCCGCCGAACAGCGACGGTCGATCCGGAAAATTGTCTTCGAGATAATTCGCGATGGTCCAGGAATCGACCACCGCCTTGTCGTCGTGCAACAGCACCGGAACCTTCTCCGATCCGTGCGGCGCGATCGCGCTCTTCTCGGTGAAGCGCCAGGGCAGCGACTCCGCCGACAGTCCCTTGTGCGCCAGCGCCATCCGCGTGCGCCAGCAATAGGGGCTGAACGGACGTGAAGCGTCGGTGCCGACGAGTTCGAAGAGTTTGAGTGACATGGCTGGTTTCCGTCATTGCGAGCGCAGCGAAAGCAATCCAGGCGGCCGCCGCGGAGACATTCTGGATCGCTTCGCCGGCGCTCGCAATGATGTTGTGGACGTAGATGTGCGTATCACCGTCCGTTCATGCGCAACAATCTCTCGCCGCCTTCGGTCACCGCGATCACCAGGCCGATTCCGGGCACCGTCTCGCGCGCGACGTAGCCGCGGTCCGCAGCGTCTTCCCAGATGGTGAGGCGCGGGCACGAGGTCTTCCAGGTCGCGACCACTTCGGCATAGGTGCGCGGCTCGCGCGCGACCCATTCGACGAAGTCCAGCACCAGCGGATCGGCGTTACGGCTCATTGCAGACCTCCCTTGTCGAGGGCGGCCAGCACCGGCGTGCGAAGCATGAGCCAGCCGCCATAGGCGATGTAGTAGCAGGCGATGGCGGTAATCAGCTTGTTCGACCATGCCACGAACTGCTGATCGGTCATGGCTTCGAGGATGCGCCGTGCCAGCGTGGTGCCGAGCATGGAGGCGAGAATCGCAACGGCGGCGAGCACGGGGTCGAGGCTCGCGGCCTGGTCGATGATGCCGCCGAAATAGACCAGCTTGGTGAAATGGCTGACGAGCTGGCACATCGCCTTGGTCGCGACCTTCTCTCGCCGGCCGAAATTTCCGCCGAGGAAGAAGGTGTCGAGCAGCGGGCCGGAGACGCCGGTCATCAGCATCAGGCCCATGCAGATCATGCCATAGACGGTGCCCTGCCAGAGACGGTCGGGATCGGGCTTGATGTTCGCCGGCAACAGCCGCGCCATGAACGGCGTGACGCCCAGCATCAGCAACGCGACCGGCTTGTCCGGCACGTAACGGGTGAGCGACCAGGCCGCGAGCGCGACCGCAGCGCCGACCATATAATTCGCGACCGGCCGCCAGCGGATATGCGCGCGCCACAGGAACGCGCGCCAGCCGTTCGAGGCCATCTGCGTGATCGCGTGCAGCACCATCGCGGTCGGCAGCGGCATCAAGGCCAGGAGCACGCCGATCAGAATCAGCCCGCCCGCCATGCCGAACAGCCCGGACAGAAACGCGGTGGCGACCATCAGCAATCCGAGGGCAGCGATCATGATGGGCGTCACACGCAGGATCTCCAACTGCTCGGGTCAGGAACGCACGCTGCCAGGAACGTGCCTTGCTTGCCCCCTCGCCGCAAACTGAGTTATCTTGCCCTGGCATCAGCTTTCCTGAGGGTCGGTCATTTGCGGCGGTTGCTGTTTCTCAACGGCATCAAGGCGTTCGAGGCCGCGGCTCGGACCGGCAGCTTTGCTGCGGCCGGGCTGGAGCTGAGCGTGTCCGCGGCCGCCGTCAGCCGCATGGTGCATCTGCTGGAGGAGCGGCTCGGCGTCGCGTTGTTCGAGCGCAAGGCCAACCGCCTGGTGCTGACGCAGGCCGGCCGCGCCTATCAGGGCGGGCTGACACCGATCTTCGATGCGCTGGCGAGCCTCACCGCGCAGGTGACGGCGCCCTCGAGCGTGCGCGTGCTCACCATCGGCGTCGGGCACACCTTTGCGATGCGCTGGCTGATCCCGCGCCTGTCGGAGTTTCGCAGCGAGGAGCCCGACATCGAGGTGCGCTTCACCACCGGCGGCGCGTCGGTGCCGTTCGGCGAGGACTGGAGCTGCGGCATCAAGCTCGGCACCGGCGACTGGCCTGGCCTCGTTGCCGAGCCGCTGTTCGCCGGCGACCTCACCCCCGTTTGCGTGCCTCGCCTCGCGGGTGGCCTGAAACGCCCTGCCGACCTGAAGGGTCCGAGCCTGATCCGCGTCGCGCACTCCGCCGAGGACTGGCCGATCTGGCTGAGGGCCGCGGGCGTTGCGCGGATCAACGCGCGCGGGCCCGAGTTCCAGTTCTACGGCCAGGCCTTGCAGGCCGCCGCCGACGGGCTCGGCATCGCCATGGGCATCCGCCCCTATATCGACGACGATCTCGCTGCCGGACGCCTGGTCGCGCCGTTCGACCTGTCGGTGCCCAAGGGCATGCGCTGGTATCTGCTCTATCGCAGCTTCCAGACGGAGCAGCGCGACTTTGCCGCGTTCCGCCGCTGGATCATGCGCGCGGCCTCGGAACCCGCCGCCCGCCCCCGTCGGATCGGCCGACCCGGTGCGCGGAACTGAAGCCTTTTCGATACGCTTGGGCGAAAAAAGCCGCACCGCTTGTGAACGGCTTCACATTCTGAAATCCGCAAACGTGGTCCCCTGACTCTCCGATAAGAAACGTGGGACCTACACTCATGACGACCCTTTACGACGGCTTTGACATCGAATCCTTCGAAGCTGGCAAGGGGCTGTGGCACGCGCGGATCCGGCGTGCCGATTTCAGCCCGGTGGCCATCGACGGCGTGCTGTTTCCTGCGATGGAGGTCGGCTTCGCCTGGCCCGATCGCGATGCCGCGATTGCCGACGCCAAGCACCACATCGATCGCTTCCGGCGGCGGGCCGACAGCGACGACGAATGAGGCGATCCGCGGACCGACCAAAGACAAGGCGGCGCAAAGGGGGAAACCGGTCATGTCAACCATCGAAATCGACGGATTGCCGCCGCGGATCTATGCCCGCGCCGTGCTGTCCAGCTGCCCGGAATGCGACGGCGATCTCGCGGTGCTCCGCGTGATCCGCGGCCGCGCAGGATGCGAGTACTGGACCATGCGCTGCACCGGCTGCGGCGGCATCCATCTCGATATCCTCGAGCCGAATGTCACGGCCGAGGACGACGGCGGGCCGCTGCCGGCGGCGTGAGGTCCCGGCCTGCTGCCAACCTGCTGTCAGCAGCCTGCATGGCGGCGGGCATTCGCCCTTTATCGCGGGGCGGACTCGTCCCATATTCGCCCCATGGCGAAGAAACCCGCATCCTCCGAAAAATCCGGCAAATCCCCGAAGACCAAGACCCCGAATTCGAAGGCGCATCGTCCCGACGTGCAGCCGATCGGGCCGGCGCTGGCCGAGCTGCTCAATCCCGCGATCAACCGCGGCGACGCGGGCTTGGGATCAGGCACCGGGCTGCAGCCGCCGCCGGACAATTCGCGCGACCGCCGCGCCGGGGGCGAGGCCGCCGCACATCGCGCGCGGGCCTCGACGCCGAAGGAATTTCCGCAGGACAATACGCGGCCGATGCCGCTGCGGCCCAACCCGCAGCCGCCGGGCGCACGCGTGCCCCCTCCCAACCCTCCCGCGCAAGCGCGGGAGGGAGAGGGTGGGGGCGGTTTCGGCGAGGCGCCGCAGGCCAATTACGGAACCGCGGCCACCATCCCGACGCTCGATCCGGAACTGGCGCGTCAGCTCGGTCTTCCCACTGAAGAGGACGATGCCGAGGCGCTGGCGCGGCCGCCGCGCAGCAAGATGGAGGCGCTTGGCGTCAAGGCCACTGCGGAGGCCCTGGACGCGCTGATCCGCGAGGGCCGGCCGGAGTTCCGCAAGGGCGACGGCTCGACGAAGGTGTGGACCCCGCACCGGCCGCCGCGCCCGGAGAAGTCCGAAGGCGGCGTGCGTTTCGAGATCAAGTCGTCCTACGAGCCCAAGGGTGACCAACCAACCGCAATCGCCGAGCTGGTCGAGGGCATCAATCGCAACGACCGCAGCCAGGTGCTGCTCGGCGTCACCGGCTCGGGCAAGACCTACACCATGGCCAAGGTGATCGAGGCGACGCAGCGCCCGGCCCTGATCCTGGCGCCGAACAAGACGCTCGCTGCCCAGCTTTATGGCGAGTTCAGGAATTTCTTCCCCGACAACGCGGTCGAGTACTTCGTCTCGTACTACGACTATTACCAGCCGGAGGCCTACGTCCCCCGCACCGACACCTATATCGAGAAGGACTCCTCCATCAACGAGCAGATCGACCGCATGCGCCACTCAGCGACGCGCGCGCTGCTCGAACGCGACGACGTGATCATCGTCGCGTCGGTGTCCTGCATCTACGGTATCGGTTCGGTCGAGACCTACACCGCGATGACCTTCGCGCTGAAGAAGGGCGAGCGCATCGACCAGCGCCAGCTCATCGCCGACCTCGTCGCGCTGCAATACAAGCGCACCCAGGCCGATTTCACCCGCGGCACCTTCCGCGTCCGCGGCGACGTCATCGACATCTTCCCGGCGCACTATGAGGACCGCGCCTGGCGCGTGAACCTGTTCGGCGACACCATCGAGACCATCGAGGAATTCGACCCCCTCACCGGCCACAAGCAGGACGAGCTCGAATTCATCAAGATGTACGCCAATTCGCACTATGTGACGCCGCGCCCGACGCTGGTGCAGGCGATCAAGTCGATCAAGTTCGAGCTGAAGCAGCGGCTCGACCAGCTGCACGACCAGGGGCGCCTGCTGGAGGCGCAGCGGCTGGAGCAGCGCACCACCTTCGATCTCGAGATGATGGAAGCGACCGGAAGCTGCGCCGGCATCGAGAACTATTCGCGCTACCTCACCGGACGCCGGCCCGGCGAGCCGCCGCCGACGCTGTTCGAATACGTGCCCGACAACGCGCTGATCTTCGCCGACGAGAGCCACGTCACCATCCCGCAGATCGGCGCCATGTTCCGCGGCGACTTCCGCCGCAAGGCGACGCTGGCCGAATACGGCTTCCGCCTGCCCTCCTGCATGGACAACCGCCCCTTGCGCTTCGAGGAGTGGGACATGATGCGGCCGCAGACCGTCGCGGTGTCGGCGACGCCCGGCAGCTGGGAGCTGAACGAGAGCGGCGGCGTGTTCGTCGAGCAGGTCATTCGCCCGACGGGGCTGATCGATCCGCCCGTCGACATTCGCCCGGCGCGTACGCAAGTGGACGATCTCGTCGGCGAGGTCCGCGCCACCGCGCAGGCCGGCTATCGCTCGCTGATCACGGTGCTCACCAAGCGCATGGCGGAGGACCTCACCGAATATCTGCACGAGCAGGGCATCCGCGTCCGCTACATGCACAGCGACATCGACACCATCGAGCGCATCGAGATCATCAGGGATCTGCGGCTCGGCGCGTTCGACGCGCTGGTCGGCATCAACCTCCTGCGCGAAGGCCTCGACATTCCCGAATGCGCGCTGGTCGCGATTCTCGACGCCGACAAGGAAGGCTTCTTGCGCAGCGAAACGTCCTTGATCCAGACCATCGGCCGCGCCGCGCGCAACATCGACGGCAAGGTGATCCTCTATGCCGACCAGATGACCGGCTCGATGGAGCGGGCCATCGCCGAGACCAACCGCCGCCGCGAGAAGCAGGTCGAGTACAACACCGCCAACGGCATTACGCCGGAGAGCGTGAAGAAGCAGATCGGCGACATCCTCAACTCGGTCTACGAGCGCGACCACGTGCTGGTCGAGGCCGGCGGCCACGACATGACCGACGACGTCATCGCGATCGGCCACAATTTCGAGGCCGTGCTCGCCGATCTGGAAACGCGGATGCGCGAAGCCGCAGCGGACCTGAACTTCGAGGAAGCCGCCCGCCTGCGCGACGAGGTCAAGCGCCTGCGCGCCACCGAGCTCGCCGTCGTCGACGATCCCACCGCCAAGCAGCGCACGGTGCAGGGTAAGGCAGGCGCCTATGCCGGCGCGAAGAAATACGGCGACGCCGCCAATTTGCCGGTCAGCGCCATGAAGAAGAAAACGGTCAGCTCGGCGCTGAAGGCCAGCGGCGGCGGCAGCGGCTCGAAGGTGCACAAGCCGCATCTCGACGAGATGCACGGGCCGGAATCCCTGCCCTACCGCGAAGGCCGCGCGCTCCCGTCAAAGCCATTCGGCAGCACTAGCCGGATCATCCAGCCGACGGACTCGCGGCAGTCGGGCCCGGAGTTCGGACCGGCGCCGAAGTCGACGGGTGGGATGCCGGGACGGCGCGGAGGGTGGAAGAAGAGGTAGGGCATCTGCGGCAGTGGTGGTTATGCATTCCGGGCTCGCCGCTTTGCGGCGCCCCGGAATGACGAGGAGATTTGCGGCCTCACCCCACACTCGCCGCCACCACGGCCATCACCGACATCAGCAGCACGATGGTGACGAGTTGGAGCGAGGCGACCGGCTGGGTGCGCCAGGCCGTGATCTTGTCGGACAGCGACAGATGGGCCTCGAAGAATTTCGGCTCGTAGACGGTCCTGAACAGGTGCGGGAAGCTCGGGCCCAGGGTCACCGCCAGCAGCGCGTGGACGAACGAAGCAGCGGCGACGAAGATGGCGACGCCGGGGTCGCCGACGAGGTCGTGGTCGCCGCAGAGTTTGAGCAGGAAGGCGGCGGCGGCGAAGGTCGGGAAGCTCTGGAGGGTCGCGGTCAGCGCGAGGCCTTCGAACGCGTTGTGCAGGCGGGACTTTCTGGCGGTAGCGATGACGGCCATGGCACGTCTCCCTGATGACATGGGGATGACGTTGGGCGCGGTCTCGGAGGGATGATGTGAGATGCGTCACGCGGCCCCTTTACCTCGCGCGTGCTGGGCGAGGGAGCGCACCGCCCGCGTAACTGCAGCGCCCTACGACGTCCCCGCCCGCTCCCCTGGCTCTGCTTTCGCCGCTGCGTGCGCCGTTGCGCATCCGTCCATACGCGTTGCGCCCAGCGCGGCCCAAGGCGGCGGAAATTCGGGCAAGGAAGGACGCGGTTCGAACCCTACTCGCTTGCCATGAACCTGGCATTGCGCTCCCGCGTCATACCGTCTGGAACATCCCGGTGATCTTGCGGATTGCCGTCGCACGAAACCGCGCGTTAACGTTGCGCAACGCCACACGGCCAGCAAGGACGGGCGGAATGACGGTCGAGAAGCTGAATCGCCAGCGGGTTTTGCATCTGCTCGATGCCTTCGCACGCGGCGACATCGAGGCGGCGCTGGCGTGCTGCACCGACGACGTCGACTTCCTCACTCATGCGCCGATCGACGTGCTGCCGCACATGGTGCCGCGCCACGGCAAGGCCGAGCTGCGCGGGCTCTGGCAGACGATCTGGTCGCGTTATTCGGAAGTCCGCTACAAGGCGCCGGTCATCGTCGCCGAGGGCGACGAGGTCGCGACCTACATGCACACCTATTTCAGGAAGCGCAGCAACGACCGCGTCGTGCAGTTCGACATGGCCGTGTTCTACAGCTTCCGGGGCGGGCTGGTGGCCCAGATCCGCGAGATCATCGATTCCTACGATCTGGTTCAGCAGGTGCTGGAGCGCGAGATCGGGCCGTCGATCACAGGGGCCGGCACAGACGGGGGGTAGGCTCCGGAACCGCGGTCACCCCACCCACCATCTCCGATGTAGGTCCTGGCAAAGGGAACTCTCGCCGATCGGACCGGGAAACTACGGGGTAATATTGTAAATCTCACAGAATCCGCGCAATTGTGCATTGCGAAAACGTGAATTGCGTTTTGGCCGAAATCCTCTATTTGTTCGTATACAAATGAGTTGATCGCCCCGGAGCACATTGCCGTGCGCGGGGTCGTTTTTCGTTTTTGCAAGCCAGCTTCAGGACGCCCCAAATGACAGAGCACAGCCTCTGGCGTTTCTCGCGCGCGTTGCACCGCGCGATCAACGACCGGCATTTCGAGGACATCGAAGCCCTGATCGACGAGGACGTCGAATGGGCGCTCTACGGCCCGATCGACATGTTTCCGTTCCTCGGCGCGCGCCAGGGCAAGGAAGCCGTGCTCGACGTCATCCGCCAGCTCGCCGACAATTTCCACGTTCGCCGCTTCGACCGTGAGAGCATCATGCTCGGGATCGATTCCGCCGCCTCGATGGTGCGCTATTCGCTGACGACGCTGGATTCCAGCAAGCCGATCAGCCTGCGGGTCGCGCAGTTCGCCCAGTTCAGGGCCGGCAAGCTCGTCAGCATGCGCGTGCTGATCGATACGTTCGATCTGGTCGAGCAGGCACTCGGCCGCGCCATTCATCTGCCGAAGATGACCAGCGTCGGCTAACGCAAGATCCGGAAAAGTGCGAAGCGGTTTTCCGAAAAGGTCATGCGCAAACAACAACCTAAAGCGCGATGATGATCATCGCGCTTTAGGGGGGACGCCAACGGGCCCCGTTTTCGGGACCGATGACGAGGCGACCGCGACGTCCCGGCCTCCAGCCCCGCCGGATGCCGTCGCATCGGGAGCACGTCACCGGGCGCGCGCCTTCCGCGCGGCCCGTTGGTTCGCGTCCCCTGGCGAACCGCCACAATTCCGCAACGATGGATCAGCATCGTGGGGGCGGAATGGCGCATGGCTGAAGGCCGATGTATATTGTCGGACAGCATGCGTTGGGGCTTGCGGGCAGGACGATGGAATTCTCGACAGGGTTTGGCTGGACCAGGCTGCCGTTGCTGGTGGCCGCATTCATTTTAGGCTCGGTGCTGACGGTCTCGGCGCAAATCATTCCGCCGACCGCAGCAGTGCCCGACGAGGAGGCCGAGACCGAGCCTGCGGAGGCCGCGGACGTCGACGACGCGGACGTGCTCAAAGGCATCGACGTCGACAAGCTCGACTGGAGTCAGCTTGCGGTGGATGCCGGGACCGGCATCGACCCCATGGCCGCCAAGAAGCGCGCCCAGGCTGCGGCCAAGGACGGCCTGGACTGGTCGTCCAATTCCAATGCAAATGGCTCCTCGGCGGTGACGGTGAAGCAGTCCGTGACCTCGTTCTGGGACACGCGGATCGGCGCCGACATGACTGTCACGAGCGAGCCGCGGACGATGTCCGAGCTTCTGGCACAGAAGGCGACCAATGGCGGCAGCCTGCCGCAATCCTCCGGCAGTGCCTGGGCCGCCGCGACAGCGCCGGGCGCGGGCTCGCTCTGGGACAAGACCGCGGTGGAAGCCCGGGTCGATCCCGGCGCCGAGCACAGCAAGATCGGAGCGTCGCTGACCAAGTCGGTGCCGCTGTCGGGCGACACCTCGTTGACGCTCCAGAACGGCTACAGCGTCAATCAGCAGGGCACCACCGCGGTTCCCGGCATCGGCGGACACGTCACGCGCAATTACGAGACCGACCAGACCGCCAGGGTCACCCTCACCGACAGCGGCACCAGCATCACCGCCGGCCAGACGCTGTCGACCACCGACGACAAATGGCTGCGCAGGTTCGGCGCCGAGCAGAAGCTGTTCGACAACGTCACCGTCTCCGGCTCGGTCGGCGAGACCCCGCAGGGCGCGATCAACAAGAGCCTGACGGCGGGGTTCAAGAAGAGCTGGTAGCTTGCTGACCTCGCCCCGCGTGCGCGGCGAGGGGTCGCGCGCCGGCGGGCCGCAAGACACACCTCACCGAGCCGCCGTTCATACTCTCCTAACCATGCGTCACGGCAATACCCCCGAATGGTCCGCCCTTGCCGCATCTCGGCCAATTTGCGGTCAAAATCGGACGCCCTGATGAGGGACCTCACAGACGTCGTCGTGCGGGGGACACTCGCGCTGCGCTCAACGCGAACAGGGGAACAACGATGAACGCCATGCGTCCCGAAAAGATCGAAGCCACCGAGACCGAGACGGTCGAACCCAACCTTGCGGCCGTGACCGAGGTCGAAGCCGGCATCCGCGATTTCGTCCGCAACGACATCGCCTATCTGCGCCGCCCGGCCGCGACGACCACCGACGCGCCGCCGCTCGACCCGAGCGCGGAAGCCACCGTCAACAACGTCAACTCGCTGATCCAGCGCGTCGCCGGCACCTCGCTCGCCGAGATCGAGAACCTGATCTCCGAACTCGAGAGCCTGCGCGACCTGCTCCACGCCGAAGGCCAGCGCGTCCAGCGCGAGATCTCCGGCTACGCCCAGCTCAGCCAGGCCGCGATGAAGTCGACCCGCATGATCGCGGACAACGTCGCGCAGTGGAAGCGCGCCGCCGACGGCCTGCGCAACAGCTGATCGCAAAGCACGGCATCACCAGCCGCCGCGCTCCGGAAGGGGCGCGGCGGTTTTGTTTCTGGGGGTGTGATCGGGACAGCACGCCCTTCGCCCGCGAAGGCGGCGACCCAGTATCTCCGAGACAGTGCAGCAATGCGGCGAGGCCGCGGGCGTACTCGATGCCAAGCCTTCCTATGCGAAGCCTTTGCAGGCATGACAACCGAAGCTTTGAACCCTCCACCCCTCTCCGGCGACCAAAGCCAAGCGCTCATGGCCGCGATGGCCAAGCCCTGGGGACATGTCATGGAAAGCATTCGGCCCGACAACACGGACCCGATATCGCTGCAGCCCGCGCCGAATCAGCTCGGCACGATCATGCTGCGCTTCGTCGGATTGCTGGTGGTTGCGATCGCTGTGCTGGCGTTCGTGTACAGTCGCTGACCGGGGCCGGACGCGCGGCCCCTAAAGCGCGATGCGATTGGGATGTAGCGTCATCGCGGTCTGGATTGTCGTTTCGGCGGATCGTTCCTTAAACCGCTGCGCGCTTTTCCGAATCATGCCTCAGAAATCAACGACCCTTATCGGGCGGATTCTTATCGGGAGGCTTCCATGGTAGAGGCTTCCAGGGTGTAGCCGCCATCGGCATAGCCCTTGACCACCATACCGGCGACCAGCATCACGGCGAGCGTCGCGGTCGCGAAGATGAATCCAACGAATTTGAGTGCGCCGCGGTCTGCCATGGTCCTCGTCCCCTGTCCTCTGCCAGTTCGTTTCAAATAGACAGCGACAGGTTCATAATTAGTTAGCAACTCACTGGTTCCGCCAAACTGCTCGCGGTAACCATGTTGCGCAGGCTTATGGCAGCCGCCCGGAATCGCGTCCATAGCGCGCGGGCAACACTCGCGCACTCATTTCCACGTTCATCCTGGAACAAGTCTAAGCACTGTTCGCGCGCGTCGGCACGAAGGCTGAGGCGGTGATGGAATAGACCTCCTCGCCGCGCTGGTTGGTGCCGGTGGTGCGGGCCGTCAGAATGCCCCAGCCGGGGCGCGAGGCCGACGCACGCTTGTCGACGACGACGTTGACGAAAGCGACGGTGTCGCCGGCGAGCACGGGCTTGATCCAGCGCAGGTCGCGAAAGCCCGGCGACGGTCCCCACACCGCAACCTCCTCGCCGCGCGCTGTGGCTTCCCGCGCCAGACGCTGGCCGTCGGCGACAAGCAGGCTCATGCAGGCCGAGCCGACGTGCCAGCCCGAGGCGGCGAGCCCGCCGAACAGCGATTTCTTGCCCTCCTCCTCATCGAGATGGAAGCGCTGCGGATCGAACTTGGCGGCGAAATTCTTGATGGCATCGGCCGTGAACGTATAGGCACCGATCTCGCGGCGGTGGCCGATCTCGATGTCCTCGAAGAACCGCATCAGACCGCCCCCTCGCGCCGCTTGATCAGGATCGGCGAGGTCATCTCGGCGAGGGACTGTCCCTTGGCGTTGCGCACGGTGCACTTGAACTTGACGATGCCGAGCTCCGGGCGGCTCTTCGAGGTGCGCGCCTCCACGACATCGACGTCGAGCATGAGATCGTCACCGGGCCGCAAGGGCGACAGCCAGCGCACCTCATCGACACCGGGCGAGCCGAGCGATGCGGCGCGCGTGATGAAGCCGTCGGCCATCATCCGCATCATCAGCGAGCAGAGATGCCAGCCCGAGCCGGACAGGCCACGCAGCATGCTCTTCGCCGCCGCCTCTTCGTCCAGATGCATCGGCTGCGGATCGAACTCGGCGGCAAAGGCCAGGATCTCGTCGCGGGTAACGTGGCGCGGGCCGAATGTTCCGAAACGGCCGGGCGGGAAATCTTCGAAGGTCAGGGTCATCTTGGGAAAGCTTTGCGGGATGACAGATTGTGGCCGCACTTTGCAGCAATCACAACCCGCCGGCCCGCATGGCTCGTGCTACATATGGGGTGTCGGCATTGGTCGTGAGTCGGATCAATCGACGGCCGAGGCCTGATTTGCCCCTGGGGAGAGCGATGTTTTCATTCAGCGACCTGTTTCAATGGGACCGCTTCATCACGCCGACGATCATCAAGACCTTCTACTGGCTGGTGATCGCGCTGATCTGCCTGTTCGGCCTCTCCGGCATCTTCTCGGGCCTGGCTGCGATGGCGATCAGCCCGTTCGGCGGCTTCCTGGTGCTGCTGTCGTCGATCGCCAGCGTCATCGTCGGCATCGTGTTCTCGCGCATCATCGCCGAGCTGATCCTGATCGTCTTCCGCATCAACGAGCATCTCGGCGCAATCCGGGATCAGGGCGGCGGAATGCGGTAGCCCCGTCACTCCGGGCTCGCGCTTCGCGCGCCCCGGAATGACAGTCCTACGTATTGAACCTGAAATGCATCACGTCGCCGTCGGCGACGACGTATTCCTTGCCTTCGAGGCGCAGCTTGCCGGCATCGCGGGCGCCGGCTTCGCCGCCCAGCGCGACGTAGTCCTCATACGCGATGGTCTCGGCCCGGATGAAGCCTTTCTCGAAATCGGTGTGGATCACGCCGGCCGCCGCCGGCGCCTTGGTGCCGCGATGGATGGTCCAGGCCCGCGCTTCCTTCGGACCCACCGTGAAATAGGTGATGAGGTCGAGCAGCGTGTAGCCGGCGCGGATCAGGCGGTCGAGGCCGGCTTCTTCAAGGCCCAGCGTCTCCAGGAAGTCCGCACGCTCCTCGCGCGAAATGGTGGCGATCTCGGATTCGATCTTTGCCGAGATGACGACGGCGACCGCGCCTTCCTTTGCCGCCTGCTCCTCGACTGCCTTGGAGAAGGCATTGCCCGTGGCGGCCGAACCTTCCTCGACGTTGCAGACATAGAGCACGGGCTTGGACGAGAGCAGCCCCAGCATGGAGAACGCGCGCTCCTCCTCGGCCTTGCGCTCGACGAGGCGCGCGGGCTTGCCGTCGCGCAGCAGCACCAGGGTCCGGTTGACGAGGTCGAGCTGCTCCTTGGCGTCCTTGTCGTTGCCCTTGGCCTTCTTGGCGAGATTGTCGACGCGCTTCTCGAGGCTGTCGAGATCGGCGAGCATCAGCTCGGTCTCGATGGTCTCGATGTCGGCGAGCGGGGCGATCTTGCCTTCGACATGGGTGATGTCGGAGTCCTCGAAGCAGCGCACCACATGCGCGATGGCGTCGACCTCGCGGATATTGGCGAGGAACTGGTTGCCGAGGCCCTCGCCCTTGGAAGCGCCGCGCACGAGGCCCGCGATGTCGACGAAGGTCAGCCGCGTCGGGATGATCTGGCCCGACTTGGAGATGGCCGCGAGCTTCTCCAGCCGCGGATCGGGCACGGCGACCTCGCCGACATTCGGCTCGATGGTGCAGAACGGATAGTTCGCGGCCTGCGCCGCGGCCGTTTCGGTCAGCGCATTGAACAAGGTCGACTTGCCGACATTGGGCAATCCGACGATCCCGCATTTGAATCCCATGGTATCCTCTATCCGTATTCGTCATGGCCGGCACGTCCCGGCCATCCACGCCTTGACGCGCGGAAGGAAGAACGTGGATGCCCGGAACAAGTCCGGGCATGACGGAGACACGGCGCCCCTATTCCTTGCCGTTGTCGTCCTTGGTCAAAAATCCCTTCGCCTGCATGGCCAGATGCACCCTGTTGGCGAAGGTCGCGTCCGTGCCCTTGGCGAGCAGCGCGGCGTGCTCGGCGACCGCCTCGCACAGCGTCGCCACCCACTCGTTGTCGGCCTTGGCGAAGTCCGACAGCACGTGGCCGTGCACCAGTTCCTTGACGCCGGGATGACCGATGCCGAGCCGCACCCGGCGGTAGTCGTTGCCGATATGCGCCGAGATCGAGCGCAGGCCGTTGTGGCCGGCGATGCCGCCGCCGATCTTCACCCGCACCTTGCCCGGCGGCAGCTCGAGCTCGTCGTGAAACACGGTGACGTCGCCTGGCGCGATCTTGAAGAAGCCTGCCGCCTCCTGAACGCTGCGGCCGGACTCGTTCATGTAGGTCGTGGGCTTGAGCAGGATCACGCGCTCGGATCCGAGCGTGCCTTCCGAAGTCTCGCCCTGAAAGCGGCGGCGCCATGGTGCGAAACCATGACGCCGCGCGATCTCGTCGACGGTCATGAAGCCGATATTGTGCCGGTTACGTGCGTATTTCGCGCCGGGATTGCCGAGCCCAACAAAGAGTCGCATGACGCGGCGCGCCCCTCGCTCGGCGCGCGGATCACAGGACCGCGCGCCAGCTTTGAGAGATTACTTCTTCTTGTCGCCGCCGGCAGGCGCCTTGGCAGCAGCCGGAGCAGCCGCAGCCGGAGCAGCCGCACCAGCCGCCGGAGCAGCCGCAGCGCCCGGTGCAGCGCCACCGGCAGCCGCCGCAGCTGCGGCCTTCTGCTCTTCGGCGTAGCCGGACGGCGGCACGATGGTGACGAGGGTGGCGTCCTCCCGGGTCAGCGCCTTCACGCCGGCCGGCAACTTGACGTCCGACAGATGCAGCGAGTGACCGATTTCGAGCGAGCCGACATCGGCCTCGATGTATTGCGGGATGCTCTCGACACCGCATTCGAGCTCGATCGCATGGGCAACGATGTTGACGGTGCCGCCGCGCTTCACGCCCGGCGACGCCTCCGACTTCACGACATGCAAGGGAACGCTGATGCGGATGGTGGCGCCTTCACCGAGCCGCATGAAGTCGACATGGATCGGGAAGTCCTTGACCGGATCGAGATGATAGTCGCGCGGAATGACGCGGTGCTTCTTGCCCTCGAGATCGATGTCGACCAGCGTGGTCAGGAACCGGCCGGCGAGGATGCGCTGGCGCAGCTCACGATCTTCAATCGAGATCGTCAGCGGGGGCTGGTTGTTGCCGTAGATCACTCCGGGCACTCTGCCGGCGCGACGCTCAGCCCGGGCGGCCCCCTTGCCGCTCTTCGGACGTGCGGTCGCCTTCAATTCCTTGACGGTCGTCGCCATGTCGTTAAGTCCTTGTTTTTGCAAAAGTTAATGGGCCGCAAGGCGGCCCATGGTGCCGTCCACAGCAAGCCTCCAGGGGTGCGGGGGCCGCGGACGTGGCGGGCTTTTAGCCGGAAGATGCGGAAATGACAAGGAGAATGGGCTGCCGGAAGGCACCCGATTTGCCGTCATTTCCGGGGCGGTCGCGACAGCGACCGAACTATGGCGCGCAATTGCGCGCCTGAGAATCGCGAGATTCCGGGTTCGATGCTGCCGCATCGCACCGGAATGACGCCGAGGAAACTTACGCGCCGAGCTTGGCCTCCAGCGCCGCAATGCGCGCCTTCAGGGCCTCGTTCTCCTCGCGGGCGAGGCGGGCCATGTCCTTGACCGCTTCGAACTCCTCGCGCTTGACCAGATCCATGTCGCGCAGGAATTTTTCGGCCTGGGTGCGCATCACCGTGTCGAACTCGCGCTTGACGCCCTGGGCGGCACCGGCGGCGTCGTTCATCAGGCGGCCGATCTCATCGAAAAACCGGTTGCTGGTCTGGGTCATTTCGATCTCCGAAATAAACTTTGCGCGAACTCTCGCAAAGACAATGGCAATCCGGATCGAACGGTTCAAGGGCCCATTGCTGGTATCCTTGTCATGAACCGGTTTCCTTGCAATCGTATTCAACGTGCCTGCATAAGAAGAATCACGCGGCGTCCGCTGCTGGTGCTCCGTCGCCGCAATCTCGTCCAGACATAGAAGGCGCGATGCCCTTTCTGCTGATCGACTTTCCCGCCTTCAAGCCGATCGCGATCGAGATCGGTCCGTTCGCGATCCGCTGGTATGCGCTGGCCTATATTTGCGGCATCGTGTTCGGCTGGCTCTATGCGCGCTCGCTCCTGAAGAACCAGCGCCTGTGGGGCGGACCGGCGCCGATCTCGCTGGTGCAGGTCGACGACTTCATCCTCTGGGTCACGCTCGGCATCATCCTCGGCGGCCGCACCGGCTACGTGCTGTTCTACAATCTGCCGTTCTTCATCGAGCATCCCGCCGCGATCTTCAGATTGTGGGAGGGCGGCATGTCCTTCCATGGCGGCTTCCTCGGCTGCGTCGTCGCGGTGATGTGGTTCGCCTATCGCAACGGCATCTCGATCCTGTCGCTCGGCGACATCACCACCGCCGTCGCCCCGGTCGGGTTGCTGCTCGGGCGCATTGCCAATTTCATCAATGGCGAATTGTGGGGCCGCGCCACCGACCCGAGCCTGCCCTGGGCCATAATCTTCCCCAACGACCCGACGCAACTGCCGCGTCATCCGAGCCAGCTCTATGAGGCCGGCATGGAGGGCATCCTGCTCTTCGCGGTGCTCGCGGTGATGATCCGCCTCGGCGCCTTGAAGCGGCCCGGCATGATCCTCGGCGCCTTCATCCTGATCTATGGCCTGAGCCGGATCGCCGGCGAACATTTCCGCGAGCCGGATGCGCAGCTCGGTTTCCTCTGGGGCGGATTAACCATGGGCATGCTGTTGTCGATCCCGATGCTTATCGTAGGCCTCATACTTATTGTATGGGCAGTCAGGCGCGGTGCGCCGAAGCCCCTCGAGGCTATTCGTTAATTCAGTTCGAGAAGATGGACAGTGAGCGACTCGCCGCTACTCAACGAGATCAAGGCGCTGATCAAGTCCGCAGGCCCGATGCCGGTCTGGCGGTACATGGAACTGTGCCTGATGCATCCGCGCTATGGCTATTACGTCTCGCGCGATCCGCTCGGGCGCGAGGGCGACTTCACCACGGCGCCCGAGGTCAGCCAGATGTTCGGCGAACTGCTGGGACTGTGGACCGCCTCGGTCTGGAAGCAGATGGGCTCGCCGCAATTCTTGCGGCTGATCGAGCTGGGTCCCGGCCGCGGCACCATGATGGCGGATGCGCTGCGCGCACTCCGCGTGCTGCCGCCGCTCTACCAGGCGCTCCACATCCATCTGGTCGAGGTCAATCCCGTCTTGCGTGAGCGGCAGAGTGCGACGCTCTCCAACGTGCGCAACATCGCCTGGCACGACAGCATCGACGACGTGCCGGAAGGCCCCGGCATCATTCTCGCCAACGAATATTTCGACGTGCTGCCGATCCACCAGATGATCCGCCACGAGACCGGCTGGCACGAGCGCGTGATCGAGATCGATCCCAACGGAAGGCTCCAGTTCGGCGCAGCGCCCGAGCCGACGCCACGCTTCGACGTGCTGCTGCCCTCTTTGGTACGCGCCGCGCCCATCGGCGCCGTGTTCGAATGGCGACCCGATACCGAAATCATGAAGCTCGCCACGCGCGTGCGCGACCAGGACGGCGCAGCGCTCATCATCGACTACGGCCATCTGCGCAGCGATGCCGGCGACACCTTCCAGGCCATCGCACGCCACACCTTCGCCGATCCCTTGAAGGCGCCGGGCCAGGCCGACGTCACCGCCCATGTGGACTTCCAGGCGCTGGCGCGCGCGGCCGAGGACGTCGGCGCCCGCGTGCATGGTCCGGTGACGCAAGGCGACTTCCTCAAGCGTATCGGCATCGACACCCGCGCCGCGGCCCTGATGCAGAAGGCGGCGCCGGACGTCGCCACCGACATTTCCGTGGCGCACAAGCGCCTGACCGATACCGGGCGCGGCGGCATGGGTTCGATGTTCAAGGTGCTCGGCATCTCCGAGCCGCGGCTATCGGGCCTTGCCGGCTTCAGCGATCCCGAACAGTCTGGAGAGACCTGATGACGCTTGCTTCGTCGCTGCTGTCGTCCGTGCCCGGCCTGCGCCATGCCTTCTTCACCCGCGAGGGCGGCGTCTCCGGCGGCATCTATTCGGCGCTGAATGGCGGGCTCGGGTCCAACGACGATCAGGCGCTCGTCGCGGAGAACCGCCGCCGGATGGCCGAGCATGTCGGCGTCGCGCCGGAGCGCTTCCTGAGCCTGCACCAGATCCATTCGCCCGACGTGCTCGTCGCCGATGCGTCCTGGCCGAGCGGACCGCGGCCAAGGGGCGACGCGCTCGTCACCAACAAACCCGGCATTGCGCTTGGCGTCTCCACCGCCGATTGCGGACCGGTGCTGTTCGTCGATCCCAACGCCGGCGTGATCGGCGGCGCGCATGCCGGCTGGAAGGGCGCGCTGACGGGCGTGCTCGAAGCGACCATCTCGGCGATGGAAAATCTCGGCGCCACCCGTGGCGGCATCATCGCCGCAATCGGCCCGCTGATCCGCCAGGAGAGCTATGAGGTCGGCAACGAGTTCGTGACGCGTTTCATCGAGGCCGACGCCGAGAATGCCGTGTTCTTCATCCCGTCCGTGCGCGAGGGCCACGCGATGTTCGATCTCGCCGGCTTCATCCGCAAGCGGCTGGAAGCTGCCGGAATCCTGATGATCGACGATCTCGGGCTCGACACCTATGCCGACGAGCGCTTCTTCAGTTACCGCCGCTCCGTGCATCGCAAAGAGCCGGATTACGGCCGGCATGTTCACGCCATCGCGCTGGAAGCGTGAACAACACAGTCTCGTGTCCCGGACGCAGCACAACGGCACCATGCGCCGCAGCGCGTCCAGGATGCGCAATCTCGGGGTGGCTCAAGCCCAAGTGACAACACGAGAAATCCGTGTATTCCCGGTGTGTGTCGCCGCTGCCCTAGACGTTAATCGATTTTAACGATATCGCTGCCCTCCATAATGAGGGACGCGTCATCATTTCTGCGCCGCGCGGGTTCGCGCGTGCTGGCAGTCATGCTGCTGGCGGCTGCGACCGCGCTCGGCGGCTGTGCCGGCGGCGGCGGCAATGCCGCCAACTCCTATGCGATGGCGCCGAGCGTCGGCGGCGGGTCGACCGTGGCGTTCGAATCCATCGACGGACCGCCGCCCCAGGTGTTCGACCGCATGGTCGGCGTGCTCGACAGCGAATCCAAGTTGCGCAGCCTGTCCGTCGTTTCCCGCGAGGGCACAGCCGCCTACCGCGTGCGCAGCTACCTCTCGGCCCAGGTGGTGCGCGGCAAGACCGTCATCGCCTGGGTCTGGGACGTCTATGACGCCAACCAGCAGCGGGCGCTGCGCCTCTCCGGCGAGGAACCGACCTCGGCCAAGGGCGGCCGCGACGCATGGGCGGCTGCCGACGATCTCGTGTTGCGGAAGATCGCCCAGGCCGGATTCAGCGGACTTTCCAACATGATCAACGGCGCGCCGGATACGCCGAGCGCCGCTCCGGGCCTGCGCGGACCGGCAGTGGCAAGCATGAGCCCGGTCGCGCCCGTGCCTGAGATGCCCGCCTCGGCCCTCGGCTACGCCGACCGATAACCCCCGTTAAACCACGGTCTCAAGTTGCGGCCAAGCCGTTGGCCCGACTCAGGATTATCGAAGGGAAAACGTAGCATGCCGGGTTGCCATTGCGGCCTCTCGCCTGATATTTCCTCGCCCGTCGTAACCGTGCTGCCAGTGGGTATTTTCTGATGTTGAACGTCGTATCCAGCAAAGCGCGGGAGGAAGCGTCCATGTCGGCCAAGAACGGCTCCATCAAGCTCGTCGCCGGCAACTCCAATCCGGCCCTCGCGCAGGCCATCGCGCAGGGCCTCGACCTGCCGCTGACCAAGGCGGTGGTGCGGCGCTTCGCCGACATGGAGATCTTCGTCGAGATCCAGGAGAACGTCCGCGGCTCGGATGCCTTCATCATCCAGTCGACCTCGTTCCCGGCAAACGACCATCTGATGGAGCTCCTGATCATCACCGACGCGCTGCGGCGCTCCTCGGCGCGCCGCATCACCGCGGTGCTGCCCTATTTCGGCTATGCAAGACAGGACCGCAAATCGGGCTCACGCACGCCGATCTCGGCCAAACTGGTCGCCAACCTGATCACGCAGGCCGGCGTCGATCGCGTCATGACGCTCGACCTGCATGCCGGCCAGATCCAGGGCTTCTTCGACATCCCGACCGACAATCTCTACGCGGCGCCGCTGATGGTGCGCGACATCAAGGAGCGGTTCGACCTCTCCAAGGTGATGGTGATCTCGCCGGACGTCGGCGGCGTGGCGCGTGCGCGCGGCCTCGCCAAGCGCATCAACACCCCGCTCGCGATCGTCGACAAGCGGCGCGAGCGTCCCGGCGAGTCCGAGGTCATGAACGTGATCGGCGACGTCGCCGGCTACACCTGTATCCTGGTCGACGACATCGTCGACTCCGGCGGCACGCTGGTGAATGCGGCCGATGCGCTGATCGCCAAGGGGGCCAAGGACGTCTACGCCTACATCACCCATGGCGTACTTTCCGGCGGCGCAGCCGCGCGCATCTCCGGCTCGAAGCTGAAGGAGCTGGTGATCACCGACTCGATCCTGCCGACGGATGCGGTGACCAAGGCTCCGAACATCCGCACGCTACCGATCGCCAGCCTGATCTCCGACGCGATCGCGCGCACGGCGGCCGAAGAGTCGGTCTCGAGCCTGTTCGACTGATTTTCTACAGTCGTCATTCCGGGGCGCCTCGGAGAGGCGAACCCGGAATCCATCTTCCAGCAATCCGTGAGATCAATGGATTCCGGGCTCGTGCTACGCACGCCCCGGAATGACCACCATCTACGCGGTGCCTGCCGCGACCCGACCGCGCGGGTTGTTGCCAACGGCAGCCCATGACATCATCCGGTGACCGAGTCATCTCTGCCCACTGGATGCCTGATGCCCCGCCGGAAATTTGCCTGGGAGAAGCTGTCGGACGACGCCTTGCTCAAGCAGCGTCTCTCCAGCCTGAGGGTTACGGTCGAAGGCACCTGGCTCGAGGACTGCGTCAGCACGCTGCACGAGGAACTCGAAGAACGCGGCATTCGGCTGCGGCCGCACACCTGGATCTCGAGCGAATGGTTCAGTCCGGGCGACGTCCCCGGCATCGCCATACCCTTCTATCTCGCCCATCCGCGCCTGATGAAGCTCGAGAAGAAGATGATGTTCGACGTCGAGGGCGGGACCTGGCGCGAATGCATGGCCATCCTCCGTCACGAAGCCGGCCATGCCCTGCAGCACGGCTACCAGCTGCAGCGCCGACGGCGCTGGCAGCAGCTGTTCGGCCCGTCATCGAAACACTACCCTCGCTACTATCGGCCCAATCCCGCGAGCAGGCGATACGTCCAGCATCTCCGGCTGTGGTACGCGCAGAGCCATCCGGACGAGGATTTCGCCGAAACCTTCGCGGTGTGGCTGCGGCCGCGCTCGAACTGGCGGACGCGATATGCCGGCTGGCCGGCGCTGAAGAAGCTCGAATATGTCGACGAGCTGATGAGCGAGATTGCGGGAAAGCGGCCGCAGATCACGACGCGGGAGCGCGTCGACCCGCTGAGCCGGCTCAGCCAGACGCTCGAAGACCACTACAAGAAGAAGCAGGCGTTCTACGCCTTCACGCCGCCGAAAACCTACGACCGCGACCTCTCCCGGCTGTTTTCAGCCGACCCACGCCATCACCGCTCGAAGCCGGCTTCGGCCCTGATCAGGCGGCACCGCGCCCACATCAGGCAACTGGTCGCGCGCTGGACGGGCGAGAACCAGCTCACGCTCGATGCCGTGCTCGACGAGATGATCTCCCGCTGCCGCGAGCTCGACCTGCGCGCCGTCGGCCCTGAACAGAAGCTCGTTCTCGACTTCACCGTCCTCGTGACCGCCAAGACGATGCACACGATGTTCGGCCCGTCCCGGCGCAAATGGATCGCGCTATGAGACGCCTTCGCATTCTGGTCCTCATGCATCCGGACTTCCTGCCCCCGGACTCCTCCGACGGATACACCGCGCAGGAAATCAACAATTGGAAAACGGAATACGACGTCGTCAGCACCTTGCGTGCGGCCGGCCACGACGTCCGCGCGCTCGGCGCGCAGGAGGAGATCAAGCCGGTGCGCGAGGCGATCGAGGAGTTCAAGCCGCACGTGGTCTTCACGCTGCTGGAGGAATTCCACAACAACGTCGCCTACGACCAGCATATCGCCAGCTATCTCGAACTGATGAAGGTGCCCTATACCGGCTGCAACCCGCGCGGCCTGATCCTGGCGCGCGGCAAGGACCTGTCAAAGACGCTGGTGCATCACCGGCGCATCGCGGTGCCGGCCTTCGCCGTTTTCCCGATGCGACGCAAGGTCAAGCGGCCGAAGCATCTTGCGCTGCCGCTGATCGTCAAGAGCCTGAACATGGATGGATCTGCCGGCATTTCCCAGGCCTCGATCGTCGACACCGACGAAAAGCTCGCGGAGCGCGTCGCCTTCATCCATGATCGGAGCGAAACCGCCGCCATCGCCGAGCAATTCATCGAGGGGCGCGAGCTTTATGTCGGCGTGATCGGCAACAATCGCCTGCGCGTCCTGCCGGTCTGGGAACTGAAATTCGGCAGCATGGGCGGGCGCAGGTCTCGGCACATCGCCACGGAGAAGGCCAAGCACGACACCGACTATCAGGAGAAGGTCGGCATCGTCGACGGGCCGGCGAAAGACCTCACGCCCGAAGTTACCGCACGCATCCAGCGCGCCGCGAAGCGCATCTATCGGGCGCTTGGCCTCGACGGCTACGCGCGCATCGACTTTCGTCTCACCGCCGACGGCATGCCGTATTTCATCGAGGCGAATCCCAACCCCGAGATCGCGAAAAGCCAGGAATTCGCCACGGCGGCCCAGCATGCCGGGCTCGAATACCCGGACCTCCTGCACCGCATCCTGGCCCTCGGGATCAGCCGGGCCAAGGCGGGTGTATCGTTGGGCTGACGACGGCCGCCGGAGAGTCGGCTTCGAGCCTGTTCGACTGATTTTTCATCGTCATTCCGGGGCGGCGCGTCAGCGCCGAACTCAGGTGCGCGGTTGCGCACCTGAGAACTTCGAGATTCCGGGTTCTCGCTTCGCGAGCCCCGGAATGACCTTGGCCTACCCCACGATCCCCGCCGCGACCTGGCCACGGAGACGTTCGAGGCCAAGCAAAGTCTCCGCACAGGCGGCAGCGACCTCGACGCCCTTGATGGCAAAGTGCTTGCGGAAGAAGTCGTAGTGCACCTCGGTCTCGTGGAATTGCTGCGGCGTCAGCACGGCTGAGAACACCGGCACTTCGGTACGGAGCTGCACGTCCATCAACGCCTTGATCACGGTGTCGGCGACGAATTCGTGGCGATAGATGCCGCCGTCGACGACGAGGCCCGCCGCGACGATCGCGGTGTAGCGCCGCGTCTTGGCGAGGACCTGCGCGTGCAGCGGGATCTCGAACGAGCCCGGCACCTCGAATACGTCGACATGGGTGAGGTGCCGCGCCTCGGCCTCCTTCACGAAGGCGATGCGGGCCTCCTCGACCACCTCGCGGTGCCAGCAGGCCTGCACGAAGGCCACCCGCTGCGGCTTTGCGAAGCGCGGATGATCCGTCGCCGGGCCACGTGGAACCGGCGGTTCGGCGGAGTGGGAGGTTTCGGCTTTGGGAGTTTGGGAAGTTTGGACTTGGGGATCTTGCAGCATCTGATTCATGGCTTTCCTCGGTTCAAGGACCAGAATCAGGGCACACGGAACGACAAACAGCCGCATCTTGCGATGCGTCTGCCACCGACCGTTCTCTTTCATCCGGACTATGACCGTCGGCTTCGGAGTTGCACCGAATCTGCTGACCCCTCCCTTCGGCGAAATCCTTTTCAGGAACCCTGGGGGAAGGCGCTCGCGGGCTTAGGCCTTTCGGCCCTTACCGCCGGTGGGGACTTTCACCCCGCCCTGAGAACATCGGCCGCCCGGAATGAACGGCCTGCCCGCAAATATGCAACCCCCGCGCAGTCGCGGCAAGCGCGTTCCGCATGGGCAAATCGCATGGTCCCATGCCAGCCCCGCGGGAGCGGGCCTCGCGGGGCGGAATTCAACGATTGACGCCCGCCCGGTGAATTCGATTCCGGTTTGTTCTCCTCCGTCCGGATTGGGGACTGCCGGCGTTAATAATTGTGGCGGAGATGAGCTGTGGACGAACGAGTCCTGGCTTGTGGACGGACTCGGGACCCCGTTGCGCAGATTCCGCAAATCACATCACTTGATCCGCGACAGGCCCGCGCTGATCCGAGGGGATCGCGAGAGCGACCCCGGAGATCGCCATAGCGACGTTTAGGGAGCGCGCGCCGGGCCCAACCGCGTGCGTATCAAAGACAACAAGAAGGCAAGAGGTCGAGACGGCATGTCCCTGCTCGAAGGCACTATCGATTCCAGAAGCCATCCGCTCGCGGTCGTCGAGGACATCGCCGCCAGCAACAACTGGCCGTTCGAACGTTCCGGCGAGGACGAACTCACGATTGTCTCGAAGGGACAATGGACCGACTACCAGCTCTCCTTCACCTGGATGGGCGAGATCGAGGCGCTGCATCTGGCCTGCGCGTTCGACATGAAGATTCCGCTGCCGCGGCGAAGCGAGGTTCAGCGGCTCGTGGCAGCGGTCAACGAGCAGCTGTGGGTCGGCCATTTCGACCTGTGGACCAACACCGGCATGGTGATGCACCGCCAGGCCCTGGTGCTGCCGGGCGGCCTCACCGCCTCCACGGCGCAATGCGAAGCCATGCTCGCCGGCGCCATCCACGCCTGCGAGCGCTACTTTCCCGCGTTCCAGTTCGTGGTGTGGGCCGGCAAGACCACGGTCGAGGCGATGGACGCCGCAATGTTCGACACGGTGGGAGAGGCGTAGGCCTGCTCTTCAGCAAGTGAGGAGGCCCACTTCTCTCTCCTCATCGTCGTCCCTGCGAACGCAGGGACCCATATCGCGTGATGCTCCTCGTGGCACAACGCTTGTTGCTCCGCCCTCCATCCACTAGAACCACCTGTGGTTATGGGTCCCTGCGTTCGCAGGGACGACACCTTTTGCTTGGGTGATCACAGTGGCAGACAGCAACCCCCTCCAAAACATCACCGGCACCATTCTCCTCGCCGGCGCCGGCAAGATGGGCGGTGCGATGCTGACCGGGTGGCTTTCGGGCGGGCTCGATCCGCGCCGCGTCGCGGTGATTGATCCGCACGTCTCGCCCGAGATCACAGCGTTGGCCGCCAAGGGCGTGGTGCTCAACCCCGATGTACAGACCGCCGGCCTGGTCGAGACGCTGGTCGTCGCGGTCAAGCCGCAGATGTTCCGCGAGGCCGGCGCCAGGCTGAAGCCGTTCGTCTCGAACCGGACCTCGGTGGTCTCGATCATGGCGGGCACCACGATCGCGTCGCTTGAAGAGGTCTGCGGCGGCGCCGTCGTGCGCGCGATGCCGAACACCCCGGCCGCGATCGGCCGTGGCATCACCGTTGCGGTCGCAGCGGAGAGTGTCAGCGCCGCTCAGCGCGCGGTGGCCGATGCGCTGCTGCGCGCCACCGGCTCGGTCGAATGGGTCGAGGACGAAGGCCTGATGGACGCGGTCACCGCCGTATCCGGCTCGGGCCCGGCCTATGTGTTCCTGCTCGCCGAGGAACTCGCGCGCGCCGGCGTCGAGGCAGGACTGCCCGAAGCGCTGGCAACCAAGCTCGCACGTGAAACCGTCGCCGGCTCCGGCGAGTTGCTGCACCGGTCAGACCTTCCCGCCAGCACGTTGCGCCAGAACGTCACCTCGCCCGGCGGCACCACGGCTGCGGCGCTCGGCGTGCTGATGGGCGAGCCCGGCCTGCGCGAGTTGATGATCCGCGCCATCGCGGCGGCCACGAAGCGGTCGAAGGAATTGGCTAAGTAGGCGGATCAAGAGCGCTTCGGCCCCGGTCGGCCGGATGCAATGCGATCCTGGCTGTTGCCGGTAGGGAGAGCGATCGTGAATCTCTACGCGAAACTTCTCGAACGACAGGCCGACGGTCGCCCCATCAGGATCGGGCTGATCGGGGCGGGCAAGTTCGGTGCAATGTACCTGCATCAGGTTCTGCGCACGCCGGGCGTCCATCTCGTCGCAATTGCAGACCTGTCCCCGTCGCGTGCCCGCGAAAACCTGAACCGGGTCGGCTGGCGCCCGGAGCAATTCGCCGCAGCCTCGCTCGAGGATGCGCTCAAGAACGGCACGACGTTCCTGACCGACGACTGGGAAGCGCTGGTGAGGTGCGAAGGCATCGAGGTGATTGCCGAATGCACCGGCAATCCCATCGCGGCGGTCGAGCACTGCCTCGGCGCCTTTTCTGCGGGCAAGGCCGTCATCAACGTGACCGTCGAGGCTGACGCCTTCTGCGGACCGATCCTTGCGCAAAGAGCCAGGCAGGCAGGCGTGATCTACAGCCTTGCCTACGGCGATCAGCCGGCCCTCGCCTGCGACCTCGTTGATTGGGCAAGGGCCTGCGGTTTCCCGGTCGTGGCGGCGGGCCGCGGCCACAAATGGCTGCCGCATTATCGGGAATCAACGCCCGAAACGGTCTGGGATCACTGGGGACTGTCTGCCGAGCAAGCCGCGCGCGGCGGCATGAATCCGAAAATGTTCAACGCGTTCCTCGACGGCTCCAAGCCGGCGATCGAATCGGCCGCGATCGCGAACGCAACCGGGCTGGAGGCGCCCTCGCAAGGCCTCGCATTCCCGCCGGGATCGGTCGACGACATCCCGACGCTGATGCGCCCGCGTTCCGAGGGCGGCATTCTGGAATCCAAGGGCCAGGTCGAAGTCGTGTCCTGCCTGACGGCCGAGGGCAAACCGATCCCCAACGACATCCGCAAGGGCGTCTGGGTCTGTTTCGAAGGCGACAGCGATTACATCCGCAACTGCTTCCAGGAATACAGCGTCGTCACCGATCCGAGCGGTCGTTACATGAGCTCCTACAAGAAGTGGCATCTCATAGGTCTGGAGCTTGGAATTTCAGTGGCCTCGATCGCCCTGCGCAAGGAGGCGACAGGCGTTGCAACGACGTTCAACGCCGATGTTGCCGCGACAGCCAAGAAGGACCTGCGCGAGGGAGATACACTGGACGGAGAAGGCGGCTACACTGTTTTCGGCAAGCTGACGCCGGCCAGCACGTCACTTGCAAAGGGCTATCTGCCGCTCGGGCTGGCACACAATGTGCGATTGACCAAGGCGGTGGCAAAGGATTCCTGCATTACCTGGGCCGATGTGGCGATCGACGAGACCCTGCCTGCCGTGCGTGTCCGCAGGGAGCAGGAAGCGTTCTATTCGACGCCGGGAGCGCGCAGCGCGGGTTAAGTCACGCTGAAGCGCTTCCCTACGCCCCCAGCCGCTTGTTGAACATCTCGACATTCACCAGCCCGCGCGCGTGGCGGCCCTCGCCGAGCTTTCGCGTGCCTTCGTAGGCCTCGACCTCGAACCGGATGACGCGGCGCTCGACGGCAACCACCTTCGCCGTGGTCCGCACCGTCGCGCCGACAAGGGCTGCTGCAAGATGGCGGATGTCGACCTCGGTGCCGACAGTGACCCAGCCCGGCTGGAGGGCGGAGCGGATCGCATCGCCCGACGTCATCTCCATCTCCAAGATCATCATCGGCGTTGCGTAGACCATCGGCATGCCGGGCACGAAATGCCCGACCGTGCGCTCGGCCGGGACCACCAGCGTGCGCTCGGCGCTCATGCCGATCTTGATGAAGTCGCGTGCGTCCATGGTGCTTGCTCGTCATTCCGGGGCGGCGCGTAGCGCCGAACCCGGAATCCAGAAGTTTGCGGCACGAGAGTCCGGGTTCGCTCTTCGCGCGCCCCGGAATGACGCTAGTCTAAAGCGTCACTTCTTCGCCGCTGCTGCGCGCTCCACGAAGGTCTTGCCGCCCTTCATCTTGTGGCGCAGCGGGGCTTCGTTGATCTGGATGACGACGGCATCGGCATCGACGCCGAGATTCTTCACAAGTGCCTGGGTGATGTCGCGCATCATGCCGGCCTTCTGCTCGTCGGTGCGGCCTTCGGCCATGCTGATGGTGATCTCAGGCATTTTGTTCGCTCCCTCTTCTCTCTCCGTCCTGGCCGGGCTCGTCCCGGCCATCCACGGTCTTCGCTATCAAACAAGACGTGGATGCCCGGGACAAGCCCGGGCATGACGACGCCAGTGAATGGCTAGCCCCAGCTCACGTCATGGCGCGCCAGGACCTCGCGCACCTTCGCGACGAGATCTGCTTCGCTGCACGAGAACTGCGCCGGCCGGGTCTCGCGCCATTCCTGATTGGAGGCGATCGCCGCGGCGGCCTTGGCGCCTTCGATGAGATCCTTGACCTGCACCTCGCCGCGCGCTTTTTCATCCGAACCCTGGATGATCACGCAAGGTGAGTTGCGGCGATCGGCGTATTTGAGCTGGTTGCCCATGTTCTTGGGATTGCCGAGATAGAGCTCGGCGCGGATGCCGGCGGTGCGCAAGCTTGCCACCATCTTCTGGTAGTCGGCGACGCGGTCGCGATCAAACACGGTGACGACGACGGGGCCGAATTCCGGCCGCGTATCCAGCTTGCCGAGCAGCGTCAGCGCGGCCTGAAGGCGTGACACGCCGATCGAGAATCCGGTCGCCGGCACCGGCTCGCCGCGAAAACGCGAGACCAGGCCGTCGTAGCGCCCGCCGCCACCGACGGAGCCGAAGCGCACCGGACGGCCCTTCTCGTCCTTGGTGTCGAGCAGGAGTTCGACCTCGTAAACAGGGCCGGTGTAATATTCGAGGCCGCGCACGACGGACGGATCGATCTTGATGCGGTCCGCACCGTAGCCCGACGCCGTGACCAGCTCGGCAATCTCTTCGAGCTCGCTGACGCCGGCCTGACCGACTTGGCTCTTGGCAAGGTAGGCTTCTGCCGCGGCGATGGCTTCCTTCCAATCCTCACGCGGCTTGGTGATGGCGAGAACGACGTCTGCCTCAGCCTCGCTCAGATTGGCGCCCCTGGTGAAGTCACCCTTGCCTTCTTCGCCGCCGTCCCACCGCCCGGGACCAAGCAGCTTGCGCACTTCGTCGGCGGAAAACTTGTCCAGCTTGTCGATCGCGCGCAGCACCGTAAGCCTGCGGACAGCGTTCTCGTCACCGCCCAGCCCGATGGCCTCCAGAACACCATCGAGCACTTTTCGATTGTTGACCTTCACGACATAGGAGCCGCGCGCAATGCCGAGCGCCTCCATCGTGTCCGCGGCCATCATGCAAATCTCGGCATCTGCCGCCGGCGTCGCCGAGCCGACCGTGTCGGCATCGAACTGCATGAACTGGCGGAAGCGGCCGGGGCCGGGCTTCTCGTTGCGGAAGACATAGCCGACGCGGTAGCTGCGGTAGGGCAAGACAAGACCGTCGGTGCCGTAGCGCTCGCCGACATAGCGCGCCAGCGGCGCGGTCAGATCGTAGCGCAGGCTGATCCACTGCTCGTCGTCGTCCTGGAACGAAAATACGCCCTCGTTCGGACGGTCCTGATCGGGGAGGAATTTGCCGAGCGCGTCGGTGTACTCCATTGCCGGCGTCTCCACCGGCTCGAACCCGTAGAGCTCGTAGACGGTGCGGATCTTCTCGACCATCTCCCGCGTCGCCCGGATCGCGGCGGGATCGCGATCCTCGAGCCCGCGCGGCAGGCGGGCCTTCAGTTTCTGGGGTTTTTTGGGTTTCTCGGCCATGCGCGGCGTTTACCAGCCGACGCGGGATGCGGCAACCGGGCCGTCCGCAGAACTCGTCACGGCCGGGCTTGTCCCGGCCATCCACGTAGCACGATGAGGGTGCCAAAGACGTGGATGCCCGGGACAAGCCCAGGCATGACGGAGTGTGCGGTTACGGGCCCGAGCCCCCCGCCTTTACGGCTGCTCCATCCGGGCCCTGAGGGCGTCGGCATCCGCCTTCGGAAGCGATTTCAGCGTCGGCTTGATGGTTTCGCCGCCGACGATCTTGCCGTTGCGCATGAACATCCAATCCGAGATGTCAGTTTCGGCGAACGAGACCTTGTCGCCGGCGTGCTTGCCCGGCATGTCGCGCGGCTCGTTGGCGAAGAGGCCGGAATAGGTGCCATTTGGCAGCTTCTTCACCTCGCCAATCCAGATGTGCTCGCCGCCCTTGCGGGTCGAGAAGCGCACCTTCAGGGCGTGCCCGGTCTCCGCCGGCTTCGGCGATTCGTAGGACGCCCAGAAGGTCGGGAGCGTGCCGCGGGCCCGCGCGATCGCCGCGTTCATCTCGGGATCGCTGGTGCGCACATCGACGATCGGCGAGCGGTCTTGCGCTGCGACTTCGTGCGTCGGGCCGATGGTCAGGATGCCGAAGACGGAGAGGCCGGTGATTGCGGCGAGAACGACCCATTTCAGGAGTTGGGAGAGTTTTGCTGCCATGATCGCAATGTCCAGGATGACTCGATGTATCCTGGCTTTGTCGCGGAGTTGTGGCGGTACGTTCAGTGCACGAAAAGCCACACGCCATGCGCGTTTCCCCTCCCCCCTTGGTTATCCAGGAGGAGAAGGAGAAGACGCTCTCACCGGCGATCAAGACACCTTGCGGATCCAATTGTGCGGATCGTTGGTGCGGCCGTACTGGATGTCGACGAGTTGCTTGCGCAGGCCCATGGCGACGGGGCCGGCGGCGCCGCCGCCGATGTCGAAGTCGCCGCTCACCGACCGCACCTTGCCGATCGGCGAGATCACCGCCGCGGTGCCGCAGGCGAACGCCTCCTTCAGCTTGCCCGAGGCCGCATCCTTGCGCCACTGATCGAGCGAATAGGGCTCCTCGCGCACGGTCTTGCCGGCATCCCTCGCGAGCGTGATGATGGAGTCGCGGGTGATGCCCGGAAGGATGGTGCCGAGCGGCGGCGTCAGCAGCGAGCCGTCATCGAACACGAAGAAGACGTTCATGCCGCCGAGCTCCTCGATGTAGCGGCGCTCGATCGCGTCGAGGAAGACGACCTGATCGCAGCCGTGCTGGATCGCTTCGGCCTGGGCGCGCAGGCTCGCGGCATAGTTTCCGCCGCACTTGACGGCGCCGGTGCCGCCGACGGCTGCGCGCGTGTAATTCTCCGACACCCAGATCGAGACCGGGGCGGGTCCGCCCTTGAAGTATGACCCCACCGGCGAGGCGATGACCGCGAAGATGTACTCGGACGACGGCTTGACGCCGAGGAAGGTCTCGCTCGCGATCATGAAGGGACGCAGGTAAAGGCTACCTTCGCCGCCGGGGATCCATGCGCGATCGATGCGCACGACCTGCTCGACTGCCTCGATGAAGACGTCCTCGGGCAGCTGTGCCATTGCCATGCGGTCGGCGGAGTCCTTGAAGCGGCGCGCATTGGCGTCAGGACGGAACAGGTTCACGCCGCCGTCATCGCGCTTGTAGGCCTTCAGGCCCTCGAAGATTTCCTGGGCGTAGTGCAGGACGGCGCCGGCCGGATCGAGCTGGAAGTTGGCGCGCGCCTCGATCCGCGCCTCGTACCAGCCGCCCTTGGCCTGATTGTAGCGGACGATCGCCATATGATCGGTGAAGATCCGTCCGAAGCCGGGGTCCACCAGCTTGGCGACGCGGTCCTTCTCGGACGTCGGATTGGATGCGGGCTGGATGTCGAATGTCATGCTCATGTCCTTGCCTCCCGCTGCCGGTGGCGGCGCTGTTCTGGCGCCCGCCTGCCCGCTTTGGGCCCCGGCTGGCTCGATTTGGTTTCTGCGGACCACCGCCAGCCTTGTTACGGCCGGTTTCCGTGGCCAGCATGTCGCTGAGGACATGCTTTTGCGGAAGGCGGAAGTCCAGTATGTTTTGCCGAAATGCCGCTCGACAATCGCACGGTAGATCAGATCCGGCCGTCGTCGCCTGTCCGGCTCCTTCCGCCGCCCCTGCTTCGATGCCGCCCCGTCGTGAAACGACCTAAAATTTCGTACGGGCCGATCGTTTTGTAACATTGAACCCAAGATACGTCAATATGCCTGACATAAATTTCGCGAGCTCCTCTCATGACGCCGCCGAGCCTCGGCCGGCCGGCTCCGACGGAGGGAATTTGCGCTGGGATATCATCGAGCTGCTGTTCTTTGCCTATCGCGACTTCGTCGGCGATCCAGACCAGGAGCTGGAGGCGTTCGGGTTTGGCCGGGCCCACCACCGGGTCATGCACTTCGTCTACCGCTATCCCGGCCTCAAGGTCGCCGACCTCCTCAACGTCCTGCGCATCACCAAGCAGTCGCTCGGCCGCGTGCTCAAGCAGCTCCTGGACGAGGGTTATATCGTGCAGAAGACCGGCGACAATGATCGCCGCCAGCGCCTGCTCTACGCGACACCGAAGGGCGAGGCGCTGGTGCAGAAGCTCGCCGGCCTCCAGACCACGCGAATCACGAGGGCGCTTGCCGAGATGGCTCCGCAAGACGCCGAGACCGTGAAGCGCTTCCTGCGCGCGATGATCGACCGCGACGATCCGGACAAGGTGCTCGAGACGATCTTCGCTTCCGTCAACCACGACAAGGAGTGACCGTGCCGCTCGCTGCCACGCTCGCCCGCCCGCCGGTGCAACCCGCCGATGACGCCCCGCATCTGCTGCTGGTCGATGACGACCGCCGCATCCGCGATCTGCTCTCGCGCTTTCTCGCCGGTGAAGGCTACCGCGTCACCACCGCAGCGAGCGCCGGCGACGCGCGATCCAAGCTGCTTGGCCTGCATTTCGACCTCCTGATTCTCGACGTGATGATGCCCGGCGAAACCGGCTTCGATCTCGCCCGCTTCATTCGAACCTCCTCCTCGGTGCCGATCGTGATGCTGACGGCGCGGCACGAAGCGGAAGCCCGCATCGAGGGCCTTCAGATCGGCGCAGACGATTACGTGGCAAAGCCGTTCGAGCCGCGCGAGCTCGCGTTGCGCATCAACAACATCCTCAAGCGCGCCGCCCCGCCGCCGCAGGCCGCGATCGTCGAGAAAATTGCCTTCGGTCCCTACGTCTACCATCTCGACCGCGGCGAGTTGCGCCAGGGCGAGGAGGTCATCCACCTCACCGATCGCGAGCGCGAGATGCTGCGGATTCTCTCGGAGACACCGGGCGAAACCGTGCCGCGCAGCGCGCTGACCGGCAACGGCAGCGTCAACGAGCGCGCCGTCGACGTGCAGATCAACCGCCTCAGGCGCAAGATCGAGACCGACCCAGCCAATCCGCTGTTCCTCCAGGCAGTGCGCGGCATCGGCTACCGGCTGGTGGCCTCGCCTTGAGACCCAAGCAGTGAAGCGCGAGCGATGAGCACGATCGATACCGGCCTGACGCTGCTGCGAAGCGCCGCCGGCCGCGTCTCCGCCGCCAATGGCTGGATGGGCAACGCATTCAAGGGCTGGATGCCGACCGGCCTCTACGCCCGCGCGCTCCTCATCATGATCGTGCCGATGGTGGTGCTGCAATCGGTCGTCGCCTTCGTGTTCATGGAGCGGCACTGGAACACGGTGACGCGCAGATTGTCGGCCGCGGTGGTACAGGACATCGCCGCGCTCATCGACGTCTACAAGGGCTATCCGCAGGACAAGGACCGTGATCAGATCCGCCGCATCGCCCAGCAGCGGCTCGGCCTCGTGGTCGATTTCCTGCCCGCCGGCGACATGCCGCCGCCAGGACCAAAGCCGTTCTTCTCGCTGCTCGACCAGACGCTGTCGGTGCAGCTCGGGCGCCAGATCGGGCGCTCGTTCTGGATCGACACGGTCGGCCGCTCCAATCTCGTCGAGATCCGCATCCAGCTCGACGACGCCGTGATGCGCGTGTTCGCGCAGCGCAGCGCGGCCTACGCCTCCAACTCGGAGATCTTCCTGTTCTGGATGGTCGGCACGTCCTCGATCCTGTTGATCGTCGCGGTGCTGTTCCTGCGCAACCAGATCAAGCCGATCCTGCGCCTTGCCGATGCCGCCGAAAGCTTCGGCAAGGGCCGCGAAGCGCCGAACTTCCGCCCGAGGGGCGCGCGCGAGGTGCGGCGCGCGGCAGTCGCCTTCCTCGAAATGAAGTCGCGCATCGAGCGCACCATGGAGCAGCGCACCGCGATGCTCGCCGGCGTCAGCCACGATCTGCGCACCATCCTGACCCGCTTCAAGCTCGAGCTGGCGCTGATCGGCGACAGCCCCGAACTCGAGGGCATGCGCAAGGACGTCGACGAGATGTCGATGATGCTGGAGGATTATCTCGCCTTTGCTCGTGGCGATTCCGGCGAGCAGTCGCAGCCGACCGACATGGCGCAGGCGCTTGAAGAACTGCGCAGCGATGCCGAACGCCACGGCCACACGGCGACCGTTGCCTTCCACGGCCTGCCGGTGGTGACGGTGAAGCCGGCCTCGTTCAAGCGCTGCCTCGCCAACCTCGTCACCAACGCGGCCCGCTACGGCAAGGCCATCGCCATCACCGGCCAGCGCGATCACCGTTACTTGACCGTGACGATCGACGACGACGGCCCGGGCATTCCCGCTCACTTGCGCGAAGAGGTGTTCAAGCCGTTCCTGCGGCTGGACAACGCCCGCAACCAGGACGAAGGCGGCACCGGCCTAGGCCTCGCCATCGCCCGCGACATCGCCCGCTCGCACGGCGGCGACATCACGCTCGGCGACAGCCCAATGGGCGGATTAAGGGCGAGCGTGCGGATTCCGGTGTAGCGGTCCTACCTCGCCCCCGGGCAGAGAGGCCCCTGACCCCGCCTCTCTCTTCGTGAGAACGGGGCGAGGGAGCGCACCGGCGTCCGTGCCGCTTGCTCTCCTACTTCGGCAGCAGCGCCTTCAGCTTGTCCATGTCGCGCACGTTCATCTTGAAGCCGCCGGGCATCACGATGTCGCCGGGTTTCTGGTCCGGCTTGCAGGCGCCCAGCCATTTGGCCTGCAGCGTCATGGTGCTATCGCGGCCGGCCGCCCCGGCGACGCCGCCTTGCGCATGCGATGTGGTTTTCACCGTATAGGCCGAGTTGAAGTCGCCCGTGATCTCGGCATGCGAAGTCGTGCTGACACCGGCGACGCTGCATTCGGAATCGCTGACATAGCCGGTCGCGGTCTTCTTGATCTCCTGCTTGGCGCAGATCTGCTTGGCCATCGGAGAGACGTTGTTGCTCATCTCCTTGTCGACGGTCTCGTCGGTGCAGTGCTGCATGGTCATTTCAGGGATGGGCGAGCCGGTCGTGACCAGCTTCATTTCCCATAGGCCGGCCTTGCGCATCGGCAAATCCTCGGCGCTGGCGCTGCCTGCCGACAGCACGAAGCAAAGCATCGAGCCGAGCAAAGCAAGTTTGCGCGTCATGGGGAGGCTCCGGCCGAAAGAATGCGGCGTTACGACAGCGTCTCAGTACAGCGTGCGGATCGGCTGCGCGGCGGCGCCGTAGGGCACCCAGCGGCAGGAGAACGAGACATAACCGCCCTCGGAGGCCTGCACCGCGAGGAATTTCACGACCTTGCCGTAGCGCGCGCAATGATCGACCGCGACCTGGCGCGCATCGACCTGGGTCGCCATGGAATAGGCGATGATGCCGCCGGTGTCGTTGCCCTTGAATGGCGGCACAGGAAGGAGATCGGCGCGCGCCGACTGGCTCGCCATCATACCCAGGGCAAGAAGGCCCGCGGCCGCAATGATTCGCATTCCCGTCACTCCAATTGGCTAGCCGCCAGTGTACGGTGCCGGGATGGAAGTGAAAAGAACCGAAGCCCAGTCAGCGGGCACATTCCGGTCAACTCCTGGCGAAGTGTTGCCGCGCTGCACTTGACCTCCCCCGGCCTTCGCGGCACCGTCCGACCTTCGCAAGACCTTAGCTGTCCGGATTGATCATGCGCGCCCCCTCCCTGAAATCGCTCCGCTTTGCCGCCGTGCTCGGCCTCATGTTCGGGGCGCTGTCGCTCGGCGAGGCCAGGGCCGCCAATCCGCTGGAGCTCAATTTCTGGCTGAGCGGCCCCCGCTACGACGGCGCCGTCGCCGATTGCGACCAGGCGCTGCCGACGATCGCCACCCAGTTCTGGGAAAAGGAAAGCTCGTTCTGGAATTCGTCGCTGAAGATCACGGGCTTCTCTGCCGTTCGCGAGGTCGCGTTCCGCCCCTGGCAGTCCGATAACATTCCGCGCCGCTTCTGCACCGGCGACGCCATGCTCAATGACGGCAAGGTGCGCAAGGTGCACTTCTCGATCATCGAGGACGGCGGCTTCGCCGGCTACGGCAACGGTGTCGAATGGTGCGTGGTCGGGGTCGATCGCAACTGGGCCTACAATCCGGCTTGCCGCGCCGCCAAGCCCTGATCTGAAGGGCGCCTGATTCGGGTCGAGCCAGGGGGCAATCGGTAGCGCCTAATTTTGTTCTTGAAATGTTCCAATCGCCTGCTAGGCTATATGCACAGTCTAGTTGAGGGCCGTCGCCATGTTTCATTCCAGATTGCGTTCGTTGTCACGCTTGATGATCTCGCTGACGCTCGCCGCGGGGCTAGCCTCGTTCGCCGGGCATGCACAGGCCCAGGACAAGCGGCAGAACGCACCGGGTGAGTTCGATTTCTACGTGCTCGCGCTGTCATGGTCGCCTTCGTTCTGCGAGGAGGCGGCCGAGCGCGGCGGCCGGTCACAGATGCAATGCGGCGGGCGTCCCTACGCTTTCGTGGTGCATGGGCTGTGGCCGCAATATGAGAACGGCTTCCCGGAATATTGCCGGCGGCCGGCGCCCCGGCTGAACCGCAACATCGTCTCCTCGATGCTCGATTTGATGCCGGCGCCGGGCCTGATCTTCAACGAATGGGACAAGCATGGCACCTGCTCCGGGCTCGAGGGCCGCAGCTATTTCGAGATGATCCGGAAAGCGCGCGCCGCGATCAAGATCCCGGCCGACTATCTCGATCTGTCGCAGGCCAAGACCGTGGCGCCGGCGGAGGTCGAGGAGGCCTTCATCAAGGCCAATCCGGGTCTCAGCAATGCCGCCGTCTCGGTCACCTGCAATCGGACGCGGCTCTCCGAGGTTCGCGTCTGCCTCAGCAAGGACCTGCAATTCCGTGCCTGCGACGAGATCGAGCGCCGCGCCTGCCGCCGTGAGCAGGTGACCATGCCGCCGATCAGGGGCGGCTAGGGTCCGGACTCAATTGATCCACCAAGTGATCGCAGCGGCCAGAAGAATTGCAGACAGGAAGATGTCTGCTCGCTTGTCGTATCTAGTTGCAATCCGGCGGAAGTCCTTGAGGCGGCAGAACATCCGTTCGATGACGTTTCGGCCTTTGTAGGCGATCTTATCGTAGCGATGCG